>JAHBWD010000044.1:0-67500 GCA_019637175.1 Labilithrix sp. | reverse complement strand
ACGTACCCCTGGTGATCCGGTTGTTGCGCCAGCAGCATAGCCGGGTAGCTATGTACGGAACGGATAACCGCTGAAAGCATCTAAGCGGGAAGCCGGCCACAAGACGAGGTATCCCGGGCGTAAGCCCCTAAAGACCCCTCGTAGACCACGAGGTTGATAGGCCGGGTGTGGAAGCGCTGCAAGGCGCGGAGCTAACCGGTACTAATAGGTCGTGAGGCTTGGCCATATCTCTAAGGCAAACATTGAGCCTTGGAGTTGGCGAGCCGCTCTGAACGCGAGCGTGATGAACGCTCGATATGTGTGATTCGTCGACTGCAAGGAAGACGAGGTCGCGTGCAGGATTCGGGTTGCGAAACCCCGAATCCGCCCCGCTGAACACAGCTAAAGGACAACGGATTTCGGTACGTGCTCGAGCGCACCACGCGCCGCACGGCACCCACAGATTTCCGGTGATGATTTCGAAGAGGCCACACCCGATCCCATCCCGAACTCGGAAGTTAAGCTCTTCGGAGCCGATGGTACTGCACGGGTAGCCGTGTGGGAGAGTAGGACGTCGCCGGGATTATTTTCGGAAGCCCCAGAGGAGCCCCCTCTGGGGCTTTCGTCTTTTGTGGCCTTTTCCGGCCAAAACGCCGGCCGCGGACGATTTGGCGCAACCTGCCGGGCCGGGGGGCCGACGGGAGCGCATGAGAACGCTCCAGGTCTGTCTCCTCTTCTGCCTGCTCGCTTCGGTCGGCGTGATGCTGCGGCTCGCCGGAACCCAGATCCGCGTGTGCGACGGCTCGATGTCGATGGAGCTCGAGCGCCGGTGAGCGTCAATCGAGGTTCGTGCGGAACTTCCGGCCCGACGCGGCCGGCTTCGGAGGCGCGGAGGCAGGCGTTGCCGCGGTCGTCGCGGTCGCCGGCGCGCTAGGCGCGCTCGCCGGAGTCGGATCGGGCTTCTTCGCGACCGTCACCGGGCGCGGTCCCGCGGGCGTCGTCGCCGGTGCGCTCGCGCTCGGCGCAGCGCTCGCGCTCGGCGCCGCCGGTGGCTCGCCTGCGTTTTCGGCAGTGGATGCGGTCTCGGCCGCGGGCGCCGGGGTCGGGGCAATGACCGCGGTCGGCTCGGCCGGGGCCGTCGCGACGGGCGTCGTCGTCGCGGCGGGCGCGCTCGAGGAGCCGCCGCGCGCGAACAGGATCACCGCGCCGAAGCCCAGCACGGCAGCGCCGGCGCCGATGCGGATCGCCCAGGCGCGCCGCCTCGCGGCGGCTTCACGCGCTTCGGCCGCAGAAGCGAGCTCGGCGGCGTTGGGAGCGGTCGTCGCGTTGGTCGGCGTCGGAGGTGCAGGATCGAGGCCCGCGCTCGGCGTGGTCGACCGCGCCGAAGGCTCCGCGGGGGGCGGGCTCGAGACGCCGGTCACGTTCTGCGCGTCGGCGCTGCTCGCCGCCGCGTCGGTCGCGGCGCGCATCGACGCCGACGACTGGCGGGCGAGCTCGGGATCCTCCGACCACGCGGTCGGCGTGCCGCCGCCGGTCGAGGTGGCGAGCGTCGGCACCTTCGCCGGGGCCTCCGGCGCGGGGGCGCTCGCGACCTTCGGCAACTCGGAGGGAGGCGGCTCGCTCGTGACCGTGATCGCGAAGGCGAGGCTCGTGCGCCCTTGCGCCTTGCCCCACGCGGCGATCGCCTCCTGGAACTCACGCGCGCTCTGGAAGCGCTTCTCGATGTCGCGCGCGAGGCCCTTGTGGACGATCTCGGCGAAGACCTCGTCGACCGTCGGCGCGAGCTGGCGGAGCGGCTTCGGATCCTCGAGCACGATCTTGAAGAGCAGCTCGTTCAGCGTGTCGGCCGTGTACGGCAGGTGGCCCGTGAGCGCGCGATAGAACATCACGCTCGCCGCGTAGAGATCCGTGCGGGCGTCGACGTCGCGCGCGCCGCGCGCTTGCTCGGGCGACATGTAGAGCGGCGTGCCCATCATCGAGCCCGTCTGCGTCATCGTGCCGACCTCGCCTTCGAAGGGGAGGAGCTTGGCGACGCCGAAGTCGAGGATCTTCACGACTTCGCCGCGGCCGGACGAGCTTTTCTGGAGGAACACGTTCGCCGGCTTGAGATCGCGATGGATCACGCGAGACGCGTGCATCGTTCCGAGGCCGTCGAGCAGCTCGAACGCGATCGGCGCGAGGCGCGCAGCGCTGAACTTGCCGTGCGAGACGAGCTTGTCCTCGAACGAGACGCCCTCGAGGTACTCCATGACGATGAAGCGATCGCCGTTCGGCATGTCGCCGAGATCGAAGACGTCGCAGACGTGGGGCGACCCGATGCGCGCCGCGGCGCGCGCCTCGCGCTCGAAGCGCTCGACGAACTCGGGCATCGACGCCACCTGCTGGTGCAGGACCTTGATGGCGACGCGACGGCCGATGCGCGTGTTCTCGCCCTCGTAGACCGTGCCCATGCCCCCTTCGCCGATCAGGCGGACGACACGGTACTTCCCCTCGACGATCTGTCCGGGTTCGAGCGGCATGCAGAAGAGTCCAGGTACAGCATACCGCGCGGCCGCCGATCCGGGCGAGGATTAGGGCGGCGTCACGTCGGTCACGACCGGGGCCGTTTGAGGGTCTACATCCACCTCCAAGCCCGCCTGCGTCGAGATCTGCTCGAGCCGGAAAGCCTTGATGGACGCAGGAGTTGCGACGCGATCGTCGGTGTAGACCTCGACGGCGTACGTCACCCCCGCCTCGATCATGCCGGGGATCGTCATCGTGACGGTTCCGGTCGTGTCGGGAAGGACGGGGATCCGATAAAGCCCGACCACGCGCTTCGAGCTCGCGTCGGCCACGCGGACCTCGACGCGCTTGCCCACGAGCGAGCCGACGTTCGTGAGCCGGATGGTCGCCGCGCTCCCGACCTCGCGCGGCGGAGCCGGGTTCGCGAGGTAGGAGAACGAGGTGTTGTGATCGAAGACGATGACGTACGCGCCGTCGTCGTTCACCGTCTGCGTCGCCAAGGGGATGCGCCAGGCGTGATCTTTCTGGTTCGCCGGATCTTGGTCGTAGCCGCCCGAGTTGTCGTGGTCGGCGTAGAAGTCGAGGTTGAACGGCCCGTTGATCTTGGGAACGGCGCCGCGCGCGAAGAGCGTCGCTTCCTCGCCCCCGAGGGGAACGATGAAGCCGCGCGACTGGATCGTGTTCGTCGAGTCGACGATGCGGTACTCGAAGAGCTCGGCGACGTGCGACTTCATCCCGCGGACCGAGAGGCGGAGATCGTTGAAGTTCGTCGCCTCCTCCGCCTTCTTGTCGAAGCGGTCGAGGTTGGTGACGGCGAAGCAGGAGCTCGTCGTGAGGGCGAGCCAGACGGTCGCGAGGTGGAGCGCGCGCATCAGAACTCCACCTTTCCGCCGAGGAGCGCGCGCGCGGCGCGCGGCGGTTCTTTCTCGCTGCCGTTCGAGAGGAGCAGCCAGCCGAGGCCGCCCAGCGTCACGAGCGCGCCGCCGATGAGGAGCACGTCGGTCGCGCGCACGAACGTCTTCGCCGACGAGCGCTCGCTCTCGAGATCGAAGCTCCTCGGACAGACGTCGCCGGGGCATCGATCCGCGATGTCGCTCGTTTTGCCGAGCGCGACGATGCCGGTCACGGCGGAGGCGACCATCATCGCGCCGCCGATGCCGACGACGATCCACGGACCGGCGTGCGTCGCGCGCGCCTCGGGCGCCGCCATGATCGGCGACGCGGTGACGCGCTCCTTGAGGACGAAGGTGTGCTTGTCGCGCGAGGCCGCGAACGCGTCGACCTCCCAGACCGCGTCTTCGTGGTCGGCGAGCTTCACGGTGATCACGTGGTGGCCGGGGCGGACGCCGATGTCGAGCTTGCCGTCGACGGGGCCGTAGGTGTTCGTGACGCGCTCGCCGCGCACCGGGATGCGAACGTCGAGCACGCGCGCGCCGGGCTTGTTGACCTCGAGCGTGAGACGCGCGACGCCGACCGAGAGCGTCTGCACGTCGCGGACGATCTGCGCGCGCTCGTCGGGCTCGATGTCGGGCACGTCGCGGAGGTAACGCGTGTAGGCCTCGATCGCCTCGCCGTCGCGCTCGAGGCGCATCGCGCAGAAGCCCATGTTGCCGAGGATCTTCGGCGAGCCCGACAGATCGTAGGCCGTTCGGAACTCGCGGTAGGCCTCTTCGACCTTCTCGCCTTCGGGGTCTTGGAGCAGGGCGACGCCGGCCGCGAAGTGGCGCTTGGCCTCCTCGCTGATGCCGACGCCGGGAACGTTCGCGTCGGCCTTCGGCGGCTCGGTCGCGGGCGGAGGGCTCTCCTGCGCGGAGGCCGTCGAGACGACGAACGCGAGGGCGATGGCGCCCCACGCCGTCCTGGAAATGCGCATGGGGCGATTATTGCGGGCGCGTCGCGCAGCGCAAGCGCCTTCTCGTCGAATATACTCCGGCGCCGCCATGCGAAAGCTCGCGATCGTCGGGATCCTCGCGGCCGTTGCTTGTGACAAGGGGGGAGGTGCGCCGACACCGAGCACCACGACCGCGCCCGCCGTCGCGAGCTCGGCGCCCGCCGCGCCGGCGCCGACGTTCGATCCCGGTCAGCTCGCCGTCTTCGCGCCGCTCCCGGAGAAGATCGAGCGACCCGACAACCTGCTCACGCCGGAGAAGGTCGCGCTCGGAAAGACGCTCTACTTCGACCCGAAGCTCTCGAAGGGCAAAGACGTCTCGTGCAACGCGTGCCATGACGTGACGAAGAACGGCGCGAGCGAGACGCAGAGAGGGCGTCGCAACGCGCCCACGATCTTCAACGCCGCCGGCGGCTTCGCGCAAGGATGGGACGCACGCGGGACGCTCGTCGAAGACTTCGTGATCGCTCACGCCGCGGAGCCCGACGTGATGAGCCAGGGCGACAAGGCCCTCGTCCAGGCGGTGGCGGCGAGCCCGGCGTACGTCGCCGCGTTCAAGAAGGCCTTCCCCGACGAGAAGGGCGCGATCACGACGGACACCATCGGCAAGGCGCTCGGCGCCTACACGCGGAAGCTCCTCACGCCCTCGCGCTGGGACAAGTTCCTCGCCGGCGACGCGTCGGCGCTCACCGACGCCGAGAAGGCCGGCCTCGCTGCGTTTCTCGACGCCAATTGCATGACCTGCCACGCAGGAAAGTACATCGGCGCCGCACAGACGCAGAAGCTCGGCGTCGCCAAGCCATGGCCCGTCGCCCCGGGAAGAGCCGAGGATCTCGGGCGTTTCGAGGTCACGAAGCAAGACGTCGACCGCCACGTCTTCAAAGTGCCGACGCTGCGCAACGTCACGAAGACCAGCCCCTACCTCCACGACGGATCGATGAGCTCGCTCGAGGAGAACGTGAAGCTGATGGCGCGCCATCAAGTGGGCAAGGAGCTCGACGACGCGCGGGTGAAGGCGATCGTCACCTTCCTCGGCGCGCTCGAGGGTGAGCCGCCGAAGGACCTGGTGACGAAGCCCTGAGACCGGCTAAGCTCGCGACAATGAAGCGGCTCACGATCGGCGCCGACGCCTGCACCGAAACCCTCGCGCTCCTCGTCACGATGGCCTGGGCCGACGGCCGTCTCGACGACAACGAGAAGGCCGGCGTGCTCGCCGCCTCCGAGGTCTTGAACCTGACCAAGGAGCTGCGCGGGCGCATCGATCAGATCCTCCAGAAGCCGATGCCGCTCGAGGAGCTGCTCGTCGAGAACCTCTCGGCGCGCGACAAGGCGTTCGCGTTCGTCGCCGCCGCATGGATGAGCGGCGTCGACGCCGAGGTCGACGAGAAGGAGAAGGCTCTGCTCGACCAGGCGGCCGATCTGCTCGGGCTCAGCGCGGCGCGACGGGCCGAGCTCGTCCAGGTGGCGCGCGATCTCGAGCCGCTCCGCAAGGGCGAGGGGTCGTGGACGAAGGAGATCGTCACGCTCTTCAAGGCGATCCCGCAACGGCTCGAGGGCGAAGGCGACTTCGAGGTCGCATTCGAATAGCGCGACCGCGCGCGGCGGGATGGCGCGACCGCAGGCGATCCTTCGTCCTTTTTCGCAGGTTTGATGAGATACGCCGCCTCGAGCGTTAGGATGGGGCATGCTCGGTCCGCGCCCCACGCCCTTTCATCCGCCGAAGACGGCGGACGGCGAGCCGGCTCCGAAGCGACGCGCGTTCCGGAAGAAGACCGCCCTCGTCGCGGCGGCGAGCTTGCTCGCGATCCTCGGCGGAGGGTTCGTGGCCGCCGGCCCGATCGTACGCGCCCGCGTCGTCGAGGAAGGCGCCCGCCGCAACCTCGACGTGACCGTCGGCGGCGCGCGTCCGGGGTTCTTCGCGGTCACGCTCCATGACGTTCGGGTGCGCCCGCGCGGCGTCGAGGGCGTGGAGGTGCGCCTCGACGACGTCCGCGTCGATCTCACCGCGGGCTTGAGCGTGAGCGAGATCGCCGGGCACGGCGGCGAGATCAAGCTCGACGGCGAGCCCGAAGAGATCGCCGATCGCCTCCGCGCTTTCAAGAAAGACGCTCCCGCGGAGGCCTCCGGCGCGAAGCGACGTCGCACGCCCGTCTCGGCCGACGGCCTCGCGATCGCGTGGAAGCTCCCGTCCGGCGGAGAGGTCACGGGGAGCGGCATCAAGCTCGCGCGCGGCGAGGACGCGATGCGCTTCGGCTGCGAGACGCTGACCGCGTCCTATCGTCAGGCGACGATGTCGCTCGCCGGCGCCGACGTCGAGCTCGCTATGGACGGCGCGCCGCGCCGCGTCTCCGCGACCACGCTCTCGCTCTCGCACGCGGCGCCCGCCGCGCCCGCCGCGAAGGTCGCGAACGCCGGCGCGCAGGTCGATCCCGCGCCGCCGCCTCTTCCGGCCGTCGCCGTGAAGACGCGAGGAAAGACCGTGGCGGCGAAGAGCGGGAAGGCCGCGCCGCCCACGCCGCCAGCGCCCGAGGAGCCCGTGCTGCCGCTGCCCGATCTGCACGATCTGCGCACGCGCATCGCGGGCCTCGCGTCGACCTTCGGCGCGCGCGTGCCCGACGGGAGCAAGGTCGACATCGGCGGCCTCTCCGTGAAGCTGGATCTCGGCGGCGATCCGTTCGCGTTCGGTCCAGGGCCGTTCTCGCTCGAGCGCCGCGCCGATCGCGTGCACGTGACGTTCGCGAGCGACGGCGCCCAGCAAGCGGGCGGCACGCCGCTCTCGATCGACGCCGAGCTGCCGCTCGCGGCCGGCGACGTCACCGTGCGCCTCTCCGGAGGCCCCGTCTCGCTCGCGCTCCTCGGCGTGAAAGACGGCACGAAGGGGCTCTTCGACGTCGCCAAGGGGAGCGTCTCCGGCAAGGGTCAGCTCGTGCTCGCGGCCGCAGGCGATTCGCTCACGTTCGACGGACAGATCGCGCTCCGATCGATCTCGATCAAGCAGCCGCGGCTCTCGCACGAGCCGCTCCGCGGCCTCGACTTCGCCGTCAGCGCGAAGGGGCTGCTCGACGACGCGGGCAAGCTCCGGGTCGACGACGCGCAGCTCGACATGGGCGCGCTCCACGTGCGATCGCACGGCACGATCGAAGAGACGCGCGATCACTTCGCGGTCGCGCTCTCGGCGGACGTCGCGCCCGCCTCCTGCCAGGCGCTCCTCGACAGCGTACCTCGCGGTCTCCTCCCCACGGTCAGCGCCGCGCGGATGACGGGCACGTTCGGCGCGACCTCGCGCGTCGTCTTCGACACGCGCGCGATCGACAAGCTGACGCTCGATTACCAGATCGCCGATCAGTGCAGGATGTCCGAGGTCCCTCGCGAGCTCTCGCGCGATCGGTTCTCCGGCGCGTTCACCTATCGCACGTATCACCCCGACGGCACGCCGAGCGACACGACGACCGGACCGGGCACCTCGTCGTGGGCGGATCTCGACGCGATCAGCCCGTTCATGATCGCGGCGGTGCTCACGACCGAAGACGGCGCGTTCTACCGGCACAAGGGCTTCAATCACGCCGCGATCCGCAGCAGCGTCGCCGCGAACCTGAAGGCGCGGAGGTTCGTACGCGGCGCGAGCACGATCACGATGCAGCTCGCGAAGAACCTCTTTCTCTCGCGCGAAAAGACGCTCTCGCGAAAGATCGAGGAGGTCATCCTCACCGACTACCTCGAGCAGGCGTTCCGCAAAGACGACATGATGGAGCTGTACTTGAACGTCATCGAGTTCGGCCCCGACGTCTACGGCATCACGCGCGCGGCGGATTACTACTTCGGGCGCAAGCCCGAGGAGCTGAGCCTGCCGGAGTGCTTCTTCCTCGCGTCGCTCATGCCTTCGCCGGTGCGCTACGGGCGGCTGCGCGACAAGGGCGCGGTCAGCGAAGGATGGATGCGCCACCTCACGGCGCTCATGGAGATCGCGGCGAAGAACGGCAAGGTCACGCGCGCCGAGCACGCCGAGGGCGCCGCGCAGCCGATCGTCTTTTACCGGCCGGGCGATCCGCGGCCGGAGCCGCGCAAGCCCGTCTCGAGCGGGCGGCGCGATCCGGCCGACGACGACTCCGGCTGGCAGCCGCTCGAATGAGCGCGCTCGAGAACGTCACTTCTTCCCGAGCGCGCGCAGCGCCGCGAAGAAAGACTTCAGCCGCGCCGCGCAGTCGGTCTCGAGCACGCCGCGCGTGATCGGGAAGCGATGGTTGAGACGCGTGTCTTCACCGATGGTGAAGAGCGTCTTGCAGGCGCCGGCCTTGGGATCGTCGCAGCCGTAGACGACGCGCGCGATCCGCGCGTTGACCATCGCGCCCGCGCACATCACGCAAGGCTCGAGCGTCACGTAGAGCGTGGCGCCTTCGAGGCGCCACGCGCCGATCTTCCGCGCCGCCTCGCGGATCGCCACGATCTCCGCGTGCGCCGTGGGATCGGCGTCGGTCTCGCGGAGGTTGTGCCCGGTCGCGAGGAGCTCGCCGCTCGCGCCGACGACGACGGCGCCGACGGGGACCTCGCCCTTCGCCGACGCGCGATCGGCCTCCGCGAGCGCGCACCGCATCCAGTGCTCGTCGTCGTGCATGCTGCTGGCGCGCCCGGGAAGATTCGAACTTCCGACACCTGGTTCCGTAGACCAGTGCTCTATCCAGCTGAGCTACGGGCGCATCCGCGGCCGCTCTTCATGAGGAGCGCTCGCGGCCGCGCACCATACTTGCCACGGCTAGAGTGTCAATGATTCACGAAGCGCACACGCGCTTACGGCGCCCACTTCAGCCGATACCGAAAGACTCGTGCCAGGTATGAAAAGAGTGCAAGGGGGGGCCCTCACGCTGACCCCGCTGACAGTGCCCGTCGGCTCGAGCACCCGAACGAGATCCATCAAGACTTTGAAATGATGGACAAAGCGAAACCTGGCATGCGTGGTGCTCAAGGGGTGATCCACTGCTCGAGCCCCGCGCCTTACCCTTTCGCTTACTTATCGCGGGGCGAGAACAGTGACGACGGCGCGAGGTGCTGGGCTGCTCGTCGCATCGTCGGTTGACGGGGTCGGCTCCTGACTCCCTTGGGATGCCACTCCGGAAACGTCTGACGGCGGACTTCCTTCCTTCGCGCTGAGTAAGGCTTCTCTCTCCTTGTTCTGACTTTCTTCGCTGGCTTGTTGGGTTCCGGCTGTAACTGCCGAGCTTGTCCGTGGCGCTTCCCTCTCGGGTAGCGCCACGTCGCTTTTGTGGGTCACCATTGAGGGACATGGCGCGCGCAATCCTCGGAGCCGTCGCTCTCGCGGCGGGCATCGCCCTCTCGCCCGTCGCGCACGCCCAGCCGATGCCGTTGCCGCCGCTCGGCCCGCTCCAGGCGTCGACGCCGTGGCTCGGCGTCACGATGGACGGCGGAGGCGACATCGGCGTGAAGATCGAGCACGTCGTGCGCGGCTCGCCCGCCGATCGTGGAGGCATCCGCGCGGGCGATCGCATCGTCGTGATCGACGGCGTGAAGATCACCGCGCCCGCTCAGGTCACGCGCGCCGTGAGCCTCCGCAAGGTCGGCGACACGGCGTCGATCGATCTCGATCGCCGCGGCACGCCCGTCAGCGCGTCGATCGTCCTCGCGGCGCGCCCGTCGGGCGACGAGATCCTCAAGATGGATCTCGTCGGCGCGCCCGCGCCCGCTTGGCAGAACGTGACGCCGCTCGCCGGCGCGCCCGCGTCGATGGCGTCGCTCAAGGGGCGCGTCGTGCTCGTCGACTTCTGGGCCTCGTGGTGCGGCCCGTGCCGCATGCTGGCGCCGCGTCTCAGCGCGCTCAAAGACAAGCTCGGCGCGCAAGGGCTCAGCGTCGTGGGCATCACGACCGACGAGGCGGAGAAGGCCGCCGTCTTCGCGGAGAAGCACCAGATGCGCTACGGCATCGTCGTCGACAAAGACGGCGACACGAGCCGCACCTACGGCATCACGGGGCTGCCGACGATGCTCCTCGTCGACAAGAAAGGCGTCGTGCGCGACGTCTTCGTCGGCTTCGATCCCAGCGGCGAGGCGAAGCTCGAGGCTCAGGTTCGTCAGCTCCTCGCCGAGAACGCGGGCGCGCCGGTCGCGCCCGTCGTGCCCGCGCCGAGCGCGCCGCGACCGCCCGCGCGCTAGAAAACCGCGGCGGTGCTAAAAGCATCGCATGGCGGACGTGCGCGCACCGCTGCGGGTGATCGACGAGCTCCTCTGGATGCTCCGGCGCGCGGGCTTCGAGATCGCCACCTCGCAGGCGATCGACGCCGTGCGCGCCGTGCGTGCCGTGGGGCTCGGCTCGCGCGACGACGTGCGCGGCGCGCTCGAGGCCGTGATCGTGAAGCGCGCGCGCGATCGGGCGCGCTTCGACGCGACCTTCGACGCCTTCTTCGCGCGCGAGCCGAGGCGCACGCTCTGGGAGAGGCTCGCCGCGGAGGGCTTCTCCGAGGGCGAGATCGACGCGCTCCGGGAGATCCTCGACGCGATCGCGACGACCACGCCCGACGCCGCGATCGGGCCGCTCGTGCATCGCGGCGCGGAGCTCGATCGCCTGCTCCAGCTCGCCGGCAGCGCGCGCATGCTCGACGCCATGCAGAGCCCGCTGCAATCGGGCTTCTACGTGCATCGCCTGCTCGAGCACGTGGGCACGTGGCGCGCGCGCGGCGAGCTCGCGTCGCTTCGCGTCCGCCTCGCCGACGCGATGGGCGCCGATCGCGCGGACGCGCTCGTCGCGATCCTCGAGCGGGAGGTCAAGCTCGCGGCCGAGGACGTTCGCGGCTTCGTCCACGCGACGCTCGAGAAGCGCGAGGCCGACGCGAAGCGGGGCGACGACGTGCTCTCCGCGCCTTTCGCCTCGCTCGACGGCGCGGAGATCGAGGAGGTGCGCCGCGCGGTGCGCGTCTTCGTGCAGCGGCTGCGCGGAGGCGAGCGTGTTCGCCGCCGTCGTGCGCGCAAAGGCCGCGTCGACGCGCACGCGACGCTCCGCCGCGCGATGCGCACCGGCGGCGTTCCGTTGACGCTCGCGCGCCGCGCGCGCCGGCGCGACAAGCCTCGTCTCGTTCTCTTGTGCGACGTGAGCGACTCGGTCCGCAGCGTCGCGCGCTTCCTCCTCGAGCTGACGTACTCCGCGCAGGAGCTGTTCGATCGCACGCGCTCGTTCGTCTTCGTGAGCGAGCTCGGAGAGACGACGCGCCTCTTCGCCGAAGAACCGATCGAAACGGCGCTGACGCGCGCCTATTCGGGCGCGGTGATCCCCGTGACGCACAACTCGAGCTACGGGCGCGTGCTCCGCGCGTTCGAAGAGCGCGTCTTGCCCGACGTCGATCGGCGCACGACCGTCGTGATCCTGGGCGACGGCCGCACCAACTACCAGAACGAAGGCGCCGAGGTGCTCGACGCGATCCGGGCGCGCGCGCGCGCGCTCGTGTGGCTCTGCCCCGAGGCGCGCCCGCTGTGGGCGACCGGCGACAGCGCGATGTCGCGCTACGCGCCGAAGTGCACGAAGGTGCTCGAGGTGCAGAGCGCGCGCGATCTCGAAGACGCCGCGCGCCTGCTCCTCACGCTCCGCTGACCGTCTGACGCGTGTCGATCAGATCCCGCTCGAGGGAACGCCCACGAGCTCGACCTTGCCGTGGAGGCGCTTCGACACCCAGAGGTTGTTCTTCGCGTCGACGACCACCGCGCCCACGCCGTCGATCGACTCGACGAGCTTCATGCCCTTCTCCGGTCCGAGGATGAAGACGGCGTCGTCGATCTCGTCGGCGAGCAACGCCGTCGGCGCCCAGATCGTCACGCTCCGGCACGCCGTCGCCGGGTAGCCCGTGCGCGGATCGATGATGTGGTGGTATCGCTTGCCGCCGATCACGTAGCTGCGCTCGTAGTCGCCGGCGGTGCTGAACGCGTGATCGGAGAGCGGGAGCTTGGCGAAGAACTTCGTTTCGTCGCCGCGCGGATCGCGGATGCCCGCCTGCCACTCGGTGCCGTCGGGCTTCTTGCCGCGCGCGAACAGGTCGCCGCCCGCCTGGACGAAGAACGACGTGAGGCCGGCCTTCTCGAGCACCGCGACTGCGCGGTCGACGGCGTAGCCCTTGGCGATGCCGCCGAGACCGATCTTGGTCTTCTCCTTGGCGAGCATGACCGTCTTGGCGGCCTCGTCGATCTTGATGTGCTTGTAGCCGACGAACGGGAGGCGCGCCTTGATGTCCTTGTCGGCGGGAGGGTGGGGATCGAGATCCTCGTCGAACTTCCAGAGACCGTGCAGCGTCTGGAACGTGATGTCGAAGGTGCCCTCCGAGATCTCGCTCGTGTGCACCGACTCCTTGACGATCGCCAAGGTCTCGTCGCTCACGGCGACGGCGCTCTTGCCCGCGGCGGCGTTGATCTTCGAGATCTCGCTGTCGGGGCGCCACGTCGTCATCACGGCTTCGACGCGCTTGATCTCCGCGGTCGCCGCCTCGAAGGCTTCTCGCGTCTTCTTCGCGTCGGCGGCCGGCGTCGTGTAGGCCGCGTACGCCAGGTGCGTTCCCATCGCCACGCCCTCGCCGTGGATCCGCTCGGCGACGAACGGGCCGCCCGCGTCGGCGCTCGGCGTCGTGCTCGGCGCGTTCGCCGACACGGGCGCCGGCGGCTCCGCGGGCAGCGGGGGCGCCGTCGGCCCGGGCTGATCGCGACACGCCGCGGCCGCGATCGACAGCGCGATGGCCAGGAGCGCCCGCGAGGAGCCGGTCGTGTTCATCCCCCAAGGTGATACCAGAACCCGGGGAAAAACGGCCTCGTTCGCGCTCACTTGCCGCGGCCGTTGCGCGCGTGTACCGAACGAGGCGCCGCCATGACGCTCTCCTCCGACATCGAAAAGGCCATCGACGCGACCATCGACCGCGAGCGTGACACGCTCGCGAAGCTCTCCCACGACATCCACGCGAACCCCGAGCTCCGCTTCGAGGAGCACAAGGCCGCCAAGTGGATCGCCGATCTCCTCCGCGCTCGCGGTTTCGAGGTCGAGCACGGCCTCGCGGGGATGTCGACCGCCGTGAGGGCGAGCAAGGGCGACCGGAAGGGACCGCGCGTCGCCATCCTCGGCGAATACGACGCGCTGCCCGACATCGGTCACGCGTGCGGGCACAACCTCATCGCCACGAGCGCGGTCGGCGCGTTCCTCGCGGCCGCGTCGGTGGTCGACGTCTCCGGCGGCGAGGTCGTCTTCCTCGGAACGCCCGCGGAAGAAGGCGGCGGCGGCAAGATCAAGATGATCGAGGCCGGCGTGTTCGACGGCTTCGCGGCGGCGATGATGTTTCACCCCTTCGATCGCGACGTGCTCGCGCACCCGGCGCTCGCGAGCGTGTGGCTCGCGATGACGTTCCACGGCGCGCCCGCGCACGGCGCCGCGGCGCCGTGGGACGGCAAGAGCGCGCTCACCGCGTGCATGGATACGTTCCGCCTCATCGACGGCCAGCGCGTTCACTTCAAGGACGGCGTGCGCGTCCACGGCTACATCACCAACGGCGGTCAGGCGGTCAACATCATCCCCGAGCTCGCGTCGTGCGAGTTCAGCGTGCGCGCGCGCGACACCGAAGAGCTCGCGCGCGTCCGTGCGATCGTCGAGCGTTGCGCGAAGGGAGCGGCGATCGCGAGCGACGCGCGAGTGGAGATCGTCGCTCGCCAGGGCTACCGCGACATGCGCAACAACATGGCGATGGCGCGGCGCTTCGGCGCACACCTCGAGGCCGGCGGACGCAAAGCGCGCGAAACGGACGCGCGCGTCGGCGCGGGAAGCACCGACATGGGTGACGTATCTCACGTCGTCCCGTCGATTCATCCTTACCTTGCGATCGTGGACGAGAACGAAGCCTTGTGTCACCAGCACCGGTTCGCCGACGCCGCGGGCAGTGATCGCGGATTGCGAACGGCATGCGATGCGGCCAAGGCCCTCGCGCGCACGGCCGTCGAGATCCTCGTCGACGACAGCCTGCGCAGCGCCGTCCAGGAGGAGTGGCGAGCGGGAACGTGAAGCGCGCGGCCGCAGGCCTCATCTCCGCCTTGGCGGCCGCCCTCTTCACCGCCAGCCCTTCGCTCGCGCAGCCCGCGACGGCGGAGCCGTCTGCCCCGGCGCCGGAGGCCGCAGAGGCGCCGGCAGGGCCGCAGGCCGAAGCGCCCGCCGTCGAGGCTCCTCCCGCCGAGCCGCCCGCGCCGAAGACAGGACCGGTCGAAGAGGTCCAGGTCCGAGGACGCAAGGGCACGAAGGCCGGACAGACGTCGTTCACCGCGCAGGAGGTCCGCGAGGTCCCGGGCGCGTTCGGCGACGCCTTCCGCGTCATGGAGGCGCTCCCCGGTGTGACGCCGATGATGAGCGGCCTTCCGTTCTTCTTCGTGCGCGGCGCGCCGCCCGGCAACAACGGCTACTTCCTCGACGGCGTGCGGATCCCGCTCCTCTATCACGTGGGCGCGGGGCCGAGCGTCATCCACCCCGGGCTCGTCGACAAGGTCGACTTCTACCCCGGCGGTTATCCCGCGCGCTACGGCCGGTTCGCCGGCGGCGTGCTCGCGGGCGAGTCGCGCCGACCTGCGGCCGAGCTCCACGGCGAAGGCAACATCCGCATCTTCGACGCAGGCGCGCTCGTCGAGACGCCGTTCGCCGACGGGCGCGGCACCGCGCTCGTCGCCGGCCGCTACTCGTACACCGCCGCGATCATCTCGCTCGCCGCGCCCCAAGCGGTGCTCGACTACTGGGACTACCAAGGCCGCGTCACGTGGGCCCTCACGCCGAAGGACACGATCGGCGTCTTCGCGTTCGGCGCGTACGACTTCTTCGGCGAGAAGCGGCCGAGCGGCGAAGTGCGCACCGCGCTGGCGACGCAGTTTCACCGCATCGACACGCGATGGGATCACGATCTGCCGAACCGCGGGCACATGCGCCTCGCCCTCACGGTCGGCAGCGACGAGACGGGGACCGACGAGCTTCGCGGCGTCAAGGATCGCATGATCGGCGCGCGGCTCTATGTCGAGCAGCCCCTCGGAGAGGACGTCCTCCTGCGGGGAGGCAGCGACGTCATGCTCGACCACTACGATCTCGACACGAGTCGCCGCAGCGGCGGCGTCAACGGCAACAGCAACGTGCTCTATCCGCCGCGCAACGATCTCGTGGCCGGCGTCCACCTCGACGCGGTGATGCAAGCGGCGCCGCGCTGGGAGGTCACGCCGGGCGTGCGCTTCGACTACTACGAGTCGGTGCGGAACTTCGAGGGCGCGTCGCGCACCGTGCAGCGCCGCAGCGCGAACGCCGCGGTGCCGGCGGTCGATCCGCGACTCCTCTCGCGCCTGAAGCTCGGCAAAGACGTCACGCTCGTGTCGACCTTCGGCCTGTCGCACCAGCCGCCGGCGTTCTTCATCCCGATCCCCGGGCTCCAGATCGGGCGCCTCTCGCAAGGTCTGCAGACGAGCGTGCAGGTGAGCCAGGGCTTCGAGATCCAGCTCCCGTGGAAGTTCACGCTCACGCCGACGTTCTTCCATCATCAGTATCTCGGGCTCACCGACTTCGCGACGACGTGCGGCGAGACCGCGAACCTCGACGACGGCGGCGGCGGGACGGTCGACGACGATTGCGTCGATCGGCGCGTCCGGGGAAAGACGCTGGGCCTCGAGATCCTCCTTCGCCGTTCGCTCACGCAGAAGCTCACCGGGTGGCTCTCGTACACCTTGAGCCGTACGACGCGCACCACCCAGCTCTCGACCGTCGCCGATCTCGCGGGGCTCTACGACGGCTTCAGCCGGCGCTCGCGGGCCGTCTCGTGGGCCGAGATCCCGAGCGACTTCGACCGCACGCACGTGCTCAACCTGATCGGCGCGTACGATCTCGGGAGGGGCTGGCGCACCGGCGCGCGCTTCTACTTCTACAGCGGCCGCCCGTACTCGCGGCAGGTGTCGGGCATCCCGATCCCGCCGTTCAATCAGCAGCGGTTCCCCGACTTCTACCGCTTCGATCTCCGGCTCGAGAAGCGGTGGCAGGTCGGGCAGAAAGGGCGCATCTCGTTCGTGGTCGAGTGGCTCAACGCGACGTTGAGCAAGGAGGCGCTGAGCGTCGACTGCCCGTACTACGCGACGCCGTCGCAGGCCTACGCGTCCACCGAGCCGTGCAGGGTCGAGGAGATCGGACCGGTGACGATCCCGAGCCTCGGCGTGGAGGGATCGTTCTGACCATACCGATCGTCGTGACGCATCACTCGACCAGCGTCGCGCTCGGGATCGTCTTGGTGATGCCGGCGTCGATCGCGTCGGCGAGATCGGAGCGGAGCTGCGCCTCGTCGTCGTTCTGGTAGCTCTCCGTCGTCGTCGTCGTCCGGATCACGCGCCGCCGGCGAGACGCCGCCGACGTGCGCTGCACGGTGGTCGTGGTGTTGGTGACCTTGGCCGTTCGGCCGGCGCTCGTGACCGAGAGGGCGAAGCCGCCGAGGTGCTTGCCCGACGCGAGGTCGAACGCGACGACGTCGCCCTCGAACGCGCGCGACTCCTTCTTGCGCGTGCGAACGACGAACAGCGTCTTGATGCTCTTGCACTTGTCGAGGTAGCTCTTCACCACGTTCTCGAACACGTTCGGGTTCGACGGGCTGACGTGCTTGCCCTTCGTGAGGAGCGACGCGCACTCCGAGAGCAGCGTCGTGTCGGAGAGGCGATCGGCGTGAGGGACCGGCGCCGCGAGCTCCGCGATGTCTTCGGCGTGGATGAGCGTCGCGGTGGGCAGCGGTTCGTCCTTCGACGCCGCTACGAAGACGACGGGCGTCGCGACCGTCACGGCGTCGATGGTCACGGGCGGAAGCGTCGCCAGCGAGGCGCCGATCTTCGTCACCCGATCGAGGTTGGCCTGCACCTCGGCGCGGCGCGCCTCGATGGCGCCCTTGACGCCGAACTTGTTGCACCCCGCGAGCAGAACGAGGAGGACGCCGAGAGCAGCCTTCTTCACGCTCGCAGTATACGCGCTAATGCTCCGCGCCCGCAGAGAGGCGCGTCACCTGGCGCCCGCGCGCCGTCGCGATGCCGGCGAGCAGATCGCCCATCTTCTTCGGATCGCGCACGGGCGGCAGGCGCTCGTAGCTGCCGTTCCACAGCTCGAACATCACTTCGGTGTCGGAGATGAGAACGCGATCGATCTGCGCCCAGCGCCATCGCTTGACCTTCGGGATGCCCGCGATGAGGTAGCGCGCCTCGACGGCGTCGGCGGTGACGACCACGCCGCGGAGCGCCGCGCGGATCACCGTGCCGAGCGCGGCGAAGCAGATGACGAACGCGAGCGGGCCCGAGCCCATGACGCGCCCACGATCGCCCTCGACGACCCATCGGTACAGGCTCGTGTTGCTCGACCCGTGATACGCGACGAACACCAACGCCGCGATGAAGAGCGCGAAGCCGAGGAAGAGCAACGACGGCCAGCGCTGGCTCATCGGCGGGCCGAAGGCGAAACGATCGGCGACGTTCGGGCTGTAGGCCATCTCGAACTTCGCGACCGTTCCGTTGACCTCGGTGATCGACGGACGATCGCCGTCGTCGGAGGACTCGACCACGTCGGGGAGCTCGGGCGTCTGCGGCTGGGTCACGACCATCTCTCCATCGACACGCGACGCTCGGACGAGCTTGGGCGGCTCGTCGCCTCTCAGTCTAGCTCTTCCTGCGCGCGTTTGTACTCGCGGAGCGCGGCGATCTCGCCCTTCGACGGGTTGATCACGAGCAGGCCGTGGTCGGCGTCGACGAGCGCCACGTCTCCGTCCGAGGCCCACTTGAACAGGCCCTCGACGCCCACGACGGCAGGGACGTCGAAGAGACGGAGGAGGGTTCGTGTGCGCGGTCCTCCGCCGCGATCGGTGAGGGCGACGCCTACGGGGTGGGCGCGCGCAGAGATCAAGAGATCGAACACGCTGAGCGCGTCGCCCACGAGTATCGCCTTGGTCGGCAGCTCGGCGCGCTTGTCGGTCGCGGCGAGCATCACGAGCGCGTCGCAGAGATCTTCGACGTCACGCGCTCGCTCTTCGAGGAACGGATCGCGGGTGATGGAGGCCGCGGTGCGCGTCACTTCGCGCGCGACGCGTCCGAGCGCGTTGGGGATTCCGGTGCCCGAGGCGACGAGCTCGTCGGCGCGCTCGCGGAAGCGCATGTCGCCGAGGATCTCGACGTAGGTCGACAGGAACGCCGCCTCGCCGCCGAGGCGCATCGACCTGGCGCGATCGGAGAGCGCGCGGATCGCCTTGTCGGCGACGTCGAACGCGCCGCGAAGGAGCCTTCGGTCTTCCTTTACGTCTTGCTCGAGGCGCGTCTCGCTCGGGCGCGTCGCGGGCCGCCTCATCGCGGCGATCGCGCCGATCGCGCGGCCGCTGACGAAGGGGCGACCGGTGAGCGTCACCTTGCGCGTGCCTCCGCCGGCCTTGCGCGACGCGCGCGCGCTCTCCGGGCGATCGCGACGCGCGTCGATGAGCTCGGCGTGCCGGATGCCGGCGGCGATGACCGCGCCGAGCGCGGTCAGGAGCTCGATGTCGCGCTCCTCGAACGCCTTCTGCTCGCGCTGGACGACGAGCGCGCCGAGGGGGCCCGCCTTGCCGCGGATCGGCACGGCGACGAAGATCGGATAGCGCTCTTCGTGGAGATCTTCGAAGTGCTTGTACGCCGCGTCTTCCGGGGCGTAGTCGCTCGTCACCGGGCGGAGATACTCGACCGCCTCGCCCGTCATGCCCTCGCCGATGTGGAGGCGCACCTGCCCGATGACCGACGGCGAAAAGCCGACGTTGCCCCGCATGACGAGCTCGTCGCCTTGGCCCTCGCAGAGATAGAGCGAGCAGACGGTCGCCTCGAGGATGTCGGCGATGCGCCGCGGCGCCTCGTCGAGCAACGTGACGAGCGGCATCGGCCTGGCCGCGAACGCGACGAAGTCGAGCACGCCGTCGAGGCGCTTGTTGCCTCGTCCGTGGATGCGAACGCCGGGCGAGATTGGGCGCGAGGGATTCGGGTCGCGCATGCTCCGCCCACGGATGATATAAGAGGCGCGCACCATGAGCCTCGACTTTCCTTCCCCCGAGTGGGTGGCGGCCTACAAGGACGCGATCAACGCGAACCCCGAGTACAAGAAAGCCGGCAAAGACTGGACGCACGGCGTCGTCGCGATGGTCGTCAAGGCCGAGCCTTCGCTCGGTCTCGCCGAAGATCTCGCGATGTGGCTCGACGTCCACCAGGGTGAGTGCAGGGAGTGCAAGCTCATGCCTGCGCGCGAGGCGGAGGAGAAGGCCCCCTTCGTGGTCGTCGCGAGCTACGCCCAGTGGAAGGAGGTCATCAAGAAGGAGATCGACCCCACCAAGGCGCTCATGCAAGGCAAGCTCAAGCTCGCGAAGGGTCACATGCCCACGATGGTGAAGCACGTGAACGCCTCGAAGCAGCTCGTCGAGTCGACGACGCGCGTGCCGACGAAGTTCAAGGGCGAGTGACTACTTCGCCGCGTCGAAGTGAGCCTTGATCCGCTGCGGCGTGAGTGCCTTGTCGTAGATCGCGACCTCGTCGAGCGCGCCGAGCCACTTGTAGAAGAGGCCGCCGGGCGCGTCGCCGACGGTGAGGACGCTCTCGGACGGATCGGCGAGCAAGCCGAGCGGGTTGCCGTCGCCCTGCTCGACGCCGTTGGTGTAGATGCGGGCGCGGTCGGACTGGGCGAACGTCACGACGACGTGGGTCCATTGGCCCACGACGAGGGGCGGCGCCAAGGCGTATGTCTCGCCGCCGGATGTGCGCCGATAAAAGAGGAGCCCGCCGGTGGCGGCGCTCGACGACTGGATGCCGTAGCCGGTTCCCGCGCCGTCGCCGACACCTCGAACGAGGAGGCGCCGTACGTTGTCGTCGACGCTCTCGGTGTTGACCCAGAGCTCGAGCGAGAACGACGCGGTGCCGGTGAAAGGGTGGCGTGTGCCGAGCGTGAGCCTTCCGGTCGCGCCGTCGAACCTGACGGCGCGGCTCCCCGCCATCGCGCCTGCGCGCCCGAAGGAGACGCCGCTCGACGAATAGGCGCCGTCGAGCCCGCCCGCGCTGTCGATCGCGGCAGGACCGCTCGCCTCCTCGAAGCGAAGCCAAAGAACCGGCGCGTCCGCGCGCACGGCGGCGCCGTAGACGTCGCCGCCGTCGACCGGCGGCAGCGACCCGTCGGGTGAGGGCGCGTCGGGCAACGAGCCGTCGGGCAGAGACCCGTCGGCGCCCCCTTCCTCGGGTGCGCGCGCGTCTCCTTCGCGAAGCGATCCGAGGTCGGCGAGGAGCGAGCACGCGCAGAGCCCGGCGGCCAGCACGATCGCGTATGCGGCGCGAGAGAGCACGATGACCCATCGTAGCGGGCGACTGGCCCTTGACCCGAGCGATTCGTTGAAACGAGAATTGCGACCATGCCGACCTCCCCCCCGCTCGTTCTCGTTGCCGACGACGAGCCCTCGATGCTGGAGCTCGTCGCGCGGCACCTCCGCACGATGAACGAACCGAAGCTCGAGGTGATTCAGGCCTCCGACGGCGAAGAGGCCTGGCGCCTCGCACGCGAGCACTTGCCCGATCTCGTCGTCCTCGACGTGATGATGCCCGGCATGAGCGGCTGGGAGGTGTGCCGAAAGATTCGCGAGGACGTCGCGCTCGCGCACACCGGCGTCGTGATGCTGACCGGCATCGGCGAGAACCTGAATCAGATGACGAGCCCGCTCTACGGAGCCGACGCGTACATCGACAAGCCGTTCGAGTTCGACGACTTCGACGACAAGATCCGCCACACGCTGAAGGCGCGCATCAAGCAGCGCGAGGGCGTCGTGAGGCCGTCGATCAACGGCACCTCGGGCGCGGCCAAGCCGCTGCCGGCGTCGGAGCGAGGCGCGAAGGCGCCGAAGGCGCCGAAGTCCGCGGCGAAGCCGAAGTCCGCGGCGAAGCCGAAGTCCGCGGCGAAGCCGAAGGCGAAGGTCGCCGCGAAGGCGAAGAAGACGACGAAGCCCGCGGCGCGTCCCGTCGCGCGCGTGGCGGCGAAGAAGCCGACCGCGAAGAAGCCGGCCGCGAAGAAGAAGACCGCGGCGAAGAAGCCGACCGCGAAGAAGAAGACCGCGGCGAAGAAGAAGAAGTAGGCGTCAGCCGCGGAGCTTCTGGAAGTCGCCGCGGAACCACTCGACGGCGCGCGCGATCGTCTCTTCGAGCGGCCGCGTGCGGAGGCCGAGCTCGCGCTTGGCCTTCGCGTTCGAGAAGAACGCGTTGCGCTGCGTGTAGCGCATCGAGCGATACGTCGCCGGCGGCTCCTTGTGGGAGACGTGATCGGCCCAGAGCTCCATGCCGAGCGCGACGCCGGCGGCGAGCACGCCGGGCATCGGCAGCTTCGGGCACGGCACGTTCGCGACCTTCGCCGTGATCTCGAAGAGCTCCTTCATCGTCACGTTGTCGTTGCCGAGGATGTAGCGTTCGCCCACGCGGCCCCTCTCTTCGGCGAGCAGGTGCGCCTCGGCGCAGTCGTCGACGTCGATCGTGCAGATGCCGCCCGGGGTGACGGCCGGCACCTGCCTGCGGAGCAGCGCGAGGATGATCCCGCCCGTCGGCGTCGGCGCGATGTCGCGCGGGCCGAAGGGGAACGCGGGGTTGACGATCACGACCGGCAGCCCGCTCTCGGCGAACCGCATCGCGATGCGCTCGCTCTGCCACTTCGTGAGGATGTACGGGTTGGCCACGTCGAACAGGTTGAACTTCGTGCTCTCGTCGGCGAGACCTCGCCCACCAGAGGCGAGGCCGATCGCGGCGATCGAGCTCGTGTAGACGACGCGCTTCACCTTCGCGTGCTGCGCGGCGAGAAGCGTCGCGGTCGTGCCCTCGACGTTCACGCGATGGATGATCTCCTCGTCGCGCAGCCACGTCTTGTAGATCGCCGCGAGGTGAAAGAGGCTCGAGCAGCCCTCGAGCGCCCTCTTCATGCCCGGAAAATCGGTGACGTCGACGCTCACGCGCTCGACCGGCAGTCCGTCGAGGTTCGCGGCGTTCGCGCCCGGCTCGACGAGACAGCGCACGGTTCGCTTCTGCTCGAGGAGCTTGCGCACGACCGCGCTGCCGATGAACCCCGTTGCTCCCGTGACCGCGACGGCGACCTCGCTCATGGCGCGTGACGATAGCGAACGCATGACCGATTGACACCCCTCGCCGCGGCGGTGCAGATTGCGCGCGATGCTTCGGATCGCGCTTGCGTTCGCGCTGACGCTCGGCGCGTTCGGCTGCAAGCGGAGCGCGGCGGCCACCTCGTCGGAGGGCGCGGACCTGTTCGCCAACGCGTGCGCACGCTGTCACGGCGCCGACGGGTCCGGCGGCCTCCCGCTCTTCGAGGGAGGGCCTTCGCCGCGCGACCTCCGCGATCCCGCGTTCCAGCGATCGCACGGCGATCCCCAGATCCGCATGACGATCGTGAACGGCAAGGGCAGCGGGATGCCTCCGTTCGGAGCCACGTTCACCGACGCGCAGCTCGACGCGCTCGTCGCGCACGTTCGGGCGCTCGAGGCGGAGAAGACGAAATGAAGAAGTGGATCGTCCGAATCCTCGGAGGCCTCCTCGGTCTCGTCGCGCTCGCCGTCATCGGGGTGCTCGTGAAGTTCTACGTCTTGTCGCCGAAGACGCGCGCGGCCGCAGACATGAGGGCGCCGACCACGCCGGAGGCGATCGCGCGAGGCAAGTACCTCACGCACAACGTCGCCGCGTGCGTTGGCTGTCACTCGCCCGTGCAGGAGGGCGTGCCCGGCGAGCCGCCGGTGGAAGGCAAGCTCGGCGCCGGCCGCGACTTCGGCGCGCTGCCCGGCTTTCCCGGGCGCCTCCGCGCGCCCAACATCACGCCGGACGGAGAGACCGGCCTCGGCAAGTGGACCGACGGCGAGATCGTGCGGGCCATGCGCGAGGGCGTCTCGCGCGACGGCCGTCCGCTCTTTCCGCAGATGCCGTTCGTGACGTACGCGTCGACGCTGACCGACGAAGATGCGCTCGCGATCGTCGCGTACTTGAAGACGCTCTCGGCGGTGAAGAACGATCCCGGTCGGCTCGAGCTGAGCTTCCCCGTATCGATGTTCGTGCGCGCGGTGCCCAAGCCGGTCGAGGCGGCGGCGCCGCCACCGCCTTCGCCGTCCGACAAGCTGGCGCGCGGTCGCTGGCTCCTCGCGGTTTGCTCGTGCAACGACTGCCACGACAAGGTGAACGAGCGCATGCAGAAGCTCCCGGGCGGCGCGCTCGCCGGCGGCGCGCGCTTCCCGCTGCCCGACGACAAGGGCGTCGCCATCGCCTCCAACATCACGAGCGACAAGGCGACCGGCATCGGCGCCTACAGCGACGACGATCTCCGGCGCGTCTTCGACGAGGGCAAGAACAAGGCGGGCCGTCTCCTCTACGTGATGCCGTGGTCGTACTACGGCGGCTTGACGAGAGACGACAAGGAGGCGCTCATCGCCGCGCTCCGCGAGGTCCCGCCCATCGCCAACCTCGTGCCGCCGTCGCAGATCAAGTGAGGCTTTTCCCCGCGATCCGACGGTTGATCTTGCACTCCTGAATGTTTCGTGTACGAACTATCGCATGCCGAGCCCGTTTCGCGAGGAGCACGATCACTTCCGCAACACCGTCCGTCAGTTCGCGACGAAGGAGCTCGCTCCCTACGCCGACGAATGGGAGAAGGCGGAGCTCTTCCCCAACGAGGTCTTCAAGCGCGCGGGTGAGCTCGGGATCTTCGGCGCGCACTACCCCGAGGAGCACGGCGGCGCCGGCGGCGACTACTGGTTCAGCGTCGCGAAGGCCGAAGAGCTCCACAAAGGCATGTCGGCGGGCGTCTCGATGGGGCTGCTCGTCCAGAGCGACATGGCCACGCCGGTCATCAGCGATCTCGGCACGAAGGAGCAGATCGACGAGTTTCTCCGGCCCGCGCTGAAGGGCGAGAAGATCGTCGCGCTCGGCGTCAGCGAGCCCAACGCCGGCAGCGACGTCGCGGGCATCCAGACGTGGGCCAAGCGCGACGGCGACGACTGGATCGTCAACGGCGCCAAGACGTACATCACGAACGGCTGCCGCTGCGACTTCGTCACGCTCCTCGTGAAGACCAACCCGGAGGCCGGCGCGCACGGCTGCAGCTTCTTCCTCGTTCCGGCGAAGACGAAGGGCTTCAGCGTCTCGAAGAAGCTCAAGAAGGTCGGCAACCACGCGAGCGACACCGCAGAGCTCGCGTTCGAGGACATGCGCGTTCCGCAGCGTTACATGCTCGGCGAGCCGAACCAGGGCTTCATGTACCTGATGCAGAACTTCCAGACGGAGCGGCTCATCGCGTGCGTGAGCGCGTGCGCCGGCCTGAACGCGGCGATCGAGATGTCGATCGCGTACGGGCGCGAGCGCAAGGCGTTCGGCAAGCCGATCATCAAGCGCGAGTACTGGCAGCACAAGTTCGTCGACCTCCAGGCGAAGCTGGAGGCGGCGAAGGCGCTCACGTACCGCGCGGTCGAGATGTACAACGACGAGCGCTACGTGAAGAAGGAGCCGATCAGCTTCGAGACCGTGAAGATCATCAGCATGGCGAAGATCTTCGTCGGCGAGCTCGGCAGCGAGATCATGGACCAGTGCCTCCAGTTCCACGGCGGCGCCGGCTACGTCGAGGAGTACCACATCGCTCGCGCGTGGCGCGATCAGCGGCTCCTCCGCATCGGCGGAGGAACCACCGAGACGATGCGCTACTACGTCGCGAAGTTGATGGGGCTCTGAGAGCGCGAGTCTTCGAGCGCGTCGGAACAGGCAGTCTGACGACCATTTGTCGTCAGACCCTGAGAGCCTCTCACTTCGTGAGCGTGATCGCGTAGGGCTGCGCGTTGCCGCCTTGCGAACGGACCGCGATGACGTAGTCGCCGGGGCCCGTCGAGGTGGCGGCGATCTTCGTCGCCGACGTGTTCGCGATCTTGCTCCACGCGCTGCCGGTCCACTTCCACATGAGGACGTCGGCGTCGCCCGTCGTGGTGAGCTCCACGGCGTAGTTGACGCCGGCGCCGGAGACCGTCCAGCCGTACCAGTCGACGTCGCTGCCGCTCGAGAGCGCGCCGCAGCGCGTCCCCGAGAGCGCGTTCGCCGATGTCGACGTGTCGTTGGGCTCGACCTCGGGCGTGCCCGTGCAGCTGCTGCCGGAGCTGCCGCCGCTGCCCGAGCCGCTGCCGCTGCCCGAGCCTGCGGAGCTGCCGCCGGCTCCGCCGTTCGCCGCGATGAGCTGCTGGATCTTCGCGTACGCGAGATCGACGCGCGCGAGCACCTGCGTGCCTCCGCCGCCGCCCGAGTTGACCGCGACGATCTTCCTCGACGCGCCGCTGCCGACGTACACGGGCCCGCCGGAGTCTCCCGATTGGATGATCTCCTCGGACACGTACGCCGTCGAGAATCCGTACGACGCGCCGTTCCGGAGCGTGACCTCGGCGCCGTAGAACAGCCCCGTGTACGAGGCCGTTCCGTTCCTGATGCGCCCGACATTGATCGCCTTCGTGCCGGGCGGCGCCGCGGCGCTCGCGAGCGTCGGGTAGGTCGAGAGCGTGATCGCCTTGTCGAGGATGATCACCGCCACGTCGAGCTTGTTCGGGTTCACGTACTGACCCTGCTGCACGTAGTCGGTCCAGACCTGCGAGCCCTTCGCGCTCTGGTTGCCCGCGTAGGGCGCGACGACCGTGTACGTGCCGCTGCCGACGCAGTGACCCGCAGTGAGGACGACCTTCGGCGCGATCACCGCGCCCGAGCAGATGTGCCCAGGCCCGTTGATGAGCGCGGCTTCGGTGTACGCCGTCGCCGGCTGCCCGCCGACGATCGGCTGCGACACCGACTCGCCGAGCTGCTCTTCGCGCGTCGGCGTGAGATCGTCATCGGGCTCGGCGCACGCCGCGGCCCCCGACGCGACGATCATGGCGGCGATGCAGAGCGCGCTCTGCGCGCGCGGTCCCCACGTGTTCATGGCTCTCCTCCGGGGTCTCGAGACGCACGTCACCTGTGCGTTTCCGCCCCCGGGAAACGCGACTGCCGAACGTGGGCAGGAGTCTGACGCTCGGGTCGCGATCGCGGAATGAGAATTCGAGGCCTAAGCCGCAGTTTGGTGGGCAGATCGACGTGCATGGTCGGTGCGCGTCACCTTTTCCGGCGCTCTCGCGGAAAAAGTGCACCATGCAATGAAATAGCGGGAACGTCGTGCGCCGACGCTCACGCTTGCCGACATCCGCTCCTGCGGTTCGCTCGCCTCGACTCGCGCGCCGCCATGAGGCGCGCGCGCCTCGTCGAGGGATCGATCCCTCGACGAAGGCAAAAAGTGCGAGCGCCGACGACGACGCCGACTCAGGCGCTGCGACAGATCAAGAGGCGCGTGAGTCGGCCGCCGCGCGGGCCGGTGTATCGCACCTGGCGGCCGCCGAGGAACTCGACGGTGACGCTCGCGGCGTTCTCGCTCTTCGTCCGCGAGAGCGTGATCGTGCCGCCCTCGGGGCAGCCGAGGCTCCCGACGCCGCAGCGCTTGTAGCCGGCGACGTCGATCGAGAGCTCGCGCCCGCCGATGGTCGTCGTGCCGCTGCCCTCGCGGGTGATGCACTTGGTCGTGGGATCGTAGGTCATGGTGAAGTCGGCGGTGTGCGTGATGGGCACGCCGCTCTTCGTCGCGCCGCTCCACGAACCCTTCCGCGTGCGCGTGATCGTGGTGCCGCTGCGCGTGTACGTCACGACGCGCTTGCCGCTCACGCTCGCGCCGTTGACCTTGAAGTCGGTCGCCTCGTGCGTGACCGTGAGGGCGGCGCCGCCGCGCTCGTACGTCGAGGTGATCGTCCCGTTGAAGCTCACGAGCCCGTACGGGCCGGTGCATCCGGCGAAGACGTGCGTGGCGACGTTGCCCACGATCGTCGTCGTGATGCAGCCCGCCGGCTTGAACCATCGGCCGGGGTTCGTGCGGACCTTGCCCATGACCGCGTCGTCGGTGTCGCCGTCGGCGGGGCTCCCCGGATCGGACGGATCGGCGCCGCTGAGCGGCTCCTCGATCGCGCCCTCGAGCGTGTCTTCGTTCTCGTTCGCGTCGTCGGCGTCGGAGATGAGGAGCGACTCGCTCTCGCTGAGCCGACCGTCGTCTTCGCCGTCGGCTCTCGCCGAGCAGCCCGTCACCGCGCCGAGGACCACCACCACCGAGACCAGAGCCACGTTGCCAATCTTCATGGTCTGCTCTCCAGCAGCCTCCGTGCCGCCGCCGCCGGCGTGCAAGTACGCGAAAAATCGGCGTCGCGCGGCGCTCGCGGGGAACGCCCCCCGTTCCGGGTGGACGTCGGCCCGTTCAGCCTCACGCCGCCCGGAGCTTCTCGCCCTGGCCCATGTGGAAGAATCGGCGGAGCGCGCCCTGGAGCTCGCCGAAGCGCGCGCGCGCGACGTACTCGCGTTCGAGGCGCGCGGTGAACCTCCGCGCGCAGCCGTTCGCGACCCGGTAGCGTTCCCCCTCGACGCTGTCTTCGTCGTGCACGAACGTGACGTTCTCGTAGAGACGCTCGCGCAAGCGCCGGCTCGTGTTCTCGTCGAAGCTCTGGAGCGACGCGGCGAGGATCACGTACTTGTCGATCTCCGCTTGCATCTCGAGCTCGAGCTGCGTCGCCTCGCGGTTCTGCGAGGCGCGGTCGGCGATGTACACGAAGTGGCTGACGCCCTCGATGATCTGACAGAGCGGATCGAGCGCGGGGCCGTCGACGTCGACGTCGCGCGCGCCGAGGCGCGGCACGCGGAGCTGGAGCTCGAGGCCTTCTTCGGATTCGCGGACGAGCAGCGCCTCGCGCTCGCCTTCGCCCGCGTGCGTGACGAACGCGTCGACGTCGGCCGCGCGATCGAGCCGGTAGAGCGTCTCGAGCCCGCGCTGGATGCGCGCGGCGAGCGCGATCTCGCGCACGAGCCCTGCGCCGTTTCCTTCGAGCGCTGCGGTGTCGCGATTCGTCACCGTCACGAGAGGACTCGGCCGCCTCCGCGCGGCGCCACGAATCCGTGCGACGAGAGCGCGTCGGCGAGCCGATCGCTCCGCGTCTTGAGCCAACGCTCGTAGAGCTTGAGCAGGCCGCGCGACGTGGCCACGCCGCGCGCGATCGTCGCGTTCGCGACCTCGCCCACGACGTCGACGAAGCTCACGAAGCCGACCGCGAGCTCGTTGAAGATGTCGGGCTGACCTTCTTCTTCCTTCGCGCGCCCGCGGATCAGCGAGCCCGCGTTCTCGTACGCGGTGCGCCCGATGCTCATGATGTAGTTCGTGTCGACGCCGCGCGCCTCGAAGTGATCGGCGAAGAACCCCGACGAGTAGAGGACGCCGTCACCCAGCGTGCGCAGCTTCTCGAACCGCTCGGCGAGCTCGTTCGTGTGGAGCGCCTCGTCGAGCAGCAGCGTGAGCGGGCGCTCGAGCGTCCGCTCGACCGGGCTGCCCGGCTTGGCGAGCTCGGCGAGGAGGGCCACGACGTACGAGGTCGCCCCCTCCGAGGCGGTGAGCCCCCGAGCCTTCATCGCGTCCTCGACGATCTCCTCGAAGAAGTCCGAGACCGAAGCCGTCGCCACAATCGCCATGCGTGACCTTCTCCTGCGGGTGCCTGTCTGGAGTTACGGCGCGCCTGAAGCCTTTCTTAAGGATGTCACCAAACCCGGCGGCGTCTTACAAATTCACCAAGATGTCCGGTAGGTTACGCGCCAAGCTGGAGCAGCACTCGACCTCCCGGAGTGCCACGCCGCCGCCGCGCCGCGAGGGCGCGCGACGGCGTCGACGCGCTTCCGTAGCGATCTTCGATACTTGGGCATTCTTCGCGGTTCGCCGCGGCGCTGTGCCCGCTGCCCCTTGACGCTCGCATCGGCGCGATTATCTTGCGCCGCGCCCGTTAGCACTCGTCTGTGGTGAGTGCTAACAATCCGCCCCCCGCAGGTCGGGGAGGCGTTCGTAAGGAGAAAGAGAACATGAACATCCGGCCCCTGCAGGACCGCGTGATCCTCAAGCGTGTGAAGGAAGAGGAGAAGACCAAGGGCGGCATCATCATCCCCGATACGGCCAAAGAGAAGCCGGTCGAGGGTGAGGTCGTCGCGGTCGGTAACGGCAAGGTCCTCGAGGACGGCACGGTGCGTAAGCCCGACGTCAAGGTCGGCGACCGCGTTCTCTTCGGCAAGTACAGCGGCACCGAGGTGAAGCTCGAAGGTGAAGAGCGCCTCATCGTGCGCGAGGACGACATCCTCGCCGTGCTCGAGAAGTGATCGCGCGTACTGCGCCCAAAGAAAAAATTTAGAGATTCAGAGGTACGAACATGGCAGCGAAAGAAATCGTCTACACCGAGAGCGCGCGCAACCTGATCCTCGCGGGCGTCAACGCCCTCGCCGACGCGGTCAAGGTCACGCTCGGGCCGAAGGGCCGCAACGTCGTCATCGAGAAGAGCTTCGGCTCGCCGACGGTGACGAAGGACGGCGTCACGGTCGCGAAGGAGATCGAGCTCGAGAACCGCTTCGAGAACATGGGCGCGCAGATGGTCCGTGAGGTCGCGTCGAAGACGAGCGACGTCGCGGGCGACGGCACCACGACGGCGACGGTCCTCGCGCAGGCGATCTACCGCGAGGGCTCGAAGCTCGTCGCGGCGGGCCACAACCCGATGGAGATCAAGCGCGGCGTCGACGCGGCGGTCGCGACGATCACCGAGGCGCTCAAGAAGATGGCGAAGCAGACCAAGGATCCGAAGGAGATCGCTCAGGTCGGCACCATCAGCGCGAACGGCGACAAGGAGATCGGCGAGAAGCTCGCGCAGGCCATGGAGAAGGTCGGCAAGGAAGGCGTCATCACCGTCGAGGAGTCGAAGACGGCGGAGACGATCCTCGAGGTCGTCGAAGGCATGCAGTTCGACCGCGGCTACCTCTCGCCCTACTTCGTCACGGATCCGGAGCGCATGGAGGCCGTCCTCGACGACCCGTACATCCTCATCTCGGAGAAGAAGATCTCCAACATGAAGGATCTCCTCCCGGTGCTCGAGGCGATCGCCCGCCAGCAGAAGCCGCTCCTCATCCTCGCCGAGGACATCGAGGGCGAGGCGCTCGCGACGCTCGTCGTCAACAAGCTCCGTGGCACGCTCCACTGCGCGGCCTGCAAGGCGCCGGGCTTCGGCGATCGCCGCAAGGAGATGCTCAAGGACATCGCCATCCTCACGGGCGGCCAGGTCATCGCGGAAGAGCTCGGCCTCAAGCTCGAGAACGTCACGATCTCGGATCTCGGCCGCGCCAAGCGCGTCACCCTCGACAAGGACAACACCACCCTCGTCGACGGCGCGGGCGGCAAGGACAAGATCAAGGGCCGCATCTCCGAGATCCGCGCCCAGATCGAGGCGACCACGTCCGACTACGATCGCGAGAAGCTCCAGGAGCGCCTCGCGAAGCTCGTCGGCGGCGTCGCGGTCATCAAGGTCGGCGCTGCGACCGAGACCGAGATGAAGGAGAAGAAGGCCCGCGTCGAAGACGCGCTGCACGCGACGCGCGCGGCGATCGAAGAGGGCATCGTCGCCGGCGGCGGCGTCGCGCTCATCCGCGCGCAGTCGTCGCTCGACTCGCTCAAGCTGAATGACGAGCAGCGCTTCGGCGTCTCGATCATCCGCCGCGCCGTCGAGGAGCCCCTCCGCCAGATCGTCGGCAACGCCGGTCTCGAGGGCTCGATCGTCGTGAACAAGGTCAAGGAGGGCAAGGACGACTTCGGTTACAACGCCCAGACCGACCAGTACGGCAACCTCCTCTCGCAGGGCGTCATCGACCCGGTGAAGGTCGTTCGCACCGCGCTCCAGAACGCGGCCTCGGTCGCCAGCCTCATGCTCACCACCGAGTGCCTCGTCGCCGAGCGCCCGAAGGAGGAGAAGGCTGCGGGCGGCGGTGGCCACGGCCACGGCCACGACCACGGCTTCTAGCAGGTGGGGCCTGGCGGCCCCCTCACGCGCTCCGCGCGTGAGGCTCCCCCGCCAGGTGCCGCTCGCTCGGCGTGATTCGCCTTCGGCGAACCGGCGCGCGTGAGCGCGCCGGAGGCACGCCTGGAGTCACGGAATGTACGCGGCCTCCTCGCCGAATCGGCGGGGGGGCCGTCGTGCTTTGTCGGTCAGCGCGTCCACTGCGTGGTCGAGCCGGGCTGATCGACGGGGCGATTGCCGTACATCATGAGGGTGCCGGCCGTGCCCGTGACGAGGCCGATGCCGAGCATGACGAGGCCGAGCGAGAGCACCGCCTGCGGGCTCGCCTCGTCGGGCTCGGTCGGCTTCCATTCTCCGACGGCGCCGATCGTGGTGGCGACGCCGCCCATCAGCGTCAGACCGCTGCCGATGAGGAACAGCGCCGCGCCGCTCACGTACGAGCTCGTGTAGCGCGGCGTCTGGCCGACCGCGTGACGCACGACGATCGGCTTGGAGGAGACCACGACGTCGGCCGTGGTCACGCGCGACGGATCGCCGCTCCGCGTGTCGGCGAAGACGAAGGTGTGCAGACCCTGGCGGACGTCGACGACGCACGGGGTGACGCAGAGCGGCTCCTCCGCCCGCATGCTGCCGAGCGGAACGCCCTCCTCCACCGTCGGCGGACCGTAGACACCGACGTGGTTCAGCGTCGCCGTCACGCGCGAGACCTTCACCGGGCCGCCCTCGGCGTCGAGCACGACGCGCGTGTGACCTTGTGGAGCCGGATAGGCCGGCTCTTCGACCGCGGGCTCCACGCGCGCCGGCGGCGCCGGCGACGGTAGGTGCACCATGCATCCGGGGAGGGTCGCGAGCAGCACCGCGGCGACGAGGCGTTGCTGAATGGGAGAGCGCAGCATTGCCCTCCGTGTGCACGGAGCGATCCACGCGCTCGCGACCCTCGCTGGCCCTTGCTTGCCGGCGTAGTCGTGCAGCGCGCGTTGCGTCGAGACCGGTCGTTCACGTTGCGCCGTCGCAGATCGTGACGAGCACCGAGCAGTCTTGTGGTGCAGAGACGAGGTCTTGTAGCCTCCGCGCATGATTTCTCGACCCGTCCTCGGATCCACGTTCGCTCTCCTCTCGATCGCCGGAGCGGTGCTCGCTTCGGGCTGCGGCGCCGGAGGCGTCGGCGAGGCCGTGCGCCCGAAAGAAGCGACCGCGGCCTCGGGGCTCGGCGAAGCGCCGTGCCGCGAAGCGGAGAGCAGCGGCGAGCCGCTCGTCGTCGACTGGAAGCCCGAGCAGCGCGGCGATCTCGAGCTCTTGATGAAGGAGAACGTGGCCATCGTTTCGTACAGCTGCAGCGGCTTCAAGCTCCTCAAGGAGTGCAAGGTCGACGGCACGTACGGCTTCCTCGGCATGAGCAAGAAGGAGCAGGTCGTCCAGCTCACCAACGCCGACGAGGTGAAGGCGAACCTGCCGCTCGGGGGCATCGGCATCAGCGGCGAGGTCGCGCGCGGCTCGTCGCTCGACGTCGCGATGATCATGGTCGGCAAGGTCAAGACGACGTGGGCGAAGGTCCAGGCCGACGAGCTCAAGGGCGAGTGCGACGGCGCCACCCACTTCGTGAAGGGCGCGATGGTCGGCGCGTTCGTCATGCAGACGGGAACCAAGGGACAGGTGAAGACCGCCGCGCAGATGTTCGGCGCGGGCGGAAGCGGCAGCTCCACGAGCGAGAAGAGCGTCAAGAACAAGGACGGCGACATCGCCGATTGTGCGAAAGCTTCGCCGGATGACAAGAGGGCGCCTGCGCAGTGTCAGGCGTTCATCCGGCTCGAGCTCAAGGCGATCGCCCCGAAGAAGGCGGCGACCGCCGCCGCCGAGCCGCCGCCGCCGGAGCCGAAGGCCGCGAGTGCGGAGGTCGCCGCGGCGGAGCCGACGTGTCCGAAGGGGCTCGTCATGGCCGAGGGCAAGTGCACCGAGCCCGCGAACGCGGCCGCATACTTGTGCAATGCATCGAACGCGAACGAGTGCGTCGAGCAGTGCGGCAAGGGCAACGGCGGGAGCTGCGGCGCCGCGGGCGCGCTCTACGTGAGCGGGCGCGGCGGCGCGGGCCGCGACGAGGTGAAGGCGCGCGAGCTCTTCAACAAGGGCTGCACCGCGAGCGACGTCAAGAGCTGTACGAACCTCGGCGTGCTCCTCGCGCAAGGCCGCGGCGGCGCGAAGGACGCCGCGGGCGCGGCGAAGAACTTCGAGAAGGGCTGCGCCGATGCCGACGCGCTCGCGTGCGGCATGCTCGGCACGCTCTACCAGACGGGCGACGGCGTCGCGAAGGACGAGGCCAAGGCCACCGCGCTCCTCACGAAGGGATGCGAGGGCGGCAACGATCACGCGTGCGGCGCCGCGGGCAAGATGCTCCTCGCCGCGAAAGACATGCCCAAGGCGATCGACTTCATGAAGAAGGCCTGCGACGGGACGCAGGGCCAGAGCTGCACCGACCTCGGTCAGATCCACGAGACGGGCGGGCAGGGCGTCTCCAAGAACCCGATCATGGCGAAGCTGCTCTACCAGCGCGGCTGCTTCCGCGGCAGCATGCAGGGCTGCGTCGATCAGGGTCGCCTCGAGCTCGGCTTCGGCGGCAACCAAGACGCGGCGAAGCGCGCCTTCGAGATGGCGTGCAACCGCAACACCCTCCTCGGCTGCGCGGCGATGAAGGTGCTCTTCGGCGGCAACCGCCCGGTCATCGGCGCGATCGAGGCGCAGGAGCTCGGCAAGAGCTGCAACGCGGGCAACATGCGCGACTGCGGCGCCGCGGGAACGCTCCAGATCGCGAGCGGCAACAAGGCGCTCGGCATGCCGATGATCGAGCGCGCGTGCCTCGCGCAAGATCCGCTCGCGTGCGCGGTGAAGAAGAAGAACTGAAGCGCGCGCGATCCAAGACGTAAGACGTAAGAGGCGAGCGCCATGCTCTGGTTCATGCTCCTGCACGAAGAGCTCCGCGCGTGGGAGCAGCGGATCGGCGCATGGCAAGCGCGATGTCAGGGCTGCCACCGCGACGCGTGGCAGCTCACCTTCCGCATCTGGCGCACGAAGGGCACCGCGATGTCTCCGGCGACGCCCTACGGGATGGCGTATGGCGAGTGCCATCAGGTGAGGTGCAGCGGCTGCGGCGTGGCGACGAACGTCGGTCACCCGACGCAATGGGTGCCGCAGATCGGCCCCGCGTACACGTACGAGAATCACCCGCCGGTCTACGCGACGCCGCAGTATCTCCAGCTCGCCTTCCCCGCGTTCCGCTGAAGGCACGCGCGCGCGCTTCGAAAGCGACAGTGCTGCGCGCGGGCCTCGCATCACGGTCGCGCTGAGGTCCATCGGCCGCAGACGCGACGCGTGGAGACGCGAGGGCGACGACGAAAATCTTCGAGCGCGCAGCGGCGTCGCTATAGTCCGCGCCCGCCATGGCTCGACGCCGCCTTCTCTTTCCTCTCTTCGTGTCCTCCACGCTCGCGGTGATCGTCGCGTGCTCCGCCGACGGCGGAGGCGACGCCATCCTCTTCGAAACGGCCGAGCCCGTCGAACCGGCTCCGACGAACCCGCTCCCTCCTTCGAATCGCCCCGACGACGCGTCGATCGACGTCAAGGACGCGGCGAGCGACGCCCCGAAGGACGCCAAGCCCGACACCTTCGACGCGGGCAAGCCGGCGCCGAACCCGGGCGACGCGTGCAAGACGCTCGACGAGGTCTTCGATCGCAAGTGCGGGATCTGCGGCAACCAGCAGGCGCTCTGCGAGCCGAAGCCCGACGGAACCGCCGGCGTCGTGAGCGCATACTCACCGTGCGTGAACGAGCTCGCGGGCGGCTGCATGCCGGGCACCGTCGAGAGCGAAGCGTGCGGCAACTGCGGAACGCGCACGCGGACGTGCAACATGTATTGTGCATGGACCACGAGCGCGTGCACCGGCGAGCCTCCGGGCGCGTGCACGCCGACCACGCACGACTACACGACGGCCGGCTGCCCGACGGCGGGTACGCTGCGGACGCGATCGTGCGCGTCGACGTGCACGTGGAGCGGCTACAGCGCGTGCGGCGCGCTCGACTTCAAGCTCACCGTCTCTGGTACCGTCGGCAACACCGTCAGCGCGATCTATCCGCTCCGCGCGACGCAGGCGGGCAAGCGCCTCACGGGCACGTGCCCGAACGGCACGCTGTCGACGACGACGAACCATCCGTACCTCTACGTCGAGGTCGTCAACCCGACCGACGCGACGCTCACGCTGAGCGCCTGGAACGCGACCGCCCCCGGGGGCGTCGTCATCGATACGCTGATGGGCTGGTACACCGGCAACGTGAGGCCCGCCGATGACAACGCGCGGAAGGCGTGCGCGAAGGGCATCATCGACGCGTGCCCGACGGGAACGCCGTGCCCCGAGTACCAGTGGGCGGGCGTCACGGGCGCGAACGCGATCACGCTGCCGCCCTTCGGCTCCGCGCTCGTCTACTTCGCGAGCTACTACGCGGCCGGGGGAACGTCGGCGACGGAAGGGAACGTGAAGCTCGTCGTCCGAACCGATTCGAGCCAGTGATGCCTACATCCTGCATCAGGCACCTACGGAAAACTACGTCATGACTGTGTGCGTCATCCGCGCTTCTTGAAATCATTGATGATTCAACCCGCTTCCCTCGACGGATCGAGTGAGACGGGCCTGAGACGAATCAGCCTCGAAGTGGGACGCTCCCAGGCCGATCATGGAATCGCGAGCGCTTCCATAATCTTGCCCCGAGGTGCCCGCGGCGGGCTCCAATCGGCGCGAAGGTAAGCGACTAGGTGGGACTTGCGCACACCACCCTCGCGCGCTAGAGCGGCCGTCCACCTCGTCTGGAGGAGACGAGAAAGGAGCCGCGGATGCGTAGTCTCAAGTCGAGTCTGGTTTCGGTTGGCGTCGCAGGTCTGCTCGCAACGGCCGCCATCGTGGGCTGCAGCGCGGACGGTGGCGCGGGAATCGAGACGGAGACCGATCCCACCGAGACGCCGCCGGACGCGGTCCTCCCGCCGCCGTCGGGCGGTGGTGACGCCGGCAAGCCGTCGAGCGACGCCGGCACGAAAGACAGCGGCGGCAAGCCCGACACGGGCGTCGACGCCGGTCCGCCTCCGCCCACGCCGGGCACGGCGTGCCTCACCGACGGCGCCAAGGCCTCGCGTGCTTGCGGCGCGTGTGGAACGCAGGAAGCCGTCTGCCTCGACGAGGGCTCCGGCCTGAAGTGGACGGAGTACGGCGCGTGCGGCAACGAGCTCGCGGGCGGATGCGTCCCGGGCACGGTCGTCGACGAGCCCTGCGGAAACTGCGGCACCGTCAAGAAGACGTGCACCAAGTACTGCGCGTACACGAGCGGCGCGTGCACCGGCCAGCCGGCGATGAACTGCAAGCCGACGACGGTCGAGTACAGCACCGCCGGATGCCCGGCCTCGCAGTATCGCAATCGCCTTTGCGGCACCGCGTGCACCTGGGGCAGCTACAGCGCTTGCGACACGCCGACCACGCCCAACAAGATGACGCTCTCCACGACCGTCAACGGCGTCGTCAGCGCCGACTGGGCGCTCTCGGGGACGACCAAGCGTCCGTCGGGCACCTGCCCGTCGACGATCAGCGGCACCTCGCTCTATCCGTACAGCGTCGTCGAGGTCCACAACCCGACCGCGCAGACGATCGAGTTCACGGCGTACCAGTCGAAGTCGGCCACCGGCCAGGCCAACGCGGACCTCGTCATGTGGACGTACAACGGCAACGCGCTCCCGATGAACGACGCGGCGCTCGGTCAGTGCGTCAAGGGCGTCGAGGATTACTGCGTCAACGGCGCGCCCGTCGCAGGCAACATCTGCGGAAACACCGGGTCGAACTTCTACTTCGCGGCCATCGAGGCGATCTCGGTTCCGCCGGGCGGCCACGTCCTCGTCTACAGCTCGACGTTCGGTACCTCGACGTCGATCGGCGACGGCACGTTCACGCTCAGCCTGAGGACGACGAAGAGGCAGTAGGTCGCCCACACCAGGGGCTCGCGCGGCGCGGTCGCTCTCGAAGCGGTCGCGCCGCCGCGTTTTGTCGGGCCCGCGCGCCGGCGCGGGTCGCGCCCGCCGGCGGGACGCAGTAGGGTCCGCGCGTGGCCGATCCGCAAGAGGTGGCGATCGAAGGAGAGGTCGCGCGGATCACGTACGAGAACCGCGAGTCGGGCTTCCGCGTCGTGAAGGTGGCCGTCGAGGGCCGCCGCGACGCGATCGCCATCGTGGGGACGTTTCCGCAGGTCGCCGTCGGCGCGCGCGTCCGCGCGCGCGGGAAGATCGAGATCGACAAGAACCACGGCGAGCAGCTCCGCGTCACCAGCGTGACCGAGCTCGCGCCGACGACCCTCGCCGGGATCGAGAAGTACCTCGGCTCGGGCCTCATCAAGGGCATCGGTGGGGTCACGGCCTCGCGCATCGTCGAGAAGTTCGGGCTCGACACGCTGAGGATCCTCGAAGAACAGCCGCACCGCCTCAAGGAGGTGAACGGCCTCGGCAAGACACGCGCAGACGCGCTCATCGCGGCGTGGAAGGAGCAGCGCGCGATCCGCGACGTGATGATCTTCCTCCAGGCCCACGGCGCGAGCCCGCAGCTCGCCTCGCGCATCTACAAACGCTACGGGCCGAAGGCCGTCGCGATCATCTCGGCCAACCCCTATCGCCTGGCGATCGACGTCTGGGGCATCGGCTTTCGCACGGCCGACCGCATCGCCGCGACGATGGGGATCGGGAAAGACTCGGTCGAGCGAATGCAGGCCGCGCTCCTCCAAGCGCTGGGCGACGCGACCGAGCAAGGGCACTGCTACGTCGTCACCGAAGATCTGACCGCGAAGGCGGCGCGCCTCCTCGCCGCCGACGAGAACGAGCCCGCGAGCCTCGAGACGATCGAGAGCCTCGAGCGCGCGGCCTCTTCGCTCCTGCGCGCCGGCCTCGTCGTCGCCGAGCGGCCGGGCGAGCTCGCGCGCGCGAGCGCCGACGATCTCCGAGGCGCGGCCGTCTACGTGACCTCGATGCACGAGACGGAGACGCGCCTCGCCGCGCGCCTTGCCGCGCTCGCGCGCGCCAGCCGCGATGACCTCCGCGGATTCACCGAGGCGGTCGCGGCGTTCGAGAAGGAGACGAAGACGACGCTCGCCGACGAGCAGCGATCCGCGGTGGAGCGAGCGGCGCGCTGCCCGCTGCTCGTCGTGACCGGCGGGCCGGGCGTCGGCAAGACCACGATCGTGAAGGCGATCCTCAGCGTGTTCGATCGCGCGCGCATCGACACGCGCCTCGCGGCGCCGACGGGCCGCGCGGCGAAGCGGATGACCGAAGCGACGGGGCGCGAGGCGGCGACGCTCCACCGCCTCCTCGAGTTCGAGCCGAAGACGGGCTCGTTCAAGCGCGACGCGAAGCGGCCGCTCGAGGCGGGCGCCGTCATCGTCGACGAGAGCTCGATGGTCGACGTCGGGATGGCCGACGCGCTCACGCAGGCCGTCGCGGACGGATCGCGCCTCGTCCTCGTCGGCGACGTCGATCAGCTCCCGAGCGTCGGGCCGGGCTCGTTCCTCCGCGACGCGATCGAGTCGGGCGTCGTTCCGTGCGTGCGCCTCGTGAAGATCTTCCGGCAGGCGTCGCACAGCCTCATCGTGCAGAACGCCCACCGCATCAACGCCGGCGAGGCGCCCGTCGTTCCCGAGGCCGGCGACACGAACGCCGACTTCTTCGTGATCGACAAGCGCGACCCCGAAGAGGCCCGCAACATCATCCTCGAGCTCGTGACGCATCGGATCCCGCGGCGCTTCGGCCTCGACCCGGTCCGCGACGTGCAGGTGCTGACTCCGATGAACCGTGGGCCCGCAGGGACGCAGCTCCTCAACGAGGCGCTCCAGGCCGCGCTCAACGGCGCCGAGAGCGGGCGAAAGTCGCTCGTCCGCGGAAAAACGACCTTTCGCGAGGGCGACAAGGTCATGCAGCTGCGCAACGACTACGACCGCAACGTGTGGAACGGCGACGTCGGCGTGGTGCACGCGGTCGACGAGGAAGAGGCAACGCTCGTCGTCCGTTTCGCCGAAGGCGGGAGCGCACGCGAGCCGCGCGACGTTCCCTACGAGGCCTCTTCTCTGGACGAGCTCGCCCTCGCGTATGCGTGCACGATCCACAAGTCACAGGGGAGCGAATATCCCGCGGTCGTCATCCCCATGCTCACCACGCATTTCGTGATGCTCTCGAAGAACCTCCTCTACACCGCGGTCACGCGAGGAAAGCGTCTGGTCGTCCTGGTCGCGGATCCACGAGCGCTGCGACTCGCGCTCGGCGGGCGCGACGAGCGCAACGAGACGAGCCGCCACCGATCCACCAAGCTCGCGGCCCGCATCCGCGCCGTGACTTGCGGCGACCTCGCGGGGGAGTAGACTCGAAGGTCCCTTATGCTGAAGCGCCTGATCGTCGGCCTCGTGCTTGGTTGCGTCATCGGCGCAGTGGTGGCCGCGGTCTTCGTCCAGGGCCTCGGCATGGCGGTCTTCTCGAGCTCCGTGGTGGCCTATCTCGCCGCGGCGGCGACCGGCGTCATCACCGGCCTCGTCGCCGGCAAGCCCATCTGGGCGGCCGACGGGAAGATCGAGGCCGGCCTCAAGGCGTTCGCGGGAATCCTGCTCGGCCTCGGCGCGATGCTCGTCTTGCGGTGGTGGGTGAAGGTCGACGTCGATCTCACCTCGCTCAAGGCCGGTCAGGGCTCCGTCGGCGATCTGCCCGCGGTGTCTCTGCCCGCCATCGCCGCGCTCCTCGCCGGCTTCTACGAGCTCGACAACTCGCCGAGCCCCGAGAAGAAGGAAGAAGCGAAGGCCGGCGCGAAGTCCGGCGCCGGCAAGAAGGTGCGCGTCGAGACCGACGACGACGAGGGCGCCGAAGACGAAGAAGAAGAGCAGCCCGCGTCGGTCAAGAAGAAGACACGCTGATCGCGTCGGCCATGCCTCCCGCGCGGATCGTCTTCTTCGCTGCGACGATTGGCGGGATCGGCGTGACCGCGCGAGCGATCATGACCGGGCCGCCGCCCCTCTCGGTCTCCGTCGCGCTGGCGAGCGGGTACATGGCGCTCCTCCTCGCGGGCGTCTTCGTTCTGCGGCTTCGCATGTTCGCCGACGCGATCATCCGCGGGCCACGAGACGCGCGCGGCGTCGTGCTCACGTTCGACGACGGTCCCGATCCCGAGCACACGCGCGAGGTGCTCGATCTGCTCGACGGGCACGCGGCGAAGGCGACCTTCTTCGTCATCGGACACAAGGCGGAGAAGCACCCGGAGCTCGTGAGCGAGATCGTTCGCCGAGGGCACGAGGTCGGCGTGCACGGCTTCTCCCACGATCGCTTCCTCTCGCTCCGCGGTACGAAGCACGTTCGCGACGATCTGAACAAGGCCGTCCGCGTCCTCGAGAACATCACCGGCAAGACGCCCGCGCTCTTTCGCCCGCCGATCGGTCACACGAACCCGACGATCGCGCGCGTCGCCGACGAGCTCGATCTCACCGTCGTCGGATGGTCGGTGGGCGCGCGCGACGGCATCGCGCGCACGAAACCCGAAGACGTCGTGAGCCGCGTCGGCCGCGGGCTCCGCGACGGCGCGATCGTGCTCTTGCACGACGCCGCGGAGCGCGGCACGCACAAACCGGCCGGGATCGGCGCGCTGCCGGGGATCTTCGAGAAGCTCGCGGCGAAGAACCTCGTCGTCGCCCACCTGCCCGACTGGCTCCGCGACAACTGAGCGGCTGAGCGGCGGTCGCGTCCAGAGAGCTCGACGATCAGTCGACCGCCGGAAGCTCGACGACGAAGCGCGCGCCTGCGTCGTGGTCGGGATCGACGAAGATCCGACCCGAGGCGCCTTCGACGATGCCGCGGCAGACCGACAGCCCGAGGCCCGTCCCGGCGCCGACCTCCTTCGTCGTCACGAAGGGATCGAAGATGCGGTCGCGAAGCTCTGCGGGGACGCCGGGACCGTCGTCTTCGACCTCGACGCGCGCGCGCGCGCCGTCGCGTCGCGCGCGGACGGTCAACGTGTGCGGCCGATCGGGCGCGGCCTGGGAGAGCGCCGCGGCCGCGTTGAGAAGGAGATTGAGGAGCACCTGCGTGAGTCGTTGCGGTGAGAGCGCGACCCTGAGCCCGCTCGCGACGTCGATCGTGACCTCGACGCCGCGCCACTCCTTCTGCGGCTTCACGAGGGCGATGGCGTCGGCGACGACGTCGGCGACGTCGGCCACGGCGGGGCGCGTCGAAGGCGGACCGCTCTCCCAGGTGGCGGAGGGCTCCGGTCGAGCGTAGTCGAGCAGATCGCGGACGACGACGTGGATGCGCTCGGTCTCCTTGCGCATCCGCCTGAGGAAGTCGTCGCGCGTCTCTTGCGGTATGTCCGCGTCGTCGATCAGATCGTGCATGCCCATGATCGCGGCGATGGGGTTGCCGATCTCGTGCGCGACGCCGGCGGCGAGCCTTCCCACGCTCGCCATGCGCTCGCTGCCCTCGAGCTGCTCGCGCGTCTCGCCGAGGTGTCGCGTCGTCGTCGTGAGCTCGTCGACCTTGAGGCGCATCGCCTCTTCGTCGGCGAGCAGGCGCGAGGCCATGGATCGCACGCTCGCGCCGAGCTCGGCGATCTCGCGCGCGCCTCCGCTCGGTACCTCGAGCGCGCGTGCGCCTTTCGCGACGCGATCGGCCGCGCCCGCGAGCTGCTCGATGGGTTTCACGATCGCGCGCGTCAGCGCGATGTACGCGAACACGAGGAGCGCGAGGGCGAAGACGCCCATGTAGAGCGCGATGCCGCGCACGACGCCGGCGGTGCGCGCGGCGTCTTCTTCGCTGCGCACGCGGACGAGCACGGCGCTCTCGCCCGCGGGGAGAACGACATCCATCGCGCGCGCGCCCGCGTGGGTCGAGGCGCGCGTCGCGGCCTCGCCGTAAGGGCGCGGAGGCGTCCGGAGAGAGGCGATCTCGTCGGCCGCGCCCGCGCTCGCTTCGATCGCGCCGTCGCTTCCATACACCGCGATCGCGATCGCGCCGCCTTCACCGACGTGCGACTGGAGCGCGGCAGGCACCGCGTGCGGGTTGGTTCGCACGACGTCGCCCACGTGCGCGGCGACGGCGCGCCCGAGCGTGCGCGCCGACTCCTCGCGGTACGCGAGGGAGTTGGCGCGCGTGACCTGCGCGATCGCGAAGAAGAGCGGCACGTAGGCGACGAGCATGACGCCCGCGAGCGCGAGCAAGATCTGCACGCGGAGCCCGGGCGTGACGCGCGGCCTCGCGCGCAGGCTGCCCTCGAGCTTCGACTCGGCTTCGGCCGTCACGCCCTCAGCGTACCCCGAGAAGCCCGCTGACCTGATAAACCAGCACCGCCGCGACGTAGGCCAGCCCGTAGGTGTACGCGAGAACGAACGCGGGCCACCGCCAGCTCTTCGTCTCGCGCTTGAGCGCGGCGACCGTGCTCATGCACTGGCAGGCGAGCAGGAAGAAGGCGAGCAGCGAGAGGCCGGTGCGCGTCGTGTAGACGGGCTCGCCGTCGGGCTTCTTCGCTTCGCGCAGGCGCACCGTGAGGGGAGCCGGATCGTCGGACGCGTTCTCGACCCCGAAGATGACGCCCATCGTCCCGACGAGGACCTCGCGGGCGCCGAAGGCGCCGATGAGGCCGACGTCGAGGCGCCAGTCGAAGCCCGCGGGCCGCGTGATCGGCTCGACGGCGCGGCCGATGGTGGCTGCGACGCTCGACTCGATCGGCGGCGCGCCCTCGGGCGGCGTCGCGCCCGGCATCGGGACGTTGAGCAGGACCCAGAGCACCGCGGCGACGCCGACGATCGTGGTCCCGACGTCACGGAGGAACCGCTTCGAGGCGTGCGCGGCCTTCCGCCATACGACGCGCGCCTGAGGCACGCGATACGACGGGATCTCGAGGACGAGCGGGAGGCCCTTGCCCTTGGTCGCGGTGCGCCGGAGGACGAGCGACACGATCAGCGCGGTGAAAATGCCTGTAAAGTACAAGCCTACGAAGATGAGCGCGCGATAGAGCGGCGATCGGTGGGCGAAGAACGTCGCCAGCACGAGCCCGTACGTCGGCAGGCGCGCCGAGCACGTCGTGAGCGGGAGGACGAGCATCGTCGTGAGCCGCTCGCGCGGATCGCGCACGACGCGCGTCGACGCGATCGCGGGGACGGCGCAGGCGTGCCCCATCAAGAGCGGAAGGAAGCTCCGGCCGCTCAGCCCGAGGAGCCGAAGGAAGCGATCGACCAGGAACGCGCCGCGCGCGAGGTAGCCGCTCGCTTCGAGCAGCTCGAGGGCGACGGTCAGGATCACGATCTGCGGCATGAACGCGAGGACGGTGCCGGCGCCGCCGACGACGCCGTCGGCGAGGAACGAAGTGAAGAGGTTCTTGCCGAGCGTGTCTCCGAGCCAGGCGCGCGTCAGGCCGACGAGCTGGTCCATCGCGCTGCTCGCGGGATCGGCGACGAGGAAGACCGCCGCGAAGACGAGCGCCATGATCGAGACGAACAACAGCGGGCCGATCAGCGGATGCAAGAGGACGCGGTCGAGGCGCTCGGTCACGCGTCGCCGTCTGAGCTCCGTCTCGGCGCCGACGTCGGTCACGACGTCGCGCGCGACGGCGCGCGGATCGAAGTCGCCCGCGCGCTCGGCCTCGCGCGCGAGGTCGCGCGATCGATCTTCGACCGCCGCGAGGACGGCACGCTTCGCGCTGGGCTCTCTCGCGTTGCACAGCACGACCGGGGCGCCGATGGCCTCGCCGAGCGCGCGCACGTCGAGCTTTCGGCCTTCGGCCGCGAGCACGTCTTCGTGCGTGAGGGCGACGACGAGCGGCAAGTTCTGCCGGACGAGCTCGCGCGTCAGCCCGAGGCCGAGCGCGAGGCGCGTGGGGTCGATGACCTGCACGACGACGAACGGATGCCCGGCGCGCTCGAGCGCGTCGAGGAACGCGCGGGCGATGCCCTCGTCGGTCCCCTCGTCGACCGTGGCCTCGACCGAGTAGAGGCCCGGCAGATCGGCGACGGTCGCGCGCGCGCCCGACGGGAGATCCACGTCGCACTCGAGGATGTCGACCGTGACCCCGGGGTAGTTGCCGACGTGAGCGTCGCCGCCCGTCACCGCGTTGTAGAGCGACGACTTGCCGGAGTTCGGCCGGCCGACGAGCGCGACGCTGAGCGTTCCGCTCGCGCGCGCGTCTGCATCTCCAGGCGAGCTGCTCATGCGATCGCGATCCTCAGCGCGACCTCGCGCGCGACCGCGAACTCGCCGCCCGACGACGTGCGAACGTGCAACGGGCCGCCGAGGATCGCGCGCCGGAGCACGACGAGCTCTTCGCCTTCGGCGAGCCCGACGGCGCCGAGCCACGACGCGGCCTCGCCCTCGAGGTCGAGGGCGGCGATCCGCACGCTCTGCCCGAGCGCGGCGTCGGCGAGCGTTCGCTTCATCCGAGCACCTTGTAGAACATGAAAGTCATTGTCAATGATGGCGGGGGCACGGTCGCGGACGCGGCAAGCTCGTGCTCTTCTCCTAGGAAGGGAGGTGCGGCGATGCAAGGAATGCCACCTTGGGGGGCTCCGCCCGCGCAAATGCCGCCGAGCCGCACGCCGGAGAAGCCTCCGCGCGGCGCGCTCTTGAGTGTCCTGCTCGCCCTCATCACGCTCGGCGCCGTGGTCGGAATCGGCGGGACGCTCGTCGCGCTCTCGGCGGTGAAGAAGCTCGCGGCGGCCTCCGGCGATCTCGGGAGCGACGGGCCTCGGCTGAAGAACCTCCTCCTCTTCGTCTTGCTCGCGAGCCTGCTTCAGCTCGCCTGCGCCGCGGGCATGTGGATGTGGAAGCGATGGGGCGTCATCGGGTACCTCGGCCTCACGATCCTCTCGCTCCTCATCTCCTCGAAGATCGGCCCGCACGGTCAGGTGCCGTACAGCGACGTCATCCGCATCCTTCTGCTGCTCGGCGCGGCGCTCCCCAAGTGGAGCTCCTTCGATTGAGCTACTTGCCGAACGCGCGCTCGATCGCCTCGGCGATGCCGCCGCCGTGCTGGATCGATCGCGCGAGCACGTCGGTCGCCGCCTCTTTGACCTCGGCGGGGGCCTGGCCCATCGCGAAGGAGCGGCCGGCGCAGCCGAGCATCGGGACGTCGTTGAGCCAGTCGCCGACGCAGACCGTCTCCTCCATCGTGATGCCGTAGTGCGACGCCATCCACTGGAGGGCGGTGCCCTTCGTGCCGCCGGCCGCGCGCGCGACCATGCCCCAGTGCTCGCTGTCGCGGCGGAAGGGGAACATCGCGACCTGCATCGCCTCCGTCTCGTCGCGCTGGATGTCGGCGACCGTGCGGCCGATGCTCGCCTCTCGCCCGAGGGCGACGACGGCCGTCATGCCCTCGCGCGAATCCCACAGCGCGTGCTCGGTCACGCGATGCGCGTAGCGGAGATCCGTCGACCACGTGCGGACGAACGGGAGGTAGTCGGCGCCGCGCTCGTCGTGGACGATCGCGTCTTCGGCGAACAAGAACGCGACGAGATCGTTGCGATCGAGGCTCGCGCGCAGACGATCGGCGGCGCGGCCGCGAATGCCGTGGTGGAGGAGCGTCTTGCTCCCCGAGACGCGCACGACGTGACTGCCGTCGGCGCAGCCGACCGGGCCGTCGATGCCGAGGAGCGCCGCCGAGGGCAGCGTGCCCGAGTACAGACGGCCCGTGAGGATCGTGACCTTGACCCCGCGCGCCTTCAGCCTCTTGATCGCGACGACGTCTTCCTCCGCCGCCTCGCCCTGATGGTTGAGGAGCGTGCCGTCGAGATCGAGCGCCAGCAGCTTGTAAGGACCCGGCGCGCTCGCGCGCGCGGCGACGTCGCCGATTCGAGACGACGCGGCGCCGGCTCTTCGCTCGGTTCTCTCGCCGCGCCGTGCTGCCATGCGGAGGTCAGTCGCTCAGGACGCCGCGGGGTAGACGGAGCACTTCTTCTTCGTGTTCGTCTTCCACTCGTACTTCACGACGCCGTCGATCAGCGCGAACAGCGTGAAGTCGGATCCGAGCCCGACGTTCTTGCCCGCGTGGATCGTCTCGCCGACCTGGCGAACGAGGATGTTGCCGGCGCGAACCGTCTCGCCGCCGTAGACCTTGACGCCGCGGCGCTGCGAGTTCGAATCGCGGCCGTTACGCGTGCTGCCTGCACCTTTTTTGTGAGCCATGGCTTCGCTTCTCCTCTCGGCTCAACCGGAGATTCCGGTGATCTCCAGCGCGGTGAACGGCTGGCGGTGACCCGTCTTGCGGCGGTAGTTCTTCCGCCGGCGGAACTTGAAGATGATGATCTTCTCCGCGCGATCCTGGGCGATGATCTTCGCCTCGACCTTCGCGCCGGAGACCACGGGCTTGCCGACCTTGATGCCGTCGCCTGCGCCGACGAGGAGGACCTCGCCCAGCGTCACGTTGTCGCCCACGTTGCCCGCGAGCTTCTCGACACGGAGTCGATCGCCCTGCGCCACTCGATACTGCTTTCCGCCCGTTTTGATGACCGCGTACATGATTCCCTCTTGGTGAGCCGCGCGCGCCTCAGCCGTGGTCGGCAGGCCGCGTCGGCGGGGTGCCCCGGCCCCTTGCTCGGAACGAGGGGGGTCGAGGACGCGGCAGTATATTGAGGAGCGACCGTTTGTAAAGCCGTACGGAGGGGCCTGATTTCGGATAGTTCGCCGGGTTCGCCGCCCGTGGCGGGGCCCGGGAGGCTCGTGCATACTGATTGCACCAGATCTCCCGGGGGGATGTGTCCTGGCGTGGAGGGTTCATGGATTTTCGGGGCGTTCTGCTTACCGTCGCAGCCTCTTCCGCCGCGATTTTCGCCGTCGGCGCGTGCAGCGGTCCTGATCCGGGCCTGGTCGAGTTCGTCGAGCGCCCGCGCGGCGTGGGAGAAATCCCGAGCGGCGGGCCGATCCCGGACGGAAGCGCGCCCACGGACGCCGGAGGCGACGCGCCGGTCGTGGCCGACCCGGTCTTCGGAACGACGACCTTCGCGGCAGGCACGCCCGGCCCGGGCGCGCCTGCGAAAGCGGCGAACATGGCGCACGGCGGCGACTCCTCGGGGCAAGACTGCGTCGTGGCCGGCTGCCACATCGCCGGCGGCAACCGCCAATGGACGTTCGCCGGGACGCTCTACGCCGACGGCGCGGGCGGCGCGGCGCGCGTCGCCGGCGCCGAGATCCGCATCTCGCGTCCCGACGGGACCGAGTTCGCGAAGACGTACAGCGACGCCGACGGCAACTTCTGGATCGACGATCCGCTCGAGGCCATCCCGGCGGGCAGTCGCGTCGGCGTTCGCAACGCGACCCTGAAGATGAACATGGCGGGCGCGATCGGCGCCGGTCAGGCGGGCTGCAGCCAGGCGGGCACCTGCCACGGCGGCACTGCGCTCAAGGTCTACCTCAAGTAGATCGCCGCTCAATACCGATGCTGGAAGAGCACGTCGAGGATCGACGTGCCGCGATCGCCGCGCGTGCCGATGAGCGACCACTTCGGCACGAACTGCCACTCGAGGAAGAGGTAGGTCGTGTCGGGCTCTCGCGTGGAGAAGCCCGACGCGTAGCCGAGCTGCACCTTGAGGTTGCGGCGCAAGCGGTAGCCGACCTTGGTGCGCACGCGGTTTCCGCTCGTCCGATCTTGCTCCAGATCGACGTCGTCGCTGAGCTCGCTCAGCGCTTTGCTGAGACCCGCCGCGGCGATGCCTCCGCCGACGGCGCCGGCCGCCGCTTCGCCCGTTCCCTGGTTGCCGCCCGTCGCGGCGTTCGGATCGGGCCTGCCGAACAGGAGGATCGAGAGGATCTCGTTCTTCGAGAACGGCGGCTCCGAGCGGAGCGTGAGCTTGCCCGTCTTGATCGGGCCGGAGAACTCGACCCAGATGCGCGTGCGATCGGGCGCGTCCCAGTACGCCGCCGCGAGGACGACGGGGTTCTGCGGGTCGCCGTTCTCGGTGAACGTGGCCGTCCCCCGATCGACGACGAACTTGCGGCCTTGCACGTCGATCGTGCCGCCGCTCTTCAAGGAGATCTGCCCGCTCACCGCGATCTCCCGGGCGATGTCGACGAGCGTGCGCCCGCTCAAATAGAGGCGAAGGCCGCGTCCCTCGAGCAGGACGTCGTCGCCCAGCGTCACGGCGAAGCGCGCGAGAAACTCCTCCGCCGCCTTCGCGTTCGCCGCGCCGCCGCGCGATCGGACCTCGGGGGCGAGGCGGCCGTCGGGCTTGCGGATCCCGACGGCGATCGCCTCGTCGGGATCGAGCGACTGGAGCTGCTGCGTGCCTCGATCGGGGAGCTCGACCTTCGCGCGCGGGACGGCCACGGCGACGAGGAGCTGCTTGCCGTCGCCGCTCATCTTCGCGGCGACGCGCACCTCGCCGGTCGCTTGCGCGAACGTCGCGCCTTCGGAGCTGAGGGGCACGCCGTCCTTCGACGGGATGACGACGACGGCCTCTGCGTCGCCGAAGTGGAGCCCCTTCATGCGCCCGGTGGCGGACGCCTTGAGCTCGCCGAGCCCGACCTTGCCGCGCGCGTCCTGGACGCGGAAGACGCCGTTGCGTTCGAAACGCGCGATCGCCTCGACGTCTCTGAGCTCCTCGCCCAACGCGTTCACGTACATGCGGCCTTTCGAGAGCGCGAGGCCGCCCTCGAAGATCTGCTGGTCCGCGTCGACGGTGGCGTTGCCCTCTCCGTCGAGTCGCCCGTCGATCTCGGGGATCTGCCGGCGGACGATCGGGCGGAGCATCGCGAGGCGCACGCCCGCGACCGAGTACTCGATGTGCGTCTTGCGCTTGTCGTCCCAGTCGATCTCGACGCCGCGCCAGAGCAGCGAGCGTGACGTGATGTCGAAGCTCGCTTTGCCACCGTCGTCTTGGCGGACGCTGGCGCTCACCGCGAGCGACTCGTTGCGCGCCTCGAGCTTCACGTCGCCGCGGCCGACGGGAGCGTTCTCGATGGTCATGCCGTCGATGTGGGCGGTCGCGACGAGCGAAGGCTCGCCGTTCAGATCGCGGAGGCGCGCGCGGCTCGTGAGCGCACCGCGCACGTTCGCCTCGATCGGGAGGGGACCGAGCTCCATGTCCTTCACGTCGAGCTCGGCGGAGGCGTTCCACCGCAGCTCGCCGGTGGAGAGCAGGCGCGCGGCGTCGAGGCGCCCGAGGACGAGGCCGCGAACGCGCCCCGGCTCGCGCTTCCTCTCTTCGGCGCGGCCGCCGCGACCGCCGCGGCGCGCGCGCGGCTGACGCTCGTCGAAGTCGTCGCGCTCGTCGGCGGAGAGCGCGGCGACCACGCGATCGCCGTCCCATCGCGCGCGGAGCAGGGCGTCGATCGGCGAATACCTCACGTCGTTGCGACGTTCGCCTCGGCTCTTTTCCTGGATCTCTTCGGCGCGCGCTGCGACGGTGACGCGAGGCTCCGCGAGCGAGCCGCGGGCTTCGATGCGCGCGGAGACGAAGCCGTCGAGCTCCGGACGCGCGAGGGGACCCGGGAGATCGGCCGCCTTGCGGCGCGGCACGTCGACGATCGCGAGGGCTTGCAGCGCGCCGAGCTCGCTGCGATCGAAGCGGCGCGCGCCGGTGATCCACCCGGCGACGGGCACGCGCGACTTCGCGTTGGCGCTCGCGACGACGCCCGCGCGATCCCAGGTCACCATCGCGACCTCGGTCTCGTCGGTCGCGCCGTCGTAGGCGACGTGGAAGAGGCCGTCGACGCCGCTCACGCGCACGCTCGGATCTTTCGGATCGCGCGCCGGCAGCGTGACGTCGAGCTCGCGCGTGCGCGCGGACGCGACGATACGCGGCGCGAGCTTGGCGTCTCCGCGCTCGGCGTGCGCGGAGAAAGAGAGCGCGCCCGTCACCTGCTCGACGCTCTCGCCCGCGAAGAGCGCCGCGCCTTGCGCGAGATCGATCTGCCCGCTCAGATCGATCGAGCCGGTGGCGCGCGCGATCGTCGCGGCGCTCGGAGGTCCGGGAAGCTCGAGCTCCGCGCGGCCGAGCTCGACCCAGCCCATCGCGCCCGCGTCGACGCGCCCGCGCGCCGTGAGGCGCTTGCCGTCGACGACCGCGTGGATCTCGCCCGATCGGCCGTCGCCGGCCCTCACCACGAGATCGACGTGGCCCGTCGGGCGCGCGCCGCCCGTGAGCGCGACGTCGATCGATCCGCGCGATCCCTCGGGCAGGAGGCGGAGCTCTTGGATTCCGGTCATCGTCGCCGCGCGGCCCATGTCGACGTCGGCGCCGCGCGCGCGCACCGCGAGCTTCCCCCCGCCGACGTGCGCGTCGACGTCGAGGGGCGCGCCGAGGCCGGTGACGCGGCCCTCGCGCACGACGACCCCGCCGTCTTTGATCTCGATCTCCGCGGCGTGCGCGACGATGGAGGTCGCGCCGTGCGCGTCGGGCGTGGCGTCGACCTGGACCTCGACGCCCGTGATCTTCGGCGCCGGCGCGAGCGAGACGCGCGCGTGGCCCTTCGCATGGGGATAGACGAGCGGCTCCTTGCCGTCGGCGGTGATGCGAACGTCGCCCGCTTCGGCGGTCACGTCGAGAACGGGGGCGGCGAGCGGACCCGAGATCGACGCCTCGGCGTGGACCCTTTGCGCGTCGAACGCTCCCTTCGCGAGGTTCTCTCCTTCGAGGGAGGCGCGGCCGGCGATCGTGCCGCGGGCGAGATCGATCCGTCCCGTGGCGTGCGCGGCGGCCGAGCCCGACGGGAGATCGCGCACCCGCGCGATCCTGCGCAGATCGGCGGCGCGCGCGCGAACGTCGAAGGCGAGCGTCTCCGACGCGACGTTCAGATCGATCTTCCCGTCGACGTCGAGGCCCGGCTCGCGCGCGCGCACGCTCGCCGAGACGGTGCGGGCGTCGAACGTGCCCTTGGCGTCGATCGCCGGGGCCTTCTCGCCCGCGATCACGCCCTGCTGCGTCGCGATCTCGAATCGCCCCGTGGGGCTGCCTCCGGCGAGCTCGCCTTCGGCGTGCGCCGTGCCCGAGATGTCGGTGGCCGGCGGTTTGCCGGTGAGCGCCGCGCCGTCGATGTGCGAGAAGCTCGCATCGACGCGAAACGGCTGGCGGCCGGTGAGGGTGATCTCGCCGTCGGCGCGGACGACGCCGGTGCCCGCGCTCGCGCGCGCGTGGATCGCGAGCGTCGGCAGTGCGCCCTCGGCGGCGACGTGGAGCTCCGAGGGCGCTGCGATCGGTACGTTGGGGAAGGCGCGCGCGACGATCTCGGGCGCGACCGAGGGCACGTCGACGGCGGCCGTCACGCGCCCTCCTGCGAGGTGCGCGCGCGCGACGAAGGGGATGCCCGCGATATCGCCGTCTTCGAAGGTGAGCTCGAGATCGGGCTCCCCCTCGCCGAGCGGCACGATCAAGTGTGCCTTCGCGCGGCCACGGATCGGGCCCGATTGGTCAGGGCCGCGCGGGGAACGAATCGCGGCGATCACGTTGGGAACGTCGACCGTGAGGACGTTCTTCGCGATGCGGACGTCGAGCGCGAGATCGTCGGCGTTGGCGTCGATCGCGGGCGGCACGAGGTTGCCGCGCACGCGCGCGCGCTCGATCGCGGCCTTCGGGATGACGAGCGCGACGCTCTCTCTCGAGGGAGGCGTCGGGGTCGGCTCCGAAGACGGGCGCGTCGCGAACGCGCGCGCGATCGTCGGTTTGCCCTCCGCGTCGGCGTCGAGCGTGACGTCGAGCGCGGCGACCGAGAGCGAGCGAATCGCGACGTCCGGCACCCCTCCGGCCGAGAGCGATCGAAGGAGCTTCGCGAGATCGATCGTCGCGTCGACGTCGTTCACGAGGAGCACGCGCCGCGCCTCGGGATCGCGCACCTCGATCTCGGCCACGTGCACGCGCGCCTCGCGCTCGAGCGAGAGCGTCTTTACGCGCCCGACGACGAGGCGACCCTCGAAGATCTTCGCGAGCGCCTCGTTGGCGACGGACGCGACGAGGCGCTTGCTCGCCGCGAGATCGGCGTGGACGAGCACGCCGCCGGCGATCCCCGACACGAAGACCGCGCCGAGCGCGAGCGACTTCGCGGCGCCTCGAATCATCAGAAGGCCTCGCCGATGCCGAAGGCGAGCGCGATGGGGATGCCGAGCAGCTCGTCGGCGCGACGCTCGTTCGAGGCGTCGCCGAGCACCTGGAGACCGGGGATGCGGTAGCCGATGTCGAGTCGGATGGGGCCGACAGGGGTGTCGTATCTTCCGCCCACGCCACAAGAAAGATGCGGTCGATCGAACCGGAGGTCCAGGCGGAAGGGCGAGACGTCGGCGGCGTCGCAGAAGAGCGCGGTGGAGAACGCTCCCGCGACCTGGATGCGGAGCTCGGTGCTCGCCTCCCAGAGCGAGAGGCCGCCCGTCGGCAAGCTGCACGCGCGGTCGTTGGGGTTGCAGCCCGAGGCGCTGATCGATTGGCCCGCAGGGCTGAGGTAAGGGATGAGATCGTAGGGGCCGATGCCTCGGAGCGGGTAGCCGCGGTTCGAGCTCGGGCCTCCGGCGTAGAAGCCGCGGAAGAAGAGGATCTGATAGTCGCGCGCGCTCCCTTCGATGCGCGACGAGCCGGGGTTCTTGAAGTTGATCTCCGCGTAGCGGCCGTAGTCGAGGGGGAAGAGGAACCCCACCGACATGCGCGCGGCGAAGACCATGCGCTTGCTCACCGGAACGTAGCCGCGGATCTCCGGCTGGACGCGGAAGTCGGTCGCGTCGCCTTGGAGCAGGCCGCCGGCCACCTGGAGCTGATTGCCGATGTAGAAGCCCTTCTTCGTGTTGAGCGGATCGTCGCGGAAGTCGAGCGCGCTGAAAATGTCGAGGTACGAGATGAGGAGCGTGTCGACCCCCGGCGTCGTGCCGACGTAGTCGAAGGGGAAGTTCGCCTGGAAGCCGTACGCCGGGTTGACGAAGAGGCGGCGGAGGAAGGTGCGCTCGACGCCGAGGCTCTGTCGGATCTCGTGGTAGCCGAGGACGTTCTGCGTCGTGCTGCCCGGGAGGAGCACCGGGTACATGTTGTAATCTACACGCGCTACACCCGTGGTGCGCGCCTCGACGAACGCGGGTTGGCGGAGCGTCGCGGTGAAGCGGCCCTCGTAGAGGAGCTGCTTCGGCGGCTCGAGATCGGGGAAGCGCGTGGGGTAGAAGATGATGCCGGGCTTCTGCCGCACCTCGAACCGGCGGAGGCCGCCCCAGAAGTTCGAGCTCTGCCAGCCGATGGTGCCGTGGACGTCGGTCTTGAGCGAGTCGAACTCGGAGCCGCCGCCGATGATGAGCGCGCGCAGCTTCGCCGGTTCGGCCCGGACGGTGAGAGGCACGATGCGCGTCTCGCGGCACTTCGACACGTCCTGATCGACGTCGAGCCCGGCGAAGACGCCGAGATCGAGCAGCGCCTGGCGTGACTCGTCGATGTCCTCGCTCGAGTAGGGATCGCCCTCTTCGATCCGGAAGACCTTGCGCACCGTGCTCTCGGGGAGCTCGCCCAGACCCTCGAACTTGATCGGGCCGAAGCGCGCGAGCGGCCCGGGGTCGATCTCGTAGAGGACGCGCGCGGTGTCGGTGGCGAGGTCGACCTCGGCGCGCCGCTCCACTCGAGCCATCGCGTGACCCTTCGCCGTGAGCGCGCGCAGGGCCGCCCTCTCCGCTTCTTCGAGCTTGTCTTCGTCGAGGCGAGCGCCATGCGGCAAGACGCCCGCGACGCGCGACGTGAGCTCCTCGCGCGCGGCGGGATCGAGCGTCTCGTCGCCTTCGAACGTCACCGAATCGATCAGCACGGGCTTGCCCTGCTCGACCTCGATGGTGACGTGCACCTTGTTCCCGCTCTGCACGACGCGCGCGACGTGCACGGCGGCCTGGTAGAAGCCCTTGGCGCGCATCGCGCGCTCGATGCGCGTCAGATCGCGGCGGAGCGCGTAGCGATCGAACAGCTCGTAGTCGTAGACGAAGCCGTAGACGAGGCCGAGGAAGCGCGACGTCTCGCGCGTCGCGATGCGCTCCTTCAGGTCGTCGACGTCGACGTCGGGGGTGCCCTCGATCGCGACCGAGGCGACGGCGCTCTTTCCTTCGGGGACGCGGTAGCATCCCGTCAGTGGAGCGAGCAAGAGGAGCGCGAGCACCGTGAAGGCGAGCGGATGAAGCCGATGAAGCCGATGAAGCCGATCACCGAACGAGGGCCGCCGCACCTGCACGAAGCGCACGATGCGCACGATAACAAGCGGAGCCATCGCGTGGTGCCCCTCGCGCTCGTCGCGCTCGTCGGTACGGTCGGTTGCGGTGCGCGCGTTCCGCTTCCGCGCTACGCGCAGGTTCGCGCCGACGACTACGTGCCCGTGCCATATCCTCCGCGTCCGCCCCCGGTCGAGATCGTTCCGCTGCGGCCCGAGGACGCGCCCGGCGCCGTCTGGGCCGACGGCGGGTGGGAGTGGAGCGGCGAGCGGTACGAGTGGAAGCCCGGAGCGTGGGTCGTCCCACCCCGAGGCGCGCGGAGGGTGCGGTGGGTCATCGTGAGGCGTCGCGACGACGGACAGCTCTTCTTCGCGCCTTCGAGCTGGCGCGCCGCCGACGACGCGCCGATCGATGCGCCCCTACCGCTCGTCAGGGCCGAGGCGCCCGCGCGCTGAAGGCGCCGAACGAGGCCTAACAGGGGGAAAACCGCCCGCGCCTGGATCGCGTGCACACTAGCGATGCACGACGCGACAGCTCGACCAGACGTCGAGGATCGGCGTTCGTTGTTCCGTGCTGTATATTCGAGAACAGTGGGCAAAGACGCGCGAGACGCCAAGCACGAGTTGCTCGAGCTCGATGATCCTCTCAAGCAACGAGACACGCGTCCGCCTGCGAGCGACGTGCAAGCGACCGAGGTCGAGACGCCGACGCTGATCCCGCAGTTCGATCCCGCCGCGTACGCCGAGGAGTCCGACATCCGCGAGCGCATGCCGACGCTCACGGACGACGACGCGCTCGAGAGCGCGCGCCTTCGATCGCTCCCGAGCTACCTGCCGCCGGCGCGCGCGCCGGCCTCCACGCGGCCCGGCCCGCTCACGGCCGAGCCCGAAGACTCCGTGGCCGAGGTGGACATGGATGAGGCCGATCTCGACGTCCTCCCGGACGACGAGCAGGTCGCGATCCTCCGCGCGCGCCTCGCTCCGCTCACGCGCGTGCCTGCGCTCGCGCGCCCGATGACCGAGCTCGGCCCGCTCCTCGAAGATCCGAAGACGGCGTACGTGCTCGGCTTCGTCGACGGCATCCTCCCGCTGGAGACGATCATCGAGGTGACGGGCCTCCCCGAGCTCGACACGCTGCGGGTGCTCGATCGCATGCTCCATCACGGCGTGCTCGTGTTCACGACGCCGCCTCCGGGGCGCTCCCGCCGCCCGAGCCGCTAGCGGCGCGCGCGATCGAGCGCGGCGATCAGCGCTTCGTCGAACGCCTCGAGCGATCCGAGGATCGCGTCGGCGAGGACGAAGCGCGGATCGTGATCCGGATGATCGAACGGCACGACGACGCACGCCATGCGCGCTGCCTTCGCGGCGACGAGACCGGTCAGCGAGTCTTCGAGCACGAGGCAGCGCGTCGGAGGCACGCCGAGGCGCTCCGCGGTGCGGAGGAAGATGCCGGGGTGCGGCTTGCCCAGCGCCTCCGTCTCCGCCGACTGTACGACGTCGAACGCGGCGCCGAGATCGAGGCGCTCGAGCGCCGCGCCGATGATCGCGCTCGGCGACGACGAGGCGAGCGCGATCGGGCGACCGCCGCCCTTCGCGATCTCGATCGCGCGGCTGACGCCGGGGAGCGCGACCCCGCGCTCACGCACGCGCGAAGCGACGCGCGCGATCAGCGTCGCCTCGACGTCGGCCCGGGAAGGGCCGTTCCACGGCCGCCTGCCGTACCAGTGACCGACGACGTCGTCGACGCGCAGGCCCTTCGTCTGCGCGCAGTCTTCCTCGCGCAACACGACGCCGACCTCGCCGAAGACCTCGATCTCGGACTCGACCCAGAGCGGCTCGGAGTCGACGAGCAGCCCATCCATGTCGAAGATCACCGCGCCGATCATCGCTCCTTCGTATAGACGAGGCGGCCCTTCTTCGGATCGTTCATCGCGATCGTGCGCGCATCGACGAGCTCGATGCGCATCACGGTGATGTTCGCCTTCTCGAGCTGCGCGGCCATGCCGCCCGTGGCCTTGCCTGCGATCTTCGCCAGCACGTGGCCCGGTCCGTCGGCGCCGAGCTCGACGGGGACCTCGACGAAGATCTCTTCCTTGTCGCCTTCCATGCCGAACGAGGTCCACACCGCGCGGCCCGCGCCGTCCTTGCCGAAGCGGATCTTCTCGCGCGCGGCCTGCGTCGCGATCTCGCGCCAGCAGGCGTCGGCCTTCGCCGCGTCGCCGGCGGCCTTCGTCGCGCAGCGCGCGCGGACGGGCTCGGCGACGTCGGAGGCGTCGATGGCGAACACCCAAGTGCCGTCGAGGCTCGCGGGATCGGCCTGCGCCGCGGCGGCGACCGAGCCGACGCTGGGATCGGTCGACGAGGCGCTCGCGCACGCGGTGAGGCAGGCCGCGAGCGAAGCGATGGAAGCGAGGGAGAAGGCGGCGAACGTGAGGGTCTTCATGGAGGGCTCCGGTGTGGCGAAGGGGCTTCGTCGCCGCCTTCTGTCCCTCACGACGCGGGCCGTCGGATCGTGTGACGATCTTTTTTCGATCAGTCGGCGCCGGCGTCGACCGGGGCCTTCTTCGGCCCGATGAACACGCGGATGTAGGAGAGGACCTCGCCCGGCTCCGTCTGCTGATTTCCGGTGTACGTCACGTTCTGGTAGTCGACCGGGAACGGCACTTCTTCGCAGAGCGGCGAATTGACGACCACCTTCACGTTGGTGTTCGGCGTGACGTCGTAGATCGCGGCGGAGAACGTCTCGTCCTTCGTCACGAAGGAAGCGGTCGGGTTCGGTCGTCCGCCCGCGAAGTAGGTGACCTTCGAGTCTCCCGGCGGATCGAGGGAGAGCGTCGCGCCCTGCTCGCTGTCGCACGGGGGCAGCGGGTTGATGCGCACGACGAGGAGGCCCTTGGCCGCGTCGCGGTTCGGCAGGAACGAGGCGAGGATGTTCGCGATCGACGTTCCGAGGAGGCTCGTGTCTCCGCGTGCGAGGGTGTCGCTCTTGAGGATCCACTCCTGCTCGTTGAGCTTGTAGTGCTCCTCCGCCGTCACCGACATCCGATACGGCGTGTCCTTGGGGACGACGATCTCGTAGAAGCCGTCGTCGTTGGTCGTCGCGGTCTTGCCGGCGATGCTGACCGTGGCGCCGCCGACCGAGACGTTCTCGACGGCGCGAACGATGCGGCCGGTCTGCTTCGCTTCGTTCGCGCCGACGGGGCCGATCGACGTGTCGGCGCCGGCGTCCGCGGGAGAGGGCGCCGGGGAGGTCTCGTCGCTTCCGCACGCCGTCGCGGCAGAGGCGCCGGAGATCGCGAGGAGCGCCGAAAGCGAGAGAAGCGGGCGGAAGCTCATGGATGGAGCGTACCACGGGCGGGCGCGCGCCTCTTGGCGCCGCGGCGTCGTCGTGCGAGCGAACGACCAGAGCCACCCATGACCAGCACCCCGCTCCTGTGTCTGCCGATCGCGTTCGCGCTCATCTATCTGCCGAAGATCCCGCTCTCGATGGCGATGGCGCGCGAGCCCGAGGGATACGACAACGCGCACCCTCGCGATCAGCAGGCCAAGCTCACCGGCTGGGGTCGCCGCGCCGCGGCCGCGCACGCGAACGCGTTCGAATCCTTTCCCCCGTTCGCCGCGGGCGTGCTCGCGGTCACGGTCACCGGCGCGAGCCCGCACTGGGCGGCGATCCTCTCCGTCGCGTACGTCGTCTCGCGCGCGCTCTACGCGGGCGCCTACATCGCCGGCGTCTCGACCGTGCGCTCGCTCATCTGGACGATCGGCTTCGCGAGCTCACTCGGTCTGCTCGTGCTCCCGATCGTTGCCTGACGATCACTCGACTTCGATCTTGCGACCGGAGACGGGCGTCTTCGTCAAGAGCGTGAGCGACTTGCCGGCGGGGATGGCGCCTGCGTCGTCGACCTGGCTGACGGCGAGCGCGAGATCGAAGACGAGGCCCCACGTGACGCTCTCGTCGGCGCCGAGGAACCACGCGGGCGCGTCGCACGCGAGGACGCGCTTGCGGATCCCTTCGGAGCCGCGCGTGAGATCCGGACCGGCCATGCCGCGCGCGAAGCGCTCCGCGGTCGCGCCCGACGCGGGCCACGCGGTGATCGCGCTCTCCTTCGAGATGAAGCCGACCGCGCTGCAGTCGGCGGGCTTCTGGCTGAGCACGAACGTGAGCACCCCCTCGCTGCGATCGCGCTTCGGCGTGTGGACCTCGAGCGCCTTCACCTTCTTGCCGATGACGACCGAGAAGAGCGACGTGACCTTGGGCATCTTGGCGTCGCGCGCGGCGTTGAGGACGAGCGTCTCGCCTTCGATCGATTTATCCCCGAACGCGAGCGCGATCTTCGCTTTGGGATCGGCGCCCGACGTCTCGACGCGCTCGCCGCCGACGAAGACGGCGGTGTCGTCGAGCGCGAGCTGGAGCTTGCGCGGCGGCTCGGGCGCCGGCGGCGCGCTCTCGGCGGCCTTCGGAGCGCTCGCGGCGGGGCCGGGCTCGCTCTTGGGCGCGTCCTTGTCACAGCCGAGCGCCGCGAGAGCTGCGAGTGCGGGTGCGAGAGCGAGTGCGAGAGAGGCGACGAAGGACGAGAAACCGACCGCGCGGCCGAGGTTCATGCGGACCATGAGGGCCCGAGGATACCGTGTCCGCCGCGCGGCGTGGCCCTGGACGGGAGAACTGCGGTAGGCTCATGGTCGAGATGTCGCAGGCAGAGAGCGCCGACCTGTCGCCCGAAGAGTCTTTCGAAGGGCAGATGGTCGGCGGCAAGTATCGCGTCGGGCCGCTCGTCGGATCGGGCGGGATGGGCACCGTGTGGCTCGGCCACCACGTGCAGCTCGGCACGCGCGTCGCGATCAAGTTCATCCGCCCGCAGTTCGCGGCTCGCGCCGACGCGCGGCGACGATTCGAGATCGAGGCGCGCGCCGCCGCGAGCGTCGATTCGAAGCACGCCGTGAGGGTCTACGACTACGGCGTGACCGACGGCGGTCTGCCGTACATCGTCATGGAGTACCTCGAGGGCGAGTCGCTCTCCGAGGCGCTCATTCGACGCGGCCCCTTCCCCGCGGAGGAGGCGGCGAAGGTGATCCGACAGGCGTCGCGCGCGCTCTCGAAGGCGCACGCGGCCAACATCGTTCATCGCGATCTCAAGCCCGACAACATCTTCCTCGCGACGAACGTCGAGACCGAGAGCCCCGACGGCCTGCCCTACGTGGTCAAGCTCGTCGACTTCGGCATCGCCAAGATGCTCGACGTCGACCGCGAAGGCTCCAAGGGCCTCAAGGGGCCGACGCAGGAAGGCTCGGTCATCGGCACGCCGAACTTCATGAGCCCCGAGCAGCTCACCGTCGGCGGTACGCCCGGTCCGCTCACCGACATCTGGTCGCTCGGCGCGTGCACCTTCGCGGCGTTCACCGCGCGCATTCCGTTCGAGGGCGAGGTCCTCGGCGACATCGTCCTCAAGGTGTGCGTCGAGCCGCTCCCGCTCGTCAGCAAGTTCAACCCGAACGCACCCGAGGGGATCGATCCCTGGTTCTTGCGCGCGTGCCACCGCGAGCCGGCGAAGCGCTTCCAGACGATCGAGGAGATGACCGAGTCGCTCTCGAAGGTCTGCGGCCTCGGCGCGGTGAAGGTCGCCACCCTCGCGGAGGATCGCGTCCAATACGCGCTCAAGGCCGCCGATCCCAGCGCGCTCGACGAGCTGCCCGACGAGATGCCGAGCCCCGGCATGAACGCGAGAACGGCGCTGCTCGCCGGCATCATCGTCGGCGTCACGCTCATGGTCGGGCTCGTCGGCTTCCTCGCGTGGCGCGAGAAGCAGATGGCCGACGAAGCGGAGAAGGCGCCGCCCGCCGCCGTCGACGCCGCGCCGGCGCCATGAGGATCTCTCCCCAGGAGGCGCACGCGAAGATGACCGGCGAGGGCGTCGCGTACGTCGACGTCAGGACCGAAGAGGAGTTCGAAGCGGGCCACCCGCAGGGCGCGTTCAACGTTCCTTTGATGCGCGCCGGGGCGAACGGGATGGAGCCGAACGACGACTTCTTGCGCGTGATGGAGACGTCGTTCGAAAAGAACGCTCCGCTCATCGTCGGGTGCAAGATGGGGGGTCGCAGCGCGCGCGCCGCGGAGATGCTCGCGGCCGCCGGCTTCGCGAACGTCCTCGATCAACGCGCGGGGTGGGACGGCGCGCGCGGATCGTTCGGCGAGCTCACCGAGCCCGGATGGAGCCGCGCGAAGCTCCCGGCGGAGCACGGCGCCGAAGGGCCGCGCGCGTACGCTTCGCTGCGCGCCGCGCTCACGAAGCCTTGACGGGGCGCACCACGCCGAGCAGCGCGCCGGCGAGCGCGATCGCCGCCGCGACGCCGAGCGCTCCACGAAACGAGGTCGCGTCGTGGAGCACGACCGCGAGCGCGACGCCGCACGTCATGCCCGCGTTGCGCGCCGTCGCCGCCATCGCGCCCGCCGTGCCCTGACGCTCGCGCGGCGCCGCCGTCATGATCACGGCGTTGTTCGGGGCGACGTAGAGGCCCGAGCCCACGCCCACGACGGCGAGCGCGAGCGCGAGATCGGCGTCGCTCGAGGCCGACGCGCGCCCGGCGAGCCACATGCCTCCGGCGATCACGAGCATCCCCGCGACCGACGGCAGTCGCGGCCCGAAGCGATCCGCGATCCATCCGCTCATCGGCGCCACGAGCGCCATCGTCGCCGGCTGCGCCGTCATGATCGCGCCGGCGTGGCGCGCGTCCATCCCGCGCGCGTGCTGGAGATGAAACGGGAGGAGCCACGCGAGGACGAACACGACGACGTAGAGGATCGTCGCGCCGGCGATCCCGAAGGCGAACGCGGGCGTTCGAAGGAGCGAGAGCGGCAGGACGGGCGCGGGGTGCTTCGCCTCGTGCCGAACGAAGACGACGCCGGCGCCCGCGGCGAGCGCGAGCAGCGCGGCCGCTTGGCCCGTCGCTCCCTCCGGACCTCGGCGGAGCGCGACGAGGATCGCGGCGAGCGCGAGCGCGACGAGCGCCGAGCCCGCGACGTCGAGCGGAGGGCGTTCGCGCTCCGGCGGCTCGTCGGGCTCGAGCCAGCGGTACGCGAGCGCGAGCGGGATCGTCGAGCCGGCGGCGACGGCGAAGAAGACCGCGTGCCACCCGAGCGCCGACGTGATCGCGCCTCCAATCGTAGGCCCGAGCGTGAGGCCGGTGTACGTCGCCGCGAGCTGGATGCCGAGCCCGCGCGCGCGCAGCTCCGCGGGGAACGCGCGGGTGACGAGCGCGGGGCTCGTCGCCATCACCGCGCACGCGCCGAGCCCTTGAACGACGCGCGCGGCGACGAGCGCGCCGAGCGTCGGCGCGAGGCCGCAGAGGAGTCCCGCGATCGCGAAGATCGAAAAGCCTGTAAGGTACACCTTTCTCCGGCCGAGCACGTCCGCGAGGCGGCCTGCGCCGGCGAGGAGGCAGCTCGTCGTCAGGAGATAGGCGCTGAGCACCCAGCCCACGTCGGCCTGCACGACGCCGAGATCGCGCGCCATGCCCGGCGCCGCCACGGCGACGAGGCTCGTGCTGAGCGCGGTCACGAACGCGCCCGCGCACGCGACGCCGGCGGTGCCCGCTCTCACGCGCGGGTCGCTCATCTTCGCGCGCCGGCGTCCGGTCGCGCACCACGATGGAGATAGCGCCTCGGCGCGCGGTCACGCTCTCTCTCCTCGACGATCCGCGGATGCGCCGGTGCGAGCTCGCACGCGGGATCGGTCGCCGACGCGTCGCCGGTGAGCGCGAAGGCCTGGCAGCGGCAGCCGCCGAAGTCGACGCCTCGCCGATCGCAGCTCCGGCACGGCTCCGGCATCCAGCCCTCGCCGCGGAAGGCGTTCATCGCTTCGGAGCTCTCCCAGATCTCCGCGAGCGATCGATCCTTCACGCTGTCGAAGCGGAGCGTCGTGATGCTCGTCGCCGCGTGGCACGGCACGACGCGTCCGTCGGGGATCACCTGCACGAAGCGGCGGGCCCACCCGTCCATGCACGCCTTCGGGCGCGTGCCGAAGTAGTCCGGCTTGACGAAGAGGACGTCCATCGAACCGCGGAGGCGCTCGCGATGCGGCGCCGCCTTCGCCGCGGCGCGCTCGATCTGCTCGCGCGTCGGGAGGAGCGCGTCGCGGTTGGCGAGCGCCCACGAGACGTACTGCGTGTTCGCGAGCTCGAGGCGATCGGCCGAGACCTCTTCGGCGAGCGCGACGAGCGCGTCGATCTCGTCGAGGTTCTCGCGGTGCAACACGACGTTCATGGTGAGCGGCAGGCCGAGCTCCTTCACCCAGCGCATCACCTCGAGCTTGTGCGCGTGGCCGGGATAGCCGGCGACGGCGTCGGCGCGATCGGGCCGACTGCTCTGCACGCTCACCTGCACGTGATCGATGCCCGCGGAGGCGAGCGCCTCGAGGCGGTCTCGCGCGAGCGGAACGCCGCTCGTGACGAGGTTCGTGTAGAGGCCGAGCTCCGACGCGTGCGCGGCGAGCGCCTCGAGATCCTTGCGCGCGAGCGGCTCGCCGCCCGTCAGGTGGAGCTGCACGACGCCGAGCGCTTCGGCCTCGGTGAAGACGCGCTTCCATTCGTCGGTCGTCAGCTCCGCGTGATGCTCCGCGTAGTCGAGCGGGTTCGAGCAGTAGGGGCAGCGGAGCGGGCAGCGATACGTCAGCTCGGCGATGAGCGTGTACGGCCGCGGCGCGGAGCTCGCCGGCGCGCGCACCTCGCTCTCTTGGCGGAGCGGCGGGGCGCTCGCGTCGCCCCGCAAGAGGCCTCGCCCCTCGAGCATCTTCACGAACGCGACGACGTCGGCCTCGATCTCGTCGCGAGAGGCGCCGCGCACGTCCTCCGCGATGGCGGCGGCGATCTCGGCGATCGTGCGGACGCCGTCGCACTTCTTCGCGATCATCGCCGCCGCGTCGTTCAGCTCGAGGCCTCGCTCGGGGTAGACGATGAGCCACTTGGCGGCGTGGCGATCCCACCGGAGGCGCGCCTTCTTGGCGAGCCGCGGCACGAAGCCGGGTGTCACTCCTTCGCTCCCGCGTCGGGGCGGCCGGGATGCGCGAGGCTCACCGCGTCGAGCAGCGCCCACAAGATCTGCGTCTTGGTGATGAGCGCGTCGATGCAGCGCTCTCGCAGCTCGGGCGTCGTCGCGTGCGCCAGCACGTAGTCGACGGCCTCGCGCGAGTCTTCCTTCGCGCGGGTCACGCGGCCGCGGAAGTACGCGAGCGTCTCGCCGTCGACCCACGGGTAGTGCTTCTCCCATGCCGCGATGCGACGCGACATGATGTCGGGCGAGAAGAACTCGGTGAGCGACGAGGCGACGGCCTCGAGCAGCGGCCGCTCGCGCACGAGCGTCACGTACGCGTCGCACGCGAAGCGTACGCCCGGCAGGACGCCGCGGAGGCTCTTCACCTCCTCGACGTCGAGCCCGACGCCCTTGGCGAGGCGGAGCCATTGCGCGAGGCCGCCTTCGCCGTCTTGGGCGCCGTCGTGATCGACGATGCGGCGCATCCACCGGCGGCGGAACGCTGGGTCTTCGGACTTCGAGAGGATGATGGCGTCTTTGATCGGGATGCGCGTCTGGTAGTAGAAGCGGTTTCTCACCCACGCCTGGATCTGCTCGCGCGAGAGCTCGCCCGCGTGCATCTTCACGTGGAAGGGATGGCGGTCGTGGTAGCGCTTCTCGCCTTCGGCGCGGAGGCGCGCGACGAAGTCGTCTTCGATCGTCATACCTCGATCTCCATGCCGTCGAAGGCGATCTCCCAGCCGGCGGCGACGACCGCGCGTCGCTCGTCGGTCGGCCCGAGGATCGGGTTCGTGTTGTTGACGTGCGTGTAGATCTTGCGACGGGCATCGATCTTCGCGTGGAGGCTCCCGCTCTCGATCGGCAGGTGCGCCATGTCCTTCGCGACCGCCTTCGAGAGGCCGAGCCTGACGAGCTCGTCTTCGCGGAAGAACGTGCCGTCGAAGAGGACGGCGTCGTGCCCCGCGAGATCGACGCCCTCGAGGCTCGCGCACGCGGCGGCGTACGCGAGCGATCCTCTCTTCGCGTCGGCGTCGCGGAGGTCGCGGAGCGAGAGCCACACGTTGTCTTCTGCGCTCTCGGCGGCGTGCCCCATGAGGTGCACCGGGAGCTTTCCCGGCGCGGCGAACGCGCGCATCACGACGCCGAGCGGCGCGCCCGCGGCGTCTTCGAGCGCGACCTCCTCGCCGAGCGCGATCGGGCGAAAGACGACCTGGCCCTCGAAGCGCTTCAGCGTTCGAAGGAGGATGCTCGCCTCGAGCCCTCGCCACACCGCGGGCGTCGCGTAGATCGCGAGCGGCTGCGACTCGCGCAGCGAGAAGAGGCCGAGCACGTGATCCATGTCGCCGTTCGTGAGGACCACCGCGCCGATCGGCGTGTGGCGCGGCGCGCGCGGCCAGAGCGCGGGCGTCGCGCGGATCTGCGCGAGCACGTCGGGCGACGCGTTCACCAAGGCGAACCGATCTCCGTTCGCCGTGATCGCGACGGAGTCCTGGGTGCGCGGGAGATAGCCTTCTTTCCCCGCGCGCACGGCGACGCAGTTGGGGCAGCCGCAGTTCCATTGAGGGAACGCGCCGCCTGCTGCCGACCCGATGACGATGGCGCGCATCCGCGAATCGTAGACGAGCCCCATGGCTGGTCCCCTCGCGATCCAGCTTCGTGCCCCGAAAGGGCTGAAATGAGGCGCTCTCGTGAGTCGCCCACGTTGGATCACACGTTGCTACATGGTGGGTGCCGTGAAACGCCTTCTCCTCCCGCTCGGCCTCCTCGTCCTCGGCGCGTCGGCTGCCGTGCCGGCGTGCGGAGCGCCGGGCGAAGAAGACGTCGAGGACGACACCGGCGAAGACGCGTACACGACCGAGGGCAAGTGCGACGGTCTCCCTCGACTGAAGAATCTTCAGACGCCTCCGGGCGTCTGCGTCGGCGTCGTGGCGAGCGGCTTCACGTTCGCGCGCGGCATCGCCGAGCTCGACACGGGCGATCTCATACTCGCCGAGATGGGCGGATGGGCGCTCGATCGCGGCGGCGTGTGGCTGCTCCGTCGCAACGCCGACAAGACGTATTCGAAGACGAAGCTCAACGCGCTCATCGACAAGCCGAGCGGCGTCGCGGTCGGCCCCGACGGCCTGCCGTACATCGGGACGCCGAGCGCGATCTATCGCTTCGATCCCTACGCGGCGACGCTCAAGTCCGATCCGACCAAGCGCCTCGCGAAGACGGGCCCGCTCGCCGGCCCTGACGCGTACAAGCAGCCGCGGCTCGAGCTCGTCGTCAGGAACCTCCCGGGCGACGGACGGCATCCGCTGAAGAAGTTCGTCTTCGACAAGCGCGATCCGTGGACGATGTTCGTCAACGTCGGCTCGGCGTCCGACAACTGCGAGCAAGGGCGCGGCGCGGTTCCGCCGTCGGGCTTTCCGCTTCCGTGCGTCGAGGCCGAGGGCGCCGCCGACGGCGCGCCCCGGAGCGCGATCCGCAAGTACGTGCTCGACGGCCCCAACCACGTCGCGACGAGCTTCACCACGTACGCGAAGGGCCTCCGCAACTCGATGGCGCTCGCGGTGCACCCGACGTCGAACGTCCTCGTGCAGGGCGAGAACGCGCGCGACTCGATCAACAAGCACGACGCGTCGCTCACCGATCAAGAAGGCGATCTTCCTCACGAAGAGCTCAACGTGATCGAGCAAGGCGGCCACTACGGCTGGCCCTACTGCTTCGACAACGGCACGCCGAGCCCCGAGTATCGCGGGCGCGTCGACTGCGCGCGCTACAAGAACCCCGCGCTCCTCTTGCCGGGGCACGCGTCGCCGCTCGGCCTCGCGTACTACACCGGCGAGATGTTCCCTCAGGCGTACCGGAACAACCTCCTCGTCACGTATCACGGCTATCGCGCGAACGGTCACCGCCTCGCGCTCGTGCCCGTCGACGCGCGCGGCGTGCCCGGCGGCGGCGAGCCGCTCGACGTCATCCGCGGATGGGAGAAGAGCGCCGACGGCCGCGATCCTCAAGGAGCGCCCGTCGACGTGCTCGTCGCGAAAGACGGCTCGATCTACCTGACCGAAGACAAGAACGGCACCGTGCTCCGCGTCGTCTTCGATCGCGCCGCGGGAAACGGCGCGCCGATGCGCCCGATCCCGCCCGCGCAGCCGGTCGTGAGCGCCGACGAGCGCGCGCGGTGCGACGCGCTGGCGCGCCGAACCGACGCGTTCTCGCGCGTGCAGCGCGACGTGATCGACGCCGCCTGCGTCGGCTGTCACGGCCTCGGCCCGGGCTACGCGGGCGGCCTCGCGCTCCTCAAGTGCGACGCGATCGGCAACGCGCAGCGGCTCACCGCGGCGCGCCCCGGCGGTCGCGGGGCGTACGTCGTCGCCGGCGATCTCCGGAGCGAGCTCGTGCTGAGGCTGAAGGGCGAGGGCTATCCCCAGATGCCCGCGGGCGGCGTGAGCCCCGAGCAGCTCGACGAGGTCGAGACCTGGATCCGCCAAGGCGCGCGCGTACCGCAGTAAAGTTCGCTCGACACCCCTACGATGTATGCAAGACTGAGGAACCGCTCATGAACTGGAAGAAGCCCGAGGCGACCGAGATCAAGATGGACGCGGAGATCTCGTCTTACCAAGACGACGACTACGATCCGATGAAGGACGGCCCGCTCTTCGTGAGCGACGCGCCCGAGCTCGATCTCGACGGCTGATCAGCCTCGCGATCTTGTTCGAAGGGGGGCCCTTTGTTCCGTTTCGCCGTTGGTGTCGTCGCCGCTCTCACGCTGCTCATGGCGTGCGACGGCGCCGTCGAGCCTGCCGCGTCGAAGGGCGATGTCGACGCAACGACCGCGAATGCCGTCGACGCCGAGAGCGTCACGCCGAGCGGCTCGTGCGTCTTGACCGGCGCGCAGTGCGTCTCCCCGCCTGGCGGCGAGTGTTGTCCGCCCATCGGCGCGTCTCGCTTCGATCCTCGGCGCAACTGCCGAGACAGGATCGAAACGCCCTTCTACTGCAACGAGACGCCG
>JAHBWD010000043.1 GCA_019637175.1 Labilithrix sp. | reverse complement strand
ACGGTGCGCCTTGGCTGGGGCGCGCAGGGGTACTGGTTTGACCGCGGGGAGGGCTGGTTGTAGGTAGCGAGGCCGGCCCCTTGCCGGCCTTGCGCTTTGCGGCGCCAGCCTTCGACGTCGGCCACCGCTTGCGCGGCAAGTGCTTACGAACGACCGCGCCGTCCACGTAGTAGACCTGCCTGAGTAGGTGTTCGACGACGTTCATCGCCACGCCCAGGCTAACGGAGTCGAGCTGCTTCACTTTGTGCGCCGCCTCGTTGCCGAGGTCTCGCAACCGATGGAGCGCCTTGGCGTCATTCTTTGAGAGCACCCCGAGATCGACGAGCTTCTCGATCTTCTTCACGAGCTTCCCCGTCTTCGCGCCCTTCTTGCGGCACACCGTCTCCAAGGTGGCGCGGATCCCCATGCCGGCGAGGATGGGGGAGCCACTGCAGAGCGCCCAGTAGGTTTCGGCGTAGATAGCCTCAACCTCGTCCGGCAGCTTGAACATGATCCGCCGCCGGCCTTCGAGCCTCGGAGGGAAGAGGCGTTGACGTTCGGGCGGCAGCTCGTGGTACTCGGGATCCTCGTTCGAAGTGCACCAGAACTCGCGATACGAGATGGTCTGGCAGCCGTCGCACTGGACGAGCTCGTGGTCAGTGTCGATCGAGCCGATCTCGACTCCCTTCTCCATTACGTGCTCGGTGTCCGTCATCGACGCCTGGACAGTGTGCAGCGTGATGTTGTCGCAGGAGATGCATTGCAGGCGGTGCTTCCGGCCGTCGCAGGTCCCCTTCGCGAAGGTGTTCGGCTTGTCCACGAGGCGAGAGTATCCCACGGCAAGACGTCGCGCCGCGTCGCTGGCCCGCCGTGTCACGGGCGTGTCACGCTCCGCCAGAAACGACGAAGCCCTGTGTTTTACGGGGCTTCGTGGTGGAGGCGCCGGGAATCGAACCCGGGTCCGAAAATATCGAGGCCACCTGCGTCTACGTGCGTGTCCGGCCGACTTGATCGTCCCGATTTGCGCGGACCGGCGCGCTCGCCTCGGGACTATTCACCTGTTTGATCTCGCGTCGGCCCCGGTGACCCGAGCCTCGGCCAGCCGGTTCGTTGACGGTCTTCCCGGAGCACCGGCAAGCTCCTGGGTCGCCCGGCTCTCAGACCTGCTGTTTAGGCAGCGAGAGCAATTGCGTTATCGTTCGCAATTGTGTTTCCCGCGAGGTTTTTACGTGGTCCCACGAGACCCACGGCACGCAACAAATGGTCGAGATCTCCGTCGAAGCCGATCGCCCCCGTGGTGATTGGCACACCGGAACCTACGGCCCGAACCCCCACAGCGCAAGGTCTAGCGTGAGCGCCAACGCCCCGAGCAACGTCTTCCCCGTCCTCGCCTCCGCCGCCGAGGTGAAGCGCAGGAGCGAACAAGCCGCAGCGCGCGGCGGCGTTCCCTCCCTCGCGTTCGGCCCGACGCTCGCCATGGTGCTCGTCATCGAAGACGGCGAGAAGCTCACCTGGGTCGACGCGGCCGCCCTCGATGCGCTCGACACCCTCTACGGGATCGACGCCGAGGATCCGTTCGCGCTCGCGCGCGAAAACCTCCGCGCACGCACCGCGCGGCCGCTCCCCCGCAAGGCGATCGCGAACGGTCGCGACGCGTGGTTCGTCGGGCACGACGACGGGCTCGACTCGGGGAGGCTCCTCCTCCACGACCTCTGGCGCCCGCTGAAAGAGCAGCTCCCCGGAGAGCTGCTCGTCCGCGTTCCGCTCCGCGGCGTCGTGTTGTGCTGCTCGAACGTCCCCGCCGACATGGCGTTCGTCGACGCCGTCGCCGATCGCTTCGTCGAGAACGCCAAGGGCGCCGGCGTCGTCGCGACGCCGTGGATCGCGTGGACCGAAGAAGGCTGGGCCGAGATCGAGATCGAGGCCTGAGGCTCGACGCTCGCGACGTTCGATCCCGCGACCCGATCAGTCGCGGCGCGCGACGACGAGCGACGGCGCCCACGCGGGCCCCGGAATCGCGCGCGTCGACGAGAAGCCCGCGCGCAAGAGGATCGCCGGAACCTCTTCGGGCGGCGCGCCGGCGCCGCCCCAGAGATCTTCGATCAGCGACCAGACCGCGTTCGATCGCGGATCGCTCGACGTGCCCCCGAACGCCAAGACGAGATGGCCGCCGGGACGCAGCGCCGCGTGGATGCGCGCGGCCGCGACCGGCGTCGTCGGGATGAAGAAGCTCGGGAGCCACGCGAGATCGAACGCCGACTCCTCGCGGAGATCTTCGATCGGGAGGCGACGGAGCTCGATGCGCTCGCCGAGAGAAGCTCCGGCGACGTTCTTCTTCGCGATCGCGAGCGCGGCGTCGGAGACGTCGAGGCCGACCACCGCGAGCGCAGGGAAGACGCGGCACATCGCGATCGCCAGCGCGCCCACGCCGGTGCCGACGTCGAGGAAGCGCGCGCCCGGCCGCGCGAGGCGAACGCCCGCGTCGTCGATCGTCGGCAAGAGCTCGCCAAGGAAGCCCGCGAGCGCGCTCGAGGCGTCGCCTTGGGCCTGGAGGATCGCCGGGTTCGTGTGGAGCCAGCCTCGAGAGGCGCGCGGGCTCAGGCAGTCGTCGAGGAAGGCGACCGCTTGCATCAACGTCGAACGGATGTCGCCGGCGAGCGCGATCGACCGCGGAGGCCCCGCGAGCGGCGCCGCGCCCGGCGCGAGCTGGTGACGATCGCCCTCGCTCGATACCAGGCCCGAGAGCGCCGCGATCGCGACGATGCGCCGAATGCGCCCCGCAGGAAGGGCAGGGAGGCGCGCGGCGAGCTCTTCGATCGTGCGGGGCTCGCGCAGGTGGGCCGCGAGGCCCGATTCGAAGAGCGCGCCGATCGCGGCGAGCGTCCACGTCGACTGATCGAGCTCGCTCGTGAACGCGCGAAGCTCCTCCGGTGACTCGAACATCGTCGTACCTCCTTCCGCGCTCACGGGCGCTCGCTCACGTCGCGGCCGACGAGCATCGCGCCCATCTTCGCCGAAGCGCCGTCCCAGAAGCCCTGCACGCCGTGGAACGACGGAGGGTTGCGGAACGTGCCGAAGAGAATGTCCCAGAGCATCACGCCGCCGTAGTTGTACGCGTGGATGCCGCGCGCGTGATGCACCGAGTGCGCCTCGGGGCGCTGAATGATCCACCCGAGCCACTGCGGCGTCCGCACGTTCAGGTGCTGGAACGTCGTCACGAAGAACACGAGGAAGCCCGAGAGCGCCGCCGCGTCGGGCGTGAGGCCGAGGAGCACGACCGCGAGCGTGAACGGGATCGCGAAGAGCACGAGATCGAGCGGGTGAAAGTAGCTCGAGCCCGCGACGTCGAGGCGCTCGGCGCTGTGGTGCATCTGGTGCGTGAGCCGCCAGAGGAGCGGCACCGTGTGGAGGAGCCGATGCGTCACGTAGATCGCGAAGTCGGCGACCACGAACGCGACGATCCCGCTGGGCACGTCGCCGATGACGCGGAGCTTCACGGGCGACCACGATCCGAAGATCATCGCGGCCCCCATCGGGATCAGCGTGCTCACCGCGGCGTTCAGGACGAAGAACGCGAGGCCCTTGCCCACCCAGCCGCGCACCTTCGGGAGCTCGCGCGCGGGGAAGAGCCGCTCGAACAGCAGAAAGAGCACGAACGTCACGGGCGTCAGGATCGTCAGGACGGTCTCCATGATCCCGAGGCGTGACGGATCGATGGAACGGTGTTCCATCGGCGAGATCAGGGGCGAAAACAGCAGAAAGTTCCCGAACGTACCGATCGCTCGAGGTGCCGGCCCAGGCGCGCGTCGGCCTCCGCGACGCGGCCGATCGCGTCTTTGAGCCGCCGCTGGACGTTCACCCGCGCGCGCTCCGTCGCGGAAGCGGCGGCGCGCGAGCGACCCCCGAGACCGAACGCCCGCCCGAGCTCCGCGAGCAAGAGCTCGCGCTCGCCTCGAAGCTTCGCCGCGCGACCGCCGTCGGCGTGACGCTCGGCCTCGGCGAGCTCTTCGTCGAGAACCGAGAGGCGCGCGCGATACTCGCTCCGCGCGCGATCGTCGAGCGCCTCGCCCGCGTTCGTCTCGACCAGGCTCGCGCCCGTGTCGCTCGCGAGCGAGAGCACGTGGATCTCCTCGCCCGGCCGCTCGACGAGGCGAGAGAGGAGCTGCATGCCCCGCGAGTCTTTCACCGTGACCCGAGAGGCGCCCCACTGCACCGTCCACTGGCCCGACGACTTCGTCATCTGCACGGCCGCTTCGTCGATCGGCGCGGGGGCGCGCGCGCCCGTCACGCGGAGCGCCTCGGCCTCGAGGCTCGTCATCGCGAGATCGCGCGCCGTCGACGCCGCGCGCTGCGCGAACGCGCGCGCCTCTTCCGCGCGCCCTCGCCTCTGGAGCACGACGGCGAGCTCGCACGCGACCTGCGCCGCCCAAGGCGCGTGACCTCGCTCGACGGCGAGCGCGTGCGCGTCGCGCAGGTGCGCCTCCGCGCGCTCGAGATCGCCGAGCGAAGCGTCGAGCAGCCCGAGCAGGCGCGCCGTCGCGCCGTCGTAGACGAACCCGACGATGTCGGGCTCGATCTCGCGGCTCTCCCACGCGGCCACGATCGCGCGCGCGTCGCGGCGCTGCTCGTCGGTGCCCGCCACCGCGTAGGCGTGCGCGAGCAGCGCGGCGGCCGCCGGATCGGCGAGCGGCGCCCTCTGCCCGCCGATCACCGCGAGCGCTTCGCGCGTCGCGGCTTCGTCGCCCGACCACGCGGCGCACGAAGCGCGCAGGAGCGCGATCTGGATCGCGGCGTCGGCGAGATCGCGCATCAGCACCTCGGCGCCCTCGAGCGCGGCGCGCGCCTCGTCGTCGCGACGCTGCAAGCGCTTGCGCATCACGTCGTGCACCGCGAGCGAGAGCGGAAACGCGCGATCGTCGACCAGCCCGCCGAGCTGCGACGCTTCGGTGAAGTGGCGATCCGACTCGACGAAGTCGCCCTTCATCAGCGCGCGCATCGACGCGAGGAGCAGCGCGCGCCACCGATCGCGCGGGTGCGTGCCGATCGCGAGCATCGCGTCGACCTCGCGATCGAAGCCCGCGAAGTCGCTCGCCTCGACGTGGTAACACGCGAGCGACCAGCGACCCTGGAGCGCCTTGGCGACGTCGCCCGCGAGCGTCGCGCGCTCGACGAGCTCTCGCGCGATCGCGACGCGCTCGTCGCGCGGCCCCAGCACGTAGAGCCCCCAGCGCGCGTTCTCCAGCACCTCGAGCAGCGCGTGCTCGTCGCCCGAGGCGCGCGCCTTCGCGAGCGCGTCGCGCGCGAGGCGCGCAGGCACGGCTTGATCCGGCGCGGGCTGGATCGCCGTCGCGAGCCGCGCGAGGACGCGACAGCCGAGCGGCCCCGAAGGCGCGAGCGCGAGCGCCTCTTCGAGCAGCGCGACCTCGAGCCGATCGATCACGCCCGGACGGATCTCCGAGGCGTGGAGCAGCGCCGCGCGCGCGAAGAGCTCCGGCTCCGGCGCGACGCGCGCGCGCGCGACGAGGTCTTCGCAGATCCGCCGCATGACGTCGGAGCGCCCCGCGCGCCGCGCGACGCTCGCGTGATGCATCGACGCTTCCGGCGTCGCAGGAGGCAAGAGGCCCGCCGCGCGCGCGGCGGAGGCGCGCTGCGAGAGCTCGAAGACGCGGTCGAACGCGCCCTCGCGCTCGAGGATCTCCGTCGAGCGCCGCACGAGATCGAGCGCGGCGTCGGCGGACAAACCCGCGCGGAGCGCCTCGAGCGCGTGGCGCGCACGCTCGAGCAGGACCTCCGCGCCGTCGCCCATCGAAGCGAGCGCCGACTCCGCGCGGGCGTGCGTCTTGGCGAGATCGTCGGCGGAGAGCGAGCCCTCGACGGCGTCGCGCACGATCGCGTGCTTGAACGCGAAGAGCCCGGGATCGTTCTCGACGACGAGCCCTGCGCGGAGCGCGGGGAGCAGATCGTCGATCGCGCGCGCGGGCAGCGTGCCTTGCATGCGCGCGACGAGCGCGGCGGAGAAGTCGCGCCCGAGCACGGCGCCGCACACGAGCGTCTTCTGCGTCGTGGTCGAGAGGAGCGCGAGGCGATCGAGCACGACCTGGCGGACGGTCGAGGGCACGGTGTCGAGCGTTCCCTCGATGCCGCCCGCGCTCTTGAACGTGCGCGCGCACTCGACCACGAAGAGCGGGTTGCCGCCGGTGAGCTCGACGAGGCGACCGAGCGCGGAGGCGGGCACCGCGCGGCCGGTCGTCGCTTCGGTGAGCGCCGCGACGTCGCGATCGCCGAGCGGCGCGAGCCGGAGATCGAGGCCGGCGCGCGCCATGCGCGCGAGCCGCTGGCGCATGCGCTCCGTGAGCCGCGGATCTTCGGGGCGCACGGTCGCGATGACGAGCGCGGGCATCGAGCGGAGCGGCTCGGCGAGGAACGTGAGCAGATCGAGCGTGCCGAGATCGGCGACGTGGAGATCTTCGACGATCCAGACGGTCGAGGCGCGCTGCGCGAGCGACGACGCGACCGACTCCCAGAGCTCGAAGGCGTCGCCCGCCGGCGCGAGCGCGAGGGCGCGGAGGCACGGCATCACCGGGAAGTAGGGCGGCGCCTCGGCGAACTCCCACCCGCGGCCCCACGTGACGGAGGCGCCCGCGGCCTCGGCCTCCGCGGCGATCGCGCCGGCGAGCGCGCTCTTGCCGATGCCGGCCTCGCCGGAGACGAGCGCGAGGCGTCCTCGCCCCGCGCGCGCGCCCGCGAGGGCGTCGCGGAGGCGCTGGAGCGGCTCGTCGCGTCCGTGCAGCGTCGGCTCCATCGCGTCGAGGATAGATCCTCTTTCACGAAAAGTTGCTCGGGAGCGCGCAACCTTGCGACGACTCTGTCATGCGCCTCGACGACGTTCCGCGCGAGCTGCTCGCCGTCCTCGCCGCGCTCGCGCTCGCGCACGCGGCGTTCACTTGGCTGAGGCGCGTCTACAGGCGCGCGAGTATGCGAAGGCGCTTCGCGCGCGCGAGCGAAGGCGAGCGCGAGGCCGCCGCGCTCCTCGTCGAGCAGGGCTTCGCGATCGAGGCCGCGCAGGCGCGCATCACGTACGAGCTCGCGCTCGACGGGAGCCCCGTCACGATCCCGCTCCGCGCCGACTACATCGTGTCGCGCAAGGGCATGCGCTTCGTCGCCGAGGTGAAGACGGGGCGCCTCGCGCCGCGCATCGAGACGGCGGCCACGCGCCGGCAGCTCTTCGAGTATCACCACGCGTTCGGCGTCGACGGCGTGCTGCTCGTCGACGCCGACGCGCGACGCGTCCACGTCGTCGAGCTCCGGAGGCCCGCGGCGCGGCGCCCGTTCGGCCTCTTCATCTTCGCGGCCGTCGCCGTGGCGCTCGTCGTGTTCCTCGCGCGATGACGGAGACGAAGAGCGCCCTCGCGCGTACGATCGGAGCATGAGGCTCGCCACGAGGCTCTCGGCCTCTCTCCTGCCGATCGCGCTCGGGCTCACGAGCCGCGACGCTTCGGCGTGCGGCGCCGCGTACCCCGGCGGGCCCGTGATGTGCGACTACCCGCGCCGCGCCGGCGCGCCCACGAACGAGCGGCCCGTCGCGCGCGTCTCGTCGAGCTACGCGTTCACGTCGACGACGCTCCTCTTCGACGAAGGGCGCGCCGATCTCACGCGCCACGCAGCGTTCGGCGCGATCGAGATCCCGCTCGCGAAGAAGGGAACGACGTCGCTCATCGTCGGCGCCGGCGGCGTCGCCGGCGGCGAGCTCACGCACGGCCTCGCGCGCGACGCCGTCGGCCCCGGCTTCTCCGCGTTCGTCGGGATCGCCAAGCGCATCTACGACGGCGAGGGCGCGTTGCCCTTCGTGCAGCTCACCGGAACGTTCTCCACGACGCACATGCTCACGCGCACGAGCGGCGTGCGCACCGACGGAAGCCTCGCGCCGATCGAGACGCCGCGCTACACGGCGTTCGACTTTCGCTTCGGCGCGATCGCGGGCAAGACGTTCGGCGACGTGTTCACGCCGTACGCCGTCGGTCGCTTCTTCGGCGGACCCATCTTGTGGAAGCTCGACGGCAACAACGTCGTCGGCACCGACATGTACAAAGTGCAGCTCGGCGGCGGGCTCTCGCTCGCGCTCTTCGATCGGCGCGTCGATCTGTTCGTCGAAGGGATCGGCCTCGGCGAGCGCGGCGTCGCCGCCGGCCTCGGCACGACGTTCTTCTGAGCCGCGCCGAGGAAGCTCATCCGCAGGGCGCAGGCTGCTCCATACTCCATATAAGAGGAGGGGCACCCAGCAGGAGCGGAAAATTACAATTACACTTCAATCTTGGCGCGACTTGCCGGCGCGCGGCGCGCTGGAGATGATCACCAGATGCGCTTCCTCACGCCGCTCGCGACCGGCCTCGTCGCCGTGGTGTCGCCTCTGCTTCTCCTCGTGCCGGCCTGCGTCGGCGACAACATCGAGCCGCCCCCGATCTCGCCCGACGCGGATCCGTCCGGGCCCGACGCGAGCAACGACGCTCCGGCCACCGACGGCCCCGCCGATGACGCGGGCGATGCAGGTCCGCCCCCGGCGGTGGGCACGCACAAGTTCTTCAAGAGCTGGCCGGGGCTCGTCAACGCTTCGCCGATCGGCGTGCTCGACGAGAGCGTCATCATCGCCGGTCAGGGCATCGCGGCGTTCAACGTCGACGACAAACCGGTCACCACTCCCGTCGGCTCGACCGACGCCGTCGTCGTCAGGATCGACGCATCGGGCAAGCCGCTCTGGGCCTCGACGTTCGGCGGATCGGGTCAAGAGATCCCCCAGGGCTCCTCGGCGAGCGCCGCGGGCATCTTCACGGCCGGCCTCTCGATGTCCGCGACGATGAGCGTCGGCCCGGACACGCTCACGCCGGGCGTCAATCGATGGGGCTACGTCGCGAAGCTCGATCCGACCACGGGCGCTCCGATATGGGCCCGAGCGGTGGCGAGCGACGTCACCAACAACCTCTTCTCGTGCGCGAAGGGCGTCGCGGCGACCACGGGCGGCGTCGCCGTCGCGTGCGCGTTCGTCGGAACGACGATCACCGTCGGCGGTCAGCCCGCCTTGGTCGGCGTCGAGGGCGGCGGGATGGATACGGTCGTCGCGCTCTTCGACGCCGCGGGCGCCGTGAAGTGGTCGAACGTGTTCAAGGGAACCCTCGACGACAAGAGCGCCGCGGTCGCGGCCGACCCGAGCGGCGACGTGCTCGTCGCCCTCAACGTGACCTCACCGATCCTCCGCGACATCCGCACGCCCGTCGAGATCACCAAGCCGGGCGCGGCCACGGCCTCCGTGCCCTACGTCGCGCGCCTGTCGGCGGTCGACGGCAAGGTCGTGTGGTCGAAGTTCCTCGGCGGCGGAGGCGCGCGCGCGACGAGCCTCGCCGCGTCGAAGGACGGCAAGACCGTGGCGGTCGGTGGATCGCTCGACGCGCAGGTCGACTTCGGCATCGGGCCGCTCGCGCCGAAGGGGATGGGCGACGGGTTCGTCGTCCTCGTCGAGCAGGCGACGCGCGCGGTGAAGACGCAAAAGCAGATCGGCGGCACGGGCGGGGGCGAGCTCGTGCAAGACGTCGCCTTCGACGACTTCGGGCAGATCGCGGTCGTCGGGTACAACGGCTCGACCGACACGAGCATCGACGGCAAGCCGATCCCGAGCCCGCCGCAAGACGTGACCTCGGGCTACGCGAGCTTCGCGCTCAAGCTGAGCGCGACCGGCGAGCTGCTCTGGGCGAAGGGCTTCGCGACGCAGGCGCTCGCCGACGCGGTCGGGATCGAATCGGTCGCCTTCACGTCGAAGCACGAGGTTCGCGCCGGAGGAGGCATGCAGGGAACCGCCCCCCTCGACGGAACGAACCCCTTCTCCGCCGAGCCCGGCACCTATCAGGGCATCGTCTGGGGCTGGGCGCCATAAGAGCGCGATCGATTTCCGCAGCCCATGGACGCTCGGTCGCACGGCGGGCTGAGCTAGCATCGAGAGTGCGAAGTCATGCGCAAGCTCTCGATGGTCTCGATTGTCGCGCTCGCGTGTGCCGCATGTGCGGCGCCCGTGCCCGCGCCCGGCCCTGCGCCCGCTCCGCCTCGCGAGGGCACGATCGCGGATCCGGCCGTGGTCGACGACTCTCGTTTCCAAGGCGTCATCGTCGAACCGACGGAGCGCGTCGACGATCGACGGATCACCGACGTCGGCAGCCTCGTTTCGAAGCGCAACCAGCTCGTTCGGTTCCTGTGGGGGCCCGCCGGATTCCCGTCCGGCCTCCCGAAGGTCGCGCTCGACATCGAGAGCCCCGTGCCCGGGCTCTCGAACGTGCGGCGCGTCGACGAGCTGCTCATCGAGATGGACGGCGGCGAGTCGAACATCGCCGTGCACTTCGTCGCCGAGCGCTCGAACCGGCGGCTCGTGATCGTCGCGCTCGGTCATAGCTGCAGCTTCGCCGACGCCGATCTCGACGATCCGACGAGCGACTCGGGCGGCGGACACTTCCGCACGATCGACGCGCTCTTGAAGGACGGCTACTCGGTCCTCGCGACGTACATGCCTCACATGCGCCCCGGGCTGTGCGCCGACATCAATCACAACCAGCTCCTCGCGAAGCCGGTCACGAGCGGGCACGCGATGAAGTGGTTCCTCGAGCCGACGGCCGTCGCGCTCAACTACTTGCAGGCGAAGTCTGCCGCCGACGACTTCCCCGTGTATCGCGACTTCAGCATGGTCGGCCTCTCGGGCGGCGGCTGGACGACGACGGTCTACGCGGCGATCGACACGCGCGTGAGAATGAGCTTCCCGATCGCGGGGACCGTGCCGCTGCACCTGCGCTCGGGAGCCTCGATCGGCGACGGCGAGCAGACGCTGCCGGCGTTCTATTCGATCGCGGGCTACCCGGACCTCTACCTCCTCGGCGTCACCGGCGCCGGCGATCGCCGGCAGGTGCAGGTGCTCAATCGACGCGACACCTGCTGCTTCGGCGATCGGCCCAATCAGTACGACACGCTGAAGCACGGCCCGTGGGATCTCGCCATGCGAAGCGTCGAGAGCCAGGTCGACGCGAGCGCGATCGCGCTCGGCGCGTCCGGCGGCGTCTTCCGCCTCGAGATCGACGAGGCCGCCGATCACCACGCGATCTCGTGGAGCACGGTGGTCGGGACGTTGCTCGCCGAGCTCAACGGAGGGCCGAGGCGGGTGGCCGTCGACGGCGAAGGCGCCGCGGCGAGCGTCTTCGTGCGCGCGCGCGGAGAGCTCTGGCAGCACGACGAGAGCGGCTGGACGAGCACGGGCCTGCCGATGGTCGGGACGGCGGCGACGGCGAGCAGCGCGGCGTGGGGAACGCAGATCTTCTTCCGGTCGCCGTCGAACGCCCTGATGCGCGGCTTCTTCGAAGAGGGCGCGTGGAAGCAGGAAGCGCTCGGTCACACCGTCGTCGGCGATCCGGCCGCGATGATCTCGTCGAACGACACGATCACGGTCGTCGCGGTGGGCCGCGACTACGCGCCGATCGTCGTGACGTTGGCGCCCGACGGCGCCGTCGAGTCGCGCGTCGCCACGGAGAGCCCGAGGATGATCGGCGTCCCTGCGCTCCTCGACGCCGACGACGGGCACATGCTCTTTCTTCGAGGGCTCGATCGCGGGCTGCATCTGTTCTCCGGCGGAGCTTCGGGCCCTTATGCGCATTCGCCCTTGGGCGGCGCGATGCTCCACTCTCCGGACGCGATCCGCACGAGCGACGGAGCCGTGCACGCGTACATCACCGATCCCGACACGTACGCGCTCGCCGAGATCAGCCGCGGGGCCGACGGCGAGTGGAGCTGGAGCGACGTCAACGCGGGCGCCGGCGGCCGCCCGTTGACGGGAACGCCGACGGTCTCGGTCGGCCCCGACGACGTCTTGCGCATCCACTGCCGCACGCAGCTCGGCGCGCTGAACGCGTTCGCGTTCGACGGCGAGTGGTCGCGCGAGTCGATCCGCGCGCGGGCCGACAGCTCGCCGCTCAGCATCGGCGATCGCGTCTTCGGCACCTCGCGCGGGCGCACGCTCTGGGTCGTGGAGGGCGACCGTACGAAGCTCCTCGGCAGCCCGCCGTGAGGCGTCGGCGCGGCCGATGCATCGGCCGGCGCCATGGTGATCTCTTCGGGCGCCAAGCTCTGGCTCGCCATCCTCGGGCGCGGCATCGTCGCCATGGCCTTCGGCGTCGTCGCGATCGCCTCGAGCGCGCGGATGACCGTCGATCAGCTCTCGCTCTTGTACGCGGGCTACGCTCTCGCCGAAGGATCGTTCATCGGCCTCGCCGCGTTCCAAGCGGGGCAGCATCGCACGCCGCGCGATCACAGCTGGGCGCTCGTCGTCGCCGGCGCCGTGAGCTTCGTGGCCGCGATCCTCGCGGTGATCTCGCCGTACACGCTCGCGCTGCGCGTCGTCGGCGGCGTGCGCGCGGTCGTCGCCTCCGGGCTCGAAGGCCTGTGGGCGTTCGGCCAGAAGAGAGACGAGCGACAGTGGTTCGTGGGCTTCGGCGACGTCGGCGCGATCATCTTCGGCGGGACGCTCCTCGCGTGGCCCGGGCCGGCCGTGCTCGCGCTGCCCTGGCTCCTCGGCATCATCGCGCTCTTCAACGGCGCGTTCTCGATCGCCGGCGCGTTCAGCGAAGCGAAGGCCATCAGCGAACCGCGCGCGGCCACTTGAGGTAGCATCGACGTCGATGCGCGCCACGCTCCTCGCCGTCGGCCTCGCGGCGTGCGCGCCTCAGGGCGCGCCGCCGATCGCGCCGGTCGAGGTCACGGTCGCCGCGGCCGACGCCGGATCGATCGTCTCGTCGCCGCTCGCGGCGCCGCCGCCGCGCGAGAGCGACAGGCGCTGCTCCGCGCGCGTGCGCGCTTCGACGATCAAGACGCCGTCGAACTGTCAGCTCGACGAGCGGCTCTCGCGCGGACCCGGCACGCTCACGTTCCCGTGCGCGGGCGACGGCGAGGCCGAGATCGTCTTCGGCGAGCACCGCTTCGAAGGCACGATCGCGTCCGGCCTCCTCGAGCTCGCGCTCACCACCGAGCTCGACTGGGACGACGGATGCCACTGGGAGACGCGCCAGGGGATCCGCGGAGCGCTGCGCGACGGGCGCCGCGTCAAGCTCACGTGGAGCTACGCGGAGCAGCCGGTCTCCGGCACGCGATGCGCGGGCGCGTGCAAGGCGCAGGCGGACATCGACGTCGAGCTCGAGGACACCGAAGTCCCTTGATGCATCGCGTGGGGCACGTTGCCCCGGCGTTCGCGACGCGCGTCAGCACGAGATGCGCGATTTCCGCATGCGATCGGTCGAGGCCTGCGTGTTGCACGCGCTCTCGGCCGAGAGGAGCACGAACGTGAGGGTACATCCGAAGCGATCCCGCCCTGACGGCGGCGACGCCTTCGTCCCCGATCCGCAAGGCGGGCACGGGCCGCTGCCGTCGGACGACGCCGAGTCGCTCGCCGAAGAGTTCATCGCGTCGGCGACGTCGGCCGAGCCGGTCGAGATGGAGGCTCGAGACGAGGTCGTCGAAGAAGAGCTCGGCGGCCCGTTCGTCGGCATCGAGGGGCTCGTCGGCCCCGAGGGCGAGGAAGGCGACGAGGTCGAGCTCCAGGCCATGGAAGCTCCCTTTCCGTTTCCGCCGCGTCGCCCGCCGAATCGATGACCCGAAGGCGAGCGTCTCGCGATATCTTGTCGGCGCGACATGGAGAGGCCGCCGAAGCCGAAGGTGCCGCAGGACGATCTCGCCGAAGTCGAGCGCGCGCTCTCCGTCCTCCAGGGCAGGCACCCCGAGCACGAGCGCCTCCGGCGCGAAGACCAAGCCGCGCAGCAGAAGCGCAACGCCAAGCTCGACGCCGCCGCCAACATCGAGGAGGCGCAGGCGCGGTCTCGCCGGCTGCGCATCGCGCTGATCGTCGCGCCCGTCGCGCTCATCGCGATCGTGTTCGCGTTCATCTTCCGGAGCGAGGTCGGGCGGCGAGGTCGCGTCGAGGAAGCGACGGCCGCGCTGCGCGCCCTCGGCTTCACGCTCGTCGACATGGCCCCGCGGCGCGATCCCGGTCTGCTCGACATGAGCGTCGAGCCCGGCTGCTACGCCGCCGTCTCCACGCACGCGGCGCCGATCGCGATCTCGCGCGGCGGCGCAGAGAGTCAGGGGCCGGGCCCGGCGCTCTTCTGCGCGTGCACCAGCGAGCGCGTCCAGATCAAGTCGGAGGTCGACAGCTCGGGCGGCGTCGCGCTGCTCCGCATCGACAGCGGCGTCATCGGCGGATCGCGCGCGTTTCCCTTCGCGCCGTTCAAGGTCGGCAGCTCGCTCAAGACCGACGAGGCGTGCAGCGAAGCGTCGTTCGACGCGTGGCTCGACGCCAAGAAGTACCCCGCGCCGGTGGCCGACGAGGCCTGGCTGCGCGCGTCGCCGAGCCGCGCGCCGCTCGAGGCCGCGGGCTTTCGCGTCGTCGCGGTCGCGAAAGAAGAAGCGCCGTTCGTGGTGATCGAGGCGCCGAAGGAGAGCTGCGTCCTCGCGACGAGCGACGCGCCGAGCCGCCTCTCGATTCGCATGAAGGGCGGCGCCGTCGAGGTGCCCGAGACGACGGGCACGATCGGACGATGCGCCCAAGCCGAGAGCACGCTCGTCGTCACGCGTGAGGGCAAGAGCGATCTCGTCGTCCTCGTCGCGCCCGCGGGCCGCCTCGGCGGCGCGCTCGGCATGCGTGAGGTCGCGCGAAGCGGCGGCATCGCGGTCCAGACGACGGACGTCCCCGGCGCCGATCTCGCGTGGGACGCGAAGCAGGTCCTCGTCGCGAGCGGCGTGCCCACGGCGATCATCAACACCGCGGCCACGCCCGACGTCGCCGTCGACGCCGACGCCCGCGTCGTCGCCGTCTCGTTCGAAACGCCGAGCGCGCTCCACCCCGAGCTGCCCGCCGACGTCTTCTCGTATTGCGAGCCGCCGCTCGACGACAAGACGCTCACCTCGCTCTGCGTCTTCTCGGGATCGCAGCGCTGGCGCACCGCGGGCAGCGAAGCGGTCGGCGGCCTCGCGCGATCGAAGCTCCCGTTCTGGCTCTTCACCATGCAGGGCGTCGACGACCCCGTCGCGCTCAAGGCGATGACGCAGCTCTTCTCGCTCGCGCGCAAGCTCTCGCAAGACGGCTTCGGCGCGACGACGCTCGAGGCGATGACCGAGCTGCCGACCGGCGTCGAGGTGCTCGGGCGCACGGGCGAAGACGCGTTCGTCGCCGTCGGCGTGGCGCCCGTCGCGCCTTGGGTGTTTCCGCTCACGGTGGGCGACGCGCCGGCGTGGAACCTCGCGGGCGATCCGCAGATCACGCCGATCAAGGTGCTCGAGAAGGTCGTCGCGTCGGCGCCGCGCGAGACGTGGCGATCGCTCCCGCCGATCCACAAGCGGCGCACGGTCGTCTTCCGCAGGCAGAAGCGCTAGACCGTCGGGGCATGAGCGTCCCTCGCTTCGCCGACTTCGAGCGCATCCTGTTCTTCACCGGCGCCGGGCTCTCGGCCGAGAGCGGCATCCCGACGTATCGCGGAAAAGGCGGCGTGTGGAGCGAGTACGACTACGAAGACTACGCGTGCCAGCGCGCGTTCGATCGCGATCCCGACAAGGTTTGGGACTTCCACGACAAGCGACGCGGCGCGGTCGGCAAGTGCGAGCCCAACGACGGTCATCGGATCATCGCCGAGGTGCAGAAGAGCAAGAAGGGAGCGAGCGTCGTCACGCAGAACATCGACGGCCTCCATCAACGAAGCGGCGCGACCGACGTCGTCGAGCTGCACGGGAGCCTCTGGCGCGTGCGCTGCGATCGCGACGGCCTCGTGCGCGACGACGCCTCGGTGCCGATGAGCCCGCGCAAGCATGACTGCGGCGCCTACTGGCGGCCCGACATCGTCTGGTTCGAAGACTCGCTCGACGAGCGCGTGCTCGAGCGCGCACATCGGCTCCTCGCCGCGTGCGATCTGCTGGTGAGCGTCGGCACCTCGGGCGTCGTCTATCCCGCCGCGGATCTGCCGCGAATCGCGATGCGGAACGGGGCCGTGAGCGTCGAGATCAACCTCGATGACACGCCGGTGAGTGCGCTCTATCAGCATCAGCTCCGGGGCACGGCGAGTGACCTGTTGAGGGCGATGAGCCTCTGATCGCGCGACCTGGCGACCGTGTGCGCGTTCGCCCTACGAATTGTCCGTGCGTGCGGAAAGATGCTGCCAATCTGAACTTCGGGCATCGCAATCGCTTCTGCTCGAGCTCGGGAAGAGGCACGCTTGTTTGTCGGGGAGTCTCGATACAGCGCGCCACCGTGCGCGCAGGAAGCGGATCGAATGAACTGGTCGCCGAAGCCCGTAGCGAGTGTTGCCGTCGCGTCGTGTGTGCTCGCGCTGATCGCTTGTGGAAGCTCGGGTGGCGGAGAAGGTGGCGACGATCCGAACCTCACGTCGGCGACGACGTCGGGAGGCGAAGGCGAAGGCGAGGGGAGCTCCGGCGGCAGCTTCTCTTCGGGAGGCGCGAGCGGATCGAGCGGGACGCCGAAGGAGTGCGCCGCGCAGGAGGCGCAGGCTTCGCTCGCGAAGCGCCCCGTCGACATCATCTTCGTCATCGACAACTCCGGATCGATGAGCGGTGAGATCGCCGAGGTCGAGAACCAGATCAACGCGAACTTCGCCGCCGTGATCGACGCGGCGAAGGTCGACTACCGCGTCGTCATGGTGACTCGCCACGGCGCGAACGCATCGCAGCGCGTGTGCGTCAAGGCGCCGCTCAGCGGCGCGGCGAGCTGCACGCCGCCGGCGGCGACGCCGACCGAGACGACGAAGTTCTTCCACCACAACATCACGGTCGCGAGCACCGACGCGTGGTGCCGCCTGCTCACGTCGTTCGGCACCGTCGATCTCGACGGCCGTCACGCGACGGGTTGGGGCGGGCTCCTCCGCACGGAGGCATACAAGGTCTTCGTCGCGATCTCCGACGACCGCATCAGCTCGACGTGCAACGTCGGCGGCGTCAACAAGACGTTCAACGACGCCAACACGGCCGCCAGCGGCGCCACCGCCGCGACGCTGTTCGACGAGACGCTCCTCGCGCTCTCCCCGGCGCACTTCGGCACCGAGGCCAAGCGCAACTACGTCTTCCACACGATCAACGGGATGAACTGGGTCGGCACGCCCTCCGACTTCACGAAGGCGTGGCTCCCCACCGATCCCGTCGTCACCGCGACGTGCGGCAGCGACTCGGTCAACGTCGGCCACGGCCACCAGGCGATCGCGATCAAGACGGGCGGCCTGCGCTATCCGTCGTGCCGCAAGCCCGGCAACCTCCCGCCCGACTACGGTCCGGTCTTCAAGGAGATGGCCAAGAGCGTCATCGCGGGCGCGACGCTCGCGTGCGAGTTCGACGTCCCGGCCGCTCCCGCGGGCGAGACGCTCGATCTCTCCACCGTCGTTCCGCGCTACACGCCGGGCGGCGGCGGCGCGCCGGTCGACTTCGGTCAGGTGCCCAACGCGGCCGCGTGCGCGCCCGACAAGTTCTACATCGAGGGCAACAAGGTGAAGCTCTGCCCGCAGACGTGCGATCGCGTGAGGACCGACGGCACCGCGCAGATCAAGGTGCTCTTCGGCTGCGCGCCCAAGGGCGCGAACTGATCGTCGACTCGTTCGAGGAGATCACCGATCTCCTCGAGCGCGTCCGGCGGATCGCCGTCCTCGGGATCAAGACGGAGCAGCAAGCCGATCAGCCGGCGTTCTACGTGCCCAGCTTCCTCGCGGAGATGGGCTACGACGTCGTGCCCGTGCCGGTCTACTACCCCGACGTGACGACGATCCTGGGAAAGCCGGTCTACCGGCGCGTCGCCGACGTGCCGCCGCCGATCGACATGGTCAACGTGTTCCGTCGCTCGCAGGATCTCGCGCCGCACCTCGACGACTTGCTCGCCGCCAAGCCGATGAGCGTCTGGCTCCAGCAGCAGATCCGCGACGACGCGTTCGCCGAGCGCCTCTCGGCGGCCGGCATCACGGTCGTGCAGGACCGCTGCTTGATGGTGGAGCTGCGCTTGCGGGCGGCGCTTCGGCGGCGCTCGTGAGCGGCTTCGCGTAGGGGCTCGTCCAGCCGTCCTCGAAGACGCCGTCGAGCCTCGCGGGCAGCTTGCCGCCCGTCACGACGACGCCGGCGTTGCGGCTCTTGAAGAAGTAGTCGCCCTCCCAGTTGCTCGTGCCCACCCAGGCGCTCGCGCCGTCGACGATCAAGTACTTGGCGTGCGCGACGCGGGCGAACGGGATCTCGCCGCCCGACCACGGCGGAATGGCGATCACGCGCACGTCGACGCCGTTCGACGCGAGCGCGTCGAGCGCCTTGCGACCGTCGCTCCCGGGCTTGCTCGACCAGTCGGAGACGAGCACGCGAACGCGCACGCCTCGCGCGGCGGCGCGGCGGAGCGCGTCGTCGAGCGTGAAGAAGGGCCCGCCGTCGCGATCCTTCGTCTTGTAGGTGAGCACCTGGAGGTCGATCGCCGCCTTCGCGCCGTCGAGCAGGGCGACGATCTTGGGAAGGTCCCAGGCGCTCTCGTCGGCGAGCCATCCCTTGGGCGAGAGCACGAGCGAGACGGTCTCGCCGGTCGACGTGCGGATCGGCGCGACGTCGCGCGTCTTGACGCGCGCGCCGGCGGGCGTCGACGCGTCGGCGAGCGCCCAGTCGGTCTCGAGCACGTCGAGGAGCGCGCGCGCGATCGCGGGTGACGAGACGCGAACGCCCATCTCCTGGATGTGCGCGAGCGCGCGCCAGTCGAAGTTCTGGCTGCCGATGTACGCCTCCGCGCCGTCGACGACGAAGTACTTCGCGTGGAGCACGCCGCCCGAGCGCTTGCCGACGTCGATCTTGCGCACGACGACGCCCGCGCGCTCGAGCTCGGCGAGCGTGTCCGGGTACTTCGAAGAGAAGAGCGCGTCGGCGAGGAAGCGCACCCTGACGCCGCGCGCGGTCGCGCGCCCGATCGCGGCGATGACGGGCGTGAGCTTGCTCGACGCGCGCGCGCGATCGGCGGCGTCGGGCTCGCTCGCGTAGAACTCGGCGAAGTCGACGCTCTTCTGCGCGCGATCGATCATCGCGACCCAGACGTCTGCGGCGTCGGCGACGTCGGGGTGATCGAGCGTGGTCTCGATCGGTGCGGTCTCGACGAGCTCGATCGCGTCGGCCGGCGCTGCGAGAGGTGTCGCACCTTGTGGTGACGGCGCGGGGCACGCCGCGAACAAGCCCGCGAAGACAGGGAAAATGAGGGAGGAGCGCACGCGTCTCGAAACGGTATCGCGGGTCGCTCGTGCGTGTCTCGTCGCCGTTCGGAGAGTACTTTTCCGCCGCCATGAGCGACCGAGACACCAAGCTCACGCGACGAAACGCGCTGATCGCCGCCTCGGTGGGGATCGCGGGATGCGGGACGACCGCGGAGATCGATCCGCCTGCGGAAGCGCCGCCGGGCGCGGCTCCGCCGGCCGCCGCGCCGCCGGCTGCCGTCGCGCCGCCGGGCGACGCGCCGCCTCCGGCCGAGGAGCCGCCGCTCAGCGCGCGCGAGCTGCTCGCGGGGATCGATCACATCGTCGTCTTGATGATGGAGAACCGCTCGTTCGATCACTTCCTCGGCGCGCTCGCGCTCGACGCGGGCTACGCCGGCAAGGCGACGGTCGAAGGCCTCGCGGGCACCGAAACGAACCCTGCGCCCGACGGATCGCCGGTGCAGGTGTTCAAGATGTCGAACTTCACCCCGGAGGATCCGCCTCACGGGTGGGAGGCGTGTCACGCGCAGTACAACGCGGGCCAGAACGACGGCTTCGTCAAGGCGCACGTCGGCGCGTCGCAAGACGAGGTGATGGGCTACCACGATCGCTCGCAGATCCCGCTCTACTACTGGTTCGCCGACAACTTCGCGATCTGCGACAGCTGGTTCGCGAGCGTGCTCGGGCCGACGTGGCCGAACCGCTTCTACCTCCACGCCACGACGTCGAAGGGAAAAACGAGCAACAGCCCCTTCCTCACCGGCGCCCCCGACACGATCTGGGATCGCCTCAAAGACAAGAAGCTCACGTTCAAGAACTACGCGGCCGGGGCGACGACCTGGTACGTCGGCGGCTTCGTCGGCAAGCTCCTCTCGCTCAACCCTTCGGCCGGCATCGGCGAGTTCTTCACGGCGGCCAAGAACGGCACGCTCCCGAGCTTCAGCATCATCGATCCCGACTACATGGCGAGCGACGATCACCCGTCGCACAACATCCAGCGCGGGCAGGCGTTCGTGGCGAGCGTGTACAAGGCGCTCGCCGACGGCCCCGCCTGGAACAAGACGCTCTTCATCATCACGTACGACGAGCACGGCGGCTTCTTCGATCACGTCGCGCCGCCCGTTGCCGTCGACGATCTCGCCGACTTCCAGCGCCAGGGCTTCCGCGTGCCCGCCTTCGTGATCGGCCCGACGGTGAAGAAGGGCTACGTCTGCAAGACGCAGCTCGAGCACTCTTCGGTCGCGGCGACGCTCAAGACGCGCTTCGACATCAAGAGCCTCTCGAAGCGCATGGACGCCGCGAGCGACGTCAGCGACTGCATCGATCCGGCGAAGGTGCGGAGCAAGTCGCCCTCGCCTCCGCCGCCGGGCATGCCCAAGGTCGTCATGACGATGGAAACGGCGCTCTACGACGGCGTCGGCCAGCACAGCCAGCCGGTGCTCGAGAAGATGGTCGCCGACGGCGTCGCGCCGAAGGTGGATCATCGATCCGATCAGGAGCGCATCGCCGCGTGGCTGGAGCACGCCGAGCGCCTCGGGGCCGTGCGCATCGTGCATCCATAGCGTTCGTAGTACAAGGGCGCATGGCCAAGCGACGCGCCCCCACCACGGTGCTGATCACCGGAGCGTCGAGCGGCATCGGCCGCGCGCTCGCGATCGAGTATGCGCGCCGAGGCGCGCGCGTGATGGCGGTGGCGCGGCGCGAGGCGGAGCTCGCTTCGCTCTGCGAGCAGATCACCGCGACGGGGGGCAGCGCGACGCACGCGGCGTGCGACGTGGCCGATCCCGAAGCGGCCGCAGAGACGGTGCGCCGCGCCGAGCGCGAGCTGGGGTCGCTCGACATGGTCATCGCCAACGCGGGGATCGGAGGCGTGGCCCACGCGTCGCAGATGCAGGTCGCCGCCATGGCGCGGATGATCGACGTGAACGTGCGCGGCGCGATGGCGACGCTGATCGCGGCGATCCCGATCATGCTCGCGCAGAAGGCGGGGCAGCTCGTCGGCGTCTCGAGCCTCGCCGGGCGTCGCGCCCTGCCGACGTCGGCGGTCTACAGCGCGAGCAAGGCGGCGCTCAGCGTCTTCCTCGAGGGGCTGCGCATCGACCTCGATCCTTCGGGGCTCGCCGTGACGGACGTTCAGCCCGGCTTCGTCGACACGCCGATCACGGAGAAGAACGAATTTCCCATGCCGTTCATGTGGGACGCGCCGAAGGCGGCGCGCGTCATCGCCGATCGCCTCCAGAAGGCGCCGCGGATCCTCGCGTTTCCTCTGCCGCTCGACTGGCTGACGGCGCTCTCACGGCACTTGCCGTACGCGGTGCACGCCTCGATCTCGAGGCGCATGTCGTCACAGCGATGACGGATAGGGGCCGGCGAAGAGCGCCTCGAGATCGTCGTGAGGCGGGCAGAGGCCCTCGTTCGCGAAGCGAGACCGCGAGAGCGCCGCGAGATCGCAGGCGACGCGCTCGATTTCGCGATCGCCCACGCCGATCGCTTCCCGGTTGAGCCGGAGCCAGGCGAGCGCGACGAGATCGCACTGGAGCTCCGTCATCGCAGGCTGATCGAACGGGCCGTGGTTGTGGAAGTGCACCCAGTCGTGGAGCCCCCACACCAGCGCGTCGAGCGAGGGGGCCGCGAGCCACAAAACGTCGCGCGGCCGCACCCCGTGCTCGAAGAAGAGGTCGGTCGCGTCGTCGATGGCCCACGGCGCGAGCGCCCACTCGTTCGTGAGGCCGTAGCCGATCGCGTGGAGGCGCGCGAGCTCGCGCGGCAAGAACGTGCAGTCTGCATCTTCATGAAGCACGAAGACGAGATCGGCTGGATTTTTCCCGTCGATCGACGACTCCGTGCTCGACGCGCTCCATGGGTCGAGGCGCCGCCACGCGATGACGTCGCTCGCGCACCACCCCCACGCATCGAACACCGGGCCCGGCGCGCGGCCCGCCACCACGCACGGCATCGGCGGGACGTTCAAGATCGTGGCGCGCGAACATGGCGGACGTGCCGGGTGCGCCCGGCGTGCAAAGTCCATCGGGCTTGTGACACTGGCAGATGACGAAAAGGCGCGCTAGAAGGATGAGGGGCTGATGACTCAACTCTTGCCGCCGAAGAAAGAGGTCGCGCTCGCGCTGCTGGAGCGTTCGAACGTCGACGTCTATCTCGATCCGCGCGCGAAGGGAGTCGTGGTGCCGCCGCAGTTCCGCAAGGAGCCGCGCCTCATCCTCAAGATCGGCCTGAACATGCCGGTGCCGATCCCCGATCTGCGCCTCGACGACGAGAGCATGAGCTGCACGCTCTCGTTCAGCCGCACGCCGTTCTTCTGCGTCGTGCCGTGGCCGAGCGTCTTCGCGATGGTGGGGGAAGACGGGCGAGGCATGGTCTGGCCCGACGACGTTCCGCAGGAGCTCGCGGTGAAGGTCGTCGACGAGAAGAAGGGGCCCGCGAAGGCGCCGCCGGATCGCGAGTCGGCGCCCGTCGCCGCGCCGCGCGGGCGCCGCAAGAGCGCAGCGGCAGATGAAGAGCGCGCACCTCGCGCGAAAGAGGCCTCCTCGGGCGGCAAGAAGTCGAGGAAGAAGAAGGAGGAGGGGCGCCCCGTCCTCGTGGCCGTCCCTGCGCCCGCAGCGGTGCCCGTCAAGCGCTCGAGCCCGACCACCGAAGAAGAGCGACCCTCGGCCGAGAGCGTCCCGTCGGTCCCCGCCTCACGCGGGGGAATGCCTCCGCGGCGCGATCCGAGCCGGCCGAAGCGCGAGCTGCCGCCCTACCTGCGCGTCGTGAAGTAGCTCGCTTTTTCGCGACTCTTTCGGCTCGCGCGCCATCGGGGATGCGGTAGAAGGCGGCTTCGGCATGGCCCCGAGGAAGAAATCTCGTCGCATCGCCTTCGTCGGGGCGGGCGTCCTCGTGGTGGTCGTGCTGCTCGACTTCTTCCTGCGCGACATCCTCCCCGACAGCTCGATCCGCCAGCTCCTCATGCTCGCGGCGTGCAACGTCATCGTCGCGCTCTCGCTCAACGTCATCAACGGGATGGCGGGGCAGTTCTCGATCGGCCATGCCGGCTTCGTCGGGATCGGCGGATACACGAGCGCGGTCATCGCCTCGAACCTCCACGCGGCGCTCGGCGGCGGCGACACGTCGTTCGGTCGCTCGTTCCTCGTCGTGCCCGTGTGCCTCCTCGGCTCGGCCACGCTCGCGGGGATCTTCGGCTTCCTCGTCGGCCTCCCGAGCTTGCGCCTCAAGGGCGACTACCTCGCGATCGTCACGCTCGGGTTCGCGGAGATCTTCAGGCTCGTGATCGCCACGGCCAACGCCGGAAGCGACGCGTCCGGGATCGGCGGCGCGCTCTCGAAGCTCGGCGGGCAGAACGGCTATCAGGGCATCGAGAACCAGGGCGTGCCGCTCTACGCCGGTCCGTTCTGGGTGTTCGGGCTCGCGTTCTTGCTCGGCGTCGTCGCGTGGCGCATCAAGTTCAGCGGCTGGGGCCGCGCGCTCCGCGCGCTCCGCGAAGACGACATCGCGGCCGCCGCGGTCGGCGTCGACCCCACGCGCTACAAGGTCACCTCGTTCGTGATCGCCGCGGTGGGCGCGGGCATCGCCGGGGGCCTCATGGGGATCATGCGCGACGGAACGCCCGTCGTGAACCCCGACAGCTACAACTTCCAGGCGTCGTTCGACGCGATCACGATGGTCATCCTCGGCGGCTCGGGCAGCGTGAGCGGCGCGGCGATCGGCGGGGTGTTCATCACGTTCAGCATCAAGGCGATCGAGCTCCTCCAGTCGACCGACATCGTTCAGCGCCTCCGCAGGCTCTCCGACGCGGTCGGCGACGGGTCGGCGCCGATCCTGGTGCGCATCGGCGCGCTCGTCTTCCATGATCTCAACGCGCTGCGCATGATCATCTACGCGATGGTGCTCGTGGGGCTGATGATCATGCGTCCGGAGGGGCTGCTCGGGGAGCGCGAGCTGTTCCAGAAGAAGAGGGCGAAGGGATGAAGCTCGTCCTCGAGCACGTCACGAAGAACTTCGGCGGCCTCCGCGCCGTCGGCGACGTGTCGTTCACGGTGAAGGAGAAGGTCATCTTCGGCCTCATCGGCCCGAACGGCGCGGGCAAGACGACGGTGTTCAACCTGATCACCGGTGTCTACAAGCACGACCAAGGGTCGATTCGCTTCGGCGACAAAGACATGGCGCCGCTCGCGCCCGCGCAGATCGCGGCCGTGGGCATCGGGCGCACCTTCCAGAACATCCGCCTGTTCGGGCAGCTCAGCGTCATCGAGAACCTCCTCGTGGCGTGCGAGCTCCAGAAGCGCGCGCACCTCGCCGCGGCCGTGCTCCGGCTGCCGGTGCACTACGAAGACGAAGCGGCGATGCACAAGCGGGCGATGGAGCTCTTGCGCGTGTTCGATCTGCACGAGCACGCCGACGAAGCGCCGACGTCGCTGCCCTACGGCAACCAGCGCCGCCTCGAGATCGCGCGGGCGATGATGCTCGAGCCCAAGCTCCTCTTGCTCGACGAGCCGGCCGCGGGCATGAACTACGGCGAGGCCGAGGGCCTGAAGACGCAGATCCGCTGGCTCCGCGACACGTTCGACCTCTCGGTCGTGCTCGTCGAGCACAACATGCAGGTCGTCATGGGCGTGTGCGAGGAGATCCACGTGCTCGATCACGGCGAAACGATCGCGCACGGCACGCCCGAAGAGGTGCGCGCCGATCCGAAGGTCCTCGCCGCGTATCTCGGCGAAGACGAAGAGGAGCTCGCGGCGAAGCAGGCGAGCCTCGCGCCGAAAGAGCCCGCGGGGCAGGAGCGAGGAGCCGACTGATGCGGGTCGCTCACCCCACGCGCCCGAAGGCGGTCGTCAAAGGCGGCGAGCCCCTCCTCGAGCTCGACGACGTGCGCGTGAGCTACGGCGGCATCAAGGCGCTCAAGGGGATCAGCCTGAAGGTGTTCCCCGGCGAGATCGTCGCCATGATCGGCGCGAACGGCGCGGGCAAGACGACGACGCTGAAGAGCATCATGGGCCTCTTGCCCCTCGCGGGCGGCACGATCAAGCTCGCGGGTCGCTCGGTCGCAGGCGAGTCGGCGGTGGATCTCGTCGCCGCGGGGATCTCGCTCGCGCCCGAGGGTCGCGCCATCTTTCCGAACCTCACCGTGCGCGAGAACCTCGAGCTCGGCGCGTACCTCCATCGTCACGCGCCGACGATGAAGGAGACGATCGAAGACGTCACGAAGCTCTTCCCGCGCCTCGGCGAGCGCATGGCGCAGGAGGGCGGCACGCTCTCGGGCGGCGAGCAGCAGATGCTCGCCATCGGCCGCGCGCTCATGGCGCGCCCGCAGCTCCTCTTGCTCGACGAGCCTTCGCTCGGGATCGCGCCCAAGCTCGTGCAGCAGATCTTCGCCGCGATCAAGGAGATCGCCGCGTCGGGCGTGACGATCCTCGTCGTCGAGCAGAACACGCGCATCGCGCTCGCCACGGCGCGACGCGCGTACGTGCTCCGCACCGGCGAGATCGCGCTCAGCGGCGACGCCAAAGATCTGGCGGAGAACCCCGAGATCCAGGCCGCGTATCTCGGCGGCTGAACCGACGCGCTCGAAGACTCGCGCTCTCAGCGCGCGAAGACGCAGCCGTGCGCGAGCGCGTCGCCCGCGCGCTCGCGATTGCGCGGAGGCTCGCCGCCGACCCATCCGCCGCGAAGCGCCTTGCACGTCTGCTTCATGTCCTTGAGATCGGCGGAGTAGGGATCGATCGCCTGGAGGATCGCGCCGCGCGCGCGCGGAGCCTTCGTCAGGAGATCGCCGAGGACCGGATCGAGCGTGGGCGCGCACCGCTTGATCGAGAGCTGGAGAGGAACGGCGAGGGCGGCGTGGCTCTCGGCAGGGCGCTCGGGCAGCCCCTTGGCCCACATCGCGCCGACGCGCGCGCACGCGAGCTGGCTCTTCGCCGCGGCGCTGAGGAGCCCGGGCTCCGCGCCCGTCGCGAGCCAATCGATGACGACGTCTTCGGAGCCGGCCATCGCGAGCACGACGGCGACGCACGACTGGTGATCGCGCGCGTCGGCGGGCACCGCGAGGACGAGAGACTTCGCGTCGCCGCTCGCCTCCGGCAGCCCGATGCCGTCGCACATCGCGCCGCGCGTCTTGGCGTCGACGAGGCGTCGCTCGACCTGCGCGTGCGCTGCGGGGCCGATGCTCGCGAGCACGCCGGCGACGACGCTGCCGCGCTGACCGGCGGAGAGACGAACGACCGCACCTTCGAGATCGGGAGCGAACGGGACCAAGCGCGGATCGCGCCGCGGGAGCGCGGTGGCCGCGACGTCGGCGCGCGTGGGATCGGCGAGCGCGGCGCGGAGAAAGGCGGTGCCCCACGGCGCGCCCCGGGTCACCGCCTCCCATGCGGCGATGTAGGCGTTGACGTCGTGTCCTGCGCGGCGCTCGAGGGCGCTCAGCGCGCGCGGATCCGCGTCGGCGAGGCGGCCGAGGGCCGCGGTCGCCTGCGGCGTCGCCTGCTCCGAGAGCCACGCGACGTCTTTCTTCGCTTCGGCCTCGCCGACGTCCTTCGCCTTGCAGCCCCAGATCGCGAGCGCGAGCGTCAGGTGAAAGACGAGGGACCGCTTCACCGTCTCAGCTTATCGGCCTTTCGTCGGGAGACGCAAAAGGAGGCACCGCAAAAGGTGGGACGCGAGCGCCCGGTCCGGCATCCTAGAAGAGTCGTGAGAGTCGTCGTCAGCGGCGGGACCGGGTTCATCGGGCGGGCGCTCGTCGCGTCGCTCACCGAACGCGGCGACGACGTCGCGGTGCTGAGCCGCGGAAAGATCGGAGGCCACCTCGGTCCGCGTCCCGGCTGCTGCCGCGGCGCGGGAAAGGTCGAGCTCGCGTCGTGGACGCCCGAGCTCGAGGGTGAATGGACGCGCGTCGTCGACGGCGCCGACGCGGTGATTCACCTCGCGGGCGCGGGGATCTTCGACGAGCGTTGGACGGCGCAGAGGAAGGAGATCCTGCGGTCGAGCCGCATCCGATCGACCGAGCTGCTCGCGGGCGCGATCGCGCGCGCGAAGAAGAAGCCGCGCGTGTTCGTGAGCGGATCGGCGGTCGGCTACTACGGAACGTCGACGGGCGATCGCGAGCTCGTCGAAGACGAGCCCGCGGGCAAAGACTTCCTCGCGACGCTGACGCGCGACTGGGAAGCCGCGGCGTCGGCGGCGCGCGAAGCCGGCGTGCGCGTCGCGCATCCGCGCATCGGGCTGGTGCTCGGGCGCGGCGGCGGGATGCTGGCGAAGCTCGTCCCCGTGTTCCGCGCGTACGTGGGCGGGCCGGTCGGGAGCGGCGCGCAGTACATGCCGTGGATCCACCTCGCCGATACGGTGCGCGCGATCGAGCACGCGGTCGACGGCACGCTCGAGGGAGCCTTCAACGTCACGGCGCCCGATCCGGTGACGAACGAGGCGTTCTCGCGCGCGCTCGGCCGCGCGCTCGGGCGTCCTGCGATCATGCGCGTGCCCGAGGCCGCGGTGAAGCTCGCGTTCGGCGCCGGCGCCGAGGTCGTGCTCACGGGGCAGCGCGCGGTCCCGCAGAAGCTCTCGCGCGCGGGGTTCGACTTCGTCTTCCCCGAGCTCGCCTCGGCGCTCGCCGATCTCGTCGCGTGAGCTACTTCAGGTCGGCGCGACGGATCTCGGGGATGGTGTCTTCGGCGTCGAGCTTCGGGACGACGTCGCTCCGGCGCGGCGACGCGATCTCGCTCGTGAGCGTCGGCGTCCGGACCTCGCACCAGCCCACCACGGCCTGGCGGATGCTCGTCTGCGCGTCGCAGAGGCCCATGCGGAGCATCTCGCGCCGGAGATCGAACGAGAGCGCGCGCGCGTGCGCGTAGCGCTGGATCGGGTTCGCCGCGACGGCGCGGTCGACGATCTTGCGGAGCGCGCGCGGGAGGTTCGGCTCGACGAGGCTCATGTGGAACTCGGCGTCGCGCACCATGTCGAGGGCGTCCGCGGTTCCCGTGCCCGCCGCGAAGCGTGGACCGACGAGCATCTCGTGGAGCATCGCGCCGAGCGAGAACACGTCGGCGCGCGCGTCGCGCGGGAGGCCGCGCGCGACCTCGGGCGCGGTGTACGCGATCGCGCTGCGGGAGCGCACGTGAGAGACGGGATCGTAGAGCGCGCCTTGACCGAAGTCGCCGACCTTCACTTCGCCCTGATCCGAGACGAGGATCTGGCGCGGGGAGAGATCGCCGTGGAGGAGCGACGTGAGCGAGCCGTCGGCGCTCTCGGAGAAGAGCGCGGCGCCGAGCGCCTCGGCGGCCTTGAGCGCGACGACGAGGGCGAAGTCGACGGGGACGCGGAGGCCGTGCTCGCGCCACGAACGGAGAAGGCTCGCGAGCGACTCGCCCGTCACGAGCTCCATGACCGCGAACGGCCGCGGCTGGTGGTAGTCGTCGGTCTGATCGACCTCGAGGATCTGGATGAACGCCGGGTGCCGAACGCCCGCCGCGTGCCGGGCGACGCGCCCGAGGCGGCGCATCACGTCGCCGGAGTCTTGATCCGCGGACGTGTCGTAGAGCTTCACGGCGACGGGCCGGCGCACGCCCCACGCGCCCTCGACCACGCCTCGATGAACCTCGCCGACGGAGCCGCGGCCGATCGGCTCCACGAGCGTGACGATCCGTCCGTCGCTCAAGGCGAGCGAGTCGGTGGTCGCAGGGTGAGCAGCGCGCATTCGATGTTCATCGTTGCAACGGCCGGACCAGCCGACGCGCGCCGCCGCGATGCACGTTCTCGTCAGAATGTTGGCGTGCCGTTGGATCGCGCGGAGGCGCGAGCACGCGTGTGGATCGAGATCGATCCGCCAGCGACTTTCGCCCACATGATCAATGAATGGTCAACTTGCGCGCGGGCGCCGTGGCGACGCCGAGCGGCGCGCGCGCGACGCGCGCCGTCGCTTCGGGCGCGGTGAAGGTGCCCGCGAGGCCGAAGCGGATCGGAACCTCGAGCACGGCGCGCGAGCGATCGACCGACTGCCGTATGGCGAGCACGCCCTGGATCTGTGCCACCGAGCTCGTCGCGGCACCCAGCGAGGCGCCCGGAGGGAGCGGGAGTTGCACGTCGATGTCGCGCGTGCCCTCGAGCGAGTGGCTGACCACGAGGCGCAGCGTCGCGGTGGTGCCCGCCTTCGCGTCGCCAGGCCAGACGACGTCGATCGCGACCGGGCTCTCCTGCGGAGGCGGCGGGCGGGACCACGATCGGACGACGGGGCGCTCGAAGCGCGCGATCAGGCCCGGACCCTCCGTCTCGATCGAGACGTCGAGCGCGTCGGCCGGGAGGGGAACGACGACGAACCCCGACTCGGGGACGTCGACGTGCTGGTCGACCGCGCTCATGCTCGTCTTCGAGACACGGACGCGCGCGCGCGTCGTGCCGTGGCCTTCGAGCTGCGACGCGAGGAGCGCGCGGACGACGTAGACCGTCGCCGAAGACGAGCCGTAGCCGCCGGCGACGTCGCGCAGCACCGCGAGCTTGCCGAAGAGCGCGTCGGCCGACGCGCGCGAGGTGCCGAGCCGCTGCGCGCGGAGGAGCGCGGCGTAGATCGTGGCGCGCTTGGCGCGATCGACCAGGTGCTTGCCGTCGAGATCGCCGCTCTGCTGGAGCTTGACGATCTCGCGCAGCCGATCGGCGAGGCTCGCGGCGACCGCCGCGCGATGCGGCCTCTCGGCGAGCGCGAGGACGGCGCGCGCGAGGCGCTCGGGATCGTCGCTCGTCGCGAGCGCGCGCGTGACGTCGGACACGTACGCACCCCAGCACGGAGCGATCGCCGCGCTCGAGGGCGGCTCGACGTCGAGCGGATCGTCTCCTGTCTTCCCCGGCGGAGCGAGCGGCGGGCACGTCTCGGCGGCGTCTTTGCCGTCCGCCTTGCCTGGACGCGTGGTCTTGGCGAGCGACGTCGCGCGCGCGCGCATCGTCCACGCTTCGGGCAGCGTCGCCGCGGACGTCCCGCCGTCTCGATGGACGAAGATGTTGTAGCGCCCGAGCGCGCGCAGCGCCGTGCGCTCGGCGATCGACGCGAGCGCGCGGTGGCGCGGGCGATCGCGCGCCGTCGCCCACCGCTGGATGCGCGTCGCCGCTTCGAGCGCGTCGACGAGCGCGAGCGTCGACGTCTGACGCTCCGGCTCGAGCGACTCGAGCGCCGCGGCGATCGCGTCGTCGTAGCCGCGCTCGAGGACGATCCGCGGCTGGCCGTGGATCCGATAGCCGTGATCGAGCGCGATGCCGAGGTCACGATCTCCCTCCACCCACGCGGTCTGCGTGAGCGCGCGGATCTCGCCGGCGGGCGCGATCTCCCACGTGTGGCGGAGCGTGTCGTCGGGCAGGCCTTGCGCGCGCGCGACGACGACGAGGCGCGCCTCGCCGGACCTGGCCGCCTTCACGCGGATCGCGACGGTGCGCGCGCCGCGCGCGGGCACGTCGATCGTGCGCGCTGCGCCCTTGGTCGCGAGCTCGGCGGCGCCCTCGGCGGAGGCCTCGATCGCGGCGCGCACCGGCGCGCTCGTGCGGTTGCGAACGAGGACGTGCGTCTCGACGACGTCGCCCTCGATCCAGCGCGCGCCGGCGTCGACCTTGAGCGAGAGCGGGAGATCGCTCGCGATGTCCAACGTCGTCGACGCGGGGCCGAGCCCGTCGGGGACGCCGACGAACGCGATCTTCCACGTCGTCTCCGCGCCGCCGAGGGGAACGGAGATGCGGACGCGCCCTTCGCCGTCGGTGCGAACGGGCGCGGTCCAGAACGCGTCGCCGGTGGAGATGCCGCGGCTCGCGCGCCCGAACCCGCCGCCGTGACCGGTCGTTCCGATCGAGCCGAGGCCGATGCCTTCGCCGGCGCCGCCGCCGCCTTCGCCCATGCCCGAGAGGCCCAGGCCGCCGAGCTCGGTGCCGGTGAGCTCCTCGAAGAGCCGCTTCCACGCGGCGACCGTCTCGGCGCTCACCACCATGTCCCACTTGGCGTCGACGATGCGATCTTCCTGCACCGCGCGCGCGTAGGGGCTGCCGGAGCGCACGACGCGCTCGAACGGATCCTTCACGTCGTCGCCGGTGCCGACGAGCCCGTCGGGGCCCGGCGCGCGCAGCTCGAAGCCGCGGATCGTGCCGAGGAACGGCGGCGGCGCCGCGGCCGTGCGCACGTACTGGATCGTCCCGCCCCACGGATCGAGCAGGAGATCGTCCGAGAGCGTTCCGTCGCGCACGAGACGACGGAGCAGCGCGTTCGGATCCTTGAAGACCGGCTCCTCGGGATCGAGCGAGCGGCTCACGCGCGTTTGACGCACGGCTTCGAGGATGGTGAACAGCTTGAGGCGCGTGACACGGCGCGCGACGTTGTCGAACGTGACCTGCGGATCGACGGCGACGAGATCGGCGAGGACGAGGTTCTCACCGCCCGGCGTCGTGGGCGGCTCGTTCATCGCGTCGGTGACGAGCGTCATGAGCTCCGGGTTGAAGACCCAGCGGCCGTTCTCCTTGCGACGCGCGTCGAGCAACGTCTGCGGGCTCTTCGCCGCGGTGAATACCGCGCCCTCGAGCGAGTGGAGCACCTCGGCGAAGGCTCTCTCGAGCTCCTTCGAGGCGTGGGCGCCCGGATCGTTGAGCGGAGGCGTGGGGCGGGTCGCGATCTTGCCGAAGAGAGCGCGTCGCAGCGCTTCGGTCGACGGATCGCGCTCGAGCATCGGCGTGCAGCGCGCGTCGCCGGGGCCGTCGACGTGAGCGACGGATCCGCAGAGGCGCGAGCGCGTGTCGAGCGCCGCGACGTTCGCGCTGCCGCCGCCGAAGGCGTCGACGACGATCGCGGAGATCGCGCCCGGGAGGCCGCGCCCGTGCCCGTCGGTGAGTCGTGCTTCGACCTCGACGGCTCCGCCGGGCGTCGCGCGCCCGCCGACGCGCTGAGCGGCGAGCGAGGGGAGCGTCGATGGCACGACGAGGATGTCGGTGCCGATCGTCTGCGCGGCGCGCCCGGTCTCGGGGACGACGACCGACGCCGACCACGTCGACGCGGCCGCGTCTGCGGGCAGCGCGACCTCGCCGCTCGACGTGCCCGCGTCGAGCCACGTCGTGACGGCCTGCGCGCCGAGGCTCGACCTCAAGACGACGCTCGCTGCGCCGCGCGGCGCGCGCGCGGATCGCGTGAGCGTGACCTTCACGCGCTCGCCCGGGCGCGCGACGTTCGGGGTGACGCGAACGATGCCCTCGGCGTCGCGATCGACGGGCAGGCAGAGCGTGAACGGATCGCGCCGATCGCGCAGCGCGGGGACGGCTTGCGTCGGGCGCACGACGACCGCGGCGGCGACGCCTCCGGCGCAGGGGCCGACGTTGCGGCTCGCGCCGACGCCTTCGGGGGCGTTCCACGTGAGCTCGGCCTCGCCGTGCGCGTCGGTCGTGACCGTGGTCGCGAGGCCGTCGCCCGTGATCTCGAACGTGCCGGCGACGCCTCCTCCCCGACCGTCGTCGACGGTGAGCAGCATCTTCTGGCCGAGGCCCGGGACGATCGCCCGCGCCTCGGGCGAGAGCGTCGCCGAGGCGAGCGGCGTGCCGATCGAGAGCTCGCGCTTCTGCTCGAGCGCGTGACCCTCGAGCTCCGCGCGCGCGACGAGGACCATCGACGTACCGCTCGCCTTCACCAGCGTGGGCGCGTCGCGCGCGCCCGCGATCTCGCCGGCGCCGTCGGTGACGGCGCGCGTGCTCAGGCGCTCCCAGTCTTTGTCGGTGCTCGGCGGCGACGTTCCTCTCGCGCCGATCCAGTAGCGGATCGCGTGATCGATCACCGGCTGCCCGGTCGCGTCGCGGAGACGGAGACGGAAGGGGACGCGCTCGCCGGCGATCACGCCCGCGGGAGATCCTTCCCACGCGACGTCGAGCGTCGGCGTGCCCGGCGTCTCCTCGCGCGGGGTGAGCCCGATCTCGGCGGGGGCGACGCCGCCGATGTCGGACTCCGCGCGGAGCGCCCACGACCAGAGCGGCTCGTCGATGCGCGGGATGGGCACGCGCGCCATGACGAGGCCGCCGCGATCGGTCTTCGCCTTCTGCGTGTGACGCGCGACGCCGCCTTCGATGAGCGAGATCGTGACGCCGGCGTTTGCGAGCGGATCGCCGCTCGTGCTCACGACGCGGACCCACGCCGAGATGGTGCTCGCGGGGACGACGCGCGTGTCGGCGGTGACGAGCTCGATCGTGGCGCTCGGCGCGCGCACGATGTCGACCGATCGCGTGCGCGAGTGGCCGCCGTGGCGCACCGCGACGAGCAGCGGGAGCAACTTGGGCAGGCCGCGCGGCACGTCGATCGCGAGGTGCGCGCGCCCGTCGGCGTCGGCCTTCGCGACGACGCTCGGCGGAGGCGCCTCGCCGTCGAGCGCCTCCGGATCCCAGCCGACCTCGATGACCGCGCCGGCGAGGGGGACGGCGTGTGTGACCGTGGGGAAGCCGAACGCCTTCGCCGTGATCTCGAGCCGCCCGCCGGGCGCCGCTTCAGGAGAGGCGTCGAGGAAGACGTCGAGCCCGCGCGCGGCGGGATCGGGGGGCAGCGCTCGGGAGTGACCGAACGAGCCGAGGAGGACGCCGAAGACGGTGAAAATCGCGAGAAGGAAGCGGGCCACGGGAGTGCGACACGCGAACCCGGAGTGAGGTTCCCGGGGAGGGAGCCGGGAGGGGATCTCGGGACGATCAGGCGGCGATGCCGCGCTGGCGGAGGACCTCGCGCAGCGCGCCTTGCACGTCGGGCGCGACCGTGTGCATCGCGCTGCGCGCGAGCTCGATGAAGCGCGCGCCGCGCGATCGCTTGAGGCCGTCGAGGGCGGCGGCGCGATCGGCCGGCGCGCCGTGCTCGAGCACGCCGAGGAGGAACTCGGCGGCTTCCATCGTGTCGACGCGCGCGAGCGCGCGGAGCGCCGACGCGCGCACCTGCGGCTGCGGCGACTCGCGCACGATCCGCGAGAGCGGATCGAACGCGTGCTGGAAGTAGAGCGACTCGACGGCCTTCGACGCTTGCTCGACGACCGCGGGATCGGCGTCGCGGAGGCCCGTGCGCACCGTCACGAAGCTTCGCTTGAAGAAGAGCTGCTGCATCGCGGCGAGCACGGCGACCTTCACCGGGCGCTCGGCGCGCGTGAAGAGCTTCTCGAGCGGCGAGAGCACCGCGTAGAGCTGGAGCTGCGCGAGCTGATCGGCGAGGCGGACGCGCGCGTTGGTGGCGGGCCCGCTCGCGTCTTCCGGGCGGCTCTCGACGGCGAAGGCCGTGAGGCGCGCGAGCATCGCCTTGCGGCGGATGAGATCGGGCCAACGCTTGTCGAGCAGGACGTCGGCGCACGCCTCGGCGGAGTTGCCTTGCTGCTCCCACTCGATGAGATCGACGTGCCAGACGTCGGGGAAGTGGTTGTCTTGCCGCAAGTGCGAGGGGAGCGGCGCGGTGTCGATCGGCTCGTCGCGCACGCCGTCGTAGCGCTTCGCGGCGCGCGCGTAGTGCGCGCGGCGCTGGGCCTCGAGATCCATCGCGGCGAGCTCTTTGTAGAGGCCGCCGACGCGCGCGTAGTGACCGACCTCGCCGAACGCGAGGATCGCGGCGAGCAGCGCGTTCTCCGCGATCTCCGGCGGCGCGCCGCGATCGAGGTGCTGGCGCGCGACCTCGCGCCAGAGATCGGCCTGCACGACGACATAGTGCGCCGACGCGCTCGTCATGCCGAGCACGCGCGCGTAGTCGGCGGCCTCGCGCGCGAGCGTGGCCGCGGCGGAGAGCTCGCCGCGCTCCTTGGCGGCTTGCAGCGCGTCTTCGAAGTATTGGAGCGCGAAGTACTTGAGGTGATCCTCGCGGAGGATCCGGATGCAGTTGACGAAGCCTTCGAGGACGTCTTCGAACATCCCGCTCTCGCGGCCGATCTGCACGAGCACCTGGAAGCAGTCGAACGCGCGCTCGCGCTGGCCGACGCTCTCGAAGTAGTCGGCCGCCTCTTCGAGGAGGCGCACCGCGGCGACGTTCGCCTCGCGCGCCTGGCGGCCGTCGCCGCACTTCTTCGCGCAGCGCGCGAGGTTGAACTGGACGAGCGCGGCGTTGTACGCGTCGGCGCCGCCGCCGACGACCTGCGCGAGGCGCGACCAGAGCGCGCGCGCGCCGCGCCAGTCGTCGGCCTTCTCGCGGTAGATGGCGGCGGCGGCGACGAGGCCGGCGTTCTCCATCTCGCGCGCGGCGCCGGCCATGTCGTTGGTCGCGGCGAGGGTGCGCGCACGATCGACCGACGGGACGCCGGGGAGCATCGCCATCGCGCGCTTCCATCCGTCGCTCTCGGAGAAGGCCATGTACCAGACGACCGTGAGCGCGCTCCGGCCGTCGTTGCGCCTCGAGAGCACCTCCGCAAGAGGTCGCAGCACCGACAAGTAGTCGTGCTCCGCGACGTGCGTCTGCGACGCGGCGGACACGAGCGAGTTCGCCGCATCGTCGAGATCGCCGCGATTGAGGGCAGCGCGGGCCCGTTCGCGCAAATGGTAGAGGTCGTCGAGCAAGCCTCGGAAAGTGTAGTGCGTGCGGCGCGGGCGGGAAGGGGATTGTCGCGCTACAGTTCAGGGGGAATCAGGAGAGAGCATGCTCACGTCCTCGCAGCACGAGGTGGACGTCAGGATCGCGCGCTACCTCGGTCGCCTCGCCGGCGGCACCGCGGGGCGGAAGGTGCAGTTCTTCCTCGAGACGATCGCCTGGGCCTGGGCGCCCGCGCGCCTGTGGTGCTTCAAGGGCGTGAAGTGGCGCGTGACGCCGAGCCTCGACGCGGTCACGACGGTGGCGCGCTACGCCGCGACGGATCATTCCGTGCTCGTGCGCGCGGCGTCGCTCGCGGCCGTCGCGCAGGCGGGCGACGCGGCGTCGGCGGCGAGCGAAGCCGTGCGCCTCGCGCTCGCCGATCCGAGCCGGCGCGTCCGCCTCGCGGCCGCGCGCGCGGCGGCGGAGGCTCGCCTCGGCGAGTCGCTCGGGCGCGAGCTCCGCGCGTCGCTCGCCGACGAGATCTGGGCGGTGCGCTGGTACGCGGCGCGCGCGCTCGCGGGCCGCGCGTACGACGCCGAGCTCGGCGAGCTGGCGCGCATGCTCGTCGCGACGACGCCTCGCGGAGGCATGGCGCTGACGTCGTGGGCGCACGCGGTCGAGGCCGTCAGGCCTCGCTGTCGCGCGAGCGGGCAGGCCGCCGACCTCGAAGAGCACGTGCGGCGGATGCTCGACGGGCTCTCCCCGAGCGATCGCGACTTCGCGTGGCCGCTCACGCGAGCGTGACCCGCGAGCGATCAATCAGCCCGGCGGGATGCTCGTTCGCTCTGCGGTCGCTTCGCGGGCGTCGCGGCGGCGGCGGGCCATCTCGCGCGGAACCGCGATGAGGGTCTCGACGAGGCCGATGATCACGTAGAAGGAGAGGAGCCACACGAGCACGAACGCGGGCTTCGTCTGCAACGAGACGATCGCGCTCGAGGCGACCGCGAAGAGGACGAGGCCCACCGATCGCGCGTTGAGCTTCAGATCCTTGAAAGAGCGGAAGCGGATCGTCGAGACCATCAGGAACGCGAGGAAGCCCGTGAGGCCCATCATCGGGTAGACGTACTTCGGACCCGAGAGGTCGCCGCTCACCGCGTGGTTGGCGACGACGAGCGAGATCAAGATGCCCGCCGCGCCGGGGACGGGGAGGCCGACGATGTACTTGCTCGGCTTCGTCGGCTTGCCGCCCTCGCCCATCGACAGCACGTTGAAGCGCGCGAGGCGGACGGCGCCCGCGGCGGCGAAGGTGAACGCGACGACGAGGCCGACCGTGCTCCGCTGGAAGAGCGACCACTTGTAGACGAGCAGCGCAGGCGCGACGCCGAAGGAGACGACGTCGGCGAGCGAGTCGATCTGCAGCCCGAACGCGCTCTGGGTCTTCGTGAGGCGAGCGACGCGCCCGTCGAGCATGTCGAAGAACAGCGCGTACACGAGGAGGAGAGAGGCGCGGTAGTAGTCGTCGGGATCGCCGTTCGACGAGCCGCTCAGCCGGATCGAGTCGAACCCGCAGAAGATGCTCGAGAGCGTGATCATGTTCGGCAGAAGAAACAGCGTCTTCTTCAGATCGAGCTTCCGCCGGGGGACTGCCATGCAGGACCAACTGTGCACCAGCTCAGGCGAGCCGTAAAGGATGGCGCCCCCGCCGTCTCCCGCCATCTCCGCCACAAACTGGCCGGCCGCCCCGCCGGGGCCTACGCTTGAAGACGATGGTCCGGCGCCTCGCCTGCCGCTTCGTCGTGCTCGTCACGACGGGTCTCTTCGGCCCTCTCCTGGGCGCGTGCGCCTCGTCGGAGACGGCGGCCGACCGGCAATTCTCCAAGCTGAACGAGGCCGTCTCGAAGATGCAGGCGGATCACGACCGCTTCGATCAACGCCTCGGCGCGCTCGAGATCGCCGCGGCCGACGAGAGGGCGCAGCGCCCGTCGACGAAGCCGAACGCGGATCCGCCGGCCCCGCCGCGCGTGGTGCAGCTCGGAGGTCCCACCGACGAGGGTGAAGATCCCGCCGATCCCGATCAGCGGCCCGAGATCCGCCTCGTCGGCCCGCCCGGCGCCGCGGCCCGCCCTGCGCGCGGAAAGTCCGCGCGCGGCCGCCTCGAGATCGCCGAGTCGGATGCGCCCCTCCGGAGCGACGCCGCGCGGCCGAGCGCGCTCGATCCCGAAGCGAAGCGCGCCTACGAAGCCGCGCTCGCGCAGGTGCAAGCCAAGCAGTACGATCGCGGGCTCGAATCGCTCAACGCGTTTCTCGTTCGCTGGCCCGATCATCCGTACGCCGAGAACGCCATGTATTGGCGCGGCGAGGCGTACTTCGCGCAGGGCCTCTACCTCCGCGCGGCAGAGCAGTTCGAGGCCGTCGTCGCCCGCTTCGCGAGCGGGAACAAGGCGCCCGACGCGCTCCTCAAGCTCGGGATGTGCCACGACCGCCTCGGCGCGAGCTCTCGCGCTCGCGAGTACTGGGACCGCTTGAAGAACGAGTATCCGCGCAGCGACGCTGCGAAGAGGATTCCCGCCGGTAGCGCGCCGAAGGGACCGAAGGAGAGTCGATGAGCTTCGTGTTTTCACCCCGCACCATCCCGTCGATCGCGCTGGGGCTCCTCCTGCCGATCGCCCACGTCACCGTCGCCTTCGCGCAGGCCGGTCCGCCGCCTCCCGGCGGCGGCGGCGGCGGCGGAGCGGCGCCCGGAGGTGGCGGTGGCGGCGGCGGTGGCGGAGCGCCGGGCGGCGGCGCGAGCGGGGGCAGCGTCACCAGCTCGACCACGTTCTTCCCCGGCGGCGTCGCGCCGCCTCCTCCCGGCGGCGTCCTCGGCGGAGGCAACGCGCAGTTCTCGTCGTCGAAGCCGATCACCGGCAACGAGCGCGACAGCTTCGACTTCAAGCGCGGCGGCAGCACCTCGACCGTCTTCGGCAACGAGGGCAGCTCGTTCGTGCTCGGCGACGTGAAGGGCTCCGCGGGCAACGCGAACTTCCACCTCGTGCGCAAGGGCGACACCCTCTGGGCGATCTGCGATTTTTACTTCCGCAACCCGTATCAGTGGCCGCGGATCTGGTCGTTCAACCCGCAGATCCAGAACCCGCACTGGATCTTCCCCGGCGATCAGGTGCGCCTCCGCCAGGGCGGCTTCCTCGAGCCGACGGCCACGCCGGGCTCGCCGATCGTCGATCGACGCCGTCAGGTCCCGCCCGACACGATCTTCCTCCGCACGCAGGGCTACATCGACGACGACACCAACAACTGGGGCGAGATCAACGGGTCGCGCGAGGACAAGATGATCCTCTCCGACACCGACGAGGTCTACCTCCGCATCGGCGCGAGCCACGACCTCAAGGTCGGCCAGGAGCTCACCGTCTTTCGTCCCGTCCGTAGCGTCGGCAGCGGCAAGCTCATCGAGATCCAGGGAACCGTGAAGGTCGAAGAGTGGAACCCGCGCGATCGCATCGCGCGCGCGCGCATCACCGAGTCGCTCGACGCCATCGAGCGCGGCGCGCGCGTGGGGCCCGTCGCGCGGCGCTTCGAGGTCGTTCCGCCGGTGCGCAACGACAAAGACGTGACGGCGACGGTGCTCACGAGCGTGCACCCCCACAACTTCTTCGGCCAGAACCAGATCGTCTTCCTCGATCAGGGCGACGAAGCAGGGCTCAAGCCGGGCAATCGCCTCTTCGTCATCAAGAAGGGCGACGCCTACCACCACTCGCTCACGACGACGTCTTCGGCGAAGCGCATCGCGCTCGAAGACGACTCGCCCGCGGCGACGGAGAACATCCCCAAGCCGCGCAACGAGCAGCGGCTGCCCGAGGATGTTCAGGCCGAGCTGCGCATCATCAACGTTCGCAAGCAGACCGCGATGGCGATCGTGACCAACTCGCGCCGCGAGATCGAGTCCGGCGACAAAGCGTTCGCGCGCCGCGGCTACTGAAGATCGACGTCGATCGCGACGCCCTCGGGCGTCTTCGCCGTCACCGAGAACGAGGGCGCGATCGGGCGCGGCTCCCCGTCGACGCGGATCGCCGCGATCGTCTTGCCGCGCGGCGCGGTGATCGCGAGCGTGCGCGGCACGCCTACGGCGGCGCGCCACACGACGCGCATCCGGTCGGGACGGAGATCGAGATCGACGAGGGCCGAGCGGAGGCCGAGCTTGTCGTCGGGCACGTGCGGGAAGATCGAGAGGCCCGTCGGCGTCGCCTCGAGGCCGGCGACGCGCAGCGCACCGAGGAGCGCCATCGCGTGCACGTTGTTGTTCATCGTCGGAAAGTCGGTCATCGGCGTGACCGGGCTCGCCCACGTCTTTCCGTCGCCGGCGTTCGCGCCGTCGGGGCCGCTCCAGATGTGGAACCAGACGTCGGGGTGCGCGCGCGCGCGTGCCACGAGCGAGCTCTTCGCGAGGTGGCGGAAGGCGAGCTCGTCGTCGATGCGCGTGTAGCCCCAGGTCAAGAGCTGGCTCACCGCGGGCCAGACCTGCGCGCCGCGCGTGAGGGGCGCGCCGACGGGTGAAGGATCGTCGAGCTCGCGCGCGACCGTGGCCGAGAGATCGCTCGCGCGCGGGCTCGCGCCGATGAGCGGCCACACCTGCGCCTCGAGGTCGACGGCCGACGTGCCGTGCAGCACGCCGTCGCCGAAGTACGCGCGCCCGTAGAAGGCGCCCGCCCACGTCGCGTCGACCGCCGTCGCGAGGCCCGGGAGCAGATCGCGCACGCGCTTGGCGAGCGCAGGATCGCGCGCTTCGATCAGCGTCGCCGCCTGGGGAAGCACGGCGAGGGCCATCTGCGAGTTGGGAACGCTCTCGCCCTTCTCCATCGCGAGCGCGCGATCGGGCGACCCGACGACGACGCCGTCGCTCCAGTCGCCGGAGCCGATCTTGATCAGCCCGTGCTCGCCGAAGCCGACGTCGTCGAGCAGGTGGAGGATCGCGCGGCGCACGTGATCGAGGACCGACGCCTCGTTCTCCGGCGCGCGCGGGTAGTAAGAGATGCGCTCGTCGAGGAACGTGAGGTCTCCGGTCGCGCCGAGGTACTCGTTCATGGCGAGCAGGAAGAACAGATCGAGATCGCTCGGGTGCGCGTGGAGGCCGAGCGCGTCGTCGAGCTGACCGTGGCCCTGGAACGAGTAGCTGAAGCGCGAGTCGGCGGCGAAGGCGAGGCCCATCGCGAGCGAGAGCTGCTCTTTCGCGAGCGACGGGTGGGTGTACACGAGCGGGAGGGCGAAGAGCGCCGTGTCGCGCAGCGCGCCGTCGGCGCCGTGGAGGTAGAGGTACGCCGACCCTTGCGGCACGACGCGACGGCCCCAGTAGTCGCGGTGACCGACGCTCGCCTCGATCTGCGAGGCGTGCCACGCGAGCTCGCGGTGGAGGAACGGATCGCGTTCGGTCGCGAACGAGAGCAGGTGCTCGCGCACGTCGACGCGACGATCGTGGAGCTCCGGCCAGGTGGCGCCCATCGGCGCATAGCCGTAGGCGAAGCGCAGCGTCTTCTTCTCGCCGGGCTGGAGCACGAGGTCGCTCCGCATGACGAACGATCGCGGCTGGCCCAGGCCCGAGCGCGCGGCGGCGTCGAGCGCGCCGATCTCGCCGGGCAGCCGCTCGACGACGGCGCGCGGACCGCTCGGGCCGCCTTCGCCGAAGAAGCGCGCGTCGTCGGTGTACACGTCGCTGACGTCGTCGCCGAGCGACGCGAGGAACGGATCGCCGGGGTAGAAGTCGGTGTTCGACGGTGCTTCGCGCGAGGGCGCCGCCGTGCCCGCGGCGTGCGCGCGACGCAGGCCGAGGACGCGCCCGTCCCACGTGACGCTCTCGTCGAACATGCCGTTGCGCCCGTCGCGCGTCGCGGCGGCTCTGCCGGGCGCGATCTCGAAGGTCGCGCCCGACACGAGCCAGTCGACCTCGATCGGCCGACGGCGCACGTCCCAGTACTCGTAGTGACGCAGCGATCGCGCGACGCCCGCGCGGTTCTCGATCGTCACCTCGTCGATCACGAACGTCGCGTCGTCGGCGGGCGCGAAGGTCCTCCGCGACGTGAGCACCTCGCGATGGAGCATCGTCGACGCGGCGTAGCCCATGCCGAAGCGACGCGTCGTCTGCGAGCCGCGCGGGCGCCACTTGTACGCGGTCGTCCAGGTCGCCTCACCGTCGTCGAGGAAGCTGAAGCCGCCGCCGAACGCGCCCGCGCTCTCGTCGACCTTGTCGAGGATCGTGACGCCGCGATCTTGCGTCGAGACCTCGATCCATCCGTCGTTCGAGGCCATCGCGGTGACGCGCCCGTTGCCGAACGAAGCCCAGTGATGACGGCGGTCCTGGCCCTCGGTGTTGTCCCAGCGCGCGCGCTCGTCGGCGTTCTGATCGAGACCGTAGTCGTACGCGGGCAGACCCTCGGCATCGAGCGTCCACGCGCCGAAGATCCCCCCGCCGCTCGAGCACGAGACGAAGGTCGACGGGGCGTCGAGCGAGGGCGACGCGCACGTCTCCGGCGGCGGCACGTAGGGCGCGTCCGGCGGCGGCGGCGCGGGCGCCTCGACGTCGCGGCCGCACGCCGCCAAGACGATGACCAGGAGCGAAGAGGCGAGCCGCATCCGCGCCATTTTCCCCCGGCGCGGGGCGGCGGCAAGGTTCCTCGGGCGACAGAGAGGTCACCGAGGGCGACGCTTGTTGCCTTTTTCCGGCGCGCTTTCCGCGGGCTGCGCCTTGTATTCGCTCGGCGTCGTGCCCGTCCATCGCCGGAACGCGCGGTAGAACGCGCTCGGCTGGGAGAAGCCGAGGACGTACGCGAGCTCCGACGCGGCCGCGCCGCCGTCGGCCAGCGTCTTCAGCGCCACGTCGCGGCGAACCGCGTCGAGCACGTCGGCGAACGAGGTGCCGTCGGACTGGAGCTGGCGCTGGATCGTGCGCGGTCCCACGCCGAGCTTCTTCGCGACGTCGTCGAGCCCGACGGCGCCTTCGCGCATCGCCTGCTCGATCGCGCTGCGCACGCGATCGACGATCGGCGCGTCGGGGCGGAGCGCGAGGCGCTCACCCTCGCGCTCGAGCATCGCCGACAGCTCGGGGTTCGCGGTCACGAGCGGCAGCGTCGCCGTCTTCGCGCCCACGACGATCTCGTCGGCCCCGCTCGCGAAGCGCACGCGCGGGCCGAACACGCGGGCGTGCTCTTCGAGCGCCGGCGGCGCGCGGTGCGCGAAGCGGAGCGAGACGTCGATCTCGTCGCGCGCAGCCGCGAGCGACGCCATCTTCATCCGCGTGACCACGATCGCGAAGAAGTTCTCCACGTAGTGCCGCAGCCGTTCGGTCCGCTCGATCTGGAGCTCGAGCGACAGGCGCATCGCGCCGTCGGGCTCGCGGTGCGCGTGGGCGCGGCTCATCGCGCCGAGCGTCTCGTAGTAGCGCGCCATGCGCTCGAGCGCGTCGCCGACGGTCGCGCTGCTCATCGTCGCCAGATCGAGCGGACCGAAGACGCCGAGCGGCGTCGCCTCGGCCGCGTGGAGCCCGAAGCACGGATCGCCGCTCATCTCGGGCACGATCTCCCACGCGCGCGTCATCCGGAACGCGGGGATCCAGCCGGAGGGATCCTCCGACTCTTCCGCGCTCACGCCGATCGCGGCGAGCGCCTGCGTCCGATCCACGCCCAGGCGTTCACCGGCGTCGAGCAGCGCCCGCAAGAACCGCGCGGCGGCCAGCTTCCGAGGATTCGCTCCCACCTTCCTCGAATTCTACGACCATTTCGCCGGATCTCAGTCGTAGCGCTCGCTGTGAACGAGCTTTCGTTCCAGGCCCATTTGCTTGCGGAGCAGGTCGCGGACCGCGCCGACCATGCGCTCGAGACCGCAGACGTACACGTGGGGCGCCTGGCTCGGATCCGCCACGGCGAGCGCGCGCCAGAGCGACTCGACGTGCGTCTGCACGTATCCGGTGAAGCCGCCCCACGAGGGCCCGCCCCTCGACAGCGTGTAGATTGCACGAAAATGAGGGTGGGCCTTCTCGAGCGCCTCGAGCTCGTCGAGGTAGAGGCGATCCTCCTCGCGACGCACGCCGAAGAGGAGCGTCATCGGCGACGCGTCGCCGCTCGCGAGCGCGTCGCGGATCATGCTGCGGAGAGGCGTGACCCCGGTTCCCGTCCCGACGAAGAGCGCGGGGCCGCGCGACGCGGGCGGGCGCGTGAAGAAACCCTGCGGGCCGATCGCGCGCAGCGTGCGGCCGAGCTCGAGCTCGTGGAGGTGCGTCGAGCCCGGTCCGCCGTCGACGCGCGTGATCGCGACCTCGAAGCTCGGGCTCCCGTCGGGCGGCGACGCGATCGAGTAGGCGCGCCGCGCCTCGCCCTCGGCGAGCGGGAGCACGAGGCTCACCCACTGCCCCGCTTGGAACTCGAAGGGCGCGCGGTCGACGCGCTCGAAGCGGAGCTCGCGCACGTTCGGCGAGAGCATCCGCGCGCGCGCCAGTCTCACGTCGAAGGTCGGCGGCGGCGGCATGCGGCAGCGAGGCCTATACCGCCGTCACGCCCGCACGGCCAGGCTCTCGACGCGGTACGCGAACCCGGCCTTCACGCGCGACGAGCTGCGGAACACCATCTCCATTCGGAGGAGCGCGTCGAGCACGGCGCCGGTCTCCATCTTTCGATGTCGCGCCGCCTCGACGACGCGGAGGAGCGGCTCGAGCGCGTCGGGCGCGTGATGGAACGCCCCAGGCAGGACATAGAGCTCGGCCTTCGGCGTCGCGATCACGCGCCCGTCGATCGCACCTTCGGCGTGCTCGAAGGCGACGGCCTGAGCTTCGTCGAGGTGGTGCACGAAGAGCTCCGCGCCCGACCAGAGATCGCGCAATCGCGCGCCGCGATCGTCGACCTCTTGCGCGAGGAAGAGCCCGCGGTGGGCCCGCTCGTAACGGATCGCGAGCAGCGCGGGCTCGCCGGCGTCGTCGCGGGCGCGCGTCGCGCGCGCGGCGAGGCCCTGGGTCGTCAGCGCGTCGTCCCAGAAGGCGCGGCTCCGCGCCTCGAACCAGGGATCCTCGGGGCCGAACGCGCCCGTCCGATGTTGGAAGGCTTCCCGCATGTTGGCCGTCTCCGGCTCGGCTGAAGCGGCTGCGACGAGCGCCTCGTACGCCGTGAGAACTGCCTTGGCCGTGGTATCCTCGAGTGAGCCCATGCAGAACAAGTTCTTCTTCCCGCAAGCAGCCCTCGACGAGTGGGGAATCGAGGGAAAGGCCGATCTGAGCGGGAGCGAGCTCATCGTGCTCGCAGAGGGGCGACGTTACAAGGTGGAGGAGGCGGTTCGTGTGATCGCCGAGGTCACCGGCGCCAACGAGGAGCACGCCCTCGTCGGCAAGGTCAAACCCAAAAGGGCGCTCGACGAGATCGGCGCCGAGATCCTCGAAGGCTCGATGATCCTGGGCGACAACGCGTACGACGTCGTCCCCGGTTGGATGGGCGCGCCCACGACGAGCTTCGCCGATCACCTCCTCTCGCCCGAGCGCATGGCCGCGCGGGGCAACCGAACCGACGTCGGCAAGGCCCTGAGCAGCGACGAAGAGCTGATCTCCCGCTTCGTCGAGGGAACGCTGTGACGTGAGCGACGGCCTCGCCAACGCGCTCTTCGTCCTGACGATCGCGACGTACGTCGTCGCGTCGGCGCTGTTCCTACGCTTCCTCGTGCGCGGCAAGGGCGACGTGGGCAAGGTCGGTCCTCGGCTCATCGGGCTCGGCGCCGTGCTGCACGCCGCGCACATCTGCATCGCCTCGCTCGTCCTCCGCGTGTGTCCGGTCGAGGGGATTCATTTCCCGATGAGCGTCGCGTCGATGTTGATGTGCGTCGCGTACGTGCTCGCGCGCCGGCGCCTCCGCGTCGAGGTCGCGGGCGCGTTCATCGCGCCGCTCGCGTTGACCTCGCTCCTCGCGTGGCGCTTCGTCGGCGGCGGGGCCGAGCCGGGCGACGGGATCAAGAGCTTCATCCTCCCGTTCCACGTCACGCTGAACCTCTTCGGCATCGCGATGTTCGGGCTCGCGTTCTCTTCGGCCGCGCTCTACCTCGTGCAGGAGCGCCTCGTGAAGCAGAAGCGCATCGACGGCGTCTCGCGCCGGCTGCCTCCGCTCGACGCGCTCGATCGCGCCGAGCATCGGTTCCTGCTCGCGGGCTTCCCGCTGCTCACGATCGGCATCATCACCGGCACGGTCTGGGCGCGGCGCGTGGAGATGGGCGCGACCGCCGACGTCCTCCGCGCCGCCTTCGGTTACGTCACGTGGCTCGTCATCGCCGGCGTCCTCTTCCTCCGCGCCGCCGTCGGGTGGCGCGGGCGCCGCGCGGCGTATGGAACGATCGCGGGCTTCGGGTTCGCGGTGCTCGTCCTCGTGCTCTACCTCGTGCGTAAAGACCCTCCGCACCCGACCGCCACGATCTCGACGGCGGCCGAGACGGTAGCCGAGACGGCGAGCGTGACGCGATGAGCCTCCCGGTCGTCGTCGTCGGCGTCTCCCACAAAACCGCGCCGGTCGACGTGCGCGAGCGCTTCGCCGCGGGCGCGGAGGTCTTGCCCGAGATCCTCGCGCGCCTCACGTCGCGGCCCGAGCTCGACGAGGCGATGTTCCTCTCGACGTGCAACCGCGTCGAGGTCATCGCCCTCGCCAAGACGGGAGGCGCCCCCGACGACGCGATGCGCGCGGCCTCGCGCGCGATCCGCGAGGCGCTCCGCGAGCACGTCGGCGCCTCGAGCGTCGACGAGATGGGCGACTGGCTCTACGAGAAGAACGGCGAAGAGGCGGTGCGCCACGTCTTCCGCGTCGCCGCGAGCCTCGACTCGATGGTCCTCGGCGAGCCGCAGATCCTCGGGCAGGTCAAAGACGCCTACGACGCCGCCGTCGCCGCGGGCGCGCTGCGCAGCCACCTCTCGCGATGCGTGCATCGCGCGTTCACCGTGGCCAAGCGCGTCCGCAGCGAAACGCAGCTCGGCGCGGGCCTCGTGAGCATCTCGAGCGTCGCGGTCGATCTCGCGAGGCGCATCTTCGGCGATCTCCGGCACAGCACCGTCTTGCTCGTCGGCGCCGGCGAGATGGCGGAGCAGGCCGCCAAGAGCCTGGGAAAAGACGCCAAGGCGATCCGCGTCTGCAACCGCAGCTTCGAGCGCGCCGCGACGCTCGCGGCGAGCTTCGGCGGCACCGCGGCGCCGCTCGAGCAGCTCGAAGGCGAGCTCGCGATCTCCGACGTCGTGCTCGCGAGCACGTCGAGCAAGAGCTACGTCGTCCAGCGCGATCTCGTGAAGCGCGTGATGAAGCAGCGAAAGGGCAAGACGCTCTTTTTCGTCGACATCGCCGTTCCGCGCAACGTCGAGCCGGAGGTGCACCAGCTCGACAACGTGTACGTCTACGACGTCGACGATCTCGAGCACGAGGTCGCCGAGAACATGAAGGCGCGGCACAACGAGATCTCCGCCGCCGAGCTCATCGTCGACACCGAGCTCGGGGAGTGGTCGTCGTGGGCCCGCGGCCTGAACGTGAGCCCCACGGTGGTCGCGCTCCGCGCGAAGACGCGCGGCGTCCTCGTCGCCGAGCTCGAGCGCAGCCTCGCGAGCCGCCTCAAGCACCTCGGCGAAGGCGATCGCGCCGCGCTCAACCAGATGATCGAGAGCGCCACGAACAAGCTCCTCCACTCCGCGACGACACGCCTCAAGCAAGCCGCCTCGTCGAACGACGGCGGCGAGCTCGTGCGCGCGCTCCAGCACCTCTTCGATCTGCCCGAAGGCGGCCAAGGCGAGGAGGGCCGCACCACCGAGCCGCCGCCCGCCGAGCCGAGCGAGAAGCGCCTCCCGCACTGACGCACGCCGAGCGGCGTGGGCATCCGTTTGCCCGAGGGCTCCGCGCGATCCGCACGAAAAGCGCAAATCCGTCGGGCGATCGGCGCAAAGGTGGGAGGTACCGAAGCTGCAGTCGTGAGGCCGGAGAGAGGGCTTCACCATGAGGATCCACGTCGTACTCGCAGCATGTTCCGTCGTCGTCGCCGCCTGCGCGGTCGACGCCCCCGAAGAGATCGTGGCCGAGAGCACGAGCCAAGAGCTCCGTCAGTCCGGCCGATCCGGCACGATGCAGCTCCAGGTCCCGAGCGACTGCGCGGAGCTCGCGGTGCTCCTCGCGCTCCAGCGCCCGTCGGGCAGCGCGCCGACGCCGACGCCGGCCCCGACGACGTTCAGCGTGTTCAACGGCTCCTCGATCGTCGCGAGCTCGTTCGGCAGCTTCACGATCCAGACGCCCTCGCTGAGCAGCGTCGCGCTCCGCTGGCAGAGCAGCAGCGACGTCCAGTTCAACGCGACGACGCGCTGCTCGAGGCAGGTCGCGCGCCGCGCGACGACGTGCACGACGACGTGCCAGCTCAACAACTGCCGCGACGCCCGCGGACGCGACATCGGCGCGATCTACGTGTCTGGAGCGACGTCGTCGACGTGCAAGGCCTCGAAGGACGCGATCGACGTCGCGAGCGCGGGGTGCCAGTACACGCGACACTGCTCCTGCGTCCGCAGCGACGGCGCGAGCGGCAACGGGCGCTTCTGCGAGGTGAACTGATCCCGGGCGCGCCTTTCGGCGAGAGGGAGTAGAGTCGACGCCGATGAAGCTCACCTACGCCACACGCCGATCGGCCCTCGCGCTCGCGCAGTGCCGCGCCTTCGTGGCGCGCCTGAAGGCGGCGCACCCGGACCGCGCTCTCGAGCTCGTCGAGGAGCAGGTCGTCACCACGGGCGACAAGATCCAGGATCGCCCGCTCGCCGAGGTCGGCGGCAAGGGTCTCTTCGTGAAGGAGATCGAGGAGGCCCTGCTCGCGCGCCGCGCCGATCTCGCGGTGCACTCGATCAAAGACGTGCCCGGCGTCTTGCCGCCGGGCCTCTTCATCGCGTGCATCCCCGAGCGCGAAGATCCGCGCGACGTGCTCGTCGCGCCGAAGCACGGCGGCCTCGCGGAGCTCCCCCGCGGCGCGAAGGTGGGCACGAGCAGCTTGCGCCGCGCGGTGAGCCTCCGCGCGGCGCGCCCCGATCTCGCGATCGTTCCCATGCGCGGCAACGTCGACACGAGGCTCAAGAAGGTCGACGCGGGCGAGTGCGACGCGATCGTCCTCGCGCGCGCGGGCCTCGTGAGGCTCGGGCTCGAGCACCGCGCGACCGCCGTCCTCGAGCCCGAGACGTCTCTGCCCGCCGTGGGCCAAGGCGCGCTCGGGATCGAGTGCCGTGAAGACGACGCCTCGACGCGCGCGCTCCTCTCCGCGCTGCATCACGAGCCGACCGCGCGATGCGTCGCCGCCGAGCGCGGCGTGATGATCGCGCTCGAAGGCGACTGCAAGACGCCGCTCGGCGCCTACGGCGAACGCCTCGTGCGCGGAGGCGTCGTCGAGCTCCACCTGCGCGCGTTCGTGTGCGAGCCCGACGGATCGAACCTCCGCACGGCAGAAGAGACCGTGCCCTGGCCGGCGTCCGACGACGCCGCGCGCGCCGTCGGCGAGGCGCTCGGAGGCAGGTTGCGCGGCGCGCGGGCGTAGATCGTCTCGCCGCCCGCCTCGCGCCTGCTCTTCTTTCAATTCTGAGGGTTTCCATTGGGCCCTTGCCGCTCGGCCGGGCTCGACTATGCTCCCGAGCCCGCGTGACCATGCGTCGATTCCTCGCTCTTTTCGCTGCCGTCGCCGTCGCCACGCTCGTGGCGCTCGTGCCGCGCACGGCGTTCGCGAAGGGCAGCGGCGGGATCGGCGATCCTCTGCGCCTCGAGGTTCCGGGCGGTCCCGACGCCTTCTACTACCGGGCGCGCGGGCCCAAGTCGCGCACCAAGCCCGTCGTCATGTATCTCCACGGCCGCGGCGGCAACCCGGCCGAGGATTGCCGCAAGTGGGCCAAGGTCGCGACGCAGTTCGGCTGGGTCGTGTGCCCCTCGGGGCCGGGCGACAACGGCGGCGGCGCGCGCACGTGGGCCGGCGGCGATTCGCAGCGGGTGATCGACGCGACGCTCCGCGCGCTTCGTGACAAGTACAAGAACCGCGTGCAGCGGCGCTCGAACATCCTCATCGGCTTCAGCGAGGGTGCGTTCGTCGCGATGCAGGTCGGCCTCAAGGATCAGAGCACGTGGTCGAAGTGGCTCATCCTCGCCGCGAGCGACAACTACTGGGGCGGTGACGTCGGGGGTGCCCTCGACGAGTCGAAGCGCAAGGTGCGTCGCGTGTATCTGCTCACCGGCGAGAACGACGGCGTCGCCCAGAACACGGTGCGCGTCGGCGACACGCTCAAGAAGAACAAGGTGCCGGTCAAGGTTCGCCTCGTCCCGGGTATGGGTCACGAGGTGCCGAGCGATCGGATGATCAGCACCTACCGCAGACCGCTCGCCTGGCTCTCCGCCGCGAAGTAGCGCGATGCGCGTCGTTCCGAACGCGTCTCTCTCTCGCGTCGGTGAGGGCGCACCGGAGGGCCTCTTCCCGTCCGCCGAGCGTCTCGCGTCGGTGCGGCGCCTCGCGGTCCGCTTTCCCGCGGCCGGCCTGCGCGAGGTCGCGCTGGTGAAGGTCTCGCCTCGGGTCGCGCCCGGCGCCGCCGCCCTGGGGTCGCGGTCGCGCGTATGGCTCGCGCTCGAGTCGATGCAGACGACGGGCAGCTTCAAGGTGCGCGGCGCGCTCGTCGCGATCTCCGCGCTCGCGAGCGATCGCGAGATCGTCGCCGTCAGCGCGGGCAATCACGGCATCGGCGTCGCTCACGCCGCCAAGGTGCTCGGCCGAAAGGCGACCGTCGTCGTCCCGAGCGGCGCGCCCCGCGCGAAGACCGACAAGATCGCCGCGTGCGGCGCCGTCGTGATCCGCGCATCCTCGCCGGGCTACGACGACGCGGAGCGAGAGGCGATCGCCCTCGCGGAGGCGCGCGGCGCCGTCTTTCTCTCGCCCTACGACGACGTCGACGTGATCGCGGGCAACGGCGCGTCGCTCGGCTTCGAAATCATCGACGCGCTCGGCAAGGTCCCCGATCGCGTCATCGCGCCGATCGGCGGCGGCGGCCTCGCGACGGGCCTCGCCTGCGCGTTCGGCGGCGAGCGCCCGCGTGTCTGGGGGATCCAGAGCGAGGCGTCGTGCGCCTTCGCCCGATCGCTCGAGCGCGGATCGGCGGTCACGACGCTTCCGTACGCCGAGACGCTCGCCGAGGGCCTCGAGGGCGGCCTCCCCGAGCGCGCGTTCGCGCGCGTTCGCGCGACGCTCGCCGGCTGCCTCGTCGCGACCGAAGAAGAGCTCGCGGCGGCGATGACCTTCGCGTTCCGCGAGCTGGGCCTCGCGCTCGAAGGGAGCGCAGCGATCGCGCTCGCGCCGCTGCTCGTCCCGCCCGCGCTGCTCCGACAGGAAGAGGAAGAGAAGGAAGAGGATGTCGTCCTCGTGCTCACAGGGCGCAACGTCGATCCCGAGCGCCTCGCCCGCGTCGTGTGCTAGTCACTCGACCCGAACATGAACCAGAGCGCCCCGCCGCCGTCTCATCGGAAGCCGCCGCTCGTCCTGGGGATCGCGGGGGGATCCGGGTCGGGCAAGAGCACCATCGCCAAGGCCATCCTCGAAGCGCTGCCCGTCGGGCAGGGGATCCTTCTCCAGCAGGACCATTACTACCGGTCGCAGTCGCACCTGCCCGCGACGGAGCGCGCGGGCGTCAACTACGACCACCCCGACGCGCTCGAGCTCGATCTCATGACGACGCACCTCGACGCGCTGCGTACGGGCGCGCCGATCCAGCGTCCGACGTATGATTTCGCGATCCATGATCGCGTCAAGGAGTCGGTGCGCGTCGCGCCGGCCCCGGTCATCGTCGTGGAGGGCATCTTGGTCCTCGCCGACGACCGGCTGCGGTCGCGCTTCGAGGTCAAGCTCTTCGTCGACACCGACTCCGACATCCGCCTCATGCGTCGCATCCGGCGCGATCTCGAGCAGCGAGGCCGGACGTTCGCCCAGGTGCGCAAGCAGTATTACGAGAGCGTCCGGCCGATGCACCTCGCGTTCGTGGAGCCCTCGAAGCGCTTCGCCGACGTGATCATCCCCGAAGGGGGCCAGAACCGCGTGGCCCTGGATTTTCTGCTTAGTTTCGTGCGCCAAAGAGGTGCCGAGGGCGGCTAGAATGGGGGAGCCTCCCCGTGAGTGGTGCCTCGCCCAAGACCAAGGCTGCCGACCTGCTCCTGCGCGCCAAGCTGCTGCAGAAGGCGCAGTTCGAGCGCGTCGTCGCGCTGGTGAACAAGCTCGGCGAGCGCGCCGAGGAGGTCATGATCGAGAACGACATCATGAGCGAGGCCGATCTCTTGAAGGCCCTCTCGGGTGTCTACCAGACGCACTTCGTCTCGACGGAGAAGCTCTCGCGCGCCGAGATCCCCCGCGCCACGATCCAGATGGTCCCGCGGCGCGTGGCCGAGACGCTCGGCGTCTTCCCCGTGCTCTTCGATCGGCAGAAGAACGTCCTCAGCGTCGTCACCGCCGATCCTGACAACGGAGAGGTCCTCCGCGACATCAAGATCGTCTCCGGCGCGCAGGAGGTGAAGGCCTTCGTCGCCCGGCCCGCGGCGATCAGCGCCGCCATCCGCAAGCACCACGGCGGCGACCCTCGCGCGTTCGATCTGCTCGAGCGAGCCGGCATGCACTACGACTTCGGCCAGCAGGTCCTCGCCGACGGCCGCGTGCTCGCCGCGAAAGAGTCCACGCGTCGATACCTCGACGACGCGGCGCCCGCGGAAGAGGAGCCCGCCCCAGCCGAGGTCTCGCGCGGCGCGCGCCCGCGTGACGACGACGACGAGCCCGTCGCGCCCAAGCCCGCGCGTCGCGCCGAGGCTCGCCCCGATCCTCGCGACGAGCCGACTGAGGAGCCCGCTCCGGCGCGCCATCCGCGGCCGAGCACCGGCCGTCGATCGATCTCTGCGCCGCCGCCGCCGCCTCTGCCCGCCGCCGCGCGCGCGCAGCAGCGAGCGCCGGCCGCGGCGCCGGCGCCGTCACCGGGTCCGAAGCCCGCGCGCTCGCCCGCGGTCTCGATCGAGCCTCCGCCGACGGCGCCGGCGCCGGTCGTGCGGCCGCCGCCTCCGCCGGAGACGAGCCCGCCGTCGAGCGAGACGATCCGCCAGAACCTGTTCCAGAGCGACGCGACGATCGAGCTGTTGACCGTCATGGTCAGCCTCCTCGAGAGCTCGCGCCAGGAGCTTCGCGGTCACTCGTCGCACGTCGCGCGCCTCTTGCGTCGCGTCGCCGAGCGCATGAACCTCGATCGCGCCGAGATGTACGCCGTCGTCGTGGCGGGGCACATCCACGATCTCGGCAAGATGGGCCAGTTCCACCTCACCGCGCTCAACTGCAGCGAGTACGAGGGCCACCGCACGGCGGCGCAGAAGGCGTACGACACGCCGCTCCGTCTGCTCGAGGGCGTGCGGCTCCCGCCGTCGGTGAAGAACGCCGTCTTCCACATGTACGAGCGCTTCGACGGCAAGGGCTTCCCCGACAAGCTCGTGGGCAAGGAGGTGCCGCTGGGCGCGCGCCTCCTCTCCGTGGCCGACACCTACGCCGATCTCACGCAGAACCCGCGCAATCCGTTCCGCAAGGTGCTCGGCCCGGCCGAGGCGATGAACGTCCTCGTCAAGCACAAGGGCACGATCTTCGATCCGAGCATCCTCGATCTGTTCAAGGCGCTCGTGCTCGGCGAAGACATGCGCGCGAAGCTCCTCGCGAGCCGCTACCGCGTGCTCCTCGTCGACTCCGATCCCGAAGAGTCGACCGTCCTCGAGCTGCGCATGGTCGAGCAGGGCTTCGACGTGAAGACGTCGCGCACCGTCGACAGCGCGCGCAAGCTCCTCGCCGAGGGCAGCGCGGAGTTCGATCTCGTCGTGTGCGAGGTCGAGATGCCCGACGCCGACGGCCTCGCGTTCCTCAGCGAAGCGCGAAAAGAGTCGTGGGGGCGCGACATGCCGTGGGTCGTTCACACGCAGAAGCAGGGGCGCACCGAGGCCCAGCGCGCCTTCGAGCTCGGCGCGATGGACTTCGTCGTGAAGCCCGTCCAGGCCGACGTGCTCGTCGCCAAGCTCAAGGCAATGCTCGATCAGTGGTCGACGGGCAAGACGTCGAAGGGCGTGAGCGGGAGCCTGCGCGAGATGGGCCTGCCCGACATCGTTCAGGTGCTCTTCCACGGGCGCAAGACGGGCAAGCTCGCCGTGCGCTCGGGCGGCAAGAGCGGCGAGATCCACTTCCTCGAGGGCGCGGTCGCGAACGCGATCTGCGGCGAGATCAACGGATCGAACGCGTTTTACGCGATGCTCAAGTTCGAAGACGGCGACTTCGCGCTCGATCCGTCGTTCACGCCGCCGAACCGCGTGATCGAAGAGCCCGCGGAGGCGCTCCTGCTCGAGGGGATGCGCCGGATGGACGAAGGGCTATAGTCCTCTTCGTCGCATGCTCGGGATCGGGACGCTCGCGATCATGTCCATGGCGCTCGGCGCGGGGTTCTCTCTCACCTCGTACGGGCAGATCCGCGCGGCCGCGCGCCGCCGGAGCTGGCCGAAGGCGGCGGGAACGATCACCCACGCCGAAGTGCTGACCCATCCGGGCTCGCCGCCGTTCCACACCGGCGTCGTTCGCTACGTCTACGCCCTCGAGGCGGTCACGGCCTACCGCGGCGGCGATCGCCAGCATCAAGGGCGCATGGAGTCGGAGACGAGCGAGTCGCCCGCGCCCGCGCAGGCGCTCCTCGCGAAGTACCGCGTCGGCGATCGCGTCGAGGTCTTCTACGATCCTGCGAGGCCTTCGCGCTCGCGCCTCGAGGCGAGCGTGTCCGAGCCGCGTCTGGCGAAGCTCTTCTTCGCCTTCGGGATGATCGTGTCGGCGATCGCGGGGATCTCGCTCGCGCTGTCGTGAGCGTCAGCCGCGCGGCCGGTAGGTGCCGTGGTACTTGTCGAACGAAGCCGGCCCGACCGTCGAAGTGTCGAAGTACGGAGGCGACGTCCCGGGGATGAAGTGGCCCCACGTCTTCGTCGACGCGTCGAACAGCCACGTGTCGCGGCGAAAGCCGCCGTGGGGCGAGCCGCTCGCGCCGGCGCCCCATGAAGAGTCGACCTCGAGCACGTGATGCGGGCCGGGCGTCGCGAGGAAGGCCTTCATCTTTTCACCGTGCTGATCGCCGAGCGCCTGGATCCGCGCGGCGTCGGCGACGGCGCGGCTGTAGACGATCACGTTGTGCCCGAAGCGCTCGGGCGGAACTTCGTCGAGCGTGATGAGATCGCCGGGGCGCGCTTCGGTGACGTCGACCTTCGCGAACGCCGCGCGGCGCGCGCCGTCGAGATCGCGGAAGCTCTCCCACCCGGGGCCCCGCAGCGGGAGCGGACGCGGGCTCGTCGCCGCGAGCGCCTCTTTGCAGTAGCCGGCGCAGTCGACGCCGATCCCGTAGTCCCACTGCATCTGCCGGATGCGCGAGGCGACGTCTCCGGGAGGCGGGGGCAGGCGACCGGCGTCGATCAACGCCTGCGTGAGCTTCACGAGATCGCGCGGCGTTCCTTGTCCGAGCTTCGAGGGGAGCGGCTGCACGCCGATCCGCTTGCCGATCGTGTCGAGCTCGCGCTGGATCGCCGCCGATCGCGCCACGACGTTCATGCGGAACATCGGGGGCGCCGGCACGTCGGCGCCGTCGACGCGGTAGGGCCCGCTGAAGCGGTCGCGCACGTCATCGAGCCGCTTCTGAACCTCGAGATCGCGCGCGGCGTGGAGCGTGGCGGCGACGTTCGCGGTCTGCGCGACGGGGAAGCTCGCGACGTTGGCGATGAACGCCGCGTAGTCGCGGCTGTGGGGCATCTCCTCGATCGAGCGCGCGAGCGCGTGCTCGTCGCGCGCGCGCTGCGAGCGCGGGGCTTCGTTCGCTTCGCTCGATTCGGGGGTGGGAGGATCGTGGCGTGTGCGCTCGGCGGCGCTGGCTCTGTCGATGGGCATGGTGTCCCCATCGGCCGCACGCCGTACGAAGTTGCGTACGATCTCTTACTTCTTCTCGTTGGCAGGCTGCACGAGCTCGACCTCCCAGTCGACCGGGGTGTCTTGCCCGCCCCACGGCGGATACGTGAGGTTCGTGAACGCCTTCTCGACGCAGTTGCCCGACGGCTTGCCCTGATAGGGCGCGGGCACCGTCACGCCCTTCGAGTGACCGTTGTGCCCGAGCTGGATCTGGATGGTGACCTTGCCCCACGGACCGGTCGCCTTGCCGCTCTCGTCCTTGGCGGCGCCGCAGTTCTCTTTGACCTGGCGCGCGGCGCGCTTGAGGACGACCTCGGTCGCCTCCTGGTCGTACTGGTCGCTCCGCTTCGCGGCGGCTTCCTGAACGCCTCCGCCTCCGCCGGAGCTCGGCCTCGGCGCTTCGGGCGTCGACGACGCGCCCTCCCACCGCGTCGTTTCTTCCGGCGCGGGACCGGGCTTGTTCTCTTCGTCGGGCGAGACGGCTCGCTTGCCTTGGCAGGCGAGCAAGACGAGCGCGAGGAGGGGAAAGCACATACGCATCGCACGCATGGCCCCATGGTAGCACCGCTCTTCGCCTCAATCGGCGGGGAAGCGCAGGTGGACGCCGGAAGCGAGGTCGAACGTATGGGTCTGCGCTCCGCGGGGCGCGTCCTCCCTCCAGGTCACGTTCCCGGCGTCGTCCACGAAGACCGCGGACACCGAGGTCGAGAGGAAGCGCGCGCGGGATCCCCTGTCGCCGACGCGCCAGACCTCGACCACGCCGGGCTCGTCGCCCCGGGCGTCGCGGTGGATCGCGAGGACCGCGCCGTCCGGCGAGCTCGTCACTTCTCCGCCCGCGACCCACGAGCGGGCCACCTCGAACGTCGCGTGATCGACGATGTCGATCCCGGTCGCGTCGGCGAAGACGACGCTGCGGCGGGCGACGGGGGTGGAGACGGCCTCTTCTCCGTGTGTCTCCACGCCCACGGCGGGCGCGTCCGCCGGGCCCTCGCCCGCGGGCGCGCACGACGCGAACAGCACGAAAACGCAAGGACCGAGGACCCTCGAAGGACGCATGCCCCTCGGGAAGAGCACGCCGCGTGCCTCAGAGATCGGCGATCTTGTAGTCCTTGATCTTGTAGAGCAGCGCCCGGTGGCTGATCTCGAGCAGCTCCGCCGCGCGCGTGCGGTTGCCGCGCGTCTTCTGGAGCGCGCGTCGGATCAAGATCTCCTCGATGGCCGCCGTCGTCTTCTTGATCGACAGCTCGCCGCTCGCGAGCTGCACCTGCACCGGATCGAGCGCGTCGCGCAGGCGCTCGGGCAGATCGTGGGCGTCGATGACGTCGCCGTCGCAGAGCACCATCGCGCGCTCGATCGTGTTCTCGAGCTCGCGCACGTTGCCCGGCCACGAATACTCGAGGAGGAGCTTGCGCGCGTCGGGCAAGAGCCCGCGGATCTGGGTGCCGAGGCGCGCGTTGTTGCGCGTGACGAAGTGATCCACGAGGAGGTTCACGTCCTCCTTTCGGCTGCGGAGCGGCGGGATCACGATGGGCAGGACGTTGATGCGATAGAAGAGATCCTCGCGGAAGCGCCCGGCCTTCGCCTCGGCGGCGAGATCGCGGTGCGTCGCCGCCACGATGCGGACGTCGATCTTCACGTCCTTCGAGTCGCCGAGGCGGCGGATCGACTCCTCCTGGAGCACGCGCAAGAGCTTCACCTGGAGGTTGAGCGGCAGCTCGCCGATCTCGTCGAGGAAGAGCGTGCCGCCGTCGGCCTCTTCGAAGAGGCCTCGTCGATCCGCGTTCGCGTCCGTGAACGCGCCCTTCTTGTGCCCGAAGAGCTCGCTCTCGAGGAGGTTCTCCGGGATCGCGCCGCAGTTGATCGGCACGAACGGCTGGTTCTTGCGCGCGCCGCGCGCGTGGAGCGCGCGGGCGACGAGCTCCTTGCCGACGCCGCTCTCGCCCTGGATGAGCACGGTCGTCTTGAAGTCGGCGATCTTCGAGATCGTCCGGAAGATGTCGGTCATCGCCGCGCTCTTGGCGAGGATCGACTCGAACTGGCTCTCCTTCTGGATCTGCTCTTTGAGCGCGCGGTTCTCGCGACGCAAGGTCTCGCGCTCCTCGGCCTTGCGGAGGGCGAGCACGATCTCGTCCGGCTTGAAGGGCTTGCCGACGTAGTCGTAGGCGCCGGCCTTCATCGCCTCGAGCGCGAGATCGACGCTGCCGTACGCGCTCATGACGATCACGGTCGCCGGGTTCTGTTTGGCCTTGAGCGTCGCGAGCAGATCGAGGCCGCCCATCTTCGGCATGCGGACGTCGGTGAGGATGACGTCGGGCCCGAACGAGTCGACGAGCACGAGCGCGCTCTCGCCGCCGTCGGCGACCTCGACCTCGTAGCCGTGACGCTTGAGGAGCGTCTTCAGCACGAGGCGGATGTTCTCTTCGTCGTCGACGACCAAAACGCGGCGCATGGGGCGGGGCTCTGAAAAAAGTTCAGACCGGAGCATACCAGCTCTGAAGTCTCTCGGTATTGAACCATATTGGGCCGCGCAACCTTTGCGGCCGTGGACGGGTCTGCTCTGGTAGCCTGCGCGGGTGGAGACCGGACTCGATCGCCTCGTCGCCGACTCGGCTCGGATCGCGCGCTTGCGCGCGTCGCGCGTCGGCCTCCTCGCGCACCCCGCGTCGGTGACGCGCGGGCTCGTACACGCGCTCGACGCCTTGCGCGATCTCGGCGTCGTGCCCCAGGTGCTGTTCGGCCCGGAGCACGGGTGGGCCGGGCACGCGCAGGACATGATCGGCGTCGGCGACGAACGCGACGCGCGCATCGTGAGCCTCTACGGCGAGCGCTTCGCCGATCTCTCGCCGAAGGAAAGCGATCTCGCCGGTCTCGACGTCGTCGTGATCGACATGCAAGACGTCGGCGCGCGCTACTACACGTTCGTGTGGACGGCGGTGCTCGTCGCGCGCGCGTGCCGCGACGCGGGCGTGCGCGTCCTCGTGCTCGATCGACCGAACCCGATCGGCGACGCGATCGAGGGCCGGCTCCAGCGCGACGGCTTCTGCTCTTTCGTCGGTCTCGAGCGCGTGCCGATCCGTCACGGCCTCACGCTCGGCGAGATCGTCGCGTGGCGCGCGAAGCGCGAGGGCTACGCCGAGCTCGTCGAGATCCTCGGCGTGACCGGGATCGATCCCGGCGCGCACGCGCCCTCTTGGGATCGACCGTTCGTGATGCCGTCGCCCAACATGCCCACGTACGAGACGGCGCTCGTCTATCCCGGCGGATGCCTCCTCGAGGGCACGAACCTCTCCGACGGCCGCGGTACGACGCGGCCGTTCGAGATCACGGGCGCGCCCTGGATCGACGGGAGGAAGCTCGCCGAGGGCCTCGCGAAGACCGGCCTGCCCGGCTTCTTCGCCCGGCCGCTCTCGTTCGAGCCGACCTTCCACAAGCACGGCAAGCAGAGCTGCGGCGGCGTCCAGATCCACGTGACCGACGCGCGCGCGTTCCTCCCGGTCGCGACCTACGTCGCGCTCGTCGCGCTCGCCCACCACGCGAGCCCGAGCGACTTCCGCTTCCGCACCGAGCGCTACGAGTTCGTCGACGACATCCCCGCGTTCGATCTGCTCACCGGCGGCGCCGAGGCGCGCGAGCGGATCCTCGCGGGCGACGATCCCCGCGCGATCGCCGACGCCGTCTCCGCGATCGGCGACGAAGAGCGCGCGATCGTCGCCGAGGCGAGAGGCGCTACGCGCGCGTGAGCGAGAGCGCGGCCTCGAGGATCTCCGGCTCCTGGAGGAGCACGAGGTTCGCCGCCTCGGCGAGCGGGATGAACGAGTCGGCCGACGTCACGCGCGCGTAGGGCACGTGTCGCAGGCCCGCGTCGGCGAGCGCCGCCGCGATCGCCTCCGACACGTTGCCCGATCGCCTGCACTCGTCGACGACGAGCACCGCGCGCGCCTCCGACGCGTGCCGGCGAATCGCCTCCTCCGGCAGCGGCGCGATCCATCGCAGATCGATCACGCGCGCGCGCACGCCGCGATCGGCGAGCGCGCCTTGCACGCGGACGCACATCGGCACGCCGTTGCCGTAGGTGAAGATCGCCAGATCCGCGCCGTCGCCGTAGACGCCGACCTCGCCGATCGCGATCGCCTCGCCGTGCGGCGGGGTGGGGAACATCCACTTGCCGTCGCCCGGGTGCAGATCGCGCGTGTGATAGAGCGCGATCGGCTCGACGAACACCGAGACGCGCCCGTCGACGGTCGCGGCGGCGACGAGCGTGCGCAACATCTTCGCCGCGTCGTCGGCGCGCGAGGGGACCGCGACGATGACGCCGGGGATGTCGCGGAGCACGGCGAGGCTGTCGTCGTTGTGGAAGTGTCCGCCGAAGCCCTTCTGGTAGCCGAGCCCGGCGATGCGCACGACCATCGGGTTCGTGAGCTGACCGCGCGAGAAGAAGGAGAGGGTCGCCGCCTCGCCGCGCAGCTGGTCTTCGGCGTTGTGGAGGTACGCGAGGAACTGGATCTCGGGGAAGGGCACGAGCCCCACCTGCGAGGCGCCCACCGCGAGGCCCAGGATCGTCTGCTCGTCGAGGAGCGTGTTGAACACGCGACCAGGGCCGAACGCCTTCCACAGCCCCACCGTCACGCCGTACACGCCGCCCTTCTCCGCGACGTCTTCGCCGAAGACGACGATCTCGGGGACCTTCTTCATCAGATCGGCGAGCGCGGCGCGGATGCCGTGACCCAAGGGCTTCGGTTTGTCGGCGTCGGGCGCCGGCTCGGCGTAGCCCGCGCGTCGCGCCTCGGCGTCGACGCGATCGGGGCGCGCGATCGCGATCGGCGCCGTCACCTCCGCGCGCGTGCGGAGCTTCGGTCGAAGGGCCGCCTCGCGCGAGAGCTCGCGCACGACCGCCGAAGCTCGCTCGATCTCGTCGAGGAGCGCCTCGCTCGACACGACGCCCGCGTCGAGGAGCGACTGCGCGGCGAGGAGCACGGGATCGGCCGCTTCGGCGCGGGCCATCTCGTCGCGCGTGCGGTACTCGCCGTCGGCGTCGCTGCCGGCGTGGCCCCACACGCGCTCGCAGCGAAGATGGAGGAACACCGGCGCGCGGAGCGCGCGACACGTCTCGATCGCCACGCGCGTCGCCTCGCATGCCGAGGAGAGATCGCGCCCGTCGGCGGCGACGTACGAGACGCCGGGCATCGCGCGCATGCGCGCCTCGACCCAGCCCTCCGGCGTGCGCACGGAGACGCCGATGCCGTTGTCTTCGCAGACGAAGAGCAGCGGAACGGGCACGCGCTGGTACGCGGCCCACGCCGCGGCGTTGATCGCGCCTTGCGCCGTCGAGTGGTTGAGCGACGCGTCGCCGAACGAGCAGACGACGATGGAATCAGGCTCGGTCGCGACGATGCCCTCTCGGCTCCCGAAGCTCCCGCCGCCGCGCGCGCGCATGCGCGCGGCGCGATCGATCGCGACGGCCATGCCGACGGCCTTCGGGAGGTGAGAGGCGATCGTGCTCGTCTGCGGTGGGATCCCCCAGCGAACGCTGCCGAAGACCTTGTGGCGCCCGCCGGAGATCGGATCGTCGGCGGAGGCGGAGAGCGAGAGCAAGAGCTCGCTCACGCCCGGCGGCGGGCCGACGATTTCGTGCGCCGACGCGCGGCGCGCGCGCGCGAGGAAGAAGGCGCCGCTGCGATAGTGGAGGAGCGCGGGATCGGTCGCTCGCGTGAGGTGCCCGAGGGCGACGTTGCCCTCGTGGCCCGCGCTGCAGATGGTGTAGTACCCCTCGTTGCGCGCGCGCAGCTCGTGGGCCTCGACGTCCGTGAGCCGACAGTAGAGCTGGGATTCGAACAGCTCGCGCGCGAGGCGGGCGTCGATGCGGAGCGGCGGCGCGGTCAGGCGCTCGCGGCCGCTCGCGACGGCGCGCAGCCTCTCGATCGATCGTCGTGCGCGCAGGAGCGGCATGCGTGCGCTCTCTATCACTGCCATGGCCCGCGCGGGTAGCCCTGACCCCGGCTGGTTGGCTACACTCGTCGCGATGAGCCAGGGCCAGGATCACGCGAGCGAGCGCGGCCCCGCCAGCGGCGACGGGTCGCGCGGCGATCCCGCCCTCATCAACCGCACCGTCGCGGGCAAGTTCGTGATCGAGAAGTTCCTCGGCGGCGGCGCGATGGGCGCGGTCTACCGCGCGCGCCAGACCGCCCTCGAGAAGAACGTCGCGCTCAAGGTGATGCACCGCGCGATCGCGGTCGATCCCAGCTTCGTCGCGCGATTTCACCGCGAGGCGAAGGCCGCGAGCCGCCTCGACCACCCGAGCTCGATGCGCGTCATCGACTTCGGCGAAGAGCCCGACGGTCTGCTCTACATCGCGATGGAGTACCTCGACGGGCGCGATCTCTTTCGCGTGATCCACGAGGATTGGCCGCTTTCGAATCAGCGCATCGGCGACATCCTCATGCAGGCGCTCGCCGCCATCGCGGTCGCGCACGACATGGGCGTCATCCATCGCGACCTGAAGCCGGAGAACATCATGATTCTCCGGACGAAGGACGACGACGGTCGCGACGGCGCCGATCTCGTCAAGGTGTGCGACTTCGGCATCGCCAAGATCCAGGAGAGCGACGACGCGCCGAGGCCGGCCGGCCCGGCGGGGCAGAAGCTCACGACGCAGGGCCTGGTGGTCGGCACGCCCGAGTACATGTCGCCGGAGCAAGCGCGCGGCGAGAAGCTCGACGCGCGGTCGGACCTCTACGCGATGGCCGTCATCCTCTATCAGCTCCTCACCGGGCGAACGCCCTTCACCGCAGACACGCCGCTCGCCGTGGTGCTCAAGCACATCACCGAGAACCCGCAGCCGCCTCGCGAGATCTACGCGGGCGTGCACCCCGGGCTCGAGGAAGTCGCGATGAAGGGCATGGCGAAGGATCGCGACGCGCGTTACCAGACCGCGCGCGACATGCGCAACGCGATCCGTGCGACGCTCGAGGGGCGTCCCGCGCCCGTCGACATCGCGGCGGCCACCGAAGCTTCGCTGCCGAGCCTCGGCGGCGCGGCGCCGGGCACGGCGCCGGTCGTCGTGTCCGCGCAGGCGATCGCGCCGAGCCGCGACTTCGTCGCGAGCGCGCCCACCGTCGGCGGCGTGCCGAGCGCTGCGAGCACGCTCACGCCGCTCGGCGCGCCGACGATCGCCGAGCCCGCGAAGAGGTCGCGCGCCGGTCTCTTCATCGGCGTCGGCGCGGCGATCGTGCTCCTCGGCGCCGGCGCGTTCGCCGCGAGGAGCTTCTTGGCCTCGGGCACGACCTTCGACGTGAAGCCGGCGACGCCCGCCGATCGGAGCGCCGCGATCCCGCCCTCCACGTCCGCGCCGCCGAGCGCGCCGCCGGCGTCGAGCGAGGCGCCCAAGGAGGCGGCGTCGACCGTCGCGCCCGAGGCGTCGATCGCGGTCCCGGCCGACCCGAAGAAGCCCGCGGTCGCGAAGCCGTCGACCGCGAAGCCGGCGGAGACGCACGTCGAAACGGCGCCTCCGCCGCCGGAGCCCGTCACCGTCAAGGTCGAGCCCACGCCTCCACCGCCGACGCCGCAGCCTGCTCCGCAACCTCCGCCGCCGGCCGCGCAGCCTGCGCCGCCTCCTCCGTTCAACCCCGCGACGTGCAAGGCCACCGTGGGCGCGCCGAAGGCCGCGACCGCGATCAGCGCGCGCAACCTTCGCCTGAACGCGGCGCCAGCGTCGTTCAACGCGTGCGCGAAGAGCGCGATCCGCGAGAAGCCGCCGGGGCCGATCGCGACCACGGTCCGGATCATGTTCAGCGACACGAAGGCCTTCAAGGGCGCGACCTGCAACGGTTGCCCGGCCGCGCTCGCCGGGTGTGTCGCGCAAGGCGCGCGCGGCGCGTCGGTCGTGCTCAACGACGACGCGATCGACTCCGCGTTCGACGTGCCGGTGACGTTCAGCTGCGATTGATCGTCGTTGATCTCCGTTGCCCTCGATCGGGCAGCGTGTAGCATCGAGCGCCGTGGGACGGACACTGACCGCCGGGGCTGCGGTGTCGCTCGTCGCGGTCGTGGCGCTCGCAGAGGGGTGCACCTTCATTCAACCGGAGACGGGCGACCGCATCAGCGCGTGCGTCGACGGCGACTCCGATCCGGCCAACGCGATCGAGTTCAAGACGCGCATCCGCCCCCTCATGAACGGCGAGAAGCCGGGCACGAAGGGCTGCGCGGCCTGCCACTACTCGACGTCGCCGAACCAGGCGGGGCAGGAAGGGCTCATCGCCACGCAGCTCGATCTGTCGTCGCTGCGCACGCTGCGCAACGGCGGCGTCAACACGCGAGGAACGATCGTCGTGCCGGGCAAGCCGTGCAGCTCCGCCATCGTGCAGAAGCTGCGCGGGACGGCCAACGGCGCGCGCATGCCGAAGAACGGACCGTACTGGAGCCCCGAAGACATCCAGCTCGTCGCCGACTGGATCGCCGAAGGGGCGAACGGAGGTGACGACGAATGAAGCGCTTCGTCATCGCGCTCTTCGCGCTCGTCGCGCTCGCGGCGTGCACCGGCTCTCGCACCGAAGGTCTCGATCCGAGCAAGGTGCCCGACGACGTGCGCGGCGACTACCAGAGGTTCGCCCACAAGTGCTCGAAGTGCCACTCGCTCGCGCGCCCGCTCACGTCGGGCATCACCGACGACGAGCAGTGGGCCATGTACGTGAACCGCATGCGCCGCCAGCCGGGCAGCGGCATCTCGATGGCCGATCAGGAGGTGATCCTCCGGTTCCTCCGCTGGTACGCCGCCGATCTCCGGCGCATCCAGGCCGAGAAGAAGGGCGCCTCCGCGCCGCCGGCGCCTCCCGCGCCTCCGCCCGTCGCGCCGTCGCCGGCGCCGCCGGCTCCTGCGCCCGACGGAGGCGGAACATGATGCGCGCCGCGCGGCCGGTCGCCGTCGTCCTCGCGGTCGTGATGGCGGCGCTCGTCGCGCTCACGGGCCCCGCGAGCGCGATCGAGCGGAACTTCGCCGGCTCGGCGCAGCTCGACTACCACTTCGTGCCGACGTCACGGCAGGCGCGGGCGTTCCCCAACGCGTTCGACGGCTTCACGATGGAGTTCGCCGGCAAGCTCGCCGTCGACTTCTCGGAGAAGGTCTCCGCGAACATGAAGGTCTGCTTCGGTTGCCACGGCTTCGAAGCCGACATGATGTACTTCGACATCCGCGCCGCCGACGAGCTGAACTTCCGCGTCGGCCGCTTCAGCCCGAGCTTCGGCGCCTTCAACCTGCGTCACGATCCGGCGAACCATCGCACGAGCGACAAGCCGCTGCCCTACGACATGGGGCGCATGCTCCGCATGCGGCAGTGGAACATGAGCGTCCTGCCGAGCCCGTTCCCCGACAACGGGGTCGAGATCAACGGCACCAAGGCGCTCGGGCCGTCGGCCCAGCTCGACTACGCGGTCTACGGCGTCATGGGCTTCAAGTCCGAGAGCCGCCCGCAAGACATCGACTTCAAGCTCTCGCGGAGCCCGCAGGCTTACTACGTCGATCAGAACGCGCGGCCCACCGTCGGCGGCCGGCTCGCGCTCACGATCAACCTCGGCGAGGCGAGCGATCTGACGCTCGGCGTGAGCGCGATGGGAGGCCCGTACGATCCCGAGAACCGGGAGACGTACGTCATCTTCGGCGGCGACGTCTCGCTCCGCCTCGACAAGACGAACATACGCATGGAGTACCTCGGTCGAAGACAGACCTTCGACATCTCGAACAAGGCCATCTTCAAGTACGTGCTCGCCGACGAGAGGGGAGACTTCTTCATGAAGCACGGCGCGTACGCCGAGATCGAGCAGGCGCTGACGCCGGAGCTCGATCTCATCGGCCGCGTCGACGGGATGTACCGCGTCGGAAATGTCGAGGCCGCGAGCGAGCTCAGCCGGCGCAGCTCCGTGTTCCGCTACACGCTCGCGACCGCCTATGCGATCGAGCGCGGGCTGCGCATCAAGCTCTCGACCGAGCTGTGGGAGTTCAGCGATCGCGACGCGCTGACCGGGCGCAAGGTCGAGCTCTCGTTCCACAGCGGCCTCGCCGGCTCGTTCTGACGAGCGCGTCTTGGGCCGCGATGCGGCACGCGCTCGCATCGCGCGCGCGCGACCTGGTTTTTTCGGCCGCCCCCTTGATTGTCGAAGTTCAGAACCCATGATGATGGCCGAGGCGGCCGCTTTCATCGGCGCCGCACCGAGTTTCGGGTTTGCGCGAGCCCCTCCCCCCCAGCGCGCAAGCCCTCCGTGCCCAGGCGGTCAGGCCGTCTGGGCACTTTTTTATGCGCGCGCTACTTGCGGCGCGGCGGCTCGAGATCCTCGGCGAGGTAGCTCAGGATCACTTCGTCGAGCGACTTGTCGCTGATGAGCTCGTCGCCGAAGATCGACTGCGACTGCGGCGTCGGGGGCTTCTGCGTGCTGCCGAAGATCGCCGCGGGGCGCGCCGGCGCGTAGCGCTCGCCCGGTCGGCCCGACGGCGTGCGCCCCGACGACCCCTTGCTCGACGCCGGAGAAGACTTGGTGGCGGGGCGGCTCGGCGGCGGCTTGCTGTGCGGCGCGGGCTCTTCGCGCGGATCTCGTCGGGGCGTGCGCGACGAAGGCGGCGACGAATCGCGCGTCGGCTCGAGCGCCTGATACTTGCCGCCCGTGCCCGGCTCCTTGGCGAAGAGGTTCTTCGGCGGCGGCGGAAGGTCGGTGGAGTTGAAGAGCGAAGGGGCCGCGACGTCGTGCGCCGCGCGCTCGAGCGCGTCGAAGTCGAGCGTGAGCTCGTGCCCCGGCGCCTTCGGGCGCTGCTCGCGCGTCGTCGTCGGAACCTCTTCGGGCTCGTTCGTGACGGCGATGAAGGGCTCCTTGCGCTCTTCGTTCTTCGGCGCCTCGTTCTTCGGCGCGACCGGGGGATCGGGCTGCGTGGCCGGCGCGAGCTGCCCCGAGGGATGCACGGGCGCGGCCGGGGCGGCCGGCGCGGCGGCGACCTCGGGCGCCGAAGGCGCCGCCGGCGGGATCTCGGGCGACGACGGCGCGGGAGCCCGAGCCGGCGCGCCGCCGTCGACCAGGTGATCGAACTGCCCGTCGCGCAAGGCGATGAACATCGCCTTGTGCTGCTCCTTCATGAGGACGCGGACCGTCTCGCTCATCCCGTCGGCGCCGACGTGCTCGGCGTACGACTTCTTCACGCTCTTCAGGATGCGACCGCCATCCATGAACAGGTGCGTGATGATGTGCGGGTGATTGACGCCGGAGTCTTCCGTCTGGATGTGGAACACCCGGTTCTTGTGCCGGACGTTGTTGTTGTAGCCGAGCAGCGGCGACTGGAACTTGGCCATCGCGGAAGACCAATCTCAAAGCTAACACGCTTCCTGGGCGTGTTCGAGAGACGTCAGCCGGCGCCGACGATGGGGATCAAGCAGGAGTCTCGGGCTTCGGCGACCGCGCGGAGCGAGACGTCGACGGCCGGGGCGCTCGAGGGATCCGCGCCGGCGACGCGGATCACGAGGGCGCTCTGTCCTACATTTCCATCGCCGCCGGCCGCGCTCGTCACGCCGATCTCGCGGACCGGGACGCCCGCCTCCCGCGCGAGGCGCGTGACGTCGGCGACGTGCGCGGCGGCGACCGAGACGACGACGCGCGACGGCGCTTCGCCGAAGAGCGCGGCGGTGAGGCCGGCGGCGGCCACGTCGTCTTCGCGCAGCGTGATCTCGGCGCCGACGAACGCGTCTTTCGCAGCGCGCGCGGTGGTGCAGCACTCGGCGAGCGCGACCGCGAGGCCGCCGTCGGCGACGTCGTGCGCGCTCGAGAGGACGCGCGCGCGCGCGAGCCCGAGCACCAGCGCCTGGAGCTTCTTCTCCGCTTCGAGATCGATGCGCGGCGCGGGACCGCCGAGCTTCGCCTTCATGCTCTGATACTCGCTGCCTCCGAGCGACGAGGCGGTGCCCGACGCGGGCTCGCCGAGCAGCAGGATCGTCTCGCCGCCGCGCGCGAACCACTGCGTGACGACGTCGCGCTCGTCGGCGACGAGGCCGACGGCGGCGACGGTCGGCGTCGGCAGGATCGGGTGCCTCCCGCTCGCGTCGCTCGTCTCGTTGTAGAGGCTCACGTTCCCGCTCACGATGGGCACGCCGAGCGCGCGGCACGCTTCGCCGAGGCCGTCGATGGCGCGCGCGAGCTGGTCCATCGTCGTCGGCTCTTCGGGGCTCGCGAAGTTCAGGCAGTCGGTGATGCCGATCGGCTCGGCGCCCGAGCACACGAGGTTGCGGCACACCTCGGCGATCGCCATCTTCGCGCCCTCTTCGGGCGCGAGCTCCACGAAGCGCCCGTTGCAGTCGACGGCGAACGCGAGGTGCTTCATCAGCTTCGAACCGTCGCGCTCGCAGGGCACGCGGACGACGGCGGCGTCGGATCCGGGGCGCACGACGGTTCCGCCGCGGACGATGTGATCGTACTGGCGCCAGATCCACGCGCGCGATCCGACGTTGGGCGATCGCAAGAGCGCGAGGAGATCGGCGCTCGCGTCACGCGTCTCCGGCACGACGACGTCGGGGTGGACCGGCGCGGGCTTGCGCGGCCGCTCGTAGACGGGCGCGGCGTCGGTGAGCGCGTCGACCGGGATGTCGGCGGCGATCTGCTTTTCACCCGCGGGCGGCGCGCCGTCGAGCGGGTCGTAGCCCGGCGTCGCGGTCACGACCCAGCGCTTGGTGTCGGTGACGCGCCCGATGATGGCCGCGTCGAGATCCCACTTGCGACACATCGCGAGGACCTTTTCTTCGCAGCCGCGCTTGGCGACGAGGAGCATGCGCTCCTGCGACTCGCTGAGGAGGATCTCGTAGGGCGTCATCTTCTTCGCGCGGCGCGGCACCTTGTCGAGATCGATCTCGATGCCGTTGCCCGCGCGCCCGGCCATCTCGACGCTCGACGACGTGAGGCCGGCGGCGCCCATGTCTTGGATGCCCTCGAGCACGTCGGCGGCGAAGAGCTCGAGGCACGCCTCGAGCAAGAGCTTGCCCATGAAGGGATCGCCGACCTGCATCGTCGAGCGCACGCCCTTCTTGATCGCGCTCGCGGTCGCGAGCTCGCCCGTGCCCTCCTTCTTCTCGCCGAACTCGTCGGACGCCATGGTCGCGCCGTGGATGCCGTCGCGACCCGTGCGGGCGCCGATGTAGAGGATGGGGTTGCCGATGCCGGCGGCGCGCCCGTAGAAGATGCGATCGGTGCGCGCGACGCCGCACGTGAAGGCGTTGACGAGGATGTTGCCGTCGTACGACGCGTCGAACTGCACCTCGCCGCCGACCGTGGGCACGCCGATCGAGTTGCCGTAGCCGCCGATGCCGGCGACGACGCCGCGGAGCAGCTCGGGCGTTCGCGGATGATCGGGCCGTCCGAAGCGGAGCGAGTCGAGGCCGGCGATCGGCCTCGCGCCCATCGTGAACACGTCGCGCAAGATGCCGCCGACGCCCGTCGCCGCGCCCTGGTACGGCTCGATGAAGCTCGGGTGGTTGTGCGACTCCATCTTGAAGACGGCGGCGAACCCGTCGCCGATGTCGACCACGCCCGCGTTCTCTCCCGGCCCCTGGATGACGCGCGGCCCCTTCGTCGGGAGGCGGCGCAGGTGCGCGCGCGACGACTTGTACGAGCAGTGCTCGCTCCACATCACGCTGAAGACCCCGAGCTCGGTGTAGGTGGGAGCACGACCGAGGGATCGCTCGACGAGGGCGTATTCGTCCGCGGTCAGCTTGTGCTGGCGGATGACCTCGGGTGTGATGGGAAGGTCGCCGGGGAACGAAGGTGCCATGGCAGCCGGGGAGTTAGCCGCTCCGCCCGCCGGGGTCCATGGTCAGGGGGAAAAAGCGCCGGATCGCGCCGAGAGAGCGCCAAGAGACCGCCGGCTCCGTTCGTCCGTCCAAGCAAAGCCTGTCGCCGCGCGTCTGGGAGAACACATGAGCTGCTTTCGCCTGTCCGTGATTTCCACCTTGGCGTGCGCCGTCGCCGCTGCGAGCTGTCAGGGCGCGCCTCCCGCCCCGCGCGCGCCGCGCCCGGCTCCCGTCGAAGGCGCGTCCACGCCGCCGCCCGCCTCGAGCGCGCTCGCGCCCTCCGGCAACGTGAGCTTCGCCGTGGCCCAGCCGCCGCTCACGCTGACGGCCTCCGACGGAACGGGCCTCCGACTCGCGGAGCTCCGCGCCGACGCGATCATCGACGGCCCGATCGCCTTCACCGAGCTGCGGATGACCTTCGAGAACCCGCTCGATCGCACGCTCGAGGGCACCTTCCGCATCGCCCTCCCGCAGAACGCGTCGCTCGGGCGCTTCGCCATGAAGATCGGAGGCGAGTGGCAGGAAGGCGAGGTGGTCGAGCTCGAGGCCGCGCGCCGCGCCTACGAAGACTTCCTCCACCGCAAGCAGGATCCCGCGCTCATGGAGAAGGCCGCGGGCAACGAGTTCTCCGCGCGCGTCTTTCCCATCCCCGCGCGAGGCGTCAAAGAGATCGTCGTCGCGTACGTCCACGAGGTCAACGACGGCGCGTACGTCCTGCCGCTGCGCGGGCTGCCCGAGCTCGGCGTCCTCGAGGTGAAGGCCTCGGTGATCGGCGCGAAGACCGAAGCGCCGAGGCTCTTCGCGCAACGCACGACGCCGTCCGCCGACTACGTCGTCGATCTGAAGAGCGTGAGCCCGCAGGCGGCCTCGAACGCGGTGACCGGCGTTCGAAGCGGCGAGCACGCCGTGCTGCGCGTGCGGCCCGAGTCGACGACGCGCCCCGATCCCATCACGTCGGCCGTCGTGCTCGTCGACACGAGCGCGTCGCGCACGCTCGGCTTCGAAGACGAGCTCGCGCTCGTCGATCGCCTCGCCAAGCGCCTCGCCGAGAGCAAGGCTTCGGTCACCGTCGCCGCGTTCGATCAGACCGTCGCGCCGATCTTCGAAGGGCAGGCCGAAGGCTTCGGGGCGCGCGAGCTCGACAAGCTGCGCGAGCGCGGCGCGCTCGGCGCCTCCGACATCGGGCGCGCCATCGCGTGGGCGCGCGATCAGGCGAAGAAGGGCGGCGCGAAGCGCGTGATCCTGATCGGCGACGGCGTGGCCACCGCGGGCGACGTCGACGCGAAGAAGCTCGGCGCGGGCGTCGCCGCGCTGAAAGACGCGGGCGTCGAGCGCATCGACGCGCTCGCGGTCGGCGGCATCCGCGACGACGCGGCGCTGACGCGGCTCGTTCGCGGCCAGCTCGCGCGCGATGGCATCGTCGCCGACGGCGCGAGCGCCGACGCGCTCCGCCGCCTCGGCGAGGCGACGCGCTCCGGCATCGCGGTGAAGGTCGAGGGCGCGACGTGGGCGTGGCCGGCGAAGCTCGACGGCGTGCAAGCAGGCGACGCGTTCTCGATCTACGCCGAGCTCCCGGCCGACCGCCCGTTGAAGGTCTCGATCGACGGCAAGGCCGCCGAGGTGATCGATCTGCGCAAGACCGACAAACCGCTCGTCGAGCGATCGATCGCGCAAGCGAAGGTCGCGAGCATGCTCGAGCGCGAGGCGACGTCGAAGGACGATCTCAAGAAGAGCATCGTGAGCCTCGCGGTTCAGCACCGGATCATGACGCCGTACACCGCGATGCTCGTCCTCGAGACGGAGCAGGACTACGCGCGCTTCCACATCGATCGCAAATCGCTCGTCGACGTGCTCGCGATCCAGGACGGCGCGGTCAAGCGCCTGCACCGCACGTCGATCGCGCGCGCCGTCGCGCAGGCGTCGCCCGATCTCGACGGCGATTACGACGGCGCCGACGCCATCAACGTCAACGGTGTGGCCAAGAAGCAAGACGCGCCGGCGAAGCCCACGGCGGGCAAGCGCGAAGAAGCGCGCGTCCGTCCGGGCCCCG
>JAHBWD010000042.1 GCA_019637175.1 Labilithrix sp. | reverse complement strand
GTCGTGACAGCGCTGCGGCGGCGCGGTAGAAGCGCGGCGTCATGAGCGCGAAGGGTGTGCACGGCGACATTCATCTGGTGACCGGCGGCGCCGGCTACTTCGGAACGCTGCTCGTCGAGGAGCTCGTCAAGCGAGGCAAGAAGGTCCGCATCCTCGACGTCCACGACGCCGAGCTGCCCGCGGGCGTCGAGAAGATCCGCGCCGACATCCGCGACGCCGCCGCGGTCGAGCGCGCGTGCGAGGGCGTGGAGGTCGTGCACCACAACGTCGCGCTCGTTCCGCTCGCGAAGGATCGCGAGGCCTTCTTCGCGGTCAACGAGGGCGGCACGAAGAACCTCCTCGAGGCGGCGAAGAAGAAGAAGGTCCGCAAGGTCGTGAGCATGTCGTCGAGCGCGATCTTCGGCGCGCCCGACAAGAACCCGGTCGACGATGACACGCCGCTCCGCCCGGGCGAAGACTACGGCAAGGCCAAGCTCGCCGCGGAGGATCTCTGCCGCGACTACGTCAAGCAGGGCGTCGACGTCTCGATCATCCGCCCGCGCACGATCATGGGCCACGGCCGCCTCGGCATCATGCAGATCCTCTTCGAGTGGATCCGCCAGGGCCGCAACATCCCCGTCCTCGGGCGCGGCGACAACGTCTATCAGTTCGTGCACGCCGACGATCTCGCCTCCGCCGCGCTCGCCGCCGCCGAGCGCCCCGGCGCGTCGACCTACAACGTCGGCGCCGAGAAGTTCGGCACGATGCGCGAGACGCTCGAGGCCCTCGTGGCGCACGCGGGCACGGGCAGCCGCGTCGTGAGCGTCCCGTCGGCGCCCGCGGTCTCGATGATGAAGCTCACGAGCCGCCTCGGCGTCTCGCCGCTCGGCGCCTACCACGCGCTCATGTACGGCAAGGCGATGTACTTCGACGTCTCGCGCACGAAGCGCGAGCTCGGATGGTCGGCCAAGTTCGGCAACGTCGAGATGTTCATCGACTCGTACGAGTGGTACCGCCGCCACCGCGACGAGGTCTTGAACCGCAAAGACGCGTCGCACCACCGCTCGCCGGTGCGCCAGGGCGTGCTCTCCGCGGTCTCGGTGGCGCTGAACTTCGCGCGCTGAGGCTGCTCGGGCGAGGCGGCTTGTCTCGCCATCAGCCGTCGGCTAGGACGGCGGCATGGAGTGGCTATGGCCGGGGGAGCCACAACGCCGCGTCGAGCGCGTGCTGCACGCACTCGCCTTCGCGTTCGTCGCGGTGCTCGCTTATCAAGTGACGCTACGCGTGGCGTTCCCGTGGGACTTTTGGATCTGGTCCGAGAGCCCCTTCATGACGAACATGTTGAAGCTCTCGAACGGCGAGTCGACGTTCGACGCGCCTCGCGACGCCAACTCGTGGGTCTACAGCCCCGGCCTCGAGTACCTCTGTTTCGCGTTGCTGCGGCCGCTCGGCCTCCAGCTCGACATCCGCGCGGCGCGGATCGTCGCGGTCGCTCTCGGCCTCGTCGCCGCGGTATTCGCGAGCCGCTCGGCGGCCGAGCTCCTCGCCGTTCTACGCAAGCCGAGCGCCGCCGACCGCAGCTTTCGTCTGTTCGCGATCGCAGCGCTCGTGCTCCTCTTCTTTCGGAGCTTCACCTCCGACGTCGTCCATGCCGACAACCTGTACATCGCGCACGCGTCGATCTCCCTCTATCTCTGCATCCGCGCGGCATCGACAGGTTCGTATCGCGGTGGTCTCCTCGCCGTCGGCGTCTCTGCGCTCGGTCCTCTCGCGAAGCAGACGGGCTCGTTCGGCTTCGTCGGCATCGCGGTCGTCCTTTGCTTGCTGCACGGATCGCGATGGTCGCTCGGGCGACGCCTCGGGCTGATCGCGCTCGGCGCCGGCATATGGGCCGGCGCCACCGGCCTCCTGATGTCGAGCGCCAATAGCCGGTTCTGGCTCTTCGATCTCCTCTCCCGCCACGCAGTCGTGTGGAGCAGCGCGGTCAGTCTCCTTCATCTCTGCTTCGAGTATCCACATCGCGTCGTGCTCCTCGGACTCGCGCTGCTCGCCGCGATGCGCCTCGTCGCGTCGCGCGACCGGCGCGCAGGCGTGTTCCTGGCGAGCTGGGCCGCTGGACTCACGGCCGTACTGCCGGCGTTGGCGGGCTATCTCAAGGTCGGCGGCGGCTGGAACAACCTGACGATCTTCGACCTCTGGATCGCGATCCTCGCCTTGCCCGTCGCCTGGGGCGCGATGGCGAGCGCGTTCGAACGCGACGCGTCCGCGGCGAACGACGCTCCCACGCGCGAGGGCGGCGTCGGACGCGCGACGACGTGGGCCGCGGCCCTCGCGCTCCTCGTGATCTTCCTCGTTCCGCTCAAGCTGCCGCCGACGCGAGGTCAATACGCGTTCGGCCACGCGCTCGACGCGGCCGTGCGCGACGATCTCGCCGCAGGCCGCCGGATCCTGCTCCCGCATGGCATGATGCCTCTCCTCCGCGCCGGTCACCGCGTCGTGCCGATGGATCGCGCCGGCTCCGTCCTCGAATCGAACATGGGAGAGCACGCCGACCTGCCGGGCACCAAGGCTCGCGTCGAGGAACACTACTACGATCGCATCTACTTGTTCGTGAGCGACTGGTACGGGCAGGAGATCGTGAAAGCGATCGAGCAGAACTACCATGAAGTTCTTCAAATCCCGGGTGATGCCACCTATCCGTACGTCGACGAGTACCTCTCCGGGCAAACGGGCTTCATGCATCGCGCCGTGCGCGTCATGGCGCCGAACTGACCGGGCCGGCGACCGGCCCGAGACCTCGAGATCTCGAGATGTCGCGTTGCAGCGCTCGTGCCTCTTGTTCTCCGCGTCCGACCGGCGGACTATCCGAGCGTCCGATGGTGGGGAGGCGCTGGGCCGAAGGAGCAAGGCCGTGGGTGACGCGCGACGCGTTGCTCGCGGTCTCGAGAATCATGCTCGGCGCGTACTCGATCTCGACGTTCGGCTTCTTCTTCGCCGCGGGCCCCACAGCGACGACGCGCGCAATCCTCCATAACGCGCTCTTCGATTCCGAACAGCGCGCGCTATCGCTCGCCATCGCGGCGAGCCTCGCGGCCGCCGCGTCCTATGCCGCGCTCCTCGCTTCGCGTGCAAAGCGGCGAGGCGGGGATCCGGTCGCGGCGGTCGTCGCGCGATCGTACGAGCCGTTGATCTTCACGCCGCTCGCCTTCTGGCCGCTCTACCAGGTCGTGCCCCACGCGCACGTGGATCTCGTCGCGATCGCGGCCATGGCGGCATCACTCGGCCTCGCGCTCCACCTCATGGGCACGCGCTCGCCTCGAGCCGCGCGGCTCGACGCGTTGGAGCGCCCCGCGCTCGATCGCGTCGGCGGACTCATCGCGGCGACCCTTGCGCTCCTCCACGGTGCAGCCACCGCGCGCTCGGCGGTCGCGAACTTCGACGTGCTCTTCAGCGGCTGGGATCTGGCGATCTACTCCCAGGTCCACTGGAACATCACGACGACCGGCGTTCCCTGGTCGTCTGCCTACAGCGACGCGACGACGAATCATTACGGGATTCATTTCTCGCCGATCTATCACCTCACGTCGCTCCTCTACGCGCTGCGGCGTTCGCCGACCACGCTGCTCGTCCTGGAGAACGTGGCGATCGCGCTGGGAGCGCTGCCGCTCTATGGCCTCGCGCGGCGGCTCACGGGAAAGGCCAGCGTCGCGCTCATGCTCGTCGGCGGCTACGTGCTCAATCCGTGCACGCAGGCGCTCGGCACGTACGACTTCCACGAGATCGTCTTCTTCGTGCCGCTCATGCTCGCGCTCGCGTGGGCGGTCGAGGTCGAACGCCCGCGACTCGTCTGGGTCGTCGTCGCCCTCGTGCTGATGATCCGCGAAGACACACCGGCGTATCTGCTCGTTTACGCCGCCTACCTCTGGCTGACGGATCGACGCAAGATCGCGATACGCGTCGGCGCTGCGGCGGCGATCTACATCGTGCTCGTGCACGCCATGGTCATGCCGGCGCTTCGGTCCGGCGACGACTACGTCTTCGATGATCGCTACGCCGACCTCTATCGCGTCGGCTCGAAGGGCAAGGCCTCGGTCATCGGAACGCTCCTGACGAACCCCGCGTACGTCCTCGGCTACCTCATGAGCGTGGCGGACAAATGGGAGTTCGTCGCGCTCGTTCTGCTGCCGGTGATCGCCCTTCCGCTGGTGTCGCGGAGGGCGGTTCTCCTGCTCGTCCCCGGCTTCGCGTTCAGCCTGCTATCGTCGTTTCGCCCGCAGTACAGCATCGCCTTCCACTACACCGCGCCCACTCTCCCGTTCCTGTACGTGGCGACGCTGGTCGCCATCGCACGCTTCCCGCCGCGGACGCGGCTCGCGCTCGCGGCCGCGACGCTCCTGTCGACCTGCCTGCTCGCGGCCAAACACGGCCGCAGCCCGTGGCTCAACGCCGAGGTCGTGCGTAGCGAAGCGGCGTGGAGGGCCGCCATCTACGGCGAGCGCGCACCGCTGATCCACGCCGCGCTCGCGAAGATCCCGAAGGAGGCGCGCGTGCGCGCGACCGGCAACCTCCTGCCGCACGTGGCCGAGCGCCTCCACGCGTACATCATTCCGCACGGCCGCGACAGCGAGTACACCGTTAACGACTACCGTCCCGAGGGGCGAAACGGCGTTTGGTACCCGCGCGAGCGCGCTTACCTCCTCGAGCTCTTGCGCTCGCGAACCTACGGCGTTTACTACGGCGACGACGCCGTCCTCGTCCTCGGCAAAGGCCTCTCGACGGATCGCAACGCCGAGTTCATAGCTCGGCTCGAGGCGCTGCCGGAGAAGTGAGGTTGACCGCTCGCTACGGGCCCGTGAGCGGATCGGTGGCCGTAGAGAGTAGACCGGCCATCTTGAGGGTCGTAGACCAGCTCGCGCTGTTCAGCGCAGCGCGAGCCCGCACATCGGGCGCGAAGCGCCGTCACTGCGCAGAAAGCGACGCCCAGAGCGCCGCGAGATCGAGCTCCATGGCGTCGAACGGCTCGACCCGAGCCTTTGCGTCGGCCGCCCAGACGCCGAGGCGCACCCACCGGCGCGACTCGAGGCGATAGGCCTCGAGCGTCCGCGCGTCGGGATCGACGATCCATGCGTGGCTGACCGACCAATCTGCGTACGTATCGAGCTTCTGCCCACGATCGAACGCCGCAGTCGATGGGCTCAGCACCTCGCAGATCCAGTCGGGCGTCAGCGCGAAGTGCGCGGCAGCTGGGATCTGCGCGAGGCGCTCGCGCCGCCACCCGCCGAGGTCGGGAGCGAGCGCGTGTCCGCCGAATCGGATCTCCGGCTCGAGCACGATGATCCATCCACCAGGCCCGCCGCGGCCGCGATGAAAAGGAGGGCGCAGCTCTTCACCGAGCGCAGACTCGACCTCCTGGTGCGCCGCCGACGGTCGAGGCGGAACGACGAGCGCTCCGCCGACCAGATGAGCCTTCGTCCCGTCGGGGAGCGCGTCGAGGTCGGCGTACGTCGCGTCGCGCCGCGCTGCCTGGGCCATCTCGCCAAGGCTACCACGTCGATCGCGAGCGCTCACGGCAGCGCGCGGAAGAAGGCCCACGACGCGGCTTGCGCCTGCGCCCACGGCGGATGCTTCAAGCCGGGGATCTTGCAGAGGTGCACCGGCAGCGCGGCCGGGCAGCCGTCGTACTTCTGGCAAGGCGCCGGCGACGTCTCCGAGCGGCCTTCGCCGCAGCCGTTCACGTAGGCCCAGTACATCGCCGAAAACTCGCCGCTCGCGGGCGCGACGACGTCGTCGGCGTCGCCGTGGCCGACGATGGCGGCGACCTTGCCGCTGCACTTCAAGTAGCCGTTCGGGAGCTTCTCCGCGTTCGCGAGCATCGGCTCTTCGGGCGCGCCGCCCGCCTGCGGAGCGATCGCCTTGAAGAGCCCGGGGAAGCGGCACGCGAGCTGGTTGACGAAGAACGCGCCTCCGCTCCAGCCGAAGCCGAGGACGCGCGACGCGTCGACCGAGTACTTCGCGCCGACCGCTTCGATGACCGCCTTCACGTACGGCATGTCGGGGTTTTGATCGGTCGCGCTGTAGAGATCCCAGTCCTGCCCCGCGGCGTTCGGATAGACGACGATCGCCTCGCCCTGCGAAGCGCGATCGAACGGGAACGCGTCGAGCATGCCTTGCGCGGTGCCCGGGTTGCCGTGAAACTCCATGACGAGCGGGTACGCGCGGCCCGGGTCGTAGTCGTTCGGAACGGAGAGGATGTAGCGCCGCTCGACGCCGCCGAACGTGAGCGTCTCGTGCGTCGTCGTCACCGACGCGCCGGCGGGCGCGTCGCCTCCGCCCGAGGATCCCGACGCGCCCGACGACCCCGACGAGCCGGAGCTGCCGGCACCACCCCCACCGCCCGCGCCGCTCTCGTCCGAAGGCGAAGTCGTCTCACTGCTGCAGGCGCCGAACACCACGACGACCCCGAGAGCCAAGACCGAGCGAGCGCGCACGCCTCCACGGTAAGGACGCTCGCCAGCGCGTCGACGCGGTCAAATGCCCCGCGGCAAATGGGTTCCCGGCATGTTTCCCCGGGGCGGGCCCGAAAACCCGCGTAATCGCTGAAAGGCACGTGTCTACCGGCCCGATCGCGTGTACAACGGAGGTGCATGACCGAGAAGGGCGGCCCCGCTGAGCCTTCAGCCTCGAGGGAGTCAGTCCATCTGTCGCACGCGGAGATCACCCAGCTATGGGCGAAGTTCCGCGCCGGTGACGTGATCCTCTGCCCTCGCGATCAGCGCGGGATGGCGCTCGCCGTCGACGGCGCGGCGAAGGCTTACCGCCTCGTCTGCACCCAGTGTGGTCTCGCTTCGCCGTGGTTCGGAACGACGCCGTCGGGCCTCGTCTTCCGGAGCCCGCCTGCGACGATCTCGCCGAACGGCGGCGGCTCGAGCATGTCGGAAGAAGAAGAGTAAGAAGCGTCGAACGCGCCGCGCGCGTCCACTGTCGGATGACGGCGCCATCGCGACTTCTTACCTCGGCTGCTCGCCGTGGCGTATTCTCGATGCAATGAGGAGGCGTCTCACGACGTTGCTCGGCGCGGCCTTCGCGCTCAGCGCATGTCGTCTGTTCGTCTCTCTCGACGGGCTCGGCGACGGCCCGCCGGAGGGAGACGGCGCCTCGCCCGAGTCTTCGATCGGCGAAGAGGCCGGAGCGGCGTCGGATGCGGGGGCCGATCACACGGTGACGCCGTTCGACGCCGCGGGCTTCCCCGGCCTCGACGCGAGCTTCGACGGCCCCGACGCCAAGGTGTTCTTCGACGACTTCGAGAGGCCGAACGCCGATCCGCTGGGCAACGGATGGATCGAGCGCTTCACCGGCGCCTTCAACCTCGTGGGTGGCACCGCGGCCAAGCAGACGTCGATCAACAACTACCGCGACAACATCGTCTATCGCCCGCAGTCCGAAGATCTGCTCGACGTCGAGGTGGTGGCGGAGATTCGCTTCTCGCCCGTGCCCGAGAACATGCCCATGCTCTGGGCGCGCGCGCAGAACATCAGCGCGAACAGAGTCGACGGCTATCACGTGTACCTCGACTGCTGCGCCTACCACTTCCACATCGCCCGCCACGTCGGATCGGTTTCGACCGAGATCGCCGCCTTCGACACGCCGCCGCTCGTCGCCAACCAGACGTATCGATGGACGCTGCGCGTCACCGGCACGACCTCGACCGCGATCTACTCGCGCTTCGAGGGTCGCAACGACAGCGGCGCGTGGGTGATCCTCGGCCAGACGGGCTACGTCGACTTCGAGGCGGACCGCATCGTGACCCCGGGCTCGGTCGGCTTCAGCGGCGACGTCGAGAGCGGATACGCCTTCGACAACTTCTCCCGCGTCGGGTACTGAGCGCGACGCGCGGCTGGGCAGCGCGCAGAGCGCCCCCTATGGTGTCGTCATGACGGCTCCTCCCCCGTTCTACGAGCCCGCGAAGGTCGGCGAGATCTACATCGAGCGCGCTGCCCTCGTCGCCGCCGCCGCGTCCGAGCGCTCGAAGACGCGCGCGGCGCGTCCGTCGACCGAAGACGCCAAGCGCATCGTCGCCTTCGGGATCGACTGCCAGATCGGCTTCGCGATCCCGGGCGCGAGCCTCTTCGTTCCCGGCGCGGTCGAGGACACGACGCGCACGCTCGCGTGGCTCTACGAGAACCTCGACGAGATCACGCAGATCGCCTTCTCGCTCGACACGCACCACGTCTTCCAGATCTTCCACCCCGCGTGGTGGGTCGACGCCGGCGGCGATCACCCCGCGCCGTTCACGCCCATCACGCACGCCGACGTCCGCGACGGCAAGTGGAGGCCGATCGCGCACGCCGCCGAGAGCCTCGAGTACGTCGCGCGGCTCGAGGCCTCGGGCAAGTACGTCCTGACGATCTGGCCGTATCACACGCTCCTCGGCGGCGTGAGCCACGCGCTCGTGCCCGCGCTCGCCGAGGCCGCGATGTTCCACGCGCTCGTGCGCGGAGCGCAGACCCACTTCGAAACCAAGGGCACGCAGGCGATGACCGAGAGCTACTCGGTGCTCGCGCCGGAGGTGCGCGAGCTCGGGGGCAAGAGCGTCGGCAGCTTCAACGCCGCGTTCTTCGACATGCTCATGTCGTTCGATCGCGTCTACGTCTTCGGCCAGGCGAAGTCGCACTGCGTCCTCTCGACCCTTCGCGACATGCAGGAGCACATCGCGCGCGTCGACCCGAAGATGATCGACAAGATCTACGTCCTCGAAGACGCGACGTCGCCGGTGCCGCCGCCTCCGATCGATCCACTCCCGCCGGCGCTCGACTTCCCTCGCCTCGCCGATCGGGCGTTCGCCGAGCTCGCCGCGGCGGGGATGCACCTCGTGAAGACGACCGATCCGATCGCGATCTGACGCCAAGCTCAGCCGCACGCGCGATCGAAGGCGGACCCCGATCGCGTTTGACGATGAGGATGCGCTCTGTCATGGTGAACGCCGATGTCGACGAAGGGCTACCTCTCGTGCTGGAACGCTGCGATGCCGGTCTGCGGCGTCGCGTGCGTCCGCATCGACGAGGCAGTCACATAGCGTCGCCAGCCGTCTTCTCCCGGAGCCCCCGGACGCCTGGCGCGTCACCGAAGGCGGGGCTCTGGAGGAAACGGTCATGTCATCGTCAGAAGCAACGGAGCGAAGGCAAAGTCGCCTGAGACCTGAGGTCGCGCGCGAGCTCGCGGATGGAGAGCTCGATGCGCGACCGTCTAATTCGTCCCGCGTCTCGAGCGGGACGTTCGCCAAAGAAAGCGTCGCGCGCCCGACGCGCGAGCTCGTCGATCTCGCGTGGCCCATCGCCGCGGCGATGCTCGGCGAGACCGCGATAGGTCTCGTCGACACGAAGCTCGTCGGCGGGCTGGGATCTGCGGCCCTCGGCGGCGTGGGCATCGCCACGACGCTGATGTTCCTCGGCTACGCGATCGTCTTCGGCCTGATGCGCGGCGTGAAGACGCTGACCTCGCACGCGATCGGCGAAGGGCGCCTGCTCGACGGCTACGTGTACGCGCGCTCCGGCGTGGTGATGGGCGCGGCGCTCGGCGTCGTCATCATGATCGCGTGCCGCGACGTGACGGGCGCGCTCCTCGCGCTCGGCGCCGACGCCGCCATCGTGCCCTACGCGAGGGACTTCCTCGCCGCGGTCACGCTCGGCGCGCCTTCGACCTGCGCGCTCGCGGCGCTCATCCAGCATCGTCAAGCGATCGGCGACTCGCGGAGCCCCATGATCGTCGGCATCGCGGGCAACGCGTTCAACGCGGTGTTCGCCTGGGGCCTCATCTACGGGCGCTTCGGGCTCCCCGCCCTCGGCGTGCGCGGCGGAGGCTACTCGACGGCGCTCACCGAGACCCTCGAGCTCGCGGTGATGGGCTGGCTCCTCCTCAGGAGCGAGCGGCGCGCGAACGCGACCTCGCCTTCCGAAGGCGCGCGCCTCTCGTTCCGCAAGGCGACGCGCGACGTCGCCGAGCTCGGCGTGCCCACGGGTCTCCAGTTCGGCGCGGAGATGCTCGCGTTCACGACCTTCACGGCGGTGCTCGGCAGCATCGGCAAGACCGAGATCGCCGGCCACCAGATCGCGCTCAACGTCATCCGGGTCTCGTTCTTACCCGGCGTGGCGATCGCGGAGGCGGCGAGCGTGATGATCGGCACGTCGCTCGGACGGCGGAGCCTCGCCGGCGCCGACGCGGTGGTCAAGAGCGCGATGAAGCTCGCGGTCGGCTTCATGGCCGCGTGGGGTCTCGTCTTCGCGATCGGCGGTGGGCTCGTCGCGGGCTTCTTCTCCGACGATCCCGGCGTCGTGGCGATCGCGCGCCGGCTTCTCCTCGTCGCCGCGATCTTCCAGGTGCTCGACGCGGTGAACATCGTGCTCCGCGGCGCGCTCCGCGGCGCGAAGGACGTGCGCATCGCGGCCCTCATCGGCATCGCGATCATCTGGGCGTGCGTCCCGACCGCGGCGTACTTCCTCGGCAAGCGCCTCGGCCTCGGCGCCCTCGGCGGCTGGATCGGCTTCATCGCCGAGACGACCATCGGCGCCGCGCTCTTCTGGCTCCGCTGGACCCGCGCCCCCTGGCGCCGCGCCTACCCCCCAGATCGCCGCTAACGCCCGCCCCCGGATCGCCGCCAAAGAAAACGAAGGAGAAGCAACCTGAGGCGTGCCCCCCGGCGCGCAGCGCCGGTTCGCCGCAGGCGAAGCACGCCGAGCAGCCCGCAATCTGGCGGGGGGGAGGCTCATCGGCGGAGCCGATGAGGGGGGGCCGCAGGCCCCCCACAAGATCGAAGCCCGCCACGGCGGGGACCGTGCGGGCTTCGTGTTTCGGCATGCGCGGAGGGAGGGAGGAGGACGTTGGCCCCCCGCGCATGCCAAAATGTTTTGGGGGCCGCCGGAGGCGGCGGCCCCGCGTGTCGATCAGGCCTTGCGGCGGCGGCGCGACGCGAGAACCACCGCGCCGAGAGCCACGACCCCGATGCCTGCCCAGCCGCCGGTCGACGTCGTGCTGCCCGCCGTCTTGCAGCCGCAGCCGCCGTCCGCGTCGGCCTTGCCGCCGGGGAGCCGCGCGTCGTCGTCGCCGTCGTCGGAGCCGACGTCGGCGCCGTTCATGCCGATCTTGAACGACTGCTCGGGCGAGTCGGGATCGTTCGACATGACCGTGATGTCGGCCGAGGCCGCGCCGGCGTTGTTCGCCGAGACGCCGACCTGCATCTCGTACTTGCCCTTCGGCTCGATCGTGATGCTGCCGCTGGGGACCGTGAACTGCGGGTCCGAGCTCTTGAACGAGACGACCGCGGCCTTCTCGCCCGAGTTCTCGATCGTGACCGACTTGCGGGCCGAGCCGCCGGCCTTCACCGCGCCGAGATCGACGCCCGTCGACGGGACGTGGACGTTCGGCAGCGGGATGTGAACCATCGTCGCCTGGTACGCGACCTTCGACGCGGGCGTCGAGTACTCCTTCGTGTACGCGTCGATGCCGATGGTCGTCGTGAAGTTGAGGCCCACGACCTTGGTGAGGGCGACGAAGGGCTGGATGCTCATCGTGCCCGCGACCTTCATCTCACCTTCGACCGTCGCCATGACCTCCATGAAGTCACCGTCGATGGCGTCCATCGAGACCTCGCCCGAGCCCGCCGCGATCGGCTGATCCGAGCCCGAGAGCATGACCTTCGTCGTCTTGTACGAGAACGTCGGCTTCGTCGAGGCGCGCACGCCGAACGTTCCTTCGAGGTTGTTCGCGACGACCTCGGGGAACTGCGAGAACGGCATCGAGAACAGCGTCGCGTTCGCGAGATCCGGCGCGTTCAGCTTCGTGTCGACCGCGGTGAAGCCCCACGGCGCGAACGCCTGCGTGGCGCGCGAGTCGTAGGCGAACTTGGCGCCCGGGATCTTGTTGACGAGCTTGTTGGCGTCGAACGCGAACTGCGCGTTGAGGCTGAAGACGTTGACCTTCAGCTCGAGCGACGGCGTGAGCGTGTGACGAACGACGACCTTGCCGTCGGTCTGCGAGCCGTTGGTGGCCTTGAGGACGATCTTCTTGTCGCCCGACCAGCTCGCCTCGACGACGGCGCCCTTCGCCATCTCGACCGAGTAGAGCGGCCCGCCGTCTTTGACGGGATCGATCTTGACGACGGCGCGCGCTTGCACGGCGCTCGGGCCCTTGAAGCCCGTGTCGAACGTGGTGTCGAGACCCTGCGCGAAGTCGTACTTCAGCGCGGCGGTGCCGGTCGACGAGTTCGCTGCACCTCCCGACGGGCCAGCGACGTCGGCGCGAGCCTCCGTGGCGGCGATGGAGAGGCCGGCCACGATGGCCATCATGAACCCGTAACGAAGCGTCGTGTGAGCGCGCATTTCCCTATCCTCCAGTTAGCCGGCCACCCTCGGTGGTCGGGTCCTTGTCCCTCGAACCCACGCGTCACGTCCGAGCCCCGTTGGCGACGACGTAGGTGAGCTAACCTTCAGCACGCACCGTGCCGCTGATGTAGGACAGTATCCGCCTCGCGTTTTTGTAGAAAACTAAGGGAATTCTGGAGGGGCGAGATCGTATTACATCAGAGCTGTACTCCTCCTATGGACCACATGATCCAGGCCTGGATACGCTCCGATCCCGGGCTATGGTCAAGTCTGCGGAATGTGCGGGCGAGCCACGCTGATCACCCCCGTCGACGAGATCGCTGAGGCTTTCGGCGTGGCGCCGATCCCGATCGGGCCTCCGAGGTTCAACATTTCGCCGGGGACCGATCTCCTCGTCATCCGCTCTGATCCGGCGCGCGACGCCCACGGCGAGCTGGCCCTCCTCCGGTGGGGCCTCGTCCCGGCGTTCGCCAAGGATCGGAAGATCGGTCACCGGCTGGCCCAGGCGCGCGCCGAGACCCTCACCAAGGTCAACACCTTCAGGTTCGCGTTCGAGAAGCGCCGGTGCCTCGTCGTCGTCGACGGATTCTACGAATGGAGCGGAGAGGGCAAGAGCCGGCAGCCCCACTACGTGCACCTGTCCGACCGCTCGCCCTTCACGATGGCTGGGCTCTGGGAGCGGTGGACGTCGGCCGAAGGCGACACCCTCCAGACCTGCGCCGTCGTGACGACGCCGTCGCGCGCCGCGCTCGGCGAGCTGCACGACCGCATGCCGCTCATCCTCGGCGAAGGGCGCGAGCGTGAGATCTGGCTCGGCGGCAGCGCCGAAGAAGCCAGGTCCGTGCTCGAGGGTGCCCACGACGCGGTGGCGCACACGCTCGTGCTCGAGACGGTCTCGACGTGGGTCAACAATACGCGCCACGACGATCCGCGCTGCATCGAACCGATCGGCGAAAACGCGCTCTGCTAGCATCGGTCTGTGGCCACCGCTGCGGCGACCATGGAGAAGATCTGTCCGCAATGCGGCGGAGCCTTCGAGGCGGCGGCCGTCTTCTGCCCGAAAGACGGCACGAAGCTCCTGCCCGAGAGCGACGAGCTGCCGCCCGACACCGATCCGTACATCGGCACGCTCATCTCGGGCGACATCGAGATCCGCAGCGTCGCCGGCGCCGGCGCGATGGGGCGCGTCTATCGCGCGCATCAACGAGGCATCGACCGCGACGTCGCCGTGAAGATCCTCCACCGGGAGCTCTCGGGCAACACCCAGCTCGTGCAGCGCTTTCATCGCGAGGCGAAGATCGCGAGCAAGCTCCAACACCCTCACGTCGTCGAGGTCTACCTCGCGGGTCAGCTCCCCGACCGAGCCCTCTACATCGTGATGGAGTACCTCGACGGGCTCTCGCTCGCCGCGGCGCTCACCGCCTGCGGGGGCCGCTTTCCCATCGAGCGTGCGCTCGCGATCGCGATCCAGATCTGCGACGCCGTCGGCGAAGGGCACGCGCGCGGGATCGTGCATCGCGATCTGAAGCCCGAGAACGTCATGCTCGTTCGCCGCGCCGAGGTGCACGACTGGGTCAAGGTGCTCGACTTCGGGATCGCGAAGGTGAGCCTCGGCGAGCAGTCGATGGAGACGCAGGCGGGCCTCATCTTCGGGACCGCCCGCTACATCTCGCCCGAAGGCGCGCAGGGCACGACGGTGAAGCCGCCCGGCGACGTCTATTCGCTCGCGACCATCGTCTATCAAATGCTCGCCGGGCGGACGCCGTTCGACGCCGAGCAGCCCGTCGGGCTGCTCATCAAGCACATCCACGACACGCCGCCGCCGCTCCGCTCGATGCCCCACGCGGAGAGCGTCCCCGAGGGCCTCGCGCGCGTCATCATGGACAACCTCGCGAAGGATCCGGCGCAGCGCGCGCCGAGCGCGCGCGCGTTCGCGTCGAGCCTCGCGGCGGCGGCGAAGGAGGCGAACATCTCCTTCTCCGACGTCGGCGTCGTCGCCCGCCTGAGCCAGGTCGACGTCGCGGTGAGGCTCTCGACGCTCGACCCCACCATCGACGACGCCGCGGCGATGCCCGGCTTCTCCCTCTCGCCTTCACCGCTCCCGGCGCCGGCGATCGTCTCTCCGCGCCCCGAGCCCACCGTGCGGATGCGATCGGAGCCGCCGGTGCAGGCGAGCCCCGCGACCGACGAGGAGAAGGCACCTCCGAGCAGTCGCGGCAAGAGCGAGCGCAGGCGCGGCGGGATCTTCATCGTCGCGCTCGCGTTCCTCCTCGGCGCCGCGCTCGCGGCGCTCGTGATGCAGAACGTCGTTCACCGCCGCGACGCCGAGCGCGAGGAGCACGTCGCGAAGGCCCGCCGCGCGCTCGGCGACGATCGCTACACGCATCCTCCCGGAGACAACGTGCGCGATCTGCTCGCCGCGGGAGAGGCGCGCTGGCCCGGCGATCCCGCGCTTCATCAGATCCGCTCCGACACGGCTCACGCGCTCGTGACCCGCGCGATGGCGACGCGCTCGACCGGCGATCTGCGTCAGGCGCGCGACATCGCGAAGACGGCGACCGACTTCGACCCGACGGATCACGCCGCGAAGATCCTCCTCGAGAAGTACGACGAGGAGCTGCGGCAGAAGTCCGTTCCGCGGGCGACCGTCGACGCGCCCGCGCGCGCGCGACGAGGGCAGCGCGCCGAGCTCTCGTCGCGCGTGCTCGTCGGCGACGACGCTCCGCGCGCGCGCGTCGAGAACGCGCGCTTCATCGTGACGGGACCAGGGCTGCCCGCTGCAGGAACGGTGCTGCCAGCCTCTTCCTCGAGCGACGGGGGCTTCCGCGCGGAGCTCACGCCGCCGCGCGCGGGTGAATACAAGGTGGTGTTCGAGGCGAGCACGGAGGGCGCGTCGGTTCGCGCCGAGCGGTCGCTCGGCGTCGACTAACCGTCGGGCGAGGCGAGGTCCTTCGCGCAGCGGAAGCCGATGCCGTGGCTGCGCAGGCCGGGTTGGCTCTTGAAGCGATACGTCGGCCGCACCCAGCCGACGTCGCTGCCGTTCCACGCCCCGCCGCGGAGGACGCGCTCGGTGCCGTCGCCGCCCTTGGGATCGGTCACCGCGTCCGGGCCGTAAGGCGCGTACCAGTCGGCGGCCCACTCCCAGACGTTGCCCACGACGTCTTGCAGACCGAAGGGCGACGCGCCTTTGGGGAACGATCCGGCGGGCGCGGTCGTCGCGAAGCCGTCGTTCGCTTGATACATCGCGTCGACGTCCTCGCCGTTCTTCCGCCCCCAGGCGACGCACTCGGTGCCGCATGCGTTGAGGCGCGTGCCGTCGCTCGGTGGGTCGTCGCCCCACGGATACTTCCGGCCGTCGGAGCCGCGCGTCGCGAACTCCCACTCCGCCTCGGTGGGCAGGCGCCGGCCCGACGCCTTGCAGAACGCGTCGGCGAGCTCCCAGTCGACGCAGTTCACCGGGTGGCTCGCGCGGCCCTCGGGGTCGCGGATGTTGCACAGCGGATCGTAGATCTTGCGCTCGCGCGCGCTGATGCCGGGCCACTCGTTGTCGCGCGGCGCGCGCTTGCACTCGCCCTTGTCGCTGCACTCCTTGTACTGTGCAACGGTCACCTCGGTCGTATCGATGCAGTAGGGCGAGAGCGTGACCTGGTGCGCGGGGCGCTCTCTCTCTTCGTCGTTCTTGTCGTCCGACCCCATGAAGAACTTGCCGCCGGGGACCATGACCATGCCCGCGGGGCACGTGGGCGGCGGCGCCGCGCTCACGACCGGCGGCGGCGCCGCGACCGCGCTCGGCTGACCGGCGGGGCTCGTCGCGTCGCCTTTGCCCCGGATCGCGAACGCCCAGACGCCTGCGCCGGCGAGCCCCACGCCGATGACGACCGCGGCGCCGATCCCCGCCACGAGGCCCGTCGAGGAGCTGCGCCCGCTCGCGGGGAGCGCCGCGGGGCCGGGCGTCGGCATCGTCCGCTGAATCGGCTGACCGGGCGGAACCTGGTTGAACGGCGTCGTCGCCGGCGGCAACGAGTAGTTCGCCGGCGGATCGCCGGTGGAGAGCCGCCCGCCGGGCCCAGAAGGGTTCGAAGGCGGCGCGAGCGCGGTGAGCATCGGATCGGCCGAGCTGCGCGACGAGTCGGTCGTCGCGAACGCGCGCATCGGCTCCATCGAGAGGGCCGCCCGCATCGCGTCCCAGAACTCGCTCATCGATCGGAAGCGCTCGTCGGGAGAGACGGCGAGCGCGCGTCGGAGCGCGGCCTCGAGGCCGTCCGGGATCTCGCGCCCGTACGTGCGCGGCGTCGGCCGGCGCTTCGGATCCATCGAGCAGAACGCGAGCTGCGTCAGGTCGTCGCCGCGGAGCTGCGGTTCGTGCGAGATCAGCTCGCCGAAGATGAGGGCGAGCGCGAACACGTCGGTCCACGGACCGGTCGCGCCGTGCGTCCGCGAGAACTGCTCGGGCGCGCCGTACGCCGGGGTGAACGAAGAGACGACGCCTTGCGTCTGCTGAAATGCCCCTCCGGCGCGCTGGACGTCTTGCACGACCTTCGCGATGCCGAAGTCGAGCAGCTTGACCGTGAAGTCGACGCGCGGCTCGCCGATGACGAAGATGTTCGCCGGCTTGACGTCGCGATGGGCGATGCCCTTCTTGTGCGCGAGCGAGAGCGCGTGCGCCGCGGGCTCGAGGATCTCGAGGGCCTGCGCCGGCGTGCGCGGCGCCAGGCCGCGCTCGACCTCGCCCTGGAGCACCTGCTCGAGCGACTGCCCCTCGAGCCACTCGAGCACCATGAAGGGCATCTCGCGGCCGTCGCTCGTCTTGAGCATGCCGACGTCGCGGGCCTGGCAGATCGCCGCGGAGCGCTCGGAGAGATCGGCGAGGAGCGCGCCCTCCTGGATGAAGCTCTGGACGAGCTGCGCGCGACGCTCGGGCGGCAGGTCACCGAAGGTGCGAAACACCTTGATGGCGACGGGGCGGTTCCACACCTTGTGCGTCGCCCGATAGACGACCGCGAAGCCGCCTTCGCCAACGACCCGTTCGATCTCGTACTTTTCCGAGACCGTCGTTCCGACGAGGGCAAGCGGGTCGAGGTTGGGCATCGCGGGAGGACGAGCGAGCGTATCAAAAGCGCTACGCTCAGAACCACTCCCCGGTTTCGGTTTCGCGAGCGCTCACAATGATTTGGCACATCGGAACCCGTATCCGTAGCTCCGCGCCGTGGGTGCGACATGGAAGCGGAAGCTCGGCCGGACCCAGGCGGGCATCGCGCCGTTCCACGCGCCGCCGCGAATGACGCGATCGGCGCCGCTCGCGGGCCCCTTCGGATCGACGGCGGTCGCGGCCGCCTTCTCGTAGTCGGCGTAGTAGTCGGCGACCCACTCCCAGACGTTGCCCACCATGTCCTGAATCCCGTAGCGCGACTTGCCCTCCGGGAAGCTCCCGACCGGCGCGGTGTTCGCGAACCCGTCGTCGGCGTCGTACATGAACGCGGGAGGGTGATCGGGATCGGGGTGCTTCTTCTGCCAGGCGACGCACTCCTTGCCGCAGGCGTTGAGCAGCCGCGCGCTCGGCGGATCGTCGCCCCACGGATAGAACCGTCCGTCGGTTCCGCGCGCGGCGAGCTCCCACTCCGCTTCGGTGGGCAGCCGCGCGCCGCGCGCCTCGCACGCTTCGCGCGCTTGCGCCCAGTCGACGCAGTTGACGGGGTGCGTGGCCTTGGCCTCCGCGTCGTTGATGTTGCAGAGCGCATCGTAGATCTTCCGCTGCGCCGGCTTGATGTCGGGCCAGTCGTTCTCCTTGCCCGCGCGCCGGCACGCGCCGCGGTCGCTGCACTCCTTGTATTGTGCAACTGTCACCTCGAGCTCGTCGAGGCAGTACGGCGAGAGCTTGACCTTGTGGGCGGGCTTCTCGAAGTCGAAGGCGTCCTTCTCGTCCGAGCCCATGAAGAACTCGCCGCCGGGGATCGCGATCATCCCGGGCGGGCAGGCCGGCGCGGGCGGCGCGCTGCTCGCGACGACGGGAGGCGGCGGCGTCGACGGAAGCGGCGCCGGTGTGGAGCCGCGGCGGAGCGCGAACGCGACGCCGCCGCCGATCGCGACGACGGCGAGCGCCGCCGCGACGACGATGGGCGCGCGGCTCGTCGCGCGCGGCGCCGGCGCGATCTGCGCGAGCGACGGATTGGACGGCGGCAGCGCGGTCGCCGCGGCCGGCGCGGGGCCGTGAGGGCCGGTGTCGACGATGGTGTCGGACGTCGCGAGCGCCGCCGGACCTCCGCCGCTGCTCCGCGGCGACGACGCGGCGGCCATCGGATCGCCGATCACGGCGACGCGGAGCGCGTTCCAGAAGTCGCCCGCCGTCGGCCATCGCGCGCTCGGGCTCACGGCGACGGCTCTCTGGAAGATCGCCTCGACCTCGTCGGACACGGCGACGCCGAGCGTGCGCGGCGTGGGTCGCGTTCGGTCGTCGGCCGCGGCGCAGGCGAGCTGCACGAGGCTGTCGCCGACCATCGCCTCTCTTCCGGAGACGATCTCGGCGGTGACGAGCGCGAGCGCGAAGACGTCCGTCCACGGACCGGTCGCGCCGTACGTCCGGGTGAACTGCTCCGGCGCGCCGTAGAGCGGCGTGAACGACGTGACGTGGCCGGCCGTCTTCGTGAAGCCCATCTTCTGGGCGTCTTGCACGACCTTCGCGATGCCGAAGTCGAGGAGCTTCATCCCGGCGACCTCGCCCGAAGCGTCGAGCAGGACGAAGACGTTCGCCGGCTTGAGATCGCGATGGGCGATTCCCTTCTTGTGCGCGAGCGCGAGCGCCTCGGCGATCGGATCGAGCAGGCGCACCGCAGCGTCGAGGCTCCTGAGCGGCGCGTTCCGCGCGCGCTCTTCCTCCAGGATCGCGTCGAGCGGCTTTCCTTCGAGCCACTCGAGGACCATGTACGGGACGTCGTGGCCCCCGGGCGTGGTGAGGGTGCCGATGTCGCGCGCCTGACAGATTGCCGCAGAGCGCTCCGAGAGATCCGCGAGGAGGGCGCCCTCCTGGATGAAGTCGTCGAGGAGCTTCTTTCGCTGCTCCGGCGCGACGTCGCCGAGCGCGTTGAAGACCTTGACCGCGACGGGGCGCTTCCACACGTTGTGGATCGCGCGGTACACGACGGCGAAGCCGCCCTGCCCCACCACCGACTCGACGGCGTACTTGTCCGCGATCGTCGTGCCCACGAGGCCGAGCTGATCGGCGAACGGCTCCACGGCAAGCGAGCGTATCAGGAGCCGGCAGGCGTGGCGAAAAGGCCGCCGCTCGAGCGCGATCGTCCGGCTCATCGGGCGTTCGGGGTTGGCTCGGCGCGCCACAAACGGCATGAAGGAGCCATGCCCAAGATCGTCGGTATCGCCGGGAGCCTGCGGAAGGCCTCGTTCAACGGTTGGTTGCTCCGCGCGGCCAAGGAGCTCGCGCCCGCGGGCACCGAGATCGACGTCGCGTCGATCTCCGGCATCCCCCTCTACGACGCCGACGTCGAGAGCGGCTCCGGGATCCCCGACGCCGTCACCGCGCTCAAGGAGCGCATCAAGGCCGCCGACGGGCTCCTGATCGTGACGCCGGAGTACAACCACTCCATCCCCGGCGTCGTCAAGAACGCGATCGACTGGCTCTCGCGCCCGCCGAAGGACATCCCGAGCGTCTTCGGCGACAAGCCGGTCGCGATCGTCGGCGCCACGCCCGGCGCGGGCGGCACGCGCCTCTCGCAGGCCGCGTGGCTGCCGATCCTGCGCACGCTCGGCACGCGGCCGTGGTTCGGAAAGCAGCTCTACGTCGCGAGCGCGGGCCAGGCGTTCGACGCCGAGGGCAAGCTCGTCGACGAGAAGGTCAAGAAGCTCCTCTCCGATCTCCTCGCGGGCTTCACCGCGTTCGTCTCGAGCTAGACGACGTGGAGGCCGAGCGCGTCTTCGTCTACGGAACCTTGATGCGCGGCCACGCGAACCATCGCGTGCTCGTCGCGCTCGGCGCGAGGTTCGTCGGCGAGGCCGTGACGATCGAGCGCTTTCGCCTGATCGATCTCGGCCCCTACCCCGCGCTCGTGCGCGGCGACGGTGTCCACGCGCACGGCGAGCTCTTCGCGATCGCGCCGGAGAAGCTACCGGAGCTCGACGCGTTCGAGGGCTGCCCCGATCTCTACGTGCGCGAGCGCGTGCTCGTCGACGCCGCCGGCGAGCGCGTCTTCGCCTTCACGTACTTCTTCGCGCGCGAGGCGCCGGCCGACGCCGTCGTCATCACGAGCGGTCGCTACGACGAAGCGGCGGCTCACGAGGTCGGATCGGATCCTCGCCGGTGACCGGCTGTCGCCGTCGTCGTACGGGCTCTCGCTCTTCGAACCCGGCAAATTCACGGGTTCAAGTAGTGCCCAGGGACGGAATCGAACCGCCGACACGGGGATTTTCAATCCCCTGCTCTACCAACTGAGCTACCTGGGCTCGGCGGCGGAACCTTCTGAAATTGTGCGGCCATTGTCAAGCGATGTCCGCCTCCGACCGTGCGATCCCGTGGCCGTGGCGCGATCGGCTCCGCCATCGCTCGTGCGTCGGGCGGCCGCGATTTCGCTCGCGGGGTGCTCGTCGCTGCGTGCGGCCTGGACTTCGTCGGCGAAGCGCCGCCCTCGGGCGCGGATCGCGTCGACGGCGTACGGATCGCCTTCGCGACTGACACTTCGTCAACGACCTCGCGTGCGGAATGCACGCGTCGATCCGCCCGTCTCCGGATCGATGCGCCTCCGCTTCGCCTGCGCCCTCCTCGTCGCTCTCTCCGCGCTCTCGATCGCGCGCCGCACGACGGCCGCTCCCGATTCACCGTTCGCGCACGCCCCCAAGCCTCCGTCCGACAAGGTCGCCCTCCAGCTCGAAGACGCCGAGCTCGGCGAGCTCGTCCGCGTGATCGGCGAGCTGACCGGCAAGCGCTTCGTGATCGCGAGCCCCAAGCTCGCCAAGACCAAGGCGAGCGTCTACGCCCCGCAGAAGGTCACCGTCGCCGAGGCGTATCAAGCGTTCCTCGCGGTGCTCGCCGCCAACGGGCTCACCGTCGTGCCGCAAGCGGGGTTCCTCAAGATCGTCGAGTCACAAGACATCGCGCGGCAGCTCACGCCGATCGAGCGCGGAGAGCTCCCTCGCGAGGAGCGCTACGTGACGCGCATTCATCGCCTGGCGCACCTCTCCGCCGAGCAGGTGTCGCAAGACGTCCTCGGCAAGCTCGCGACGAAGGACGCGAGCATCGTCCCCTACCCCGCGGGGAACCTGCTCATCATCACCGAGACCGCCGCGAACCTCCGGCGCATGCTCGAGGTGCTCGACGCGATCGACGCCGCCGGCGAGGAAGACAAGCTCTGGCTCCAGCCTCTCCGCAACGTTCCCTCGAGCCAGGTCGAGAAGCAGCTCTCGCAGATCATGGGCCTCGACAAGGAGAAGAAGGCCGACGCGCCCGCCGGACCGCTGCACGTCGGCCGCCTCGTCGCGCTCGAGCGCCCGAACGCGCTCGTCATCGTCGCCACGAGAGGATCCTACGAGCGCATCCTCTCGCTCCTCGAGCAGATCGACGTCGCGCCGTCGAGCGAAGCGCAGGTGCGCGTCGTCTCGCTCCAGCACGCCGACGCGAAGAAGATCGTCGGGCCCATCAACGAGGCGATCGGCGGCGGCGCCGCGGGCGGCGGGATCACGGCCGCCTCCGGCGGCACGAAGACCGCGACGGCCAACGCGCCGGCGGCGGTGCTCGAGGCGATGGCGAAGGTGAGCGCCGACGAGACCACCAACTCGCTCATCGTGACCGCGACGCCGCGTGACTTCGTCCCGATCAAGGCGGTGATCGACGCGCTCGATCGCCCGAAGCGACAGGTCTTCATCGAGGCGGTCGTCCTCGACGTCTCCGCCGACAGGGGGCTCGATCTCGGCGTCGCGTGGCACGGCGGCTTCCCGACGCCGGCGGCGTTCGGTCCGGGCGATCAGACCAACTATGGAGGGTTCCGTCCGCTCGCGTCGGCGGGAACGCCGTCGAGCACCGAGCTCCAGGCGTTCGCGCTCGGCGTGCGCGGCCCGGAGATCCCGTTCCTGAAGAGCTCGAACGTCCCGGGGCTCAGCACGATCCCGAGCTTCGGCGCGCTGCTCAGCGCGATCGCGGTCTCGAAGTCGGCCGACATCGTGTCGACGCCGCACATCCTCGCGAGCGACAACACGGCCGCCGAGATCAAGGTGCAGCTCCAGACGTCGCTCCAGCCGAACGCGCCCCAGACGACGTTCTTCCCCGGGCAGATCCCGGGGCTTCCTCCCAACCCGACGCAGAACTCCGGCGGCGCCGTCGCCAGCAACTTCCGCGGCATCGGCCCGCGCATCAAGGTCACGCCGCACCTCAACGACTCGAACGAGGTGCGCCTCGACATCGAGGAGATGATCAGCGACATCCAGAGCACGCCCGACAAGGGCGATCAGTTCGGGACGATCAGCTACCTCGAGCGCACCGCGAACACGACGCTCACGGTGAAGGACGCGGAGACGGTCGTCATCGGCGGCCTCGTGCGGACGCGCCTCTCGCGCTCGGAGACGAAGGTCCCGGTGCTCGGCGACATTCCGCTCATCGGCGCGCTCTTCCGTACGCGCAACGATCGGCACGAGAAGTCGAACCTGATCCTCGTCCTCACGCCTTACATCATCCGCGACCAGCAGGATCTGCGCCGGATCTTCGAGCGCAAGATGCAAGAGCGCCAGGAGCTGATCGATCGCGACAGCATCTTCTCCGGTCAGCACGAGTGGAAGGCGCCGCACGACTGGAAGCGCGCGCGCGGCCTGCTCGCCGACATCCGCCTGAAGCACCGCGACGTCGAGGTGCGGCGCGAGGAGGCCGCGGCGGCGCCGCAGAAGGAGCCCGAAGGCGTCGTCGCGCGCCCGCCGCTCGAGATGCCGGTTCCGCAGGCGCCGTCGGGCGCCGCGAGGCCCGCCGCCGCGCCTCCGCCGTCGAACGGAGCGGGCGCCGCGCGCCCCACCGTGATCGAGCGGTGATGAGCGGTGATATCGTGACCGCCGGGTGCCTGAGCTCGTCTTGCTGCTCGTGCCGATCGTGGCGCTCGCCTTCACCGCGCTCTCCGCGTGGAGCTTCGTCGTCGCCAGGCGCCCGAAGCGCCTCGTCGCCGAGGGCCGGTGGGCGGAGGCGCAAGGCGCCGCCGAGCGCCTCGAGCGGAGCTGGATGCGCCTCTCGCGCGGTGTACGCACGGGCGCGATCTACACCCGCGCGCTGTGTCTTCACCTCGGAGGCGAGCTCGACGCATCGCTGGCCCTGCTCGCGACGATCGAGGCTCCCGAGAAGAAGGACGCCGGGCTCTTCCACGCGGCTTCCCTGCTCGAGGCCGCGGGCCTCGTCATGGTCGGCCGCGACGTCGGGCGCGCCGCGCGCATGCTCGAGTCGATCGGATCGCCGGCCTCGCCGCCGGAGGACACGCTCCTCCTCGCGATCGCGAAGCACCAGCTCGGCGATCGCGCCGCCGCCGACGCGCTGTTCGATCGCGCCGGCGCCTCGCGCCCGCCGAACGCGCCGTGGCCTCGGATCAACGAACCGGTGTTCCACTACCTCCGCGGCCTCTACCTCCTCAAGACGAAGGGCGGCGCAGAGGCCGCCGCCGATCTCGATCGCGCGGCTTCGGCCCCGGTGGTCTCGGTCTACGTCCAGCGAGCGCGCGCGCTCGTCCCGCCGCGGCCCGATCCCGATCTCGATCCTCGTTCGTCGCTCGCGCCTCAGATCATCGACGAGTGAAGGTCACGTCACGAGGATCGCGCGCGTCAGCGCCTCTTGGAGCTCGGCGGCGCTGGCGTGTCGCTCGTCGCGATCTTCCGCGAGCGCGCGGGAGACGACCTCGTCGATCGCGGGAGACACTTCGCGATGCGCGCTCACGCGCGTGCCGTGCTCGGGCAGCTCGCCCACGAACGCGGCGTAGAGCATCACGCCTACCGAGTAGACGTCGACCCAGGGCCCGGCGATCTCGCCGCGGTGCTGCTCGGGCGCCATGTAGCGATGCGCGCCGATCGGGTACGGCGGCTCCTCCGACGTGTCCGGGTGATCGGGCCGAAGGAGCTTGCCGGAGGCGAAGTCGATGAGCTTCACGATCGGCGGCCTCTGCTCCCGCGTCACGAGGAAGACGTTGCGCGGCCGGAGATCGCGATGAATCACGTCGGCCTCGTGCATCGCCTTCACGCCGGCGAGCACCTGCCAGAAGATCGTGAGGACCTCGTGCGCCTCCATCGCCCCGAGGCGCTCCATCGCCTCGGCGAGGGTCTCGCCCTCGAGCGCCTCGAGCGCGAGGTAGGCCTGCATGCCGTCGGCGCCGATGTCCTGCATCGCGACCACGTTGGGGTGGTCGATCGCCGAGAGAAACGCCGCCTCGCGCGCGAGGATCTCGGTCTCGGCGTTCGACGCGTCGCGCGGGATCTTCAGGACCCAGCGATGCCGCTCGGCGTCTTCGGCGACGAACAGATCGTTGCGGCGCCCCTCGTGAAGGAGCGAATCGAGACGATAGGTGTCGGCCAGGAGCGTGCCGAGGAGCGGATGCCTCTCCACGCTTCGAATGTATCGCAGCACGGCGCGCGGATCACTTCACCTCGACGTCTTGGACGCCTCGGACGTCTCGGGCGTCTCGACGCCGAGCTCGTGGAAGAGGAACGCGAGCATGTCGGTCGTCTCCTCGATCTCCGCGGCGAGCGGGGTGCCCATCCCGTGCCCCGTGTCGGCGCTCGCGCGAAGGAGGATGGGACGATCCGACGACGTCGCCGCCTGCATGCGCGCGGTCATCTTCCGAGAGTGATACGGATCGACCCGCGGATCGTTGGCGCCCGTCATGAAGAGCACCGCGGGATACGCGACGCCGTCCCTCACGCGATGGAACGGCGAGTACGCGTGCATCGCGCGAAACTGCGCCTCGTCTTCGACCGTCCCGTACTCGGTCACGTTGAACGCGCCGTTCGGCGATAGCTCCGTGCGCAGCATGTCGTAGATCCCGACGCCGGAGACGACGGCGCGGAAGAGCTCCGGGTGCTGCGTGATCGCCGCGCCCATCAAGAGCCCGCCGTTCGATCGCCCGGTGATGGCGAGGCGCGCCGGCGTCGTGTACCGGAGCTCGACGAGGCGCTTCGCGCACGCGGCGAAGTCGTCGAAGACGTTCTGCTTGCGTTCGAGCTTGCCCGCCGCGTGCCAGTCTTCGCCGAGCTCGCCTCCGCCTCGCAGGTTCGCTTCGGCCAAGACGCCGCCCCGCTCGAGCCACACGCGGTACCACGCGCGGAGGCGAGGCTTGCGGCTGACGCCGAAGCCGCCGTAGCCGGTGAGCAGCGTCGGGCTCTGCGACTCGAGCTTCGTGCCCTTCTTCCGCAAGATGCTCATCGGCACCTTCGTGCCGTCGCTCGACGTGCACGTCTCGCGGAGCACCTCGACGTCGCTCATGTCGGCCAGAGGCGCCTTCGCCATCGCCGTCTTCACAAGGCGATGCTCGCTCGCGCGGTAGCGATACCACGCGGGCGGCTCGAGGTAGGTCTCGCTCCGTACGAGCAGATCTTCTCCGATGCGCGTGACGGCGGTGACGCTCGCGATCGGCGGCAGCGGCAGCTCGGCAGCGGTGATCCCGCGCGCGCCCGGCGCGATCGTGGTGGGCCCCGCCGGAGGCTTCTTGTCGCCCTTCTTCGGCTTCGAGGCGTCGCGCGCGAGCGGCTCGGGCCTGACGCCGAGGGGCACGCGGCGCATGCGCGACGGGCCCGAGACGAGCTCGACGAGGTAGAGCGCCGACTTCGTGACCGCGACGTCCTCGATGACGCCGTCGCCCTCGGGGAAGATCGTCTCCGGCGGCTTGTCGAACGGCGGCGCGAAGGCGACGACCTTCCCGCGCGAGGCGCCCTTGCGGCTGATCGCGTAAAGCTTGCCGTCGGCCCCGAAGGTCGCGTGCGAGATCCGATCGGCGATCTTCGAAACGCGCGTCCACTCCTTCGCGGTCGCGCGCAAGACGAAGTGCTCGACGTCGCCGCCGTCGCCGTCTCTGATCTGCGCGAGCACGTGCCCGTCGTCGCTTCGTTCGAGCTCGATCTCGGAGATGCGCGAGAGCTCGCGCCCGAGCGAGAGCGCGTCCTTGGGCGTCCCGAGGTCGTGGAACCAGACCTGCTGGAAGAAGTCGAGATCCGCCTCGGGGCGCTCGCCCGCGCGCGGGTAGCGCGTGTAGTAGAAGCCGGTGCCCGCGGCGTTCCAGGCGACGCTCCCGCCCGCGGTGCCGCCGTGGACGCGCGCGATGACGTCGCCCTGCTCCTTGCCCGTGGCCACGTCGTACACGTGAAGGTCGCCGCTCTCCGTTCCGTCCTTGGAGAGCGAGATCGCGACGCGCTTCTTGTCCGGCGACGGGACGAAGAAGTCGATCGTCGTCTTGCCCGTCGGATCGAGCACGTTGGGATCGAGGACGACGCGCTCCGTCGCCGGATCGGCGCCGTCGGCGCGCACGACGAGCAGCGGCTGCTGCTTCGGCGGCCTCGTGACGAGCACGAAGATCGATCCGCCCGTCGCGCGCACGGCGAGGTAATCGCCGGCGCTCGCGCCGAGGAGCTGGGCGAGGCGATCGCGGACGGCGGCGCGCTCGGGCACGCCGTCGAAGTACGCGCGCGCGAGCGCGTTCTGCGCGTCCGTGAACGCCTTCACCTCGGCGCTCTTCGCGTCCTCGAGCCACTGGTAGTCGTCGACGACGCGCGTGCCGAAGAAGTCCTGCGTCGTCGGGCGGCGAGCCGCCGGGACGGGCGGCGCCCGCCGCGCGGCCACGGGCGCGCGCGCCGAAGCGGCCGACGCGGGCGCGGGCGACGCCGGGGGCGCGGGCGGGCTCGCGCACGCGACGATCGTCGCCGCGAAAACGCCAAGAATTCCCTTGTGAACCCTCTTCATTCTAAAAATACGGAACGTTCCGAAATTAACGTTTGCACGCGCAGGATCCGGAAACTATACCTCGCGAAGGGTGAGGGTACGGGGTACCGGGCGCATCGGGATCGTGTCGCTCGTCGCGCTCGTCGCGTCGATGGGCTGCGCCGCGGACTTTTCCACGAACCGCGTCACCCCGAAGCGCGGATCGCTCGGGCGCGAGATGTACACGATGGTGTGCGATCGCGTCGGGGCGCAGGCGCTGCGCGACGACGTCGCCGGCATCTCGTACCACGCCGTCTGTCACGCGAACGCCGCCGGCGAGTTCGCCGACACGGTCGACGTCGCCAAGCTCCCTCCGCTCGAGCCCGCGTTCGACGTCCACGGCAAGCCGGTCTCGATCGAGCAGCAGGTCGCGAACCGCACGCGCCGCGTCGCCAAGATCGAGGCGCTCGCCCGCAGGCGCGACGATCTCATCGCCGCCTTCGACACCGCGCTCGCGAACGAGAAGGTCGGGCTCAAGGATCTCGAGAACGCCGACGAGGCCAAGTCGTGCGATCCGCCTTCCGCACCGGGCGCCGCGACGGAAGCCGACATCCGCACCGAGCTGTCGGACATGCTCGGCCGCGTCACCGATCTCTACAACGACGACACGATCCCTCACCTCACGCGCGCGCTCTCGCGGGTGATGAACGACGTCGAAGGCTCGCCCGACGCGCAAGCCGCGCTCGCGCGGTTCGACGCACGCCGCGGCTATCGGCCGACCGACGTGTCGATGGGCGTCGCGCGCCCCGCGCTCTCGTATCCGCGGCTCGTCGAGCTCGCCAACGCGCTCCTCCGCCTCCTCTCGAACGACGTCGATCCCTACGGGCTCCGCGCGGGCGCCCCCAAGAAGAAGCCGCACGAGCGCACCGCCGCCGATCGCGTCGCGGGCAAGGGCAACGCCGCGCTCGTCGACATGCTCGGCATCCTGAAGGAAGAGCTGCGCACCGCGAAGGCGATCCCGGACGCGCCGCCCCTCGTCGCGACGCCCGATCCGCGCGACCCGACGCTCACCAAGCTCTCGCGCCCGCGCGGCAACCTCGAGCTCGCGCGCACGATCCTGCTCGCGCAAGATCCCGCGTTCTCCGTCGGCGAGCCGCGGTGGATCGTCGCGCGCGACGCGCGCGGCGTCGCGAAGGTCGCCCTCGAGAACGGCAAGGTCCCCGCCCCCTTCGTCGATCTCACCGGCCCCGGCGGCGGGCCCGACGGCCTGCCCGACGTCGACGATCTCGGCCGCTTCAAGACGACCGGCGGGCTCGCGCCTTCGCCGTTCCTCGAGCTCGGCGTGAAGGAGAGCGCGCCGCGCGACGGCGCCGGCCGCGCCCTCCGCGGGAGCGCGACGGCGTACGAATACGTCGACGTCAGCGCGACGTTCCTCTCTTCGCTCTCGCGCGATCTCGTCCCGCTGCTCGATCCCGATCCCGCGCGCGAGCACGAGACGGTGATGGATCTGCTCGCCGGCTTCACCGTCGTCGCCGGCCGCCGGCAAGACGGCAAAGACAGCGTGCGCGCGTACGACGGCAAGCAGGTCGCCTACCGCGGCTACCGCGACGACGACGCGCCCGTGCTCGATCTGATCCACGCGTTCGGCCAGGTGCTCGCGGATCCGACGACCGACGACACGCTCGCGCTCCTCCAGCAGCTCGCGAGAGACAAGCCACGGATCCTCGCGCGCCTCATCGGCGCGGGCCTGCGCGTCAAGGAGATCGCCGATCGTCACCCCGAGGCGTCGATCCCCGGAGACTCCACGCTGTGGGACGAGATGCTCGACGTCGTCGCGAAGATGGCGGCGAAGCCGAAGCTCCTCGAAGACGTGATCCGCGCGTTCGGCGATCCGCGCACGCAGGGCCTCGCCACCTCGGGCGCGGCCTACATGACGATGCGCGATCAGCTCACCTACGATCGCAACAACCTGAACGGGCTGCCGTTCAACGTGACCAAGGGGCGCGTCGAGACGCTCGTCACGCCGGTGGATCGCAGCAAGGCCGACACCGGGTGGAACCAGAGCGCGTTCCAGCGCTTCCTCCGCGCGCTGCACGACATCAACGGGCTGTCGATCTGCACGAAGCCCGGCGCGGTCGCGCACATCGTGTGGAACGGGCTGCCGCTCGACTTCCCGAGCTTCCCCGCGCAGGCCGCCTGCTTCACGCTCGGCGCGGACATTCCGCCGAACCCAATGCCTCTCTGCGGCATGTTCCGCATCGAGAACGTCGGCCACGATCTGATCGACGCCGTGCTCGGTCGGGTCAAGCTCGACATCCGCGACGACTGCATGCGCCGCCTCGTCGACTCGCCGCTCACCGGGATCGTCGGCGGCGCCGACGCGTTCCTCGAAGACGTCTCGGGCATCAAGGGCTTCAACACCAAGCCCACGGTCCCGGGGATCGCGCGGCTCGTCTACTTCGATCTGCCGCACGACGGCCTGCCGGGCGACATGCAGAACGCGAAGACGCGAAACTTCCTCCGCGACCTGTTCGATCCCGCGGAGACGCTCGTCTGCCCGCCCGCGCCGTTCACGGACACCGACGGCAAGACGCTCAACATCCGCAAGTGCAGCGCGTTCAAAGACACCGTGCGCGGACGCGATCTCGACGCGCTCTTCCCGCTCGAGCAGTTCGGCTTCGTCGAGGCGGCCAAGCCGCTCGCCCAGGCGTTCTACGACAACGACGCGAACCTGCTCTTCGTCGATCTGTTCGACGTCCTCCACGTGCACTGGGGAACGAATCGGCAGAGCGCCGACGAGTGCAACAAGGGCGCGCCGAAGAGCGACGCGCGGTGGTGCTCGCAAGACGGCGCGATGACCTACGAGCCGCTCATCGCCGAGGCGCTGAGGTCGGATCTCTTCCCCGCCCTGCTCGAGAGCACGCGCGAGCTCTCGACCCTCACGATCCCGCACTGCGACGCGCGCGACGCCGCGGGCACGTGCACGAAGACGACCACATACGACGGCGTCAAGGTCCTCGCCGAGGCCGTCAAGGCCATGGTCGATCCGGAGAAGAACAAGGGCCTGAAGCAGAGGAACGGCGACGCAGGCGTCGTGCGCAACGACGGCACCAAGAACACGCAGGTCACGCCGATCTACCTCCTCATCGACGCCTTGAAGGGCTTCGATCGCCGCCTCGACGAGCACAAAGCGAAGACCCCCGGCGACGATCGGCTGCCCCAGTGGCGGCGCGCGCGCTCGCAGATCGTCGATCAGCTCTTCGCGGTGCAAGGAACGGGCGCGAGCGCGCGCCTCTCGAACCCCGCGGTCGAGAAGCTCCTGCCCGTGCTCGTCGGCGCGCTGCGCGCGCAGATCGCCGCGAACTGCCCCGATCCGGCGAAGGTGTGCGCGTGGGGCCGCGTCGAGCTCCCGGGCAAGGCGAGCGACGTCGTCACCGGACCGACGTTCGCCACGGTGCTCGACTTGCTCGACGCGATCCGCAGCGACGCGGCGGCGCGCACCGAGCTCGAGCGGCTCCTCGTGTTCCTCTTGCAGAGCGCGCAGGCCGACGCCTCGAAAACGACGCTGACGGCGCTCGTCGACATGCTCCAGGTCTTCGAAGACGACGCCAACCTGACGGCGCTGCTCCACGCGGTGTCCGACGCCGCGGCGCCGGAGACGCTCGACGAGAGCGGCCGCGTCGCCTCGCGCGGGCTCCTGCTCGCGACCGTCGAGGTCTTCGCGCGCATTCTCGGCGAGGCGCGCGACGCGAACGGCACGCGCCTCTGCAAGCGCGAGATCGATCCGAACCGCACGCTCGCGGTGGTGCTCCGCCGGCTCGTCACCGCGCCGGGCGACGGACGGCCGCCGCCCATCGACGTGCTCATCGACGTGACCGCCGACGTCCATCGCCGCGAGCCTTCGGTGACGACGAAGCTCGAGCCGACCGACTACGCGAGCATCGCTCACGAGGTCTCGGACTTCTGCACGCACCCGTCGCGCGGGCTCGAGCAGATGTACGAGGTCATCAAGCAGGCGACGAAGGATCTCTGATGCGCAAGACATGCGCGGGGCTCGCCGCTCTGCTGCTCTGCGCGACGTCGAACGCGCACGCGGGCGGCCTCTACTTCTCCGATCGCGGCGTTCGCCCGATCGGACGCGCGGGCGCGTTCGTCGCCGGCGCCGACGATCTCGGGGCGATCTGGTACAACCCCGCGGGCGTCGCCGACGCGAAGACGAGCGTCCTCGTCGACTTCGCGATGCTGCGCTTCTCGAGCGACTACACGCGGCAGCTCCGCGTCGTCGACGCCGACGACACCGTTCGCTACGTGCGGAGCCCGCAGGTGAGCGGCACCTCGCCCGTCATTCCCTTCCCCACGCTCGCGGCGTCGTACGCCTTCGGCCGCGAGAAGGAGTGGACGATCGCCGGCGGCGCGTACGCGCCCTACCCCGCGATCGCCACCTACCCCGAGACCGTCGACGGGCAACCCTCACCCGCGCGCTACGCGCTCGGATCGTTCGACGGATCCGCGCTCATCCTCCTCGGCGGGACGATCGCGTACAAGCCGACCGAGACGTTGCGCCTCGGCCTCGGGCTCGGCGCGCTGGTCGGCTTCTTCCAGTCGACGGTGACGTTCAGCGTGAGCCCGCCCGATCGCCTCGTCGCGAACGCCGAGCAGCCGGAGTACGACGCGGCGTCGAGCTTCCGCGTCGGCCCCATCTTCTCGCCCACGGCGAACCTCGGCGCCATCTGGTCGCCGATCAAGGAGCTGCGCCTCGGCGCGAGCTTCCAGCTCCCGATCGTCGTGAGCTCGGGGGCGACCTTCGACGTCCGCCTGCCGAACGCGGCGATCTTCGACGGCGCGCGCGTCGCCGGCAACGAGGCCCACGTGAAGTTCGTGCTCCCGCCGATCCTGCGCTTCGGCGTCGAGGTGCGGCCGGCGGACGATCTGCGCGTCGAGCTCGCGTACGTGCGCGAGCTCTGGGGCGTGCACGACTCCATCGATCTCACACCCGAGAACGTCGCGATCGAAGGCATCTCCGGCCTGCCCAAGCGCGTCCCGATCCCGCCGATCCGTTTTCCTCGCGGCTTCACCGATTCGAATTCGTACCGGCTCGGCGCCGAGTACTCGTTCGACGTCGGCGGCTACCCGCTCGATCTGCGCGCCGGCCTCGCGTACGAGACGAGCGCGATCCCGAGGCCGTACCTGTCGCTCCTCACGATCGACATGGACAAGGTGACCCTCTCGTTCGGCGGCAGCATCCACATCGGCCAGCACTGGCGGCTCGACGCCGTCTACGCGCACCTCTTCGCGAGCAGCGTCAACGTCTCCCCCGACGAGGCCCGGATCCCCCGGGTCAACCCGATCGCAGGCAACGCGCCGCTCGAGGCGGTCAACGGGGGGCGCTATTCGGCCTCCGGCGACCTCCTCGGCGTCGGCTTTCGGTACATCTTCTGACGGGCGGCACGACGGTGATAAGATCGGCCCGTGCGCACGCCCTCGTCCCCCGGAGCGAGCATGACACCGCCTCAATCCACCATGGGCCCGGTGCTCGTGGTCGACGACGACGAAGGCATGCGACGGATGCTCTCGCGCTTCGTCAAGCAGCAGCTCCGCCCCGTGCGCATCGCGTCGACCGCCGACGAGGCGATCGCCCAGATCGGCGCGCACGACGACTGGGCCGGCTTCTTGATCGACGTCTCACTCGGCGCGGCGTATCACGGCGGCCTCGAGGTCCTCGCCGCGGCGCGCCGCGTCTTCCCGAGCGTGCCCGCGGCGATCGTGAGCGCTTCGAACTCGCGCGACGTCATCAACCGCGCGGCGGCGCTCTCCGCCACGTTCTTGTGCAAGCCGTTCGGTCCCGAAGAGCTCAACGTGTTCCTCGAACGCGTGAGCGCCGCCGACGCCGGCCTCGGCGAGCGCATCGAGGGCAGGCTCCACGTCCTCGCCCAGAAGTGGAACCTCACGCCCAGGGAGACGGACATCCTCGGGTGGCTCGTGGCGGGGCGCACGAAAGAGGCGTACCTCACACGGAGCGGCATCACCGCGCTGAGCTACCGCGCGCTCGTCGGGCGGCTGCTCGCCAAGGCCGACGCGACGCGCACGAGCGACCTCGTCGCCAACGTGCTCCGGGAAGAGCTGCGGGCGCGCCGCCTTGCCGGCAAAGGCGAAGAGCCCACCTAGGCCGGCCGCCCGCGTAGATCTCTACGCGCTCGGGCCCTCCGATTTCGCCGCGGCACGCGAAATTTGCGCCAAAAAATCGACGTGACCTGCTTGCCCCGACCCCAAATGGCGGGTAGTCCGTTGGCCATGCTGCCGCGCAACGCTGCCGATTATCGAACGATTCTCTGGGCGCTGATGATGCCCGTCGTCGTGGTCGCGCAGTACGTCAATCCGAAGCTGATTCCGTTCCTCTGTCCTCTCAGCTTCTACTTCTCGATGGCCGCGGGAACGATCGCGCACAACCACAATCACTGCCCGACGTTCAAGAACCGCAAGGCGAACCAGATCTTCGCCTACTGGATCAGCGTGTTCTACGGCTACCCGACGTTCGCGTGGGTGCCCACGCACAACCTGAATCATCACAAGCACGTGAACCGCGAAGGCGACGCGACGATCACGTGGCGTCACACGAACCGCAACACCTGGTACGTGGCGCTCTCGTACTTCTTCGTCTCCGCGTATCACCAGTCGGGACCGATCAAGGAGTACATCGCGAAGGCGAAGCGCTCGAACCCGGCGCTCTATCGCGAGATCATCCGTCAGTACGCGATCTGGATCGGCGCGATGGCCGTCGCCGTCGCCGCCGGCATCGGCGTCCACGGCGTCGCGACGGGCGTGAAGCTCGCGCTGCTCACCGTCATCCTCCCCGGCTTCTTCGGAACGTGGACGATGATGTGGTTCAACTACATGCAGCACGTCCACTGCGATCCGTGGTCGGAGCACAACCACTCGCGCAACTTCGACGGCTGGTGGATGAACAAGCTGCTCTTCAACAACGGCTACCACGCGGCGCACCACGAGAACCCGGGCGCGCACTGGAGCAAGCTCCCGGAGCTGCACGCGAAGATCGCCGACAAGATCGATCCGGCGCTCATCTACAAGAACTTCTGGTGGTGGATCTTCCGCTACTACGTCGTTACGGCGTTCGCGCCGTCGCTCGAGACGAAGCAGCTCGGCCGCGCCCCGTTCGATCCGCCGGAGAACACGGACGGCAAGGGCCCGCGCCCGAAGATGCGCGAGCGTGGACCGATGACCGACTCGGTCGACGCGCTCGACGCGGGCAACAACGCGCAGATGGCCTGAGGGCTTGATGGCTTGATCAGCGCGGGCGCGAGAGCCCGAGCTTCGCCATCTTGCTCTGAAGCGTCGACGGCTTGAGGCCGAGCAGCGCCGCCGCGCCGCTCGGTCCGTAGATACGCCCGCGCGAGGCTTCGAGCGCACGCGCGATCGCCCGCCGGGTGGCCTCCGCCAGCGGAACGACGCCGGGCTCGGGCGCGACGATCCGATTCACCGGATCGAGAGGAAACGGAACGCGCAGCTCCGGGCCTTCGGACAGGACGAGCGCGCGCTCGAGGACGTTCTCGAGCTCGCGCACGTTGCCCGGCCAGGAGTGGCGCCGCAGCTTGCCGCGGACGACATCAGGGACGTGAGGCGGGCGCCGCCCCATCCGCGTCGCGACGCGCGCGACGATGCTGGTGGTGAGCACGTCGAGATCGTCGGGCCGCTGCCGGAGCGGAGGGATCACGACCGGAAAGACGCTCACGCGGTAGAAGAGATCTTCGCGAAAGCGCCCCGCGGCGACCATCTCCTCGAGGGGGCGGTTCGTCGCCGCGATGACGCGCACGCGCGTCGCGACGGGCCGCTCGCCGCCGACGCGCTCGACCTCGCCCGTCTGAAGCACGCGCAGGAGCTTCACCTGCGACGCGAGCGGGAGATCGCCGATCTCGTCGAGGAAGAGGGTGCCGAGGTGGGCGCGCTCGAAGAAGCCGACGTGACGACCGACGGCGCCGGTGAACGCGCCGCGTTCGTGACCGAACAGCGCGCTCTCGACGAGCGCCTCGGGGATCGCGCCGCAGTTGACCTGGAGGAAGGTCCGGTTCGCGCGCGGCGAAGACGCGTGGATGCGCCGCGCGACGACCTCCTTGCCGACGCCGGTCTCTCCGCGAAGGAGAACGACGGTGTCGTGCCGAGCGACCGCGGGCACGACTTCACGCACGAGCGTCGTCATCGACGCGCTGGCGGCGACGAGATCGTCGTGCGCCGACGCCGCGAGGCGGTCGCGGAGATCGCGCTCGGCGACGTGCGCGCGACGCGACACCTGCGCGACGCGATGGACGACCTCGACGTGCTCGACGGCGGCGTAGACGAGCGCGCCGAGCGCGGCGAGGAAATCGGGCGGCATCACCTGCCGACCTCGCGGCGTCAACGCGACGTACCCGCGACCGTCGGGGAAGCGCGCGACGATCCCATGGGGACGCTCGCCCGGAGCCTCGTCGCCGATCTCGACCGCGCTCACCTCGCGCGAGAGCGCGGAGAGCACGGCGTCGCGGACGCGGCGGAGCGAGTGCGCGTCCGCGAGGGCCTCGGCGATCCGGCCCAGGGTCGTGACCGGGTCCATGAGAGAGGAGGAGAGCGTACACCGTCATTTGGGTGCTGCAACGACATATCGGTGTGCCGCCCGCGTGTTCTGTTGATTTCATTATCTAATTTGCTGGCGCGCGGGGTGCTCCAGGTCGGGCCATGCCCTTCGTCATCGCCGAGCCCTGCGAATCCACCTGCGAAACCGCGTGCGTCGACGTCTGCCCGGTCGACGCCATCCACGGCCCACGATCGCTCGCCGAGATCCGCGGCGCGCCGAGCGGCGAGCGCCGCGGGCTGCGCCTCTACATCGATCCCGAGGCGTGCACGTCGTGCTCGGCGTGCGCGAGCCAGTGCCCCGTCGAGGCGATCTTCGACGAGGACGATCTGCCGCCGGAGTGGGCGGCGTACGCGGAGATCAACGCCGCGTTCTTCGCGGCTACTTCACGCAGCGATCGATCATCCTGAGCGTCGACGCGCGGCGGCCGCCGGAGGCGCCCACGAACGGATCCGTCGGGCCGTCGATGCGCGCGCGGATCCTCGCGAGCGCGTCGCGGTCGCCGAGCGCGCACGCGGCGATCGCGCGCTGTCGCAGCGCCTCCCGCTCGACCCGCGCCGTGGGCAGCGCGCCGTCGAGCGCGCCGTCGAGGGCCTTGGCGCCCTCCTCGTAGAAGCCGCGCCCGAGGAGATTTCGCCCGACGAGATAGCGAACGAGCGGCGACGGCGAAGTCGCGCTCCACATGCCGAGGTGGACGCCGCCGAGGAACACGTCGGGGCCGTGCTTCGCGTCGCCGAGGAGGAGCGCCTGGATCGCGGCGCGCGCCTCGGGCTCGCGCGCGCCGCGCGCCTTCACCTCGAGCGTGCGCGCGGTGTCTTCGTCGATCGTGCGCGTCGCGAGCGCGTCGTAGCGCGAGGCGGCGCGCTCGAACGCGCCGTCGACGAAGTCGGCGTCGGCGAGCGCCTCCTCCGCGCGATCGCGCCACGTGCGCGGGACGGCCTTGTCGCCCGCCTTCGCGAGCTCTTCGAGCTTCGCGATGCCGTCTTCGCGATCGCCGTGGCGGCGCTGGACGTTCGCGAGCTCCTTCTTCGACGCGAAGTCGAGCGGATCCTTCGCGATGGCCTCGCGATAGAGGCGGATCGCGTCGGCGAAGCGCTGCGAGTCGCGGCACACGTCGGCCTCGCGGCGGAGCGCGTCGACGACGTGCGGGCACTTGCGCCCGAAGAGCCCCGGCCGCGCGAACTTCGCGCGGGCGAAGCTCTCGGCCTCGGGCGGGAGCTCGGTCTTCGCGAGCTCGGCGCGGAATTCGCCGTCGAGCGCCGGCCAGTCTTTCTTCGTGAGATCGCCGATGTCGGCCCCGCCGTACCAGGCGCGAACGACCTCGAGCCCGTACGTCTCGCCGATGAAGTCGATGAACGCGCCGGCGAGCGTGTAGCTCTTCGACGACGCGTCGCCGAGGAAGCCGAGCGAGAAGACGCGGCGCATCTCGGGCAAGATGCCGATCTTCATCATCGCGTGCGCCCACTGCGCGTCCGTGAGATCTTCGTCGTCGGGCGAGGCGGCGACGGCGACGCCCTCGATGAGGCCGGGGTTCGGCACGAGGCCGCCGAGATCGCCCGCGATCCGGAAGGGGCCGCGGCCGAAGCTCCCCGCGACGACGTGCGCGAGCTCGTGCCCGAGCACGGGATGGGGATATCCGCCCTGCTGGAGGTAGACCTCCTCGCGCCACGGCTTCGCGATGTACGTGTGCGCGGCGCCCATGAAGCGCTTCTTCTCCTCGGCGTCGCGGAAGAAGAACGCGGTGACGCGCTTCGGGCCGTTCGCGCCGAGGCGCTTCTCCACCGCGACGAGCTGCTCGTCGCAGTCTTTGACGAGGAGGTTCGCCTCCTGCTCGCGCGTCGTCGACGGATAGATCACGTCGCAGCGCGCGCCGTGCTTCTCGCCGCCGAGCTCCTTCGCGATCGACGCGGGCGTGCTGAAGTGCCCGAGCTTCGCGCCCGCGAGCACGACGCCCACGCTCGCCGCCGCGCACGCGAGGCCGAGCGCCGCGCGCGCGCGCGTCGCCGTCGTTCGCAGATCGAGCACGAGCCCGAAGGGTCGATCGCTCCGGCGCTCGAGCACGGAGGCGAAGAGCGCGCACGCCGCGAGCGTCGCGATTGATCCCGCGCGATACGTGAGGAGGGTCGTGCCCGCGTCGATGATCGTGTCGTAGAGCGTCCCGCTGAAGTAGCCGACGAACGGGTCGTACGCGAAGATCATCGGCGACGCGATGAAGCGATGGACGCTGATCGCGGCGCACCCGACGGGGCCCGCGAGCGCGAAGATCACCGCGGCGGCCGCGCGCCGCGAGGGCCGCTCGATCCTCCCGCGACGAACGAGCGCGGAGACGCCTTCGCCGACCGCGGCGCCCCAGGCGCCGCCCATCACCGCGCCGATCGCGGCGGTGAGCACGAAGTAGAGGAGCGCGCCCCAGAGCTCGCAGAGGCCGACGCGCAAGACGTGGAGGAGCGCGGTGATCATCGAGACCGTCGCGAGCGCGAGGCCGAGGACCACGCCGCGACCGAGCGACGCGAGCGGCGCGCGCTCGTCGCCCTCGGCGCGCGCCGCGTCGAGCGCGGTCGCGATCGCGCACGCGCTCGGGACGATCAGGCCGGTCGCGAGCGCGTGCTCGTAGCCCGGCCCGCCGAAGAGCGGGAGGAACCCGACGCCGCCCATCGCGACGGCGACGAACGCCGCGGTGCGCATGAACGGCGGCCGTCGCATGGAGACCTCAGGGCGCGTCGCTCGGCGTCGTCGGCGGCGCTTCTTGCGACATCGGCGGCGGCGCGCTCGGCTCCTCGAGGACGATCGGCAGCACCTGCGAGATGTTCTTGATGAGGTGGACCTTGAGCTCGCTCAGCACGTCTTTCGGGACCTCTTCGAGATCCTTCTCGTTGCGGCTCGGCACGAGCACTTCCTTGATCCCCGCGCGGTGCGCGGCGAGGAGCTTCTCCTTGATGCCGCCGACGGGGAGCACGGCGCCGCGGAGCGAGATCTCTCCGGTCATCGCGACCTCCTTGCGCACGGCGCACGCGAGCAGCAGCGAGGCGACCGCGGAGTACATCGTGACGCCGGCGGAGGGCCCGTCTTTCGGCGTTCCGCCCTTGGGCACGTGGAGGTGCAGATCGATCGTCTTGAGGAACTCGGGGTCGAGCCCGAGCTGGTTGGCGTGGCTGCGCACGAACGAGAGCGCCGCCGCGGCCGACTCCTGCATCACGCTCTTGAGATTGCCGGTGATGAGGATGTCGCCCTTGCCGGGCATCTTGGTCGCTTCGATGAAGAGGATGTCGCCTCCCGAAGGCGTCCACGCGAGGCCGGTCGCGACGCCCGGCGAGCTCGTGCGCTCGGCGAGATCGGGCGAGTGCTTCGGCGGGCCGAGCACGATCTGCGCGAACTCGCTCGTGCAGTTGAGGTGCACGTCTTCGCCTTCGGCGATCCGCATCGCGACGTGACGGCAGACGGCGCCGATCTCGCGCTCGAGACCGCGGACGCCGGCCTCGCGCGTGTAGCTCTCGAGGATCGTCTCGATGCCGTCGTCCATGAACTGGAGACGCTCGTCGGTGAGGCCGTGCGACGAGAGCTGCTTGGGGACGAGGAACTCCTTGGCGATCGATCGCTTCTCGGCGCGCGTGTAGCCGGGCACCTCGATGACCTCGAGGCGATCCCAGAGCGGCCCCGGGATCGTGTCGGGGTTGTTCGCCGTGGCGAGGAACGTGATCTGCGACAGATCGAAGGGCGTGTCGATGTAGTGATCCTGGAACGTCCCGTTCTGCGCGGGGTCGAGCACCTCGAGCAGCGCCGCGGCGGGATCGCCCATCATGTCGACGCCGAGCTTGTCGATCTCGTCGAGGACGAACACGGGGTTCTTCACCGCGGCCTTCTTGAGGCCCTGGACGATGCGCCCGGGCAGCGCGCCCACGTACGTGCGGCGGTGCCCGCGGATCTCGGCCTCGTCGCGCACGCCGCCGAGGGCGATGCGGTGATAGCGCCGGCCCATCGAGCGCGCGATCGAGCGGCCGAGCGACGTCTTGCCGACGCCCGGCGGCCCGATGAAGCACAGGATCGGCCCCTTCTTGTCGGATCGGAGCTTGCGCACGGCGATGTACTCGACGATGCGCTTCTTCACCTTGTCGAGGCCGAAGTGATCTTCGTCGAGGCAGCGGCGGCAGTCGGACGGATCGAGCTTGTCGGGCGTCGACTTGTTCCACGGGAGATCGGCGAGCCACTCGAGGTAGGTGCGGGTCACGTTGTACTCGGCCGACTGCTGCTGCATGCCGGCGAGCCGCCCGAGCTGCTTCTTCGCGATCTTGTGCGCGTCTTCCGGAAGCTGCGCGAGGCGGATGCGATCGCGCAGCTCCTCGACGTCGTCTTCGTCGGTCTCGCCGAGCTCCTCGCGGATGCTCCTCATCTGCTGGCGCAAGATGAGCTCGCGCTGGTTCTTCCCCTCGTCGGCGACCATGCTCGAGATCTCGCGCTTCACGCGGAGCAGCTCGAGCTGCTTCGTGACCATCGCGAGCACGAGGCGGACGCGCTCCTTCACGTCGAAGGTCGCGAGCACCTTCTGCTTGTCGCTCACGGTGACGTGATCGATCGTGAGGTTCGAAGCGATGAGATCGGCGAGCGCGCCGCTCTCGCGCACGTTCTCGAGGATGCCGCTCGTCTCCTTCGGGAGGTTGGGCATCAAGTTCAAGAGCTCGCGCGTGCCGCTCCGGAGCTGCGAGCCGAGCTGATCGAGCTCGGCGTCGCGCTCGAGATCTTCGGCGACGCGGCGAACCTTCGCGCGCATGTAAGGCTCGAGGCCGACCTTGCCCGCGAGCCGCAGGCGCGACAGGCCGTGGAGCACGACCGAGTAGTTCGAAGGCCCGAGGCGGATGACCTTGACGACGCGCGCCACGGTGCCGACGTCGAAGATGTCCTCGAAGCCGGGCTCGTCGACGTCGGCGTCGCGCTGGCTGACGATGCCGACCACGGCTCGGTCTTGGCCGAGCAGATCCTCGACGAGCCGGACGCTCCGCGCGCGGCCCACGTTGATGGGGACGACGCTCGCAGGAAAGACCACGCTGTTACGCAGCGGCAGGATGGGAAGAGTTTCCAGATCGGAACGCGGGTCCTGAGTCACGGTAGTCCCTTATAGTGTGAGCAGAACGTGTGAGCAGAACGTACCGCGGGGAGATGCATCTGGCGCCGAAAATCCTCGGCCGAAGAGAGCTCTTGGGCTCTTTCGCGGCGGGGTGTCTCGGCGTGGCGGCGTGCGGTGAGCCGCGCTCCCTCGCCGCGCCTGTCGCGCACCGCCCGCGCGTGGGGATCTGGACGGTCTTCGACCTGCCGGACGATCCGCGCAGCCGCGAGCTCTCCGGCATCGCCTGGGATCCGTCGCGACGCGTCCTGTTCGCGGTCCAAGACGAGACGGCCAACATCGTCCCGCTCGAGCCCCACGAAGACTTCCACCGGTGGACGCTGGGAACGCCGATCCCACTGTCGGTACCCGGCAAGCTCGACACCGAGGGCATCGTCATCGTCGACGACGGCTTCATCGTCGCGAGCGAGATCGGGCCGCGGATCATCGAGGTCGACCGCGTCGGGCGCTTCCGCCGCGACGTCGCGCTTCCCGCGAAGTTCTCCGAGGCTCTCGGCAACAAGAGCTTCGAATCCCTGTCGGCCAGCCCCGACGGTCGATATCTGTATACCGCCAGCGAGACCGCGCTGCCGCGCGACGCGGGCGCGAGGGTGCGCATCCTCCGCCTCGATCGGAAGACGGGAGAGGCGGTCGAGCACGCTTACGCGACGGACGTCGCGCCGCGCGACGACTACGGCGTCGCGGATCTGGCGGCGTTCGGCGCCGAAGAGCTCTTGGTCCTCGAGCGCGGCTGGACGCAAGGCGTCGGCAACGCGGCGCGCATCCACCGGACGAGCCTCGCCGACGCGAGCGCGATCTGTCACGGCGTCGAGAGCCTCGCGGCCGACGCGCCGGTGCTCGCGAAGACGCTCTTGGTCGACCTCGAGCGCTTGCCGCTGCCGTCGCGCCTGCCGCCCCCGAAGCAACCGCAGCCGACGCCGCTCATGGATAACTACGAAGGCATCGCCCTGGGCCCACCGCTGCCCGACGGCCGACGCGCCCTCTTCCTCGTGAGCGACGACAACGGGCGCTCGGACCAGTTTTCCCGGATCGTCGTGCTCGCCGTCGGCTGATCGTGCTAGTCCTGAGGCCATGATCCGTCGAGGCCTCGGCTTGCTCGCCTTCGCGCTCGCGTGCGCCGCGTGCGGTGCGCCCAGGGCGGAGGATCCGCAGTCGGTCTTGCGATCGTACTCGCGCGCCCTCGAAGAAGGCCGTGCAGAAGACGCGTACCGCATGCTGAGTGAAGAGGCGCGTCGCGGGATCTCGCTCGAGGCCTTTCGCCGGATGGTGAAAGACAACCCGGACGAGGTGCGCGAGATCGCCAAGGCCCTCGCCCGCCCGACGGCGACGCCCGTCGTCACCGCCACGGTGACGAGCGGCAACGGCCAGGAGCTGCAGCTCGTTCTCGAGAACGGCAAGTGGCGCGTCGAAGCGACGGCGATCGATCTCTACGCGCAAGACACGCCCCGGCACGCGATCCAAGGCTTCGTCCGCGCCGTCGAGAGGAAGCGCTACGACGTCGTCCTCAAGTTCGTGCCCGACACGCACAAAGAGGGGCTCGATCCGACCAAGCTCAAGAGCGCGTGGGAGGGTCACGACAAGGACGAGATTCAGCAGGTCGTCTCCTCTCTCAAGCAGGCCCTGCCGACGGCCTCGATCGAAGAGACCGGCGACCGCGCCACGATGGCCTACGGGGCGGGGACGATGCAGCTCGTTCGCGAGCGCGGGCTCTGGAAAATCGAGGACTTCGACTGATGACGCGCCGCGAAAATCCGCCGGCGTCAAGACGATGAATTGAGTGGTCCGCGCCCGACGCGCGTCTACCGAAAGCAGAGGATCATGCGCAAGCTCACCCTTTCGATTGCGTTTCTTGCCGCCACCACCACCTTCGCCTGCAGCTTCCGCATCGGCGGCAATCCGCAAGGGGCCAACGCGCCGCAGCCCGGCGCCCCTGCGCCGGCCGCTCCGGGCGCGCAGCCCGCGCCCGGAACGGCGCCGGCGGCGCGCGGATCGATCCCCGCGAGCGAGCGCATTCGGATCCCCGGCGCCGGCGGCGGCGGCGGCGGCGCTCCGACGACGCCGCCCCCCGCGACCACGCCGCCCGCCGCGGGCTCGCTCCCCGTCCTGGCGGGAACGAACGTGTTCGGCACGGGCACGCCCGATCCGGCGGGGTGGAAGGGCACCTTCTTCGTGATCCCGCCGGCGACGCAGAAGCTCCCCGCGATGGAGACGCTGGCGGCCAAGGGCGTCCTCTTCGCGAAAGATCTCAACGTCGGCGCGAAGACGATGACCGGCGGCTTCCCCGGCATCGACGCGACGAAGAACGAAGACTTCGCGATCCGCTGGGAGGCGCCGCTCATCGTCGACAACCCGGGCATCTACGACTTCCGCATCGTCTCCGACGACGGCGCGAAGGTCCTCATCGACAACACGCTCATCGTCGACAACGACGGCCAGCACGGCCCGACGGAGAAGTCGGGGCCCGTGAACCTCATCAAGGGCGCGCACGTCATCACGGTCGACTACTTCCAGGCGACGGGGCAGGTCGCGCTTCAGCTCTTCTGCAAGAAGCAGGGCGGCACCGAGAGCGTCTGCCCGACGAGGCTCTGAGCGGGCGCACCTTGCGCTGGCGCGCTGGCGCAAGTACAGCGACGATCACGTGTACTTTACATCTTCGTCTTCGAGCGCCCGCAGGCCGCCGCGGAGGAACGCGTCGCGCCAGCCGTAGAGCGTCGCCTCGGAGGCGCCGTTCTCGCGCGCGAGCTTCGCGGGAGGAACGCCCCGCAAGATCGCCAGCACCGCGCGGATGCGCATGCGCACGTGCGGGAGCGGCGGCGGGGCGACCTCCTTGGCGCGCTTGACGTGCCGCGGATCGGCGGCGAGCGGCGTGTCGAGCCACACGAGGAGACGAACGAGCTCACGATCGCCCTCGAACGCCTTGCGGCCATGGAGCATGCGATGGTTGCTCGCGATGAGCGCTTCGCCCGCGCGCAGCGCGACGACCACGGACGCCTCGCGCTCGTCGCGCGCGATCTCCTCGGCGAGGCGCGCGCCGATCGAGCCCGGGCCCACCGTGTCGGGGGGCGAGACCGTCCACGCGAGGTGACCGCCGCGGAGCGCGAGCGTCGGCCCCGAGACGTCGCCGAAAAAAAAGCGCTGCACGCGGTCGACATCGAAGATCGCGTCGGCGAGCGACGGTTCGTCGCGCTCGAGCCGCGCGAGCAGGCGCGCGCCGTCGAGGAGGAGACTCTCGCCGCCCGAGCTCGCCGGCTTGATGCACACGAGGATCTGGATCGCCGCGGGCACGCCGAGGAACATCTGACTATCCGTGTGGAGCGGCGTCGGGCCTCGGGTCGATGCGAACGAACGCCCCTCGTCGACGGGTCGGATCGGCTGGCGCTCGACGAGCAGCGGCTCGAGCCCGAGGAGCCGCTCGGCGAAGGTGTAGGGCGACGCCGCGATGACGTCGCGCAGCTTCTCCGGCGTCATCTCGCCCGGACGCGCGAGCGGAACGACCGCGTGACCCGCCGACGAGACGGTCCGTAGGAGATCCGGTCCTTGGACAGCCATCAGCCTCCAAGATTTCGCATCTCGAAGCCCTCGTCCAGCAGAGTTCGCGGCACCGCCGCCACCTCGAGGAGCCGCGCACCCGCGGGCACGCGTATCTTTCGCGTGGGGCAGACGGCGAACACCGCCGGCGTCGCGTGGAAGCGATCCGTCCAGACGACGCCACGCATCACGTCGAAGCCCTCGCCGCGCACGCCCTCGAGGATGCTCGACCACCCCGGAGGCGTCTCCGTGAACGCCCACGGCTTGACGAAGAAGTGTGGCTCGCCGTGCGGATGCGGAGTGAAGTACTTGGTGAGGTAGAGCACCGCGCCCTCGTGCGAAGGCACGAAGCCTTCGCCGAGCGCGGCGGCGAGCTCGGACGTGACCGCCCGCGCGCCGCGCGCGAGCGCCGCGCGATCCGGCTCGATCGCGAGGGTGTTTCCGTCGTAGTGCGCGGTGAACCCGACCGCGTTGGCGAAGCGCACCACCTGGAGCGACGACGAGACCGCGACGGGAGACGTGAAGCCCGGACCGAGCGCGCGATCGATCGTGGCGACTTCGGGGCGCGGGCCCGCCAGGTGCGCGACGCGCAGCGAGCCGCGCGACGCGACCTCGTCGGTCGCCTTCGCGCGGGCGATCGTCCTCCGGTACTTCCTCGTCACCTCGCCGCTCTTCTTGGCGGCGAAATACTTCGCGTCGTAGAAGGCGGCGTGCGCCTCGCCGAGGGCAGGCTGGTCGCGGAGCATGACGATCTCGGCGCGAACGCCGGGGACGACCGGCACGATCGTCGCGACCTCGCCTTCGAGGCGCGCGCCGTCGGGCGCAGCGTCGAAGTCGAGCACGAGGGGCACGAGCTCGCCGGCGTCGGCGATCCACGCCGCCCGTACGCCGAGGCCGAGGATCGCGCGGCTCCCCGCGCCGGTGACGCGGAGCCACGTTCCGGGGCGGGGCCGCACGAGCAGGCCCGTCCACACGCGCAAGACGGAGCGCTCGACCCACCACCAGCTCTTCTCCAGCTGCGTGTACCAGGCGCCGCCCCGCCGGAGAAATCCTTGGGCCGCGAGCAGCGGGATCGCGGCCGCGTGCGCGCGATCGATCTCCTCGAGCTCACGCGAAGCTTCGAGGCGGCGGCGCCCGAGCCGCGCGCGCACGACGAGCCGCTTCGAGAACACGATCCGATGACCGAGCGCGTTGCCCTCGAGCAACGGGACGCACGCCTGCGCCACGCGGAGAGGCACGGAACCGTCGAGCGTGCCGTCACGCTCGACGAGGCGCGCGAGCGGCTCGAACGCGCCGAGCGCCTCGAACCCGCTCACCCGCCGCAGCCTCCGCCGCCGCCGCAGCCTCCGCCCCCGCCGCAGCCTCCGCCGCCGCCGCAGCTCGACGAGCTGCAGCTCGACGACGTCGACGAGCAACTCGAGCTCGACCACGAGCCGCCGCCCGCGCTCGCGAAGAACGCCGGAGACATGGCGACGAACATCGGCGCGGCGGCGATCGCGACCATGCCGCCGACCGCGACGGTCATCGCGACGTCTTCGGGTGTCGTGCGCCGACCGCTCGAGACGTCCATGCGGAGAGACGTCGTCGCGTTGTCGAGCCACCGCAGATAGTTGTCGGCGCGCCGGCTGCGCCCACGCGCGATCTTCCTCGCGGCGATGACCACGAAACCGAAGAGGAGCAGCATCTCGATGACGAGAAACGTGACCGGACGCTCGAGCGCGATGCCTCGCGCGCAGCGGACGAGGGCGATGAGCTCGGCGAAGAGGCCGGCGCCGACGAACGACGTCACGCCGATGAACCTCACGAAGCCGTTCCGGAGGAGACCGGCGCGCGAGAGCGTGGCCTCGATCCCTGGTTTCACCGCCTGCGCCGTCGCCATCGCGGCGAGGCGCACGCCGGTGTTGGTGGACGCGGACGTGCCCAGGCGATCGTGGTAGTCGGCGAGCACCGGATCGGTGGGCCTGCCGCCGCGGTTGATCGTCACGTCGGCTTGCGTGCCGCTGATCCAGCCCACCGCCATCGCCGCGCCGAGGAGCGCCTCGGCGACCGCCTTCTCTCCGTCGCGCAGATATGCGATCGCCCACGTGTCTTCGGGCGTGGGCACCCATCCGATCGCGAGGCGCTTGCGCGCTTGCGGCGCCTGACCGGGGTGTCGATACGCGTGGTGCGGACCAGGCGGAACGATGGGCCCCACCACGATCCCTGGGGCGTCGCCGGTCTCGAACATCCAGCCGAAGATCATCCCGACGAGCGCGCCTCCCGCGAGGAGCATCGCGGAGAGCATGAAGAAGAGGACGAGAAACGCAGGGCCGCTCTCGATGTTGAACGGCCAGACGTCGTAGATCTCGAGCATCAGGTCCCTCCTCCTGCTGCGGGCGTCGACTCCATCGCGTTCACGTCGTCGATCGTCTTCGCGAGGAGCGTGACCAGCGCTCGATGCGCGGCGTCGGGCGACTCGCGCGCCGCGCGGAGCGCCGCCGTCTCGACGCCGTACGTCTCGCCCACCTTGGCGACGACGCTCGGCAAGTCGGGCGGACACGCGATGCCCTTGAGCGCGAGCAGCGCGTGCAGCGGCGCCCGCACCTGCTTCACCTTGCGCGTCACCGCGCCCGCGATCGCCTCGCGCGCGCCGAACGCGTCGGTGACCGCGCGGCGCAGCCGGATCTGCGCCTCGCGCAGCTCCTGCTCGATGCGAAGGCGCCGATGCGTGTCGTGCACCTCGACGGCGCCGAACGGATCTCTCCCCGCGAGCAAGAGGTGCCTCTGCTTGATCTCGTCGTAGAGGAGAGGGAACGCATCGCTCGCTCCCGCGATCTCGTCTTCGGTGAGGATCATCGCCTCGATGCGCGCGGAGTAGCGCGCGAGCTGGAGCGCGTTGCCGATCGACTCGAGGTTCGCGAACGTCGCCTCCTTCATGACGACGATGACGTCGACGTCGCTCTCGCCCGGCCGATACTCGCCGCGCACGACGCTGCCGTGCACGAGGATCCCGACGAGCCCGTCGCCGAGCGCGCTCTCGAGGCTCTTCTTCAGCTCTTCGAGGCGTTCCTTCACACCTGAAGGAAGTCCGTCCAGCCGCGTCTTCTCGCTCATGCTCTCGCTCCCCTGACGCGCACCGGCGCGCCTTGCCCGAAGCCCTTCCACACCCAGACGGCCTTGCCGCCTCCAATCGTCTCTCGACCGACGTACGGCCAGGCGCGCGGGCGCGGGCCCTCCGCGCCGCCCGCGAAGCGAGCGCGCAGGAGACCGAGATCGCGCGCGGCGAACGGCGCGAGCTCCGGCCTCTCGCGCGCGGCCTCCGCGATCCGGATCGCGTCGGCGACCGCGGTCATCGTCGCGAGGCGAGGGACGCCGGCGATGTTGCCGAGCGCGAGCGCCTCGTGGCTCGAGAGGCGCGCGCCGAGCTCGGGCAAGAGCGGCAGCGCGTCGTCGGCGCGCTTTCGCTCGAGGACGCCGCGCGCGCGGAGGATCGCGTCGTCGGTCGTGGGATCGCCGCAGGTCAGCGCGCGCGCGAGCGCGCTTTGAGCGGGAGCGAGCGCGGGAGCGGGAGCGAGCGCGGGAGCGAGAGCGGGAGCGGGAGCGGGAGCGGGAGCGAGCGCGGGAGCGGGCGACGAGGCTTGGATCGCGCGGAGCCTCGAGAGCTCGACGAGCACGGTGTCCATGCCGTCGAAGTCTGCGTCGCGCTCGACCATGACCGGGACGGCGCCGGCCGAGGCGACGACGTGCGCCACGAGATCGAAGACCGCGTCGGGCACGGGATGCGCGTGCGTGTCGAAGTAGAATCCGTGCTCGCGGACGCCGCCGGCGACGTGCATCATCGCGACGCGGTCGAGAGGAAACGAGGCGAGGAGCGCGAGCGGGTCGCGCCCGGTGTTGACCGCGTTCGCGTAGAGGTTGCCGACGTCGAGCAGGAGATCGCAGCCGGTCGCGTCGACGATCTCGGCGTAGAACGCGCCCTCGTCCATTTCGTGCGCGCGCTCGGGCCAGACGAACGCGCGCGCGACGTTCTCGAGGAGCAGCGGCACGTCGGGCAGCTCGCGCCGGAGCACCTCGACGTTGCGCGCGACGACGCCCACCGCCTCGCGCGTCATCGGCAGCTCGGTCAAGTGACCGATCTCGCGGCCGCCGGCGCGCACGAACGACACGTGCTCCGAGACGACGGGCGCGCGAAGCTCGCGCGCGAGGCGCCCCATCTCACGCGCGCGGTCGCGATCGATCCCTTCGGCGCTCCCGAGAGAGAGCTTCACGCCGTGAGCAACGACCGGCCAGACCTCGGCGAGCGCCGCGATCTCGCGACGCGCGCGCACGTCGCGGCAAACCTCGACGACGACCTCGACGAAGTCGACGGCGGACGGCTGCGCGAGGAGCGTCGTCGCGAGCTGAGGACGGTATCCGACGCCGACTGTACGTTCTCCGAGGCTCACCGCTCGATCCTTGGTCCCCATCGTTTGGTCCGGGCCTCTCGATGTCCAGCGCTCGTCACCCCGATCTCACACGGCCTTCGGCACGGTGATCTCCGGGGGACGAACGTACGACGGTTCGAGGTCGTCGGGATCGACGGGTTCACGATTTCGTGACACGAGCGCCACGCCCCGGGCGTGAGGGAGCGCGTGCTCCCCCGCGTCGAGGCGGGTGATCTGCCACGAGGCGTCGAGCAAGACGCGCGTCGAGGCCTCGCCGACGAGGACGACGTCGCGCGCGCCTCCGAGCGTCGCGAGCCACGCCGCGACCGCGTCGGGCGGGAGGCACGTCGCCTCCGATCGGGTCGCGCCGAAGCTCTGCACGTAGACCTCGCCGCGGATCGCGTCGACGCACGGGACGAAGGCGCGTGACGCGTCGGTGACGCTCGATCCGAGCGACGACGCCGCGAGCGCCGCGAGCGCCTCGAGCGAGGTGACGGCGACGAGCTCGGCGCCGGTGCCGAGGACGATCCCCTTCACCGTCGAGACGGCGATGCGAAGGCCGGTGAATGATCCCGGTCCGATCCCGACGGCCCAGCGCGTGACGTCGGCCGGCCGCCACTTCGCGCCGGAGAAGAGCCGATCGATCATCGGCAGGAGCGACTCGCCGTGCGCGTTCGACACGCGCCGCGCGTCCTCGGCGACGAGGAGCTCGTCGTCGTAGAGCGCGACCGAGCCGAGGCTCGTCGACGTATCCACGGCGCAGAGCTTCACGCGGCGCCCCCCTTCAGAGCTGCGCGAAGCGACCGCTGCGGAAGGCCGCCTCGAGGAGCTGATCGACGCGCTGAACGAGCTCGGGGGCGCGCGGATCGGGCGAGGCGCCGAGCGCCGCCTTGATCTCGTTGAGCGCCTTGAGCTGGCTGAAGAGCTGCACGTCGGAGAGGCCGCCGCCGCCCGTCAGCACTTGGCGGACGCGATCGATCTCGCCGGCGAGCGCCTCGATGCCGATGCCTGCCGCGCCGACGCGGCGCGCGTTCGGGTGATCGCGGTAGTGCGACTCGAGCACCGGCGTCACGATCGACTCGAGGATCGCCGACTGATCCTCGTTGTTCCAGATGTGCTTGAGGACGAAGAAGTCGCTCGCGTCGGGCTGCTGACGCCCGTCGAGGAACGCGCTCGCGGCGAAGAGCTTGAGGAGCTTCACCACGCGACGATCGGAGAGGCTCACGCCCTCGGCGCGGATCTGGAAGACGAGACCCTTGTACTGGCTGAAGAACTCCTCGGTGAAGCGCATGCGCTGCGCGAACGCCCGATGCAGCTCCTGGATCTCGCGCGCCGACGCGAGCGGCTGCACCGGCGCGTCGGTGAGCGCCATGATCTCGTGCTGCACGCCCTTCGTGAGCAGATCTTGGAAGTGGTAGGCGTCGAGGTTGTCGGACCGGATGCGAAGGAGGAAGCGGTCGAAGATCGCCGTCAGCGTCTCGTCGGTCGGGACCTCGTTCGAGGCGCCGAAGCACGAGAGCAGCGGGCACTTCATCACGACGCCGCCCGACGTGTAGCGACGCTCGTTGAGGAGCGTGAGCAGCGCGTTCAGGATCGCCGAGTTCGACTTGAACACCTCGTCGAGGAACACGACCTCGGCCGTCGGCAGCATCCCCTCGACGCGGCGCTGGTAGCGCCCCTCGCGGAAGGCGGCGATGTCGACCGGCCCGAAGATCTCGTTGGGCTCGGTGAAGCGCGTCAGCAGGTACTCGAAGTAGTTCGCGTGGAGCAGGCGCGCGAACATGCGGATGAGCGCGCTCTTCGCCGTGCCGGGCGGCCCCACGAGCACCGCGTGCTCGCCCGCCACGACCGCGATGAGCAAGAGGCGGATGACCTCGTCCTTGCCGAGGAAGCGCGACTCGAGCGCACGCGCCATCTGCGCGAGACGCATCGGCAGGGCCGCAGCCTGGGCGGGTTGCATCTGGGCCATGTAGGCCCGTTACCTTAGATCAATTCGGCGGCGGGGTCGTGCAGAAGCCGCCGATGCACTTGAGGCCGGTGCAGCAGTCTGCGTCGACCTTGCACGCGTCGCCCGACTGCGAACACTCGTTGCCCTTGTTCTGGCAGACGAGACCGCCGTCGCCCATGCGGCAGTAGCCGTCGCAGCAGTCGTAGCCGTTCTCGCACGACTGCCCGAGCGGCTTGCACGGATCGACCGTGAACTGCGGCCGCTCGTTCGTCGTCGTCGTGTCCTGGCCGGTGATGTAGATGGCCGGGTGGCTCGGATCTTTGCCCGCCTTCGGCGAGGCGTCGACCGCCGCGAGCCAGATCTGCTTGTTCGTCCCGTTGAACGTGTTGCCGTACGGGCGCTCGGTGAAGAACGCGAGCCAGAAGTAGCCGCCCGCGGCCACCGGGTGGAAGCTCGGGCCCCAGCTCACGTTCGGCGTCATGCTCACGTCGGGCACGCCGTCGGCGCGATCGAGGCGGATCTGCGTGGCGCCGTCGGCGGTGGAGATCCACAGCTCGCCCGCGCCGGCGCCGTCGGAGCGCGACTGGTTCGCGCGCATGAACCCGATCCACGCCGAGTCGGGGCTGAACGTCGGATAGGTCACGACCGCGTAGGTCGGGTTCGGATCGATGATCTTCTTCGTGCCCGTGAACGTCGGCGGCGACGCGGCGAGGTTGACGTCGGTGATCCAGACCGTCGACGCGGTGATGTTGAGGCCGTCGCCCGCCGTGCGCATCGAGAACGCGATCTTCTTTCCGTCGGGCGACCAGACGGGGTGACCCGGGAACGCGCCGGCGACGCCGGGCACGAGCGTGGCGAGGACCGCGTCGCTCGTCGACGTGCTCAGGCGGAGCTGTCCTTCGCTCCCGAACGCGCCGTTGTTCCAATGACGCCAGAGCACGTGCGAGCCCGTCGGCGAGATCGCCTGGAAGCCCGACGGCTGCGTGCTCCGATAGAGCTCGGCGCCCGTCTCCGCGTCGTAGACCGCCCACGGGCTCTCGCCGCCGTCGAGGCTCGCGACGATCCTCCGTCCGTCCTTCGAAACGCTGTGGCACGCGACGCACGTGTTGGTGCTCGGGACGACCGCGTCTTGCGTCGTCTGGCCCGGCTTGATCTTCTGCACGCGCGTGCTGCCGCCGAGCTGCGTGTAATAGATCGTGCCCTTGAGGTTCGCGGGCGCGATCGTCCACTTCTGCTTCTTCGCGACGTACGCGTTGACGCCGTCGTAGCGCTGCACGGAGAACGCGACGTCGCCGGCGGTCGAGTCGGTGAGCTTCGACCAGATGCTCGCCGGGACGGTCGGGAGGTTGTGCCGCGACGGCGGAGGAACGGTCGCGTACTCGACGTAGTCGAACGACTCGCTCTGCGCCTCGATCTTGTAGAGATCGGCGGCGCCGCCTCCGTTCCATTGGATGACCGGCGAAGGCAGGCCGCGGGGAAAGACGGTGCCGTCGTACGGATAGAGGAGCGCCATCGCCGGATCCGGCGTCGTCGCCGCGGCGAGCTTCGCGAGGATCGCCGCGTCCGGCGTCGTGCCCGCGCGAACGCGCAACTTGAGCGTGGCCGTCGTCTTCGCGCCCTGTCCGTTGAACTTGAACGTGACCTCGCCCTTGCCGCCGATGAAGCCGGTCGGAACGAGCTTGTTGGCTTCGAACGCCGCCGCGTCGATTCGGTTGAAGTTCCACGCGCCGCTCGGGATCGCGACCTCGGTGCCGTCGGCGCGGATGCCCTTCGCGGTGAAGTCGGTGGTCGGCGTCTTCTGGTCCAGGTCGACGGTGATCACGGCGTCGGCCGGAGAGATCACGATGGATGCGAACTGCGTCGTCGCGCCGTCGGTGTTCCCGAAGTCCGGCGGCGGACCGACCTCGTCGCCGGCGTCGCCGTTGTCCGGATTGTCGGTGACGGTCGGATCCGATCCGCACCCCGCGACCTGCGCCGCCGTGGTCACGCCAATGGCCACGGTCACGACGAGCCACTTCCAAGCAAACGCACGCGCCATGAAGAGACCTCCCAGCGCTTGGATCCTATCGAGTCTTGGCGCCGACGCGAACGAAACGGCTCGGCTCTCTCGTCGATTCGACGATGTGCGACAGAGGCGACGCGGGTGCGTCTTCTCCCTCACGACGCGCTCACGACGCGGCTTCCTTCGGAGGCGTACGCTTGCTGTCTGCCGCTTCCGACACAGGGGTGAGCTCGCCGAGCTGCGTGAGCAGGCTCTTCACCGCAAAGGTGGAGACCAGCTCGCCGAGCACCGCCGAGGCGGCGGCGCACACGAGCAGCGTGTCGCCGATGCGCCCCGGGAATCGGAGCGCGAAGACGAACGCGCAGCTCACCGAGACCGGGCCCGAAGAGAGGAGCACGATGCCGATCGCCGGCCCCGCCGGGCGCATCGTCGGGGCGAACGTGCGGATGACGAGGCCGGAGAGGAGCTTGCCTGCGATGCGCGCGAGCAAGACGAGCGCGACCACCGCCGCGAGCATCCGCGTCTCGAGCATCGGCCGCGCGTCGATGTGCGCGCCGGCGAGGAGCAAGAGCGGATAGAGCACGGCGCGCTCGGTCGGCCCGACCATCTTGCGAAGCGCGCGCCGGTTGGGCGAGACGGCGGCGAGCGCGATGCCCATGACGAAGGTCACGAAGATCGTGCACAGGCCGAAGCGCGACGACGTGCCGACGCCGAGCAGCAGCGTTCCGACGAGCGCACCCCACACCGCGTAGCCCTCCGCGTGGCGGAGGAGCAGCGCGGTCACGGTGCCGAGCAGGCCGCCGAGCGCGAGGCTCAGCGCGAACCAGCCGCCGCCGGTCAGCTCGACGGTCACGCCGCTCGCGGGCGCCAGCGCGAAGATCGCTCCCGCCGCGACGAGCGGCGCGAAGTCGTCGGCGGTCGCGATCTCGACGAGGAGCGTCGAGACGGGGCCCTTCACCGTCCAGCGCGCGGCGACCCACTGCACCGCGAACGGCGTCGACTCCGCGGTGACGGCGCCCGCGCCGGCGGCGAGCAAGAGCCGCCCCGACGCGTCGACGCCCGGGATCGCGATCGTCATCGACATCCGGTAGACGGCGAGGCCGACGACCACGCCGGTGAGGAGCGCGCCGCAGACGCCGATGGCGATCGATCTCGTGCGCACCCGACGACCGCCGACCCGACCGAAGTCGAGACCGACGATGAACGCGAGCCAGCCGAGCGCGACCTGCACGAGCGGTTCGAACTCGGCGATCATCGATCGCTCGACGAGGCCGAGCGCGTGGGGCCCGACGGCGAAGCCGAGCCCGAGGAACTCGACGCCCGACGGGAGGCCGCGGCCGCTGCCGCGCCCGATGATGAGGCTCCCGATGTACGACAGGACCAAGAGGCCCATCAGGAGCGTGATGGCGCTCACGATCCCTCGGCGCTTCGATCGCTCTTGTCGTGGCTCGCGCGCGGCGCCGGCCGCGTGCGCCCGTGGCCGAGGCCCGCGCCGACCTTCGCCAGCGCGTCTTGCACGACGCGCGCGAGCGTGACGTCGTGACGAACCGCCGCGCTCGTCACGCGCCAATGGGCGCCGGCGGCGTCGAGGTAGACGAGCTCGACCTTCCCGCGCGAGCTCTGCTGGCGCGCGGCGTCGAAGAGCGCGCGCTCGACCTCGTCTTGCGGCGCCGACGGGTCGACCACCACTTCGAGCGTCGAGAGCGGCGCGTGGCGATGAACGCGCGTCGCGTTCACGAGGCCGAGGAGGTGCGGAACGCTCACGTCGGTGAGGACGTCGTCTTCGAGACGGACGTCGAAGAGCGTGACGTCGAGGATCTTGCCGGAGCGCCCGCCGATCTCGATGTGCTCGCCCTTCTTGAAGCGACGGCTGAACACCACGAGCACGCCCACCACCGCGGTGGCGAGCAGCGGCGTCGACGCGAGCGCGACGGCGAAGAGCGCGACGAGGCCGACGCGGGAGAGGACGCCGTCGGCCTCGCCGGTGATCAGCGGCGAAGCGAGCACGAGCGAGACGACGATGATGCCGAATCGCACGAGCGCGCTCGTCGGGCGGACGAGATCGCGCGACAGCCAGGTCAGGCGGGTGTCGCCCCGCTGGACGCTCTCGAAGAAGAGCCCGACGAAGCGAACGAGGACGCTGACCGCGACGACGGCGATCGACGCCACGACCATGAGCGGCAGCGCGCCGCCGATGCGGGCGGCGAAGCCGTAGAGCGGCGTGACCACCATCCCCGTGAGGCGGCCGGTGTAGCCGCGCGTCGCCTCGAAGAGCGAGAGCGCGAAGATGAGCCAGCCGTAGGCGATCGCGAGCTGGATGAAGCGATGCCCGAGCGCGAGGCTCACCGAGAGCGCGCCGCGCGCCGCGCCCGCGCTCACGAACTCGATCTTGCCGAGGCGCAGGCCCGTGACCTTCTCCGGGGAGTCGCCGATCGACGTACGCAGGCGGGTCGCGAGCTCGGAGACGCGCCCGAGGAGCAGGAACGCGAGCAGCGCCGAGAAGATGACGAGAGAGAAGGAGAAGACGGTGGTCGCGATCGCGCTGCGCTTGCGCTCGGTGTTGACGGCCTGCCCGAGGCGGCTCGTGACTTGCGCCGCGAGGACGCCGAGGCTCGCCTCGCCGGAGGCGTCGACGTCTTCCTGGCCGAGGGTGACGATCGGCGCCTTGCCCACGTAGACGACGGCGGTTCCTTGGCTCTCTTCGAAGCGCGCTTCGCCGATGTCGTCGGTCTGCGCGAGGAGCGCGTCGAGCGCGGCGTTCGCGGCCTTCGCGCGATCGGCGGCCGAGCGCCCTGCGCGAGCCGCTCGGAGCATGATGATCGACTTGTCGTGGACGCGGATCTCGCCGGTCTGCCCGCGATGCGCGGTCGACGCCGAGGCCGCAGGCGCGCCCGCGTCGTCTGCGCCGTGCGCTTGTGCGAACGCGGGTCGCGCCGCGACCAGCGCGAGCACGACGCACACGACGACGATCCAAGCATGGTACAAGCGCCGCATGCGCGGTCCGCGAGGCTATCACATGCTCGGCAGGCGCGGCCTCGTGCTCGGCGGGCTCCTCGCGGGGTGCACGCGACGACGCGCGCCCCACGCCGACGGCACGCTCGCGCTGCACGGCCGTCCCGAGGCCGCCTGGGGCGTGCAGAGCGGCGACGTCACCGCGTCTCGGGCGGTCGTGTGGTGCCGCGCCGATCGCGCGGCGCGCCTCGCGGTCGAGTGGTCGACGTCGCCGTCGTTCGAGGGCCCGCGGCGCGCCGCGCCGAGCGTCGCGTCGGCGGAGACCGACTATGTCGCCAAAGCGTCGCTCGACGAGCTGCCCGCGGGGACGCGGATCCACTATCGCGCACGCTTCGAGGCCGAGCGTGAGTCGCCGTGGATCGCGGGCTCGTTCTCGACCGCGCCGCAGGACGATCGCGACGTCACCTTCGCGTGGTCGGGCGACACGAACGGCCAGGGCTGGGGGATCGATCCGTCGCGCGGCGGCATGCCGGCCTACGCGGCGCTCCTCGCGCGCTCGCCCGACTTCTTCCTCCACTGCGGCGACGCGATCTACGCCGACAACCCCATTCCTCCCGAGATCGCGCTCGCCGACGGCACCGTGTGGCGCAACGTCGTGACGCCGGCGAAGTCGCGCGTCGCCGACACGCTCGACGACTTTCGCGGCGCCTTCCTCTACAGCCGCCTCTCGAGCGAGGTCCGCGCGCTCTCGGCGAGCGTGCCGACGTTCGCGATCTGGGACGATCACGAGGTCCAGAACAACTGGTTTCCCGGGATGTCGCCCGCGGTCGATCGGCGCGCGGTCAGCGCGCGGCGCGCGATGTTCGAGCACTGGCCCACGCTCGTCGATCCTTCGCGGCCGATGTATCGATCGGTGAAGTGGGGGCCGCGTCTCGAGGTGTTTCTCCTCGACGGCCGCTCGCACCGCACGCCGAACGATCCCGCGCCGCCCGCGGAGGCGTTCCTCGGATCGGCGCAGCTCGCGTGGCTCATCGACGCGCTCACCCGATCGAAGGCCACGTGGAAGGTCATCGTGTGCAACATGCCCATCGGCCTCGTCGTGTCGGAGCCGGCGCGCGGCGGCGGTCAGGCGTTCGACGGCCTCGCCAACCGCGACGGCCCCCCCTCCGGACGCGAGGTCGAGCTCGCGACGCTCTTCTCGGCGCTGCGCGCGCGCGGCGTCGACAACGTCGTCTGGCTCACCGCGGACGTCCATTTCGCCGCCGCCCACCACTACGATCCGAGCCGCGCGCAGCTCGACATGAGCCCGTTCTGGGAGTTCGTCGCCGGCCCGATGCACGCGACCTCCTTCCCCCGAAAGCCGCTCGACGACACCTTCGGCCCCGAGGTCGTCTACGTCTCCACCGACTGGACCACGCTCGGCTCGCCCGCGACCGGCGCGCAGTCGTTCGGCGTGATCCGGATCGACGGCCGCTCGGGGATGATGACGGTCACCCTCGTCGACGGCCGCGGCCGAGATCTCCACAGCTCGGTCTTGCGTCCCCGATGAGCAAGCGGCAGCGCAGCTGGCCAAAGCTTGACCTGGATCGACCCGCCACACAGGCTCACCGCCGAAGCCCCGAGATCGGGGCCCAGGAACCGAGAGCAAGCTCTCGATCGCTGGAGCGGCCTATTTTTCCCTGCGTTCGTGAGGGGGGTTCGGCCGCCGGTGGCCGGCACGGAGGGTGCAGAGGTGTGAGACTGTAGGACACGCCAAGGAGAACCCCGGATCATGGACGCGCCGACCGCCTTCCTCCGACAGCTCGCCACCCGTTCGACGGCGACGTGGCAATCGAGGGGCCGGCGCGTCTTTCCGGGAGAGGCGAGCCTCGAGACCGGCAACAGCCTCTACCGATTCCGCGACGGCGTGTTCATCAGCCGCGCGAGGAAGCCCGCGCGCTCGTTCGACGCGCCGAAGTCGATGCGAGGGATGCGCCTCATCGGCTTCTTGACCGAGGAAGCCGGCCGTCTCTCGCTCTCGCCGCGGTGGCGCGCGGGCGCTCACGCGGTCTTGTGGCGACCGGGGACGCTCGACGACAGCTCGTTCGTCGTCACGTCGCCCGTCGGATCGATGGCGATCGAAGAGCCGCCGATGCTGCCGCGCGCCGAACGGATCGAGCCGTCGCACTCCGGCATCCAGCTCAAGGTCATCGCGCGCGCCGCGCGTCCGCCGAAGATCGCGCGCCCCTGCCCGGCGTCGATGACGCGGCTCCACCCCGCGAAGCCGCTCGAGCCCCCGACGTACGCCTTGACCTGACCGCCGCGCTGAACGAGCGTGTGCCGTCCCATGGCGAGGTCCTCGGTGGCGCTCTCGATCGGCACGCTCGCGCTCGCGGCGATCGCTTCGTGCGTGACGCCGCCTCCGCTTCCTCCGCCGCCGAAGCCGCCTCCTCCCGTCGAGCAAGCGCCGCCGCCCCCGGTGCGCGCCGACGGGCGCCTGCCCGCGCTCGCGACGCCGGTCAAGTACGCGCTCGCGTTCGAGATCGATCCGCGTCTGCCGCGGCACAAGGGCACGACCACGATCGAGGTCGAGATCCCGGCGAAGACCTCGCACGTGGTCCTCAACGCGCGCGCGCTCGACGTCACGAGCGCCAAGGCAATCGCCGGCGGCGTCGCGAAGACCGCGCGCGTGACGTGGCGCGCGGCGCACGGCGGCGCCGGCCCCTGGCCCGAGGAGCTCGTGCTCGGCTTCGACGCGGCGCTCGAGCCCGGCCACGCCACGCTGGTGATCACGTACGAGGGCCCGTTCGACGACGAGCTCTCCGGGCTCTATCGCGTGTCCGATCGCGAGCGCTGGTACGCGTTCACGCAGTTCGAGGCGACCGGAGCGCGCCGCGCGTTCCCCTGCTTCGACGAGCCCGGCTACAAAGTCCCCTTCGAGATCAGCGTGACGGTCCCGAAGGGCATGATCGCGATCGGCAACACCCCGGAGATCGCGCGCGACGACGCGGGCGACAAGACGCGCTTCCGCTTCGCGCCCACCGCTCCCCTGCCCTCGTACCTCGTCGCGCTCGCGATCGGAGAGCTCGAGATCGAGGAGCTCGCGCGCACGCAGCCCCCCGTGCGCCTCGTGACGACGAAGGGCAAGACCGGCCTCGGCGCGCTCGCGCTCGAGGCGACGAGCGGCATCGTCGACGCGCTCGCGCGCTGGTTCGGCATCCCCTATCCCTACGAGAAGCTCGACATCGTCGCGGTGCCCGAGTTCGCCGCCGGCGCGATGGAGAACGTCGGGCTCGTCACCTTCCGCGAGGAGCTGCTCTTGCTCGATCCCGCGCGCGCTTCGGCGCGGGCGCGGCGCGCGCAGGCGGTCATCATCGCGCACGAGCTCGCGCATCAGTGGTTCGGCAACCTCGTCACCGCCGAGTGGTGGGACGATCTCTGGCTCAACGAGGGCTTCGCGACGTGGATGCAGTGGCGCGTGACCGATCTCTGGCGGCCCGCGTACGGCGCGCGACTCGACGCCGTCACCTCGCTCCACGACGTGATGGATCTCGACGGCCTCGCGTCGGCGCGCGCCGTGAGGCAGCCCGTGACGTCGACCAGCGAGGCGCACGAGGCGTTCGACGGGATCACCTACGAGAAGGGGGCCGCGATCCTCTCCACGATCGAGCACTGGATGGGGCCTGACGCGTTCCAACGAGGCGTGCGCGACTACCTCACGAGCAACGCCCATCGGAGCGTCCGCGCCGACCGGCTGCTCTCGGCCCTCGATCGCGCGTCGGGCAAGGACGTCACCAGCATGGCCGCGGGCTTCCTCGATCGACCCGGCGTGCCGCAGGTGAGCGCTCAGCTCGAGTGCGAGCGCGGCGCGCGCTGGCACGCCGAGCTCGCGCAGGAGCCGTGGCGCCCGCTCGGTTCGAAGGCGCCCGAAGATCCTTCGCGCGCGTGGGTGATCCCGGTCTGCGTCCTTCCTCAGGGAGAGAAGAAGTCGACGTGCGCCGAGCTCGCCGCCGGCGCGCCTTCGCTCGTCGCGGGCAGGAGCTGCCCCGGCTGGATCCATCCGAACGCGGAGACGAGCTACTACCGCTTCACGCTCTCCGAGGCCGAGCTGATGCGCCTCGCCGCCGGCCGCGCGCAGCTCGACGTCGCCGAGAAGATCTCGCTCCTCTCCAACGCATGGGCCCAGGTGCGGGCGGGCAAGCTCCCGGCCAAGGCGATGCTCAAGCTCCTGCCGATGTTCGACGACGAGACCGAGCGCCACGTGGTCGAACAGATCGCGTCGATCCTCGGGGGCATGAGCAACGTCCTCGTGCAAGAAGAGGCGCGGCCGGCGTTCCGCAGGTTCGCCCTCGCCCGCCTCGCGAAGCGAAAGCGAGATCTCGGCTGGCTCAAGAAGACGGGCGAGAGCGCCGACGGTGACGAGGCGATCCTCCGCCGCGCCGTCCTGACGACGATGGGCGACGTCGCCGAAGACGACGCGACGCTGCGCGAAGCCGAAGAGCACGCCGCGCGCTGGCTCGCCGATCCTGCGAGCGTCGACGCCGACACGGCCACGATCGCGCTCGACCTCTCGACGCGCCACGCCGGCGCTGCGCGGCTCGATCAGCTCCTCGCCAGAGCCCGCGAAGGCAAGACGCGCGAGGATCGCATCACCGCGCTGCGCGCCCTCGCGGGCTTCGACGATCCGGCGACGTTCGATCGCGCGATGAGCTCATCGCTGAGCGACGAGATCCGCCCCCACGACATGCGCTACGTGCTCGGCGCCGCCTACGGGCGCCGCCGCGCGCGACCCATGACCGAGGCTTGGGTGCGCGCGCATTGGGACGAGCTCGTCAAGAAGCTGCCGGGCTCGCTCGGCGTCGCGCTCGTGGGCGCCGCCGGCGTCGGGTGCTCGCGCGCAGAGCTCGAGGAGCGCGCCGCGTTCTACACGCCGCGCACGGCGAAGATCGAGGGGGCCGCGCGCCCGCTCGGGCAGGCGCTCGAGAACGTCTCGCTCTGCGCCGAGCTCCGGACGCACGGCGCGTCGGCGCTGACGCGAGAGCTCTTGAACACCGACAAGCCGAAGAAATGAGGCGCGCGTGCGGCGCGCCCGTGCGGCGCGCGGCGTCGAAAAGCGCTGCCTTCGACACGACGCTCGCGCCTTCGCCGTGAATCGTTAACGGCACAAGCGTGCGCGGAGCGCACGGAGAGCTCGGGTGCAGCTCGACGCGTCCGTACGGCTCTGCCCGCGAGCGCCGATCCAAGCGTGGCGGTGTCGGCCTCCGAACGAGCTCACCAGCACGCGCCGAGGGCACGAGCGTTGCTGACCGCAGCACCGCTTACTCGGCTTGAACGGCACGGCTTACCTCCTCGCGAGCGCTGGCTCATGCGCCCCGCTCCTCCTCACCAACCTCACCAACTTTTCGACACGAAAGGAACACGACAATGAAAGCTCGCACAATCATCCCCCTCATGACTTGCGCGCTCGTCGCGACGGCGTCGGGCTGCGCGACGTCCGAACCTGCTCCCGCCGCGCTCGACGAGTCGACCGGCACGACGGAGCAGAGCATCGTCGCCGCGGCCGGCAACATCATGATCTGGCCCGCCGGCCCGATCGCGTGGGACGGCCTCGTCGGCACGTGGCCGATCTCCGTCTGGTCGAGCGGCGCCATCGGCGCGATCGCGTTCGACATGGTCGGCGTCTCGAACATCGGCGTCGGCCTCACCGGCTTCGACGGAATGTTCCCGATCGGGATCACGACGCCGTGGCTCGACGCGTTCGTCCCCGCGGCGGCGACCGCCGGCGCGGCGACGGTCGCGGGCGCTCCGTTCCTCGGCGCCGCGGGCGCGTTCGCGCCGGGCTTCGGGTTCGCCGGCGCCTACGATCCGGTCGCCGTCGACGGGTTTGGCTTCGGCGCCTTCGCGCCGGGCGTCGGCGCGATCCAAGCCACGTTCGCCGACGGCGTCGTCGCTCCGGGCTTCGCGGGTTGGTTCACGCCGACCCTCACGAGCTCGGCGCTCATGTTCACCAACCTCGCGGCGGTCGACGCGTTCACGCCGTTCACGTTCAACGTGACGTTCACCGCGGCTTCGATGGCGCAAGCCTCCGCCATCGCGGCTTCGTCGGCGATGGCGGCGACGAGCTTGAGCATCTTCGCGACGCCGATCGGCCCCGCGGCGCTGACCGCCGCGGCGATCCCGTTCACGAGCATGCTCTATCCCTTCATGGTCCCCATCGTGCCGTTCGGCGCGGTGGGAGCCCCCGTAGTCGGAGCCGTCGGGGCTCCGCTCCTCTGATGACGCATCCTTCTCTTTTTCCTTTTCTCACTCTTCTCACCCCACCTTCTTCACCTTTCACCTGACTTCCCTTTGGGCTCGCCCGTTGGTCGGCAACGCGGCGAGCTCTCTCCATTTTGTTTTCTCGATTTCGTCATGGCGCTCCCGTCGGGAACGCGCCTCCGGAGAGGGGCGCTCCGCTCGTGAGCCCGAAGGTACAGACGATGAACGTGTCGCCGCTCCAGACGCGCATCGGGCCCTGGCCGCAGTCGACCCGTCCGGTCGTCATCGCGACGAGGTTCAGACTTTCGTCGCTCACGGTCACGCGAGGCGCGCGCTCGACGCCGGTGCTCCCGACGGCGTGCGCCCACACGACGTTACCGCTTCGATCGTTCTTCACGAGGAAGATGTCCTCCGCGCCCTGGCTCTGGAGGATCTGCCCGCCGAGAGCGATGCGCCCGACGAAGGTGCCCGCCGTGTAGCGCGCGCCGTCGACGTCGAGCGCCGTCGAGGTGACGTTCGTATCGGCGCCGTCGCGAACGAGCGACCCGCGCAGGCCCGCGCGCGCGAGCGCGTCCCACCCTCGAGCTCGTTCGGACGCCCGAATGCTCTCGCTCTCGCTCGCCAGCGGGCCCGACAGTGGGGCTTGCTCGAGCGCTGCGCTCTCGACGGGCGCGTTGCAGTGAGCTTCAGCCAACGACAGGGACACGAGGACCACGAGCGGTCGCCTCGGCATTTCCGTGTACGCTGCAACGAGCACGCCGCGCGCTCGCGTCGACGTACGCGACGGCCGCGAGCGACGAACGGCCGGCCGGGCTCTGCGAGATCGCGGCGTCGTCTCCAGCCACTCGAGCGGACATCTGCACCAGGGCGTCGTTCCTCAGGGGAGCGAGCGACAGCGAACTCGACGCGTCGACTCCGCCGGCAAGTCTCGTCGAGCTGCCCGACTGGCGCCGCGCATGCAACGAAGAACGATCCAGGAGGTAACTCAGCATGGTTACTATCACTCGTGTTTCACTGATCGCGCTCGGAGTCGCGCTCGCCGGCTGCGCAAGCACCGTCGACGATCAAGAGGCGCTGGCGGAGCAGCCCCTGGAGCAAGCCGCTCCTCAGGAGCACGCGGCGGCGACCGATCCGACAACGGTCGATCCGTCGGAGGGTAACGTCGACTCGAAGTCCGACGCCTGGATCGCCGGCGGATGGGGCCGGGGATGGGGCGGATGGGGCGGCGGATGGGGCCGCGGGCTCGGGTGGGGCGGCGGATGGGGCCGCGGATGGGGCTGGGGCGGCGGATGGGGCGCGCCTGGCTGGGGATGGGGCGGTGGCTGGGCCCAGCCGTGGGGCGGCGTCGGGTGGGGCGGCTGCGGCGGCTGGGGCGCCGGCTGCTGGTGAGTCGAGCGACGTAGTCCGCTCGATCATGGGCGTTGACGCGTCGGGCGCGTATCGAGCGCCCGACCGTCGCGCCTTTGCGACGCACGCTGCGTGAGGGCACGACCGTTGCTCGACCCCGCGCATGCATCGCGCAGTCGTGCGCTCGGCAGCAGCGATCGTTTGTCTCGTGCTCTCCGCTCGAACACTCGCCTGCGACTCCGCGTCGACCAACGCGGGCGTCGTCGACACCGACGGAGACGGTCTCAGCGACGCCGACGAGATCGAGGTCTATGGCACCTCGCCCGTCCTCGCCGACACCGACGGCGACGGAATGACGGATCGCGAAGAGATCGTGGCGCAGTCGTTCGACCCGACGATCGCGCCGCTGCGATTCAATCCTCGCGTGGCGGATGTCCCCACGCTCGAGGTGCGCATCGTCGGTCCGCCGCTCATCTCGTTTCGCCTCACCGACTCCCGCGGCGAGACGCGCACGTTCGCGGTCGAGCAGCTCACGGAGGAGGGCCTCGAGGAGCGGATCGGCACGAGCCAGACGACCGGCCGCACCGACTCGACGTCGGAGGCGGTCTCTCGCGAGCGCGCGATCACCAATCAGGTCTCGCAGGGCGACGGCGGGCAGATCCCCCCCGACGCGAGCGCGATCCCGATCCCCACGACGACCACGCCGGCAGCGTCGGACCCCGCTTCGCCTTCGGGCGGAGCGCCCTCCGCGGCCGGCTCGAGCGGCGATCCGGGCGGCCCCGTCATGGTCTCGGTCACCGACGCCACCTCCGTGACCGTCGAGCGATCGGCGACGGACGCCGTCGCGGTCACGTTCAGCGAGGACCAGATCCGGCGCATCCGTCGCGCGCTGACCGAAGCGCAGAGCTACGCGCAGTCGCACGACATCGCCGCGAGCGGCGGCATCCTCGAGGTCTTGGCGACGCTCACCAACCGCGGCGACCTCGCGTTCCAGGTGACCAACATCATCATGTCGGCCTCGCTCGTCATCGGCGACGACGAGGGCGAGCTGCCCGTCGGCAACCTCGACATCAACACGGGGCTCAACGCGTACAACCCGTTCTCCCTCGCGCCGGCGGAGAAGCAAGGCCCGATCAACTTCTCCCGAGACTTCTTGACGCTCGAGCAAGTCGACGTGCTCCTGCAAGACGTGCGAAAGCTCATGGTGCGCGTCGGCGTGCACGAGCTCAGCGACACCGAGGGCGTGCCTTACGCGTTCGACGTCCCCACGATCCGCTCGCGCACGGCGACGGTGAGCATCGACTACGGCGAGAAGCGCCCTCCGGAGCGCCATCTCGTCGCGACCAACTTCGATCCGGCGAAGCCCGGCGTCACGATGAAGCGCGCCTTCGACGAGATCATGCGGATACCGCTCGAATGCGATCGCGATCGCGGGCTCGTCGTCGTGCGCAGCATCGGTCCGCCGGCGAGCGGCGAGGGGCACTGGTGCATCTCGCATCGCCAGGGCGACGGCGACAACGCGGTGACGACCCACAACTGCGGAGACCCACCGCTCGACTGCGCGGCGCTCACGCTGCGCGCGAGAGACGTCTTGACGCTCACGTGGGCCGACCCGACCGCCTCCAGCGAACCGCAGGGCCCCTAGCGGGCTTCCTCCGTGGATCGACGAAGGCAGCTCCGAAGCCGTTGCGCCGCTTCTCTGTGCAGCGGCGCGCTCGGGCTCGGGCTCTTCGCCTCCGCCGCGCGCGCGGAGGAGCCGGCGAAAGAGCCCGAAGCGATCACCGATCGGATCGAGCTGCGCGACGGCAGGCAGGTACGCGGCCGCGTGCTCGAGAACGAGCCCGGCCGCTGGGTGACCCTCGAGACGGAGGACGGCCACCGGCGCACGATCGCCTGGGAGGCGATCGCCGAGCTCGATCTCGCCGCCGGGATCCGAGCGCCGGACGACGAGAGCGTTCGCGCGTGGCGCGCGCGTCGCGGCGGCGCGACGTTCGAGGTGCGCGGCGCGATCACGGCCATGGCGATGCCGAGCCAGACGTTCGGCCTCACCGGATCGTGTGCCACCGGAGGCGGCGTCGCGCCCGCGTCGATCTACGGACAGACGGCGACCGCGGAGGAGCGCGCCGGCGGCGTCGGCGTGGGCGGCCGCGTGGCGTACATGCATTTTCTCACCCTCGATCCGCGCGCGAGCCCGAGGTGGTGGGCGCTCCGCGCAGGCACGGGCCTCGATCTCCACGTGCTCTACGCGAACACCCCCGCGGGCATCCCTCCGATCGACGGCGAGCTCTGCTCGACGGTATCGACGCGCAGCCACGACGTCGTCTTCGAAACGTCGGCGTTCCTCGTCGCGCAGATCCCGCTCCACCTCGGCGCCCACTGGGGGCTCGGCAGCTTCGACGACATGGTCTGGCGCGGGATCGTCCTCGGCCTCGCGTGGGCGCCGTCGTGGACCTTTCTCGGCCCAGGCAGCGCCGCGCGCGGCGGCCACCTGAGCTTCCTCGCGGCGGAGGCCACCGTCGACTTCGTCGCGCTCCACGCGCTCTCGGAGCGCCGCCCCAATCCGCACTTTCGCGTCGCCTTCTCGCTGACGGTGCCGGTCGAAGATCGCCAGCTCCTCATCGGAACGCTGGGTCTCGGCGCCGTATGGTACTGACGCGAGGATCAGCCGCGCGCGTGCCAGTGCAGCTGCACGGCGTCGTCGCCGCGGCCGAGCGTGAGCAGCGCGCCGGTGTCGGGCAGGGCGACGCGGCGCGCGTACACGGCGTGGTGATACGTGCCGTGCGTCGACGCCAGATCGTAGGCGTTGACGCTCGCGCCTTCGCGCAGCACGAGCACGTGCACGCGCGAGGTGTTCTCGTCGGTGATCCGCCGGAGCAGCTCGGAGTGACACTTCTCGGACCGACCGATCACGACGCCGCACGCGAGGTCGATGTCGGCGAGCGTGACGGTCGCCGAGCGCCCTTTGCGCATCAACGTGAGCCCGTACCGACCGCCCGAGGCGAGCCGCCCGAGGCTCGCCGGCATCGGCTCGCCGACCATGACGGGGTTCGGCATCAACGTGATGCGCGAGCTGCGGTTGAGCGGGCGCGCGTTCGCGCGATACGGCGACATCGCGAGGGCGAGCGCCTCGAGCTGCTCGCGCACCTCGTGCGGCGTCTCGACGACGGGCGACGGCATCTCGCCGGGCAGCTCGTCGCCGCTCGCCTCCGTCGGGAGCGCGACGACCGCGTACTGTCCGACGGCGAAGGCGATGGGCCCTTCGGCGAAGATCGAGGTGTGACGGACGCCGTTCGGGAGCGTGAAGCCGCTGCCGGTGTGCAAATCGAAGACGCGGAGCGCGACGCCGCCGGCCGGGAGGGCGATCGATCGGACGAGCACATGACGCAGCGCGACGTGCGGATCTTCGGCCAAGACGACGTTGCACTGCGAGTGGCGGCCGATGACGGCGAACGCGTCATCGGCGGCGGCGAGCGTCGTGCAAGCGAACGACGCGCCGCGCACCCACACGAGCCGATGCCCGGGGCGGCTGCGCGTCTCTTCGGGCTGGAGCCGGGCCACGCCGCGCGCCAGCGTGTAGGCGGCTCTCAGGTCGACGGCCTGGCCCCGCGGGCCGGCTGAATGCTGGGTTGGGAGGTTGAGGCGAAAACCCGGCTGGCGGACGTGAGAATCCAATCGTGGGATCATAGCCACGGTCTCGCTCCGCGCTACGCCGCACGAGGCGCTTTCGAGGCTTCTTTAGAGGAAGAAGGACGCGCCGACGGAGATCGAGGGATAACCGAGCCGGATCGTGAGGGAGACCTTGTCGTTGAAGTGGTATCGGCCGCCCATGTAGAAGGTCGGGTGCGCGACCCGGTCGCGGAAGGCGTTGGCCGCGATGCCGAAGCCCGGCTCGCCGAAGACCGACCAGTGGGGCGAGAGCCAGAAGTTCCACTGCATCACGACGGGCACGTAGAAGGTGCCGCGGCGGAAGTAGATGTCGCCGCCGAAGCCGATGCCGACGCTGTTGTTGATCGTCTTGACGAAGCCGTTGTCGACGATGATGACGGTGCCTCGAAAGCCGGCGCCGAAGTCGGAGGCGTCGCGGAAGGGCCCGCCGAAGCCGAGCAGGCCGTGAGGCTCGGCCTCGAAGCGGTACGGCGGGTGATCGCCGGGGTTCTTGATGATCGACTCGTCTGCGCGCGCGCTCGCGCTGCAGAAGAGAGCTCCGGCGGCGCCGGCGAGGAAGACGAGCGTGCGAGATCGCATCGCCGTCATTGTCCGCCAAAGCGGCCCCGCGACGGAAGAGCCTTGAAATCCGCTACGATGGGGAGCGGTAAATCACGGCCCCTTGGCGGAATGGCATACGCAGGAGACTTAAAATCTCTGGCTCGGAAGAGCATCTCGGTTCGAGTCCGAGAGGGGCTACCAGGACTGGAAGTTAGGCTTGAGATGGCTGTCTGCCGACGGCCACTTGTCGCCGCGGCTTCACCCAGTCTTCACCCACTCGGACGCTGTGGCCTTGCCACGACCCTCGGAGGTCGCTCGCGGCTGTTGGTTCGGTACCGCCGATGACGCTCCGCGCGCGCCAGCGAAGCACCTCGATCGGACAAGGAAGGAGACGTCTGATGTCCGCCAAGAGAACGACTCGCAAGCCCGCCTCTCGCAAACCGGCCGCGCGCAACGCGAAGCCCACGCCGACGACGTCCTCCCGCGCTGCGGCGCGCATCGAGGTTGCGCTCCCGGCGGCAGATCTGCGGGCGGCCTTCTCCGCGCTGCGCCACGCGGCGAGCACGGACGAAACGCGCGCGCACCTGCGCTGCGTCTGGATCCAGTCGCTCTCGCCGGAGCGCGTCTACGCGTTCGCGACGAACGGGCACCGGAGCGGGAGACGCAGCCAAGATCTACGTCGGTGATCTCACCACCCCTGCAGCGACCGGGCCTTCGATCTTCGCCGGGTCGACCAACGGCTTTGCACTCGGCCTCGGCGTCGCTGGCGTCGGCAAGCTGAACGGCAAGTTCGCGGAGGCCGGCGTCTTCGACGGCGTGATCGCCGGTGCAGACCTCACCGGCCTCAAGGCCTACCTCAACGCTCGGACGACCTCGGCGTGACCTGATGATCCCGTTCGCCAAGCACACGCGTCCGGGCCATCTGCCGTGGCGCCAGCGCATCGTCGGCTTCCGTTCGGCGATCAGCCCGCGCGACGGCGCGGTGCTCTTCGTCTCCCCGAGCAATCCGAGCCGTCTCGTGCTCTTCGGCGGATGGGGCACGCCGTTCGGGTGGGGCCCGGAACACGCACCGACGACCAACGAGGTCTTCGTCTCCGACGACGATGGGGTCACGTGGACGCTGCTCCTCGAGCATGACGACGATCCGCCGACGTGCGGACCGGGAGCGCGGCCGCCGCCGGTGCACGATGCACTTCCGGCACGGCGCGCACTACTACGTCATCGGTGGCGACTACGAGAACATGCACTCGCAGGTCTGGCGCACCGCGGACGGCGAGACGTGGGAGCGCATCGCGGCGAGCTCGGCGTTCGGATCGCGCACGCTCGCGATGGCGCAGAGCTACCAGGGGAAGATCTACGTCTGCGGCGACCAAACGAACGCCCTCGACGAAGCGACCGGCCTAGCCGATGTGTGGGTGTCAGACGACAATGGCGCGACGTTCACGGAGCTCGCCGAAGCGCCGTGGACGGCACGCTCCGGCGGCGCGTGAAGTCTCATCGTCCACCGCGGCAAACTGTATCTGCTCGGCGGGTTCCTCAATGGGGGGATGCCATCGTTCTATGATGGCATCTGGACCTTCGACGGCGCGATGTGGACCGAGGTGCTCCCCGACGGTCACGCGCGGTGGCCACGTTTCGGCGAAGAGGAGCCTGGACACGGATGGCACAACTGCTTCTCGTTGGGCGTTGGGCGGCAGACTCTGGGTGCTCAACGGCCTTTCGCAGTGGGAAGGCCACACGCGCAACATCGCCGTGAGCGACGACGACGGGGTGACGTGGGCGCCCTTCGAAAACAACGACGGCAGAACCCTTTGGGGAACCTACGATAGCGGTTCGCACGCAGACGGAGCCTGCGTGCACAAGGGCCGCATCGTTCGCGTCACGGGCAGCGCCTTCGATCGCGAGGTCTGGGAGATCGGACGCTTCGACGCGCCCTCCCCGTACATCCTCGCCGCGCCCCGTCGTGACATGAGCCGCAGGGTTCGCTCGCCTCGATTGCATGAAGAGACGGTCATCGAGCGAGGTTGAAGAGCTCCGGCGTGAGCTGGGCGCGCGTCGCAGTCGGCAAGGTCGGATCGGAGCGGTGTTGCGTGCGCGTGCGCTCGCGTACGCGCAGCGGCGGGCTGCCGAAGGTGTTCGCGTGCTCGACATCGCCGGGGAGCTCGGGCTCCACGAGCGCACGGTGGAGCGCTGGCTCGCGACGGCGGTGACGACCGCGCGTGCGCTCGTACCGGTTCGTATCGTCGATGATGCGAGGTCGCCTTCGAACTTTGATGGTGCGGTGGTGCTCACGCCGAGCGGCCTGCGCATCGAGGGACTCGACGTCGAGACGCTGTGTACGCTCGTCGCGAGGTGCGGGTGATCGGACTCGGACGTCGCGTCCAGGTATTCGCGTTCGCCGCCGCGGTCGACATGCGCAAGAGCTTCGATACGCTCAGCGCCGTCGTCCGCGAGCACGTCGAGCGCGACGTCCTTGACGGCGCCCTCTACCTTTTCGTCGGCAAGGACCGTCGCCGCGCGAAGGTCCTGTTCTGGGACGGCACGGGACTCTGCGTGCTCGCGAAGCGCCTCGAGAAGGGCCGATTCGCGGCGCCGTGGGCGCTCAACAAGAAAGCACGTGTGCTCGAGTGGACGACGAGCGAGCTGGCGCTCTTCCTCGAGGGAAGCGAGCTCGTGGGCCGCGTCGCGCTCAGCCCGCCAGCGTGGAAGCCCGACGAGCGTCGCGTCTCGTTCACCTGAGACGCGACGCGCGTCTCCGTTGGATCTCACGCGCCGTCGACCGTTGCGCGAGCGATCGCGCTCGACCATAACGATGCGTGCGTGGCCATCGACCTCGAGCGCGAGAACGATCCCGAGATCCTCCGGCAGGCCGTCGCGCTGCTCGAGGCCGAGAATCGTCGCCTCACCGCGCGGGTGACGGAGCTGACGCGCGCGCTGCTCGCGGCGCAGGGCAACGACCGCGTCGCGCTCCAGATCGAGATCGAGGCACTGCAGGCCGAGCTCGAGAAGAAGAATCGGATGCTCTTCGGCCAGAGCTCCGAGCGTCGAGGTAGCGATGCCGAGCCGAAGGAGCGCGCTCCGCAGCGGGGGCACGGTCCGCGCGAGCAGAGGGAGCTTCGCCTCGTCGTCGAGACGCACGCGCTCGACGCGGCCGACCGCACGTGCTCGACGTGCAACGGCACGCTCGAGGAGATGGGCGACCTCAGCGAGGAGAGCGAGGAGATTGACGTCCTCGCGCGCGAGTTCGTGTTGATGAAGCACGTGCGGAAGAAGTATCGCTGCCGATGCGGCGCGTGCGTCGAGACGGCACCCATGCCGCCGCGCCTCGTCCCCGGCGGTCGTTACAGCCTCGCGTTCGCGATCGCCGTCGCGATCTCGAAGTACGCCGACCACCTGCCGCTCGAGCGGCAGGTGAAGATCATGAAGCGCGAGGGCCTCGTCGTTGACTCGCAGACGCTCTACGACCAGATCGAAGCGCTCGCGCGGGTGCTCTGGCCGGCCTACGACCGACTCGGCGCGGAGCTCCTCGACGAGCCCGTGCTGTTCGTCGACGAGACGCCGTGGCCCTTGCTCGGCAAGGACGTCGCGAGTGCGCGCTGGCATGCGTGGACGATGGCGTGCCCGAAAGGTGCGTACTACGAGATTCACGACACGCGCGGTCTCGAAGCGGGGAAGTCTCTGCTCGCAGGATTCAAGGGCATCGCCGTCACCGACGGCTACGGTGTCTACGACGGGCTCGAGAAGCGGATGCTGAGTTTGCGCGTCGCGCAGTGCTGGGCGCACATCCGCCGAAAGTTCGTCGACTGCGAGTCCGCCTTCCCAAAGGAGACGGAGCAGATCCTCGCGCTCATCCGCGAACTCTACGCCATCGACGACCGCGCGCCACCTGGACCCGGCGGCGACGCCGTCCGGCAGCACCTTCGCACGACCGAATCACGTTGCGTCCTCGCTCGCATCCAAGCGTGGTGCGTCGGCGCGCAGTGCACGCCCGGCAGTCGTCTCGCGAAGGCGATCGAGTACATGTCGAACCGCTGGTCGCGCGCGACGCTCTTCCTCGAGCATCCGGACGTCCCGCTCGACAACAATGGCGCCGAGCGCGCGCTTCGCGGCGTCGTTCTCGGACGGAAGAATCACTATGGCTCGCGCTCGCGGCGTGGCACCGAAGTCGCCGCGCTCTTCTACTCTCTCATCGAGTCAGCGAAGCTCGCAGCGATCGAACCAGCGGACTTCCTCCGCCACGCCGCGGAGAGCGCGCTCGCAGGCGCCGAGCCACTGCTTCCGCACGAGATCGCACGACTTAGCCCCGACGTAGAGCAACGGTTTCGTAAACCGTAGGCCTCGAGTTCAACTCTCGAGCCGGTGCGCATCCGGAGAGGCAACGGTTTGCAAAACCGTCATACGCCGGTCGATCAAGACGGGCCACGGCGAGGACTTACCCCTCCCCGGCGCCTACTATCATGAGCGTTTCACCGTCGAGTGGACCGAAGGAGGGCGGAACGACGGTGTACATCTACGGCACCAACCTGCCCACGGTTCGGAGTGTTCGGTTTCACAGATTCCGGTACGTCGATTTCACCTACGACGCTGAGAACGATCGCCTCGTGTGCGTATCACCCGAAAATCCCGAAGAAGGAGACTTTCCTCCACTCGGAGCCGCAGACGTCAAAATCACCATCGCTGGCCCCGGCGGGGACTCTGGGAACACGGGCGATCTCTGGAGCTATACGTAACCGCTCACGGTGGGCAGCATAGCGTCACGGCATCGCTCTGGGTCGCCTGACCCGTTGGCTCACCGCCACTCGCAGAACAGCGAGCCTCGATCGGATTGACGTTCACGAGCTTCACGTACGCGCCGCCGGGGATGCAACCCGTATCCCCGCTGCGGTTGGTCGAACAGTCCGTGCTGACCCACCTCGTGAGCGTCGCCCTGCACGTCGACTCGAACGTCGCCGTGCAGTCGCTGCACCCGCGCGTGTCGGAGACGCCGGTGAAGAGCAGGCGCTTAGATGTGTAGTCGCTAGCTGGGCAGTCGACGTCACCGGCTTGGTAGATGCATGTCTTCCCCGCCGGAGCGGACGAACAGCCATGGACGGTGTCGACCCACGTCACCGCTGGGATGGTGGGAGTCTGTGGAGTCGGAGGGTTGCAGGTGCCCGCCGCCTCGCCCCAACTCGTTTGGGCGGACCACGCATCGAAGTTCACCGACGGATTGGGAGTGCACGTCGATGAGGCGACGTACGTCGACACGACAAGACCAGAACAGTACCAACCGCCGCCGCCGCGCGAGTTGGCGTATCGGGTCACATCCACCGTGCACTCATTCACGGTCAGCGGCGTCGGGTCCACGTCGCACGACGAGCACGTGGCAGGCGGCGCGATGAGCCCCTCGTGCGCGGTGAAGAGTTCGCTCCCTGGAGCGCAGTTCTCCGCGAGGACGACGCGCGTGAAGCCGTCGGGAACCGGTGGCCAATCGGGACCAGCTTCGACGTCCGGTGAAGCGTCGGGGGCCGGAGTCGACAAGTCGGTGCCAGAGTCGACCGGGCCAGGCACGTTGGTTGTCGCGTCGCCGGACTGACTCGGATTCGGTCCAGCGTCCGGCGCGTCGCCGCCGGTCGCGTCCTCAGGCGCGACCACGGTGCAGGCAGCAATCAGCACCGCCCCGGCCACGCCAACCACCGCGGACCCCGACCCCAGCGCGATGAATTTCATCTTCGAATGAGAGCAGAGCGGTGCTTGGTGGGGCAACACGAAGCCCGGGTCCGTTTCTGATGAAAGTCCATGAATTTAGCCCGCAAGGAACGCCGGCATGACCGATCCCAAGACCGACCAGCTTCTCAAGGACTTCCTCCGGTACGAGGAGGACGACCGGCGCAAGGGCCACACGCTCGCGAACGTATTCCTCGAGATCCGCAACCTCGACCGCAGCGCGCGCGGGATGAACGGACGGATCGCCGCGCTCGAGGCCGACCGCGAGGAGGTGCTGACCTGGTCACGCGCCCGTTCGTCACTCGGCGCTCGTCGGACCCGTCCGACCGCATGCTGTTTGGGTCGCTCCGCGACCCGCGGTCGTGACGGGTCCGCGAGCGCCTTAAGTGGAACGAGCACGTCCCAGGTCAGCCTCCGTTTCGCGGACGCG
>JAHBWD010000041.1 GCA_019637175.1 Labilithrix sp. | reverse complement strand
GTTCCGCGACCCGCTCGTGATCCTCGGCGGCTCGGTGCCGCTCGCGATGTTCGGCGCGCTCATCTTCACCTTCCTCAAGTTCGGCGGGCCGCCCGGGCTCACGTTCGGCCTCACCGAGGGGTGGACGACGACGCTCAACATCTACTCGCAGGTCGGCCTCGTCACGCTCGTCGGGCTCGTGTCGAAGAACGGCATCCTGATCGTCGAGTTCGCCAATGCGCAGCAGGAGAAGGGGCTCTCGAAGATCGCGGCGGTCCGCGCCGCCGCCGTGACGCGCCTCCGCCCCATCCTGATGACGACGGCGGCGACGGTCGCCGGGCACTTCCCGCTCACGCTCGTGACCGGGCCCGGCGCCGTCGCGCGCAACTCGATCGGCATCGTCCTCGTCGGCGGCATGGCCATCGGGACGCTCTTCACGCTGTTCGTCGTGCCGTCGCTCTACGTGCTCATCGCGAAGGATCACCGCGGCGAGCAGGCCGCGTGATCGTCCGCGTCAGCCCGCCTTCTTGAAGACGTCCATCACGTCGTGGAGCAGCTTGACGGCCTCGGCCTTCGGGCGCTGGAACGCGTTGCGCCCCATGATCGATCCGAACGCGCCGCCGGCGGCGAGCTGCTTGACGTCTTCCATGAGCGAGGCGGTGTCTTTCGTCTCGCCGCCCGAGAAGATGACGATGCGCTTGCCGTTGAACGCGCTCTGCACGCAGTGACGCACGCGCTCGGCGAGCGTCGCCGTCGGGATCTTGTACTTCTCGAAGACCTTCTTCGCCTCGGCCTGCTCGATGTGCGCGCTCGGCGGCTTGATCTTGATGACGTGCGCGCCGAGCTGCGCCGAGATCTGCGCGGCGTACGCCGTGACGTCGATCGCGGTCTCGCCCTCCTTGGAGAGTCCGGCGCCGCGGGGGTACGCCCACACGATCGTGGGGAGCCCCGCGTCTTTCGCCTCGAGGATGAGCTGGCGGAGGTCTTCGTACATCTGGTTGCGCAGGCCCGAGCCGGGGTAGATCGTGTAGCCGATGGCGACGCAGCCGTTGCGCACGGCGTCCTTCACCGAGCCCGTGACGGCGCTGCACGGCTGCTCGACCTTCGCGAGCGTGTCGGAGTTGTTCAGCTTGAGGATGAGCGGGATCTGCCCGGCGTACTTGTCGGAGACCGACTCGATGAAGCCGAGCGGCGCCGCGTACGCGTTGCACCCGGAGTCGATCGCGAGGTTCACGTGGAACTCGGGATCGTACGCGTCGGGGTTGGGCGCGAACGACCGCGCGGGCCCGTGCTCGAAGCCCTGATCGACGGGGAGGATGACCATCTTGCCCGTGCCGGCGAGCGTGCCTTGGTTCAGCATCCGGGCGAGGTTCGTCTTCACTCCCGGGTTGTCCGAGCTGTACCAGGACAGGATCTGCTTCACGCGGTCAGTGGCCGGCATTTCGGGCTCCTTTCGAGGGGAGCGCAGGGTAGTCCCGGCGGCGGGGATCGATCAATGGTAACGCGTAACTCATTGATGAGTGACTAGCCCCGCCCTTGCACAGCGGGGCCGCATCTGGGAACAAGCGCCATGTCCACCGATCAGAGCAGCATCCCCCTGCGCGCCGCCGCCGTCGTCGGCACCACGCTCCGCGAGCACGTGCTCCACGGGATGCACGCGGCGAAGGGTGCGACCGGAGAGTTCACCTCGCTGCTCAACCACATCTCGCTCGCGATCCGCATCATCAACTCGCGCGTCCGCGCCGCAGGGCTCGCCGGCCTGCTCGGCTACACCGGCGAGACGAACGTGCAGGGCGAGGAGGTCCAGAAGCTCGACGCCTTCGCGAACGAAGTGCTCATGAACGTGCTCGAGCGCAGCGGGCACTGCGGCATCATCGCGAGCGAAGAGCTCGACGAGGCGCAGGTCGCCGACCACCACGGCAAGTACGTCGTGCTCTTCGACCCGCTCGACGGCTCGAGCAACATCGACACGAACGTCGGCATCGGCACCATCTTCGCGATCCTCCGCCGCCAGGAGCCCAAGCTCTCGCGCCCGAGCCTCGCCGACGCGCTCCGCCCCGGCCGCGAGATCGTCGCGGCCGGCTACGTGCTCTACGGGCCGTCGACCATCTTCGTCATGTCGACCGGGCAGGGCGCGCACGGCTTCACGCTCGACCCTTCGATCGGCGAGTTCTTCCTCTCGCAGCCCGACATCCGCTGCCCCGCGCGCGGGAGCTGCTATTCGGTGAACGAGGGCAACTTCTCGCGCTGGGCGCCCGAGATCCAGAAGTGGGCGCGGTGGATCCGCGCGGAGACGCCGGAGCGCAAGGCCGATGGCGAGCCGTTCAAGACGCCGTACAGCGCGCGCTACGTCGGCTCGCTCGTCGCCGACGCGCATCGCACGCTCATCAAGGGCGGCATCTTCGCGTACCCGGCCGACACGAAGAGCACGAGCGGCAAGCTCCGCCTGCTCTACGAGGCGAACCCGATGGCGTTCCTCTTCGAGCAGGCCGGCGGCGCCGCGATCGCGGGCGCCGATCGCGTCCTCGACATCGCGCCGACGGCGCTCCACCAGCGCTGCCCGCTCGTCATCGGCTCGAAGGACGACGTGTCGGCGTTCAAGAGCTTCCTCACCGGCGAACGCTGAGCGTTCCGCTCGGCCTCTCCTGGACGCGCCCGCGTCTTCGAGGGGTTCACACGCCCTGCGCTTCGGGCGACCAGATGTACTTGTGCATCTGGAGCTGCACGCGCACGGGGAGCGCGTCGGCGAGCACCCACGCGACGAGCTCGCGGGCCGCGAGCTTGCCGAACACGGTGCTCGCGAGGAGGTTCGGCGTGCGCGACGCGAGATCGCGCGCGCGGATCACGTCGCGCATCCACTCGTAGTCGGCGCGATCCGAGAGGACGAACTTGATCTCGTCGCGCCGGCCGACGTGATCGAGGTTCGACCAGCGCATCCGCGCCGACTCGCCCGATCCCGGGGCTTTGAGATCCATGATCTTGTGCACGCGTGGATCGACGCGCGAGACGTCGGCCTCGCCGCTCGTCTCGAGCAACACGGTGCGCCCCGCGTCGCAGAGCTCACTCATGAGCGGGACGACGCCCGGCTGGAGCAGAGGCTCGCCGCCGGTGAGCTCGACCAGCTCGGTTCCCGTCGCGAGCGCCTTGCCGAGCACCTCGCGACGCGGCATCCGGGTGCCGCCGTAGAACGCTTGGGGCGTGTCGCACCAGCGGCAGCGGAGGTTACAGCCCGTCGTGCGCACGAAGGTGCAAGGCAGCCCGGCGAACGTCGATTCGCCCTGGATGCTCGCGTAGATCTCGTGGATGACGAGGGTGTCTTCCTTGGCCACGGCCGCTCACGCTTAGCACGGCGATCGCGGCCGGACGAACCCGACGCGCCGGAGGCGGCGGGACGCGCGAGCCGAGCCGTCGCCGCTCGGCGGCGAGCGGTCCGGAGCGGGCTCCGAGCGGAGGCACGATCGAGCGATCTCGCGCGTCGAACCGTCATGCGATCGACCCGCGCGCTCCTCGCGCTCCTCGCGTTCTTCCTGGGGCTCGCCACGGTGCCCCACCGTGTGTGCGAACGCGACGCGGGCGCCTACTTCGACGGCGAGCACGCCAAGGTCGACGCGCTCGGCGCGTCGGTCGCCGCGTGGACCGAGGGCGCGACCCTCGGCGCGTCGACCTTCACGACAGGCTCGAAGCGCTTCGACGGCGAGTGGCTCTTCGGCACGTACATGATGGCGGCGATGGGCTTCGGGCAGGTCGCGCTCGAGAGCGACGACCCCGCGCGCCGCGCCGAGAGCGTCGCGCGCATGGAGCGCTGCCTCGACGCGATGCTGTCTCCCGAGGCGCGCGCCTTCGATCGCGAGGCCTGGGGCGCTGACGCGCTCGAGGGCGATCGCGGTCACGTCGCCTACCTCGGGTACGCCGGCCTCGCGCTCGGCCTCCATCGCGCGCTCGCTCCTTCGTCGCGCTTCTCCGCGACGCACGACGCGATCGCGTCGGCGCTCGTGGCGCGCTTCTCGGCGTCGAAGACGGGCTTCGTCGAGACGTACCCGGGCGAGATCTATCCGGTCGACAACGCCGCGGGGCTCGCCGCGATCTCCCTCCACGCGAAGGCGCTCGGCGCGCCGCCGCCCGCGGCGCTCGCGCGCGGGCTCCACGCCATTCGTGCGCACGGGGTCCAGTCGGCTTCCGGCCTGCTCGCGCAAGCCACGAGCGCCGACGCGTCGCCGCTCGATCCCGGGCGAGGATCGGGCACCGCGCTCGCGGCGTACTTCCTCGCGTACGCCGACGAAGCGACCTCGGCGTCGCTCTATCGCGCGCTGCGAGGCGATCTCTATCGGACGGTGATCGGCTTCGGCGCCGTGCTCGAGCACCCGAGCGCGTCGTCGCGCGGAGACATCGACTCGGGGCCGGTCCTCTTCGGGTTCGGCGTGTCGGCGACCGGCTTCGCGATCGGCGCGAGCCGCATCCACGGCGACCGCGAGGCGTTCGCGTCGCTGTACGCCACCGCGCACCTCTTCGGCGCGCCGTTCGACGACGAGCCCGACGAAGGACGCAAGACGCGCACGCACGCGACCGGTGGGCCGCTCGGCGACGCGATCCTCTTCGCGATGATCACCGCGCCGCGCGCCGCGGCGCTCGCTCGCCTCGCGAGGAGCGCATGAGCCGTCGGCGCGCGATCGTGTGCGCGATCGTCTCGATCGCGGTGCTCGCCCTCCACCCCGTGCTCGTGCGCGCGATGGCGAGCGGGCACGTCGCCCACGTCTTGCTCGGCGCGGGCAACGCCGCGCCTCCGATCGGCGCCGCGCTCCTCGCGGTCTCGCTCGTTGTCGTGCGCTTCGCGGCCATCGTGATCGTCCCCGGCTTGCTGCTCGCGTCCGCCGCGAGCCTCGCCGCGCACGCGGTCGCGGGTCCGAAGAAGAGCTGATCCCTGCGGATCGCTTACTGGGGCACGAGCTCGGGCGCCGGCACCTCGGTCGCCGGAGGCGCCGGCACGAGCATCGGGGCCCGAGGCACGAAGTAGTAGCGATAGATCCCGTACCCTGCGGCGACGACCGCGACCGTGCCGATCACGAACATCCGAAAGAGCAGCGCGGTGGGCACTTTCGGGCGCTCCACCGGCTTCTTCAGATCGACGTTCTTCTTCGGTGAAGCCACCGCCGCGGAGCCTACCGCGTCGCCGTCGAAAGCTCGCTATCATCCGAGGCGGGAGGTGGAGTGAAGCGCAGGGGACCTTCGGCGGCGATCGGCGTCGCGCTGCTCGTCGCGGCGTGCGGTCACGCGCGACCGCAGTCCGCGGCCGCGCCGCCGCCCACGCTCCCCGAGGCGCGTCGGGCCGTGAGGCCGGTCGCGCTCCCCGAGTGGTACTGGGAGCCCGTCGACGTCGACGTGCGAGGATCGACGAAGCCGATCGAGCTGCCGGCGCAAGAGAGCGCCGTCGCGCGCGTCGAAGGGGCTACGCGCCTCTGGGAGGAGCTCGGGCGCGAGGGCCGTGAGCGCGTCTGTCGCGACGGCGTCGTCGTGGGCGCGGCCCCCGGCGGCGCGGCGCGCCATCGAATGGGTGCGTTCTACACAGATCTACGAGAGCAGCGCGTTCCTTCCGTTCTGACCCTCGACGCCCTCTTCTTCGCGGTTCACCTCGCGTTCGAGCGCGCGCTCGCCGAGGTCGAAGAGCTCGAGCTCGAGCCGGCGCTCGGCGCGCTCCTGAAGAAGCTCGAGGCGCGTCTCGGGGCGGAGCAGCGCGGCGCGGGGATCGAGGTCGGCGAAGGCCTGCGCCTCGCGCGCGCCGTCGTCGCCGTCGCGCAGGTGCTCTTCGGCGAAGGGAAGGCGCCGGCGGATCTCGGCCTCGCGAGCGAGATCGCGCAGGAGGTCGCGCGCGTCGACGCGCGCGCGGGGCCGGCGACGAGCGCGCTCCTCGGCGTCACGATCGACTACTCGCGCCTCGCGGCTCCGAGCGGCGCGGCGAGGCCTGGCGCGTATCGCGCGCTCGCGTGGCTGGGCGCGGCGCCGCTCGCGCTCGTCGGGCGAAGCGAGGCCCCGGGGGCGACGCTCGGCATCGGCGCCGCGCGCGCGCAGACGCGCGCGGCGATGCTCCTCGCGCGCGTGCTCGAGCGCGAGATCGATCCGCAGATCCACGAAGAGCACAAGCGGATCGCGCGCCTCCTCGCGTTCCTCTGGGGGCCGCCTGACGATCTCTCGCCCGCCGAGCTCGCGCACCTCGCGTCGCTGGCCGACGCGCGGCTCGAAGATCCGAAGAACATCGCGAACGTGGTGAAGGTCGACGCCGTGCGCAAGAAGGCTCGCTTGCGCGCGCCGCGCCTCTCCGACGCGACCGGGGTGTCGGGCGCGGCGGCGCTGAGCGTGCGCCTGTTCGGCGGTCACGCGCCCGCGGACTCGATCGCGCTCGCCTCGCTCACGGGGCGCGCGATGGGCACGCCCCTCCAAAACGCGATCCAGAACGCGACGCAGAGCGCGGCGGGCGAGTCGCGCAGGCTGCCGTCGCTCGTCGATCTGCCTGCGTGGCTCGGCGTCGAGGAGGCGCGCGTCGTGCTTCGCGAGTCGGGCGCCGGCGCGTTCACCGGGTACGACGACGCGCTCGCGCGCGCGATCGCCGCCCGCCCGAAGGACGACTCGCCCGCGCGACACGCGTCGGTCTACGGCTCACTGCTCGACGCGCTCGTCGTGTGGGGCGATCCGGCGGGCGCGCGCGCCGTCGCGTCGAGCGCGAGCGAGCGGCGGCGCATCGAGTCGATGCTCGCCGCGTGGACGCTCCTCCGTCACGACGGGCAGCCGCTCTCGCGGCCGCGCAACGCGGCCGACAAGAACGAGAAGAGCCGCGCCGACGGCGCGCTCCCGGTGCCGGGCGCGTCGCTGCCGGCCTTCGTCGAGCCGGAGCCGGACGTGATCGCGCGCCTCATCGCGGCGACCGCGCAGCTCAAGCGAGGGCTCACGGCGATCTCGGGTCTCAAGGCGACGTCGCCTTCGCTCGTCACGATCGCGGAGGTCGAAGACATCCTTCGGCTCGCGCTGCGCGTCGCCGCGAGCGAGGTCAACGACGAAGCGATCGCCGCGGACGATCAGAGCGCGCTCGCGGCCGTTCCCGCGCGCCTCGCGCGGATCGAGCGGCGCGGTGAAGCGGAGAAGGAGAAGAACGACGCGCCGCAGACGCCGCTCGTCGCCCACGTCTTCTCCGACGTCCAGGGCGGCCGCGCGCTCTCGACGGCGACCGGCGCGGTGGAGCCCGCGATCATGCTCGTGCGCGAGCCGTCGACGGGCAAGGTGTTCGTCGCCGTGGGCGCGCACCTCGCGCATCACGAGATCGTCGAGCCGCTCGCCCAGCGAACGACCGACGCCACGCTCCGCGCGCGGCTGGCGGCGACAGGACAAGCCGCGCAAGACGCGCGGCCCTTGCCTCGCGAGGCCTATACGACCGCGTTTCGGCTCGCCCCGTGACGTGCCCCGGGGCGTGGTAAGCTGTCGTGTCACGCCGCGGATCCGCGGCGTCCTCCTCGGGGGGTTCGATGTCGATGCTCCGTCGTCTCCACTTCGCGAGCGCCGCGTTCGTCGCGCTCTTGCTCACGGGTTGCCCCACCACCGAGATCGAGACGACCGAAGGAGGGATCGACGAAGACGCATCGGCGCCCGACGGCGCTTCGCCCGACGCCGCCGATCCCGACGCGCCCGCGCCGCCCGCGTGCGGCCGGCTCACGGAGCCGTGCGAGCCCGGAGGCAAGTGCGAGGGCGCTCCCGATTGCGCGTCGAAGATCTGTCGCGAGGGGATCTGCCAGACGGCGGCGCCCGCCGACGGACAGAAGAACGGCGACGAGACCGACATCGACTGCGGCGGCTCGAAGGCGCCGGCGTGCGACGACGGGAAGGGATGCATCATCGCGGCCGACTGCACGAGCGGCGTGTGCACGATGAACGTGTGTCAGGTGCCGACCGACACCGACGGCGTGAAGAACGGCACCGAGACCGGGCTCGATTGCGGAGGCACCTCGACGAAGAAGTGCGCGCCCGGCCAGGGCTGCAAGGGCGACGGAGACTGCGCGGCTGTCCGCTGCGACACGGTCGCGAAGGTCTGCAAGCCGCCGGCGCACGACGACGGCCTGAAGAACGGCGACGAGACCGGCGTCGACTGCGGCGGCGGCGCGCCGACGAAGTGCCCGCCGGGGCAAGGCTGCCTCGCGACCGTCGACTGCGCGAACGTGCTCTGCAACGACGTCACCAAGGTGTGCGATCCACCGACGAGCAGCGACGGTCTCAAGAACGGCTCGGAGACCGACATCGACTGCGGCGGCGGCGCGCCGACCGACGCGCCCGGCTGCGCGCCAGGCAAGACGTGCGCGCTCGCCGGAGACTGCCTCTCGTCGGCCTGCAACTACGCGAGCAAGTGCGTCGAGGCGAAGTCGTGCGTCGTGCAGTACGGCGGCGACACCTGCGGTCGCGGCGAGGTCGGCCAGGCGGGCAACGGACACGAGTCGTGCTGCAAGTCGATCCTCCTGCCGAACGGCAGCGCGCGCATCGACAAGTACGAGGTCACCGCGGGGCGCATGCGCGAGTTCGTGCGCGCGACCGGCGGCAACGTTCAGGCGTGGGTGAACGCGAACCGCGGCATCACCGGCGACATCGCCGACGACATGCTCAAGTACCTGCCCATCAACAACACGACGCCGAACGTCACGATCGTCCGCTGCAACGCTGCGGGCGGCGCGTGCGGCTCGGTGAGCCGCCGCTTCGGCCTCTACGGGCACCTCGGCAACGAGGTGTTCATGGAGGATCGCCCGTGCCCGACCTGCGGTCAGGGCTGCTGGTTCAACACCGGCGCAGGACAGAACGGTCATCCCACCTACTGGTGGGACGACACGACCCAGTCCCTGCAGTGGGGCGCGGGCGCTCACGCGCCGACGAAGGAGCAGCTCGACGTCAAGAGCCTCAACTGCACCGCGCAGCTCCTCTTCGCGGCGTTCTGCGCGTGGGACGGCGGGCGCCTGCCGACGCAAGCGGAGCTCGGCGGCGTCAACGGCGCGTGGGGGCCCGCGGCGATGCCGTGGGGCGGCGGCGTGAACACGTACAAAGACACCGTCACCGGGATGGAGCCCGGCCGCATCACGTACCCTTTCGCCGCCGAGCCGCCCTGCGCGGGCGGCACGTGCTTCCTCGTGCCGATGCTCACCGCGGGAGGGGGCTACAACCCCGCGGCCGCGACGGCGAACATGACGAACTTCAACCCCTTCCGGGCGTCGCCGGCCGTCTTCGCGAGCCGCTACACGTTCCCCGTGCCCGCGAACGTGGGCACGAACGATCAGACGTACGCCGTCGCGCCGCCTGGGCGCATGCGTAACGACTTCCGCGCGATCGGCCCGGGCGCCGACGACGGCTACTACGACATCGCGGGCAACCTCATGGAGGTCACGTCGACGATCGTCGGCAACGACGACGCGGACCACAACGGCTGGCCGCGCGTGCGCTGGGTCGGCGGCTCGTTCGAGGGCCACGGCGTCGAGAACCGCGGCGGCTACGACCTCAGCGTCCTCACGAAGTACGGAAAGCAAGGCGCCCGCTGCGCGCGCGCTCCCTGAGCGCCGCTCAACTCACGATGGCGCCGAGGCCGTCGACGTAGAGGTCGTCGACGTCGAGCGTCACGTCGAGCGCCTCGAGCCGGGCGCGCTCGCCTCGAAGGTGCTCGTCGAGGACCCACCTCCGACCGTCGCGACGATAGACATCGACACGTCGCTCCCGCTGAGAAACGAGCACGTACTCGCGCAGCGAACGAAGGCGCCGGTAGTCGGCGAGCTCGTCGCCGCGGTCCGTCTCGGCGGTGGAGTCGGAGAGGACCTCGATGATGACGACGGGATTGACCACGGCGTGCTCGTCGTCGGGATCGCGCTCGACCTGTCCGCAGATCACGTGAACGTCGGGGTACGTCGCGCGATCCGCTGCGCGAATTCGAACGCGAACGTCGGCGGGCAGAACGACGCACGGACGCCCGGCGAGCGCCGCGGAGAGCAGGACGGTGAGTCGAGTGACGAGGCGACCATGCTCCACGGAGCCCCCAGCCATGGCCAGGATGCGCCCGCCGACGTACTCGTGCTTGATGGTTGCGCCGGCCTCGCCGGCGACGTATTCGGCGTACGTCGCCAGCCGCTTCGCCGCACCCGCCATGCCGCCAAGCCTAGCACGCGCGATGCGCTTGCGTTTCCGCCGGATCCGCTTAGAAAGACGCTGAGATGGCGTCGTCGGCGAAGGGCAATTCACATCCGTACGCAGAGCTCGTGCATCGCGTCGAGAAGCCCGCGCGCTACCTCGGCGGCGAGTACGGCTCCGTGCAGAAAGACTGGAGCGCGGCCTCGGCGCGCGTCTGCCTCGCGTTCCCCGACATCTACGACATCGGGATGAGCCACCTCGGGTTCAAGATCCTCTACAAGATCTTGAACGACCACCCGCGAACGCTCGCCGAACGCGCCTACGCGCCGTGGGTCGACATGGAGAAGGAGCTCCGCGCGGCCGGCCTCCCGCTCGTGTCGCTCGAGAGCGCGCGCCCGCTCCGTGATTTCGACGTCGTCGGCTTCTCGCTCCAGTTCGAGCTCACGTACTCGAACGTCCTCACGATGCTCGATCTCGGCGGCATCCCGCTGCGAAGCGAAGATCGCGGGGAAGACGATCCGCTGATCATCGCGGGCGGCCCCACGGCGACGCACCCCGAGCCGCTCTCGATGTTCCTCGACGCCGTCGTGATCGGCGACGGCGAGGCCTCGTCGACCGCGGTCGCGCTCCTCTGGACGGATCTGAAGGCGAAGGGCGTGCCCCGGCGCGATCGCCTGATCGCCTTGGCGAAGCTCCGCGGCGTCTACGTGCCGTCGCTCTACGAGGTGACGCGAGACGCCGACACCGGCTTCGAGATCGTCGAGCGCGCGATCGAGCCCGGCCTCCCGCTCCCGGTGAAGCGCAACCTCGTCGACGATCTCAACGCGTATCCCTTCCCAGACGACGGCCCCGTCGGCGGCCCCGAGGCCATCTTCGATCGCATGTCGATCGAGATCGCGCGCGGCTGCACCGAAGGCTGCCGCTTCTGTCAGGCGGGCATGATCTATCGGCCGGTGCGCGAGCGCGATCCCGCCGAGGTCGTCGAGACGCTCGCGCGCGCGGTGAAGAAGAGCGGCTACGACGAGGTCAGCCTCACCTCGCTCTCGACCGCCGACTACTCGTGCATCGCGCCGCTCATCGAGAAGGTCACCGCGCGCCTCGCGCCGGAGAAGGTCTCGCTCGGCGTCTCGTCGCTACGCGCGTACGGGCTCGAGGAGACGGTGCTCGACGACATCCGTCGCGTCCGCGCGAGCGGCATCACGTTCGCGCCCGAAGCGGGCAGCCAGCGGATGCGCGACGTCGTGAACAAGAACGTCACCGAAGAGCAGCTCATGACCACGGCGGAGCGCATCTTCTCGCGCGGCTGGGACGGCATGAAGCTCTACTTCATGATCGGCCTGCCGACGGAAGAGGAGAGCGACGTCCGCGAGATCGTGAAGGTCGGCCGCCGCGCGCGAGAGGTCGGCAAGCGCGTGCGCAAGGAGACGAACCAGGGCGGGCCGCCGAAGGTGACCGTCAGCGTCTCGACGCACGTGCCGAAGCCGCACACGCCGTTCCAGTGGTGCGCGATGGATCGCGAAGAGAGCGTCCTCACGAAGCAGGGCTGGCTCCGCGACGAGGTCCGAGGCAGCGGCGTCGATCTCCGCATGCACGACTCGCGCACGAGCTGGCTCGAGGGCGTCTTCGCGCGCGGCGATCGGAAGCTCGGTCGCGTGCTCGAGCGCGCGTATCGCGCGGGCTGCCGCTTCGACTCGTGGGAAGATCAGCTGAAGATCGATCTCTGGTCCGAGGCGTTCGCGGCCGAGGGCATCGAGCCCGCGGCGTACCTCGGCACGCTGCCGGTGAGCGCGCGCCTGCCATGGGATCACGTCGACGTCGGCCTCGAGGAGGGCTTCCTCCTGCGCGAGTACCGCAAGGCGGTGAAGAGCCGCCTCAGCCCGCCGTGCGGCAAGGTCGCCGGCGCGTTCATCCACGAGACGAACCTCGAAGACGCGCAGAAGAACGACAAGCGTCTCGTTTGCTACGACTGCGGCGTCGCCTGCGATCTGTCGGCGATGAAGAGCTCGCGTCTCGTCTATCTCACGCGCCTCGGCGCGAAGACGAAGCGCATCCCGAAGCCCAAGCCCGCGCCCGAGCTCGACGCCGCGGGCAAGCCGGTCCGCGTGCGCCCGCCGAAGATCGTCCAGGGCGAGCCGCGGCGCTATCGCTTCGTGTACGCGAAGCTCGGGCCGATGGCGTTCCTGTCGCACCTGGATCTGATCCGCGCGCTGCCGCGATCGTTCCGAAGGCTCGAGGTGCCGATCTTCTACTCGTCGGGCTTCCACCCGAAGCCGGAGATGACGTTCTCGCCCGCGCTCTCGCTCGGCGTCGCGAGCCTCAGTGAGGTGCTCGACGTCAAGCTCACGGTCGACGTCGACCCGAGCGAGCTCGCGGCGTCGCTCACGGGCGCCTCGCCCACGGGGCTCGTCTTCGCCGGCGGCGTGGCGCTCGGCGATCGCGATCCGGGGATCTCCAAGATCATCGACGGCGCGCGCTACGCCGTCGGCATCCCCCGCCGCGCGCTCGACGCGATCGGCGGCGAGGCCCGCCTCCACGAAGAGATCGCGCGCGTCCTCGCGACGCCCGAGATCCGCGTCGTGCGTCGCTTCGAGCGCGGCCTCGCGAAGGCGGTCGACGTGAAGAAGTTCTTGCGCGGCCTCGTCATGGGCGACCTTCGCGCGAAGAAGGTCTTGGACGACGCCGGCGTCGCCGGCGATCTCGTTCCGCTCCTCGCCGACGTGAGCATCACCGGCGAAGGAGGCGTCAAGATCGCCGAGGTGATGGAGGCGCTCTTCACGAAGGCCGGCATCGACGCGCTGCCGTACCACGCCGTCCGCGCGGAGCTCGGCCTCTCGCGCGGCGACGGATTCGTCTCGCCGCTCGATCTCGCGACGATCCTCGAGCTCCGCCCGCCGAAGCCGCCGAAGGCGCCGAGCGTGGTCGCCGAAGCCTGAGCGGCCTGGACGTGGAGGTCTCCACCGGCGTGATCGCCCTGCTCGCGCTCGCGGCGTTCGCCGCGGGGCTCGTCGACGCGATCGCCGGAGGCGGCGGCCTCATGACCGTGCCTGCGCTGCTCGCCGCGGGCCTGCCGCCGCAAGTCGCGCTGGCGACGAACAAGGGTCAGGCCTCCTTCGGCGCGGTGAGCTCGTTCACGTCGTTCTGGATGCGCGACGGCATCGACAAGCGGCGCGCCCCGATCGCGTTCGCTTGCGGCTTCGTGGGATCGCTCGCCGGCGCGCAGGTGCTCCTCCTGATTCGCCCCGAGCCGCTCAAGCCCGTCGTGCTCGTGCTCTTGCTCGTCGCGGCGGGCATCGTGTCGTATCCACGCAAGCCCGGAGGCGAGGCGCGCGCGTGGGCGATGGCGGCCCTCGGTCCGGTCACGTTCGCGCTCGGCTTCTACGACGGGTTCTTCGGGCCCGGCGTCGGATCGATGTTGATCGTCGCGTTCGTGCTCCTGTTCGGCGATTCGCTCACGCGCGCGTCGGGCAACGCGAAGGTCACGAACCTCGCGTCGAACCTCGCGGCGCTCGCGCTCTTCGCGTCGCGCGGCGCGGTGCTCTGGCGCATCGCGCTCCCGATGGCCGCGGCGAACGCGGCCGGCGCGTTCGTCGGCGCGCGCCTCGCGGTCAAGCGTGGCGATCGCTTCGTGCGCTTCATCGTGCTCCTCGTCGTGACGACGCTCGTTCTGAAGATGGCGTGGGATCTGGTCTGATACGCTCACGCGCCGTGACGTCCTCGCGCATCGTGTTCGGCCTCGTCGTCCCCGCCGCGGCGACCGAGCTCGCCGAGCGCGTCGACGCGATGACCCGCATCGTCGGCGAGCAGGCGTCGCTCGCGATCGAGCGGAGGAGCGCGGCTTCCTACGAAGCGCTCGCCACGGACGTCCGCGAAGGGAGGGTCGACGTCGCCTGGCTCCCACCGATCGTCTTCGTCCGCCTCGCGGACGCGGTCGTCCCGCTCGGAAGCATCATGCGCGGCGGCAAGAGCGCATACGAGGCCGCGCTCGTCGTGCGGGCCGACTCGCGCATCAAGACGATCGACGCGCTCCGCGGGAGCCGCGCCGGATGGGTCGATCCGTGGAGCGCCGCCGGCTTCGTGCTGCCGCGAATGAAGCTCGCGCTCCTCGGGATCGATCCGCGCACCGCCTTCCGCACCGAGACGTTCCACGGCACGCATCGCGCCGCGGTGCAGGCGCTCGTCGAAGGGGCGTGCGACGTCGTCGGCACGTACGCGCGCGAAGGATCGGAGGGCCCGGAGAGCTCGGGCGCGTGGTCGGAGGTCGCGGGCGCGGAGGTCCGCGTGATCGCGACGTTCGGCGCGATCCCGCCGGACGTGATCGCCGCGCGCAAGGAGCTTCAGGAAGAAGTACGCGAGAAGGTGCTCGGCGCGCTCCGCGCGGCCGGCAAGGTCGCGGCGATGACCGCCGCGCTCCGCGAGCTCTTCGGAGGCGACGAGCTCCGCGAGGGGCTCGCGCCTGGTTACGACGCGCTGAAGAGCGCCCTCGAGATGGCCTCGGCGCGCGGCCTCTTCGACTGAGGGTCTCAGGCGACCGCGCGCCGAGGGAGCTCTTCCGGGTGCGCGAGCTGCGCGGGATCGGAGAGCGCCGCGGCGAGCGCTTCGTCGGCGGCTGCGACGAGATCTTCGAGCGTGCGAGGAAGCGCAGGCGCGTCGAAGACGACGGCGCGCGCGATCATCGATCGGTTCTCGAGCACGAGGCCTTCGTAGAGCGCGTGACCGAAGATCGCCGAGCGCTCCTCGGTCGCGTCTCGGAGGACGATCACCGCGCCCTCGTCGATGAGCGCGAGCGCGTCGAGCTCGCGCGTCCGCGCGTTCGGGAGCCGCGCCGTGCCCGGCGGGGCCCACGCGCCGATCGCGCGGTGCTGCCGCGTGTGGAGCGCGAGCTTCGCGCGGGGAAACGACGCCCACACGAGGGCGTTCAAGAAGTCGTGCCATGATCGCGCGCGGGTCGAGACCTCGCGGCGAAGGGCGATCTTGGCGTCGTAGCGATCGTCGGGCGAAGCGACGAGAGGAGCGCCGCGCCGCCGTCGAGGGCGCGGCGCGGCAGCGACGAAGCGCACCGGCGGCGGGGCGGCGAAGGCGAGACCGTAGTCTTCGACGCGCGGCCAGTCGTCGTGCCTCGCGAAGGTTCGCGCCGCGCGCGCGATCGGCGCGAAGAGCTCGCTCGCCTCGAAGAAGCGCGGCAGGAACGCCGTCTGCTCGATCCGCGCCTGACGAAGCGTTCGCATCGCTCCACCGCGCTCAGTGTTTGGCGACCGGCGTTCGCTTCGGCACGCCGAGGAGACGCAACGCGCGGCAGACGTCGGCGTCCTTGCACGGTCCGACGTTTCCCGTCGCGCCGAGCGCCGGCCACGGCGTCTCCGCGGCCTTGAGCGTCGCCGGATCGCGCAGATCGGGCCCGCGCCACGCGGGCGCGGAGTGGGGGAGCTTCGCCTCGCGTTCGCCCGACGTGTCGCCGGTCGAGGCGAAGGGAAAGCGGATCTGCGGAACCAGGCCGACGCGCTGCACGGGCGTGCCGTCGGGGAGCGCATAGACCAGCGTCGTGAGGCGGAGGACACCGGCGTGCGCGTCGTCGTCGACGTACTCTTGCGCGCAGCCCTTGCCGAAGGTTGCGGTGCCCACGCTCGGCCCGCGACGGTACGTGGCGAGCGCGCCGGCGATCATCTCCGCGGCGCTCGCGGTCGTCGCGTCGACGAGCGTCGCCACGGGACCCGGCCATCGATCCTTTTCACGCGGCACGGGCGCGCGGTCGATCTCGATGGTGCCGTCGCGCCGCTTCATCGCGAAGAGCGGCGCGCCGGGGAGGAAGAGCGCGAGGGCGCCGAGCGCGCCGTCGGTCGATCCTCCGCCGTTGCCTCGCAGATCGAGGACGACGCCGGTGAGCTTTCGCGGCCCGCGCTCGCGCTCCGTCGCGACGAGCGCGGCGAGCTCGTCGCCCAGATCGTCGCGGACGTCCTTGATCTCGACGATGATCGCGTCGCCGTCGCCGTACGCGACGCGCTCGGAGGGCAGATCGACGCCGCTGCGCGCCGGCGCGCGCGCGTCGTCGGTCTTGCCGAGCTCGACGGTGAGGATCTCGCCGTTTCGAAGGACCACCGCCGAGAGCGGCGTCTTCGCGTCGCTCGTCGCGAAGCCGAGCTGATCGACTTGCTCGAGAGGAAGCCCCGCCGTCGCCACGCGCGAGACCGAGAGAACGACGTCGTCGATCGCGAGAGGCGGGGAGGCCGAGTCCGTCACGTGAACGCCGATCGCCGTGGGGACGGCGCGCCCCCAGAGGCGCGAGGGTGGGCGCGACGCGAGATCGACCTCGTAGATGCGGGACTCCTCGTCGAACGGCGCCCACTCGCCGTGCGGATCGACCAGGGGAACATACGCGCGCACCGCCGACGCGAGGACGACGCGCGCCCATCCGTTCTTGTCGAGCGGCGGGAAGAATCGGCGGCGAGCTTCGTCGGCGTAGACGCGCGAGGCCGGACCGTGCGCGACTTCGAACGCGCCGACGCGCCGCCCGAGCTCCGTCGCGACCTCGCGCGCGGCGCCGGTGGGAGGGAGCGGCTCGAGCGCCGCGGCTCGCGCCTCGACCTCGGACGGCGGCTCCTTCGCGGCCGCCGCGGCGCGCCCACGATCGAACGCTTCGCGAAGCTCGCCCGCCCACTGTTCGAGCGTGGCCGCGGGCGCGAGCGCCGACTCGCACGAGCGGCGCCGTCGCCCTTCGATGTCGGCGAGCAGCTCGGGGCCGACGCGCGCGAGCGCGCGCGCGGTCGGCGCGTCCTTCGAGAGGCTCAAGAGGCCGTGGGGATCGAGCCAATCCGCGGCCCACGCGGCGAACGTCGGCGCGCGCACCGGCTCCGGCGCGTAGGCGAGGCCGGCGCGCACTTGCTCGACGATCGAGCGCGCCTCCTCGCAGGTGAGCGACGTCGGCTCGCCCGACGGAATGCGGAAGACGTACGAGCGCTCGTCGTCGTGGGTGTCTTCCGGCGGGTCGACGCGCGGCGTCGTGATCGACGGCGCGGCGACGACCTCGGGCGGCGCCGGGGGCGCCGCCGCGGGCGTGCGGAGCAGCGCCCAGCCGATGATCGCCATCGGTACCGCGCCGCCCAGCAGCCAACCGCGCTTCCGCATCCTCGGAAGGAAAAGGGTAGCAGGCCGACGCGAAGGGCCGCGAGATTTGGTCAGGCGGCGAAATCGGCAAGCTCGTCGCGAAGCTTCGTACGCGCTCGCTCTTCGAGCTGGCGCACGCGCTCCTTGCTCACGCCGAGGCGGTTTCCGAGCTCCTGGAGCGTCGGCGGATCGTCCGTCATGAAGCGCGCCTCGACGATCATGCGCTCACGCTCGTCGAGCTCGCCCACGGCGCTGCGGACGGCGCGGCTCGCGCGCAGCACGTGCTCGCTCTGCGCGGCTTCGTCTTCCGGCGTCGGCGCGGTCGAGGGGAGCCGATCGACCGCGGGAGGCATGTCGCTCGTGCCCGCGTCGAGGCTCACCTCGCGCCCGCTGAGCAGCGGGAGCAGCATGCGGACGCGCTCGGCAGGCAACCCCGACACCGCGGCGAGGGCCTCCGGATCGGTGATCTTGGTTCGGCGGTACGCCCGGAGCGCGCGGCGCTCGCCCTTGGTCGTGCCCAGGCGCACGACGCGGAACGCGCGCACGACGTACTCGCGGATCTCCGCGCGGATCCAGTAAGCGGCGTAGGTCGCGAGCCGGCAGTCGCGCGTCGGGTCGAACTTCTTCGCTGCCTTGAGCAGCCCGAGGTTGCCTTGTTGGATGATGTCTTCGAGCGGGACACCCCAGCGTCGATACTCGAGCGCGATCGAGACGACGAAGGGGAGGCAGCCCTCGATGATCTGCGCGCCCGCCCTCTGATCGCCGAGCACCCATCGCTTGGCGAGGTCACGCTCGGTCTCCTTGTCGAGCGTGTGGTACTTCGTGAGGCTCGAGCGATAAGCACGAAGCGAATCACCCCGTTGGCCTTCGAAGGTCGAGCTCATGGAACACTCCTCCTCGTTCGCCGCGAGCCGCACGCGAACGTCTTGCTCGTGGAGCTTCAGGGCGGCAGAAACCGCGGCCCGCGCTCCAGGCAGCGCCGGATAGTGCACGCTCGATGCCAGGATCGCGCGCGCGAATTCACGACGATTTTGCGCTAGGGCGAAGAAGCTGCGCGCAAACGAACGCCAGGGCTCGCTCGGGGCGCGCAACGCTTGCGCGATCCGTCGCGAGAGACGACGTCGCGCCTCAGAGCTCGATCTTGAGGCCCTCGCGGGCGGCTTCGCAGTTGGGGAACAGCTCGCGCGCTCGCCGCTCCTTCTCTGCCACCGCCGCGTCGCTCTGCATCGGATCGTGGTGGTAGAGGATGAGCCTCTTCACGCCCGCGGCCCTCGTGAGCTTGACCGCCTCTTCGAAGGTGCTGTGGCCCCAGCCGAGCTTCGGGCCACCCGAGCCTGCCGTTCCCGCGTACTCCTCGGGCGTGTACTGCGAGTCGTAGATGAGGACGTCGGTGTCCTTCGCGAGCTTGAGGAGCTGCTGATCGACGACGGCGTAGTGCTCGGTGTCGGTCGCGTACATGACGGAGCGCCCGCCGTGGTCGACGCGATAGGCCCAGACGCCGTTGGGGTGGTTGCCGCGGGCCGCGGTGATCGTGGCCTTGGTGCCGTCGCCCGCGTCGAGCTCGATCGGCGTGAACTCGTGGACGTCGTGGAAGATCATCTTCGCCGCCATGTCCGTCAGGTGGACGGGGAAGCTCGGGTGATCCATCTGGCCCGCGAGCGTCTCTTCGAGCGTGCGCGAGACGTTGTTGCCGCCGTAGAGGTGGATGGAGTTGCCGCCGACGAAGGCAGGGTCGAAGAAGGGGAAGCCCTGGATGTGGTCCCAGTGGACGTGGCTGAAGAAGAGGTGCGCCGTGATGGGCATCTCCTTCAAGAGCGTCTTGCCGAGCAAGCGCAGGCCCGTGCCGCCGTCGAAGACGAGGAGGAGCTTGCCCGCCCGCACCTCGACGCAGCTCGTGTTCCCCCCGACACCGACCGTGTCCGGTCCCGGGCTCGGAATGCTGCCTCGGACGCCCCAAAAGGTGACCCGCATCGCGCTGCTCGAATCGATACGGCCTTTTCGACGGGGGCGTCAAGGGCGCTCGCCCCGAGCAAGCGGTTTCGCTATGTAAGGAGCCGTGTCTCGCGCCATGGGCGTCTGCGTTCTCGGATGCCGTGCGGGCAGCGCGGCCCTCGCGCGGAGGGCCCACGCCGCGTCGGCCGCGTTCGTCGCGCGGGGCGCCTCGCTCGCCGTGGCTTGCGGCGGGCGCGCCTGGGGCGGCTGCGTCGAGGCCGACGAGATCGCCCGGATGATGCGCGACGACGGCGTTCCGGCGTCGGCGATCGTCCGCGAGCGCTGCTCGCTCGACACGCGTGACAACGCTCGCTTCGCCGCGGCGCTCCTCGCGCGTCGCGGCGTCTCTCGCGTGCTCGTCGTGACGTGCACGTGGCACCTGCCGCGCGCGGTCCGCCTCTTCCGCGCGACGGGCCTCGAGGTCGAGGGCTGCGCGGTCGACCCGCCTTCGCCGACGCCCCTCCAGAAGGCGTACTGGCGCGGCCGCGAGTGGATCTCGTCGATGAACGAAGCGCGCAAGCCCGTGAGGATCCTTTGAGCGTCGTCGGCAGGTACGCGTACGCGTACGCGCTCGCCTTCGTCGCGCTCGCGGGCTGCTCGCGCGGATCGCAGGCGCCGGCGGACGCGGGCGCCGATCCGGGCGACGCGCACGCGAAGACGACGAGCGCCGCCTACGATCCCGAGGTCCTCGCGCGCGCCGAAGACCTTCGTCGCGCCAAGGACGTCCCTCCGGAGATCCGCACGAGCCACGACGTCCGCGCGCGACGTCGGAGCGCGCGCGCGCTCGCGCGCATCGCCGACGCGCCGAGCTTCGACGCGCTCTCGGCGCACCTCGCCGACGAAGATCCGGAGGTCGTCGCGTGGGCCGCGTACGGCCTCGGTCACGCGTGCAAAGGCAAGGAAGAGGCGAGCGTGCGCATGCTCGCGGCGCGCGGCGCGAGCCTCGCGACCGCGCAGCGCGGCGACGCGGGCGCGCGGGCCGAGGTCGATCCGTTCGTCGCGATCGCGCGCGCGATCGGCCGGTGCGGCGGCGGCGCGCTCGGCGAGCAGGTGCTCGCATCGCTCCTCGGGAGCGGAGGTCCGTGGCGCGAGCCCGCGCTCCTCGGCCTCGGCGATCTCGCGACCCGTCGCAAGCAGCTCGGCGCGCAGGCCATGACGGCGCTGCTCGAGGCGGCGTCGGCCTCGCCTCCGTCCGATCTCGCGTTCTACGCGCTCTCGCGCGCCGACGCGGGCGAGGCCTTCGGCAGCCGCGTGATGGAGGTCGCACGGAGCGCGCTCGGCCGCCCGAGCGACGCGCGGATCTTGGCGATCAAGACGCTCGGGCGCACCGGCCGCGAGCACGCGCGCGAGTCGGCTTCCGAGCTCGGGCGCGTCGTCGTCGACGCGAAGACGTCGAGCGCCGCCGAGCGCGCGGAGGCCGCGCGCGTGCTCGGCACGCTCGGCGAGCCTGGTCAGTCGGCCGCCGCCGAAGCGCTCGCGCGGCTCGCGCCGGACAAGGATCCGCTCGCCATCTCTGCCCTCCTCGGACCCGCGAGTGAGTTTCACGTCCTCTTGACGACGATCGGCGCGCTCGGTCCCGAGCCGCCGAAGAAGGCGGAGCGCGCGCTCGTCGCGATCTCGACGATCGCGGCGCCTGCCGAGCCGAAGCCCGCGCTCGCGCGTCGCCTCGCGGAGCTTCGCTGCGCGGCGGCGCTCGGTCTCGCCCGCGGCGCGCACGACGCGGAGGTCTTGCGCAAGTGTGACGCGGAGTCGTCGGAGATCTCCCAGCGCGCGCGCCTCACGTCGCTGCTTCGGAGGCCGCTGACCGGCGAGCGAAAGAACGCCTTCCGCGCGTTCGCGAAGAGCGATCACCTCCGCGTGCGCGAGGCGGCGGTGGAGGCGATCGCGCAACATCCCGAGCTCGGGGACGCGGCGGCGCCGATCCTCGCCGAAGCGCTCGCGTCGAAGAAGGGCGGCCTGGTCGCGACCGCCGCCGAGGTGCTGCACATGCACCCCGAGCGCGCGATGGTGCTCGCGGAGAGCGAGAAGCGAGCGGCGCTCGATCCCAAGGCGCCTCCGCCCACCGCGAACCCGTCGCAAGAGCTCGCGCGTGACGTGAACAAGGCGCTCGCGTCTGCCCTGAGCGAGAAATGGCCGGAAGATCGCTTCGAAACGAAGATGGCGCTCGTCGACGCCGCCGCGAGCGTGCGTCATCCTCAGGCCAAGGCCGCGGCCACCGCCGCGTGCAACGACGCCAACGCGGTCGTCCGCGATCGCGCCCAGAAGGCGCTGCGCGCGCTCGGTGAGAGCGTCGCCGCGTGCGACGCGCACGGAGGCGCGACGCTTGCGGCGGAGATCGGCAAGACGCTCGAGAAGCCGCAAAAGGTGATCTTCGAGACCGACGCGGCGAGCGTGAGCCTCGTGCTCGAGCCCGAGCTCTCGCCGGTGACGGCGACGCGCCTGGCCGCGCTCGTTCGGTCGGGGTTCTACAAAGGCATCGTCGTCCATCGCGTGGTGCCGGGCTTCGTGGTGCAGCTCGGCGACCCCGACGGCGACGGCTACGGCGGCTCGGGCACGCCGCTGCGCTGCGAGACGTCGCCGGTGTCGTTCGCGCCGTTCGACGTCGGCATGGCGCTCGCGGGACGCGACACCGGATCGAGCCAGCTCTTCGTGACGCTCTCGCGCACGCCACACCTCGAGGGTGAGTACACCCGGGTCGGGCGCGCCGAGGGCGACTGGTCGGTGCTCGCCCAGGGCGACGTCATCGTGGACGCGAAGCTGGTCGACTGACCCGGGTACAACTACCCTGGCCCACGATGCTCCTCGCGATCGACGTCGGCAACACGAACATCGTCTACGGCCTCTTCGACGGGGCGAGGCTCGTCCACCAGTTCCGCGTCGAGACGTCTCGTGGTCGCACCGCCGACGAGTATGCGGTGATCATCCGCCAGCTCCTCGCGATGCGCGACGTCCGGGCCGACGAGGTCGACAGCGCGATCATCGCGAGCGTCGTGCCCGCGCTCACCGAGCCCATGCTCGATCTCGTGCGTCGCGCGTTCGGCCGCGAAGCGCTGGTGGTGGGCCCGGGGATCCGAACGGGCATGGCGATCCTCTACGAGAACCCTCGCGAGGTCGGGGCCGATCGCATCGTCAACGGCGTCGCCGCCTACGAGCGCTTCCACTCGGGGCTCATCGTCGTCGACTTCGGCACGGCGACGACGTTCGACTGCGTCTCGCCCAAGGGCGAGTACCTCGGCGGCGTGATCGCGCCCGGCATCCAGATCAGCGCCGACGCGCTCTTCGCTCGCGCCGCGAAGCTTCCTCGCGTCGAGATCGCGAAGCCAACGCGCGTCATGGGGCGCAACACGCAGAGCTCGATGCAGTCGGGGATCGTCTACGGCTACGTCGCGCTCGTCGACGGGCTCACCGATCGCCTCCTCGAAGAGCTCGGCTTTCCCTGCGCGGTGGTCGCGACCGGCGGCCTCGCCCGCCTCATCGCGCCCCTGTCTCGCACGATTCAAGAGGTCGACGACGATCTCACGCTGACGGGCCTGCGCATTCTCTACGAACGCAACCAGGGATGACGCGGCACGCTCCCAAGGCGCGGCCTCTGCCGATCCTGGCGGGATGCGTCGTCGCGCTCCTGCTCGCGATCGTCCTCGGCGTCGGGTTCGGGACGGATCCGGTCTCGCTCGTGACGGCGATCCGCGACGGCGCGTCGCGCGATCACGACATCGTCTTCGAGGTGCGCCTCCCGCGCGTGCTCCTCGGTGCGGTCGCCGGCGCGGGGCTCTCGATCGTGGGCGTCGCGCTCCAGGCGCTCCTTCGCAACCCGCTCGCCGAGCCCTACGTCCTCGGCGTCTCGGGAGGCTCTGCGCTGGGCGCGACGATCGCGATCCTCGCGGGGCTCTCCGGCGCCACCGTGGTCGGGGCTTCGCTCGTGCCGATCGCCGCGCTCGCGGGCGGCGCGGGCGCCACCGCGCTCGTCCACGCGTTCGCCGCCGCGGCGCCGGGCTCGCGCGGAACGAGCGTCTTGCTCTCCGGCATCGTGGTGAACGCGATCGCCTCCGCAGCCATCACCTTCGTGAAGACGCTCGTGATGCCTTCGAAGGCGCAAGAGCTGCTGTTCTGGCTCATGGGGTTTCTCGACGTGCCGTCTCGGGCGTCGCTCATTGCCCTCGCGATCTACGTCGGCCTCGGCGTCGGGATCCTCCTCCTCGACGCGGCGCGCTTGAACGTGCTCTCGCTCGGCGACGAGGCGGCCGAGCACCTCGGCGTTCGCGTTCGCGTCGTCGAGATCCGCACCTTGCTCGCGAGCTCTCTCGTGGTCGGCGCGATCGTGAGCGTCACCGGGCTCATCGGCTTCGTCGGGCTGATCGTGCCTCACGTTCTCCGGCGGCTGCTCGGTCCGGATACACGCTTGCTGATGCCCGCTTCGGTCGTGCTCGGCGGCGCGGCGCTCGTGCTCTGCGATCTCGTCAGTCGCGCTTCGTTTCGATGGCTCCACACCGAGCCTCCCGTGGGCGCGGTCACGGCGCTCGTCGGCGGACCGCTCTTTCTCTTCCTGCTTCGAAAGCGGGGCTAGAACGCGCCGCCGAGCGCCACGCCCGACGAGCTTCGCGCAGCTTGCCCGCGCGCCGCGCGCGCTGCCCACTCTCCGACGCCGCGAGACAGGCTTGGACGTCGGTCGCGCGCGCGACGCTCGAGCGCACGTGGGCTACCTCAGAAGCGGATGGCGATGCCGCCCGGCGTCGTCGCGTACGCCTGCGGTCGATCCAGGCCACCCGAGCGCGACTCTCCCGAGACGTGGAGGATCAGCATCACGACGCCGGCGACGAGCAGCGCGCCGCCGATGCCCGCGGTCACGCCGGCGATCGTGTATCGGCTCTGGATCGCGTCGACCTCGGCGACGTCGCACCGTGGGGCGCAGCCGCTGTCGCGAATGTCCGAGGCGTCGGAGCTCGCCGTCACGCCGATGGCCGCGCCGACGCCGAGCCCGACGAGGCCTACGCCGCCGACGACGTACGCGGCGATCGGCGGCGCCGGGTCTCGCGTCGCGTCGGTCGTCACGCGCGCGCCGCCCGCGTCGCCCGGGGTGGCGAACGTGACCGTCAGGATCCGGTTCTTCTCGTTCTGGCGGACGACGACCTGCTCTTCGATCGGCGGGGCCGACCTGGTCTCGAAGCGGAACGTGTGCACGCCGGGATCGACGGCGATGGGCTTTCCGTCGAGCGTCTCGGTCACCATCTTGCCGTCGACGAAGACCTTCACCTCGACGATGTCGCGGCCCTTGCGATCTCGCGCGCCCGGGACGATCGAAGGGAGGATCGCGAGCACCTCGCTCATCCACGTCGTGCAGTCTTGCTGAACGAGCCGCGGGCACGCCGAGCGGCCGCAGATCGCGAGCTGCTCGCGCGCTTCACCGAGCTTGCCGGCGTTCCTCAGCTGCTGCGCCTTCTCCGACGCGGCGACGCAGGCCTGCTTCTCGTCCGCGCCGGCGCTCTGCGCGGCCAGGAGCGAAGCGCACAGCGCGAGGGCGGAGACGAACCCGCGGCGCCGCATCGTCATGCGCCGATGCTACTTCATTTTCCCAGGCACTGCGGCTTGTAGCGCTTCACGCCGGTCGCGTCGTACCAGAACGGCGGCTCGCAAGAATCGGTCGGCGTCGCGGGCGCGGCCGCCGGGCTCGCCGGCGTCTTCGGCGTGCGAGCGCCGGGCTTCGACGGTTTCGTCGGCGGCGGCGAAGCGACGGGCGCCGCGGTCACCGGCGGCGACGAAGCGACGGCCGGCGCGGGCTCGACGGCGACGAGCCCTGCGTCGGCGATCGCCGGCGGAGCCGGCGACGTCTCGGCCGGAGTCTCCGAGGCCGGGCTCGGAGGATCGTCGGCGACGGTTCGATCTCGCGAGGTTCGCCACACGAGCGCGGTCGCGAGGACGCTCGCGCCGAGCAGCACGCCGACGAGCGCAGCGACGACCGTGCGTCGTTCACCGTCGGCGCGCCGCGTACCGTGCGTGCCCGTCGAGACCGAGATCGACGACGGCTGCGTGTACGGCGGCCCCTCGAGCGGAAGCGGAACGGAAGATCGCGCGACCGGCTGGCTCGTCGGCGCAGCGGGCGCGTGCGACGACGCGGGGCGATCGAAGCGCGTGACCGACTGCGGCGGCAGGCTCTCGCTGCTCCGGTTCCCCGGCCCGAGCGTGGCTTTCGCCGAGAGCACGCTCTGCACGTGACCTTCGCGCGCTTCGACCGCGTGCGACGCGCTGCTCTCGATCTCGGCGACCATCGCCGCGCGCGAGCTGAGGACGTCTTCGGCGACCTGCTCGACCCAGTCGGCCACCTCCGAGCCCGTCGCCGGTGAGATCAGCCGCTCGATCTCGAGCGCCATCTCGCGCGCGGTCGCGAAGCGCGCCTCGGGCGTCATCGAGAGCGCGTGGAGGATCGTCCGATCGAGCGCCTCGAGGCTGCGCATCTGGCCGCTGTCGATCGTCTGGTTGCGCGGCAGGTTTCGAAACAGGACCTGGCTCGGCGGCTCGATGCGACCCTCGAGCACCTTCGCGACGATCGCGCCTTCGTTGTCGCCCGTGAAGAGCCGCTGGCCGGTGACGAGCTCCCAGAGCATGACGCCGGCGGCGTAGATGTCCGTCTGGCGGTTCACCGTCGCGCCGCGGAGCTGCTCCGGCGGCATGTACGAGAGCTTGCCCTTGATCTGACCGTCGCGCGTCGTCTGCATCCGGCCCGCCGCCTTCGCGACGCCGAAGTCGAGGACGCGCGCGACGCCGTCGACGCCCACGAGGACGTTCTGGGGTGACATGTCACGATGCACGATGCCGAGCGGGTGACCGCGCTCGTCTTTCGCTTCGTGGGCGGCGTGTAGGCCGTGCAGGACGCCGGCCATCACCGCGGAGAGGATCCGGAGCGGGATCGTCTGGTTGCGATCGCGGAGCGCGCGCGAGAGGCGCGCGATCGACTCGCCGGGCACGTACTCCATGACGAGGAAGAGCTCGCCGCCGGTGGCGACGACGTCGAGGGTCGGCACGACGTTGGGATGGCGGATGCGCGCGGCGAGGCGCGCCTCGTCGAGGAACATCGAGACGAACTCGGGATCCGACGCGAACTGGGCGTGCAGGCGCTTGATGGCGACGGTGCGCGAGAAGCCGACCGGGCCGAGCAGGCGGCCGAGATGGACGGTGGCCATCCCCCCCGCGGCGATCGCGCCGTAGAGGGCGTACCTCCCCACCACACGCACATTTTGGGCAGCCGAGCCCACCGTGCTCGATGGTAGCGCCTACACGTGCTCGACGTCGCCTACTTGGTCGCGGCGGCCTGGAGGGCCTGCTGCTGCTGCTGGAGCATCTGCGCGATGGCGCGGCTCCGCTCGATCGCGAACTGCTTCACCTCGCGGTTCGACGAGGTGGCGAGCTTGTTCAGCAGCGCGGTGATCTTGCCCATGTCCTTCGCCTGGAAGAGGGCCTCGAAGTAGTTGTGCGCGATGCGAACGTCTTGCTGCATGAGCGCCTCGTGCGGCGCGAGCAGCTTGACGACCTCCTCGATCTTCCCGGCCTGGCCGTAGAGCGCGGAGAGGACGATGAGCGGGATCGGATCGTTCGGCGAGCGATCGACGCCCTTCTTCGCGTAGGTGATCGCCTTGTCGCGCGTCTTCTCGTCGCTCGCGTAGAAGCCCTGGAGCGCGACGTAGGGCGCCGCCGTCTTCGCGTTGACGGGCGCGTTGGCCAGCTCTTCGATCGTCGCGATCGCCTTCTCTTCGTTCTCCGACTCCTTGACGAAGTTGAAGAGGTACGCCCACGCGTCGACGTTGCCCGGCTGGATCTGGATCGCGCGCTCGGTCGCCTCGCGCTCGGCCTTCGCGTCTTTCTTCGCGTGCGCGAGCTTGGCGAGGTGCAAGCTCGGGTACGGGTTGTCTTTCATCAGGTTCTGGGCGCCCTTGAGGGTGCCCTCGGCCTTGTCGTGCTTCTCCTGCGCGAGCTGGGCGACGCCGAGCGCGAGCCAGTCTTGCCCGTCGCCGCCGCGCGCGACGACCTTCGCGAGCACGGCCTCCGCCTTGGCGTGGCGGTCGTGCTTCATCAGCTCCTGCGCGAAGATGCGCCCGCGATCGAGATCGTCGTTGCTCTCGTTCCAGTGCTTCTCGAGCCCGCCGAGGAGATCCTCGAGGCCGATCGCGATGGGGCGCCCCTGCTCGTCTTGCACCTGCACGGCGGGGCCGTTGAAGCCGAGCAGCTTCCAGACCTGTTCCATCGTGATGGCGACGGGGCCGTCGACGACGTTCTTCTCCACCGGCGCGCCGTTGGGGCCGAGCGGGATGAGCACCATCGCGTTGGCCGGCACGCCGTTGGGGAACGACTGAATCGGCGCGAGGATCGCGGCGCCGCCCTGGACGGCGATGCCGCCTCCCTCGGGCGAAGACGTTCCAGGGAGCTCGGGCTTGGGGGGCGCGTTGGTGGTCTGGCTCATGGCGGGGCGCGGACGGTAGCACCTGCTCCGGGCTCGGGAAAGACCCAGCGAGCGCTGAGAAGGACGCGACGGCCGGGGATCGGGTAGTCGAACAGATCGCCGATCGGCGCGCGGACGGGCCCGAGGGTGCCGCCGTACTCGGCGACCCTCAGATCGAAGAGATTTCGGACTTCGAGCGAGAGCGAGAGGTTGCCCGCTCCGCTTCCGACGGGGACCGCGACGCGGATGCCTGCGCCATGGAGGACGCGATCGGGGACGATGAACTTCTCCTCGCCCTTCTGATCGGCCTGGATGCCCGTGACGACGTCGATTCCGTAGCGCAAGCGCGCCGGCCCGAGCGTGTACGCGAGGTCGACGTAGAGGTCGTGCTCGGGTCGGCCGGGCAGCGCGGGGCGCTCGCACGCCCCTGCGACGAAGCGGCACTCGCTCTGGTTCTGGGTGGTGAGCGCGGTGTGCGCGACGCGGAGCTCGAAGCCGAAGCCCGAGGTCTGGAGCAGCGCTTCGGTGCCGAGCATGCGGCCGCGCCCGATGTTCGTCGCCCTCGCGCGGCCGTACGCCCCGGTCGGGACGAAGACGATGAGATCTTCGGCCCACGTCGCGAAGCCGGCGAGCTCGACGTGCAGACGCATCGGACCGACGCGCTTCGTGATCTCGCCGCCGAGATCGATCGTGCCCGCCGACTCGGGGCGAAGGTTCGGCTCGCCGAGGAACGCGCCTCGATTGCCGAAGCGCTCCACGAACGAAGGCGGGCGCGCGAGCACGCCGCCGTGCGTGGCGAGCGTGATCGCGCCGAGATCCGCTTCGAGCCCGACGTTGCCGCTCGGTCGCGTCTCGTTGGTGCTCGCCGTTCCGGCTGCGGAATCGAACCACACGTCGCCGCGGCCGCTCAGCATCACGGTGATCGGCGGCGCCACGCGCGCGCGCGCGTCGAGCGCGATGCCCGTGTTGGTGCGCCTCGCGCTCGGCGGCGCCTCGAACCCGATCCACGTGCCGGGCGCGAATCGCTCCGCGCTCGCGTCGAGCCGCGCCTCGATCAGCGTCTTCTCCGAAGGGCGCCCCTTCCATCCGACGCTGCCGCCCGCGGCGAGGATCGCGTCGTCGGTGGCCGAGGGGCCGAGCGTGATCTGCGTGCTCGTGGGCGCGTCGCGGATCGAAAGACCTTCTCGGCGGGCCCACGTGCGGGCGCCGAAGGAGCCGTCGCCTGCGGGGAGCGTGAGCTCCATCGCGCCGACGAGCCGGTTCGAGTCGAGCCGCTGGAAGGGCGTCGGCCCTCGGAGCGGTCCCGGCAGCTCTTGGCGGCGGATCTGCGCGAGGCTCGTGATCGTGAGGGCTCCGCGCTTGCCTCCTCCGAGCTGCACGGGCAGGCCGATCGAGGCGAGGCCGCTCGCCGCCGAGTGACCTGCGTTCGCGCGCGTCGCGAGCACGTCGGTTCCTCGATCCCGCGTCGCCGCTTCGTCGAGGTAAGAGAAGTCGTCGTCCGAGCGCGACGCCGAGAGCGCGGTCGCGACGCGGATACCGTCGGGATCTCCGCTCACGTCGCCGACGCGCATGCGTCGCGATCCGAACGCGCCTGCGCCGATCCACGCCTCCGTCGTCGGTTTCGATCGCGGCGCAGGCGGATCGATGACGAGCGTGCCACCGAGCGATCCTCGTCCGAGCGCGGCCGGCGCGAACGATCGATAGACGCGCGCGCGCATTCCGGGAAAGAGCGGGAGCGTCGCGAGGTCGAGCGTCGGATCGGCGCCGCCGCTGAGCGGGACGCCCGCGAGGTAGACCGCGACTTGCGTCGAGCTCGTGCCGCGGACCGAGACCGTCGAGAACGCATCGTCGGCGCCGAGCCGTCGCACGTGCACGCCGGGGAGCGGCTCGACGAGGCTCGCCAGATCGGTGATCTCGCGCGGCGCGTCGGCCACGCGCGCCTCGGAGACGAACCCGCCGCCCACCGAGGAGGATCTCCCGCGGACGACGACCTCTTCGGCGTCGTCGGTGTCGTCGGCGCGCGCTAGCGCGGGCCAAACGAGGCAAGCGAGGCAAGCGAGGCAAGCGAGGCAAAACGCGACCGACGCGACCGACGCGACCGACGCGAGCGCGTGTCGTGCAGGATCACGAAGGCGCCGCCGACTCGGCATCCGCCGGCTTTATCATGGTCGGGCTTGGCCTACACGGGCGAGCCCGGTTCCTGTACGCTAAGCTGACCAACATGTCCGTTGCCTACGTGCTGATCGCCATCCTCGGGCTTGCCATCCTGATGGTGGTGCACGAGGGCGGGCACTACCTCGCGGCGCGCCGGTTCGGCATGCGCGTGACGAGGTTCTCGATCGGCTTCGGGCCGACGCTCTGGAAGCACCGCCCCAAGGGCAGCCCGACGACCTTCCAGGTCGCGATCATCCCGTTCCTCGCGTACGTGCAGATCGCGGGGATGAACCCGTACGAAGACAACGATCCGAAGGATCCGGAGAGCTACGCGAACGCGTCGCTGTGGGCGCGGATCGTCACGATCGCGGCCGGACCTCTGGCCAACTACTTCTTCGCGTCGATCCTGATGTTCTTCGGCTTCTGGCTCGGCGGAAATCCCGTCGTCGACGAGGCGAGCATGCGCGTCCACGTCGGGGCCAACGGCCCCGCGGCGCAGGCCGGCATCCAAGACGGCGATCGCATCTTGTCGGTCAACGGCGACGCCGTGAAGGATTGGGACCAGCTCAAGAAGGCGATCGGCGCGCACGCCGGCGAGAAGATCGACATCGAGGTCGAGCGTGGAACGCCGCCGGAGACGAAGCACATCTTCACGACGCCGCTCGGCGAAGGCGACAACAAGGGCAAGATCCTCGTCGGGCCCGAGTACAAGATCGTCCCCGTCACGGTGAGCCAGGCGGCGATCCTGTCGGTGAAGGAGCCGCCGAAGGTCGTCTACAACCTCGTCAAAGGCCTCGCCCGGATGATCGCGGGCAAGGAGAAGCCCGAGCTCGCCGGCCCGGTCGGGATCGTGCGTGAGGTCGGCGCCGCGGCGAAGGATGGCGCGCACACCTATCTCAAGCTGCTCGGCTCCTGAGCGCGTACCTCGGCGGCTTCAACCTGCTGCCGTTCCCCGCGCTCGACGGCGGCCGCCTCCTCTTCCTCGGCTTCGAAGCGGCTTCGCGGCGCAAGGCCGACGCGAAGGTCGAGGCGAAGGTGCACGCCATCGGCCTCTTGATGTTCCTCACGCTGATCGCGTTCGTGACCTACACCGAGGTCATCCCGAAGCCGAAGGCCGAGGAGCCGGCCAAGGTCGAGCCGCGGAAGTAGTGCGTCGCGCTCGTCTCACTCTCGCGCTCGCGCTCGCGTGGGGTGCCGGCGCGGCCGCCCTCGTCGCGTGCGGCTCGTTCGGCTCCGCGGGCGAAGCCGCGCCGGACGCCGCCGACGACGACGCGAGGCGTGACGATCTCGAGGCCGGGGGCGACGCAGGGCTCACCGACGCACCTTCGCCCGAAGGATCCGCCGACGCGGGCACCGTCTTCGCGACGTTCCCCACGCCGATCCAAGCGCTCGCGTGCGGCCCGGGCCCGTCGCCGATCTACGTCGCGCTGGAGACGGAGATCCGCACCGTCCGCAAAGCCGACGGCGTCATCGAGAGCGTCGTGATCCCCCACGCCGCGCGCCACGTGCAGATCGACAACCCCGTCGTCTTCGCGAGCGGAGACACCGTTCGGCGCGGCGCGTTGGGAGTGCAACTCGTCGCCACCCAGAACGGCGGCGTCGGCGGCGTCGCGACGACGCCGAATCCTGCCGGCGGCGTCGTCTATTACAGCTCGCTCGCGAACCACTCGATCCGAGTCGTCGACGGGGTCAATCCTCCGTCCGACTTCGGCCTGACGGTCTTGCCTGCCGAGGGGCTCCTCGTCCGCGCGGGATCGCTCTACGCCGCGGTGCCCGAGGCCAACAGGGTCATCGTGTTCAGCCTCGACGGCGGCGCGCAGACGGGTGCCGTCAACACGGGCGACGTCTACGCGCTCGCGTCCTCGGCGACGCACCTCTACTGGGTGGCCAAGAGCACACGCGCGATTCGCTTCGCGCCGTGGGTGAAGCTCGATGAGATCGGCGTTCTCGTCCCTCCGTCGGCGGGGACGGAGCCGATGCAGGCGATCTGCGCGGATCCCGAGTACCTCTACTTCGGCGTCGGCACGCAGCTCCGCCGCGTTCCGCTCCGCTGACTCCGCCGAGCGCGGCTCTACTTCTTCATCTTGGCGGCCATCTGCTCGCCGAGCGCCGCGGCGCGGTTGGTCGCCGCCTCGACCGCGTCGATCAGCGTGCGCCGGAGGCCGCCCGACTCGAGCGTGTGGAGTCCCGCGATCGCGGTGCCGCCGGGGCTCGTCACCATGTCCTTGAGGCGCCCGGGGTGCTCGCCCGTCTCGAGCAAGAGCTTCGCCGATCCGTAGACGGTCTGCGCGGCGAGCAGCAGCGCGGTGTCGCGGTGGAGGCCCACCTTCACGCCGCCGTCGGCGAGCGCCTCGATCATGAGCATCACGTACGCGGGCCCGCTGCCCGAGAGGCCGGTGACGGCGTCGATGAGCGTCTCGTCGAGCGTGACGACGCGGCCCACCGCCGAGAAGAGCGCGCGCGCGATCTCGAGATCGTCTTCGGTCGCGTGCGTGCCCGGCGCGATCGCGGTCGCTCCGGCGAGCGCGGTCGCGGGCGTGTTCGGCATCGAGCGCACGACGTGAGCGCCCTCGGGGAGGCGCGCCTCGATCGCGGACACGGGCACGCCGGCCGCGACGGAGACGACGAGCTGCGCCGGCTTCACGTCGCCGCCGATGCTCTCGAGCACCTTGTCGATGACCTGCGGCTTGACCGCGAGGACGATGACGTCGCTCGCGCGCACGAGCTCGTGGTTGTCGCTCGTGGTCTTCACGCCGTGGGTCTGCGCGAGCAGCGCGAGGCGATCGGCCTTCACGTCGCTCACGATGATGGCGCCGGGCTCGACCACCTTCGAGTGGAGCAGGCCCTTGACCAGCGCCGAGGCCATGTTGCCGCCGCCGACGAACCCGATGGATTTGCTCTTCATCAATCCGCTCCGCCCATGGGAAACGCCGCCGGCGCGAGGACTTCGGCCATCCACTCCTCGATCGCGTGTCGCGACTTCGCGCCGTCTTCTCCGAGATCTTGGGCGACGCGATCGTGCCGCGCGCGGAGGAGCGCCTTGCGGGCGATCGACGGATCTTCGTAGAGCGCCGCGGCCCACGCCATGCCGAGCACGGTGTTGCGCTCGTCGGTGCCGAGCGCGGCGTAGCGCTTCGCGAGCAGCACCTTCGCGCCGTGGCCGACCTGGGCGAGCGCCTCGTCGCGGTAGCGTCGCGGGAGCATGAGCGCGCCGGCGTTCGCCGCGAGGGAGACGCCGTGCCCGGGCATGCGATCCGAGAGCACGAAGCGGATCGCGTCGACGGTCGCGAGGCCGGCGGTGCGTCGCATGTCGACGCGCTGAATCGCCTCGCTGCGCAAGACCTCGAGCTCCATCGCGGGGAACGCGAGCTTGTTCGCGAGCGTGCGCACGACGTGCTCTTCGCGGGGATCGATCTGATCCCACGCGGCGCCGAGCCAGGCGCCGCGGAGGAGCGCCTTCGCGACCGCGGGCTCGATCTCTCCGTAGACGTCGAGCTGCTCGATCGGGACGGGCTGCTCGCCGAAGAGCGCCTGCCCGTCGGCGTCGGGCAAGCCGAGCGACGCGATGAGGCCGGCGAGCGTCCTCCTCTCTTCTTGATCGAGCTCGCCGTCGGCGACGAAGACGGCGCGGAGCACGCGCACGGCGAGCGTGCCGAGGCGCTTGACGCGCTGCACGTCCTTGTCGCTCGGCTTCGAAGAGAAGAGCGAGCGCAACCCGCGCGCGCCGACCTCGAGGGTCACCTTCTCGCGGATCACCTCGGCCATCGGCATCCACGCCGGCGGGTGGATGGGCGCGATCGCGCGCGTGAGCTCGACGATCCAGTTGTCGAGCTCGCCCGTCATCGTGTTGAGGCGATGACCGCCGAGGATCGCGGAGTAGGCCTCTCCGCGGCGCTTGCCGAGACCCTCGAGCACCGGCGTTCCGCCTCCGCTCGCGAGGCCGAACATCGCGTCTTCGGCCAGCGCGGAGACGAGCTTGCCGAGGACGTACGTCTTCGGATCGATCGACGGGGCGTAGGCGTCCATGGTCATGCGCAGCACCCTACTCGGACGGCGTTCCGCAGGGAAGTTGGCCCACGGCGTCGGCCTCCGGCAGGGTCGGCGGCGCATGCCCGAAATGCGAAGCATTCCTCGCGCGGTGGCGGTCGTCGGCGCGCTCTCGGCCTGTCTCGCGTTCGGGTGCGGCCTCGAGCAAGTGCTCACGGGGGGCAAGAAGGAGACGAGCACGGCCGGAACCGGCGACGGCGGCGCAAGCGACGGCGACGCCGGCGTCTCCGGCCTGGGATGCGGCATCGAGCCTTCGTCAGGCGTCGAGCTTTGCCTCGCGACGAGCGTTTGCCCGAGCGTCGCCGTCGATCACCAGGCGCTGCCTCACTGCGGGTTCCGCATTCGAGGCGGCTCGACCGAGCTCGTTTGCGGCTGCGGTGACTTCCTCTGCTCGATGGGCACGTACACGACGTGCGCGCAGGCCGCGCAGCTCCTCACGTCGCAGACCGAGTCGGCGGTCTGCCAGCAGGTGGCCGAGGGACGCTGCATCGACACGACGCCGACCTCGAGCGGCTCGAGCGGCTCGAGCGGCACGTGCGATCAGGAGTGTTACCGGAGCTGCGGCGGGGGCGAGGGATGCGCCCAGATGTGCGGCTGCTGATTCGCGTCCGCTGATGCGCGTCAGTTGATCGAGCAGGTCGCCGCGCACTGCGAGCTCGCGCACGAGAGGACCGCCGAGGCGGCCTGCTGCGCCGAGCTGCTCGCGCCGCTGTAGGCCGACGAGCAGCTCGAAGACGAGACGCCGTTGTTGACGCAGCTCGTGACGATGTAGCGGCAGGTCGAGTCGGCGAAGCAGGTCGTCGTCTCGTCGCAGCACGAAGTCTGCGCGCACGTGGTGCACGCGCCGAGCTCGGTGAACTTGCCCGAGCAGCTTCCTCCGCTCGGCTTGGTCGGCGTCGCCCCGCCGATCCCGCCGAAGACGGCGGCGACGCAGCCGTCGATCTCCGTGCACGCGCGATCGGTGCAGTTGTGGGCCTGGGCGATCGCGTCGTCGTCGTAGAGCTTGGAGGAGTTGAGGCAGTCGGCCTTGCTCGTGAGCGCGGTCGAGCTCGTGGTGCAGCGCTTCTTCTTGTTCGCGAGGTCGTCGCAGAACGCGCTCGCCGCGGCCGACGGAGCGACGCTCGCGAGCGCGTCGCTCGCGCACTCGCCGACGACGCCTCCGCCGAGCACGGTCTTGCAGTCTTTGGCGTCGAAGCACGCGACGATGAGATCGACGACGTCTCCGCGCAGGCGAGGGAACACGGCGGCGTTCTGGTTCGTGCACGTGTTCTCGCAGGTCTGCTGATCGAGCGTCTTGTCGCACGACTTCACGCGCGTGCACATCGCGCTGCAGAACGACGCGGCGCTCTGGCCCGCGGGCTCGATGGCGCTGGTGTCGCCTTCGGTGCCGGGACGCGATCCGATCACGACGCGGTCGGACGTCGCGCAGGCGAGGAGGGAGAAGGAGAGGGCGAGGGCGGAAAAGGCGAAAATACGCATGAATCGGCTGGCTCCACCCCCAAGAGCCAACGCGCCGCCCGCGGTCGCGATCTTTTTTCTCCGGCGCGCCGATCAGACGATCTGCTTGGCGATCGCCTTCGCCTCTTCGCGCTCCTTGAGCGACTCGAGGATGATCACCGCCGTCTCTTCGATCGCGCGGCCGGTGACGTCGATGACGGGCCAGCCGGCGTGCTGGGCGAAGATGTTCTGCGCGTATTCGAGCTCGGCCTTCACTTGATCCTTGAGGCCGTAGTTCGCGTCGACGCTCATTCCGAGCTGCTTGAGGCGCGCCTTGCGGATCTCGACGAGCGGCTCGAGGCCGATCGTGAGACCGACGATGCGCTCTTGGTTCGCCTCTTCGAGCTCCGCGGGCGGCGTGACGCCGAGGACGATGGGGAGGTTCGCGACCTTGAGGCCCCGCTGCGCGAGGAGCGTGGAGAGCGGCGTCTTCGACGTGCGGCTGACGCCGACGAGGATGAGATCGGCCTTCCGGAAGTTGCGCGGCTCCTTGCCGTCGTCGCTCTTCACGGTGAACTCGACCGCCTCGATGCGACGGAAGTATTCGTCGGAGAGCGGGAGCATGCCGCTCGGCGTGTTGATCGGCTGGCGATCGAGGTAGACGGTGAGCTTCCCGATGAGCGAGCCGATGAGGTCGAGCGCTTCGACGCGCAGCTCGTAGCTCGCCGCGTGGATGTACTCGCGCAGCTCGGGGCTCACGACGGTGAAGACGACGAGCGCGCCCTCGCGCGCTGCGCGCTCGAGGATCGGCCGCGCCGCCTCCTTCGTGCGCACGCGCGTGTGAAGCCGGAGCTGCCCGCCCGAGTGAGGGAACTGGAGCATCGCCGCGCGGACGACCTTCTCGGCCGTTTCGCCGGTCGAGTCGGAGAGGACGTCGATGCGCTTGGCGTCGGCGGTCACGGTGCGAGCGTGTCTACCACGCCCGGGTCCATGCAGGTAGCCGATGCAGGTATCGCGGCGCGATTGTGGGGTAATTCGAGGTCGCGGCGCGGCTCGGCGGAGCCCCCTCGGGAGGTCCGGATGGACCCAGGGTGGATCTGCGCCGATCCGCGGAGGATGCCGGGCTCGATGCTGGATGGTCTCGGGGCGGCCCCGATCCAGGTCGTGGCGAGGGGTGTACCCGAGCCGGAGAGCATCCAGCGCGAGCATGGATCGTGCAGCTTCTCCCAGATAGCCTCCCGGGTGGAGGCCGGACGAGCCATGGCAAAACGAGGGATGCTCCCGAAGTTTCGACCGGCGCAGCTGGGGCGCGATGCCCCGGCCCGTCCGTCGATCCGGCCGGTGAAGCCGCCGCCGCCGCCCTCGCCGCCGTCTCCCCAGAACAAGCGTCACGCTTCGGGGTTCGGCCCGCGCGGCACGTTCCAGATGAACGCGGCCGACGCCGAGCTCGACGCGCCGACGCACACCGGCGCGACGGGCTCGATGGAGCCGTCGACGCTCGACAATCGCGCCGTGGTCACGCCGCGACGCGACGCGCTCGCGCCCATCGCTCCCGAAGACGGACCGGAGACCGCCGCGGGGCCGACGCCGCGCGCGCGCGTCGACTCGATGGGGCTCTCGTTCGAAGACGAGACGCAAGCGCGCGCCGTCGACGACGGCTTGCTCGATCGACTGCGCGACGACGCGCGAGCGCTCTCCGCCGACATGAACGTTCCGTACGATTCGCTGCCCTCGCTCGAGGTCCGGCGTCCGTACGACACCTACGAGGCCGAGTTCTCCGAGCGCGATCCGGTCACGCTCCTCCATCGCGAGTCGCATCACGCGGGCTTCGCCGACCGCGAGCCGTCGTACGACGAGCCTCCATATCACGCGCCGCAGGAGCCGGCGTATCACGAGGCTCGCGCGTACCCGGGCGCGTACGGCGAAGCGCCTTCGTCGAACGACGAGCCCGTCTTCCCGCTCGCGAACCCGCACGATCTGCACGAGCTGCACGAGCAGCGTCCGTCGTTCGAAGACGAGACGTGCGCGCGGCCCGTCAACGAAGGATCCGGCGCGCGTCCGACGCCGCGTCACGCGGAGGCTGCGCGGTACGCGGCGCCCGTGCCCTCGTTCGACGAAGGCGGCTCCGCTCCTTGGAATCCGCCCGCCGAGCCGATGGGCGCGCCGACCGGCTTCACCTCGATGCCGCCTCCGGCGAACGACGCGTACGACGACGCGCTCGAGCCTCTCATTCCGCCGGCGCCCCGCGTGCCTCACGACGTGCGCGCGCCCTTCGTCATGGGCGTGCAGCCGCTGCGCGGCGCGCCGTCGCCCGAGCCTCCGCGAACGATGACGCCGATGCCGGGCTATCGCGCGATCACGCCGATGCCGGGGCACCTGCCGTCGCCGATGCAAGCGATTCAGGGGCAGCAGTACCCGACGCAAGGGCAGCCGTACCCGACCGCGCCGGCGCCGGCGTACATCCCGGCGTCGCCGCGCGTGATGGGCAACACGCCTCGGGCCAACGTCATCCTCGCGCAGACGCAGCCTCCGCAGCAGATGCACGCGGCGATGCACAACCCGATGCCGATGCAGCAGCCCGTCGGCCACCAGCTCGAGGCGCCGCAGGCGGCGTCGGCGGCGCGCATCGGCCGCTTCGCGTGGTTCGTGGCCGGGGCCGCGTTCGGGATCACGTTCGCGTTCTTCGCGACGGGCTTCTTCGGTTCGCGGGCTGGGCGCGACGACGCGGCGTTCCCCGCGCCCGCGGCGCTGCCGGTGCAGACCGCCCAAGTCGCCGTCGCGCCGCCCGCCGCCGCGCCGCCCTCGCCGCAGCCCGTCTCGCAGACGTCGGCGTTCGCGCCGCCGCCAGCGATGCCCACGCTCCCACGGCTGCTGCGCCCGTGCCCGCGGCCCAGGAGCGCGTCGGCGTCGGGCCTCCCGAACGCGCGCGCCGAAGCCCCCGGCGCCTCGCGCGCGCGGTTCACGCCGCGCCGCGCCCGGCGCCGCGCCGTCCGGCGACGGTCACGCCGCGCTCGAACGACGACGTCGCGCCGGCCTCCGCGCCCGCGGAGCGGGCGCCCGCGCCCGACGTGAGCGATCTCCTCGGCGCCGGCCTGAAGGGCTGATCAGCCGGGGATGAAGTCGAGTCGCGTGTAGACTGCAACCAAAGGAAGGCCCGCGGCCTCGATGGCCTCGCGGCCGCCTTCCATCCGATCGACCAGGGTGACGACGCCGACGACGCGATGCCCGCCCGCGCGCAAGCTCTCGACGGCCTTGAGCGTCGAGCCGCCGGTGGTCGTGACGTCTTCGAGGATCACGACGCCGCCGTCGGCGCTCGCGACGCCGCCTTCGACGAGGCGCTGGCTGCCGTGATCTTTCGCGGCCTTGCGCACGTAGAGCGCGTCGCGCGGCGCGCCGCGGAGCTGGCTCGTGAGCGCGACCGCGCTGGCCAGCGGGCAGCCGCCGAGCTCGACGCCCGCGATCGCGACGCACGGCGGAAGGCTCGCGAGCGCGTCGAGCATCAGCTCGCCGACGAGGACGTGACCTTCGGCGGTGAGCACCGTCTGCTTGCAGTCGATGAAGAAGTCGCTCTCCTTGCCCGAGGCGAGGACGACGCGCTTCTTGGCGAAGGACTTCTCGCGGAGCAGCTCGAGGAGGCGCGCGCGCTTCGCGGACATCAGCGCTTCTTCTGCGTCGCCTTCGTGCCCTTCTTCAGCGCGGGCACGACGGGCGGCGGCGGACCGGGGCGCGCGCCCGCGAGCGCGGCGCCTCGATGAGGCTTCGCTGCGGCGGTCTTCTTCGCGGGCGGAGGCGGAGGCGCCTTCTTCGCCGCGGGCGGAGGCGCCTTCGCGGCGGGCTTCGTGACCGCCGGCGTCGCGCGCGAGGCGGCGACGGCGCGCGGGCGGCTCGCGCCGGCCGCGCCCGTTTGCACGTGCCCTCGCACGAGCCCGCCGGGCGCGATCGCGATGCGCGGCGCCTTGAGATCGCCGACGACGCGCGCGCCCTGCTCGAGCACGAGCGCCTCTTCGGCGACGAGATCGCCTTTCACCGCGCCGCGCACGACGATGCGCCGCGCGGAGATCCCCGCGCCGACGAGGCCTCCGCTCTCGACGGTGACCTCGCCGCTGCACGCGACGTCGCCGTCGACGCGCCCGGCGATCTCGAGATCGCCCGTGCCGGTGACGCGCCCGCGAATCTGTGTGCCGCGGCCGATGACGGTCGGATCGCCATGTCACACGTCCATGTCGACGTTGCCCTTGAACTGCGCACCGTCGGCGATCGTGATGCGCGTCGCCTTCACGTTGCCGACGACCTTGGCCCCGTTCTGAAGATCGACGCGATCGCTCGAGTTGATGTTGCCCGTGACGTGGCCGGCCACGGAGACCGGCCCGCCCGCGATGTCGGCCTCGACGACGCCGCCGTGCTCGACGGTGACCGCGTCTTTCGCGACGAGCTTGCCGCGCAGCGTGCCCTGCACGACGACGTCTTCGTCGCTCGTGACCTCGCCTTCGATCGTGATGCCTGCGCCGATGACCGTGCTCGCCATGTCGTCCTCCGGGCTCGTGGAATGCTTGATGGGCTCTAGCGGCGCCGCCGACCTTCACCGCCGCCGGTGAGCTCGGGAGGCAGCTCGAAGTCGGCGTCGAGGCGGCCGACGAACTCGGCGCCTTCGTCGATCGCGACCGACTCGCCCTTCACGTCGCCGCGCACGCGCGCGCCGGTTTCGATGTGGACGACGCCGCGGGCGATCACGTCGCCCTCGAGCTCGCCGCGGAGCGTGACCGCCTGCGCCTCGACGGTGGAGGTCGCGCGGCCGCCTTCGGCGATCGTGAGATCGCCGCCGACCGAGATGTCGCCCTCGACGTTGCCCTCGACGACGAGGTCGCCGTCGCCGGAAACGCGACCGCGCACCCGCGTGGTTCGGCCGATGACCGCTTCGCCTCCGCTCGATCGTGCCTTCGCCATCGCCGTGGCGGTTTAGTACAGCCGTTGCGCCCTGTCACCCCCGTCCTCAGGCGATCTGCGCTAAGCTCCGCGCGCTTTGAAGGGGTCGGTCCTGCTCACGGCGGCGATCTGCGCGCTTCCCCTCGTGGGGGTCGTCGAGCTCGCGCTCCACGTCAAGCAGACGACGAGCGACGTCGTCCCCGACACCGACTGGATCGCCGCGCGCGACGCCGTGAAGGCGGAGATCGCCGCCGACGACCTCGTCGTCTTCGCGCCGTTCTGGGCCGATCCGATCGGCCGCAAGTGGTTCGGCGACGAGCTCGCGGGCCTCGAGCGAGAGGCCCGGCCCGACGAGACGCGCTTTCGCCGCGCCTTCGAGGTCGGGATCCGCGGCGCCCACCGCGAGGAGCTCGCGGGGTGGAAGAAGGTGTCCGAGCGTCAGGCGGGCAAGATCACGATCGGCGTCTACGAAAATCCTTCACCTGTAAAGGTTCTCACCGATCTCGTCGAGCTCGTCGGCCCCGAGCGGATGACGGTGTCGCGCGTCGACGGCAACGTGGAGACGGCCTGCGCGTGGCAGCGCGGGCAGGGCCAGCCGGGCGGGCTCGGCGTCCCTCAGGGCCCGGCGATCCCGGGCGATCGGTTCGTGTGCCCCGGCGGGAGCTACGTGGGCGTCGCCGTCTTGCACGCGCTCGATCATCACCCGCACCGCTGCTTCTTCGCCGGTCCGAGCGGAGGCGCGCTGCGCATCCGCTTCGCCAACGTGAGCTTCGGCGCGTCGCTGCACGGTCACGCCGGCGTGCAGTGGCTCGTCGAGCGCGCGCCGTCGAGCGAGCGGATCACCGTCTCGTTCTCGGCGTTCGATCGGCCGATCGGCGCGAGCACGCACAAGGTCGGCGTCGGCTGGACGGGCTTCGAGCTCCCGACCGGCGACATCGCGGGCAAGAAGGGCGAGCTCGTCGCCGAGATCAGCGGGAGCGCGCAGCGCGCGTATTGCTTCGAGGCGGACACGCGTGAGTGAGGTCGACGAGCGCCCGGCGAAGAGCGAAGAGGAGGGCGCCGAGCCGTCTTCCGCGGAGGCGTCCGACGAGAAGGCGACGTCGAACGAGGAGTCGACGGAGAAGAAGTCGACGGAGAAGAAGGAAGACGGCCCGCCGATCACCGATCGCGCCGTCGCCTACGTGAAGGCGAACCCGGATCCGTTCATCGGCGGAGGCCTCGCGGCGTTCTACGTCGCGTGGCTGCTCGCGACGGCGCGGAGCCTCGGCTTCTCGCGCGACGAGGGCTTCTATTTCACGGCCGCCGGCGAGTATAAGCGCTGGTTCTCGCTCCTGCTCGAGGCGCCCGCGCGCGCCGTCGAGCGCGGCGCGATCGACGGGATCTGGGCGAACAACCACGAGCACCCGTCGCTCATGAAGAGCCTGTTCGCGATCTCGTACATGCTCTTCCACGAGAAGTGGAAGATCTTCAGCGACCCGAGCACGGCGTTCCGCTTCCCCGGCATGCTGATGATGGGGCTCGCGCTCTGGGTGACGTACATGTTCGCGACGCGCGCGTACTCACGCCGCGCGGGCGTGGTCGCCGCCGTCGCGCTGGGGCTCATGCCGCGCGTCTTCTACCACGCGCACCTCGCGTGCTTCGACGTCCCGATCATGGCGATGTGGGCGGCGTGCATCTACGTCTACTGGCGATCGGAGAAGGAGGGCGGCCTCGGCTGGGCGCTCGCCGCGGGCGTGATGTACGGCCTCACGCTCGAGACGAAGCACAACGCGTGGATGCTCCCCGCCGTCTTCCTCCCGCACGCGTTCATCGTGCACGGGCGATCGATCAGCAAGCACGCGGCGCGCACCGGGCGCATTCCCATCCCCGGCTCGCTCGTCGCCATGGCGACGATCGGCCCCGCCGTCTTCATCCTGCTCTGGCCGTGGATGTGGAACGACACGCTCCCGCGCATCCAGGAGTACGTGAACTTCCACGTGCACCACGAGTACTACAACATCGAGTTCCTCGGCCGGACGTACTTCGGACCGCCTTCGCCGAAGAGCTACATGCCGGTCATGATCCTGGCGACGGTGCCGACGGCGACGCTCCTCCTGTTCGTCGTCGGGGCGATCGATCGCGCGCGCTTCCTGCTCGCGCGCGCGTCGGTGTGGCTCGCGGAGAGCGTCGGGCGCAAGCTCGCGTGGCCGCGCGAAGGTGAAGCGCCGCCGCGCGACCGTCAGCACACCGATCTGCTCGTGTTCCTCGCGATCGCGGTGGCGCTCGGTCCGTTCCTGCTCCCGCGCACGCCGATCTTCGGCGGCACCAAGCACTGGATCACCGCGTATCCGTTCCTCGCGATCCTCGCGGGTCGCGGCTTCGACGTCGTGTGGACGAAGCTCGACGCGCTTCTCGCGTCGCGGGTGACGCTCGACGCCACGAAGAAGCTCGCCGCGCAAGCGCTCATCGGCGCGGCGACGTTCGGCGGCGCGCTCGCGGCGACGCACCACTCGCATCCGTTCGGTCTGTCGGCCTACGTCCCCTTCGCCGGCGGAACCGCCGGCGGCGCGGATCTCGGGCTCAACCGGCAGTTCTGGGGCTTCACCACGACGAGCCTCGCGCCCTGGCTCGAAGAGAACGCGAAGCCGGGCGAGACGATCTACATCATGGACACGGCCTGGCCCTCGTGGGTGCGCATGGTCGACGAGAAGCGCGTGCCTCCGCACCTGCGCGGGGTCGCCAGCCCGGCGGACGCGACGCTCTCGATCGTGCATCACGAGCAGCACATGAACGAGGTCGACTACAACATCTGGACGGAGTACCGCTCCTCGACGCCGGCGTACGTGCTCACGCACGACGGCGTGCCGATCATCACGCTGTACCGCCGCGGCCCCGCGCGGCGGTGACCGCTCGCTACTTGCGCTGCGCAAGTAGGGGACGGTTCGTCAGCGTGCGAACGATCGCGGAAGCGACCCGCGCTGGCGCAAGTGAGCTCGCGAGCGCGCTCACGAATTCGCGAGCACGCTCACGAGCCGCCAGCAGGCACGATCCTACTTCTCGAGGAACAGAGTCGCCGGCGCCGCGTTCGCGGTCGTTTCCTTGTAGGAGATCCCCGCGCCCGCGACGCAGTACTCGTACGTGCGCGCGGTGCCGGCGCTGCCGGTCGTGAGGACGTTGCCGTTCGTCGTGTACGTGTCCGACGTCGTCTCGGCGATGAGATCGCCGACGTCGCAATCGCAGCCCGACGTGCCGGCGTCGTCGGCGCAGGTCGCGGTGTCGAGGCCGCCGAGCTTGAGCGCGGTGGCGATGTTCGCGCACGTCCCGACGGCGGCCTTGCACGCCTGAGGGACGGCGAACTTCGCGCTGAACTTCACCTCGGTCTTCCGCGTCGCGGTGACCGCGTCGACGAGGACGTAGCCGCGCGCTTCGAAGTTCACGTCGCTCTCGGTCAGGCCCGGGCACTGACCCTTGGCGCCGGCGAAGATCTCCTCGGTGACGCAGCCGTCCTTCAGGTTCCACATGCCCTTGGGATCGCCGCCGCACGGCGTGAACGCCGGGCAGTTGGCCGCGCCGTACTTGAGCGGGATGAACGGACCCGTGAGCGGAGGCGCCGCGCTGTCGACGCCGCTGTCGACGGCGGGGCTCGAGTCGCCCCCGCCGCCGTCGTTTCCGTTGCCGCCTTCGGGCGTCGTGCCGCCCTCGGGGTTACCGCTCTCCGTCGTCGTATCGCTACAGCCGACCCAGAGAAGCGCGGACGTCACGAAGCAAACCCCGAACGCGAAGAACGACCTCATTGCACCCACCTCCAAGCAAGCCAAGCGAGCCTTGGCGAGACACTCGAAACGCTATCACGTGAGCGGTCGACTTCAGAAATGGTGCGCGCTCCCGACCAGGGTGATGTCGCCTTCTTGCGTCTGCGCGGCCTCGGGCGGACGCGCGGCGAGGACCGCGCCGGCCATGCCAGCCCTCGTTCCGGCCGGAATTCCGGGCGTCGAATCGAGGAGCGTCACGTCCAACGGCTCGGCGCCGTCGGCCACCACATCGACGTCGAGCCCCTCCGGACCGACCCCGCGAAGGAGGAGCGCGCCGTCGCGCAGCGGCGCCGGCTGCCCCATCACGCGCACGTCGACGCGCCTCGCGCTCGGGAAGATCAACATCAGCGTTCGCGCGCCGCGCGTCGACGCGAGGTGGGCGCGAACCCGACGCTGGCCGCCGGCGCTCTTCGCTTCGAGGATCTCCGCGCGCGGCGGCGACGCGGCGATCGCGTCCGTTTTCGCCGCGGGCGCGGGCGCCGACCACGGCGTCGAGGCTTCCGTTCGCGTCTGCGCGCCGAGCGCGCCGAGCGCGCCGAGCATCGCGGCCGGCGCGCGCCCCCAGCTCGCGTGGGCCCACGAAGCCTCGACGAAGACGCGCGCGTCGTCAGGCGCGTCTTGGCGGAACACCACGTTGACGCGCTGCGGATGCGCCGCCGAGAACGGCGGGACGATCCGCGCGACGACGATCAGCGCGAGCACCGCGAGCGCGCCCGCGAAGAACGGCCGCCGCGCGCGCGTCTCGGCGAGCAGCGGGGGAAGCGTCGAGGCGAGGATCGACGTCGACACGCACGTGATCGGAGGGAGCACGAAGCCGAGCGCGTCGTAGAGCGGAAACGCCAGCGGCACCCAGATCAGCGCGGCGACGCACGCCGGCACCGCCGAGGCTACGCCGAGCGGGAGGAACGCAGCGAGACCCGCGGTGAGCGCGGGCACGACGAAGAGAAAGCTCGCCCCCGGCGCGACCGCCGCCACGATCACGCCCAAGGCCGACCACGTGAGCCACGTTCCGGCCCAGAGCGCGCGCGGCGTCGATCGCCGGGCGACGAACGCCGCGCCGGCGGCCGCGGCCGTGATCGTTGCGCCATGCAACGAAATCAGCGCCGGCAGCGGGTGCGCGATCCACGGCGCGGGCAGCGCGCCGAGCGCCTTCAGCGACGCGCCGGCCGCGACCGACGCGACGATCGCGGACGCGAGCGCGACGAGCGAGCCCGCGAGGCCGAGCCCTCCGGGCAGCGCCCTCATCCGCACCGACTGCCCGATCGCGAGCGCGAGCGCGGCGAGCGCGAGGCTCATCGTCCACGACACCGGCCAGCGCACGACGAAGAACGCGAGCACGTCGAACCACACGGCGTCTTTCGATCGATCGACGGGCGCGTCGAGCTCGGGCCCCGCCTCTGCGAGCGCGCGCGTCATCGCGAGCGCTTGCTCGCCGTGGTGCTGGAGCGTGCCCGCGTCGGCGTTCGCCATCGTGTCGAGCGGCGTGTGGTAGTGCTCGATGCCGCCGATGTTGGCGAAGTTCACGCCCTGCACGCGCTCTTTCACCGTCGTGAAGTCGGTGTCGTTCGGCATGCGCCGGTAGACCTCGGAGAAGAGCGAGGACGTGACCGGGCGGGTGAGCGCGTGCGCGAGCACGCCGACGATCCACGCGTTGCCCGCGCTCGTCTCGAACATCGCGCTCGGCCCGCTGCCGCCGCGCGAGTCGACGTTCACCGCCGCCTTGATCTTCGGCGCGATCGGGTGCGACGCGACGAACGCCCAAGCGCCGAGCAGCCCCGCTTCCTCGCCGTCGGTGAGCACCGCGACCACCGTGCGACGGAGCGGCGGTCCCGCCGCGATGGCGCGCGCCGCCTCGACGACCGCCGCCGTGCCGGCGCCGTCGTCGCTCGCGCCCGGGCTGCACGCCACCGAGTCGTGGTGCGCCATCAAGAGGACGGCGCCGGCCTCGGGCTCTCGCCCTTCGCGCGTCGCCACCACGTTCTTCACGAACGCGCACGCGCCGTGACGCCCGCAGGAGAACGCCTCCTGGGTCTCCGTCTTCCACCCTGCGCTCTTCAGCTCCCTCTCGATCGCGGCGCGACCGCGCGCGTTCTCGTCGCTCCCGACGACGCGCGACGCGCCTTCTCCCGCGAGCGCGCGCTGCACCACGCTCGCGCGCGCGGCCGAGAACGCGTCGGGCGGCGCGTCGACCCCGCGCGGCGGCGGGGGCGCGTGCCGCATCAGCGCGAGCGCGAGCACCGCGAGGAAGACGAGGATCGTCGCGGTGAGCGCGCGCTTCACATCGACCCCGCGTCAACCCGCGCGGCGCCGCGCAACGGGGCCGAGGAGCTCTTTCAAGAACTGACCGGTGAACGACTTCGGCACGCGCGCGACGCTCTCCGGCGTCCCCGCGCACACGACCTCGCCGCCCTTGGCGCCGCCTTCGGGGCCGAGATCGATCACCCAGTCGGCGCACTTGACGACGTCGAGGTTGTGCTCGATGACGAGCACCGTGTTGCCCGCGTTCACGAGGCGCTGGAGCACGGAGAGCAGCCGCCGGATGTCTTCGAAGTGGAGGCCCGTCGTCGGCTCGTCGAGCACGTAGAGCGTGCGCCCCGTCTGCACCTTGCCGAGCTCGCGCGAGAGCTTCACGCGCTGCGCCTCTCCGCCCGAGAGCGTCGGCGCGCTCTGCCCGATCTTCATGTATCCGAGGCCGACGGCGACGAGCGTGTCGAGGATCCGGCGGAGCTGGGGGAACGCGCTGAAGAGCGCGAGGCACTCGTCGACGCTGGTGTCGAGGACGTCGGCGATGCTCTTGCCCTTGAAGAGGATCTCGAGCGTCGCGTCGGCGTAGCGCCTTCCCTGACACACCTCGCAAGGCACGCGCACGTCGGCGAGGAAGTGCATCTCGACGGTCATCTCACCGTCGCCGCTGCACGCCTCGCAGCGCCCGCCCTTCACGTTGAAGCTGAAGCGCCCCGCGTCGTAGCCGCGCGCGCGCGCCTCGGGGAGCTGCGCGAAGACCTCGCGGATGCAGTCGAAGGCCTTGGTGTACGTGCCCGGGTTCGAGCGCGGCGTGCGGCCGATCGGCTTCTGATCGATCGCGATCACCTTGTCGAGCGCCTCGATGCCCTTGATCGCCTTGTGCGCGCCGATCGCGTCGGCCGCGTCGTGCAGGTGCGCGGCGAGCGCGGGCAGGAGGATGCCGTTGACGAGCGAGCTCTTGCCCGCGCCGCTCACGCCGGTGACGCACGCGAAGACGCCGAGCGGGAGCTTCACGTCGACGTTCTTGAGGTTGTGCTCGCGCGCGCCGAGCACCTCGATGAACCCCTTGGGCGCGCGGCGCTCCGCCGGGATCTCGATCGCGCGCCTCCCCGAGAGGTACGCGCCGGTGACGCTCTCGTGGTGCGCGGCGATCGCGTCGGGCGTTCCCTGGGCGATCACCTTGCCGCCGAGGTGGCCTGCGCCCGGGCCGAAGTCGACGACGTGATCGGCCGCGCGGATCGTCTCTTCGTCGTGCTCGACGACGAGCACCGTGTTGCCGAGATCGCGCAGGTGCCGGAGCGTCGCGACGAGCCGCGCGTTGTCGCGGGCGTGGAGGCCGATCGAAGGTTCGTCGAGCACGTACATGACGCCCGACAGCTCACTGCCGAGCTGGCTCGCGAGGCGAATGCGCTGCGCCTCTCCGCCCGAGAGCGTGGGGCCCGGGCGATCGAGCGTGAGGTAGTCGAGCCCGACGTCGAGCAAGAACCGCAACCGGCTCTCGATCTCGACGAGCGCGCCTTCGGCGATCCTCTTCTGCGCGGGCCGCAGCGCGAGAGACCGCACGTGGGCGACCGCCTGCGCGACGGTGAGCGCGGAGAAGTCGCCGAGGGCCTTTCCCCCGACGAAGACGGCGCGGCTCTCCGGGCGGAGGCGCATCCCGCCGCACGCGCCGCACGGCCGATCGCGGAAGAAGCGGCCGTAGTGATCGCGCATCTGATCGCTCGTGGTGTCGCGATAGAGGCGCTCGAGGTTCGGGATGACGCCTTCGAACTTCACGCCGAAGGTGCCGTGATTGCCCGAGCCCTCGCTCCCCCAGCTCACGCGCAGCTTCTCGCCTTGCAGGCCGTGCAAGAGGAGCTTCTGCTGCGCCTTGGGGATGTCTCTCCACGGCGTGTCGAGCTTGACCTTGCACGCGCGCGCCGCGGCCTCGGCGATGCGGAACACCCACCCGTCGCCGCGCGCCATCGCGCTCGCCCACGGCGCGATCGCGCCCTTGCGGATCGAGAGCGAAGGGTCGGCGACGACGAGCGCGGGATCGACCTCGGCGCGCGTGCCGAGGCCGTTGCACTGCGGGCACATGCCGAGCGGGCTGTTGAAGGAGAAGCTCTGCGGCGAGAGCTCGGGGTAGCTCTTGCCGCAGCACGCGCGGTTCGCGCTGAACGGCACGCGCTCGTCGCCGATCGCCGCGACGAGCTCGCCCTTGCCCTCGCGGAGCGCGCTCTCGACCGCTTCGGTCAGGCGCGCGTTGCTCGTGCTCCCGATCACGACGCGATCGACGACGAGATCGATCGTGTGCTTGACGTGCTTGGCGAGCGCGGGCGGATCGTCGAGCGAGTGCTCCTTGCCGGCGACCTCGACGCGCAAGAAGCCGCGCTGCTTCAGATCGGCGAAGAGCTCCTTGTGCTCGCCCTTCCTGTGGGTGACGAGGCGCGCGAGGACACGGAGCTTCGTGCCGCTCGGCATCGCGGAGAGCTCTCGCGCGATCTCTTGCGGGCTCCGCGCTTTGACCGGCTTGTCGCACGCGACGCAGCGCTGCTCGCCGATGCGCGCGTAGAGCACGCGGACGTAGTCGTGCACCTCGGTGATCGTGCCCACGGTCGATCGCGGGTTCGACGCGGCGCTCTTCTGCTCGATCGCGATCGTGGGCGACAGCCCGCGGATCCGATCGACGTGCGGCCGCTCGAGCTGCCCGAGGAACTGACGCGCGTAGGCGCTGAGCGTCTCGAGGTAGCGGCGCTGGCCCTCGGCGTAGAGGGTGTCGAACGCGAGCGACGACTTGCCCGAGCCGCTCGGCCCGGTGAACACGACGAGCGCGCGCTTCGGGATCGAGAGCGCGGCGACGTCGAGGTTGTGCTCGCGCGCCCCCAAGACCTCGATGGAATCGGGCTCCTTCGCTCGGCGAATGCTCGCGGGTTCGGAGGCGCGGCGGCGCGACATCGGACCCGCACATAGCACGCACCTCGGAGGGCGAAACCCGCCGCGCCGGGCTCCCTCCGAGATACCTGACAGCGGATTGTCAGATTGGCAACGGCGCTCGGCGGCGAACGGCTCGGCTGCCACCTTGGCGCGGGCGCCGTCCGTTCTCCCATGGACTCGCATGGACGCTCGCACACTCGCGTTGGCACGCGCTATGCTCGCCAGCCAACGCCGCCCATGCCGCTTCGCCTGCCGCGCCTGCTTGCGGGTGCTCTCTTCGCCCTCCTCTCCTTGCTCGTGCCCCGCCTCGTGCACGCGCAGCTCGTGATCACGAACAAGACGACGTTCGTGCGCCTCGACAACCAAGGGCGAGAGACCCAATCGGAACATCAACGCCGCGGGCTCCAGCCGTTCGGCATCAACCTCCAAGACTGTCGCGACAACCAGCGCCTTCGCCTCGCGATCACGGTCAGCGACGTCACGCCGGGCGACGTCATCGAGGCGTGGGCGACCGATCAGGGCGCCGATTGCAGCGACTCGAACCAGCGCATCTCGCCGGTCGCGAAGTGCTACCAGATCCGGAGCGTCAACATCCCCGCGCTCGCCAATACCACCGCGGAGATCTCGGTGCGCGAAGCGATCGCCGGGCTGCCCGGGCAGCAGCAGCTCGACGCCGACGGCTGTCGCCGCGCGCAGGCGAAGATGTCGGTCTCGGTGCAGATCATGCTCTTCCGCGGCGGCACCACCGGCACCGCGGCGGGCAAAGACACGCTGGAGCTGCCGGTGAAGACGCAGGGCCCCGTGCCGCTCGCCGGCGTGAGGGTGCAGCCGGGCAACGGCAACCTCGGCATCTCGTTCCAGAACGTCGGCGAGGCCGGCGTCGAAGATCTCACGAAGGTCTACGCGTTCTGCGATCGCGAGCCGAAGCCCGCGGGCGGCAGCGGCGCGACCGAGGAGATCGTCTGCGACGACGCGGGCACGGTCACCGACGACAGCGGCGACGTGGTCGACGCGGGCGACGTCGACGCCAACTGCCGCACGGTGACGACGCCGGGCTCGGGCGCGGGATCGATCCCGACGCCGGGCCCGGGCTTCGCCGACAACGGCGTCGCGTGCAAGAACGCGGCGTTCACCGCGGAAGACGGCTCGCGCATCACGCCCGACGCGAAGTTCCAAGCGACCTACGCCTGCGGCGAAGCGGGCGGCACGACGGCGACGTCGATCAGCGCGGCGCCGATCGACAACAACACGATCGTCGCCATCGCGATCGCCGCCGAGGACTCGTTCGGCAACGTCGGCGAGCTGTCCGATCCGCTCTGCCAGTTCGGCGAAGAGACCGGCGACTTCTGGAATCGCTACCGCCAGGCCGGTGGCGAGTCGGGCGGCGGCTTCTGCGCGATCGGGCCTGACGGAATGCCCGCCGCGAGCTTCGCCGCGCTCGGCGTCGCGATCGTCGTCGGCATGTCGATCGTGAGGAGAAAGAAGGGCTCTCGATGAAGCGTCTGCTCGTTTCCGCGATCGCGATCGCGCCGGCGCTCGTCGCGAGCGAGGCTCGCGCGATCGAGCTGGGCACGCCGGCGACCGAGCACCCGTACGCGTCGGCGCAGCACTTCGCCTTCGAGCTCCGCTTCTCGCCCTACACGCCGCAGATCGACGACGAGCCCGGCCTCACGGGAACGCCGTTCGCCGACAGCTTCGGCGACAAGCCGCGCCTCTACGTCGGGCTCGAGCTCGACTGGCAGGTGTTCCGCATCCCGCACTTCGGCACGATCGGGCCGGGGTTCTCCGCGGGCATGGTCGGGATGAGCCGGCCGGCGACGACCGTGTCGGGCCGCTCCTCGAGCGACGAGTACTCGCTGAGCATCTACCCGCTCACCCTGGGCGGCGTGCTCCGCGCCGACGCGCTCTGGCGCGATCTCGGCTTCCCGATCGTTCCGTACGGCAAGCTCGGTCTCGGCTGGGCGATCTGGCGCGCGACCAACACGCTCGGCACCGCGACCGCGAACGGGATCAGCGGCAAGGGATCGACGTGGGGCTACAACGTCGCGCTCGGCGCGGCGTTCGCGCTCGACGCGCTCGATCGCGGCGCGTCGCGCAACATGGACAACGCGACGGGCATCAACAACACCTACGTCTACTTCGAGTACTACGTGCTCGGCCTCAACGGGATCGGTCAAGAGGCGCCGCTGCGCATCGGCACCGCGTCGTGGGCCACCGGGCTCGCGTTCGAGTTCTGATACGATCGAGAGGATGCTCGATCGACTCGGAGCCGAGGCGCGTCGAACCGTCGGCGCCCTCGTCGTCGACGGGTTCTTCAACTCGGCGTCCCGCCTCGCGCTGCTGCACCCGCAGGCGAGGCCCGCGCGTCACGCCGTCGAGCACCTCCGCGACATCCGCTACGAAGACGGATCGATGCGCGAGCACCTGCTCGACGTCTGGCGGCCGGCGCGCCACACGACGCCGCAGCCGCCGCCGTTCCGCCGCTACGAAGGGCCGCCCTGGCCGATCCTCTTCTACGTTCACGGCGGCGGCTTCCGGATCCTGTCGAAGGACACGCACTGGATCATGGGGCTGTCGTTCGCGCGACGCGGCTTCATCGTCTTCAACGTGAGCTATCGCCTCGCGCCCAAGCACCGCTATCCGTGCGCCGTCGAGGACGTGTGTCGCGCGTTTCGCTGGGTGATGGAAAACGCGGCGCGCTTCGGGGGCGACACCTCGCGCGTGGTGCTCGCGGGCGAGTCTGCCGGCGCGAACCTCGTCACGAGCCTCGCGGTCGCGCTCGCCTACGATCGACCGGAGCCGTACGCGCGCGCCGCGCACGAGACCGGCGTCGTACCGCACGCCGTCGTGCCGGCGTGCGGCGTCTTCCAGGTGAGCGACATGGCACGCTTCAAGCGGCGCAAGCCGAGGATGTCGGCGTTCATCGCCGATCGCTTGCACGAGGTCGAGTCTGCCTACCTCGGCGCGGCGCCCGCGCGCGACGGATCGCTCGATCTCGCCGATCCCGTCGTGTTCTTCGAGCGCGGCGAGAAGCCCGCGCGCGCGCTGCCGCCGTTCTTCCTCCCCGTCGGCACGCGCGATCCGCTCTTGCCCGACACGCGGCGGCTCGGGGCCGCGCTCCGCGCGCTCGGAGCGACGGCGGAGGAGGCCTACTACCCCGGCGAGCTCCACGCGTTCCACGCGCTCGTCATGCGACGGAACGCGCGGCGCTGCTGGGAAGACACGTTCCGCTTCCTCGATCGTCACGTGCCCGATCGGCGATCGATCAGCCCGTGACCTTGCCCCAGGGCGTTCCCGATCGCGACTCGGTCAAACGAAAGCGCGCGACGCTGAGCGCGTCGAGCCGCTCGCGAAGGCACGGCGCGCACGCGAAGCCGAGCGCGCCGAGCGCTGCCGCCGACTCGACGTCGCGCTCACACAGCGTGCATCGCGCGACGAGCTTCGCGTCGGCGCGGAGCTCGCCGCCGACGATGCATCCGCCCTGACTCACGTGGACATCGATCGCAGCCATGTGCCGTCCCTCCGCGGAAGCGTGCCAAACGAATTTTCGGGCGGTTAGCTTCGCCGCCTCGGGCACGAGCGCTCACGCGCATCCGAAAATCGTAACAAATCTGATGTAACAAAAATTCTCTCATCGATCGACTGGCGACGCCGCTCACGCTGCCGTAGAACGCGGACATGGGTTCTGGGGATCAACCTACGCGGCCGCTCGTTCTCGTCGTCGACGACGATGAAGATCACGTGATGATGCTCGAAGTCGTTCTCGCCGCCAGCGGCTATGCCGTCATCGCGGCGCACTCGTGCGCGGAGGCGAAGGCGCGCCTCGCGGAGAAGCCGGTCGACGTGCTCGTGAGCGATCTCACGCTCGGCGACGGCACGGCGATCGATCTGATGCGCTCGCTCGGCGGCACGCGCCCGCGCGTGGCGATCGTCCTCTCGGGCTTCGACGGGGCCGACGACGTGGAGAGCACGCGCAGCGCCGGCTTCGACGCGCACCTCGTGAAGCCGACGCCGCTCGAGCTGCTCACCGATCTCATCGCCGACGGGCTCGAGAAGCGAAGCAGCAGGATGCGCCTCGCCAAGTGCGAGCCGAGCGCCGCCGACGAAGACAAGCGCTCGCTCGGCTGAGCGATTCGCGTCATCGCGGCGATCGGAGCGCGGCGCCGAAGCAAGCGCCGAGGAAGAACGTCTGCGCGGAGTAGTAGACCCAGACGACGGCGATCACGACCGCGCTCGCGCCCTCGTACAGATCGCTCATGTGCTTGTGACGCACGTAGAGCGTGACGAGGCCGGAGCCGAGCGCGAAGAGCACGGTGCTCACGAGCGCGCTCGTCGCGGCCTCGCGCAGCGTCACGGGCGCCTCGGGCAGGAGGCGAAAGAGCGCGCAGAAGAGGACGAACGCGAGCCCGACCGACGTCACGACGTCGAGGACCCACAGCACGGCCGAAGGCGCGACGTCGAGCGTGGCGACGAGCGCGAACGCGCTCTTCACGCAGAGCAGGAGCGCGACGAGCAGCGCGACGAAGAACGTCAAGAGGAGCGCGCCGCCGTAGCGAACGCCGTACTTGACGACCTTGTGGCGCGCGCGCTCCACCTCCTCGAGATCGATCCCCCAGAGCTGGTTGAGCGCGCGCCGTAGCGCGCGGAAGAGCCGCGTGCTGCCGTACACGACGAGCGCGCCGCCGAGCACGCCCGCCGACGCTTCGATGCGCTCGAGCCGATCGGTGAGCGCGCGCACCGCCTCGAGGCCTTCCGGGGCGAGCCAGGTGGAGAGGCCACCCCACAGCGCGCTCTCGGCGCGCGCGCGCCCGAAGACGCTCCCGACCACGCGCAGGATCACGATGAAGAGCGGCGCCGCCGACATGAGCGCGTAGAACGCGACCGCGGCCCCGAGGAAGCGCGCGCCGCGCCCGGAGAAGATGCGCAGCGCCTCGCGCGTGAGTCCGAGGGCGCTCCGTAGGTCGAAAGCCACAGAAGTCTTGTACCCTCTCGACCGATGACAACGCACCTCCTCGTGGGAAATCCGACCGCGCAGAGCGGCAAGAACAAGGAGCGGATCGACCGCGCGCTCGCGCTCATGAAGAGCGCGGGCATCGAGGCGGATCTTCTGCCGACGCTCCCCGGAGGAAAGACGATCGGCGCCGTGCGCGACGCGCTCGACGGCGGATCGCATCGCGTCGTCGTCGCGATGGGCGGCGACGGGACCTTCCGTGAGGTCGCCGCGGGCCTCTTCACGAGCAAGCGCCGTGAAGAGGTGGCGATGGGCATGCTCCCCACCGGCACCGCGAACGATCAGGGCAAGAGCTTCGGGCTCGAGGCGTCGCCCGAGGCGCTCGAGCGCAACGTCGACGTGATCCGCGGAGGCCACGAGACCCGGCTCGACGCGGGGATCTTCCGCTCCGGCGGGCCGACCGCCGCGCCCGACTACTTCTTCGACTCCGCCGGGTGGGGCCTCTCGGCGCGCGTGCTCGCGCAGCGCAACCAGGATCGCGCGCTCGTCGAGACGCTCGGGCCGCTCAAGGAGATCTACCGCGATCACGCGGTCTACGCGGGCGCGTTCCTCAAGACGTTCCTCGAGTCGTACGTCGTCGACGACAAGCTGCGCGTCGTTGCGAATCTCGACGGCCAACGGGTCGAGATCGAGGGCCTCACCGATCTCATCGTCAAGAACACGAGGGTTTACGCGGGCGCGTGGGTCTTCGATCGGACGTCGCGCCACGACGACGGGGCCTTCGAGCTCGTGCCCTTCCGCGGCAAGCGCGACTGGGCCTCGAAGGCGATCGTCGATCTCGACGGCAACCCGGTCACCGAGGAGATGCTCAATGAAATCGGGGTCGAGCACTCCAAGCCAATCCGTGCATCGCGCATCGATCTCGAGATCTTCGATCCCCCGGGGGGCGCGGCCCTCGCCGCGCAAATCGACGGGGAGGAGTGGCCCGCCCACGCGCGCGTCACCATCGAGGTGTCCGCGCGCGCCCTACGGCTCGTCGTTCCGGGGCCGTGATGCTATGAAGCCGCGCAAATGACACCGCGGCACCTCGTTCATTTCGCGTCGGCCACCCTCCTGTCACTCGCCATCTTCGTGGCGTGCGGGAGCACGAACCCGCGAGGCGGATTCGAAGACGAGAACGAAGGCGGCGGCGCGTTCGGCGGCGACGGCGGTCCCGACGGCAGCGATCTCTCGCCGTGCGCGCAGGCCGCGGCGCAGAAGGCGTACGTCGGCTGCGACTATTGGCCGACGGTGACGGGCAACCTCGTCGACGACGTCTTCGACTTCGCGGTCGCGATCGCGAACGTCGGAACGGAGACGGCCAAGGTCGTCGTCACGGGGCCGAACAACGTGAAGAAGGACGTCACCGTCGGCGGCGGATCGCTCGAGAAGGTGTATCTGCCGTGGGTCAAGTCGCTCAAGGGCGCCGACAACACCGGCCCCACGCAGTCGATCATCGCGAGGGGCGGCGCCTACCACCTCGTCAGCGATCGCCCGGTCGTCGTCTATCAGTTCAACCCGCTCCAGTTCCGCGCGGCGGGCGGCGAGCCGGGCAAAGACTGGAGCTCCTGCGTTCCTCAGGGCCTCTCGTCCGAGTGCTACTCGTACTCGAACGACGCGTCGCTGCTCCTGCCCAGCACGGCGATGACGGGCACCTACCGCATCATGGGCTCGACCGGCTTCTCGCGTCACCCGGTCAACCCGATCACCGGCCAGGTCGACACGTCGCAGCCGCTCCAGAACCTCGTCCCGCCGTACTTCGTCGTCACGGCCACGCAAGACGGAACGAAGGTGGAGGTGAAGCTCGGTCCGAAGGGTCGCGTCGTCGGCGGACCGAACGAAATCGCGAACGAGCCGGCCAACGGCGTCTTGAGCTTCACCCTCGACGCGGGCGACGTCGCCGAGGTCGTCAGCGCGCCGGGGCGCGACTACGACTTCAGCGGCTCGCTGCTCACGGCCGACAAGCCGGTGCAGGTCATCAGCGGCGCCGCGTGCCTCGACGTTCCGCTCGACGTCCAGGCGTGCGATCACGTCGAGGAGACGGTGTTCCCCGCGGAGACGCTGGGCAAGCACTACGTCGTCATGAAGCCCTCGGGTCCGAAGGCCAACAACGTCGGTCACGTCGTCCGCATCTACGGCAACGCCGACGGCACGAAGCTCACGTACAAGCCGTCGAAGCCTCAGGGCTGCCCCGACACGATCGGCGCCGGCGAGGTCGTCGAGTGCGGCGAGGTCACGATCGACTTCGAGGTCGCGGGCGACAAAGAGATCGGCATCGGCATGTTCCTCCTCGGCGGCGAGAAGGCCGATCCCGACTTCAACCCGGGCGGCCTCACGCAGCCGCAGGGCGATCCCTCGCAGAGCTTCGCCGTCGGCGTCGAGCAGTTCCGGCAGCGCTACGTCTTCCTCGCGCCGACGGACTACAAGACGAGCTTCGTCGACGTCATCGCCGAGGCCGACACGAAGATCGATCTCGACGGCGTCGACAAGTCGAGCGATCTCCGCGCGATCGCGGGCACGGACTACTACGCGGCCCGCATCAGGCTCGGCGCCGGCAACGGCGACGGCGTCCACGTCCTCGAGGGATCGAAGGCGGTGGGCATCCAGGTCATCGGCTACGGCGACAACACGAGCTACCAGTATCCGGGCGGCCTGAACCTGCTCATCATCGCGCCTCCGCCGCCGAAGTAGCTCAGTTGCAGGTGTTGCCGACGGTGCACCCGACGCCGCTGCAGCTCGGGTCGCCGTTGCACGCGTTCGCCGGCGCGCACCTCACGGCGCAGCTCGCGCCGGTGCAAGTGACGTCGCCGTTGCACGCCTGGCTCCCGCTGCAACACTGAGCCTTGCACCCGTCGCCGACGCAGGCGACGTCGCCGCCGCACGCCTGCGGGCCGACGCACTTGATGTCGCAGTCGTTGCACGTGAAGCTGTCGGGGCAGCCGGGGTTGCCCATCCCGCTCTGGCACGTGACGTTGCAGCGCACGCCGGGCCCGACGGCCGCGCAGGGGTTGCCGGCGCAAGGCACCGCGCCCGTGCACGTGACGTGGCACACGCCGCCGATGCACGTTCCGTTCGGGCAGAGCGGTCCGCACAGCACCGCGGCGTCGACCTCGGCGTCCGTCTCCGCGATCGCGTCGAAGTCGAACGCGTCGAACGCGACGTCGCTCGGCGCGTCGCGCGCGCCCGGTCCGTCGTCGCTCGCGTCGGGGGGAGCGATCAGCGGGCGTGTCCCGACGATGTCGACGCCGCACGCCCACGCCGCGAGGACTGCGCAGGCTCCGACGACGACGGTCACCCTCCCGCGGCGCATGCCCTGGAGTATGCCAAAGAAATCGCGGTCCCCGAAGCCTCGCTTCAAGACGTTTCGTGTGCGAAATAATTCCGGATGTGCCATCGTCACGGCCCATGAGCGCCGCCGTCGAGGGACTGGAACAACGCTTCGACGCGAAGGTCGCCGAGGCCCTTCGTGAGTACACGCGCGCCGGCGGCTATCCGCACCTGCTCGGTCTGTCGGTCGACGTCGTCGAGCCGGGGCGCATCGTCGTCTCGTTGCCCGTGAGGGCGGAGATCTGCTCCGTCGTCGGCGTCGTGCACGGCGGCGCGATCGCGTCGCTCGTCGATCACGCGCTCTCGCTCGTCGTCTATCCGCTCGTCGAGCGGGGCAAGTGGGTCGCCACCACGGAGTTCAAGATCAACTACGTCGAGTCCGTCTCGCTCGGCGCCGAAGGCACGCTCCGCGTCACCGCCGAGGTGCTCTCGCTCAAGAAGCGCCTCGCGGTCGCGCGCGCCGACGTCGAGCACGAAGGCAAGCTCGTCGCCCACGCGATGGGCACGCTCTACGTCAAGGATCCGGCGCGATAGGAGCGCGAGCTCGTCAGACCCTGAGGTCGTGCTCGCCGCGGCGCGAGACGTGCAACGATCGACGTGTTGGAAGCGCCGTCGGCGTCGAAGCCGGACCTGACCTCGCGGATCATCAGGAGGTTCGAGCACGCGATCGTGCTCGTGCTCATGGGCCTCCTCGTCGTCGTGATCACCCTCACGACCGTCGAGCTCGTGTGGCTCCTCGTCCGCGACGTCGCGAGCTCGAACGCCATGCTCGACATCGAGCAGATGTTCGAGCTCTTCGGCTTCTTCCTGCTCGTGCTGATCGGCATGGAGCTGCTCGCGACGTTGAAGGCGTACGTCTACGAGCGCGTCATCCACGTCGAGGTCGTCCTCGAGGTCGCGCTCATCGCGCTCGCGCAGAAGATCATCGTCCTCGACATGTCGCGCTCCGGCGCGCCGACGCTCCTCGGGCTCGCGAGCGTCGTGCTCGCGCTCGCCACGGCCTTCTGGCTCGTGCGCGCCGCGCGTCGCCCGGCCCGCGTCGTCGAGGTCGTCGAGTGACGACGGCTCAGGAGCTCGCGCGGAACTTCTTGATGAGATCGCCCCGACTCTTCGCGCCGAGCTTGGCGCGAGCGCGCGCGATGAGGACCCTCACGGTCGAGTGCGCGAGCCCGAGCTCGTAGGCGATCATCTTGTCGCTGTGCCCCATGACGACGTACGCGAGCACCTGGCGCTCGCGAGCGGCGAGCACCGAAGGACCAGGCGCGGCGGGGCCGTTGGCGCGCGCGACCACGTAGCGCGCGTTGCCCGCTTGGAAGTCGTCGACCAGCGTCCATCGCGTGCGCACGAGCGCTCTCCACGACTCGAGCGCGCGCTTGGGCTCGCGCCGCATCGAGCGGCGCGCGCGCTCCATGCCGAGCACGGCCTCGCGGAGCGCGGCGCGCGCGTTCTCCGCCGACGCCTCGAGGTGCTCGATCTCGCCGGTGCGCCGGAGGACGGCCTCGGCTCTCCCCGTCGCGTCCTCCTGCGTCGCGCCCGTGGTGCGGCAGCGCAAGCGCAGGCGCAGGGCGGCGCGGAGGTGCGCCGAGACGCGCTCCCATCGATCGCGCTCTGCGGGAGCGAGGCGCTTCTTTCGCGGGAGCAGCGCGCCGACGAGGCAGCCGATGCCCACGGGATCGAGCGCGTTGACGACCATCACGTCGTGGATCCCGGCGGGCGCGAACACCTCGCGCACGCCGGGGTGCTCGTCGAAGCCGGGCGTCTCGCTCGCGGTCGCGGCCGCGCGAGAGAGCCACGACCCTTGCACGTAGGCTTCGTCCGAGCTCGCGAGCAGCGCCGCGAGGCCCTTGGCGTCGAGCGCGCAATCGAGGATCGGCTCGCGGACGACGAACGGACGCGTCGACGTATCGTAGACGTACGCCGCCATCCCGAGGCCTGCCTCGAGCGCCGGACGGAGCGCGGACACCACGCCGCGCAGCCATGCTCCTTCGGGCTCTTCGACGGCGTAGGCGGCTTCGAGCACACTCACGAGATCAGGCGAGCCGTTCATTCGAGCGCGTCGAGCGTAGCGCGGAGCCGGCCGTGCGCGAAGTCGCGGCAGAAAAAGTGCTTACTCGACCGCGGTAAGCAAGCGCTTCGCCGTGTCGAAAAAGTCCACGCGACGGGAGAGAGGCATGTCGTCGCGCGCGTCGCCGTCGCGCGCGACGCGATTGCCGCGCGCGGCGTTCTTTGGCTCTCTTGCACCATGCGACGCGTCTTCGCTCTCGTCCTCGCTTCGTCTTTGGCACTCGGCGCGACCATGTGCTCGAGCGATCCCTCTTCACCGCCGGACGGCGACTCCGGCGGGCTCGCCGACGGCAGGTTCCGCGGCGTCTTCGCCGGCAGCGGCGATCTCGCCGGCACCGCCGAGGTCACGATCCAGAGCGGCGATCTCCGGCCCCAAGCCGCGGGCGGCGCGTCGCAGTACAGCGTGACGGGCACCGTCACGCTGAACATTCCCGGCGTGGGGCCGATCACGGTCGACGGCACGCTCGATCTGGCGACGAGCGCGGTGACCCTTTCCGGCGTCGTTCGCGGCGCGCCCCTCACCTTCACGGGTCGCTACGAGGGCGGCCGCATCCGCGGCGACCTCACGACGCCGGCGGGGACCGGCCCGCTCGTCCTCACGAACGAAGAGCTCGGAGGGCTGCGCGTTCACTGCGGGACGTTCGACGGCGCGCTGCGCGGGCGATGGAACCTCCTCGTCGCCGGTGGTCGCGTCAACGTCGTCTTCGCGTCGTCGGAAGGACAGGTCGGCACGGGCGAAGGCCCGCTCGAGGATCGGCTCGCGGCGATCACGCTCGTTCCTTCGGGCTCGGCGACCGCCACCGAAGCCTCGGGTCAGTTCACCGGCTCGTGGGTGCTCGCGGATCCCGAGCGGAGAGGGAGCTTCGCCGCCTCCGAAGCGGCGTGCGCCGCGCTCGTCCCCTCGAACCCGGGCGCCGACGGCGGCGCGAACGACGGCGGCGCCGACGCAGGGCCGCCGGGCGTCCCGGAGGTCGTCATCGATCGCGGCGGCACCGTGCGCGTGGGGCACGTCGCGGTGAGCGGCACGAGGATCATCTACTCGCTCGATCACCCCTACTTCACGCAGAAGCGCGAGATCGCTGCGGTCGGCGGCGACGGCTCCGCGCCGGCGACGCTCGTCCCCGTCAACGCAGAGCCGGAGAACGGCGTCGCGGGCCTGAGCGTCATGGCGGGCAAGGTCTTCTGGACGACGAACGGCACCGCGACACCCGGCTCGGGCCTCTTCTCCGTCGCGGTCACGGGCGGCGCGGTGGCCAGCCACGGGCTCGTCTCTTCCTCCGAGCTGAACGACGACTACGTCGCCGGCATCTACCGCATGGTGAACGACGGCAGCACGCTCTTCATCTCGAGCTACGGCGCGAGCGGCACGTCGATCCGGTCGTTCGACGCGAGCGGCGCGCCGGCGGCGACGTTCGACGAGACCGTCGTGGGCACGCTCGGGATGGCGGTCGACGGCGCCGATCTCCTCTTCGGCGAGCTCACCGGCCTCCGTCGCGCGCCCAAGACGCTCGCCTCGGCCTCGACGCTCCTCTCGGCGCGCGAAGACTACGGCGAATTCGACACGCTCCTGAACATCGTGAGCGACGCGGACTTCGTCTACTTCGTCACCCGCGAGCTCAACGCCGCGAAGCTCTGGCGGCGGCCGAAGGGCGGCGGCCCGATCGTCGCCGTCATGGCGCCCGCCCCCAAGCAGCCGCGCGGCCTCGCGCTCGTCGACGGCTACCTCTACCTCGTGCTCGCGACGCAAGGCGGGCAGGGACCGGGCGGCAGCAGCGAGCTGGTTCGGATCGCGAAGACCGCGAACAACGGCACGCCGACGACCGTCGGTCCGGCCAACTTCCATGACGTCGTCACCGACGGCACCTACGTCTACTACGGCGAAGGGACGCGACTGCGCCGCGTCCACAAGTGAGCGCGAACCGCTACGCCGCGCGCTTCGGCCGCTTCGCGCGCTTCGCTTCGATGAGCGTCGCCGTGTTGATGAGGCCGACGTGCGAGAAGGCCTGCGGGTAGTTGCCGAGCTGCCTTCGAAGATCGGGGTGATACTCCTCGGCGAGCAAGCCGAGATCGCTCGACAGCGAGACGAGCCGGCGGAGCAGCGCCTCGGCCTCGTCGAGGCGGCCGACCATCGCGTAGTTGTCGGCGAGCCAGAAGCTGCAGATGAGGAACGTGCCCTCGTGGCCGGGCAGCCCGTCGACGCCCGTCTCGGTCGCGTAGCGGAGCACGAGGCCGTCCCACGTGAGGTTCTTCTCGATCGCGGCGACCGTCGAGAGCATCCGCGGATCGTCGGCGGGCAAGAAGCCCATGTGAGGCATGAGGAGCACGCTCGCGTCGAGCGCGTCCGAACCGTACGACTGCGTGAACGCGCCGATGCGCTCGTCGAAGCCGCGCTGGATCAAGTTCGCGCGGATCTGCTCGCGGAGCGCGCGCCAGCGCGGGAGGCGCTTTTCGAGGCGATGATGCTTGCCGACGCCGAGCTCCTCGATCATCCGCACCGCGCGATCGACCGCGACCCACGCCATCAGCTTCGAGTGCGTGAAGTGGCGCTGGCCTTCGCCGCGCACCTCCCAGATCCCCTCGTCTTTGCGCTGCCACGACTTCTCCACGAAGTCGACGATGGTGAGGATCGGATCCCAGAGATCCGGCAGGTCGGGGACGCCGTTGACGTGCGCGTCGTAGAGCGTGTTGAGAACCTCGCCGTAGACGTCGAGCTGGAACTGATCGTAGGCGCCGTTGCCGATGCGCACCGGCCGCGACTCCTCGTAGCCCGGGAGCCATGGCAGCTCGATCTCCGCGAGGCGATGCTCGCCCGCGACGCCGTACATGATCTGGAGCTGCGCGGGCGCGCCGGCGACCGCGCGCATCAGCCAGTCGCGCCACGACGTGGCCTCCTCGGTGTAGCCGCCGCGCATCAGCGCTTCGAGGGTCAAGCTCGCGTCGCGGAGCCAGCAGTAGCGATAATCCCAGTTGCGCACGCCGCCGAGCTCCTCGGGGAGCGAGCTCGTCGCCGCGGCGACGATGCCTCCCGTCGGCTCGTAGGTGAGCGCCTTGAGCGTGAGGAGCGATCGCACGACCGCGTCGCGAAAGGGACCGCGGTAGCGACAGCGGCTCGCCCAGTCGCGCCAGTATCGCTCGGTGCGCGCGAGCTCACGCTCGGCGTCGACCTGCTGATCCGTCGGCCTCTCGTGCGACGGGTGGAAGGTGAGCGCGAAGGCGAGGCGCTCGCCGGCGCGCACGACGAAGTTGGCCTCGACGCGCGCGCCCTCACGATCGGGCTCGAGGAGCACGGGGCTCGCGTAGAGCAGCGCGTTCGGCCCCGACATCAACGTCGCGCGCTTGCCGTCGGATCGGATCCAGGGAATGTGCGCCCCGTACCCGAAGCGCACCTTGAGATCGGCGTGCATGGGCACCTCGCCCTCGACGCCCTCGACGATCCGGATGATGTCGTGGTGCGAAGCGCCGGGAGGCATGAAGTCGATGACGCGCGCCTTGCCGCCGTCGGCGGTGATGTCGGTCTCGAGGACGAGGGTGTCCCGCCGGTATCTCCGCGCGATCTTCGTCACGGCGGCCGCGGGACGGATCGTCCAGTAGCCGTGATCGTCGTTGCCGAGCAGCTTGGCGAAGCACGCGTCGGAGTCGATGCGCGGCAGGCAGAGCCAGTCGATCGAGCCGTAGCGCGAGACCAGCGCGACCGTGGTCGCGTCACCGATGAGCCCATAGTCTTCGATGGCGGCGGGCATGCGGAGAGGATGCGAACGCGCGCGCCGGTCGCAACGCGGCTCGGAGCGACGCCGGGCCTGACACTCGCGTCAGGCGGCGACAACCGAGTTGACTCATGCGCGCGCGACTTCCACGCGATCACGGACCTTGCGCGATGAGCGCGATGGCACGCGCGTTGCGCTCGGCCGGCCCATGAGCTTCACGCGTCGTTCCTTCGCTTCCTTCTGCTCGTGTCTCCTCGCAGCTCTGGCGATCGCCGCGGTGCCTTCTTCGGCGATCGCCGCCGAGGCCGACGTCGCCGAGCGCGCGTCGTCGCCGGCTTCGCTGACGCCGCGAGCTTCGTCGGCGCCGACGGGATCTTTTGTGCCCACGTCACTGGAAACTTCGTCGTCCTCGCGGCCGACCTCGCCCGAGGCGCGCGCGCCGACGATCGGGATCGCGTGGGTCGGCTTCGCGGGGCTCGCGTTGCCTGCGACGGTGATGCTCGTCGTGCGCGCGGCGATTCGGCCGAAGTGAGGTCATCCACGAGGTTGTGTCAGGCTGAACCAGTTGCCCGAGTCGTCGCAGAAGATCGCCTCGATCCCGTAGGGCCGCTCGGTGGGCTCGGATCGGAACGTGACGCCCTTGGCCGTCAGCTCGTCGTACGTCTTCCTGCAGTCGGCGGTCTGGAAGACGCCGGCGCCCAAGAGGCCGCGCTCGATCAGCCCGCGGAGCTGCGAAGCCGCGTCGGCGTCCATCGTCGGTCCGGCCGCGGCGGGCATCAGCACGATCTCGAGCCCGGTCTGGTTCGGGGCGGCGACGGTGAGCCATCGGAAGCCGCCCATGTCGTCCATCGTCACGTCGTTCCTGCACTCGAAGCCGAGCTTCTCCGTGTAGAACTTCTTCGCGCGGTCGAGATCGAGGACGTAAATCGTGGCGTGCGACATCGTTCGGATCACGGAAACCTCCGGCGTCGACGCGGCGCCTCGGCGCGCGTTCGACGATGAGTGAGGGAAGCGAGATACCACGCCGCGGCGCCGCGGACTTCTCGTGGATTGCTCGCGGGCGGGGTCCGCTCAGGCCGGGCTCCGGCTCGCGGCCGGGAGCGCGGCGAAGCCGGCGACGAAGCACCACGGGACCCGCACCGCCATCACCCGCGCTCCGACGGGCCCGAAGCCGCGCATGCTCCTCTGCAGCTCGCGCGGCGACTGGCCGAAGCGCCGCCTGAAGGCGACGCTGAAGGAGCCGAGGCTCGCGAAGCCGACCGCGGCGGACGCCTGGGTGACCGAGCTCCCCCGAGCGAGCAGCTCGCGAGCGCGGTCGACGCGCGCCTCCGTGACGAAGCGGCCCGGCGTCGTCCCGTAGGTCGCCTTGAAGACCCGGAGGAAGTGAAACGGTGACATCCCGGCGATCCGCGCGAGCTCGTCGAGGGTGAGTGCGTCGCCGAGCGCGTCGTGCACGAGCTCGCGGGCGCGGACGAGCCGCCTGAGGACGTGGTCGGGCGGCGCGCTCGTCGTCACGCGGGTCGCGTAGCACGATCGTCGGCTCGCGGCTCGTCGAGGGGGGCGCCCGCAAGTCCGTTTCGTCGCGGTCTTCGGGACCAAGGGAGCCGTGTTGCCGCTCACGTAGTTCAGGAGCGCCAGCGAGCCCGTCGATGATCGTGAGAGGCGGTTCGCTGACGCCCGGCGAGTACATCGGCTGCGAGGAGCCCGGAAGACCTCTCGCCGCTCGACTGCTCCAGTTCATTGTCGACGGCGTCGCCCACGATGTGCGGCCGCCCGCGTTGATCCGCGTCCTCTTGTGGAGCGACCGCGCGATCTCGGTGGCGTTCGACGGCGGGGGTGGTGGCGTCTCACCTTCGCGATCGGCGCGCTGATGGTCGCCGGCGGCGTGCTCGCTCACCTGAAGATCAAGGGCACGCACTTCGTCTCCGTCGTGACGAGCGCAGGCCAGCGCGTGCAGCTGTGATGACGAAGGACCTGCGGCAAGCCGGGCGCCTCGTGCAGGCCATGAACACCGCGATCGCGCACGTCCGCGCGATGCCTCCGGCGAGCGCGTACGGTCCGCCGTCGGTCGGGTATCCTCCGCCGCCACCGTCGCAACTGCAGATCATCGTCGAGCGCCAGGTCGTCGTCATGCACTGCAAGTACTGCCAGTCCCTCACGCCGGCCGACCTCTCCGCCTGCAAATCGTGCGGCGGCCAGCTCCGCTAGCTACGGCGCGGTCTTCACGGCCGCGTCGACGAACTCCGTACCTGGAATCTCCACTCCGAGGGTGAAGAGATCGAACGCGCTGAAGCTCGCGACCGGCGTGGGGCCGGAGCACGCGCCGGGTCGGCCGCTCCAGATGCTTGCGCCGCCGAACGGGCTGGTGACCGGGAAGCGACGCTGCGCGTTCGTGCCCGGGTCCGAAGAGGCCGCGTACTTCGGCTGAGCGGCCGAGGACTTGCCCCGAAAGGCAACGGGCGTCGCGCATCCAGCATCTGCGAAGTAGCCCGCGACGGTTGTCGTGTTCGGAACGCATCGAAACGCTCCGTCCGCGTGAAGAGCGAACGAGCACTCGTCGCCGCGTGCGGAGTCGAACCAGGTCGCGAATTGCTTAGCGCCGTCGGAGCTCTCGTAGTAGCGGAGCTTCAAGCGCGAGCCGGCCTGGTGCCAGTCGTCGGCGAGTGCCGGCGGCACCGGCCCACCAGAGCCGCCGCTCGACGACGAGCTCGCGCCGCTCGACCCTCCGACGACGTCGTCGCCAGACCCTGCTCCCCCGCCGCACGCCGCCATCACGACGTAGACGATGCAGCCCGATGCGAACACCTGGCCCACCCGAACGATGTTCTTGCGCATCTTCCGAGGGTAGAGGGTCGACAAGACGACGCAAGGCACGCCACGTTCGGCGTGCACGACTACGCGGGCGTCGGCGCGTCGGGCGTCCCCGTGACGTGGGGCTTGCAGTCTCCTGGAGAGGGATCGAGCGCGACGCTCGCCACGATGGGGGCGCGCGTTCGCCTCGCGTTCGAGACTCTACGAAGACGATCTCGCGCGCGTCACGCGCACCTATCGCGTCACCGAGTACGGCTTCGGCAGCTTCGTCGAGCGCGACGAGACGCGCACCGTCGGCACGAACCGCCTCGGAGCCGCGCTGACGCTCGGCGGCGCGTTCGACCTCTGAAGCGCCCGCGGTTGCGGCCAGCGCGCGGAGAGGTATAGAGCGGCTCCATGAGCGCTCGTTGGTTCGTCTTCCTCGCCGCAGCGTCGTCCGTGGCTTCTTGCGGCGGGCCTGGCGGTGGGCATGTCCCGGAGGGGAACGTCGCGGCCAAGGAGGCAGACGGAGGAAACGTCGTGTCCTCCGATGACCAACGACGCCTTCACGATCGGCTGGCGAATGCGGTCGCACCGCTCGTTGAACCGCCGTTCGGAACGGCTGCTGCGGTGACGGGTCTGGTCGGGGCCCTCGAGAGCACCGCTTCGCTCGGGGCCCTTTGGGACGGCGGGCCCTCTGCGACGAGCGACTCACGATTCAACGTGGCGAGCGTGAGCAAGGCTCTGACGGCCGCACGCATCGTGAGCCTCGCGCACGCGAAGGCGATCGGGCTCGACGACTCCGTCTCGAAGCATCTGCCCGGGGTGAAGCTGGTCGACAAGGGCGGCGTCGATCGCGCGGGAACGATCACGGTGCGCCAGCTCGTCCAACACCGAAGCGGGCTCCCGCACGTGCCGCAGGATCTCGAGAAGAAGGTCGCGAATCGTTGGTCGTCGCCGGACCTACTCCGCGTTCTCACGGATTCCTGGGAGCTCTCCCTCGACGGGACACCAGGCCAGTTCAAGTACTCGAACACCGGCTACGCGCTTCTCGGGGCGATCATCGAGCGCACGCGCGACTGCTCCTTCGCCGACTGCATGTCCACCTACCTGAGCGAGCTCGGGATGACGCACTCGACGTTCTGGCCGGCGACGCTCGGTGGCGACGCCGCTCGCGGTCGCGTCGTCGTCCAGGGAGCCGTCGAGTTCAACGAACCTGGTTGGTACGCGAGCCGCTACGCCCTTCCGTTCAACGGCCTCTGGACGTCGATGCCAGACCTCGCCCGGTTCGGATCGGTCGTCGTGGCGGCATCCAAGGATCCAGCGTCGCCCCTTCACGAGATGACCGCGCCGGACGGAAAGCCCCTCGGGCTCTTCCTCGACACGAGACTCGACGCGACGAGCTTGGAACACGACGGAAGCGGGCCAGGCTTCCGCGCTGCGCTCATCATCCTTCCGAGCAAGAGCCTCGTGCTCGCGGTGGCAACGAACGGCGGCAACGAGGCCAAGGACGAAGGCACGGCCTTCGCGAACGTGGTCCGCGGCGCGCTGAGCGCGGTGCCTGCACCCTAGGAGGTGCTCGAGGGTTTCGACGTCGTCGATGTTCGGCCACGGGCCTCGTCGGCACCGACCTCCAGGAGAACGAAATGCCGCCAGCGGATGAAAGCGCAGCCGACAGCCTCGTCCCGGGCGTGTTGACGGAGATCGAGGCATGGCTCGCGGAGCACGCCGCCGCCGTGAGCGGCCGGCTGCCGCCCGGGGCGCCGGAGGCGTCGATCAAGGAACTGGAGGTGGCGACGAGCGTCGCGCTCCCCGCGGGCTACCGGGCGTTCCTCCTCCGCCACGACGGCGGCATGCCGTGGCGGTCGTACGACCTGCTGTCCGTGGATGAGGTCCTGACGGCGTGGAAGTCCATGACGGCGATGCAGGAGCAGGGGACGTTCAAAGACGCGGAGGTGTCGACCGACGACGGGCGCGTCGCCGAAACGTGGTGGAGCCGGGGCTGGATCCCCATCGCGCGGGACTCCGGCGGAAACCTGGTCTGCATCGACATGGCGCCCGGGCCCAAGGGCCGGGCGGGCCAGATCATTCGATGGGACACGGTGGACGGGCCCGTCCCCACCGAGCACGCAAGCTTCGACACGTGGCTGCAGGCGTTCCGGGACGATTTGTCCGCCCGAAAGTACGCGCTGACGGAGGACGAGATCCTGGAATTCAAGGAGAGCTGAAAGATGCATTCCGACCGGGTGGCGCGGATCGAGAGCGTCCACGGGGCGGGAGGCCGCAGGAGCGCGGTCTTCGCGTTCATCCCACCGCTCGGGAGCTCGTCGAGCTCGTCGAGCGCGGCATCCCTTTTTCTCAATGCATATTGCATGTGATCTTCGGAGAGCGTCGCGACTTGCACGGACCCGAGGCCGCAGACCTCGAGGAGCTGCTCGGTGGCCTCCTCGACGGTCTGGAACCGCTCCGAGGCTTCGCGGTGGCAGCACGCAAGAACTCGACGAGGTCGACATTTCCGTCACGGCCTCGCGGGTCATGTCGTCTGCGGAACCGCCTCGTCTTGAACGCCGGCTACGCTTTGCCTTTCCTTCTCGCCTGGTTCGCGCCGAAGAGCGGGCATCCGCTCCGCACGCACGCGGCGGCTCGCCGTTGCCCGCTATCGACCGGTTCGCATCGCGCCGGCCGGCACGGGCGCCCCGAAAGGGGCGCCGCGCTGCCGGCGACCATCGCGACCTACTTCACGAAGACCATCATCGGCCTTCGCGCGGCGGCGAGGCAGCGCGAGCGGCGCCAATCGTATCCGGGGTTGTATCCAACGCCTCGCCGGACGCCATGGACGGGCTGGACACCTTCACACGTCGCATCAGCGTTGGGCCTTCGAGATGCCGGGGCCCGACGCGAAGAGCTTGGCGACTGTCTTCATCGGGAGCACGAGGCGCGACGACTCGGGCAGACCCACAAAGCCGTGGGCCGAGTAGAACGCGGCGGCCTTCTCGTCGAGAGCGTCGACCACGACCATGGATGATCGGACGACGTCGGCGTTGTCGTACGTCTTGCGGAGCGCTTCGGCGAGGAGCACGCCGCCGAGCCCCTGTCCGTGGTGCGAGACATGGACGGCGAGCCGTCCGAGGAGGGTCGCGCTGACGAGCGGGTAGCGAGGCAAGTGTCGTCGCGCCTCGTCGGGGACGACGCCCGGCGCAAGCCCGTAGGCGCAGAGGGTGAAGTAGCCGAGCACCACGCGCGGCGAGGCGGGCGCCGTGAGGACGAAGACCGCGTTCGCCTTACGGCGCACGTCCTGAGACGCCTGGGTCTTCAGGTACGTGTCGAGGCTCTCGACGCCGCAGGAAAAGCTGGCGCGGTCATGGACCTTGCCCAGCGGTTCGAGCCGCAGGTCCATCGTCCTGTCGGGCATCTACTGGCCGATACGCTCACGTGCGCGGCGGACCGCTCGCTTCAGCCGTGCATTCGGCTTCGGAGGGTGGACGAGGGCGTCGAAGAAGGCGACGCGGTCTGCTTCCGACAAGAGAAGTGACGAGTGCTGTTCGATGGTCTGTCGTGCCGCGTCGGTGAGCGCCGTGAGGCAATAGTCGGTCACGTTGCGGTGTTCGAGCTCCGCGGCGCGTTCGACCAGGCGCTTGGTCTTCTCGTCGACACGGAAGCCGAGTCGCGCGCTGTGGGCACGTCGGTCTTCGCTACGGGCGCTGCCTCGATGAGCCATTTTTCAGTTGTACGTCCGTTGGACGTACGCATCAACGACGGCCCCGACGCGGTGCCACGCCGTAGACCTCGGCGGTCTTCTTCAGGTATCCGTCCAGCGAATCGCGTTCCTGACGGCGGCTCCGCGATCGCCTAGCTCTCGTGGCCGGAGGTCACGATGGATCCGGCGGTGCGCGAGACGTGGGAAGGACAGCGGGGCTGAGCGCGAAGGAGTACGCCGCGGAGACCGGGCTCAACGCGCACTCACGCTCTTGGTGGCGGTGGCGGCTTGCGGGCGGAGAGCCGACGAAGCGCAGGGACGGAGGCGTTCATCGAAGCGCGCGGCCAAGAGCACGAGCGCGAAGTCGTCGGTGCCCTCGCCGTTGTCGTTCGTCGAGTTGACGGCTGCAGTCGCGAGCGGGTCGCTCGAGATCATGCTGCCGTCGACGCTGCGCGTGCGCATTCCGATCGGCTTCGACGACGCGACGCTCGCGCCGGTGCACCTTGCCGTCGATCACCACCGCGTCGGCGTCGATGTCGACTCCTGCGTCTTTCGGCTTCGAATCACGCGTTCAGAGCCCACGTTGGTTCACCTCGCCACGACGTGGTATTTCGCGTGCATGGGTTCGATGCAAGACTTCATGCGCGGTGGATCAGCCACGCCGAAGTACGTCCTCGATGTACCAGCGCTAGAACTCGCCCTCGGCGCTCCGCTCGGACCGGTCCTCGTCGAGCTCTCCCGCTCCGCATGCAAGCTCGACCCCTTCTCGCCGTGGGTCGCGTTCGAGGGCCTTCAGATGCACCTCGTCTATCTCCTGAAGGATTTCAAGCGAGAGGAGGAGCTGAACGATCCTGATGACGTGCTTGTGTTCCTCGAGACCGGCGTCGATCTTCATGCAGCAGGATTTGTGGACGAGGGGACGGGCCGTCCGCTCGATGAACGGCCGGTATGTCTGCTTTGCGACGGTGACGCCAAGGTCGTCGCGCCGAATCTCGCTGCGTTCCTCGGGCTTGCAGCCGTCACAGGCGTCGAGGCGCTCGTTCCCGAGCCCACCATCGAGGAGCTTCTGACGGCCGGTGTGGAAGCACGACTCGACGATGAGATCGGCGAACTGTCGAAGGCGCTGTGCCGTCTCCCTGGCGTAACGCTTCCTCGAGCCAGTCGCGCGAAGGTGGCGGGGTCGACGAGACCGCGTCGGCCGACCGCAAACCTCGACGAGGAGCCGCGTGAAACCGGTCTCGCCCGTGTTCGTCAGCTTGTCCGCGGTGCGCGGTTGAAGGAGGCGCAGAAGGAGCTCGTGAAGCAGATCGACATCTGCCTTCCCATCGCGGACCTTGTCGCCGCTGAACGCTGGCGCGAGATCGAGTCGCTTCTCCAGGAGCTCGCCCCACCGCTCAAGAGCGAAACGCGGGCTGCTCTGACGGCGCGTGGCCTTCGTCTCGACTGAGCGACCTCGAAAGTATTCCGTCCCGCTGGCCCGCAGCAGCAAACCCACCGCGCCACTACTCTGGGCAGAGGCCGCGTTGTATCCAGCACAGTTCCAGACTCGGCGGAGCCGACGGACACGGCGGATAGGATGGACTCCCCGGACGCCCGTTTCAGCGTCGCGGGGAGCCGTATCAGTGGCACGCCCGGTAAGATTCGAACTTACGACATTCGGCTTCGAAGAACGACTCGATCCACTGTTTCGCCGGGGTTTCTTGGGGTTCGTGACAACACTATGACCACGTGTCCCCAACCACGCCGCTTGCGCCTGCGTCGCGACCTCCTGACCGACGCTCTCGGCGAGGTGGGCGTAGCGTTCGGTCACGGTGACCGAGGAGTGTCCGAGCACGGGGCGAACGTCCTCGAGTAACCAGCGCCGTCCCCACCATCCGGCGACGAGCGAGCTTGCGCAGGTGTGCCGTAAGAGGTGCCACCATGGCGCGGACCCTCGCAGAGTTGCGTGCGCTCGGGCCAGAGCTAAAGACACGCGCCTCCGAGATCGGCCACTACATCGCGGCTCTCCTGTCAGCGTTCAACCTTGATCCCCCACCGCTCTCTTCGCCGCGACCGCCGCCGAGCCGCGTCGACGTGAAGCGCCACGTGTTCTACGGCAAACTACTTCGCCCGAGCTCGACGTCGGATCAGGCCCTTGCCATGGTCTTCACCGCCCTCTTGTCTTCGACCAACTTCGCCCTGCACGTGCTCCCTGTCGCGGCGGGCCGTGAAGGACCAATCGAGTCGTGGTTCTTGTTCAAGTGGCGCCTCATCACGCTCTTTCACGTCGGCTCGAGCCTCCGGCGCGTCGTCGCGAACCAGCAAGCGAAAGAGGTCCTACGACCGGAGGTCTTGAGCGCCATCGTCGAGCTGCGTCGAGCGAGCAAACACGTTCAGAAGCTGAAGCCGATCCGTGACGCCCTTGTGCACTACGGTTTCGGAAAGCCTTCGAAGCCAACCCACGAGACTCCGTTGCAGCGCGTCACGACCTTCGTGCAGACGGACGCGTCGTTGGCTGAGAGCGCGCTCGGTCAGATCTCGAAAGTTCTGACGAGCCTTCTCCCGCATGTTGGCTGATCACGAGGACGAACGGCGTGACGCCTAGACGTTGCGAAGCGAACGCCCGCTAGGAACCGGGCGCGTCCTTGTCGCCATCCTGACGTGGCGATTCCGGGACGCCGCCCATAGCGGATGCCGTCGTCGCCGGAGTCTCGGGCGACGCTGGTGCACCAGGCGTTGTCGTCGGGCGGATCGTCTGCGCCGGAATGGTGGTCCCCGGACTCTTCGCCGTGCCCGCGTCACCATCGCCGGGCTTTGGGGTCGCGGAAGCTCCAGCGGTGGAGGGCTGTCCACGCCCGTCCGCAATGTCGTGATGATCTCGCGGCAGACCGATTCGCTGGAAGAAGAAGGCGAAGCGATCGGAGAGGTGTTCGACGTAGGGGCTGAGAAGACGGGTTCGACGCTTCGTCTCTGCGCGCTCGATCGCTTTCAGGAGCTCGTCGGTTCGGTAGGAGAAGAACCTCTTGAAGTCGAGCACGAGGGGAACCACGCCGACCGTCAGCGCATCGTCCTCGGCCGGCACTGGAGCGAGGAACTGAAAGCGTTCGTCCTTGTTCTGCTTCGCTCGCCGCTTGATGTCACTTCCGCCAAAGCCCGTCGCTTTCTCGAACTCGGACGCCACGACGATGAGCACGTAACGCAGCGTCGCGTTCTCGCGCTTCGCTGGATCCATCGGCGTCGATCGAGCGCGAGCATCCTGCTCGAGATCGCAGTCCTGCGAGATGATGACGGCGTATGGGTGAACCACCTCATCGAGGCCGAACTCGCCTTCATCACCCTCGGCTCGGATCCACGGAGCCGAACGCTCGATGACGTTCGAGAGAACCTCGCCCTGATAGAGCCGGGCGGCTTTCGCGGATGACTGGTAGACGTCGCCCACGCCTCACTCCTCGGTGAGGTCGACTTCTTCTCTCGTCGTCCGCGAGCGACGCATTAGCGTTTTCGTCGGTGGTAGGATCGGAAGATCCTTCGCGGTCGGAAGCCGGTAGAAGTCGCGCATGTCGAGCAGCGTTCGTAGGAGCTCGACGTAGGCTCTATTCGGAAGCTGGTCGAGTAACCAATGACAGAACGCGCGAACGGCGAGAGCCTGAGCTCCGCCAGGATTCGTCGCTGTCGCTTGCTCCGGCGCGACCGTCAGCTCGTGACTGAACGTGGGCGAGGTCCACTTCAGTGCGAAGCGAGCGTCATGCTGCGGGGGCGGCACGCGGTTCCATCGCGTCATGGAGACGCGGGGTGATGTACCAGCGAAAAAGGTGACCAGCTCGTCGATTGAAGGCGTCGAGGACATTGCTCACCCCCCCTGTTTCTGTCTGCTTCTCGGTGAAAAAATCACTGTCGATGATGTAGAGAGGGGCGCTGTCGCCCTCCTTCTGAAGGCCATGAACGATTCGTACGTGTCCTTCATCATTCGCGAGACGTACCACTAGCTCCCGAAGGACATGCTCGATGTGCGGGCCAAGCGCCTCAGTCGCGAGCTCGCCGACAGCCTCGGCGCGCAGCAGTTGGCCCCAAGGAACATCTTGGACACCGAGGCGCTCGCGGTCGATCCGATCGCGGTAGCGGAGACCCACGCGAAGAAAGAACGCAGGCGCATACAGCTCGCAGAGTGCCTCGAGCGGGATCCGCATCTGCTGTTTGAACCCGGACCAGTCGACATAGCTCTTCGTCGTCAAGGCGAGGAAGTCCCGCGTGAGCGAGAGCTTCCACACACCGTCTGCGGAGAGAAACTCATGCCCGCCGTTGCTCCCCAACGCCTGGACGAGCTCGGGCGGGAGCGGCA
>JAHBWD010000040.1 GCA_019637175.1 Labilithrix sp. | reverse complement strand
CTACGGCGACAAGGTCCTCCAGCCCGCGTCGCCCCAGGCGCCCGGCTGCGAAGACCTCGACGTGTGCGGCGCGCCCAAGTTCGTCTGCGTCGCCGAGAACACCTCGGCCAACAAGCTCAATCAGACGCTCGTCGAGATCAAGGCGTCGCTCGAGGCCGCGCTCGTCGATCTCGACACGACTTCGCCCGACGGCTACGCCTTCGCGCCGCTCGCGCCGCTCGTGAAGTGCGCGCCGTAGTCGATTCGTCGATCAGTAGACCGCGGCGGGTCGCACGCAGCGCGCGCCGAACTTGCCGTACTGGAACGTCGCGGCCGTCTGGCTCGCGGCGGTGCCGCGGCCGTACTGGTGGCCTTCCCACGACTGACCGACGAGGCCGATCTGCGGGATGCCCGTGGAGAGCGTGCCCGTCTGCCCCGGGCGGTTCGCGCGCGTGCACGTCGGCATGCCGCCGACGGGCGGCGCCGACATGTCACAGAACGTGCTGTGCAGCGCGTTCGGGTTGGTCGCGAAGTCGCCGGTGTACTCCGCGAGGTTGGCCCAGACGTCGTACCAGCTCTCGCCGTTGCTCTTCACGAGCGTCGCGTCTTGCACGAAGCGGCCGGGCGCGCCGATGAGCGGCGAGTTGTCTTTCGAGCGATCGGTGCCGAGCGGGAACTCGTAGAAGACGCCGGCGACGCCGTTCGTGCTGAGCGCGGTGTTCTGGCAGAGGAAGCCGCCGTTCTGGTACGTGCCGTTGCACCAGTTGAACGCGGCGCACGGCTTGAATCCGCCGGGCTGACCCTGCCCGCCGCCTTCGGTGCAGTAGTTGGTGCTGCCCCACGGGAACGTCTGCGCGGCGGGCCAGATGTCGGCGTAGTCGGCGAAGCGCGCCATTTCTCCGCCGTCCCACGCGCAGAAGGCGGCGTACATGATGGGCATCGCGCAGTTCATCGGCTTCTCGTCGGAGACCGTGCGCGCGAGGCTCCGCGGGGGAAGGCTGTAGTCGGCCTGGTGGACGTTGTCTTGCCAGTACGTGTTCGCCGAGTAGTTGCCGTTGCCGTTGTAGCAGCCGCGAATGCCGTCGTAGTTGTCGATGTCGAGCGAGAGGTGCGCCGTGAGGCTCATGTTCCCGAAGCGATCGGCGGCGGGATAGAGGTTCGCGACCGCCGGGAAGCTCGTGACGAGCTGCGCGAGCTGCGACGTCGGGTTGGCGGCCGCGTACGTCTGCACCCACGCGCGGATGTTCGGTCCGACCTTCGTGATGAACGTGCGGTAGCGGCCGGTCGTGATCTCGTACTTGTCGAGGCGCCGCGTGGTGCGCGTGGGGAGGATGAGCGACTTGCAGCAGCTCTCGTGGGCCGCGCCCGCTTGGCCCGTCTCCTTCGCGCCGCACGTGCCGATCCCCGCCGTCTCGGCGGTCGCGCACGAAGGCAGCTCGCACTTGCCCCCGGGGGAGCACGCGCCGGTGAGGCAGTCGGCGCCGGCGCCGCAGCCCTTGCTCACCGTGCAGCGAGGCGCCTTGTAGGTGATGCCGCCCGCGCTCACGCCCGGGCCTCCGCAGTCGACGTCGGTCTCGCTTCCGTTCTTGAGAGCGTCGCTCTCCGTCGGGACGACGCACTTGGTCGCCGTGCACGCGTCGAGCTCGCAGTCGGCGTTCGCGAGGCACGCTTTGTCGAGCGCGCACTTCGGCGCGATCGAGCCGCCGCAGTCGACGTCGGTCTCGTCGCCGTTCTTCTTGCCGTCGGTGGGGCTCGGCTCGAGGCACACCTTGCCGTCGCAGAGCCCTTCGCAGTCGTCCGAGACCTTGCATTTCTCGCCGGCGGGGCACGGCTTGTCCTTCGCCTTGCCTCCGCAGTCTTTGCCGGTCTCGCCGCCGTTGCGGCGTCCGTCGGCGTGGACGTTCGCGGGCGGCGGTTTGCACGTCGCGTCGCAGTAGTCCGTCGCGCAGTCGGCGTCTTGCTGGCAGGTCTCGCCGTCGGCGCACGGGTTGGGCAGGCCCACGCCGCACGTCTTGCCCGCGCTCGCCGCGCACGCGCCTTCCGTGCACGCGCCGCTCGCGCACTCGGTGTCGGCGCTGCACTCGTCGCCGTCGCACTTGGTCCCGCACGATCCGCCGCAGTCGACGCCGATCTCGTCGCCGTCACGGACGCCGTTCTTGCACGGCGGCGCGTTCTCGGGATCCGACGGCGTCGCGTCGTTGGTCGTCGAGCACGCCGCGACGGCGATGCCCACGACCAGGCTCACATGGAGCGCGTGCAGCCTCACCTCTCTAGCGTACGCGCGATCGGCCGGGGCGGCTCCGCGAGAAAGCGGTGTATGCCGGTGTGTTCGTGATCAGGGCGCGCACCAGCCGCCGAGCGTGCTGCTGCATAGCGGATCGCCAGGGGCGCACGCGCACGGCGCCCCCGCGTCGACGGATCGCGTCACCTTGGTGAGCTTCGGCGCGGCGCCCGTTCGGAGCGACGCGCATCGCCGCGCGGCGTCGGTCGCGACGCCGATCTCGCGCGCCGTCTCCACGCAGGCGCGCGCGAGCACGCGCGCTTCGTCGCGCCAGCGCCGCATCGGCCCGACGGCGACGTCTTCGAACGTGCTGCCGACGCCGGGATCGCTCCGCCAGTCGCGCGGGAGCGAGTCGAGCCCGGCCTCGTCGAGCGCGCGCGCGATCGTCATGTCGAGCTCCGCGGCCTCGGCGATCGCGTCGATGCGCCCGTCACCCGGCGCGTCGGGCGCGTGGAACGCGGCGGCGTACATCCGGCTCGCTTGGTCGACGAGCAATTGCGCGCGCGAGAACCACGCCTTCGTCGGTCCGTCGGCGGGGATGGGCGAAGGCGTCACGACGCCTGGCTTCGCGACGCTGCCGGCGGCGGGCACCATCGGTCGACCGAGGCGCGCGTACGCGTCGCGCGTCGCGCGCGCCTTGCCGATCGCGTCGGCGAACGTCAGGCCGGGGACGATCGGGCCCGTCCATGCGGGCGGCAGCTCGGCCGGCGCTTCGGCGACCGTCGGGGCGGGTTCGGCGACGGGGTCGACGATCGCCTCGACGGCGTCAGGCGGCTTCACGACGATCGTCGCCGGTGCCGCGGGATCGCGAGCGCGCTCCGCGCAGGCCGCGAGCGCGACGACGACGACGAGGAGAGCGACCGCGCGGCGACGCATCCGGTCTTCGACCCCATCCGTCGCCTGCGCTTGGGTCCGATTCTGGGTTAGCGTGGTCGGCATGGACGCCGCGGCGCTCAAGGCGAAGCTCGAGGAGCACAAGGTCGAGACGGGGCACGAGATCCGCAAGGTGAAGGTCGGCGGCTTCGACGTCGACGGCGTCTTGCGCGGCAAGTACGTGTCGATCGAAAAGTTCTGGGGGATGGTCGAGCACGGCTTCGGCTTCTGCGACGTCATCTTCGGTTGGGACATCGCCGACGTCCTCTACGACAACGCGAAGGTCACCGGCTGGGAGACTGGCTATCCCGACGCGCACGCGATCATCGATCTCTCGACGCTCCGCTTCTCGCCCGGCGAGCCCGACACGGCGATGTTCCTCGTCGATTTCGTCTCGACGGACGGCAAAGCGCACCCCGCGTGCCCGCGATCGCTCTTGAAGAGCGTCCTCGCGCGCGCGAAAGGCAAGGGGTACCAGGCCACGTTCGCGTGCGAGCTCGAGTTCTGGGTCTTCAAGGAGACGCCCGAGTCGCTCCACGAGAAGGGCTTCCGCGGGCTCACACCCCTCTCGCCGGGAATGTTCGGCTACTCGTGGCTGCGCGAAGATCAGAACCGCGCGTTCTGCCACGCGATCATGGACGAGATGTCGGCGTTCGACGTCGCCATCGAGGCGCTCCACACCGAGACGGGACCGGGCGTCTACGAGGTCGCGCTCCGCTACGACGACGCGCTCCGCGCCGCCGACAAGGCCGCGCTCTTCAAGACGCACCTCAAGAGCCTCGCGACGCGCCACGGGCTCGCAGTCACGTTCATGGCGAAGTGGAACCACGATCTGCCGGGATCGAGCGGCCACCTCCATCAATCGCTCTGGAGCGTGCCTTCGTCATCGGGCGCGACGTCGCGGAACGTCTTCCACGACGAGAGCGCCGAGTCGAAGCTCTCCGTCACTGCGCGGCAGTACCTCGCCGGCCAGCTCGCGCTGATGCCGGAGCTCACCGCGCTGTATTCACCGACGATCAACGCGTACAAGCGCTACGTGCCCGGCGTGTGGGCGCCGCTCACGGCGTCGTGGGGCGTCGAGAACCGCACGTGCGCGATCCGCGCGATCCCCGGCGGCCCGTCGTCGACGCGGCTCGAGTATCGACAGACCGCCGCCGACATCAACCCGTACGTCGCGATCGCGACGTGTCTCGCGTCGGGGCTCTACGGCATCGACGAGAAGCTCGAGGCGCCACCGCCCGGGCGCGGCGACACCTCGCTCAGCACGGAGTACGCGTCGCTCCCTCGTACGCTCAAGGAAGCGACGTCGCGGCTCGCGGCGAGCGAAGGGGCCCGCGCGATCCTCGGCGAGCCCTTCGTCGATCACTACGTTCGCACGCGCGACTGGGAGGTGCGGCAGTTCGAGCGCGTCGTGACCGAGTGGGAGCTGCGCCGCTACTTCGAATCGATCTAGCTCTTACAGACGATCGAGCCCTTCACCTTGACCGTTCCAGGGGCGGCGACCTGCTTCATCTCGATGTCGATGTCGACGCGCGAGCGATCGCGCTGCGCGACGACGGTGCCGGTCGCTCCGCTCCACGTGTAGCTCGTTTTGTTGGGCGCCGTGACGTTGAGCACGGTCGGCGGCTTCGCCCAATCCTCCTCCTCGAGGATCACCACCGCGATCTCGAACGTCGGCGACACGCCGAGAGCGTCCGAGGTGACGCGGAACGACGCGCCGCCGGAGACGCCGCCGCACGTTCCCGCCTTGCCTTCGAGCCTCGCTTCGAAGTCGCCGCTGACGGTGATGTCGACGCTGACGTTCGACGGCGTCGCGCCCCCGGAGGTGCCGCCGCCCGAGGTGCCGCCGCTGGAGGTCGGGTCGCCGGAGGAGCCGCCGCTGGAGGCCGGGTCGCCGGAGGAGCCGGAGGTCGCGCCGTCGGAGCAGCCCGCGAGCGCGAGGGCGGCGAGGAGCACCACCGCGCGCGAAGAGTGAGCGAGGGAATGATTGAGAAAGGAGAAGGGCATCGGCCCATTCTGAAGCTTCTCGTCCGATCGGTCATCCTCCAAACGGGCGACGACCCTTCTCTCGAGTCATCGTCCGATCTACCCTCCGGCTCCCATGTCTCTCGTCACCTGGAGCTTTCCGACCACGATCGTGTTCGGCGCCGGCAGCATCTCGGTGCTCGGCGATCACGTTCGTCGTGCCAACGCCTCGCGCGCGCTCATCGTCTGTGATCCTGGCGTCGTGAAGGCTGGCATCGCCGAACGTGTGCGCAAGGCCCTCGAGTCGGCAAGCATTCCTGCGCAGATCTTCGATCGCGTCGATCCGAACCCCGTCGAGAAGAACGTCTTCGAGGGCGTCGCCGCGTTCCGTTCGCACGGGGCCGACATCGTCGTGTCCGTCGGCGGTGGCTCTCCGCTCGACGTCGGCAAGCTCGTCGCGCTGAAGGTCACCCACGAGCGCCCGCTCGCGGAGTACGACGACGCGATCGGCGGAGACGCGCACATCGGTCCGAACGTCCCTCCGATCATCACCGTGCCGACCACCGCGGGCACGGGGAGCGAGGTCGGCCGCTCCGGCGTCGTCACGCTGCCGGCGACGAAGCGCAAGACGGTCATCTTCTCGCCTTATCTGATGGCGCGGGCTGCGATCCTCGATCCCGAGCTGACGGTCTCGATGCCTCCGCGTGTCACGGCGGCGACGGGCTTCGACGCGCTGACCCACTGCATCGAGGCGTACCTCGCGCAAGGCGATCACCCGATGGCCGACGGCATCGCGCTCGGCGGCGTCGAGCTCTGCGCGAAGCACTTGCCGCGCGCGGTCGAGGCGGGGGCAGATCTGGTCGCGCGCGGCGCGATGATGAAGGCCGCGATGATGGGCGCTGTGGCGTTCCAGAAGGGCCTCGGCGTTTGCCACTCGCTCGCGCACCCGCTGTCGAGCGAGAAGAACATGCACCACGGCCTCGCGAACGCGCTGTGTTTGCCTGCCGTCGCCGACTTCAACAACGGCGCGGTGCCGGATCGCATCGAGCGCGTCCGCCGCCTCGTCGACCTGACGGCCACGAGCCTCTCGAACGCGCTGCGCGGCCTGCGCGAGAAGATCGGCCTGCCCAGCGGGCTCGCGGCCGAGGGCGTGACGAAGGCGGACATTCCGAAGCTCGCCGACAAGGCGATGGAAGACGCCTGTTACCGCCTGAACCCGCGCCCGGTCACGCGCGACGACATGGTGAAGCTCTACGAGCAGTCGCTCTGACGACTTGCGCGGGCGACAGTAGGCGCTCGCGCGAGGACCGTTCGTGCTTGCGCTGGCGAACGTAGGCGGTCGCTCGCGCGAGGACGGTGCGTGCTTGCGCTGGCGCGCTGGCGCGCTGGCGAAAGTAGGCGGTCGGACGTGAGCGTGCCGACGAATCGTTGTCGGGTCTCGGCGGGCCTGCTGCCTGTCTCCGTGAGCATGCTGACGAGTCACCGTCTCCGTCGTCTCCGTGAGCACGCCGACGAGTCATCGTCTCCGTGAGCATGCCGACGAGTCATCGTCTCCGTGAGCATGCTGACACCCGACTCCGTCCGCACGCGGACGAAACGCCGACTTGCGCCCGCGCAAGTCGAGTCGTCAGCGCGTCAACGATCGAGCTCTCGCGCCGCGAGATCTTCGATCTCGTCCGACGGCGTGATCTCGGTGTCGAGCGGCGATCGCGCGCTCTTCATCTCGGCGAAGCCCTTCTCGATGCGCTGGCGGCGCCACAGATCCGACATCGGGGCGTGCGGCAGCGGGTGCTTGCGCGGGCGGAGGAGCCAGCGGGGGCGGGCGTCGTAGCCGGTCATGCCGGTGCGCTCGCGTTCGTGGCGGCGGCCGGCGACGAAGTAGTTTCGCACGACCGCGGACTCGAGCTCGTCGCACACGGGAGACTCGCAGTCGAGCTCGTCGGGGCGGCCCACGAAGATGGCCGCGAACCTCCGCTCTTCGAGACGCTGGAGGAGATCCGCGGGGGCGTGGTCTCCCGCGCGCAGGATGTCGTAGAGCGCGGCGACGTGGGCGCTCGTCTGCTTCGAAACGCCGCCGGTCGTCGTGATGAGCACGTCGCCCTCGCGCTCGAGATCGCGCACGAGCGCGACGAAGCGCTCGCGCTCGCGGAGATCGTCGGCGTTGGGGGAGAGCTCGTTCGGATCGAACATCGCGGCGAGGCACTGGAGGCTCACGGCGGCGAAGAGGCCGATCGAGACGACGTGCGCGGCCGTCGTGCCCCTCGCGCGCTCCTCGGCGCGCGTCGCCGCGACCGCGAACGCCGCGCAGCCGAAGGGGAGCCAGGCGACGAGGACGTTGGGCCACCCGCCGGAGTGCGCGCGGAAGGAGAACGCCGCGGCCATCGTGCCCGCGAGGATCGTCGCGAAGACGACGTCGCGCCAAGGCTGCGCGTCTTCGTCGCGCCGCCCCCGCAGCACCTTCCAGAGCACCGGCGCGCTGCACGCGACGCTCGCCGCCGCGAACGCGAACGCCTTCGGGACGTCTTCGATGAAGAAGAGCGTGAGCCGCTGCGGGCGAAGGCCGTGCGCCCCGGGGAGCTTCAGGCAGTAGTAGCGGAACCATCCGCCCGTGCGCACCTCGAGGTACGCGCCCACGAGCAGCAGCACGAAGGCGCCGCTGACGAGCGCGATCGCCGCTCGCCTTCGTTGGCGCGCGAGCAAGAGGCCGAGCACGACGGCGCCGAACGTGACGAGGCCCGCTTGCTTCGCGAAGAAGGAGAGACCGAAGAGCGCGCCCGCGATCGCCGTCGTGCGCGCGCCCTCGCCCGACAAGAGAACCGCGAGCGCGATCACGATCATCGCGCCGTAGAACGCGTCGACGCGCTCGATGTCGTAGAAGAGGATCGTCAGCGAGTAGCAGGCGACGTGGAGGATGAGCGTCATCCGGCTCCACGCCGGCGTCGCGCCGAGATGACGAGCGATGCGGACAATGCCGTAGCCCATCGCGATCGTCGCGCCGATCGACACGAGCTTGCACGCGACGAACGTGGAGACGAAGCGCGCGACGAACGCGGAGACCCAGTAGTAGAGCGGCGTGTAGACGAACGGGATGAACTCCGCCGTCGGCGCGACGTAGAGCTGCTTGCCGTCGCGGATGCGCTCGACGCCGTCGCGCACGGCGCCCGTCATCCACTCGCCGTCGACGGGGTGGCGGAAGCGCGCGATCACCACCCACAGGCTGATGGCGAGCAGCGTCGCGCCGAGCGCGAACGTCAAGCCGCGGAGGACGCGTACGGCTCCGGTCGCCACCCGCGAGTCCTTATCAGAGATGCTCGAGCCCGTCGATTCCACGACCACCACCCGAGCGCTCAAGGAGGAGAAGCGTCGCAAGAGGCGACGTCGCGATCGGCGACGAGCACGGTGACGTCGCCCACCGCGAGCAGGCGATCGAGGCACGGCGCGAGGCGGAGTGGATAGAGCGACGTCGTGAACCAGACGTGCTTCACGCGCGGCGCGCCTGCGGCCGACCGGCCGCCGGGGAAGCCCCAGAGATCGGCGTCGGCGAGGCGAAGGTCGAGCGCCTCCTTGTCGTGCTCGAGCACGACCGACATGGCGATCTCCCACGCGCCGTCGAGGTGGACGACTGGCACTGCGCCGTCGCGATCGACCTCGGCGCGAATCGCGCGGTGGATCTCGACGCGGCCCTCGGCCTTCTCCGGATCGCTCGCCACCGCGAAGGGAAAGCGCGCGAGCCACGCGCGCTGCACGCCCGTCGCGCGCGCGGCGAGCAAGAGCCCGGCGAGCGCGATCGCCGCGCCCATGATCCTCGAGCGGCGCGCAGGCAACGTCGCGAGGCGCGCTTCGATCGCGGCGCACGCGGTCGAGAGCGCGCCCACCCACGCAAGCGAGCTCGCCGCGGTCGTCCAGAAGATGAGCGAGTAGTGATCGTCGCCCACCATGGCGCGGAGCGCGTTGATCGCGAGCACCGAGCCGAGGAGGCCCGCCACGAGCCAGGCGAGGCTCGCGTGATCGCGCCGCCGCCGCGCGACGACGATCGCCGCGAGCATCGAAGCGACGAAGATCGCCGCGGTGATCCGCGCGCTCGCAGGCGCCGTCGCGGGGATCGGATCCCAGCGCATCGCGAAGGGGATCTGCCAGTCGTCCGCCAGATCGAGGTGCGCCGCGCGGTGGGGCAGCCAGCTCGTCGCGATCGCCCAGTTCTCGATCGCGGCCCCGAGCGACTTGTAAGGCGCGGTGCGCGCGCCGAAGAAGCTCACGATGCGCGCGAGGTTGCCGCGACCGTGAGGGCCGGTGATCTGCTCGACGAGCGGAGGTACGAGGGCGACGACCGCGATCGCCGCGCCGATCCAGAGGTGCCGGCGCTCGCGGGCGTGGAGCGCGCGCGCTCGCCTCCGCTTGCCGATCAAGAAGACCCCGAGCGCGCACGCGCTCCCGATCGCGACCGTCGGAACCGTCGCCACGTGCGTCTCGGCGGCGATCGCCCCGAAGAAGATCGCCGGCGCACCCGCCGCCGTCTGCCCCAGCGCGAAGAAGGCGCCGAGGACGAGGAACGCGAAGAGCGGCAGCACGACGACGACGCGCACCCACGGATTCGCCGCGACGTTGCCGAACGCCGTGAGCCACGCGAGGAGCACGACGAGGATCGCGATCGCGTGCGCGCGGCCCGCGAAGATCCGCGCGGCGACGACGCTCGCGATCGCGGCCGCGCCCGAGAGGAGCGTGGTGCCGACGTACACGCCCGTGCTCGACGATCCGAAGAGCTTCTGGAACGGCGCGAGGACGTAGAAGAGGAGCGGACCGGGGTGGCTCCAGCCGAAGCGCGACGCGAGCCCGAGGAGCGTGTCGCCGCTCCAGACGCGGCGCGTGTCGTACTCCATCTGCGCGAGATCGGCGAGCAGGTGGAAGCGCGGAACGCCGCGGTCGAGCAAGACGACGAGGTAGGGAAGGATCGGCACGATCGCGAGGAGCGAGAGCGCAGCGAGCTCGAGGCGCGTCGACGCGCGCTCCGCTTCGGTCGCGTTCATGGCGAGACGCTTGCGGCGAGATCTTCGATGTCGGCCTCGACGACCGGCACCGAGTCGGGCCCGGCCGCCCAGCGCCGCGCGTCGGCGATCGCGGCCTCGACGCGCGCGCGCCGCCCGAGCGCCTGGTGATCGAGTCCCACGATCGGCGTCTTGCGCGGGCGGAGGATGAAGCGAGGTCGCTCGTCGTAGCCGACCATGCCCATCTTCTTGCGTTCGTGGAGGCGCGCGGCGACGAAGTAGTTGCGCAGCGTGGCGTCGCCGAGATCGGCGCACCCGCGGAAGGTGCAGCTGAACTCGTCGGCCGAGCCGACGAAGATGGCGCTGTACTTGCGCGCCCTCAGGTTCTCGACGAGCTCCGTCGGCGGCGGATCGCCGGCGCGGAGGACGTCGTAGAGCGCCGCCGAGTGGAAGTGCCTCTCCCGCGTGAGGTTGCCCGTGGCGGTGACGATCACCTCGCCCTCCTTCTCGAGGTGACGAACGCTCTCTTCGGTGATCTTGGCGAAGCGAACGTCTTCGTCGTCGGGGGAGTTGTCGTTGGGATCGAAGATCCCCGCGAGGAGCTGGAGCGACGTGCCCGTGAGGAGCAGCATCGACGTCGCGCGGCTCTCGAGGCGAGACGCGACGATGCCCGTGGCGGCGGACGCGAGCGGCGTCCACACGAGGATCACGTTCGCCCACCCGCCGCGATGCGTGCGCAGCATGAAGGCGCCGACCATCGCCGCGCCGAGGCAGGCGGCGAAGACGATCTCTTCCCTCGAAAAGCCACCCGGCTTGCGGCGCACGATCGCGCTCGCGGTCGGGAGGAGGATCGCGACGCTCGCGGCCGTGAGGGCGAACGTCTTCGGCACGTCTTCCACGAGAAACGTCGTGAGCAGGACGGGCTCGACGCCGTGCGTGCGTGGGAGCGCGACGCAGTAGTAGCGAAACCATCCGCCGGTCGAGATCTCGAGGTACGCGAAGAGCGCGACGAAGACGGCGCCCCCCGCGAGGGCGGCCACGGCGGCGCGCCTTCGTTCTCCGGCGAGGAAGAGGCCGGCGACGGCCGCGAGGAAGACGGGCAGGCCCGGCTGCTTCGCGAAGAAGGAGAGGCCGAGGATCGCGCCGCCGATCGCGGTTTGACGTGCGTCGTGCGCGGTGACCAGCACGACGACGCCGACGACGATCACCGCCGCGGCGAACGAGTCGACGCGCTCGAGATCGTGGAAGAAGAGCGTCGTCGAGTACGTGCTCGCCTGGAGGAGCACCGCGAGCGTGACCCAGAGGCGCGAAGCGCCGAGCGCGCGCGCGAGGCGCGCCACCGCCCACAGCGTCGCCGCCGTGGCGGTGAGGGAGACGACCTTGCACGCCACGAACGTCGAGCAGACGCGCGCGAGGAGCCCCGCCGTCCAGTAGTAGAGCGGCGGATAGAGGAACGCGATGAAGCGCGCCGAGGGCTTGTCGTAGATCGGCTGGCCGTCGCGCGCGCGCTCGACCGTGTCGCGCACGGCCCCCACCATCCACTCGGCGTCGATCGGGTTGAGGAGCCGCGCGACGATCACCCAGAGCGCGAGGAACGCCATCGCCGCGCCCACCACGAGGGTGAACGCCTTCATGGCGCGCACGCCGCGCCCGCCGTCAGCGCTGAACAGCTCGTCCACGCTCACGCTTCCTATCACAGCAGCTACGGATCGGGCGGCGGCGTGAACATCCACGGCTGCTCGAGCTTCGGCGGCTCGACGCGGAAGCCGTCGAAGTTCTCCCGTGGCGGACGCCGGCCCGCCGGATCGAGCTTCGGATCACGGCGTACCGCCTCCCACGGCTCGAGCACGTCGCGCGCGCGATCGTCGTTGGAGACGAAGAGCCAGAGCTTGCGATCGGGGAACCGCGCCTCGATCTCGGCGACGAGGCCCGGATGGAACTTGGCGAAGACGATCTCGCCGGCGTCGATCGCCGGCTCGTTCTGCGCGAGCGCGCCGAGCGCGCGGATGTTGAGCATCCACATCGCGCCGGTGGGGATCTCCGTCGTCCACTCGAGCTTCGGGTTGTGGACGTCGTCGCCGCCGAACGCGACCATGACGACCGCCTTGCCGTGCGCCCAGCCGGAGCGGAGCTTGGCGAAGCGATCGTCGATGCCCCAGTATCCCCATCGCGCGTCGGTGAGCTCGCGCACCGATCGCGTGTACGCGACGCCGCACCACGCGAGCGTGATCGCGGCGAAGCCTGCGAGCGTGCGTCGGTCGCCGACGCTCGCGCCGAGCGCGACGAGCACGATCACGGCGGGCAGCGTCGCGTGATGGAAGCGCGCGCCGAAGCACGTGCCTCCGTGCCAGTAGAGCGCGTAGACGGCGAACGACGCGAGCGTGAGGCCCAGGAGGAAGAGCGCGATCGTGCGCGTCGCCTTCCGGAACACCGCGAGCACGGGAGCGACCACGAGGAGCGGCCCGCACAAGAGGAGGAGCCACGCCCGTAGGTTGACGAGGAGGTTCTCGCGCGCGTTGCTGAGGCCGTGCGTTCCGCCGCGCGCGGTGAGATCGCACCCGTGCGACGGGCCGAAGCCGAGCGCGTTGCAGCCTTTGCGGTAGTTGAAGAAGGGGACGTCGCTCGGCGCGAGGTGCTCGTCGAAGTAGCTCATCTGCGGAAAGCGCAGCGCCGATCCGGTCGTCGCGTGATTGAACGCGAAGAGGCCGAGCACGAAAGGCAGCGCGCCGGCAGAGGCCGCGAGCGAGGCGATCGCGAGCTTCCTCCGATCGGCGCGGCCCCAGAGGAGCATCGCGGCGCCGAACGCGCCGGCGAGCACCACGGCGCAGAGCGGCCGCGTCGCCGCGGTGATGCCGACGGAAGCGCCCGCGAGCGCCGCGAGGCGAGGCGACACGCACTTCTCCTGCATGCAGGCGATCGCCGCGAAGAGCACGATCGCGCCCGCGAGCGCGACGAGCGTGTGCGACATCAAGCTCCCCGCCATGAGCACGCTCTGGGGGCTCACGGCGTAGAGGCCGGCGGCGATCAGCGCGAGGCGCGAGCCGCCCAGGCGTTCGCCCGCGCGCCCGACGATCACGACCGTGGCCGCGTGGAGGAGCGGATTGACCCAGCGCTCGAGCCCGAGCTTCACGCCGATCGCCAGCACAGCGGGCCAGCCCGGCGGAAAGATCCCGAAGCGCGAGGTGCGATCGTCGATGAACCACATGTTGAACGCCGCGCGTGGCAGAGAGACGGGCGCGGACACGTGGCCCGAGGCGAAGAGCTTCGCCTGGAACAGGTAGGTGATCTCGTCCATCACGTGCGCGAGATCGTCGAGCGCGAAGCGCCCGATCGCTCGCGCGGCGATCATCGACGCGAACGCAAGGGCGAGGACGACGCGCCGGTGGGTCACGCGTCCTCCACGCGCGATCGCGTGACCCGCGCCGCCGCGGCGAGCACCGCGAGCGCGAGCGGCAGGCCCCAGAGCCCGGTGTCGGCGGGTGCCACGCCCGGAGGGGGAGGAGGCTGCTCTGCCGGCGGCTTGTCGAGGGCGGGCAGCCTCGCGAAGAAGCAAGGCTGAACGTGCTCGCGCGTGAGCTTCGCGATCGCGTGCAGCGCGCCGATCGAAGCGCCGTCGCGATCGCCGGCGCGCACGTAAGGCGCGACCCACTTCGAGAGCTCTGCGCGCGCGTGCTCGACGTGCCCTTCCATCGCCGGCGGCCACGCGACGAGCGGCGACTCCGCGTCGATCAGCGCGGTCCAGCACGTGTCCACTTCTCGCGGCTCGGTCATGGCTTGCGCAGGGCCGTCGTCGAGGTGCGCGCAGACGCCGCTCGCCGCGAAGTCGGCGATCGCGCGCTCGACGCGCGCGTGCGTCGCCCGCGAGAGGTCGATCGTCACCTCGTGCGCGATCGCCACGCGCGGCATCTCCGGCGCGACGCAGCGCTCGAACGACGTCGCGTAGAGCGCCTGCCGGATCGTCGCGTTCTGCGTGTACGCGACGCCGTTGAGCCAGCTCGCCTGCGCCGACGCGAGCGACGTGATCTCGCGGAGCGTCACGTTCGGGTTGTTCTCGAGGCCGAGGCGAAACCCGAAGTTCGAGAGATCCGGGAAGTCGTCGGGCCCCTTCGGCAAGACGACGTGGGTGATGCCGTCGGTGCGGAGCAGCTCGAGGAGCGCGCCTCGCTTCAGCGCCTCGGCGACGCGCGGATCGGTGAGCGCCCCGAGATCGAGGATCGGTCGCCCGCCGAAGTAGCCGATCGCGCCGACGTCGAAGCTCGCCACGCGCGCGTCGCGCGGCAGATCGGAGACCGCCTTGCCCGCGCCCTCCTCCGTTCGACGGATGTGCGTGACGGCGTCGGCGTGCGCGCTGCGCCAGCCGATCCAGCCGTTGAAGAAGACGATCGCCCACGGCGCGATCCCCAACGCGAGCGCCTCGCGCGGCCGCTTCAGGCGCGCGCCGATGCGCGACGCGAGCGTCGCGCTGCCGAGCACGGTGAAGAACGCGTAGAGCAGCGGCACGAGCGGCTGATAGCGCCCGCCGTGACCGGGCACGGGCAGCATCACGAAGAAGACGGCGAAGTGGAGCAGGCCCCACGCGGCGATCGCGATCGCGTCGTGCCACCGCTCACGAACGGCGGTGAGCACGCCGAAGGCGGCGAGGCCGAGCGAGATCCAGAACGGCACGTTCGACGTGACGCCGAGCGTGAGCGCGCGAAGCCGGTAGCTCCACAGGTAGACGAAGTCGCGGCCCTCGGGGAGGATCCCGGTGCGGCCGCCCGCGGAGTCGAGCCAGAGCCAGCGCCGCCCGCTCAGCGTCGCGGGCATGGGCTCGCCGACGAGCGCGGCGTTCATCCCGAAGTAGAGCGCGCTGCACGCGATCCATGGGACGGCGATCGCGGCCGCGCTCTTCGCGTCGCGCGTTCGCGCGTAGACGAGCGCCGTCAAGCACGCGCCGAGCGGCACGCAGTCGGGCCGCGTGAGCGCGGCGGCGCCCGCGAGCGCGCCCGCGATCCAGCGCGCGCGCTGCGATCCTCGCGACGAGGCGACGATCGCCCCGAGCGCGAGCGCGACGACCAGCGTCGCTTCCATCCCCGAGACCGAGAACCAGACGAGATCGCCGCCGGCGCACGCGACGATCGCCGCGGCGACGACGCGCGCCGACGATCCTTCGCGCCCGCACGCGCTCAAGAGCAGCTGCCCGATCGCGAGCGCGCCGGCGACGCCGAGGAGATCGGTGAACACGACCGGATCGAGGTGGAGCTTCTGGCCGATCGCGAGGAGCACCGCCCAGAGCTGGCTCGTCGCGCCCGAGCCGTGGAGGCCGGGCCGGTAGCCGAGCGTCCCCGTCGTCGCGAACGTGCGCGCGACGACCTGGTGGATCCACGCGTCGTCGAGGGGGAAGCCGTAGGTTCGACGGAACGGGACGAGGAACGCGATCGAGGAGACGAGCTGCGCGACGAAGACGGCGATGCGCGTCGGACCGACAGCTCGCGCTAGGGCGCCGAGCATGAGCGCCTCGGTTTCATCCTCACCAGCACTCCTTCGATTGCTGCACCGGCGCGTGCACTGTAGCATGCGCGCCTTCCGATGCGCTCGATCACGTGGCTCGGCCGCGCACGACTGTGGCTCGTCGTGGCCTTCACGTACGCTTACTTCTTCTCCGGGGGAGATCCGAACCAAGCGACGCGCTTCGCGCTCACCGAAGCGCTCGTCGAGCGGCGCGCGCCCGACATCACGCCCGTGCACTACCGCACGATCGACAAGGGCTACAAGAACGACCGCTTCTACGCCGACAAGGCGCCGGGCGTGTCGCTCCTCTCCGTCGTACCGTTCGCGATCATGCGCGGCGCCGACGCCGTCTTCCGGATCGATCCTCGATCGCGCGACACGCAGAACGCGAAGCTCTACTTCCTCTCGCTGATCTTCTCCGCGGCGGCCGGCGTCGGCTGCGTGCTCCTCTTGCGACGCCTCGCGCGCTTCCTCGGGTGCTCCGAGCGCGCCGCCGAGGTGACCGCGCTCGCGTACGCGTTCGGCACGCTCGCCTTTCCGTTCTCGACCGTGCTGTTCGGGCATCAGTTCGCCGCGCTGCTCCTGCTCGGCGCGTTCGTGCTCGCGCTCGAGGCGCGAGAGAAGGAGGAGCTCGAGTCACCGCGCACGCTCGCGACGCTCGGCGCGCTCTGGTCGCTCTCGATCGTCGTCGAGTATCCGACCGCGCTCCTCGTGACCGCGTTCGGCACCGGCCTCCTCGCGTGGACGTTCGATCGCGCGCGCCCGCTGAAGAGCCTCGGTCGAACCCTGCTCTGGGCGGGCGTCGGCGGCGCGCCCGTGCTGATCGTCCACGCCGCGTTCCTGATCTGGGCGTACGGCAAGTTCGCGCTGCCGTACGTCTACGTCAGCGAGCCGTACTTCAAGGCGCACATGTCCGGCGGCATCCTGGGCATCGGCATGCCGAGCCGCGTCGCGACGTACGGCACGCTCGTCGGCGCCTATCGCGGCATCCTCTTCTACTGCCCGGTGCTCGCGCTCTCGGTCGCCGGCGTCGGCGCCTGGATCGCGAGCAAGCGCGACGCGCGCCCGCTTCGCGTGATGCTGCCTGCGCTCGGTCTCTATCTGCTCTTCGCCTTCTCGTATTACGCGTGGGACGGAGGAGGCAGCGTCGGGCCGCGTCACCTCGTGCCCGCGCTCCCTTACTTCATGCTCCCGATCGCGTTCTTCGCCGATCGTTCACGCTGGGCGATGGGCCTCACGATTCTTCTCGGGATCGTGAGCAGCGGCATCATGCTCGCGGCCACGTTCGTCCTCGTGCAGCTCCCGCAGGGCGATCCCTACAGCATGAGCCCGCTCTACGATCTCATCCTGCCGACGATCGCGCGCGGCGGCGGCGCGATCAACGCGCAAGACTCGTTCATTCCCTTCATGCGCGCCGACGCCGCGTTCAACTGGGGAAAGCTCTTCGGTCTCTCGACGCGCGCCTCCCTCTTCGTCGTGCCGATGGTGTGGCTCGCTGCGTACGCCCCCGATCTGCTTCGATCGCTTCGAAGGACGCCCGCCCATGCGTAGCTGGCGATCGATCGTCCTCTGGATCACCGGCGGCGTGAGCGGCTTCGCGCTCCTCTACGTCATCTTCGCGCACCTCTTCGCCGCGTCGCATCGGATGAGCCCCGACGCGCGCGATTTCGGCGACGGCTTCGGCGATCCCGCCGCGTTCGCGTCGACGTACACGGTTCGAAAGCACGGCGAGCTCTCGCACGCGCTGCGCGGCGGCGCGCTCGTCGTCGAGGGCGGCGGCAAGACCGGCGACGAGATCCTCTTCGCGACGTCGTCGCGGCGCTACGACGACGGCGTCGTCACGCTCCGCTTCCGCGCGCCCGACACCGACGCCGTCGAGACCTTCCTCGGCTTCGAGCAGACCGGCACGGGCCGCACCGTCACCGCGGGCTTCGTCGGCGGCGCGGCGCCCTTCGTGCGCATCGGCGGCGACGTGAGCGGCCCCCTCCGCGCCGGCACCGGCTCGCAAGACGCCCGCGTCGAGGCCGCGCCCGGCGAGTGGCACACGCTCGCGGTGCAGTTCACGCCCGTGCACGGCATGATCAGCGCGGCGCTCGACGGCCGCCCGCTCCTCGGCGTCCACGCCGGATGGTTCCAGGGCACCGAGGCGCGCATCGTGTTCGGCGCGCGCCTCCGCAGCGACACGCCGAAGGTCTCCGTCGAGCTCGACGGCCTCGAGATGCACACGCTCGACTGGGCGATCCTCAAGAGCTTCGACGAGACGTTCTCGGGCGAGTTCGTCGACGTCAAGCGTTGGTCGTTCGAGCTCCCCCAGCCCGATCTCGGCACGACGGACGTTCACATCGAGAAGGGCAAGGGCCTCCTCGTCGACGCGAAGATGCGCGGGATCATCGTCGACCCGTCGTTCATCTTCCTCATCAAGACGTTCCCCTTTCCTCTCCACGGCTTCCGCATCGCCGCCGAGCTCACCGTCGAGGATCTCGAAGACGCGACGCTCTTCGTCGGCCTCATGGGCGCGAGCGCGTGGACGAGCGCCGATCGCGTGTTCGACGTCGGCGTCGTGCGCCACAAAGCGGAGGCGAGCGTCTTCGCCGCCGGCGCGTGGAACGCGAACGGCGGACTCGCGTTCGATCGCGGCGCCGAGGTCGCGCTGCCTCACCGCCTCTCGTGTGAGCTCCGCTACGACGCGGCGACGGGGATGGGCCAGGCCACCATCGACGGCAAGGCCTACGACCCGCACCTGCTCGACCTCAAGGCGCTCGACATCGTCTCCGTCCGGATCGGCGCGATCGGCCACTCCGCCGGCGCCAAGGCGCGCCTCCACGTCCACCGGATCGCGGTGGAAATGCGCTGAGACGCGCGCTGAGCGGCCCTGTATCGAGGCGCAGACGAGCCTGCTAAGCTCGCGGCCGCGATGCTCCCCGAGAAGAAGCAGGTCTTGATCGTCGACGACGAGCCGAACCTGCGGAAGATCCTCGCCGCCCAGCTCTCGCGCGACGGCTACGACGTGATGCTCGCCGAGGACGGAGAGCAGGGGCTCGCCGTCTTGCGCGAGCACCACATCGACCTCGTCGTCACCGATCTCAAGATGCCGAAGGTCGACGGCATGACGCTGCTCCGCGAGGCCCTCCGCGAGGCGCCCGAGCTGCCCATCGTGATGATCACGGCGCACGGCACCGTCGACACCGCGGTCGAGGCGCTCAAGCTCGGGGCCTTCGACTACCTCACCAAGCCCTTCGACAAAGACGAGGTGCGCCAGGTCGTCGCGAAGGCGCTCAAGACGCGCCAGCTCGCCGAAGAAGAGGCGTCGACCGCGCAGAAAGACGAGCCGGGCGCGCGCTTCGGCATCATCGGCGAGTCGTCGGGCCTCACGGATCTCTACGCCGTGCTCGAGCGCGTCGCCGACAGCCCGACGACCGTGCTCATCACCGGCGAGAGCGGCACGGGCAAGGAGCTCGTCGCGCGCGCGCTCCACGATCACTCGTCGCGCAGCACCAAGCCGTTCATCAAGGTCAACTGCGCCGCGATCCCCAAGGAGCTCATCGAGAGCGAGCTCTTCGGCTACGAGCGTGGCGCGTTCACCGGCGCCGTCTCGAGCAAGCCCGGTCGCTTCGAGCTCGCCAACGGGGGAACGCTCTTCCTCGACGAGATCGGCGAGATCCCCGTCGAGATGCAGGTCAAGCTGCTCCGCGCGCTCCAGGAGAGCGAGTTCGAGCGCGTCGGCGGCATCAAGACGATGCGCGTCGACGTCCGTCTCGTCGCGGCGACCAACCGCGATCTGAAGAAGCTGATCTCGCAGGGCGCGTTCCGCGAAGACCTGTTCTACCGGCTCAACGTCGTGTCGATCCGCCTGCCCGCGCTGCGCGAGCGCGGCAGCGACATCCCGCTGCTCGTCGATCACTTCCTCGCGAAGTTCAACGGCCGCCTCAAGAAGCAGGTCGGCGGCGTCGAGCCGGAGGCGCTCGATCTCCTCTCGGCCTACTCGTGGCCAGGCAACATCCGCGAGCTCGAGAACGTGATGGAGCGCGCGGTGCTCTTCTGCGACGCGCACAAGCTCCGCGTCGAAGATCTGCCGGGCGAGCTCCGAGGGAGCGCGGGCTCGGTGGCGCCGGCGGCCGACGCGCCGTCGAGCGACATGTCCTTGCCCGCCGAGGGCGGGCTCAAGGAGCACGTGAAGGTCGCGATGAGCCGCCTCGAGCGCGATCTCGTCAGCCGCGCGCTCAAGCAGACGAACAACAACGTCACCCACGCCGCGCGCCTCCTCAAGATCTCGCGCAAGGGCCTTCAGCTCAAGATGAAGGAGCTGGGCCTGCGCGAAGGTCCCGACAAAGCGGACTGACGTGACCCTCCGCGCTCGCTCTCTCGGCGTCGTCTTCGTGCTCGGGCTCGCGCTCGCGTCGTGCAAGCGCGCACCCGACGGCGCGTCGAGCGGCGCGTCGGCGTCGGCGTCGGCGCCGGCGATCGTGATCCGACCGGCCTCGGCCGCGGGCGACTCCGGCGCGCCGCGCCCCGGCATGGCGTGGATCCCGCCGGGCACGCTGCGCGCGGGAACGCCCGCTGATCGCGTCCCGCGCGTCGCCGAGGAAGAGCCCGCCGGCGTCGCCGTCGAGATGAGTGGATTTTACATCGATCTCTTGCCCTACCCCAACGAGCCCGGCGCGATCCCGACGTCGAACGTGACGCGCGACGAGGCCGAGCGGCTCTGCGTCGCGAAGGGCAAGCGCCTCTGCACCGAGCTCGAGTGGGAGCGATCGTGCAAGGGCCCCGACAACTTGCCCTACGAGTACGGCGAGACGTACCGCGCCGCGACCTGCGGCACCGGCGTGTCGAGCGAAGAGGCGGCGCGTCGACCGAGCGGAGAGCACGCGCTCTGCAAGAGCGGCTTCGGCGTGTCCGACATGCACGGCGGCGTCTGGGAGTGGACCGACAGCGGCTGGGGCCGCGGCGAGAAGGAGCGCAACCTCGGCGTCTTGCGCGGAGGCAACGCGGTCGCCGGCGAGCTCGTCGCGCGGTGCGCCAACGCGATCGGCCGACCGCCGGCGAAGAAGTCGCCCACCATGGGCCTCCGCTGCTGCGCGGGCGCGAAGAACGAAGCCGTCGTGCCGCTCGCGCTCAAGGGCTCGCCCGGCATCGCCGGCGTCAAGAGCCCGGAAGATCTCCACGAGGCGTGGGAGCCGGTGCTCCGCCCCGCGATCGGCACCGAGGCCAACCACTTCGAGCGCGCGTGGAAGTGGTCGCCCGTCGCGAACGAAGAGCTCGTCATCATCCTCGGCTGCAACAAGATCGGCCCGCCGACGTGCTCGGTCGCCGTCGGCCGCGCGGGCGAAGGCCGCGCCGTGCTCCTCGCGTCGGCCTCCGCCGGCAACGCGAGCCCGCTGCCCGATCTCGCGCGCGTCGGCGACGCGCGGCACCTCCGCATCCGCGCGCTCGATCCCGCGGGCACGTTCGGCCGCGACATCTCGTACGTGTACGGCCGCGTCGCGATCAGCGAGATGAAGCGCCCCTAGGCGTCGCACCGGCGGCGAGGGATCTCGGTCGTCGTCGTCGCATCGCCTCGCGGCATGCTCGCTGCTTCGAGCCACCTTCGATGGTGTCGAAGCTCGTCGGGCTCGTCGCGTGCGCGCTGGTTCTGCCGCTGGCGTGCACGGAGCATGTCGTCATCCGCCAGAAAGCCACGCCGCCGGACGGCCCTCCGCAGGACGAGAGCGCGGATGGCGAGAAGGAGCGCGTCCTCCTACCGCGGGAGTCACCGGATCGGCTCGTCGTCGATCTCGGTGAGGTCCAGGCGGGCGTCGACGTGCCGTTCGTGGTGCCCGAAGGCGCGCTCGGCTTCAACGTCGTCATGGAGGGCGACGCTCGCGACTTCGACCAGCGCCGGCCCTACGGCGTCGAGCGCATCGTCGATCCGAACGGCAAGACGGTCCACGCGCGCTTCACGCCCGTGGGCGGCACGACCGTGACGAGCACCGCCGTGTTCGACACGATCGCCGCCGCGAGCGTGCCTCAGAGCGAAGCCGTGGCGGATCTCCTCCCGCCGGGGACGTGGAAGGTGCGCTTCGGCGTCGACAAGGATCCGAGCGCGACGCCGAAGGTGAAGGCGAAGGTGCGGATCCAGTCGAGCGGAGACGGCGCGTTCCACGGCGGCGAGCTCGAGCTCCACATTCACGTTCCGATCGGCCTCGTGGTCGGCGGCGCGAAGGTCGATCCGTCGAAGGCCGCCACGAACGGGAAGATCGCGGAGCGGGTCGATCTCTTCTTCGCGCTCACGAGCCAGCTGCTCGGCATCGAGCGCGGGGACGTCGTGTTCCACGCGGCGCCTGCCAAGCTCGCCGAGATCGACGAGCAAGAGCTGGCCGAGGGCTTCGCGGTCTCGAGCGGAGCGCGCGACGGCACGCGAGCGCTCCACGTGCTCTTCACGAACCGCCTCCTCGAGCAGGGCGACGTCGTCGCCGCCGGCATCTCTCCCGGGATCCCGGGCGCGGCGACCGTCTTCGGTCGAGGCGTCTCGGGGATCATCATCGCGACGTTCTCGTCGCGAGACGAGGACGTGCTCACGATGCTCCACGAGTCCGGGCACTTCTTCGGTCTCAACCACACGTCCGAGCTCGACGGCGCGAGCTTCGATCCCCTCGCCGACACGCCGAAGTGCGAAGCGATCGCGGAAGCCGACCTCGATCGCTGCCCCGACCGGAGCAACGTCATGTTCCCCGCGGGCGCAGCCGGCGGCGCGCCTACGCTGTCGCCGACGCAGAAGCGCATCTACCGGGGCTCGCCGATCTACACGGCGTTCGCCGCGGACGGGAAGCGACATACGGCGCCGGTCGTCGAACCGCCGACGCTCCGCCGGCGGTTTCGAACGTCGGACCGACCTCTGTCGCCGGTCGAGCGCGAGCTGTCGCTCGGCTATTGCGGTCTCACGCCGCTCGATCCGAACGGCCTCGTCGCGCGCCACGGCGACGCGATCGCGCAGCTCCGCGCGGCCGCGGGAGACGTCGATCTATCCCCCGTCATCCGAGGTCGCGCGCGCATCGCGCTCGCGAAGCTCGGCGCGGGACGGTGAAGTCGACGCCAGCGGAGCTCGACGAACGCGTGGTTCGTCGCGAACGTCGCGTTCGCGAGGCGAGCGCTCCGACGTCGAGCGATCGACGACGTACGCGCTGGCCCGATTGCTGCTTGGCGTTCGGCGATGCGATCCCCGTTCCTCCTCGGGTTGTTGGCCCTCGCGTGCTGCACGAGCTCCGGATTCGACGAAGTCGGGCCCTCCTCGCGCGGCGCCGGCGATGAAGGTCCCGGTGCGAACGCCGCGAACGACATCGACGGTGGGTCGAGCGACGACGCGGACGGCAGTCCGCCGAAGGCCGACGGGCCCGAAGGCCCGGGCACGGGGTTGAGCGCGCGGTATCCGAACGACGTCGGGATCGCCTCCGATCCGAACGTGATCTTCTACTCCGGATTCGAGAGCGACTTCGCCGGGTGGAGCTACCACACGCCCGACCCGACGCTGCTCGCGGTCCAGAGCGATGCGGGTCTCGCAAACGGTGGAGCGAAGTACCTGCGCGCTTCGGTGAGTCGCACGCGACTCGCCGCCAGCTCGTACGTCTCTGCGGCCGCGCAGTTCGAGTTTCCGCAGCGCGTGCCCGTCGCCTACTGGCGCTTCTATGCGCGGTTCGTGGGGAACAGCGCCACGCCGCACCACTGGGTGAGGGTCGGGGCCGGCAACGCATCGTACGTCTCCGACGGACTCGCGAACACCGTCCCGGCCGGAGACCGTGGGTTCTGGTTCGATCTCGACGCCAATGACGCGGGCATCTTCAACCTGTACGTCTACTGGCACCAGATGCGATCGAGCCGATGCAACGACGGCTCGGCGGTGCCGGGCTGCGCCGGCGATCAAGGCAGGACGAACTACTACGGGAACATCTTCTCGCCGAGCGGGCAGACGGCGTTCCCTCGGGACCAGTGGTTCTGCATCGAGATCATGACGAAGGCGAACACCGTCGGACAGCATGACGGCGAGCTTGCCGTTTATCGCAACGACGTCCTCGTCGGCGAGTACAAGCCTGGGGCGCCGCGCGGACGGTGGCTCCGCAGCAGCTTCCACACGTGGGGGCCGTACTTCATCGACCAGGGGCCGTTCGAGGGCTTCGACTTCCGCACCAGCAACGAGGTCGCGGTCAAGCGCGTCACCCTCGACGCCTACTACGAGAGGGGGTCGCTGGACGCACGGATCGCGAACGGTCTCGACGCGCCCGAGACGCAGACGATCCTCTACGACGACGTCGTCGTCGCGACGAAGCGCATCGGCTGTAAGTCGAAGTGACGCGTGTTACGCGTCAGACGACGAACCCAGGCCGCGGCCCGAGCCATCCCCCATGGTTGGCGGCCAGCGTGATCAGGCCTCCGACGCGCGTGTAGTTGTTCGGGTGCGCCGGATTGCCGACGTTGAAGTAGCCGCCTCCGAACATCTGGATCTCGTTCAGGTAGCTCGTGTTCAGGGTCGCGGCCGCGTCCCAGTCCCAGGGGCAGCCGCGCTCGTAGACGGCGCCGTTGCGGAGGTACGTTCGGACGGCGATGAGGCCGCGAGGGTGCGCGGCCGTTCCGATCGCGAGCATGCGCATCTCGAAGGTGATGACCTGGTTCGCGCCGATGACCGGCCGGCCGTTGAACGTGCCGTCGGTGTTCGCGAAGTAGAACGGCTGCACCTGATTTCCGTAGTACGTGCCGTTCTCGGAGTAAGGATCGAGGCTGAACGATCGGACCGTCCCTTGCGCGGGCACGATCGTCAGCGTGTTGGCTCGGTTGAGAGTTGCGTTGTCGGCTTCGTTGACCTGGGGGAGGTAAAGCATCGGCCGGTTGCGCACGGGCGAGCCGATGTCGAGAGCCGGCGAAGAATGGGCGATGACGAACTTCGGCGTCAGCTGGGAACGCGAGCAGTACTCGGGCCCCGCCTGCCACTCGAATCGGAAGTTGAGCTCGCGGATGGCGAACGTGGCGTTGCGCCAGAGGTTCGTGATCGCTCCGATCCCGCTGCCGCGTTCGGAGACCGTCGGTGGATGCATCCGCAGCGCGTCGCCTCCATCCCACCACGTGCCGACCTCGTGGACGCGTGTTTCGCCAGAGTCAGGCGCGAAGGTCCACTGCGGGTAGTCCATGAGCGCCATGTCGATCGAATAGATCGCGTGTGCCTGGAGATTGAGGTTCGCGTACGAGCCGATGAAGCCGCTCTGGGGGCCTCCCGCGTCGAGCTTCGCGCCAGCCTCTGCGTCGAATGCACCCGAGCCGCCGTCGCTGCCCGGTCCCGCGCTCGAGCCGCCGCCGGGGCTGGCGCCCGAGCTGCCGTCGCCGCTCGAGCCGCTCGAGCCGCCGCTCGGCGTCGAGGCATCGCCGCCGTCTCCGCATCCGAAGAGCCCGGCCACCGCGGTGCTCGCGCCGATGGCGCCGAGAAAGGTGAGCGTGTCGCGTCGAGTGATGATTCGGGCCTGTTTTCGGGTGCGCATCGAAGATCCCGCGAGTGCAAGAGAGGTGCCTGTTCGCTCCTCCCGAAGATACGCAGGTTGGTCCATCGGTGTCGCGAACGGCGCGTTCGCACGAACGCTCCGTTCGCCCCGCGCGACGAGCCCCCGGCGTCGCGTGAGCCGTCCGTTCGCTGATATACATGCTTGGTGCGCCTCTGGCTGGTTACCGTCGCGGCGACGGCGCTGTTCGCGTTCGCCAACCTCGCGACGGCCGCGCCTCCAGCGGAGGCGGAGAGCGACGCCCGTCGCGAACGCGCCCTCGAGCTGTCGAAGCGAAGCAAGGACGCCTATCGAGAGGGGCGCTTGTCCGACGCGGTGACGCTTCTCCTCGAAGCACGCGAGCTCGAACGCGAGCCGGTGCTCGTCTACAATCTCGCGCGCGCGTACGAGGGCCTCGGTGACGCCGACCGGGCGCTCGCGGCCTACGAGGAGTACCTGCGCGAGGATCCGAATGCGCGAGACCGCGGCGCGATCACACAGAAGATCGAGGTTCTCCGACAGCAGATCGCAGATCGCCGTGAGCTCGAGAAGCAGAGAAACGAAGCGCTCGGTCGCGCAGATCGCGAGAAAACGGCGCCTTCATGGGCGCCTCCCGGCCGGCCGGCGAGCGCGGTACCCTGGGTCGTCGCGGGGGCCGGCGTCGTCGTCGCGGCTGCGGGCGGCGTGTTCGGAATCCTTGCGCTGAATCGTCATCAAGAGGCGCAAGACGAGCGCTCCGGGATGCGCGCCGCAGAGGCTCAGTCGTCGGCGGAGACCGCGGCGTCGATCGCGAACGTCTGCCTTCTGACGGGGGCCCTCGTCGCGGTGGGCGGCGCCGCCTGGGGGCTCGTCGATCTTCGATCGACGCGCTCGTCGAGCACCGCGCTGCGCGTCGCGCCCGGGGGCGTCGTCCTCGTGGCGGCGTTCTAGGATGCGGATCCGTCGAGCCGCGATCCTCGTCGTCGTCGCGTCATGCTCCGTGGGCGACATCGACTACACCGGCAAGGCGTGCCCGTGCCCCGCGGCCTGGATTTGCGCGGACGGCACCTGCGCGCGTGCGGGTCAGCAGTCTGGTGACGCCGGCGCGATCCGAGTGAAAGATCTGCGCGCCGCGTGGGCGACACCGAACTCGATTCGTTGGGAATGGGAGATCGAAGGAGATCGCGACGCCTTCGGATCGATGGAGCTCGCCGTCACGAGCCCGCGGGCGGACGCAGCCGGCGTGGCGACACGAACGAGCGCGTCGAGCCCAGAGCTCGGACGCATGTACCTCGCGACGCGCGGCGGCTCCGAGATCCCCGTGACGGCCACGTTGACCGAGGGCCACGATCCCGACACGCAGTATCGAGCCGTGCTCACGGCGTACGACTCCGCCGGCAAGAAGAGCGTGACGAACGAGGCCCTCACGACGACGGAGGTCGCGCTCAGCCGGAGGATCGTCCTCTTCTCCGAGGATCGCCCGCGAGGCTACCCACTGCCGTCGACGCTCGAGATCGCGGCCGGGTGCGGCGCCGCCGGTACGAACGGCTGCATCCGCTATCACACGGCAGACGATCCGGAGCGTTCGTGCACGACGTTCGGCTGCACGCAGAACCTGCGATGGCAGTCGATCGACGCGACCACGACCGAGATCGACGAGGGGCTCTTCCGGAGCCGCGCGTACTTCGAGCTCTACGTGCGGAGTACGGGGACGACCGTCTCGTACTACTCGCTCTTGTGGCTGTTCACGAATCCGCCCCCGGGCGGCTGCGCTCCGCCCGAGAGCGAAGGGTGCCGGTTCAGGCTCGTCCCGTGGACGTTTCGTCCGTCCGACACCTATCGCCGGATTCAGGTCCCGCTCCGCGTCCTCGAGAACAGCGCGGGGGCTCTTCTCTCTCACGCCGATCTCGCGCGCGGGCTCTCCGGATTCAACGTCGGCGCGGCGTGGGGCGCGAACGACGTAGTCGAGCTCGACGAGCTCGCGATCTGGTACTGAGATCGCGCGCTCTCGGCTCAGTCGAAGCGCTCGAAGCTGGCTCGAGGCGCGGCGACCTTCGCCGGTGGGGCTACCGGGGCGACCGGGCCCTCCCGTTTCGGCTCGCGAACGAGCGCGATCGAGATGGTCACGTCCGTCGCCGGTACGATCTCGCGTTGCACGGCGGCGAAACCGCTCTTGTCGAGCGCGATGACGATCGGCCTCGTGCCTCGCGGCACTTCCAACGTGGCCGGTGTCGTCCCGCGCTGGCTCGCGTCGACGCTCACCTTCGCTCCTTGCGGGGTCGAGTCGATCGTGAGGACGACGGCGGACGAGCTGGGGGCCGTCGCCGGGATGGCCGCCGCGGACACCGCGGGCGTCGCGACGACGACCTCGTCCGTGCGCGCGGAGGAGCGGGCGAGGATCGCGGCTGCCGCGCCGACGGCGACGATCGCGCCGGCCGTCGTCCAAGCGCGGCGAAGGACGGAGCGCTTGCGACCGACCGCGACGTCGAGAACGGTCGGCACCGACACGAGCGTATCCGCCTCACCGAGGACGGCGTCGTCGACCGACGAGCCGGCTCGCACCCGGCGGATCATGTCCTCCTTTTCAGCGATGCGATCGGCGAAGAGCTCACGCATGAGCGCCGCGAGCCGATCCCGCGGCTCTTCGGCGCCGGGTAGGGTCGCGAGAGGAAGGAGCTCCCTTCGCATGGCGGCGGCCGTCGCGTAGCGAGCTTCGAGCGTTCGCTTGAGCGCCCTCGCGCACACCGCGTCGATCGCCTTCGGTACGGTGGAGAGGACGCGTGAAGGTCGCACGATCGGCTCCTCGCAAATCGCCTTCATCGTGAGCAGGTGCGTGCGTCGATGGAACAGGCTGCGGGCGGTCGCGAGCTCGTAGAGGACGATGCCGAGCGAGAAGACGTCGGAGCGGCAGTCGAGCGCCGCTCCGGTCGTCTGCTCGGGCGACATGTATTCGAACTTTCCTTTCAGCTCGCCCGCCTTGGTGAGGTCCTTGCGCGTGTTCGCGTCGTTCGACTTGGCGATCCCGAAGTCGAGCACCTTCACCGTTCCGTCGTACGTGACGAAGACGTTCTGCGGCGAGACGTCACGATGAACGAGACCGCGACGAGCTCCCTCCGGTCCGCGGAGCTCGTGGGCAGCGTGGAGGCCTGCGCATGCCTCCGCGACGATGTAGGCAGCGAGATCGGCGGGCAGCGTCCGTCTCTGCGCGACGAGCCTCCGGAGCAGCCCGGCCGCGCTCTCGCCCTCGAGGTACTCCATCGCGAGGAACGGCTCACCGTCGTTCGCGGCGAGCTCCTCGACCTGCACGACGTTCGTGTGGCGGATGCCGGCGAGGATGCGCGCTTCCTCCAGGAACATCTCGCGCATCGAGTCGCTCCTCAGATGGGGAAGCATCCGTTTGATGACGACGAGCCGCTCGAAGCCGCTCGGCCCCACCAGCCGGGCCAGGACGATCGCCGCCATCCCGCCGGTCGCGAGCTGACCGACGATCTCGTAACGGCCGATCTTCACGTTCGTGCTGCGGTGCATCGACGGTCCGCGGTCACGACTCAGCGTATCATCCGAGCACGGAGGCAATCGAATGACCAAGGACATCGCGACCGTCGCCGGCGGCGGCCCGTCGATCCTCCCGGACGTCGCGGCCTTTCGCTTGGTCGTGGTGGAAGGTCCGGACGAAGGCGCAGTGTTCGAGCTGGAGGTCAACGGACCGCGCGTCCTCGTGGGGCAGAGCGCCGTCTGCCACGTCCGACTGAACGACCTCGAAGTCTCGCGACGGCACGCGTCGCTCGAGGCGTCCCCGCTCGGGCTCCGCATTCAGGACCTCGACTCCACCAACGGACTCTGGGTCGACCGCGTCCACGTCTTCGAGGCGCTCCTCACGGGCGAAGAGCTCGTGCGCCTCGGTCGGACGCAGCTCCAGGTCGAGCCCGTCCTCGGACCGGCGACGCCGATGCCCGCGGCGAGCTCCTTCGGTCACGTCCTCGGCGTCAGCGAGCGGATGCGGCGCCTGTATCCGATCTTCGCGCGTCTCGCCGCCTCGGACGTGCCGGTGATCATCGAGGGCGAGACCGGCACGGGAAAGGAGGTCGTCGCCGAGGCGCTCCACGCGAACGGGCCGCGCGCTTCGGGGCCCTTCGTCGTCTTCGACTGCACCGCGGTTCCGCCGAGCCTCGTCGAGTCGGAGCTCTTCGGTCACGAGAAGGGCGCGTTCACCGGCGCGCTCACGACCCGCAAGGGCGTGCTCGAGCAGGCCGACGGAGGGACGCTGTTGATCGACGAGCTCGGAGATCTCGATCTCGCCCTTCAGCCGAAGTTGCTCCGCGCGATCGAGCGCCTCGAGATCCGCCGTCTGGGCGGCGACCGTGCGATCCGCGTGAACGTCCGCGTGCTCGCGGCGACCCGTCGGGACCTCGACCGCGAGGTGCTCGCCGGACGATTCCGTGACGATCTCTACCACCGCCTCGCGGTCGCGCGCGTCGAGCTCCCTCCGCTGCGGGAGCGCCGCGGTGACATCGAGCTCCTGGCTGGACACTTCTGGTCCGAGATGGGCGGCGAGGAGCGGTTGATGCCGCTCGCGCTGCTCCAAGGATGGGAGAACGAGCCGTGGTCGGGCAACGTCCGAGAGCTCAGAAACGCCGTGGCCCGCGCCATCGCGCTCGGTGATCTCCACGACGACCGGCGTCCGAGGCGCTCGGTCGATCCCGGTCCGCCGGCGGGTGTCTCGTCGGACAACGACACCGTGGAGCGGCTCCTCTCGTTGCGCGCGCCCTTCATCGAGACTCGCGAGCGCCTGCTCGAGGACTTCGAGCGGCGCTACGTGGAGCGCCTGTTCGCCGAAGCGAGCGGGGATCTCGAGCGCGCGTCCGTCATCGCCGGGATCGGCAAACGCTACCTCCAGAAGCTTCGCGCCAAGCACCGCGGCTGACGATGCCCGCGGCTCCGCGCGTCACCCGTTCGGGTGACCCCATGATCGTGGGAACCTTTCCCTGGATCCCCTGTCACTCCCCGAGACCGACGACGCACGAGCGCTGATTCGCGGCCCCCCGAGGCTGCGCGAGCGTCGCGCCGTCACCCCCGAACACGCTCACCGCGCGCATTCCGCGCGCGGTGTCTCCGTACCCGTCCACGCCTCTCCCAAGAAGAAGACCATGACCACCCACGCCTTCGCCCCCACCTTCGACGTCGCCAACATGTTCGCCCCTGCGCAGCCGATCAGCGAAGTCGACGTGGACGCCGACGACACGCAGACCTCGTTCGCGCTGATCAAGAACGGCCCGCCCGTTCCGGCCGACGAGGTCGAGTCGCACGTGGACGCGGTCGAGGTGACGGTGCGATGGGGTACGCAGGTTCTCTCCGTGACGCACCTCGAGAACGGCGAGAGCTTCTGCGTCGGCGAGGGCGCCGATCTCGCGCTCCCCGAGGACGTCCTCGGCGCCGGCCGCGCGCCCATCGTCATCGCGCGCGGCGCCGGCGCGTACGTGGTCGTCCCGCAGAAGGCGCGCGGCAGCGTCTCGATGAAGGGGGAGAGCGAGAGCCTCGTGTCGATGATCGCGCGCAACGCGCTCGCGCGATCGGGCGAGGTGGCGAACGCGTTCGAGCTCGCGCTCCAGCACGGCATGGCCGTCACTCTCGAGCTCGGCGGCGAGCGCGCCGACGGCACGATCGGCGAGCCCGTCACCTTCGAGATCGGCACGGTCCGCGCGGGCAAGGTCGCGCCCATCGGCTTCCTCGCGACGCTCGCGGGCGGCGCGACCGGCATGATCGGCCTCTCGTTCCTCGGCCACGCGGCGATCGTCGCGTCGCTCGCGATGTTCATGCCCAAGATGACGGACGACGGCGACGGCGTCGATCGCGAGCAGATCGTGATGATGCAGAAGTTCCTGAACGCGTCGGCGCAGCGCGAGCTCGACGAGCCGAAGCCGCAGCCCGGCCCGACCGACGAGAGCCAGGGCGGCGGCTCGATCGGCGAGGCGCACAAGAACGAGAGCGGCGTGTCGGGCACGAGCAAGCCCGTCACCACGAACGGTCACTCGGGCTTCAAAGGCGCCGACGACAAGTCGGAGCTCTCGAAGAAGGAAGAGCGCGCGCTCGCCGAGAAGTTCGGCATGATCGGCCTGCTCGCGACGAGCAGCATGGATCCCAACGCGCCCGCGAGCCCGTGGGCGACCGAGTACCACGGCTCGGACGACAAGTCGGCGTGGGGCAAGATGTACGGCCAGTCGATCGACGACTCGTTCGGCGGCGGCCTCGGCCTCTGGGGCACCGGCGAAGGCGGCGGCGGCGAGGGCAAGGGCATCGGCGTCGATCGCGTAGGCACCGTCGGCGGCGGCGGGGGCGGCCCCGGCAAGTGGGGCATCGGCAAGGGCGACAAGGACGGCATGGGCAACGGCCACGGTCCCGGTAACGGCGGCCACGTCGCCAAGGCGCCGCAGCTCCGCAATCCGACGATCGACACCAACGGGCGCCTCCCCGCCGAGGTCATCCAGCGCATCGTCCGCCAGAACTTCGGGCGCTTCCGGCTCTGCTACGAAGCGGGCCTGCGTGGCAACCCGGCGCTCAGCGGGCGCGTCTCGACGAAGTTCGTGATCGGCCGCGACGGCGCGGTCAATCAAGCCTCCGACGCCGGCTCGGATCTGCCGGATCAGCAGGTCGTCGCCTGCATCGTCAGGAGCTTCAACAGCCTCTCGTTCCCCTCGCCCGAGGGCGGCGTCGCGACCGTGACGTACCCCATCGTGCTCACGCCTGGCGAGTGAGCGTTCGATCTCCTATAGTTCACCTCGTCTTCTAGCGGCTGAGGTGCACGATGGCGGATCGCGAGATGAAGTCGTTCGAGGAGTTCTGGCCCTTCTACGTCAAGGAGCACTCGAAGAAAGCGACGCGCCTCTTCCACTTCGTCGGCACCACCGCCGCGATGGGGTGCGTCGCCGGAGGTCTCCTCACGAAGCGGCGCTGGCTCCTCGCGCTCGCGCCGGTCGTCGGCTACGGGCCGGCGTGGATCAGCCACTTCTTCATCGAGAAGAACAAGCCGGCGAGCTTCAAGTACCCGCTCTGGTCGTTCAAGGCCGATCTCGTCATGTGGTCGAAGATGATTCGCTTCCAGATGAGCGACGAGGTCGAGCGCGTCCTCCGCGAAGAGCGCGAGGCGGAAGAAGCCGCGCGGCGGGAAGAAGAAGAGGCGCGGGCCAAGCCCGTTCACGACGAAGCCGTCAACTGAGACGCGTCGTCGTCCTCCTCCTCGCGGGCTGCGCGAACGCGTCGGCGCCGCCCGCGGCGCCCATGATCGGTGCCGAGGCCGTCGTGACGCCGGTCGCGCCCGCGGCGAGCGCGCCAATCGCGCGCGCGAACGATCGCCCGCCGTTCGAGGTCGGCGATCGATTCGTCGGCTACTACTACTGCGCGCAAGGCCGAACGGATCTGACGCTCGAGATCACGGCGCTCGACGGCGACGCGATCGTCGCCGACTTCGCCTTCGACTTCCCCGGCGGCGCAGGCCGCCCGCCCGCCGCGGGCAGGTTCGTGACGCGCGGAAGGTTCGATCGCGCGAAGCGATCCCTAGAGATGCAGCAAGAGATCTGGATCGACCAACCGCCGGGCTACGTCATGGTCGATCTCGTGGGGACCCTCTCGCCGTCAGGGGCCTACCGCGGGAGCGTCGTCGGGCCCGACTGTTCGAGCTTCTCGCTCCAGGCCCCGCCCTCGAGGCCGCCGCCGAAATAGGACCGAAATCCGCCGAAATGCGGGCTTCTCGGGGGTGCATGCTACGCTCCTCCACGAGTAACCCGGGAGGATGGGTTGAGCGAGTCGTCCGGGGCCGCCGGCAAGCGCGAGAAGCAAGGTCGCGTCGGCACCGTGATCAACGACAAGTGGCACGTCGACGCCCGCATCGGCTCGGGCGGAATGGCCACGGTGTACGCCGCGACCCATCGTAACGGTCACCGCGCGGCGCTCAAGATGCTGCACGCCCAGCTCTCGCGCGATCCGGCGACGCGCCAGCGGTTCCTCCGTGAGGCGTACGTGGGCAACCAGGTGAGCCACCCCGGCGTCGTGCGCGTGCAAGACGACGACGTCACGCCGGACGGCGCGGTCTTCTTGATCCTCGAGCTGCTCGAGGGAGAGACGCTCGAGGCGCGACGCATCGGCATGGGCGGCGCGCTGCCGATCGACGAGATCCTCGACATCGCCGATCAGGCGCTCGACGCGCTCGCGGCCGCGCACGACAAGGGGATCATCCATCGCGACGTCAAGCCGGACAACGTGTTCCTCACGCACGAAGGCGTCGTTAAGCTGCTCGACTTCGGTCTCGCGCGGATGAAGAACGCCCAGGGAGAGACGACGAAGACGGGCGTGACGATCGGCACCCCCGAGTTCATGCCGCCGGAGCAGGCCTCGGGCAAGCGCGACGACGTCGACGCGCGGTCCGACGTGTGGGGCCTCGGCGCGACGATCTACACGTCGATCACCGGCAAATATGTGCATGATGCAAGTAGTCTGCACGCGCAGCTCGTCGCGAGCGCGACGCTGCGCGCGCGACCGGTGCGCGAGCTCGCGCCCCACGTGCCGGCGTCCGTCGCGATCGTCATCGATCGCGCGCTCGAGCTCGATCGGAAGGAGCGATGGGAGAGCGCGCGAGAGATGCAGCGCGCGTTCCGTGCGGCGCGAGGCGTGCCGAAGAGCGACGACTTCACCGCCGACAGCCTCACGCTGCCCGCTGCGTCGCTCCGGCGCGTGGCGCCGATCTCCGAGCGACGCCCGAGCGGCGTCGCCGCGGTTCCGTCGTCGGCGCGGACGCTCCCCGACACGGTCATCGCCCCGCCGAGCGATCCCACGATCGAGGAGGCGGCGCCGCAGGTGCTCCTCGAGCTGCCGGTGAGCAGCGCGTCTCGCCCGGCGCCGCCGACCACCGAGCGTCTCACCGGGCCGCTCGCCGCCTCGGGAGAGAACCCGATCATCGCCGTCAACGTCCCGGCGACGGACGCGCGAACGCTCGTGTCGCCCGGGGCTCCTCCCTCGCCAGGCCCGACGCGGCTCAGCGCGCAGCCGATCGCGCCCACGTTCACGAGCACGCAGCCGATGAACCTCGACGCCTCGGGGAGCTTGCCTCACCTCGCCGCGCCCGCCGCTGCGGCCGCGAGCGCAGCGATGCGCGCGAGCGCGCCTCCCTTGGCGCAACCGCCGGCGGCGCAACCCGCGGCGGCGCCGCCCGCGCCGCCCGCGCCGCAAGAGCCCGGCCCGGCCTCGCTTCGCCATCGCCGATCCGCCCGCGTGGTGGTCGTCGTCTCGGTGCTCCTCATCGTGATGTGCGCCGGCACGGCCGCGTTCTTCCTGTGGCGCGACGCGATTCCGTTCGCGAAGTGACTCCGCTATGAGGGAGCGATGCTCCTGCGCACTTCGGTCGCTTTGTTCGCGCTCGCGCTCGCGGGCTGCCCCTCCGGCGAGGGCGCCGCGCCCGGCCCGCAGGCGCCCGTGAACACCGGCGTCGGGCCGCTCGCGAGCCTCGAAGAGAGCCCGTTTCTGAACGAGGTCTGGAGCGTGGAGGGCACCGGCGACGCGCCGTTTCTCTACTATCCGCGCGAGAACGTCCGCGTGAGCGGGCCCTGCCGCCTCGCGGGCGGCCAGCTCGCGTGCGAGGCGATGCAGTTCGTGCGCAACGGCATGCCGGTGTCGATCCCCCGGCGCGAGCTCGACGGCCGCGCGAGCGGCGGGGTGAAGGTCTGCCTGAAGCTCAACATGACGACGGTGTTCCTGCGCAACTCGGTGGGCGCGGAAGAGACGATGTGCCGCTTCAACGACGGATCGATGATCTCGACGACGGCGCTCGAGCAGTACGCGATGAACGTTCTCTGAGCCGGCTAGCCGCCCGGGAGCGTGATCTCGAAGCGCGTGCCTTTGCCGACCTCGCTCGAGACTTCGATCGACCCATCCATCGCCTCGACCAGGTGCTTGACGATCGAGAGGCCGAGGCCCGCCCCGCCGTGCGCCCGCGATCGCCCCGGGTCGACGCGATAGAAGCGCTCGAAGAGGCGCGGCACGTGCGCCGGCGCGATGCCCGGTCCGTCGTCGACGACGGAGACCTTCACCTTCGCGCCCTCACGCGCGGCGAGGATCTTCACCTCGCCTCCTTCGCTCCCGTACTTGATCGCGTTGTCGACGAGGTTGATGAGCGCGCGCTCCACGCCTTCGGGATCGGCGAGCGCGACGACGTCGTCGGGCACGTCGATCGCCACGCGCACCCTCCGTTGCTCGGCGCGACCGCGCACCGTCTCGGCGACGTGCTGCGCCGTCGAGACGAGCGAGACACGCTCGCGAGCGATCTCGTGGCGGTCTCGCGCTTCCAGCTCGGAGAGCGCGAGGAGCTGCTCGACGAGCGCGCCGATGCGCTGCGCCTGGCGGTGCACGATCTCGAGGAACTGCTTCTCGGTCTCCGCGTCCGTCTTTCCGCGGAGCAGCGTCTCCGCGTAGCCCTGGATCGCCGTGACCGGCGTGCGAAGCTCGTGGGAGACGTTGGCGACGAAGTCGCGGCGGATCGTCATCAGCCGCCGGAGCGCCGTCTGATCGCGGAGCACCGCGACCACCGATCCGCCGGCGCTCTCGGGCAGCGGGCGCACGTAGACCGCGATCGACATGCCGCGCTCGTCGGTGATCTCGAGCTCGGTCTCGGTGACCTCGCCGCGGAGGCACGACTCGATGAGCTGCCGCGCCTCGCCGTGCTTCACCGTCTCGTCGAGGGAGAGCCCGACGACCGAGCCCGACGCGCCGAGGATCCTCTCGATCGCGGGGTTGGCGACGATGACGCGCGCCCGCGCGTCGAGCACGAGCACGCCCTCGACCATGCCCGCGAGGATCGCCGAGAGGTGATCGCGCTCGGCGACGAGCTCGCCGATGCGCGCCTTGAGCTGCTGCGCCAGCGACTTGAGCGCGCGCCAGAGGACGCCGAACTCGTCGGCGCCCTCGGCCTCGATGGGGACGTCGAAGTCGCCGCGCGCGAGGCGCGTCGCCGTCGCGGTCATCTCGTTGAGCGGACGCGACGCGATGCGGGCGGCGAGCGATCCGAGGAGGATCGCGACGACGATGGCGACGCTCGACGCGAGGACGAGCCGCTCACGCATCGCGGCGACGGTCGCGTTGACGCCCGAGAGCGGAGCGGCGAGCCGGATGACGACCTTCTGCTCGCCGCGCACGGCGACGTAGTGAAGCTCCTGCCCGTCGCGCACGCGCGTCGCGCGCCCGACGCCGTCGGCGCGCGCCTGCTCGAGCTCTTCGCCCTGATCGTCGCGCGCCTCCTTCGAAGAGGCGCCGGTGACGAGGCCGTTGCCGTCGTAGAGCGTCACCTCCGCGTCGACGATGTGCGCGATGCGGCTCGCGACCTTGTCGGGGTGACGGCGACCTCCCTCCTCCGACCACTCGAGCGCGCCCTTGGCCTGCTCCTCGAGACGGGTGTCGAGCTCGCGCACGAGGTCGGCGCTGAGCCAGCGGTTGAGGGTGAAGATCGCGATCACGCCGACCGCAACGACGAGGCCCACGTGGCTCGCCAGGAGCTTCGTTCGGAACGACATCGCCACGACCCGACCTCCGCCTATGCGTTCTATGCGTCGCTGGACGATCCGCGAGCGGCCTCGGGATCGCGGAGGCGATAGCCGAAGCCGTGGACCGTCTCGATCGCGTCGGCGTTCGCGCCGAGCCGCTCGCGGAGCCGCCGGATGTGCGTGTCGACGGTGCGCGTGTTGGTGTCGGGCGAGATCCCCCAGACCTCCTGCAAGAGCTCGGTGCGCGAGAACACGCGGCCCGGGTGCTCGACGAAGATCGCGAGGAGCTTGTACTCGAGCGGGCGGAGCCCGAGCTCCGCGCCGTCGATGAGGACGCGATGGCGCGCGGGATCGATCTCGAGACCGCGCCACGAGAGGCGCTTGCCCTCGTCGCGCGCGCCGCGGGCGAGGCGCCGCTCGTTGGCGCGCCGCGCGAGGCCCTTCACGCGCATCACGAGCTCGCGCACGCTGAACGGCTTGACCACGTAGTCGTCGGCGCCGACCTCGAAGCCGAGGACGCGATCGTACTCGTCGCCTCGCGCGGTGAGCATCAAGACGGCCGCGTCGGCGACGCTCTCGTCGGCGCGGAGGCGCCTGCACACCTCCATGCCCGACAGATCCGGGAGCATGAGATCGAGCACGACGACGGAGGGCCGGAGGCGCGTCGCCGCCGCGAGCGCGTCCGCGCCGTTCTCGACCGCTTCGACCTTGAAGCCCGCGTCGCCGAGGTTGAAGGTCACGAGGCGCCGGATGTCTTCTTCGTCGTCGACCACGAGCACGACGTCGGCGCCGGGCAAGGGAGCGCTCTGGAACGCCCCCGAAGGCGGTGCGGCGCCTTGCTGCGGATTGCTCATCGCTCGGCGGATCCTAGCACTGAACACATGCGCAAATGCGGCGCGTGCGTATTGACCCGCGCGCCAACGCGATTATGTAAGCCCTAGCCTCAGTTGTCCGTTGAAGCGTTCACCGGAGGATTCCGAAGAATGAAGAAAGTCGCTCTCGCTCTCGCGCCGCTCCTGCTGCTCGCCGCTTGCGGTGGAGATCCTCCGAAGCCGGTCGTGCCCACGAAGCCGATCGAAGCGCCGACGCCTGCCGCCGCGGAGGCGCCGCCGCCCACGAGCGACAAGATGGCGGTGAGCGTCGACTCCGACATCGTGAAGGCGTGCAACCTCAAGTTCGACAACCTCGAGGAGGCGCCGAAGTTCGACTACGACTCCGAGTCGCTCACGCCGGGCGAAAAGGCCGTGCTCGAGGCGATCGCGACGTGCCTCGTGAGCGGCCCGCTCAAGGGCCGCGCCGTCGATCTCGTCGGCCGCGCCGATCCCCGCGGCGAGACGGAGTACAACATGACGCTCGGCGCCAAGCGCGCGCGCTCGGTCCACAACTTCCTCGGCCAGCTCGGCGTCCCGGGCGACAAGCTGCGCGACACGTCGCGCGGCGAGCTCGACGCGACGGGCACCGACGAGGCAGGCTGGCGCAAAGATCGCCGCGTCGACGTGCGCCTCAGCAAGTGACGTCGTCTGTCGACCCCGCGGGCTCCTTGAGTTAGAAGCGTCTCGCGATGGTCGACGAAGCTCTGCTGAAGGCTCAGCTCGCGCACGTCCTCGAGGGCACGAACCTCGAGGGCCTCGGCGAGCGCTACGAGGGCAAGGTCCGCGACAACTACAGCCGCGAGGGCAAGCGCTTCATCGTCGTCACCGATCGCATCAGCGCGTTCGATCGGATCCTCGGAACGGTCCCGTTCAAGGGCCAGGTGCTGAACCGCCTGACGGCGTGGTGGTTCGAGAAGACGCGCGACGTCGCCAAGAGCCACTTCGTCGGCCTGCCCGATCCCAACGTGCTCGAGTGCGTCGAGTGCGCGCCGCTGCCGGTCGAGCTCGTCGTGCGCGCGTACATCACCGGCTCGACCTCGACGAGCATGTGGACGCACTACGCCGCCGGCGCGCGGACGTTCTGCGGTCACGAGCTGCCCGAGGGTCTCAAGAAGAACCAGCGCCTCGAGCGCCCGCTGCTCACGCCGGCGACGAAGGCGCCCAAGGGCGAGCACGACGTCAGCGCTTCGCGCGAAGAGATCCTCGCGAAGGGCGGGATCAGCGCCCAAGACCTCGACCGCGCGGGCGAGATCGCGATGAAGCTCTTCGCCGCGGGCCAGAAGGCGTGCGCCGCGCGCGGGCTCATCCTCGTCGACACGAAGTACGAGATGGGCAAGACGCCGTCGGGCGAGATCGTCGTCATCGACGAGATCCACACCCCCGACTCTTCGCGGTTCTGGATGGCGAACAGCTACGAAGAGCGCTTCGCCGGCGGCCTCGATCCCGAGCCGCTCGACAAGGATTTCGTGCGCCGCTACTACACCGCGCTCGGCTATCGCGGCGACGGTGAGCCGCCGCCGCTGCCGCCGGAGGTGCGCGTCGGCGCGGCGCAGCGCTACATCGAAGCGTTCGAGCGCATCACCGGCGAGACCTTCACGCCCGACGTCGAGCCCCCGCTCGCGCGCATCGCGAAGAACCTCGGCCTCGAAGGGACCTGATCCATGAAAGCAACCGTCCTCGTTCGCCTGAAGTCGGAGGTCCTCGATCCCCAGGGAGACGCGGTGCGCCGCGCGCTCGGCAAGCTCGGCTTCGAGGGCGTGAAGGGTGTTCGCGTCGGCAAGCTCATCGAGATCGAGATGGACGACGCGGCCGCGGGCTCCGATCTCGAGAGCAGGCTCTCGAAGATGGCCGACGAGATGCTCGCGAACCCCGTCATCGAAGACTTCGAGATCGAGGTCTGAGGCGACGTCAGCGAGGCGGGCGCTCGGTCTTCGCGACGACCTCGCCGCCGATCCACTTGAAGTTGTCGAGCAGCACCGACGAGTCGAGATCGCCGTCGCCGGTGTCCCAGATGATGAGGTCGAGGACGAACGTCTCGCCCGGCTGCACCGGCGCCTGCGAGCTGAGCCAGCCGGTCGCGCCGCCGCTCGTGCTCGGCGTCCCGCCTCCGAGGAACCCGCAGTAGTTGCCGACGATCCCGAAGCCGGTGCCCGCGAGCTCTTCGGGCCCGCCGGGGCACGTCGACTTGCCGGGGCTGCCGCCGAGGCAGCCGATCGTCGCGTTCGGCGTGCAGCGATCGAAAAATCCGTTGTTCACGCTGACGGGGTTCTTCTTCGCGTCGAAAGAGATGTTCTCCGGCGCGCCGCCGTTGAAGCCCTTGGCCGAAAGGTACGCGACGAAGCCGTCGTTGAAGCGCGAGCAGATGTACGCGGGCCACTCGCCCGAGAGGAAGTTGAAGTCGAACTTGAACCCCTTGGCGTTCGGCGGCGCCTTGAGCTCGAGGCGCAGATCGATCACGTCGTTCACGTCGGTCGCTTGCTGGCAGCCCGCGGCCGCCTTGGGGTAGCCGGGCGGCGCGGTGCCGTTGCCGACGCCGGGCCGCGCGCCGAACCAGTCCTTGCCCGCTTCGGCGCCGCCGAACGCGCGGTTCGGCGCGCCGTTGTACTCCTGCGCGTAGCCGGTGCTGAGCACGCCGAGCCGCGCGCCTTCGCGCGGCTTGAGGACGTTGCCGAACTTCTGGAGCACGCCGTGTTGCTCGGCCATCGGCGCGTCGTCGCGCCCGTGGCCGCGCGTGAACTTCGCCGACACGAGGCCGAAGCCCTTCGTGCTCGCGGCGTCGCAGATCCCCATCGCCTTGGCGAAGTCGGCGGCGGAGCCGTCGCTCCGGATCGTGCTGTCGCACGTCGGGACGTTGTCGATCTTGCCGTCGCCGTCGTTGTCGCAGCCGTCGTCTGCGATCTCCGCCTGGCCCTTGGCCGGCGAGCAGCCGGCGCTCGGGCGCGACGGGCCGTCGGGCGTCTCGCCGAAGGAGCCCGTCTCCGGATCGGCTTCGTTCTGCTCCTTCTCCGACCTGAAGGTGGAAGGAACGGGCACCGAGCACGCCGCGGTCGCGACGACGCCGGCGACGATCGCGGCCGAGATGAGGTGAGGACGCATCAACTTCTCCACTTCGAGGAGTCATCGATGCGCGCGGCATGCCACGGGCGCGCCGCGAAGGATCGCTACATCGTGAACGGCTCGGGCATGAACAGCAGGACGAACACGACGAGCGTGATGATCGCGACGATCATCCTCGCGCGATCGAGCGGCTGCGCGCCGGTGGGCGGGTGATCCAGCAGATCGTGGCGTCTGAGGACGCCGCCCTTCACCTCCATCGCGACGAGCATCGCGAGCCCGGCGAAGAACGCGAGCGGGAGCAGCGGCGAGCGGTTGTCGCGCGCGAAGCTCGCAACGACGACGAGCCCGACGGTGGCGATCAGGCGCACGCCGATGGTCAACGTGCCTGGCTTGGGCTCGTCCCCCCGACCCCGCGCGGCCAGCGAGCCGAGGATCGCGAGGACCTGGAACCAGACGAGCCAGAAGAGCGAGTTCGCGAGGTGCCGCCCGACATAATGGAGGCCGAGGCCTGCGGAGACGTCGCGCGCGATGTGCCCGAAGACTACGACGAAGAAGAACGCCAGCATCGCGCGATGGATCTGCTGCGCGTAGCGATCCTGCTTCGGACCGAAGAGCGAGTACGCGACGTGCCCGCCGTCGAGCTGACCCACGGGGAGCAAGTTGATCATCGTCACGAACATCCCACCCCACGCGCCGAACGCGATGGGAGAGAGCGAGAGGTCCATGCCTTCGGGCTTCGGCGGCGCCGCCAGGCGGTCGAGGAGCTTCAACAAGATCGACTCGCCGAGCTGCACCGCGCCGTCGCCCGAGGTCGAGAGCGGAACGAGCTGCGAGTGGGAGGCGCCCCAGACGTAGAGCGGGATCGCGAAGGCGAGGCCGGCGAGCGGACCGGCGGCGCCGATGTCGAGCAGCGCGCGCCGGGTGGGGATGACGCCGCGCATTCGGATGACGGCACCCATCGTGCCGAATGGGCTGAGGATCGGCATCGGGATGAAGTACGGCAGCGACGCGTCGACCTTGTGGATGCGCGCGGCGACGTAGTGGCCGAGCTCGTGCGCGACGAGGATCGTGAGGAGCGTGACGGCGAACTGCGCGCCGCGGACGAGCGCGCCCGGCGAGAGAAACGCCGCGACGACGGCCCGGACGAGGTCGCCGGTCTCGGTCTTGGAGTCCGCTTGGCTCACGACGCCGGTGACGAACACCGACGCGACGGTCGCCACGAAGAGCACGAGGTTCGTGCGCCACGGCGGTTGGGGCTGAGCGGTCGCGGTCTGGCTCATGATCCCGCCTTCATCGCTTCGCGGAGCGCCTCGGCGAGGCGCGCGAGCTGAGGCGCGAGCCGCGCGTCGACCCGTCCGATCTCGGTGTGAACGACGAGCGATCCACGGGTCAGCTCTTCGGATGCCGCGATCTCGAACCCCGTCTCGCCGGCGGTCGCGAGGAGCGCGCGGAGCGCCTCGACGTCGGCGGGCGCCGCCTCGATGCGCACGTTTCGCGCGCCTCGTGCCTCGCGAAGCGCCTCGCGCGCGAGCGCCTCGATCCGCGCGGGCTCGACGGCGATTGCCTCGCCGACGAGGCGCTCGGCGAGGGCGACGGCGATCGCGATCGTTCGCTCGATCTCACGCTCCATCTTGGCCTCGAGACCGATCCTCTCGAGCACGACCTCCGCCGCGACGCGCGCGATCTCGCGCTCGCGCGCCTCGGCCGCCGCGCTCGCCGCCGCTTGCTCGGCGCGCGCGCTCGCGCCGCGCACGATCTCGTCGGCGCGCGCCCTCGCCTCGAGCTCGAGGCGCGTGATGCGCCTCGCGTTCGCGCTCGGCTTCGCGCTCGCCGGCGTGCTCGCATTCGCGCTCTTGATGATGCGCGCGCGCTCGACGCTCATCGCCACGTCACCTCGCCGATCGCGACCATGATCTCTTGCGCCGCCGTCGCGAGCGCCTGCGCCTTCGTCGCGCGCCGCGCGTCGTGGAGCTTCGCCGCGAGATCGCCGAGGCGCGTCACGCTGCCTTCGGGGAGGGCATCGAGCGCCTCCTCGAGGGACGCGCCTCCGAGGACGCTCACGGCGACGAAGCTACGCTCCCACACCGTCCTGAGCCTACACTACCCGGAAGGCATCCGCCTTGGCTGGCGCGCGCTCGACCCTCCCTTCGCGTTCGAGCTTCTCGACGTGCATCTCGAGGCTCAGCTTCGCGATCGGCCAGAGCGCCACGGGCGTGTCGGCGTAGGCGACGGGCACGAGGTCGGCGCTGGTCGCCCCTTCGGGCCCGGCCTGGCGAACGGCCTCGAGCACCTTCGCCTCGCGCATCAAGCGATGCGCGATGTACTTGCGAAAGAGCTCGGTCGGCTCGTCGATCGGCTCGCCGTGCGCAGGCAACGCGAGGCTCGCGCCGAGCCCGGCGAGCCGGTCGAGCTGCGCGAGGTAGATCTGCATGTCGCCGTCGCCCGGCGCGATCAGGATCGTTCCGACGCTCGCGACCATGTCGCCGACGATCGCCGTGCGCGTGCGCTCTTCGAAGAGGCACACGTGCCCGGGCGCGTGCCCCGGCGTGTGCAAGACGCGCCACGACTCGTCGATAGGGCCCGCGAGGACGATCGCGTCGCCGTCGGCGAGCCGGCGTGTGACGAGCGATCGCGCCTCGCCGTCGAGGCGCGCCGCCGTGGCTTCGTGCGCCCACACGCCGAGCCCGAGCTCGCGCGCGAGGATCTCCACGCCGCCGACGTGATCGGGGTGATGGTGCGTCGCGACGATCGCGACGGGCCTTCGCCCATGCGAGGCGAGCGCGCGCGCCCAGTCGATCCAGGCGCGCTGCTCGTCTGCGTAAGGCGTCGCGGGCTCGACGAGGATCACGTCGCGCCCGCCGATCGCGTAGCTGTTGGTGTGGGTCGCCGGCGCGAGCGTCGGCGTGAGCGCGGGAAAGAGATCCAGCGTGCTCGACAGCTCGCGCGGCCGCACTCAGGTCCGCTCGATGAGCATCGCGAGCGCCTCGCCGCCGCCGATGCAGATCGACGCGAGGCCGCGCTTCTTGTTCATGTCCTTCATCGCGTGGAGCATCGTCGTGACGATGCGCGCGCCGCTCGCGCCGATCGGGTGGCCGAGGGCGACCGCGCCGCCGCGCACGTTGACGCGCGCGATGTCGACCTTGGCGAGCTGCGCCGACACCATCGCGACGACCGCGAACGCCTCGTTGATCTCGTAGAGATCGACGTCGTCGGGCTTGAGGCCCGCCTTGCCGAGCGTGACGTCGATCGCCTTCGCCGGCGCCGTCGTGAACCACTCGGGGGCCTGCGCCGCGCCGCCGTAGCCGACGATGCGCGCGAGCGGCGAGAGGCCGTGCTTCTTCACGGCGGCCTCGCTCGCGAGGACGAGCGCGCTCGCGCCGTCGTTGATCGACGAGGCGTTGGCCGCGGTGATCGTGCCGTCCTTGCTGAACGCCGGCTTGAGGGAGCCGAGCTTCGCCGGGTCGCCCTTCGCCGGGCCCTCGTCGAGCTTCACCATGACCGGATCGCCCTTGCGCTGCGGCACGGCGACCGGCGTGATCTCGGCGTCGAAGAGGCCTTCCTTCTGCGCCGACAGCGCCTTGCGGAAGCTGTCCTTCGCGTACTCGTCTTGCGCCTCGCGCGAGACCTTGTACTCGGCGGCGCACTTGTCGCCGCACGTTCCCATGTGGACGTTCGCGTACGGATCCCAGAGGCCGTCGTGGATCATTCCGTCGATGACCGCGCCGTTGCCCATGCGGTAACCGTTGCGGGCTTTGTCGAGGTAGTACGGCACGTTCGACATCGACTCCATGCCGCCCGCGACGACGACGTCGGCGTCGCCGAGCGCGATCGTCTTGGCGCCGAAGATGAGCGCCTGGAGGCCCGAGCCGCAGACCTTGCTGACCGTGGTCGCGGGCACGCTGTCGGGCAGACCGGCGAAGCGCATCGCCTGGCGCGCGGGCGCCTGCCCGATGCCGGCCGAGAGCACGTTGCCCATGAAGACCTCGCCGACGAGCTCCGGCGCCACCTTCGCGCGCTCGAGCGCGGCCTTGATCGTCGCGGCGCCGAGCTGAGGCGCGCTGAGCGACGAGAGAGAGCCGAGGTAGGCGCCGATCGGGGTGCGCGTGGCCGAGACGATGTACACGGGGGCGAGAGGCATGTCTGACTCCTTGTGGAAGCCTCTCATAGCTCTATTCTTCCGACGTGTCGCCCCCGCTTCGGCTCGGCCTCGTGCTCGTCGTCTTCGCCGCAGCGTGCGCAGGATTTTCGGGGGCGTGCAGCGACGACGTCACGCCAACTCCCTCGGACGACGACGCGGGAGGCGAGGCTGGCTCGGTCGATCGGGGGCAGTGCCCGCTCGAGGCGCCGGCGCCCGGCAGCACATGCCTCCTGCCCGAGGGGACGACGTGCGACTTCGGTCGATGCGGGACGCTGCTCGCGCAGTGCTCGCGCGGCGTCTGGAGGTTCGGGGGAAACACGGCGCCGTTGCCCCCGTGCCCCGAGCCCGCGCCGAACGCGGGCGTGGCCTGCCCGCGCTGCTGGCCCGCCGAGATTTCCTGCACCTACGGCAGCATCGACTGCTCGGCGGAGGACGCGAGCACGAGGACGACGATCGCCTCGTGCCCCGAAGGAACGACGTGGGTGGTCGAGACGCGGCCCTGCCGAGACGGAGGCGGACCGGATGTTCAGGGTGACGCCGAGCCGGACGCAGACTAGATGACCTCCGAAGACCATGGCTGAATCGACGAAGCTCTCGACCTTCCTCACTTCCAACAAGCTCAACCCGAACCGCGTGCTCGCTGTCTCGCACAAGCTCGAGACGCTCCAGCGTTCGGACCGCACCATCAAGCTCCAGAAGCGCAAGGCGAAGGGCGAGGAGGGCGGCGAGAAGAAGACGACGGAGAAGCCGCGCTCGGGTCGTCCCGTGACGCCGCGCGCGCTCGACACGGCGCTGAAAGGTGGCACGATCAGCGGGCCGACGAAGCAGCGCATCCTGCGAGCGGTGAACTACCTGCTCGAGCAGAAGAAGAAGGACAAGGTCGAGCTCAAGGCGCTCTTCTGAGCGCCTCGCGCTCGTGAGTGAGGGGAGGCCCTAGTGGCGTCGCGTGCGCCGGTTGATGAAGTCGTGCGCGTCGAAGAGAACGACCCCCACCATGACCGCGAGCGCGACGATCGCCATGCGGTGACGGTGCCTGGGCCGGCCGCGAAAGGACCAATTTCCAGCACGGTTTTGTCGCACACTGGTGAGGTGGGCGCCGACGACGTGAATCCGGAGCCGAAGGCGCGCATCTCACCCGGCGTGACCGCGGCCGCCGACGTCCTGCCCTTCCTGCCTCCGGCGAGGCCCGCGTCGAGTGCGACAAACGCCTACCGCCCCGACGAAGACGGCCTCGTCGCGCGCGCCGCGGCGGGCGACCGCGAGGCGTTCCGCGGGCTGTTCGTCCGCCATCGTGGCGACGTCGCGCGCCTCGTGCATCGCATGCTCGGCGCCCCCGCCGATCTCGACGACGTCGTGCAGGAGGTCTTCTTCCAGGTCTTCCGCAGCCTGAAAGACTTCCGCGGTCAGGCGAAGTTCTCGACCTGGCTCCATCGCGTGACGGTCAACGTCGTGCTCATGCACCGGCGCTCGGCGCGAAGCCGGCCGGTGCTCACCGAGGAGGTGCCGGGTGAGCTCGTCGCCGACGCCGGTCAGACGCTGCCCGACGACGACGTCGATCGACGCGAGCGGATGCGCGCGTTCGAGCGCCTGCTCGCGCGCCTCGCCGACAAGAAGCGCATCGTCTTCGTTCTCCACGAGCTCGAAGGCATGGCGCCCGCGGAGATCGCCGAGATCGTCGGTGCGCCGGTGCTGACCGTGAGAACCCGTCTCTTCTATGCCCGCCGCGAGATCGAGGCGATGCTGGCCGACGAGCCCGCGCTCGCCGCGCTGCGCGCCACCTTCAAGGGAGGCTCCGAATGAGCGCTCCGCCGGATGACGAGCCGATGCTGACCGAGCCCCGAGAGCACGAGTCGCCGGCGATCGACGCGCTCGTCGACGAGGCGCGGAGCGATCTCCAGCCGGCGATCGACGACGCGCGATGGAAGGCGATGGAAGAGCGCCTCTTCGCCCGGATCGACGACGAGGCGCCGCCGCGTCGTCGAGCGTGGCGGCGTCCGCGCGCGCTCGAGATCGGCGCGATCGTGCTCGCCGCCGCGGCGGCCGTCGCGATCGTCGCGCGAAGAGAGCCCTCGGCCGAGCGCGATCGGTCCGCCGTCGTTCAGGTCGACACGGCCGCGGTCGCGGGATCGCTCCGCGCGACCGAAGGTCCGGGCGAGGTCCGCGTCAGCGGCGTGAAGGCGACGCAGGGTCACGTGCTCCGCGCCGGCGATCTGCTCGAGGCCGACCGCGCGCGCGCGGTCCTCGAGCGGCCGCGCCGCGTGGCCTGGCTGCTCGAGAGCGACACGGCGCAGGCGGCGCGCGCGCGCGTGAAGTCGGCGGGCGACACGCTCGTGCTCGGCCTCGAAGACGGCGCGATCGAGGCGCAGGTCACGCCCGTTCCCGCCGGCGAGGCGTTCGCCGTCGACGTGGCGACCCCCTCGAGCCTCGTTCGCGTCGCCGTCCACGGCACGCACCTGCGCGTGACGCGCGCGGGCACGCGCGTCGTCGTCGATCTCACCGAGGGCGTCGTCTCGATCGGCGCGCCTCCGCGGATCGGAACGACGTACGGCACGCTCGTCACCGCGCCTGCGCACGTCGAGTTCGACGCGCTCGATCTCCAGGGCACGCTGCGCGTCGATCATGCGCCCGCGTCGGTGCGCGCGGCCGTCCCGCTCTCGCCCGACTCGTCGATCGCGTCGCGCCCCGCGGCGCCGCCGGCGCCACGCGACGTGAAGACCGCGCCGCCGCATCGCGAGCCCGACCACGCGATCGGCGCCGTTCGCCCTCCGCCCCCGCGCCCGGCGCACGACGATCCTCCGCCGATCGCGAAGGTCGATCCGACCAAGCCTCCGCTCCCGCCGCGCGAGGCGATCGCGGCCGCCGTTCGTCAGTGCGCCGCTTCGCTCAGCCGCTCGAGCGACGTCCGCGTGACCGTGACGAGCACGCTGCGCCTCAAGACGGGCGCGAGCGGAGACGTCGAGGCCGCGCAGTTCGATCCGCCGCTCCGCCCCGAGATCCAGGCGTGCGCCGCGCAGGCGATCTACGACGCCAAGCTCGACGCTGGCGCGACGGTGACGATCCCGATCGAGTTTTCGTACTGATCGCCTATCTTCGAGGGCGGTGAGCGACCTCGTCCTCGATGGGCTGGGCAAAGACTTCGGCAGCACCGTCGCGCTCGAGGGCCTGAGCTGCCGGGTCGACAAGGGCGAGATCGTCGGGCTGCTCGGGCCGAACGGCGCGGGCAAGACGACGACGATGAAGCTGATCCTCGGCATGCTCCGGCCGACGCGCGGATCGGCGACGTTCCAGGGCCTCGACTGCACGCGCGACGCGCACGAGGTGAAGCGCCGCCTCGGGTACTCGCCCGACGAGCCCGCGTTCTACGACTTTCTCACCGGCAAGGAGACGATCGAGTTCGTCCTCAACGTGCGCGGCTACGACGTCGACGGCTTTCGGCCGGTCGTCCAGAAGATCGTCGACCAGATCGACTTCGGCGAGTCGATGAACGCCTCCGCCGGCGGCTATTCGCACGGCACGAAGAAGAAGCTCGCCCTCCTCCTCGCGCTCGCGCACGACCCGACGCTCCTTCTCCTCGACGAGCCGACCAACGGCCTCGATCCGAAGACGGCGTCGCGCGTGCGCGCGCTGCTCCGCGAGCGCGCCGACGCCGGCGCGGCGGTCGTCGTCTCGACGCACCTGCTCGAGATGGCCGATCTGCTCTGCGATCGCGTCCTCGTCGTGAATCACGGCCGGCTGATCGCCGAAGGCAAGACCGACGCGGTGCGCGCGCAGGCCGGCGTCGCCGCCGACGCGACGCTCGAAGACGCGTTCCTCGCGCTGGTGAGCTGAGCGCGCGCATGACGACGTTGAGGCAGACGCTCGCGCTCGCGCTCCTCGTGGTGCGCTACTGGGCGCGCGCGGGGCTGCCGAACCGCCTGCGCAAGGATCAAGGCCGCCGCGCGTCGGGCGCGCTGCTGCGCGCGACCTTCCTCCTCTTGATGGTGCACTGGGGCTATCGCATCGGCGTGACGTGCGCGCACGTCGAGGACGCGTTTCGTCCTCAGGCCGTCGCGTGGATGCTCCTCGGGCTGACGACGCTCGCGATGACCTGGGGCGCGATGGGGCGGGGTCCGGGGATGCGCGGCCCGCAGTCGCCGCTCACCTCGCCGCTGCTCGACGCGGTGCCGGTCGCCGAAGCGGCGCGCGTCATCATCGGTCTCTTCGAGCGCTTGATGCTCTACGCGCTCACGCTCGCGGCGCTCTTCGCGGTCGCGCCGCAAAAGAGGCTCGACCTCGCCCTCCTCGGCGTCGCGCTGCCGACCGCCGGCTTGCTCCTCGGCGACGCGATGCTGCGCGCGGTGCGCACGGCGATCTCGCCCTTCGTCATGGCGCGCGTCTCCGTCGTCGTCCTCGTGATGCAGTTCCCCGGCTTCATGCTCCTCGGCGGCGCGCCCGTGCTCGCGAAGATCCCGGCGGCGTCGCGCATGGTCGCCTTCGTCGCGCCCGCCGCGCGCGCCGTGCTCGAGGGAACGGGCGTCGCCCTCGTCGTCGCGGTCCTCGGCCTCATCGGCGCCGCGGGCGCGTTCGGGATCCGCGCGGCCGAGCGCATCGGCTACGACCGCGTCGACGTCGTCCCGTCCGCGAAGCTCGATCCCGTGCGGTCGGCCGATCTCGATCTCGTCCACATCGAGCACGTCCTCGCCCAGCGCGAGCCCGGCGGTCGCTGGCTCGCGCGCGGCGCCTTCCTCTACACCTTCATCACCTCGGGAGGGCTGCTCGCCATCGCGTATCTGTCGCCGAAGTTCCCCATGGAGTCGGTGTCGACGCTCGTGCGATCGCTCGGCTTCGTCGCGATCTTCGGCGGCTTCGCCGTCGTGCAGGCTCGCGCGACGCGCATGGTCGTTCGCGACGCCGGCGCGCGCGCGATGCTCGCGCCGCTGCCGATCGGCCCGAGCGATCTGCTCCAGGGCAAGACGCGCGCGCTCCTCTTGCAAGCGCTCCTCGTCGCCTCGCCGTACTTCTTGCTCCTCGCCCTCCCGGCCTCTGGCGCCGTGCGCTTCGAGGTGATCTGGCGCGGCGTCGCGATCGTGCTCGCGTTGATGTTCGCCGCGAGCGCGACCGTCGCGGTCGCGTTCCTCACCCAGGGCCTCGGCGGCGTGCGCGTCTTCGGCGGGAGCGTCGGCATCGAGACGACGCTGGTGCTCATGCCGCTGCTCGCGGTCGCTGCGTCGCCGTACGTGTGGAGCGCGGTCGTCTCGCTCGGCTGCCTCGGCATGCTCGCCTTCGAGGCGCGTCGATCGGCGCTCCGCTGCGTGCGATGGATCGACGACGCCGACGACTTCGAGCGCGAGACGCCGATCTGGCGTGCGCTCCTCGTGTTCGCCGCGTTCCAGGCCGCGCAGACGCTCGCGCAGCGCGCGCTCGCGTTCGCGCCGATCGAAGAGCGCGTGCAGGTCGCGGCCGCGTACGGTCTCGCGGCGGTCGTTCTCGTGTCGCTCACCGCGTATGGCCGACGAGGCCTTCCGCGCGCGCGAGCCTTGCCGCCTCGCGCCGCGGCGTGGCTCGCGGGCGGGCTCCTCGGCGGGCTCGCGTCGGGCGCGATCGCGCTCTTCTATCTGCGCCTCCTCCAGGGGCTCCACGTCGAGCTCAAGCCCGTGGCCGTCGAGACGGAGGCGCGGATCGCGATCGCCGCGGTCGCCATCGTGCTCGCGCCGCTCGCCGAGGAGATCTTCTTCCGCGGCTGGCTCCAGAGCGCGATCGACGGCGAGCTCCCCGAAGGGAGGCGAAGGCTCGCGCCGCTGCTCGCCGCGTTCGCGTTCGCGGCGGTGCATCCTCCGCTCTCGTTCGCGCCCGTGCTCGTCCTCGGTCTCGTGTGCGGCGGGCTCTACGCGAAGACGCGTTCGGTGGCGCCCGGCATCGCCGCGCACGTCGCGCACAACGCGGTCGCGACCGCCGCGACGTTCTTGCTCCCGAGCGCGCTTCCGTGAGCGACGTCAGCGGCCGGAAGCTTCTTGGTGCTTCCGGCCGATCTCGGTGATCACGTGCGTCTCGAGCGCGCCGAGGAGCCCGAACTGGACGCCCATCCCGCCGTCGCGCACCCAGCGCACGACGCCGGGCAAAGAGAGCGGGCCGTCGGCCCCGGGCAGCGTGACATCGATCGTGACGTCGCTCCCGAAACCTGCCGGCGTCTGCGTCTCGATGAACATCCCGCCGACGGAGATGTCCTTGCCGAGGCCGCTGAGCTTCTCCCCCTTCCCCTTGATCGCGAACGATACCGGGCTGTCGATGGGTGCACGCGCGTAACGGCGCTGCTCGATCACGTGGCCTCCTCGGATCGGAACCAAGGGCGATGCTAGCATCGTCACGTGCCCCGCGACGATAACGAAAGCGAACCTCTCCCCCCCAGCGTCGAGAGAGCGCTCGCCGAGGCGAGGGCGTCGGCGAACCGGGCCGGCGGTCTCTCGTCGACCCCGCACGGCCGCTGGCTCGCGCTCATTCCCGTCGGCGTGGCGATCGTGATGGCCCTGCTCGTCATGCCGCGCGCCGCCGCCCCCGAAGACATCCCACTGCCGGCGGTCAACGCGCGCGCGCTCGCCGAGACCAAGGCGACCGACCGCAAGCGCGCCGATCGCGCGCGCGCGACGCGCCTCCCGACCGACGTCCTCGCGATGGGCACCGCGCTGCGGGCCCTCGGCAAGCTGCAAGCGACGGGCGCGCCGGACGACGAGGTGAGCGACGCGCGCGCGAAGCTCGAAGACGCCTCGCGCTTCGCCCGGAGCCGCGACGACGAGTCGGCGATGCTCACGGATCTCTTGGCGCTCCGGGCGCTCCACCTCGAAGAGTTCATCGCCGAGGTCGAGCGCTTCGAGGTGACGGGAACGACGACGAGCGAGCTCCAGGAGCTCGGCGGTGGCTTCGTCGACCGCATGCGCGCGGCGGGGTGGACCGACGGAAAGAAGTTCGTCCTCACCGACGCGCAGCGACGCACCGCCTACAAGCTCTATTGGAACGCGACGACGGCGACCGAGAAGATCCCCGAGCTCGCGCCCACGCTGGACGAACAACGTGCACTCTACACGCTATACCTGACCCACCCGCATCCGCCTGAGGTGCAGCGTCCGACGTTCGAGGCCCAGCGGCGCACCGCGACGGACGATCTGACGTGCCGGCGGGCGAACGAGGCCGAGAGCCGCGCGACGGAGCTCTGGCGCGCCGAAAAGGTGAGGCGTCTCGGCGAGATCGACGCGGCCTATCCGGGGAGCTACGCGCTCGGCGTCGCCTACTACCGCGCCGGCCGCATGGACCTCGCGACCGATCAGTTCCGCCGGTGGATCGAGCGGCACCCCGACGGCGCGTGGACGCTCCGCGCCAAGAATCACCTGCGGGCGGCCGTCTCCGGCGGGACGTGAGCCTGCCATGGTGCGCGCGCTCCTCGTCGACGACGATCGCGATCTCGCGCGCTTGCTCGCCGAGTTCTTCGTCGCGCACGACGTCACGGTGACGCACGTCGAAGACGGCCCCGCGGGGCTCGCCGCGCTCGCCTCGGGCGCCGCCGACTTCGACGTCGTGCTCCTCGACGTCATGCTGCCCGGCATCGACGGCTTCGAAGTCTGCCGCCGCATTCGCGCGTCGCACGACGTGCCCGTCGTGATGCTCACCGCGCGCGGCGACGACGCCGATCGCATCGTCGGCCTCGAGATCGGCGCCGACGACTACGTCCCGAAGCCCTTCAACCCCCGCGAGCTGCTCGCGCGCATGCGCGCCGTCCTCCGCCGCGCGCGGCCCGTGTCGTCGTCGGCCGGCTCCGTCGCGGTCGCCGTCGCGGTCGAGAAGATCGATCTCGGCGCGATCGAGATCGATCTCGGCGCGATCGTCGTGCGCCGCGCGGGCGCGGAGGTCCCGCTCACGTCGTTCGAGTTCCGCATCCTCGTCGCGCTCGCCAAGCGCGTCGGCGAGACCGTCACGCGCGAAGAGCTCGCGTCGGCGGTGCGCGATCCCCAGCCGAAGGGCAAGGCCGCGGCGGTCTACGATCCGAGCGTCGATCGATCGCTCGACGTGCACGTGAGCCGTCTGCGGCAGAAGCTCGAGGACGATCCGAAGGAGCCGCGCCTCATCAAGACGGTGCGCGGCGTCGGCTACGTCCTCGCGAGGCCGGCTTGATGCGCCTGCGCCGCCTCCAGGCGCGCTTGCTCGTCTGGTTCCTCGCCGCGATCCTCCTCGCGGTCGGCGCGAGCGTCCTCACGACCTTCCTCACGAGCAGCGATCCGGGCGAGACGCCGACGCGCGTCGTCTCGCGCCACGTGCAGCACCGCCTCGCGCGGCTGTGGGACGATCCCGTCGCGACCGAGGCGTACGTCGCCGAGCTCCGCGACACGACCGGCCTCGACATGCGCGTCCGGCGCGATCCCGCCCTCTTCAGCGGCCGTCGCGGCCGCGGGCAGAACGGGATGATCTTCGAAGACGGCGTCGCGTACGTCCCCGTCGTCAAGGGCGGCGTCGTCGTCGGCGCGCTCGAGCTGCGAACGGGCTCGCCCGCGCCGCAGCTCTGGCGCGTCGCCGTGGCGCTGGCCGCCGCGCTGCTCGTGCTCGGCCTCGTCGCGCGCCGCGTTTCGAAGCGCCTCGCCCGCCCGCTCGAGCACCTCGCGCAGACCGCCGAGCGGTTCGGCTCGGGCGATCTCGCGGCGCGCACCGGCATCGAGAAGCTCCCGCGCCGGTGGGTCGCCGAAGAGGTGCGCGACGTGGGGCAGGCCTTCGACACGATGGCCGATCGGATCGCGCGGGTCGTGCTCGAGCAGCGCGAGCTGCTCGCGGCGATCAGCCACGAGCTCCGCTCGCCGCTCGGCCGCGCGCGCGTCGCCCTCGAGATCGCGCGCGATCGCAAGGACGCGCTCGACGACGTCGATCGGCAGCTCGTCGAGATCGACGCCATCCTCGGCGATCTCTTGGCGTCTGCGCGCGCCGGGCTCGCCGATCTGCGCATCGAAGAGGTCGATCTCGTGCCGTGGCTCCGCAAGCGGATCGCCGCCGAGAGCACGGGCGGCGGGCAGCCGGGCCCGATCGAGCTCGGCGTCGACGACGGCGCCGCCTCGGCGCGCGTGAAGATCGATCCCGCGCTCCTCGGCCGCGCGATCCACAACCTGCTCGCCAACGCTTGGGCCCACGGTCACCCCAAAGACCAGCCGCTCGACGTCGCGGTCTCGAACGGCGAAGGGCGCGTGCGCGTCGCGGTGCGCGATCGCGGTCCGGGCTTCGCCGACGCCGTCCTCCCGCGCGCGTTCGAGCCGTTCGTGATGGGCGGCGACGCCGCTCGCTCTCCCGGGCGACCGCGCGGCATGGGCCTCGGGCTCACGCTCGTTCGGCGGATCGTCGAGGCGCACGGCGGCAGCGTGTCGGCGGCGAACCTCGACGGCGCGGGCGCCGAAGTCGCGATCGAGCTCCCCGTCGCGTAGTCTTGGGCTCGTGAGGGATGGGTCTCGCGGCCTCGGCTGGCTCCTCGCGATTTTCGCTGCGATATGCACGCTTTTGTACCTCTTCGTCTTCGACACCTGGGTGGTGCCGTCGGACGATCCGGTCTTCGCGGTCTCGATCGAGCCGACGCTCCGGGTCGGCGACCGGATCCTCACGCGCCGCGGCTCGACCCCGCGGTTCGGTCAGCTCGCGCGGTGCAAGGCGCCCGACGGGAGCGGCAAGCACGTGATCGGCCGCGTGTTCGGCAAGGAGGGCGACTCGGTCAAGATCGTGTCCGAGCGCGTGATCACCAACGGAAAGGGCGTCGCGACCCGGTTTTCCTGCGGCAAGCAGGATGTCGTCGACCCGAACAAAGGCGACATGACCACCCTCGACTGCAGCACGGAAGACAACGGGGCGACCACGTACAACGTGCTGCTCCACCAAGAATATCGGGGCAGCGGCGATCACGCCGCGCTCCTCGTGCCGGGCACGCTCTACCTCGTCAGCGACAACCGGTACTTCCATCAAGACTCCCGGGACTACGGCCTGGTCGAGGTCGCCGGCTGCGAGCAGGTCGTCTTCCGGCTCTGGGGGGAGACCTTCACGGACTCCTCCCGGAGGTTCAGCGTCCTCTGGTGATGCTTTTTTGATAAGCTCGGCGCGCTCGATGAACCTCGAGATCGGGATCGTCTGTGCACGCTGCGAGTCGTATTCGCAGCTCGGCACCGCAACGTGCGCCTCTTGTGGGCACGCGCTCGCCCTCGAGGCCGGTCCGGCGCCGTCGCAGGAGAACCCGCCGGTGTCGGCGCCTTCGACGCTGCGCGAGCCGCCGCCGAAGACTCCGTCGCGCGAGATCCTGCCCTCGTCGCGCCCCGAGCCGTCGCCCGCGCCGCGCGCGCCCGCGTCCGAGGGGCGCGCTCGCGCGTCCGAAGCATCGTCCGAGCCGCCGGCGCAGTCGGGCCGCGTCGGCGGATACATCACCCCCGCGAAGTCGTCCAAAGGCAAGTCCGTCGAGGAGCTCATGGATCAAGCGAAGAACTTCGTCTGCCGTTCGTGCTCGACCGCGGTACCTCTCGGCCACAAGTTCTGCGGGCGGTGCGGCGCCGCGGTGCCGCCGGAGATCTTGCAGGCGCGAACGCAGTTCTTCGGCCAGCTCCAGGCGCCGGGGAAGGCGAAGTTGATCCTGATCCGCGGCGAGGGCGTCGAGGGCCTCAGCTATCAGCTCAACGCCGAGCAGCACCTCGTCGGTCGCAGCGGGCAGCTCGTGTTCCCAGACGACCCGTTCGTCTCACCGAAGCACGCCAACTTCTTCTACCGGAACGGCAAGCTCGTCGTCCGCGACGAGGGATCGATCAACGGCGTCTACCTGCGGGTGAAGGGCACGCTCGACGTGAGCGCCGAGGATTACTTCCTCGCGGGCGAGCAGGTCTTCCGCATCGACGCGACGCCGAAGGCGAGCGATCAGCCCGGCCCCGACGGCACGTATTTCTACTCGTCGCCGAAGCACCAGAGCCCGTTCCGCATCACGCAGATCCTCCAGGGCGGCGCGCCCGGCATGACCGTGTGCGCGCGCGGCTCGACCCTGCAGATCGGGCGCGAGGGCGGCGATCTCAACTTCCCGAGCGATCTCTACATGAGCGCGGCCCACTGCAAGCTCGAAGACGCAGGCGGCAAGCTGATGCTCACCGACTTGAACAGCCGCAACGGGACGTACATTCGCCTCAAGGCCGAGCGCGAGCTCGCGCACGGCGACTACGTCTTCATCGGCCGCAAGCTCCTCCGCGTCGAGATCACCGCGGCGTAGTCTTCGAGGGCGCGCGGAGGCCTATCCGCGCTCGACCTGCTCGAACAGCTCCTCGACGCGCGGAGTCAGGTCGGGCAGGCTCGCGCGAGCGGGGATCTGATCGCCAGCGCCGAGCGCGCGCTCACCCGCGGCGTCGATGACGAGGACGCGGCGCTCGGCGGGGAACAGAAGCCACACGACCTCGACGCCGTGAGCGAGGTACCACCCAGCCTTGGCTCTGAGCATCGACTCGTCTTCGAGCTCTCCCTGCACCTCGACGGAGAGGATCGGCGGTACGCGGCGGTACTTGCCTTCATAGCCGCCGAGCACGTCTCGTCGCCAGACGGCGGCGTCGGCCGCCCGCGTCTCTCCGCCGAGCACCATCCCCGCCTCGTTCGCGGCGACGACGAAGTCGCGATGGGTCTTCCGCCACGTGCCGAGCGTCGTGATGACGTCGACGGTCGTGTCCTGCTGCCGATCCGCGCTCGGGGGCAGGTACAAGAGCTTTCCTCCGACGAACTCGAGCTGTCCGTCGATGAGAGGCCAGGTGTCGAGCGCGTCTGCGACGAAGCCGGCGGGCACCGGCAGCTCGAGCGGGAAGCGGACCGCGGAACGCGGGACCGGCACGAGCTCGTCGAATGCACGTTGAGCCATCGCTCGAGAAGGATAGCCGACGCCGAGCGGCGGCGCTGCCGCATCGCGTGAGATCAGCTCTTGCGCGAAGCGGCCTTCTTGTCGCGGCCGTCGACGAGGGCGCGCGGCGAGAGGCCGAGGGCGCGGCGGGCCATCGAGGAGAAGACGCCCATCATCGCGCTCGGGATGTTGTCGATGAGATCCTCGAGATCGACCGGGCCTTCGGTGACGGGGATGATCTCGGCGAACACCGTCGCGAAGCGCTCGTACTTGCGGAGGAGCGTCGTGAGCTTCTCGCGGAGCGCGTCGGCCTCGGGCCCTTCGGCGTCGCCCAGGAGGCCGAGCGAGCGGTTGCACAGGTTGACCTTGTCGAGCACCACGCGCCGAAGACGCGTGAGGTACGCGCCGACGACGACGTCGGGGTACTTGCCGCGGAGCGCGAAGGTGTCGTGGCGCGTGCCCGAAGCGCGGTGGCGCTCGACGATGCCCGCCGCCTCGAGGCCGCGGAGGTTCGCGAAGATGTTGCTCTTGGATCGGCCGAGCTCTTCGCTCAGCTCGTCCATCGAGAGCGGCCTGTCGCCGAGGTAGAGCGCCGCGACGATCTGCCCGCCGAGGCGCGTGATCCCGGGGAAGCTCGCGGCGATCTCGCGGCCGACGCCGTCGAGCACCGCGGCGCGCGCGCTGGCCACCGGATCGGCAGGCTTGAGGGAGGCGGCCTTGGGCATTCCGTGAGTGCAGAACTGATAGCACGACGCCGCTCCCGGTGGAATCACGGCCGCGGCGTGGTTATGAGGCGTGGGTGACCGCCGTAGCCAAGCGCGAGAACCGCCTCATCCACGAGGCGTCGCCGTATTTGTTGCAGCATGCACACAATCCGGTCGACTGGTGGCCGTGGGGCGAGGCCGCGCTCGCGGAGGCGCGCCGTCGCGACGCGCCCATCCTCCTCTCAATCGGCTACTCCGCGTGCCATTGGTGCCACGTCATGGAACGCGAGAGCTTCGAAGACGACGCGATCGCGAAGTTGATGAACGAGCTGTTCGTCCCGGTGAAGGTCGACCGCGAAGAGCGACCCGATCTGGATCAGATCTACCAGCTCACGGTGCAGCTCATGGGCAAGAGCGGCGGCTGGCCGCTCACCGTGTTCCTCACGCCCGATCAGAAGCCCTTCTACGCAGGCACGTACTTCCCGCCCGCCGAGCGCTTCGGCATGCCCGGCTTCCCGACGATCCTGCGCGCGATCGCCGAGGCGTATCGCGATCGGCGCGGCGAGGTCGACGCGCAGGCGAAGGAGCTCACGCGCGCCATCGCCGAGGTCTCGCGAGGCGAGAGCGACGCGACGTACACGCCGGGACCGGATCTGCTCGAGCGAAGCGCGCGCGTTCTCCTCCGCCGCTTCGACGCGACGCACGGCGGCTTCGGGCAGCGTCCGAAGTTCCCGAACACGATGCCCCTCGAGGTGCTGCTCCGGCGCGGCGTCCTCGAGGGCGACGGCGTCGCGCGCGACGGCGTGCGCCTGGCGCTCGAAGAGATGCGCAAGGGCGGCATCTGGGATCAGCTCGGCGGCGGCTTCCACCGCTACGCGACCGACGAGCGCTGGCTCGTGCCTCACTTCGAGAAGATGCTCTACGACAACGCGCTCCTTCTCCGCGCGTACGCCGACGGGCACCGCGTCTTCTCGGGGTCGATGTTCGCGAGCGTCGTGAAGGACGTCGCCGCGTACGTCGCGCGCGAGATGACCGACGCCGAGGGCGGCTACTACGCGAGCCAAGACGCCGACAGTGAGGGCGAAGAGGGGAAGTTCTTCGTCTGGAACCCGAAGCAGGTGCGCGAAGCGCTCGCGGGCGACGACCTCGCCGCGAACGCCGCGATCGACTACTTCGGCGTGAGCGACGGAGGGAACTTCGAGGAGCACGGTCGGTCCACCGGAATGAGCGTTCTCCACGAGTCGCGCCCCGTCCGCGCCGTCGCGGCGAAGCTCGACGTCTCCGAGCCCGAAGCCCAGGCGGCGATCGATCGCGCCGCGAAGGTGCTCTTCGAGCTTCGCGAGACGCGCCCGAAGCCGTTCCGCGACGAGAAGATCCTGACGAGCTGGAACGCGCTGATGATCGGCGCGATGGCCGAGGCCGGCGCCGCGCTGCGCGAGCCGTCGATGATCGCTTCGGCCGAGCGCGCGTTCGCGTTCCTCGAGGAGAGGCTCGTGAAGCGCGAAGGCGAACGCGCGCGCGCGCTCCGCCTCGTCAAGGGCGACATCGTCAAAGGCCCGGGCTTCCTCGACGATCACGCGTACCTCGCGAACGCCGCGCTCGATCTCTACGAGATCACCGGCGATCCTTCGCGCGTGAGCCTCGCGCGCGCGCTCGCCGAGGGGATGCTCGACGCGTTCTGGGACGAAGAGGAAGGCTTCTTCTTCGCCCCCAAAGACGGTGAGGCGCTCATCACGCGCTCGAAGGATCCGTTCGACAATGCCGTCCCGAGCGGCGCTTCGACGGCGTGCCGCGCGCTCTTGCGCCTCGGCGCGCTCGTCGACGAGAAGTACGCGCGCATCGCCGAGCGCGAGCTCGTGCGCCTCGCTCCCGCCGCGGTCGGCAATCCGTTCGGCTACGGGCAGGCGCTCTGCGAGCTCGATCGCCTCGTGCGCGGATCGGTCGACGTCGTCCTGGTCGGCCCGCGCGACGACGCGCGCACGCGCGCGCTCGCCTCGGAGATCTTTGCCCACTGGATCCCGAACCGCACCGTGGCGTGGCTCGATCCGAACGATCCGACGTCGCGCGAGGCGTGCGCCCTGCTCGCCGAGGGCAAAGCGGCGAAAGAACATCCGGTTGCTTACGTCTGTCGCGGGCGCACCTGCTCGCTGCCGGTCTCGACGGCGAAGGAGCTCGGCGCGCTCCTTCGGACGCCGGTCAACTAGCTGGTCGAGCGGCGGCGCTCTGCTAAGAACCAGCCATGCGTTGGGCTCTCCTCGCCGCCTCGACCGCGGTTCTCCTCGCTGCGTGCAGCAGCTCGACGACCGACGGGAACGGCGCGCCGCCTTCGGGATCGGCGTTCGCCGAAGCGTGCGAGCAGGCGAAGTCGCGCGCGAGCACGTGCGGCCCCAAGCACGACAAATCGATCGAGCAGGTCGGCGCCGACGACTGCGAGCAGATCGACGGCTGCTACGACAAAGTCTTTCGCGCGCCGCTCGGCATCGAGGTCGCGCGCTGCATCACGAAGCGCCCATGCCACGACGGTTGGGGCAAGTGCTGGGACACCGTCTCCGAGGCGCACGCCGGCGACGAAGGCGTCGCCGCGCTCGTCGCGGCTTGCCAAACGGCCGCGAAGCGCTGCAACACGCCCACGAACGTTCACGTGTCGCGTTGTCAGGTCGCCGCGCTCGTCACCGACGGCGCCGCGTGGACGAAGTGCCACGAGGGCAAGTGCGAAGACGTCGGTCGCTGCCTCGACCCGCTCTTCCCCGTCTGCGATCGCTAGCGGCGCGCGCCGCGCTGGCGGGGGAACGCGCTCGTGCGCCGGGCCTCACGCGTCGGCGGAGGAGGCATCGCGTCGCGACGGAGCGCCTCGATCCGGTGCGTGCTCTCCCCGCGTGACGCGAGGACGAGCTCGGCGACGTCGAGCGCCGGCAAGAAGAGCTCGGTGCGCGCGAAGCGCCCGATCTTGCCCGCGAGGATGCGCGGCACCATGAACATGATCCGCCGTATGCCGTCGGCGATGCGCCGCGGCATCGCGATGCGATCGATCACGGGATCGAGGAAGTCGTTCACCGCGCCCATGAGATCGCGCGTGCCCGAGGCCGCTTCTTCGAGCGGCTCGTAGAGGAGCGCGGTCATCAGCACGACGTCGTCGAGCGCGCCGTGGCCTTCGCGCGTCTTCTTGTCGAGGAGCGTGAGCTTCTCGAAGAAGCGCGCGCTGCCTTCGTCGGTCGCCTCGTCGTCGTCGAGGTACGCGGAGAGCTCGGGCAGGAGGATCGCCATCGCGCCGATCTCCCAGAGCAGCCACATGGATCGATGCGAGGCGCCGACGCGCATGAGGCGCAGGATCTCCTCGAAGATGCGCGGCCGCGCCGCGCGCGCGAGCTCGGCGCGGCTCGCCACCATCGCGTCGTACACCGCGGGATCGATCCCGAGATCGAGCTTGGCCGAGAACCTCACGGCCCGCAGGATGCGCACGGGATCTTCGCGGAAGCGCACGCCGGGATCGCCGATCGTCCGGATCGTGCGCGCCTGGATGTCGGGCATCCCCCCGCACCAGTCGAGCACCTGACGGCGATCGAGATCGTAGAAGAGCGCGTTGAGCGTGAAGTCGCGGCGGAGCGCGTCTTCGTGCGCCTCGCCGAAGACGTTGTCGCTGCGGATGAGCAGATCGTCGTCTTCGTCGGAGTCGGCCTCGGTGGGGTTCCGGCGGAACGTCGCGACCTCGACGACCTTGCCCCCGCCGAAGAGCACGTGCGCGAGGCGGAACCTCCGCCCGATGATGCGGCAGTTGCGGAAGAGCGCGCGCACGTCGTCGGGCCGAGCGCTCGTCGCGACGTCGAAGTCTTTCGGGCGGATGCCGAGGAGCAGATCGCGGACGCACCCGCCGACGAGGTAAGCCTGGTAGCCGCTGCGCTCGAGGCGGCGCACGACCTTGGCCGCGTCGGGATCGATCGCGTCGTCGTCGAGCGGCGCGTCGTGTCGCTGGAGCCCCGTCGAGGCGTGACGCTCGAGGATCGAAGGCGAAGCCTCCTCCATCTCCGGCTCGACGGTGAACGAGGGGAGCTCGGGCGGAGGGGGTAAGTCGGGGTTCGACCGACGGCGCATAAACGTTGGAAAGAACGAATGAAAGAGAATGCCGGCAGGCGCTCGCACGAAGCGGTCTACGGCCTATGGACTCTACCAGGTGGGAGGATCTCCTGCAACGCGAGCGACCGAACCCCGGACGAGCGCTGATAAGCTCACGTGTGATGGCCCTCGAGCCCGCCAAGCTCTCGGATTTCAACGTGGCGGGCGCCCTGGGATCCGGAACCACGGCGAAGGTCTACGAGGCAGTCCACACCGCGACCGGCCGACAGGTCGCGATCAAGGTGCTCGAGCCTTCGCAGTCGGGCAGCGAAGCGCGAGAGCGGTTCGCGCGTGAAGCGGTCTTGCTCGCGGGCGTCGCGAGCCGTCACGTCGGCGCCATCGTCGGCTTCGGCTTCGAGCGCGGGCAGCCCTTCCTGGTGCTCGAGCGCCTCCGCGGCGAGACGCTCGACGCGAAGCTTCGCCGCGACGGTCCGGTGCCGGCCTCCACGGCGGTGCGATGGATCGAGCAGCTCATCGTCGGCGTGCGCGACTGTCACGACGCGCAGATCATCCACCGCGATCTCAAGCCGTCGAACATCTTCCTCCACCACGACGGCTTCGAGGAGGTCGTCAAGATCATCGACTTCGGCGTCGCGCGCCTGCGCGAGATCACGGGTGAGACGGGCGGGCTCACGTCGACCAACCACCTCATCGGGAGCATGGGGTACATGGCGCCCGAGCAGTTTCGCGACGCGAAGGCCGTCGGGTTCACCGCCGATCTCTACGCGATCGGCGTCGTGATCTTCCGCACGCTCACCGGGCGCCTGCCGTTCGTGAGCCGATCGCTCGAGGCGGTGATCCGCATGAAGGCCGAGCAGACGGCGCCGCCGATCTCGACGATGCCGGGCATGCCGAAGAACATGATCCTCGACTGGTTCGTCACGAAGACGATGTCGCGCGAGCCGCACGAGCGCTTCCAGACCGCGCGCGAGATGCTCGAGCACTGGTGGAACGTGATGGCGTCGCTCGACGAAGAGGGCGCGACCGACGTGCTCCGCGGGATCGGCCGCGTCGACGAGTCGTACGCCGGCCCGATGCACCGCGCGACCACCGGCTTCGAAGACGAGCGCACGCTGCGTCGGATCCCGCTGCCCAGCCAGATCGCCGCGCAGGGCGCGCCCGAGGGCCCGGGCGCGCCGATCCCGTCGTCGATCGGCGAGGCGACCATCCACGACATGGCGCCGAACACGATCCCGAACCCGACGTCGGGCTCGCCGCTCGGCCCCGACCCCTTCGACATGCCGACGAAGGCCGATCCGAACCTTCGAAAGCTGGTCGAACGCGAGCTCGAGCTGCACCGCAAGCGCAAGGGCCCGCGCTGAGCGCTCGCGTCACGGACGCGCTCCAAAAACAAGAGAAAACTGCGCGAAACCACCGCTTCGGCACGCGACCTCAAGTTCCGTGCCGCATCCGGTTGACGCCGGTACCCGTGTGATTAGCTTGCCCCGCGACTGAGGAATCTGGAGGAAGCGAGCATGGGCAAGATCATCGGAATCGACCTCGGCACGACCAACAGCGTCGTGGCCATCATGGAGGGCCGCGAGCCCAAGGTGATCGTCAACGAGGAGGGCTCGCGCATCACGCCGAGCGTCGTCGCGTGGGACGACAAGGGCGAGGTCCTCGTCGGTCAGATCGCCAAGCGACAAGCGGTGACGAATCCGGAGAACACGATCTACAGCGCCAAGCGCTTCGTCGGCCGTCGCTACGAAGAGGTGACCGAAGAGGTCAAGCGCATGCCGTACAAAACGCAGCGCGCTTCGAACGGCGACACCGCGTTCGAGATCCGCGGCAAGACGGTGAGCCCGCAGGAGGTGAGCGCGAAGATCCTCCAGAAGCTCAAGAAGGCCGCCGAGGATTATCTCGGCGAGAAGGTCACCGAAGCCGTCATCACCGTCCCGGCGTACTTCAACGACGCCCAGCGCCAGGCGACGAAAGACGCGGGCAAGATCGCCGGCCTCGAGGTCAAGCGCATCGTCAACGAGCCCACCGCGGCGGCCCTCGCGTACGGCCTCGACAAGAAGAAGGACGAGATCATCGCCGTCTACGACTTCGGCGGCGGCACGTTCGACATCTCGATCCTCGAGGTGGGCGACAACGTCGTGCAGGTCATCTCGACCAACGGCGACACGCACCTCGGCGGCGACGACATCGACAACCTGATCATCGATTGGCTCGCGGCGGAGTTCAAGAAGTCGCAGGGCATCGATCTCCAGAAAGACAAGATGGCCCTCCAGCGCCTCAAGGAGGCGGCGGAGAAGGCGAAGATCGAGCTCTCGAGCGTGCAGGAAACGGCGGTGAACCTGCCGTTCATCACCGTCGGCCCCGGCGGCCCGGTGCACCTCGACATGCGCCTCTCCCGCTCGAAGCTCGAGCAGATGATGTCGCCGCTCATCGAGCGCTCGATGGAGCCCGTGAAGAAGGCGCTCCAAGACGCGAAGAAGCAGCCGAAAGACATCGCGGAGATCGTCCTCGTCGGCGGCTCGACGCGCATCCCGCTCGTCAAGGAGACGGTCAAGAAGTTCTTCGGCAAGGATCCGCACCAGGGCGTGAACCCCGACGAGGTCGTCGCGATCGGCGCCGGCGTCCAGGCGGGCGTCCTCGCGGGCGACGTGAAGGACATGGTGCTCCTCGACGTCACGCCGCTCTCGCTCGGCGTCGAGACGCTCGGCGGCGTCATGACGGCGATGATCCCGCGCAACACGACGATCCCGACGCAGAAGAAGGAGATCTTCTCGACGGCGAGCGACAACCAGCCGTCGGTCGAGGTCCACGTCCTCCAGGGCGAGCGCACCGAGGCGCGCTACAACCGCACGCTCGGCAAGTTTCACCTCGAGGGCATCATGCCGGCGCCGCGCGGCGTGCCGAAGGTCGAGGTCGCGTTCGACATCGACGCGAACGGCATCCTCTCCGTCCACGCGAAAGACATGGCGACGGGCAAGGATCAGAAGATCACGATCACCTCGAACTCGGGCCTCAACGAGGGCGACATCGAGCGGATGGTCAAGGAGGCCGCCGAGCACGAGGCGGAAGACAAGGAGCGCCGCGAGCAGGTCGAGCGCCGCAACAAGCTCGACAACCTCTGCTACACGCTCGAGAAGATGATCTCCGAGAACAAGGAGAAGCTCCAGGCGGCCGACGTCGGCACGCTCGAGGGCCTCATCAAGGACGGGCGCGCCGCCGTCGAGAAGCAAGACGACGCGCAGGTGAAAGACGTCCTCGAGAAGCTCGAGAAGGAAGCGCACCGCCTCGCGGGCGCGATGTACCAGGGCGCGGCGCCCGGCGCGGAGAACGGCGCGGCGGCCGGCGAGAACGGCGCGGCCAACGGGTCGCCCGCCGGCGAGAAGAAGAAGGACGGCGGCGTCATCGACGCCGAGTTCGAAGAGACGTCCGGCTGACGGCGGCTCGCACGGAGCTTCGATGAGTGAGCGCTCGCGGACGAGCGCTCACTCGTCGTCGTCGGCTTCCTCTTCGTCGGACGCGATGGCTTCGAGGGCTCCCTGCAGCTCTTCGTCGCTCGCGTGCAGCTCGACGACCTCGGGCTGCTCGACGATCCAGTCGGCGAGATCGGTGGGATCGGCGCTCTCGTTCAGGCGATGCGCGAGGCGCGTCGCGAACGAGTGGCGCGCTCGCGAGGTCGCGAGCTCGAGGAGCTTCCCGTCGACGAGCACGTCCACGAGGGAGAGGCAGCGCTCGGTCGTCCAGTCGACATCGGTCGGAGTAGCCACGCGCGGCAGACTATCCAAACCGGGCCGCCAGGCGACAGTTTTCGGGACCTTCCGCGAGATCTCCCTACGTCGGCCGTGAGGACTCGAGCTATCACCCCACGACGAACGCGTCGTGGTGAACCTTGGCGGGATCAGGGAGCCTGGGTGGGACCCTTGGCGTTCGAAGCCACCGAGGTCGTGCGGGGCGCGTCGAGCCTCTCCGTCGGTACGGGCCGAGGAACGAACGAGAACGAGCCGCACCCGGAGAGGACCGAGATCACGATCACACACATCGTCGCTTTGACGGTTCGGTCCATGACTGAAACCTCCCGCGCCGAAGAGCAGCACGACCCGTGCCGCAGGCCGCAGAGAGCGCGGTCGATCGGAGGATCTCGCATGAAATCCGGGTCGACATCCCACTCCGTCGGCCTGGCCGCGCGCGCGCGACTGCACTTCGAGCGCAGGCTGCGGACCGCAACTGCACATCGTCGATCCAGCGATCAGGCGCTCGCGAACCCCCTCTTCGCTGCGCGTCGCGCGTCGAGGCTGATGACGCGGCAGCCTCGCGCGGGCGCGCCGATCACGACGCGGTCGCGGCCGGCGGCCTTGGCGGCGCGCAGCGCCCCGTCGGCGGCGGCGAAGAGGAGCTCGGGGCGGGCTTCGCGCAGGCTGGCGAGGTCCGCGATGCCGATCGACACGGTCAGCGGGAACGCGCGGTCGCGCCGCCGCGCGAGCGCACGACGGATGCGCTCGGCGACGACGCGCGCCTCGGCCGCGCGCGTGCGCGGGAGCAAGAGCGCGAGCTCGTCTCCGCCGAATCGCGCCGCGACGTCTCGCGAACGGCACGTGGCGCGGACGACGCCGCCGACGAGCGCGAGCGCAAGATCGCCACACGCGTGACCGTGCGCATCGTCGAGCGCTCTCGAGCGATCGACGTCGAGCACGAGGAGCGAGAGAGGCATACGCGAGCGCACCGCGCGCTCGACTTCGTCACGTAAGCGGCGCTCCCAGCGTCGCCTTCCGACCGGCGAGATCGGATCGTCGAGCGCGTGGTGCTCGAGCACGTCGACGTCGCGCGCGAGGATCATCGACGCGGCCATCAGCGCGAGCGTGGTCACGCCGAGCGTCGCCACGAACGGATCGAGCGAAAGCCAGCGCGGGATCGCCGTGGCAAGCGCGCTGACCGCGAGCGCGAGGGCGCCGGCGCCGAGGGCGAAACGAGCTCGACGCGCGTCGATCGGGCCTCTTGGCGCGTTCATGCGAGCGCAGATCATGGAAACGCCATGCCACGCGCAACGCACGAGCCAGCGACGTGCGATCGTCCTCGCACGCTTCGTGCTCGCAACCCGACGCCGCTCGTTGGTCGGGGAGTCGGGGCGTTGGGGGAGTGAAAAGCTGCGGCATCCCCCCGCGTCGTCTCGCCGGGAAGCCCGTGCTCTATCAGCGAGAGCGACGGGTGACGAGCGACGAGGAGACGAACGGCCATGATGGTGGAACGACCCACGAGGAGCAGATCGCGTGACACCCAACGTCATTCGGTGCCGCTCGACATCCTCGTGGTCGACGACGATCAGGCGACGCGCCTGAGCCTCTCGTTCGCGTTGAGTGACGCGGGTCACAAGGTCATCGAGGCGGTCGACGGCGACGAGGCGATCGCGCTCGTGGCCGAGCACATCTTCGACGTCGCGATCCTCGACGTGCGCTTGCCCAAGGTCGACGGTCTCACGATCTTTCGGCGGCTCAGGCAAAAGTCGCCGGGCACGTCGGTCATCCTGATGACCGCGTTCGCCACCGTGCCCGACGCGGTCGCGTCGCTGCGCGAGGGCGCCTACGACTACGTCACGAAGCCCTTCGATCCGGAAGAGTTCTCCCTCCGCGTGATCGGCCACATCGCCGAGCACCGCGCGCTCCGGCAGGAGCTCGAGGAGGCGCGCAAGCTCGTCGCCAGCCGCGAGGCGGGCTCGCCGATCATCGGCCACACGCCGGCGATGAGGCAGCTCATCGCGCGCATCAACACGGTCGCGCAGAGCGACGCGCCCGTGCTCATCCGCGGAGAGAGCGGGACGGGCAAGGAGCTCGTCGCGCACACGCTCCACGCGCGGAGCCCGCGGAAGAACGCGCCCTTCGTCGCGGTGAGCTGCTCGGCGTTCCCCGAGACGTTGATCGAGGGCGAGCTGTTCGGCCACGAGCGCGGCGCGTTCACCGGCGCGATCCGGCAGCGCGACGGGCGCTTCAAGGCGGCCGACGGCGGCACGCTCTTGCTCGACGAGATCGCGGCGCTGCCGCTCCCCGTGCAGGCGAAGCTCCTCCGCGTGCTCGAGGAAGGCACGATCCAGCCGCTCGGCACGAACGCGTCGGTGCCGGTCAACGTCCGCGTCGTCGCGGCGACCCACCGCGACTTGAAGGAGCTGATCCAGCAGGGCAAGTTCCGCGAAGACCTCTACTTTCGGATCAACGTCCTCGATCTCAACATCCCGCCGCTCCGCGAGCGGCGCGCGGATCTGCCGCTGCTCCTCGCGCACTTCCTGCGAAAGTTCTACCCCGGCCGCGTGCCTCCGGGCATCTCACCGCGCGCGTGGGCCGCGCTCCTCGAGTATCCGTTCCCGGGCAACGTGCGCGAGTTCGCGCACGCGATCGAGCGCGCGGTGGTGCTCGCGCACGGCAGCGAGATCGATCTCGAGCACCTGCCCTCCGACATCGTGGGCGCCGCGATCCCCCAGAGCCCGACGGCCGCCAACTTCCGTCCGCTCGCCGTCGCGACGAAGGAGTTCGAGCGTCAATACATCCTGCGCGCGCTCCGCTTCGCGAGCGGCGGCAAGGGCCAGGCCGCCGAGCTGCTCGGCATCTCCCGCAAGAACCTCTGGGAGAAGATGAAGCACCACGGCATCGGCGACGGCGACGGGTGAACGTCAGGGCGGCTCGGTCGGCACGACGAGCGTGAACGTCGTCGCCGCCGCGTTCGACTCGACGTCGATGCGTCCGCCGTGGGCTTCGACGAAGCCACGCGCGATCGCGAGCCCGAAGCCGCCGGCGCGGCTCGATCGCGCGGCGAGCCACTGGCGATCGAAGAGGTGCTGCTGGAGCTCGGGATCGAGCCCGGGCCCGCGGTCGGTGATCGAGAGCTCGACGGCGCGGCCGCGCGGCTCGACGGCGAGCGTGACGGCGCTCCCTTCGGGCGCGTGCTTGACGGCGTTCTCGAGCACGTGCCCGACGGCGCGGAGGATCCTCTCGCGGTCGCTCTTCACCGTGAGGGGGGAAGGCGGCCTTCGGACCTCGATCGTGACGGATCGCGTGCGCGCGGCGTCGCGCGCCGCGTTGGCGGCGAGCTCGAGGATCTCGCCCGCGTCGTGGAGCCCGAGCCGGAGCGTGACGGCGTTCGCCTCGATCTCGGAGAGATCGGCGAAGTTCTTGATGAGCCGCTCCATCTGCGCGCACGATCGGATCATCGCCTCGAGGACCTGAACGGTGCGCGCCTCGGGGCTCTCGCGCCGCGTCGTTTGGAGCACGAAGTTCGCGCCCATGGTCACGGCCGCGAGCGGCGCGCGGAGGTCGTGGCATATCGCGGAGAGCAGCGGGTCGCGGTCCTGCTTCGGCGTCTCGCTCGTGGCTCGGCCCGCGCGCGCCCGGCTCGCGCGCCCGCCGCGAGCTCTGGAAACGGCGCGATTCGGCATGTGGCTGCAACGTAGGGTGACAGCCGAGGATGTCCATGCGCCTCGGAGCCGCACGACGCGTCTTGTGCGGCCTCCGAGTCTTGAGCTATGAACGCAGCTTCGTCACGCGTCCGTAGCTCAGCTGGATAGAGCGACGGCCTCCGGAGCCGTAGGTCGCAGGTTCGAATCCTGCCGGACGCGCCAGTAAAATAGGCCTCTCCGTTGGCGGCCATCTGATGATTCGTCACCGCCGGTGACTCTACGTCGTTCGCGAATGCGCCGAGCTCGGACGGCTTGGAGACCTCGCGGGTCACGCACTCGCCCGCGTGAGGCGAGCCGTCGGCGTTCAGGTCGCGCGAGCACCGGAACGGTCCCGAGCTCGTCGAGCATCGCTCACCCATCGCGGCCTCCGTGGGGCAAGACATGGGGCATTCGCCCCTCGAAGAGTGCGTTTCGCTCGGCAGAACGGCTGCCGTGCATCGGATGAAGATTCCGGTGTCGCAGGCGAGCTACGATCTCCTCGTGCCCCGCTTGCTCGTTGTCACCGACCTGGTCGCCATCGAGCACGTCGGCGTGCACCTCGAGCCCACGGTGGCGCTTGAGGAGCTGCCGCCGGGGCGGCACTTCATGGCCGAGATCCGGCGACCGGACGGCTCGAGGGCGCGCGCCCCGGCCTACGCCACAGTCACGCGGGCGAATCCGACGCGGGCGTACGTCGCGCTGAACCGCCTCACGGCCGCAGACGTCCCGATCGGCACCGAGGTGTGGACGGTCGACAAGTAGGGCCTCACGACGCGACCTCGAGCTGTTCGGCGATGGCGTTCCAGCCGCCGCGGGCGTGGTAACAGTGCCGGCACCCGCACCACCCGAGCTTCCGGAGGTTGTAGCGGGCGTTCGCGACCTGCAACCATGCCGACCAAGAAGACCACGACTCGCCGCTCGCCGCGCCGCTGGCTCGGATGCTTCACCTGCGGGCGCTCGACAAGCAGACGGAGGGCTCGTTCCAGATGCTCGTCGACGCGAACACCGCCGACGCAGCCGCGGATCGCTTCGAGGCACGTCTTATAGATCCGCACGCGAAGTCGACGCTCTTCTACGCCGGGCCGGACGTCTTCCTCGAGTACATGCTCGACGTCTCCGGCGCGAGAGAGGTGCCGGCGCTCGTGAACTACGTGAGCGGCCGCACCCCTCCGACTGCGCCGGTGATCTACAGCGGCGTCCCCGAGCAGGCTGACGTCGACATCGCCACGTACGGCGCTCCCGAGGAGGAGAGCGAAGTCGACATGCCGCCGCTGGTGTCGTTCAGGCCGAGGAAGGTGAAGCGCAAGAGGCCGAGGGCTCGAGAGGCCGCTGCGCGCGCGTAGCTCGTGATCGCGCACGACGCGCTGGAGTTGCCAACGTGCGGCTCTCGAGGCGCTCATGTGCTCGCAGGTTCTTCGACCCGCTGCTGATCTCGCGGCTGAACTGCCTGCCTTCGTGCCACCCCAGGCGCTTTCTCGAGCTCCTGAAGATCGCGAAGGATGACAAGGTGTTCTCGGCGCTGAGGGCCTACGCGCTGAAGGGCAAGACGGACGAGATCCGCGACGTCGCGATCGGCGTCCTCGGGAGCAACGAGGGCCGCGGCGAAGAACAGAGACAGCGCCGTGAGCGCGGTCGCCGAGGAAGGCCTCCGCGCCGCGCGCAAGAAGAAGCGCTGACCGGAGAACGTCGGCATCGAGCGATGGCTCGATCGTCCGATCGAGCGTCACAGGATGTCGCGCGTCTCGCCCTGGTCGCGCGTCTCGCCCTGGTAGTACGATCGACGGCGTGGTGGTGCTCGGTCGTCGAACGTTCGCGGTGGGAGCGGCTCTCGCCGCGTGCACGTCGTCCCCCGTGCGGGGCGCGCCGACCTTCGCGGCGTCGGCGTCGGCGGCGCGAGATCACTGGACGGCGCGCTTCTTCGGGCGACCTCCGGTCGCGATGCTCGCCACGCGCTTCGTCGCGCCGAAGCCTCGGGAGCTCTCGCCGCTCTTCGTGCGATGGCAGGGGCCGGGCCTACAGACCGATCCACCGTCGTTCGAGCGTCAGGTGATGCCCTTCGGCTACAGCGCGCTCATGAAGTCGCCCGACGGCGAGCTCTTCATGGATGCAGACGGCGCGACCCTGGCGGTCTTGCGCGGGGTCCCCGTCGGAGCCGATCCGTTCGTGCTCCGGTGCTTTCAGCAAGACGGCGATCTCTGCGGGCGCCGCCTCCCCGATTTCCGGCTCGTGGGCACGTCGTCGTCGGGCGTGATGCAGGCGAAGACCGCGCGCGACACGCTCCTGTTCCGCTTGCCGGATGGAACGACGTGGGTGACGGCGAGCGGCCTCGTGGCGCTGCGCGTCGCCGATGCGCTGGCGAAGGATCCGAGCGTTCCGCCGAGCGAACGCTTCGAGCCGTCGGCGACCGTCGCGCAGCTCGTGATCGCCGACGGCGGGAACGCCTCCGTACAGGCTCAGATGCTCGGCGGCGCCGATCTCCAAGCGATCGCGAGCCTCGCGTATCCCGCTCCGCCGGGAGGGCCGGCGCCGGTCGCTCTCCGGTTCTACTTTCGCGCCGACGCTGCGGCCCGTGTGGCGGCGGAAGATCTCGAGCGGAGGTTCGCTCACGCGCGCGCCACGAAGGAGCACCGGTGGGAGCAGTTCCCGGTCTCCAGCGCCGTCGCGATCGAAGGCGCGACCGTGATCGTCCGAGGGACGATGCCCTTCGACACGATCGCCAGCTGGTCCGCGTGAGCCCCGGAGCCGCCGAAGACCCCCGATGTCGTCGCGGCCTCACGCCGGACGATGAGCATCATCCGCTTCGCGCGATCGCGAGACGGCGTCGCGAAGGGCCTCGATGAACGCGTCGGGAGACTCGAGCGACAGCCGAAGCTCGGGACGATGCACCGTGAGCAGCACGTGCATCGTCTGCGGACGCGAGAAGCGCACCGCGACGACGCCCTTGCCCGAGCCGACGACGCCTACCGAGTCTTGCGGACCGAGCTTCACGCCGAGGCCGCCCCACCAGGGCCAGCTCGACGGCAGCACCTCCGACACCTCGCGCAGCGAGAACTTCTCCTCGAACCACATCCCCGCCCTCACGTGCAGGGTTCCGCCCTTCGCGTCGATCTCTGCGTAGGTGCTCTTCTGCGGCATGCCGAGGGCAGCGAAGAGGAGACGACAGGCAGGGGTGATCGCGAGAGGAAATCGCATACCCGAGAACATGGGCTCTCGTCGGCGCCGGCACAAGGCTCGCCTCGAACGCCACGTGCGATCACGTAACTTCCGTTACGTCGGAGCGCACGGCGAACGTCGGCGATCGCCGACGCTCACTGCCAGACGCGGAAGACGACGAAGCCCGTCATCGACTTCGTGCGCGCGCCGCCGATGAAGAGGCGCCCGTCGCGCGACGGGGCGAGCGCGAAGAGATCGTAGGCGTAAACGTCGGGGACCGACGGATCTTGGAGACCGAGCACGCCCGGCGTATCCGAGCCCGGCGCGAACGTCGGATCGAGATCGCCGTCGGCCTTGCGACGGAGCACGACGCCCACGCGGTCTTGCGAGCCGCCGCCTTGGCCCGCGGCGTAGACCGTGTTGCCGGGGCCGGGCGCGGCGGCGTGGAATTGGTCGGACGCGCCGGCCGGGTGCACTCTCGTGTAAATCCGCGCGCCCGCCGCCGAGGCTGCGATCCTCGTTTCGCAGTAGTTGGGACCGAAGACGCTCTGCCCGACGATCACCGCGTCGCCGTTCGCCGCCAGCGCGGCGCTCGCGCCCCTGCAGCTCTCTTCGGGGTACGAAGCGCGGCCCGTGAGGTTGAACGCGGTGTCGGGCGCTCCGGTCGCGAGGAAGCGCAAGGCGAGGTGCTCCGGAGGCGCGACCGCGTCGTTCGTACCCGTCGCGAGCAGCGCGCCCGAGGGGAGCACGAGGAGCGCGGTGAGCTCCGACGGCGCTTGATCTTGGTAGAACGCGAAGCCGACCGCGTCGCGCTGCCCCGTGGCGGTGTAGCGCTCGACGATCCCGCGCGTGGGGCCGAAGAACGATCCTGCGATCACGATCGTCGAGCCCGTCGTCACGACCATCGCGTTCACGCGCGATCCGGTCGGATGATCGGCGATCGTCGCGCGCATCGTCCCCGCGTTGCCGAACGTCTGATCCGCGGTGCCGTCGGCGTTGAGCCGCACGATCGTCGCCGCCTCGCTCGCGCCCGAGCCTCCTCCGACGACGATCCGCCCCGTCGCCGGGTCGAGCGCGATCGCGCGGGCCATTCCGGTCGTCGGCACGACCGCGGCGGCGTTCGTGTTGAACGTCGCTTCCGGCACGCCCGCTTCGTCGTATCGCCGCACGAGCCAGCCGGTGCCGTTCGTTCCGGCGACCAAGAGCCCGCCCTCGCCGATCTCCGTCATCGCGCGGACGGAGGCTCCCGGGTTGGTCGAGTCGAGGATCAGGCCGTCGTTGTCGAAGCTCGTGTCGAGATCGCCCGACGGCCCGGCCACCGCGAGGCGAACCGAGCGATCGCTCGCGCCCTGCGCCTTCAGCGTGATGGGCTTGATGCCCATCGCCGCGGCGGGCGCGGCGCTGAGCGTCGCCGTCGCCTCGCTCGACGCGGCGCCGATCACGATCGGCGAGACGGTGACGCCCGCGGGCAGCCCGGCGAGATCGACGGCGACGTCTCCTCGGAGCGTCGCCGTTCGCCCGAGCTTGATCTTCACCTCGGCGGTCTTCCCTCGCTCGACGCGCGGCAGCTCCGGCTCGATCGACAGCGATCCCGGCCCGGCGTCTTCCGTCGAGGTGTCGGGCTGCACGCCGGCGTCGGCGGGGCCGCCCGCTTCGACGCCCGTGTCGGTGTCGATCGGCGAAGCGCGATCGCTCCCCACGCAACTGACGACGAGCGAGATCGTACCGCACAGCAGCGAAGCGCAGACGGCGGCTCTCGAGCGCATGACCTCTCATGATAGCGGAGAGCGACGCGCCCTCGCTGGATCATCCGGCCTTCTTGGCGCGCGCGCGTCGGGGCTTCGGCTCGTTCTTGCCTTCCTTGCCTGCCCGGCCTTCGAGGTTGAGAGCCACCGCCGCGCGAACGAGCGCTTTCAAGGCCGCCTCGTCGACCTTCTCGCCTTCGCGAATGTCGATCGCCCGCCTGACATTGCCCTCGAGGCTCGAGTTGAAGAGCCGCTTGGGATCCTTCAGCGCGGCGCCCTTCGCGAACGTCATCTTCACGACGCTTTTGTACGTCTCTCCCGTACAGACGATGCCGCCGTGAGACCAGACGGGTGTGCCCATCCACTTCCACTCTTCGACGATCTCGAGATCCGCCGCGTGAATGATCTCGCGCACCCTCGCGAGCGTCGCTCCGCGCCAGTCGTCGAGCTCTCGGATCCGCGCGTCGATCAACGCGGAGGCAGATTCAACCGGAGCGGGCTTCTTCATTCTTCGCTCCCCCGCGTCAACGCAGTGTACTCG
>JAHBWD010000004.1 GCA_019637175.1 Labilithrix sp. | reverse complement strand
TCGCGATCGCGATCGCGAACGCGAAGAGCGCGAGGCGCCTAGCCGACATGACGCCCGAACCACTCGAGCACCTTCGCCCACGCTTGCGCGGCGGCGTTCGCGTCGTAGCGCGGCCCGGTGTCGTTGAAGAACGCGTGATCGACGCCCGGGTAGGTCACGATCTCGTGCGTGAGGCCCGCTTTCGCGAGCGCCTCCTTCGCCGCGTCGCGCGTCGCGTTCACGCGCGCGTCTTTCTCCGCGAAGACGCCGAGCACCGCGGCCTTCGAGCCGGTGAAGTCCGCACCGGATGGCAACGGTCCATAGAACGGGGCGGCCGCGGCGAGGCGCGGATCCTTCGAGGCGATGAGCTGCCACGTCATCGCGCCGCCGAAGCAGAAGCCGATCGCGCCGAGCTTCACGCCGGGCGCGCGCCGCGCGATCTCGTCGAGACCGGCGCGCATGTCGGCGACGAAGCGCTCGACCGGAACCTTGTTGAGCGCGGCGGTCGCGTTCGCCGGATCGCCGAGCGACGCGGTGCCGCCCTCTTCGGAGAGGAGATCGATCGCGAGCGCCGCGTACCCGGCCGCCGCGAATCGCCCGGGCAGTTGCTTGAAGTGATCCGTCAGCCCCTTGTTCTCGTGGATGACGAGGACGCCGCCGCGCGGCTTCGCCGCGGCCGACCACGATCCCTGGAGCGTGCGCCCTTCGGGCCCGGCGAACGTGATCGCCTCCGCGGGGAGCGCCGCCGAGGGCGCCGCGGGCGGAGCGGCGTCGCCCGAGGGCGCGCCCGTCGGGGCAGGCGCCGGCTGCGAAGCCTTCTCGTTCGCGCACGCGGCGAGCATGCTCGACGCCGCGGCCGCGCCGAGCCCGAGGAGCGCGAGCCGGCGGAGCGCCTCGCGTCGCGTGAGGTGACCGTCGACGTGATCGACGGCGATCTCTTCGGCGAGGTATTTTTGCAGGTCGGTCACGCCTGCCCGCATACCGTCAATCGCCGCTACACGCCAGCTTGGCCGACTCCGCCTTCGCGTTGCATCGCTGCACGTCGTGCGGCCCTGCGCTGCAGAGCTCGATGAAGAGCGCCTGGCGGCACGCGAAGTAGTCGCTGCTCGCGTCGCGACACGCGGCTGAGTCGGGCGCCTTGATGCTCGAGGCCCATCCCCGGCAGTACTCGGCGCACTCGCCTTGAGGCGCGCGCGGCCCGCACGACTTCTCGATCGACGCGCAGTGCTCGTCGCACGTGAGAGGACCGCTCCGCGGCGCCGCAGCTTCGCCGCCCGCTCCGCAGGCGCACGCGACGATCGCGATCGCGACGACGAACGCTCTCACGCCGTCACTTCCGCCATGACGATCGGCGGGATGTGCATCAGCACGATCTCGGGGCTCGGCGGCGCGGTGTCTTTCGCCATCTCGAGCGCCTCGGGCATCGAGCGCGCCGTTTCCCATCCCATGAGCTTCGGGATGTACTCGTTGTCGGCGCCGACGACGATCACGCGGCCCGTGTGCTGCCGGCCCGCCTCGCCCCAGTACCACATGAAGAACGGGTGCGCCGGGTGGTAGGCGTGCCCCGTGCGGTACGCCTGGATGTACGCCGGGTTCGACGCGAACTTCGCCTCGTAGCGCTTGTGGAGCTCGAGGCCGTCGCGCGTCTCCGGCAGGAGGTTGTGCACGAACTCGATGTACGGAGCGTGGTGCTCCTTGTCGAACTGATCGGTGCACGGGTGCGTCACGATCATCGTGCCGCCCTTCTTGAGGAGGGGCGCGCCCTTGTACATGTTGAACAGGTACCCGTTCACCATCACCTGCACGAGCAGCGGGTTCAGGAACGAGTTGACGTTGTACGGGCTGATGTACGGGACGCCGCACACGACGATGTCGGCCTGCCCCTTGATCGGCACGAGGTACTGCTCGTAGCAGCGCGCGAGCGTGTGCTTGTGCACCGCCTCGGTCTCGCCGGCGAAGACGCCGGTGACGCCGTAAGGCGACGGCACCTTCTGGAAGATCGCCTGGCGCGCGGGCTGCGGCACCTTCGAGAGCGTCACCGTCAGCGCCTTCAGCGCCGCCTTCTCCATGCCGGAGAGGTCGTCCTCGTTCTTGTGCAGGAACTCGAGCGGGCGATCGAACATGCGGTTGTTGACCGTCGTCTCGATCGTGAAGACGTTGAGCTTCTTGTTCGCGAGCTTGCCCTGCCGCTCGACGCTGGTCGCGAGCGCGGAGCTCGACGGATCCATGTACGAGTGGCAGTTGCGCATCGTCTGCGGGTTGTGGTGCGCCTTCAGGCTCTTGTAGCCGCAGAAGCCGACCGCGACCGACTTGTGCCCTCCATCCATCGGGACGAGGTTCAGGTTCACGTAGATGAGGAGATCGCTCTCGACGGCCTTGCGATTGAGCTCGACGACCTCGCCGAGATCGGTCGTGCCGATCTCGACCATGTTCTTCAGATCTTCGGCGTCGTGGTTGTAGAGGCGCTCGGGGTAGTACGCGTTGAAGATGCGATCGCCGACGACGTGGCGGATCTCTTCGCCCGTCATCCGCCGGTGCACGCTCGTCGCGATGATCATCGTGACGTCTTCGACGCCGTGATCCGCGAGCGTCTGGAGCACCACGGTGAGCACGCGCTCGCGCACGTCGGGCCGGCGCATCGGCGGCAGCGGGAGCGAGATGTCGTCGATGCCGATGACGACCTTCATCCCCGGGCGGAGCTTCGCGTGCAGCGGCTCGGAGTCGTGCGGATGATTGATCGCGTAGCGGATCGCCGCTTCGACGTCTTTCAGCGGCGCGATGGGCGCGCGCGGGTAGATGCACCGCGTGCCCGGCGGCAGATCGATCTCGACGAGGCGGTCGCCGCTGAAGATGGTGCGCGGCGCGCTCTTGCGATCCAGAGTGACGACGAGGGGATGGGACATGACGCCTTCTAGTTCACGTTTTTTTCGAGCGTCAGCACCGGCCAGCCGTACGTTCGCGCGAGGCGCGCGAGCTTGCCGTCGGGGTTGACCGCGGCGGGATGGCCGACGACGCTGAGCATCGGTACGTCGGAGTAGCTGTCGGAGTACGCGAAGCACTCGTCGAGATCGTGGCCGTGCTCGCGCGCGTGCTCGCGAATCAAGCGCGCCTTCTCCGGACCGGCGACGACCGGCCGCAAGAGGCGCCCGGTCGCGTAGCCGTCCTTGATCTCGAGGCGGTTCGCGATCACGTGCGTCGCGCCGAGGTGATCGGCGAGGCGCGTCATCAAGAAATCGAGCGCGCCGGAGACGAGCACGACGTCGTGGCCCTCGTCGCGGCAGCGCGCGACGAGATCGCGCGCCGCCGGATAGAGCGCCTTCTTCATGATGGTGTCGAAGGCGTCGTCGGCGAGGACGTGGAGGCGATCGCGGGAGATGCCTTCGTACGACGAGAAGAGGATCTCGTTGAACATCCGCCGATCTTGCAGCTCCGCCATCAGCATCTGCGGCGTCTTCCACGCGGCGCGCGCGAGCTTCTGCAGGCTGCGCATCGGCGAGCGCTGGTGCATCAAGTAGTAGAGGGTCGGGTGGACCAGGTTCGTCCTGATCAGCGTTCCGTCCACGTCGAAATAGCTGGCAGCCACGGCGGCCCGCTCATGGCGCGGCGGCGAGGGCGCGTCAAGTTGGGCGTTTTTGTTCAGGGTTCAGCGCGTGGTGGCTTTCAGCGCGCCCGGCTCCCGACGACGCCGGAGAGCGCCGTCACGGCGCGCGCGACGTCGGGCTTCGCCTCGAGCAGCCCGCTCATCGGATCGCCGTGCTTCGCGAGGCGCGCGGGGAGCGTCTTGATCGTGAACGCGCGAGGATCGAGGTCGGGCGTGATCTCGTCCCAGTCGAGGGGCGTCGACACCTGCGCGCCCGCGACCGCGCGCACCGAGTACGGCGCCACGATCGCGCGCGATCGGCCGGTCTGCCCCGTGTCGACGTAGACGCGCGCGCCGCGCCGCGTGACCACGCGGTCCATCGTGGCGATGTCGGGGTGCTGCTCGACGAGGAGCTTACCCAAGAGATCGGCGAGCGCCCGCGCGGTTTCGAAGCTCTGTCCTCTGCCCAGCGGTACGAGGACGTGCAGCCCCGACTGCCCCGACGTCTTGGGAAGACCCTCGAGGCCGATCGCTTCGAGGAGCTTGCGCAGCGTCGTGGCGAGCGTGACCGCGTGGCGAAGCTCCGACTGCTTCACGTCGAAGTCGACGGTGAAGAAGTCGGCCTGCGCGAGATCGGGCATGCGCGCCGCGAGGATGTGGAGCGGGATGCACGCGAGGTTCGCGACGTAGAGGAGCGTCGGCGCGTCGTCGATGAGGAAGCCGCGCTTCTTCTCGCCCTCGTCGCCCGGGATCGAGAGCGTTCGAACCCACGCGGGCATGCCCGGGGGTACGTTCCACTGAAAGAAGCTCTTGCCCGCGATGCCGTCGGGGTAGCGCACGAGGATCACGGGCCGCGAGACGAGGTACGGAAGGACGACGTCGGCGACGTTCGCGTAGTAGTCGCAGAGATCTCCCTTGGTGTAGCCCTCGTCGGGCCAGAAGATCTTGCCGCGGTTGGTGATCGTGACCTGGCGCACCGCTCGGCTCGGGTCGGCGGCGCGATGATCGACGATCGCGCGCGAGCGCGGCGCGACGCCGCTCGAGAGAGAGAGCCAGCCGGCCTTCTTCGGCTCGTACGGCGCGCTCTTCTTCTTCGCCACGACGCCGGGGATGCCGTGCGCGGCGCAGAGCTCGAGGATCGACGCGGTCGGTCCCTCGAGCGGAGGCGCCGCGCGGAGGAACCCGACGTCGGGCATGATCGACGCGAGCAGCTCGCGTCGCTGCGACAGCGGCAGCGAGCGCACGTCGGCGTCGCCGACGACGAGAAGATCTTGTGCGACCAGGGTGACCGGCGTGAACGTCGTCGCGCGATGCGCGTCGCCCTTCGCGATCTGGAGCGCGCGCTGCGCCAGCCGCGAGAGGCTCGGATGACCGCTCGCGTCGAACGCGCACAGCTCGCCGTCGATGACGATGCGCGTCAGCGGCAGCGCGCGCAAAGCGCGCACCACCTCGGGGTAAAATGCCTCGACGGTCTCGGCGGATCCATTTGCGCCCCACAGCGCGATCGACACGACGTCGCCGTCGCGCGACGCGACGACGCGGAGGCCTTCGAGCTGCGCGTCGTACACCCATCCCTCGCCGCGCGGCGTCTCGCCCGAGGCCGCGACGACGAGCGGCGAGCGATCGCGCGCGGAGAGCTCGCGCGCCGCCGCGGCGCCGAGGCGCTTCGCGCCGAGCTCGAAGGCGCGCGCGACGTGCGCCGCGCCGATCGCCGCGGCGCCCTCGAGCTCGTCGACGGTCAAGCCGGAGTAGATCGATCGCGGGAGCTCTTCGGTGATGACGCGATCCTTGCTCGCGTGCTCGTCTTGCTTCTTGAAGAGGAGCCACTCGTTGCCGGTCTCGCCCTTCGCGAGCCGGACGAGCGCGAAGCGCCCCCTGAGCTTCAGGCCGCGCAGCTCGACATGGAGCTTGCCCTGCGCGACCTCGTCTTCGGCGGGGCCCTCGAGGTAAGTGACGCTGCCTCGATCCCACGCGATCATCGGTCCCGCGCCGTACTGCTTCTCGGGGATCACGTCTTCGAACTCGAGGTACTCGATCGGGTGATCCTCGGTCTTCACGGCGAGGTGCTTGCGCTCGGGGTCGAGCGCGAGCCCATGCGGGACGGCGAAGCTGGCGAGCACGCCGCCGATCTCGAGACGCAGATCGTAATGGCGTCGCGTGGCGTCGTGGAGGTGAACCACGTAGGCGCCCGCCGTCGTGCCTTCGCGCGACGACGAAGCGGGAGCGTCGTCGCCGAAGGGCTCGTTCGTCACGCTCGCGTCGCGCTTGCGCCGGTAATCGCCGAGCTTGGATCGGTCGTTCGACTTCATTGACGAGCCGCGTCGTGAATCCTAGCCCCGCGTCAGGGGATTGTCGGATCCTGACGAGCTTTCGACACGTACTGCGGACGACAGTCGACGTCAGTGCGAATCCATCTGCGCAGTCGACGCCCGTCTCGACGACTGAAGATCGGTTGGTTATGACCTCGCCCCCAACCCAAGGAGACGCAGGAACACGAGGCACGTGGCTTGCGTTCAAGGTGCACATGCTTGCCAAGAAAGAAGCCGCGACGCGTCATCGGCCCGTCGCTCACGGTCCCGATACGCAGCCTCATCCCTCGCGCGCTGCGTCGCGTGAGGTCCGTCGTTCCAGCGAGACGCGCCTGCAGGCCGCCGTGGTCAAGGACCGCAAGCGCGACGAGTCGGATCCGTACGCCGACGTGCCCTGCACCGACTGACGCGCGTCACTCGAGGCGGGGCGCGAGCGCGTCCGCCAGGTGGTTCATCGTCGACGTGTAGCCCGCGTTCGCGTCTTGCGGGCAGATCGAGCCGACGATGCCGCGATCGCCGAGCTCCTTGACGAGGCGCAGCTCGCGGATCGACGGATACGCCTTCGCGCGCGTCTGCACGTTGGGGCCGGAGCAGAGCGGAGGGGCCTTGCCGCTCGCGCACTCGCACACGGCGTCGACGGGCGTGCACGTTCGGGCGGTCGGCAGCGCGAAGGTGCATGCATACTGCAAGTCATCGCCGGCCGTCTCCCACTCGCGGCCGTGGATCGGGTCGAGGCCGTTGTCGCCGATCGCGCCGGGGGCGGGGAGGCCGCTCCGCGGGGAGGTCGACTGCACCATGTGCGGATCGATCCCGGTGAAGTCGAACGCGTCGGGGTTGCGCCCGAGGATCGCGTTCCACTCGACCGACGTCGAGACGAGGCTCTCCGGGACGCCGCCGACGAGCGCGAAGACGACCAGATCCTTGCTGCGCGGTCCGACCGGGAGGTTGCAGAGCGGATCGCCGGGCTGGGAAGGGAGCTTGGCGGCGAAGAGCGGGTTCGTGCACTTGGGCGTGCCGACGTACGGGCCGATGTTCTTGAAGCCCGACCCGTCTTTGGTGACGACGTGCTCCGACGCGCGATCGGGAACCCTGACGCGCGTCAGCGCGTCGACGTAGCGCGAGAGCGGATACTGAGGATCGATCCCGTAGCGCTCCTTCATCCTGTGGAAGCGCACGTTGAGGTGGTCTTCGGTCGGTCCGTAGTAGCCGCCGTTCTTCCGGCACTCGGGATCGTCCTTGATCTTCCGACACGCCGGATCGGCCGTGTTGCACGTCGCGGCGAAGCCGCACGAGGTGCAGTCGGCGCTGGCAGGGCTCGTCGCGCAGGTGCTCGTCGCGCGCGGCGCCGTCGTCGATCTCCCGTCGGGGCGGAAGACCGTCGAGCCGGGGAACTGGTGCGCCGCGAACGCCCAGCCCTGACCGCCGACGGCTGCCGGATCGACCGACGAGTCGTCTTCGTCGGTGAGCATGAGCACGACGACCAGCGAGTCGGGGCGGAGGAACGCGGCGCGCTGCTCGAGGAGCGTGACGTCGACCTCGCTGCTGCTGCCGAGATCGACTTGGTGGCTCGGGTCGACGCGCACCTCGACCCAGGGATCGGGCGCGGAGAGGAAGCGATAGGCGCTCTCGAGCTGGGCCTCGAACGCGCAGCCGCGCTCGCCGAGGCCGGTGACGAGCGCTTGGGCGTCGCGGACGAAGGCCTCGATGTCGCCGGAGAACGAGAGCACGCCGTTCGGCGCGACGGTCGTGCCGTCGCCGCGCGTCGTCGCGAGGTGGGCTCGCGCGGCTTGGCCGTCCGACAGGCAGACGTCACCGCCCATCGAGCCGAGCGACGTCGAGATCACGCCGAGGTGGACGTCGCGTGACGGCACGACCCTCCGAAGGAGTGTGCCGAGCGAACCGGCGAGCAGCTTCGCTTTGTCGCCCATCGACGCGGAGTCGTCGACCACCAACAGAAAGTCGATCTTCGACGCCACGGTCGCGCCGGTGGCGATCGGGTTGTCGGTCGCGGCCGACGCGTCGACGTCTTCGAACGGCACGGCGCCGCCGCCGCCCGGATCGCCTCGACCTTCGGTCGCTCCGCCGCAGGCGGAGAAGAGCATGAGTGAGACGAGACCAAGTCGAAGCGAGAAGTGGCGCATGGGTACCCCAAGAGAACGGGGATGGCCGGCGCCGCCGACGTCCGTCTCAGAAAGTGACGCCGGTCAGGATCGAGAGGATGTAGCCGCTCCCTCCCGAGAGGCTGAACTGCGGCGCGATCCGCAGGAACAGGTTCGTGGAGCCTCCGACGTTGCCCTCGACGCCGACCGACGGCCGGATGGTCGCGGACGTGAACGTGCCGGTCGCCGAGCCGGCCGCAGCGAAGTAGATCGGGAAGTCGAGGTTGATCGAGCCCTGCACCTTCGAGCTGCCGAAGCTCGTCGCGAGGCCGGGCGCCACGCCGAAGACGGCGATGCCTCCGCCGCCGGCGGCCGCCCACACGATCTCGGGGCCGAACTTGAGCCCGAAGTTCGCCTCCATGTTCCGCTTGCCGAGGAGGCGGAGGAGAAAGTGCGGATCGACGACGCCCGCGACGCCGGTAGAGTTGTTGGCCAAGAGAACCGCGAGATCGGTGCGGAGCTGGAAGTCGGCGACCTCGGCGATGCCGTAGTTCACGCCGAGGGTGAAGCCGGGGCCGCCGATGCCCGAGGCGATGAGGCCACCGGCGCCGACGACGCCTTGCGACTTTCCTGGGCCGGGGCCGTTGGCGCTGAAGAAGAAGGAGCCGCCCTCGTCATCGTCGTCTCTCTCCTCTTCTTCGACGACCTTCCGTCGCTTCGGCTTCCTCCGCGGGGGCTCCGCTTCGTCGCCGTCGGCCGGCGCGGGCTGCGCCGTCTGCTCCGGCGGAGGCACCGGCGGCGGTTGCGTCGGCGTCTGCGCGGTCGCGTCGACACCCATCGCGAGCGTGGTGAGGCCGAACGCGCTCGAAAGGAGAAGCCTCGAGAAAGACATCGTCATGAAGCGCGACCGTATCAAGCGGCGTGCCGCGGTGAACATGCGAAAGAACGCGCGCCACGCCTACATACCGAGAACGGCCGGTCACACGGGGCCGTGAATCCTAGGGCCGCGCGCGTCGCGTGACGACGAAGACGGTGAGCCGGCCTGCCGAGAGCTTCTCGACGCTCTCGCTCTCGGCCGCGAGCGCCGGCTCGATGCTCGCGAAGTCTTCGCGCGACCGCCCCGGATCGTAGACGTAGGCGTAGATCGGCTGCGCCTCGAGCCCTCGGCGGTAGCCCGCGCGTCGATCTTCGGCCTCGTTCGTCGGGACGACGACGACGCGCTCGCGAAAGAGGAACGTCAGTCGATACGACGCCCAGTAGTCGGCGGTCGCGTAGAGGATCGATCGCTGCTGGAGCATCGAGAGCAGCGCGTAGTCGTCGCGCAGCTCCGGCGTCTCCTTCACGGGCACGAGGCCGCGCACGAAGGGCCCGTAGCCGACCCAGCCGCCGATCGCCGACGCGATCAAGTGAGGCGCGAACGCGAGCAAGAACCTGCGGCGCCCCAAGATCCACGCCGCCGGCGTCACCGCGAAGGGCGTGAGGAGCGTGAGCACCGCGAGGTAGCGCATCGAGAAATGGTCCATGACCATGACCGACAGGAGGAACGCGTCGATCGCGATCGGGAACACGAGCGCGCCGACGAGGCCGAGGCGCCGGACGTGGCTCGGGATCTCTCTCCGGAGCGGCGCCACGAGGAGACCGAAGGCGACGAGCGCGCCGAGGAAGCAGGCGCCGAACATGCCGACGGTGCGAAACCAGCCCGGCGCCCACGGCCGGTAGTCCATCACGTCGCGTGCAAAGTACACCTTGTAGCTCAGCGCCCACGGGAGGCACTCCTCGACGAGGAGCTTGCGATGATGCGCGAGCATCGAGAGCGAAAGGCCCATGGGGCCGCTCTTCGCCCCCGCGAAGCGATGCAAGAGCACGAACGGCAGGAGCCCGACGGTCGCGCCGAGGACGACCGCGGTGAAGCGCGTGAGGCGCGCCTGCGACGTCGCCTCGGCGATCTCCGCCGCGGGCCACGCGACGAGCAGCGCGTGGAGCGCGAGGAGCGGCAAGAGCAGCAGCGGATACGGATCGGCCGACACCGCGAGCGTCGCGCAGCCCGCGCCCGCGAAGAGCCACCCGCGCGTCTTCCACCCGCTCGCATCACGCTTGGCGAACGTCGCGGCGTCGATCGCCCAGAACGCCGCGAGGGCGAGCGTGAGCGAAGCCTGGCGCGGCGGATAGAGCGCGTAGGTGTGCACCGAGCTCGGGCTCACGACGAGCGGCATCGTCACGAGGAGCGCGAGCCACGGATCGACGCGCCTCCGCACCGTCGCGAACACGAGATACGACGCGAGCACGTGGAGCGAGAGCGCCGAGAGCATCAGCGCGAACGGCGTCGGCCCGAGCGGCACGAAGAACAGCGCCGCGACGAACGCGTCGACCGACGTCTGGTAGCCGCTCCCCCAAAGGAGCGGCGACAGCTCGCCCGAGAGCACGTGCATCGCTTGGAGGCCGACGACCGCCGCGTCCGAGTTCGTCGACCGCGCGTTGAGGAGCGGCGGCAAGCGAAACGCCAGCGACGCGGCGAAGAGGACGAGCGTAGGCAGGTGTGCGCGGCGGCTCACGAGGGACGTCGGGGGAAGAAGCTCCGCGGCGGGAGCGTAGCAAGATCAGTAGTACCGGAGTTCCGCGCCCAACGGCCGGTTGCTACGCTCGTCCCTGCATGAATAGCGTTCGGCCCGGGCCGGGAGACGGCCTCCCGCGCCCGGGAGAGGTGGTCGCCGGCAAGTATCGCATCGAGTCGCCGATCGGCGCCGGCGGCATGGGCGTCGTCCTCGGCGCGCTGGATACGTCCCTCGGCCGGCCCGTCGCCATCAAGTTCCTCTCGCCGACGCGCGCGCGGCGCGAGGGGACCGTGCCTCGCTTCCTCCGCGAGGCGCGCGCGGCCGCCTCGATCCAGAGCGAGCACGTCTGCCGCGTCCACGAGGTCGGCACGCTCCCCGAGGGCTCGCCCTTCATCGTGATGGAGCTGCTGCGCGGCGGCGACCTCGCGCAGGTCGTGACCGCGCGCGGGCCGCTCCCGATCGACGAGGCCGTCGACCACTTGATCCAGGCCTGCGAGGCGCTCGGCGAAGCGCACGGGCTCGGCATCGTGCATCGCGACCTCAAACCGCAGAACCTGTTCGTCACGCAGCGCCCGGACGGATCGCCCTGCGTGAAGGTGCTCGACTTCGGGATCTCGAAGGCGATCGACGAGGAGGCGCCGAACCTCACGTCGACGGACACCGTGATGGGCACGCCGCGCTACATGTCGCCGGAGCAGGTGCGCAGCCTGAAGAACGTCGACCATCGCTCCGACATCTGGGCGCTCGGCGCGATCTTGTTCGAGCTCCTGACGGCGTCGCCGGTCTTCGACGCGCCGACGGCGACCGCGCTCTGCGCGATGATCGCGATGGACGCGCCGGTGCCCCTTCGGCGAAGGAGGCCCGATGCACCGCCCGAGCTCGAGGCGGTGATCCTACGCTGCCTCCACAAAGACGCCGCCGGCCGGTATCCCGACGTCGCGGCGCTGGCCGAGGCGCTCGCGCCCTTCGCGTCGGAGCGCGGGAGGCAGTCGGCGATGCGCGTCGCGCGCGTCGTGCGTCCGAGCGGCCCGCAGCTCCCGAACATGGTCGGGATGCCCCAGGGCCCGAACGCGTACGCGAGCACCGCGCCGGCGTCGACCGGCGGGGCCTCGACGGGAGGGTTCCCGGGCTTCGGCACGACGGGCGGCTTCACGGGATCGACCGGGCCCGGCGGGCCCGGCGTGACCGGCGATCCGGCCCAGCGACCCTCGTATCTGCCTCCCGCCGTCGGGCACTCCGGCTACCCGTCGCCGATGATGACGCCGTCGGCGTACCCGGCCGCGCCCGCCTCGCATCCGACGACGCAGTCGGCGTGGCAGCACCAGACCGGCGCGATGCCCGCGCGCGCGCAGAAGAGCTCGGCCGGACCGGTCATCGCGATCGTCGGGCTCGTGGCGGGCGTGGGCCTCATCGCCGTCGCCGGCGGCGGCGCGTACTACTTGATGCATCGCGAGCCCGCAGACGACGCGAAGCTGGCGAGCGCGGAGGCCGACGCCGCGGCGGCGCCGCTCGAGACGGCCGCGGCGGTCGCCGCGCCGGCCCCGACGACGAGCGTCGCCGTCGCGACCGCGAAAAAGCCCGCGACCGCCGCGGGCGATCCGCTGGCCACGAAGCCCGCGACGACGCCCGCCGCGGCGAAAGACGCAGGCGCGGCGCCGGCGCCCACGGCCACCCCCACGGCGACGGCGTCGAAAGAAGACGAGCTCGAAGCGCAGAAGCGCGCGGCGAACGCCCAGTGCAACCACATGCGCTTTCTCTTGAGCACCAACGATCGCGCGAACAACAACCAGGCGCGTCAGGTCAAGACGCTCACGTGCTTGAGGGCGTCGAGCCCTCAGGGCGTCACCTGCGAGCGCAGCGTGTGTCGCCAGGCGTGCACGATCCTCGACGACAAGACGTGCCTCCTCCAGCTCGACAACGCCGAGCGGAGCTTTCCTCCGAGGTTTTAGTCGTCGGGCAAGAACGCGCGCTCGACGGCGGCGTAGTCGACCTCGACGTCGAGGCGCGCGAGCACCGAGTAGAAGCCGAACTGGAGCCGGTTCATGAAGAGCATCTCGGCGGGCATCGTGAAGATCTCGTCGTCGGGGAGCTTCCGCGCCGCCATCGCGAGCGTCTTCATCGCGCCGACGAGGCTCGCGGCGTAGCCGCGCGTGATCCGGTACGGCGACGCGAAGAGCGGCTCGAAGCACAGGCGTGAATACGCGCGCGCCTCGACCTCGAGCGCTCCGGGCTTCGCGTCGAGGAGCAGCGACACGCGCTCCGCGAAGTCGTCTTCGTCGCGCACGAGCGCGGCGCGGTGGAGCGCGCGCGCGTAGCCGCGCTTCTTCTCCGGGATGACCTGGATGCATCCGTAGTCGAGGAACGTGATGCGTCCTTCGTCGTCGAAGAGATAGTTCCCCGGGTGCGGATCGGCGTTGAACATCCCGCCGACGAGGTTGCCCTTGAAGACGAAGCGCCAGAGCGTCTCCGCCCACGCGCGACGAGACGCTTCGTCGGCCTCGGCGGCCTCTTCGAAGGAGCGCCCGCGCACGAGCTCGGTCGTGATGACGCTCGCCGCGCTGCGCTCGGCGACGAGCGCGGGCACGCGGATCGTCGGATCGCCCTCGTGCAGCCTTCGAAACGCCGAGAGGCGCTCGGCCTCGAGCGCGTAGTCGAGCTCCTCGCGGAACCGCTCGCGGATGATCGCGAGGTGTGCCTTGGAGTCGAAGCGACGCGAGCCGAGCATCGCGCCCATGCCCTCGAGGATGCCCGCGTTCGCGAGATCGCTCTCGACCGCCTTGCGGATCCCGGGGTGCTGCACCTTCACCGCGACCTCGACGCCGCCCATCACGTCGTCGTGGAGCCGCGCGCGGTGCACCTGTCCGATGGACGCGCTCGCGATCGGCTCGTCGTCGAACGACGCGAACAGCCGATCGAGGGGCGCGCCGAGCTCGTCCTCGACCACGCGCTTGACCGCCGCGGCGCTCGATCGGGGCGCCTGCGCGCGGAGCACGCGGAGCGAAGCCTCGAAGGCGTCGCGCTTCGACTCGGGCACGAGGCCGTCGACGTAGCTCGCCATCTGGCCGACCTTGGCCGCGAGGCCGCGGAGGTTGCCGAGCACCTCGGCGGCCTGGTCGGCGACGGCCTTGCCGTCGTCGTTGCCCGTCGCCCTCGCCAGCACGGCGCCCGCGCCGGTTTTCAGGCCCAGCGCGGCGAGCCGAGCCATTCTCCCGAGGCGCCCCTTCGGGACGCCCTCGATCTTCTTTTCGTCGGCCAACGCGGCATCCTCCTACCCCGGTCCGAGCGCGGCGACCAGGTTCCGTGCTAGATAGGTCCGCTCGGCTCATGGAAGAAGCCTCCGTATTCGACCGCTTTCTCTCGCTTGCCCAGCGCGAGCTGTCGGCCGACGACGTTCGCCTCCTCGCGCACGGTGAAGAGCCGCCTCGGGCCGAGAACGTCGTCTTGGCGCGCCTGCCCGACGGTCGTCACGTCGTCGCGAGCTTCAGCGCGGCGCCGCGCGATCGCGAGGTCCTCGAGCGCCGCCTCGCGATGCTCGCGGGCACGTTCGCCGAGGCCCTGGCGAGCCCGCCGTCGGAGAAAACGCGCGCGCGCCAGTCGGTGGTGACGTCGCTCCACGAAGAGCTCAAGGCCCTGGCTCAGCGCGCGCGAGCGCACGACGTCGTCGTCATCGACGGCGACTCTCCCGTCGTGTGGGGCTGCGCGTCGGTCGCGGCGCGCCCGCGCGCGAGGACGGATCTGCTCCTGCGCGACGTCTCGGATCGCGAGCTCGCCGCGCAAGACGAGCCGTCGAGCCCCGCTCCGCTCCACGCGGTGCCCGACGAGTCGGGCCCGCTCGAGGATCCGACGGCGCCGACCGGGCGCCTCCGCGTCGCACCTCCTCCTCCAGTGTCGGCGCCGATGCTCTCTCACGGCGACGACATGGAAGAAGAGGAGGAGCCGGAGATCTCTCAGCGCGCGATCGCCGCGATCCGCGCGCTTCCGTCGCTCGATCTGCTCCACAAGGGAAAGCACCTGCGTCACGCGTCGCGCGAAGGCTCCTTCCACCTCGTGCTCTCGTTCTCCGGGATCTACCTGCTCTGCATGGTGTTCGACGGCGAGTTCGACGAGCTCCGCGCCGAGCGCGCCGCGCAAGACGCGCTGCCGCGCATCGAACGCCTCGTGCTCGCGCTCCCTCCGCTGCACCCCGATCCCGAGCCGGTCGGCGGCGCGATCGCGATGCGTCGTCCGCGACGCCGATAGAGCCTCGAGGATCCGATGGCGCACGTGCCGCCGATCTTCGTGTCTCACGGCATGCCTGCGCTCGCGATCGACGCGGCGCGCGGCGCCGAGCTCTCGCGGTGGGCGAGCGATCTGCCGCGGCCGCGCGGCATCCTCGTCGTGAGCGCGCACTGGTCGGAGAAGGTCCTCACGCGCGGCTCGACGGCGCGCCGGCCCGAGCTCCGCTACGACTTCGGTCACACCTCCGAGGCGCTCTTCCGCGTCGCGTACGGCGCGCCCGGCGCGCCCGATCTCGCGTACGAGCTGCACTCGCTCGCGCTCGTCGAGCGCTCGGCGCGCGGATGGGATCACGGCGTCTGGACGCCGCTCGTGCACATGTACCCGAACGCCGACGTCCCGATCCTCCAGCTCTCGCTCGTCGAAGGAGCGACGCCGCGTCAGCTCTTCGCCGTCGGGCGCAAGGTCGGCGCGCTCGCCGCGCGCGGCGTGCTCATCCTCGGCAGCGGCGGCGTCACCCACAACCTCGCCGAGCTCGAAGCCGATCGCGACGCCCCCGCGGCCGAGTGGGCCCGCGAGTTCGACGGCTGGGTCGCCAACCTGCTCGCCGACGCCGCGATCGACGAGCTCGTGCAGTGGCGGGCGAGGGGCCCGCACGCGCAGCGGGCCCACCCGACCTCCGAGCACCTCGATCCTCTCTTCGTCGTCGCGGGCGCGGCGTCGCTCTACGACCACGCGGTGGGTTTTCCGCTGCGCGGCTTCGAGCACGCGACGCTCTCGCGGCGGTGCGTCCAGTTCGGCCGCTGAAGCCGCGTCAGCGCGGACGCTCTTCGGTCTTCAGACAGAGCTCGCCGGTGCGGCACGCGGCGAGGCGCGAGATCGTGTCGATCGGGTTCGTGCAGCTCTCCTTCTGGATCGCCTCCAGACACTCGTCGAGCTCCTTCGCGTCGACGCCGCGCGGACACTCGCTCGCCTCGAGATCGCTGGCCGTCGTCGCGCGGACCTCCTTCGCGCAGACCTCGTGCGTCGTGAAGTGCTTGTCGGCGCCGACGTTCTTGCACGCGACCTCACGCGCGCAGCGCGCGGCGACGAGGCGCCCGATGGCCGCGTCGTTGGAGACGCCGACGTGCGCGCCCGTCACCGTGGTCTCGCCCGTCTTCGTCTCGCCCGTCTTCGTCTCGGGCCTCTCGCCGAGCTCACGGTCACGCTGAGCGCGATCGCGGTTGCACGCGAAGAGCGCGACGAAGCAGGCGGCACCGATCAGACTACGGAAAACGATCATGTCTTTCACCTCCGCTGCGTCGCGTTGCAACGGAGGTGCCCCTCGAAAGCTCGACCGGAGCCAGCTTCAGCGCACGAAGCTCGAATCAGCGCTCAGCGCGAGCGTGGCCGTGCGATCGCGGATCCCGCGCGCTCACCACGGGAACCACTCGCGCGGCACTTTCTGCCACGCGGTGGGACGACGCGGATCGCCGTCGGGCAAGACGAGCGAGCCCACCGCGTCGGCGTGCTCGTACACGCCGCCGATCGATCGCGCGATGCTGTCGAGATCGATGTCGCTCACGACGCCGTTGCTCGTCGCTTTGTAGAACTGCACGGTGATGCGGATCGGGAACTTGGGATCGCGCTCGAGGCGCAGCTTGTGACCCTCGTTGAACGGTCCGAGGTTCGGGCCGTGACCGAGGACGGCTTGCTCCACGTCGCTGCGCTCGCCGCCGCGCTTGCTCGACTCGGCTTCCATCGCCTTCGGCGCCGCCGCGGGGGGCGCCATGCCTCCGGCCGCGGCCATGCCCGAGGGCATGGGCCCGCCGAGGCGGCCAATCTGCGCGTGCTTGAGCGGGACTTGCACCATGAAGAGGACGTCGGCGCCCTTGGCGAGCGCGCTCTTGTCGTCTTCGGTCTTCGGTCCGCCCTGCGCGGCGATGCGCTGCTCGACGTCGCTCTTGCGCTCGGCGGTGAAGGCCGCGCGTTGCCCGCCGTTGTTGAAGTAGAGCTCCTGACCCCAGCCCGCCGCGGTCGCGTCTTCGCCCTTGTTCTCGATCACCTGCATGCTCGTTCCCTGGCGCGTCACGAGGATCGAGAGCACCGCGGGCGAGCCCGGCGCGGACTGGTAGTTGAAGAGCACGGGGTTGAAGCTCGCCTTGCCCGACTTGGGGATCGGGAGGAACACAGCCTGCGCGCTCACGAGGAAGTGCGTGTCGCGCGGCGCGAACAGATTTCCGTCGCCGAGGATCGAGTCGGGCTTCGACGCGAAGGCCTTGAGGTTCTTGAGCACGTCCGTCAACGCGAGCGTGCGGAGGCTCTTTCCTTCTTCGTTGCCCACGCGGATGAAGAAGCGATCGGCGGGGATGTCGCCCGTGCGATCGACGAAGTTCGGCGGCCGGATCACGGGCATGATCGACTGCTGGAACTGACCGTTCTCGTCGCGTCGCCGCACCTGGAGCGTGAGATCGGAGATGTTGGGCCCGAGCGCCGAGCCCTGCGCGCGCCCGGTGTCTTCCCACGCGACGTTCACGAGCGCGAGCTGGCGGCGCTGCACGCGCCTCGTGAGGTCGCCGTCGGAGACCATGTTCGCGACCTTCGCGATGGTGCGCGCGTACTCGGCGCTGTCGCTGGGGTTCTTGATCCCCCACTCGCCGTCGTCGCCTGCGGGATCGGTCGCGATCGGCTTGTCGCCGGCCCCGTCGTTCGTCGCGACCGCGTTCTTCTCGACCCCGCTCGAGGGCTCCTTGATGACGATGACCCTCTCGCGCGTGCAGCCGGCGGCGGCGGCGAGGGCGAGCAGCGAGGTGACGACGAAGGCGCGTTTCATGATTCCGGGTTCCTTTCCGAAGACCGAGGTGTCGTCCTTCGACGGGCGAGCGGGCCGTTGGGTCTGGCGGGCACCGCGAAAAACACGAGCGGCGACGTGTCTTTGCCGCCCGCGGACCACCCCGCCGGACCAACGCGGCCAGGCCCCCGGAACTTACAGGCGAACCGCCAGAGCTAGCACCGGGATTCGCCCGCGCACGCGCTTTCTCGCCGCGCGGCGGACGTTTCGACGCTTTTGCTTCTTCGTCTCCACTTTCGCTCTACTTCCGCCCGACTTCCGCTCGAGGAGCATTGACGATGGCCTGTCTATCTCGTACTGCGAGCGAGCCGTGAGCACGCTCAAAGGAAAGACGCTCTTCATCACGGGAGCGAGCCGAGGGATCGGCAAGGCCATCGCGCTCCGCGCCGCGAAAGACGGCGCGAACGTCGTCGTCGCCGCCAAAACGGCCGATCCGCATCCGAAGCTCCCCGGCACGATCTACACCGCGAAAGAGGAGATCGAGGCGGCGGGCGGCAAGGCGCTCGCGTGCATCGTCGACGTTCGCTTCGAGGAGCAGATCCAGGAGGCCGTCAAGCAGACGGTCGCGACGTTCGGCGGCATCGACATCCTGGTCAACAACGCCAGCGCGATCAGCCTCACGGGCACGCTCGAGACGCCGCTCAAGCGCTTCGACTTGATGCACGGGATCAACACGCGCGGCACGTTCGCGTGCTCGCAGGCGTGCATCCCGCACCTCGAGAAGGCGGAGAACCCGCACATCCTCAACATCTCGCCGCCGCTCAACATGGAGGCGAAGTGGTTCGCGCCTCACGTCGCGTACACGATGGCGAAGTTCGGGATGAGCCTCTGCGTCCTCGGCATGGCCGAGGAGCTGAAGAGCAAGAAGATCGCGGTCAACGCGCTCTGGCCGAAGACGGTCATCGCCACCGCGGCGGTGCAGAACCTCCTCGGCGGCGACGCCACCGTGAGAGGTAGTCGCAGCCCCGACATCATGGCGGACGCAGCGCACGCGATCCTCACGCGCAAGAGCTCCGAGCTCACGGGGAACTTCTGCGTCGACGAGCAGGTCTTGCGAGAAGCGGGCGTGACCGACTTCTCGGCTTATGCAATGACACCCGGGATGAAGGACTCCGACCTCATCCCTGACTACTTCCTCTGAGCGTCACCTACGATTTTCACAAAAACACCTGGCGGATGGTTCGCCAAATTCTAGGCTCAGAGGACGGTTCGGCGGCAGAGTGGGAGGATGCGACGTTCCATGAGAGCTCCTAACAAACAAGACGCAGATCGCCGCACGACGGAGCGGCGCGGGCGTGACGATCGCCGCGAAGACACGGTGCGTTCGGCGTCGGGAGATCGGCGCGTGGTCGATCAGCGCGGTGTCGCCACCTCGATGGTCGATGCGCTCGAAGACATCCTGAAGTGGGAACGTGCGAGCGAGCGCGCGATGAAGATCGCCGACGTTCCGAGCACGACCGACGTTCCGTCCAACTGAGCGGCCGACGCCGAGCGAGATGATGGGCCTCGTCGTCCGATGTGTCGGGGGCGGGGTGGTGGTTGCGATCGCCGCGATGACGCTCCTCGTCGCGGCATGCGCGACGGGTACGTCCGGCGTAGACGTGGGCGAAGCAGGCGTCATCGAAGACGCCGCTGTCGAGCGTGACGTGAGCACGCTGCCGCCCCGCGACACCGGCACGTCCGACTCGACGGTCGAGGAAGACTCGGGCGGCGGCACGTGCACCAAAGACGTCTTCATCAACGAGCTGAAGACCGAGGGGCCGGGCGCCAACGACGAGTTCGTCGAGCTGTACAACCCGAACAACTGCTCCGTCCCGCTCGGCGGATGGAGCGTCAAGTATCAATCGGCCGGGGGCGGCGCCGGCGGCGCCGGCCACACCTTCGCGGTCGGCGACAGCATTCCGGCGAGGTCGTTCCTCGTCCTCGCGCCCCCGTCGTTCCCCGGCGCCGACGCCGACTGGACGCCGGGCATGGCCGGGGCCGCCGGGCAGATCGCCCTCTTCGACGACACGAACGCGAAGATCGACGGCGTCGGCTACGGCAACGTCACCGGTGGCTCCTACCGTGAAGGCACGAGCGCACCTGCGCCGCCGTCGAACGGCTCGATCGGGCGCAAGGTCGACGGCGTCGACACCGACAACAACAACGCCGACTTCCGGACGTACACGACGCCTTCGCCGGGGGCCTCGAACCCCTGAGCTTGGTAGCATCAGGGGATGAGCCGCGCCTCGACCGCGATCGTCGCCGGAGTGCTCCTGTCGCTGGGCGCGTGCGGCCTCGACATCGTGGGCACGCGCGCGCCCGACGAAGGCGCGGTCCCGGCGACTGACGCGGGCGCCGACGTCGTCGACGGCACGGCCCCTTCGGACGCCGCGTTCGACGCCTCGCTCGCGACGAGCTGCGCCGACGTCCTCGCGCGCGATCCCTCGCGGCTCCAGCAGAGCGGCGTGTACGAGATCGATCCCGCCGGTCTGCGCGGGCGGCTGCGCGTCTATTGCGAGATGTCGATCGACGGCGGTGGATGGACGCTCGTGGGCCGCTCCTCGCCGAACGCGGGCGGCGCGCCGTTCGGATGGTCGAGCACGTCGGGCAGCGTCACCGATCTCCGCGCGCCCTACTCGCTCGGCGTCGCCAACTCCGGGCTCGCGTTCAGCGAGGTCTTGCTCGCGGGTCGCGGCCCCGCGTCGCTCGACGTCGGCGCGCGTGCGTTCAAGCTCGCGGTGTCACCGACGTTCCTCACGGCGCACGCGAGCACCGTCGTGCTCACGGGCGTGGTGACGTCGCTGCGCGGCGACTGCGCGCCGAGCGGCGGCCCGACGATGCTCAAGTACGCCGGCGCGACGTCGATGAACGACGCGTTCTTCTTCCGCGACATCCAAGACACGAACCAACACCGCGGGCTCCAGCGCGACGGCTGGGATCTCTACTACGACAACTGCCCGCAAGGCGCGTCGCTCAACCGCGAGCAGGGCCTCGTCTTCGTTCGCTGAAGCGCTACTTGCCGGCGCTTGCGCACTTGGGCGAGACGTTGGCTTCCGGGCTCGCCGCCCACTCCGCCGGCGTTCGCGAGGTGATCGCGAGCGCGTGGATGCCGCCGTGCACGGGCTTCTTCGACAGCTCGTCGGCGAGCGCGCCGTAGACGAGCTGGTGGCGCTTCACCGGCGACATGCCTTCGAACTGCGACGAGACGACGACGACCTTGAAGTGCGTCTCCGAGCCCTTCGGCACCGAGTGCATGTGGCTCTCGTTGATGACCTCGAGGTGCTCGGGCGCGAGCTTCTCGCGGAGCTTCGCTTCGACGTTCGCCTGAACGCTCATCTCCCGAACCTTAGCAGGCCCTACCTGTTCCGACGCGCTCGAAGACTCGCGCTCTCACTGGCCGCCGATGTACGTCTTGAGCTTGCGATGCTGCGAGGGCAGCCGGAGCTTTCGCAGCGCCTTCGTCTCGATCTGGCGGATGCGCTCGCGCGTGAGCGAGAAGCTCTCGCCCACCTCTTCGAGCGTGTGATCGCGCGGCTCGTCGATGCCGAAGCGCATGCGGAGGATCTTCTCTTCGCGCGGCGTGAGCGTCTTGAGGAGCTGGCGCGTCTGGTCGTTGAAGCGCATCTGCGCGTAGGCCTCGTCGGGCGGCAGCCCCGAGTCGTCGGGGATGAACTCGCCGACGTGCGACTCGCCGTCGTTGCCGACGGGCGTCTCGAGGCTGATCGGCTCGCGGGCGATCTTCATGACCGCGCGGACCTTCTCGACCGGGATGCCCGTCGACTCGCTCAGCTCTTCGGGCGTCGGCTCGCGGCCGTACTCCTGGAGGAGCGACCTGCTCATGCGCGTGAGCTTCTGGAGGCTCTCGTACATGTGCACGGGGACGCGGATCGTGCGGCCCTGATCGGCGATGGCGCGCGAGATCGACTGGCGCACCCACCACGTCGCGTACGTGGAGAACTTGTAGCCGCGCTTGTAGTCGAACTTGTCGACCGCGCGCATCAGGCCGATGTTGCCTTCCTGGATCAGATCGAGGAGCTGGAGGCCTCGGTTGACGTGCTTCTTCGCGAGCGACACGACGAGGCGGAGGTTCGCCTCGACCAGCTCGGCCTTCGCGCGATCGGCCTTGCGGCGGCCCTCGGCGATCGCCTGGAGCGCGCCGGCGGTGAGCTTCTTCGCGGCCGGCATCTCGCGCTGGATGATGCGGAGCTTCTTCTCGACGCGGTCGATGACGCTGCGATCGAGGCGCAGCTCTTCGAGCTGCTGAACCATGCCGTCGCGCGCGAGCTCGAGCTTCGTCTTCTTCTTCGGCTTCTTGCTCACGCCCTTCGGAGCCGCCGCGCGCGCCTCGGTCTTCTTCGCGGCGGCCTTGGTGCCGTGGAGCTCCTTGAGCGGGCGCTCGAGCAGGCGAGCGACCTTGAGCATCGTCGCTTCGTCGAACGCGTCTTCGTCGTCGACGTTGCGCACGACGTCACGCACCTTGAGGCGGCCCTTGTAGAGGAGGCGGCCGATGTGATCGAGCTCGGCGGCCGCGAAGGCGGAGTCGACGATGGCCTCGATGATCCTCCGCTCGCCTTCCTCGATTCGGCGGGCGAGCTCGACCTCGCCCTCGCGGGTGAGCAGGGAAACCTGCGCCATCTTCCGGAAGTACATGTCGACCGCTTCTTCGGCCTCGGCCGGCGGCGTCATGTTCGCGATGGGCGCGTTGGAAAGAGTAGGGGACTTCTTCAAGGCAATCGCTCCCTGGGAGATCGGCAACACTTCCTTAAGCACGTTTGACGAACGAGACCGGTCTCACGAAAAGTTCCATCGTCGCTCGACGGCGGGCGCCGCGAGCACCTCGACGCGACTTCGTCAACTCGCACGTGAGAGGCACACCAAACCGCCCGATTTTGCGTGCCCACGTAAAGTCTGGCACGTCCATGGCGAACGGGCCAAAGTCGGAGATCGCCGTACATGTAGAAGTGCGGCTCGAGCGCGCAGCAGGCTGCGAACCGGACCTCGTTTACCGCGCAAAATCGGGCGGATCGAGCTCAGGCATGAATTCGATCATTTCGATATTCGCGGGCTGAGCGCGAGCGCCTGCTCGAGTCGAACGAGGTATTCGCTCCGCGCGATCTCCACGCAGCCGAGCGACTCGAGGTGCGGGTTCTGGACCTGCACGTCGAAGAGGGCGAAGCCCGCCTGCTGGAGTCGCGCGACCAGGGAAGCGAAGGCGATCTTCGAGGCGTCGGTCCGCACGTGGAACATCGACTCGCCGGCGAACATCCCGCCGATCGCCACGCCGTAGATGCCGCCGACGAGCGTGCGCTTCGCGCCCGTCGTCTCCCAGACCTCGACGCTGTGCGCCCACCCGAGCTCGTGGAGGCGCACGTAGCCCGCGACGAGCTCGGGGATGATCCACGTGTTGTTCGCCCGCGTCTCGCCGCACATCCGCATGACCTCGGGGAAGTCGGCGTCGACCGTCACCTCGTACGGATGACGCCGCAGCGTCCGCCGCAAGCTCCGCGACCAGTGCGGCGGCGCGTCGAGCGGGAACACGGTGCGCGGATCGGGCGAGAACCACAAAACGAGCGGCGCGCCGTCGTCTCTCGCGTCGCCGTGCGGCCAGGGAAAGATGCCGCTGCGGTACGCGTGCAAGAGCGTGCCCGGGCTGAAGTCGCACCCCATCGCCAGCACTTCGGGCGAGCGCGGCCGCCTCGGATCGGGAAACCGAACCCGCGTGCGCGGCGGCTCGACCGGCGGGAAGGGTGTGTTCACGCCGTCGATCTTAAGCGTCCGTGGGGGCTTCGAGAAGTCGTCGGAGGCCTACATTCGCCGACGGCCGCACGCGAGGACTGGGGCCGCAGCGCGCATCGCGTTACGATGCGGAGATGCGCGCGGCGAGCATCGCGAGAGGGATCGCCGCGTTGACGGCGCTCAGCGGGTGCGCGCTCTTCACGTCGCTCGACGGTTTCTCCGAGCCGGACGAGCCTGCGGTCGTCGACGACGGCGGTCCCCTCGTCGAGGAGAGCGGGCCCGCGCCCGACGCGGGCGTCGAGGCCGGCGGAGGGTTCTGCGCGAGCGCGCCGTCGGGCGTCTTCTGCGCCGACTTCGATCAAGGCGCGCTCGCGGACGCGTTCGAGATCAACGAGCGCCGCGGGGCCACCGTGCGCCTCGACGGCGCCGAGGTCCGCTCCGCGCCGAGCGCCGTGCTCTTCACCGTTCCGCCGTCGTCGAGGAGCACCGGCGCGTCTCTTCGCCGCGTGCTCGCGCCCGCGACGACCGACGTGACGATCGAGCTCGACGTTCGCGTCGACCAAATGGGCCAGGGATCGAGCTTCGATCTCCTCACCGTGGTGTCGGGCGGCGCGGAGGTCGGCCTCCAGCTCAACCCCGACGGCACGGCCTCGTGGGACGAAGACACCGCCGGCGCTCCTCCGCGCGAAACGACGATCGCCGGCGTCACGGTCGCCGCCGGCGCGTGGATCCACCTGCGATGGACGAGCCGCATCGAGGGCGCGACCGCGCCCACCGAGCTTCGCGTCGACGGCAACCTCGTGGGCAGCAACACCTTCGAGGCCACCGCGCTCACCGACGTGCCCGCCTTCTTCCTCGGCGACCAGAGCATGTCGAACGTGAACGGCGAGTGGCGCGTCCGCGTCGACAACCTGACGGTCGAAGTGCGATGACCGTCAGTCGAGCTTGATCGAATAGACGAAGCTCGGCTTGGGCGATCGGAGCACGCGCTCGGTGATGACCTCGTGCACCTTCTTCTTGTCGCCGGTGACGTCGACGTACTCCTTGATCAACTTCTCGGCGCGGCCCTTGTCGCCCTTGCCCTTGATCTGCGCCACCTCGATCATGAGCGCCTTGACCTGCGCGGGGAACTTGTCGAGCGCGAGCGAGAAGCAGCCCTTGTCTTTGCCGTTCGCGGCCGTCTCGTCGGCCTTCCAGGTGACGGCGCCGTTCTTCATCAGCCACCCGAGCTGGATCGCGGCGAGCTGGCTGTAGTTCCGCGGGTGCTTGTCGTCGTCGTACATGCCGCGCGAGATGTGGCCGAAGGCCCAGACGATGTCGCGCACGTGCGCCTTCTCCGCTTCGTCGGCGGTGATCTGCTTCTTCTCGACGAGCCAGTCGGTGAAGAAGAGCGCCGCGGTCTGCGCCTTGAGCTCCTCGAGCGTGCTCGCGAGCGGCCCGCCGAAGACCTCGCGATCGGTCTTCCCGTTCACCTTGTATTGGTGCGCCGGCCCGAGGTTGTGCGCCGCCTCGTGGAGCACGGTGCTCATCAGCTGCGGCTCGCGATCGGTCGTGTACCTCGCGAACGTGTCCTTGCAGAAGAGCGACTCGGTCGTGCCCTTGAGCGCCTCGATGCTGTCGGGATCCGTATAGAAGCTCGTCATCGCGACCGTGCGGCCGCGCCCTTCGTTCGCCACCGGACCGAAGTTCGGCAAAGACTGGCCGATCGTCGCGCCCGAAGGCGGACGCGAGTCGCCGGCGTTGAGCGCCACGTCCATGAAGTCGGGCAGCTTGAAGCTCACCTCGCGCGCCCTGTACGGCGGGCCCGCGAGCTCGGCGAGCGTCTTCTCCATCTCGGTCTTGAGCGGATCGAGCTTCTCCTGCCACTTCACCGAGCCCTGGTTGATGACGCCGAAGCTCACGTGATAGAGCGCCTTCGTGCTGCACGGCTCGCGGTACACCTCGTCGGGCGCGACGCGGAGGTAGTACTTCGAGTTCTTCGCGTCCATCTTCGCCCAGGCCTCGTCGGCCGGCCACCACTTGTCGTCCGTGAACGCCTGCGCGGCCGCGAGCAGGTAGGCCTTGAGCGCGGGCTCTTTGTCGCCGAGCGCCTCGGCCGCGGCCTTGAGCTGCCCGCTGATCGCGAGCACGTCGTCTTTGAACGCGTCGTGGTACGGCACCGCCTTGAAGGCGTCTTTCTTCTCGGCGTCGGCGGCGACCACGGTGAACGGCGCCATGAGGCGCTTGTTCTTCTCCGGATCGTCTTTGTCGGGCAGCGTGTCTTTCTTCGTGAGCTCGTCGCAGAAGCCCGGCTTCGCGAGCAGCGCCGCGGGGTAGAGGCCCGAGAGCTTGCCCTTCGGGAGATCCGCGATCGCGCCGCACGCCGGATCGTTCTGCGTCTGCGGCGCCTCGCACTTCGGGCCCTGGTTGCGGAAGAAGAGCGATCGGCTCAGCGTGTCGCCGTCGTCGATCTTCGACTTCAGCTCGGAGACGCCTTCCTGCTTCGCGTAGAGCTTCTCGATGAGCAGCGCCGCCTGCGACACGAAGTCGACGAAGCGCTTGTCTTCGGCGGGCGCCTTCGACAGATCCGTCTCGACGAGCGTGACGCGACCCTGCGCGAGCTCCTTCTTCACCGCGTCGCGGCGCGCGATCTCCTTCGGATCGAGGCCGGCGGGCGGCGCGGCCTCCTTGGCGCGCTTGACGATGCCGTCGAACGCGTCTTGCGCCTGCTGGGTGAAGCCGTCTTTGCCGACGTAGTCGACGAGCTTCGCGCCGGGGACGAGCCCCCAGTAGACCGCGAGCTCGTCGACGTCGAGGACGCCGTCTTTGTTCGCGTCTTCCCGCCAGAAGAGCGGCATCGCGAGCTCGACGGCCAGGCGGTTGAAGTCGGCGCGCGCGACGCCGAGCTTCGCGCCCGGCGGGCGGGGCGCGGCGGCGTCGCCCGCGGCCGCGTCGCCTGCCGCCGGCGTCGGGGCCGAGGTCACCGGCGTGGGCGTCGGCGGAGGCGGCTTCTTCTCGCATCCGAGCGCGCTCAGACCAACGAGACCGGCGAAGAGGGGCGTCAAGACCGTGCCCGGGATCGTCTTCATGGCCGACCGGTTGTCGCGCGAGCCCCTCGGGCCTGTCAACCGTGCACGGAGATCCGGTAGGCTGCCACCACCGTGAGCACGTCCTCGTGGCTGAAGGCTCTGAAGGCTTCCGTGAGGGCTCCCGTCGACCCCGAGGTCAGAGAGCGCCTCGAGCGGCTCGAGATCCCCTTCAACGACTACGGGGTCGATCGATACGGGATCTCGAAGGCGTACCTCGGGCCGTTCTTCACCGCCCTCAAGTTCTTCTTCAAGCATTACTTCTCGGTCGAGTCGCACGGGATCGAGAACGTGCCCCGGCACGGGCGCGTGATGCTCGTCGGCAACCACTCCGGCGGCTTCGCGCTCGACGGCGCGATGGTGATCGCCTCGCAGTTCTTCGAGATGGATCCGCCGCGGCTCGCGCAGGGGATGGCCGAGAAGTTTCTCAACAAGCTCCCGTTCGCGTCGCAGATGACGAGCCGGCTCGGGCACCTCACGGGCCTGCCGGAGCACGCCGAGCGCCTCCTCGCCGACGATCGCATGCTCATGGTCTTCCCCGAAGGCGCGCGCGGCACGGCGAAGCTCTACAAGGAGCGCTACTCGCTCGTGCAGTTCGGATCGGGCTTCGTGCGACTCGCGATGAAGATGAAGACGCCGATCGTCCCGTTCGCGTTCCTCGGCGGCGGCGAGGCGGTGCCCACGGTGATGAACGCCGTCTCGATCGGCCGCCTCTTCGGCGTGCCGTACATTCCGATCACGCCGTGGATCGTCGCCGTCCCCTTGCCGGCGAAGCTCGAGGTTTACTACTCGCCGCCGATGATCTTCGAGGGCACCGGCGCCGAAGACGACGAGACCGTCTTCGCGCACGTCGACAAGGTCAAGGCGCGGATCGCCGGGCTCATCGATCTCGGGCGCAAGCGCCGTCGCGGAGAGATCCCGAGCCTGCCGAGAGATCTCGGCGCGTCGGGATGGGAGCGAGACGCGCGATGAGGGTGCTCGTTCCCGGCATCGCCGGCCGCCTCGGGAAGATGCTCGCCGATCGGCTGATCACGTTGGGGCACGACGTCATCGGCATCGACCGCCGTCCGTTCCGCGACGCGCCGCCGGGCGTCGAGATGCACGAGGTCGACATCCGCAAGCGCGCCGCCGAAGACGTGTTCCGCAGGGTGAGGCCGCAGGCCGTGATCCACATGGCGACGGTCACGCACCTCGTGGTGCAGAGCGAAGATCGCTACCGCATCAACCTCGGCGGGACGCGCGCCGTCTTCGAGCACTCGCACACGTACGGCGTCGAGCACGTGATCTTCGTCGGTCGCCACACCTATTACGGCGCGGCCGCCGACTCGCCGCTCTTTCACAGCGAAGACGAGCCGCCGATGGGGCTCGCGTCGTTCCCCGAGCTCGCCGATCTCGTCGCCGCCGATCTCTATGCGGGCTCCGCGCTCTGGCGCTATCCGAGCTTCACGACGTCGGTGCTGCGCATGGTCTACACGCTCGGACCGACCGGGCACGGAACGCTCGCGACGTTCTTGCGCGGCGCGCGCGTGCCCACGCTGCTCGGGTTCGATCCGCTCTTCCACTTCATGCACGAGCAAGACGTCGTGAGCGCGCTCTGCCTCTCGCTCGACAAACGACCGCGCGGCGTCTTCAACGTCGCGGGGCCGCAGCCGGTGCCGCTGTCGGTCGTCATCCGCGAGACGGGCCGCACGAACGTGCCGCTGCCCGAGATCGTCTTCTCGACCATGCTCGGTCGCCTCGGCCTCCCGAAGCTGCCGGCGGGCGCGCTCGAGCACATCAAGTATCCGGTCACGGTCGACGGCACCGCGTTTCGAAAGGCGACGGGCTTCGCGTTCGAGATCGACGAAAAGGGTGCGATGCGCGCCTACCGCCAAGCGTTCCCGCGGCCGATGCGCTGATGCATGGAGACATCGGCCAGGTAGCAGCAAGACGCACACCAGCCACGTGGATCGCTTTTCCCCCAGGTGTCCATCAAGGCCGGAACCGCAGGATGAAATAGCCCCGCAAGGTGGCCCGAGGGGCCTGGCTCGGGTTTCGCAGGGAAGCTCGACGTGCTGCCGTTCTCGAAACGCCCCCCGCCGCCCGATGAGTACTTCCTCCGTTCCGGAGACTTCGAGGCTGTTCAGCCCGGCTACGCGAGCACACCGATTCCGCCGGCGCCCCGCGCGCCGGTGTTCGCCCGCCATGCGGCCCCGACGCCGTACGGCTACGCGTCGAACCCGCACGCGTACGGCGAGATCACGGTTCCCCCGTCGCCGAACTCGCTCGCGCCGATCGCCATGTCCTCGGAGCGTCACCTCGCGTCGACCGGCTCGTATCGTGGCGCGCCGACGGTGCTCGTGCGCGAGAAGCCGAGCATGAAGTGGGGCGTCATGATCGCGCTCACGGGCGCGATCCTCGGTGGCGTGCTCGGCATCGGCATGGATGCGCGTCGCTCGTCGCGCGCGGCGGCTGCGGCTTCGCAGGCCGAGCAAACGGCGCCCGCGGTCGCGCCGGTCCCCGTTCCCGTCCAGCCTTCGCTCAGGATCGCCGCGCCCGCCAACGCGGTCGTCGCGCCGAACGCGCCGAACGCGATCGTCGCGCCCGCCCCGGTCGTCCTGCCGACCGCGCAGCCTGTCGTCGTCGCGCCGGCTCCGGTCGCGCCTGCGCCCGCGGCGCCTGTCGCCGACGCGAAGGACGCGAAGGAGTCGAAGACGGCGAAGAACGAGCCCGCCAAGTCCAAGCACGGTAGCAAGGGCGCGCGCCCCGTGGCGCACGCGCCCGCGAAGGGCGTCCTCGCGATGGGCGTCAAGCCGGTCGCCGAGCCGAAGCCCGCGCCCGAGCCCGTCGCCAAGTCGGAGCCTGCGCCGAAGCCCGAGAAGAAGAGCACCAAGTCGACCGACGCCGAGAAGGTCCTCGCCGACGCGATCAAAGACACGACCAACACGCTCTGATTTGTGGGGCTTCCGCCGGCTGCCGTTCCATCGGGGCCGGCGTATGCGCCTTCGGCGCAACGGCGCGCAGAGCGCGCCGCGGGCTCTGCTTCTCTGAGCTCCTCTCCTATCGATCTCCGACTTCGATGCTGTAGCTGACGTAGGCGATCTGCTCGGGGACGGGGAGAGGCATGCCGAGCGGCGCGAACGGCGCCGGGGCTTGGTTCTCGAGGACGAGGTAGTACGTGCCGGCCGGCACGGGGAACCTCAGGTTCGCTTCGCCGGGCGCGAGCGTTCCCTGGCCGATGATCGGTCCCGGCGGCGGGCCCATCGGCTGCACCGACTCGTACGAGCGCCGCCACGCCTCGCCGACCGAGCGCTCGACGATCGCGAAGACGAGCGGCGCGCCGTCGACGCGGCCGTGGAAGAAGAGCGCGGAGCTCCCGCCGGTGATCTCGAAGGGGCCGAGGTACTCGCGAGAGTTGCCGTGCACGGTGCTGAGATCGCTCGCGAGCACGACGTGGTCTTCGCCGCTCTTGAACTGACGCGGAGGCTTCTGCGGCGGCTCGAGGTGGCCGAGCGCGAAGTCGTCGCCGTCGTCTTGCCGGACCACGGTGAAGCCTCGCCCGATCTCGCTCGCGACGATCCCGTTGCCGATGATCGTCGCGACGTCACCGACCGGTGTTCGCGTCGCGAGGTTCACCACCGGGTTCTCGACGCCCACGATGCGCATGTCCGGCTGGGCGACGAAGCGGCTGAACTTGCCCCACACGTACGTGGCGTCCGACTCGAGGCGGAAGTCGGGGAGGTACTCGACCGACATGCCGACGTAGAAGCCGACGCGCCGCGTGAACGGCAGCGTCGCGTAGCCGGTGCCCGCCGCGCTCATCACGATCGCCTTGCGCGCGTCGTCGACCTGCACGTGGCACTGCGTCGGGAAGAAGCGCCCGACGCTCGCGTTGCCCATCGCCTGGAGCTTCAAGGGAACGCCGCGCTTGAGCATCTCGGGGCAGATCTTCGACGCGCCGAAGTTGGAGAAGAGCCACCAGCGCAGCTCGGGGCTCGCGTTCACCGCGCCGCGCACGCACGGGCAGCCGACGCCGGAGACGGCCAGCGCGAGCAAGAGGAGCACCATGAAGGCCCGCCGCATGCGCGGGAGAGCGTAGCAGGCGCCGCGCTCGCGTGCGCGCCCCGCGGGCTCCGATCAGCGCGGCGGCGCCGTCGGGGCGCACGTGGAGACGCCCGCGCCGACGATGCGGAAGTTGCCGACGTTCTGCTTGGCGGTCGAGATCGAGTTGTCGCTGCTCGCCTTGAGGCGCGTGACCGTCGAAGGGGCGAGCCCGGTCGAAGTGTAAAACCAGAAGTCGCCGCCCCAGAACGAGAACGCCCACGCGTTGCCCGTGCTCACGCCGCCGAGGTCTCTTTCGCCGTTCGTGGCGCCGCTGGCCATGTCGATCTGCGCGAGCGTCGCGTAGGGCACCGTGGTGAAGAACCCGAAGAGCCGCCCGTCGCCCGTGCCGGTGAGCTCTGCGGCGGTGCCTTCGAGGTTGCCCGAGAAGTCGCCGAGGAGCGTGAGCTTCATCGTCGATAGATCGATCTTCGCGAGGCCCTTGCCTTGGCCCGGGCCGTCGATGCCGACGACGAAGAGCGTCTCGTCGGACGTCGACGCGGAGTTGGTCGCGAACGCCATGCCGAAGCGCTCGAATCCGCTCTGGCCTTTCTGGAACGTCGTCGCCTCGCAGCTCGCGTCCGCGGTGCTCACCTTGAAGAGCGCGCCGTCGGAGAAGTTGACCCACGCGGTGCCCGCGCGATCGATCGCCATCGAGTTCGGCGTCGCGCCTCCCGAGGGGCAGCGGAGCGTCCCGATTCTGCTGAAGGTCACCTTGTCGGGCGCGAAGCTGTAGAGCTCGTTGCCGTCGGAGACGACGTACACGAGCTTCGCCGCTTCGCTGCATCCCGTCTGGTTGCCGTCCGAGGGCGCGGGCTTGGCGCCGCCGAGCTGGCCTTGCTGGCCGTCGCCGAAGCCGTTGCCTCCTCCCGGCGGCGCCTGCTCGAAGCCCGACGTCTTGGCGGAGCCGCAGCCCGCGAGGCAGAGGGAAGCGAGCAAGACGCCGATGCGCATGTCTTCGGCCCTGCAAGCGGCGCGCGCGGGCGATCGATCGTGCATGGCGAGGAAGGGTACGCCACCCGGCGGCATTCACTTGGTTTTCCATTCACGCGCACGTCGTGAGCCGAGGTGCGACCGAGGACACGACGCCGCGGCCACGAGCCAAAGGTGGTGAGAAACCGATCCACACGAACGGATGACTTATCGGCCCCTCGGCCGCCGTGTAGCCTCCTCTCTCGGAGGTCGACCGAATGCGCAAGGGGATTTTGATAGCCGCCGTGATGGTCAGCGCCGTCACGCTGTCTGGCTGCAAGAAGCAAGTTCCGACCGACATCGTGCAACGATCGCTGCGCAACGCGCTGCGGACGCATGCCCCACTCACGACGTCGGCCATGTGCGGCGTGACCGTCAAGGGGCTCATCAACGCCAACATCACCAACATCACGCGCAAGCCCGACGGCGTGACCGGCACCGCGCACATCAGCGGCGCGCCCTGGCTCGCGCGTGGCGCTCCCGCCGTCTGCGAGGGTGACGTGGAGTTCAAGTACAGCTCGACGTCGCGCACGTCGGGCACGCGCAAGCGCAAGACCACGACGACGACGTGGTCTCTCGAGCACGTCAAGCTCATCGCCGTCCAGACCCGCGGCGTCGCGTTCAAGTCCGTCGACGAAGACGCCGACGACGACGACGACGATTGAGCCGAAGGCAATCGTCGTCTAGCAAACGTCGTCTAGCAAAGCGGCACGATTGAGCCGCGTCACCGGGGGCGCGCGGCGCGATCGCGCAGCATCCGGTGCAGCTCCGCGGCCGCCGGCGGGAGACGGTCGCGGCCTCGGTGTACGAGGTAGAGCGGTCTCGCGATCGGCGTTCGCTCGCTCGGGACGATCACGAGCTGACCCGTCGCGAGATCGCGCTCGACCGCCGTACGGCTCACGAGCGCGACGCCCACGCCCGCGCGCGTGTTGCCCTTCACGGCGGCGAAGCTCCCGAGCTCCATCGCGATCGGCACGCCCGGGAAGTGCTGGTCGGCGAGCGTCCGCGTCGTCGCGCCCTTCGCGAAAGTGACGAGCGGCGCGGTCTTCGCTTCGATCCCCGGCGCGGCGACGAGCACGATCTCGTCGTCGAGCCACTTCTCGCGCGCGAGCCCGGAGCGCGCGGCGCGCACGAAGTCGGAGCCGCCGCCGCGCGCGACGCGCGCGAGGATCACGAGATCGAGATCGCCGGCCTCGAGCCCGTCGAGCAGATCGTCTTGGCTCGCTTCGCGGAGCAGGATCGACACTCCGGGGTGGCGCGCGCGAAACTTCGCGAGCGTTCGCGGCAGGTAGTAGGTGCACACCGTCGCGCCGGCGCCGATCCGCACCGAGCCCGCCGCGAGGCCGAGCACCTCGGCGACGGCGCGCCTGCCCTCTTCGATCGCAGCGAGCGCGGCGCGCGCGCGCGGCAAGAGCGCCTGCCCCGCCGCCGTCAGCGTCGCGCCGCCGCGCCCCCGGAGCAGGAGCTTCGCGCCCATCTGCGCCTCGAGCCGCTGGATCGAAGCGGTCAGCGCCGGCTGCGTCACGTGCGCGTGCCGCGCGGCCGCCGTGAGCGTGCCGTGCTGCGCGACGAGGACGAGGTGACGAAGCGGCTCGAGCACCGTCAGGAGCATAATGAAATGTGATGTTCATCATCAAATGATTCGATTGGATTGATGCTGGCGGAGAGCGCATCCTCTGCGCATGCCCCTCGTGCTCCCGCTCCTCGGTCTGGTCGCGGGCGTGCTCTCCACGGTGGCAGGGCAGGGGGGCGGCCTCTTTCTCATCCTCGTCTGCTCGGCGTTCGTGGGGCCGCACGTCGCGCTGGCGATCACCGCGCCCGCGCTGCTGCTCGGCAACCTCCATCGCGCGATCCTCTACCGGCGGTCGATCGATCGACCGATCGCGGCGCGGATGGTCGCGGGCGCGCTGCCTGCCGCCTTCGTCGGCGGTCTCCTCGCCGACGCCATCCCCGCCCTCGTGCTCCACGTCCTGCTCGTCGCGCTCACCGGCGTGGCGATCGCGCGCGCGCTCGGCTACCTCCGCTTCGCCGTCCCCGGTTGGGCGCTCACGCCCGCGGCGGCGGGGATCGGCGCGCTCACCGGGACGTCCGGCGGCGCCGGCATCCTCTTCGCGCCGCTCTTGCTCTGCGCAGGGCTCACCGGCGCGTCGTACGCGGGGACGCTGGCGCTCGTCGCCGTCGCTGCACACACCGCCCGCGTCGTCGCCTATGGCTCGAACGGCCTCATCACGGCCGACCTCGCGTGGCCCACGGTCGCGCTCGCCGCGTCGATCCTCGCAGGAAATGCCCTCGGCACGCGCGCGCGCGCGCGGCTCTCCGATCGGGCCACGACGCGCCTGGAATACGGGGTCCTCGTCGTGTGCGTGGGCGTCTCCCTCGCGACGATGGCGTGATCTCGCGATCACCCGCCTTGACCTGACGGAGCGATCCAGCCGATCCTCGAAGAGGATGAATGCCCCGCCCAACGATCCGCGCGTCGTCGCCCAGAAGCGGGTCGGGCAGACACTCAACAACAAGTGGACGATCGACCGGCTCGTCGACGTCGGCGGGATGGCGGCGGTCTACGCCGCGACGCACCGCAACGGCAAGAGGGTCGCCATCAAGATGCTCCACCCCTTCATCGCCGCGCACGCAGACGTGCGCGAGCGGTTCCTCCGCGAGGGGTACGTCGCGAATCAGGTCGATCACCCCGGAGCGGTGAGCGTCCTCGACGACGACATCACCTCCGACGGCGCGCCGTTCCTCGTGATGGAGCTCCTCGAGGGCGAGTCGCTCGATCAGTGGCTCGCGCGCGCCGGAGGAACGCTGCCGGTCGGCGACGTCCTCGCGGTCGCCGATCAGGTGCTCGACGTCCTCGCGGCCTTCCACGCGCGCGCGGTCATTCACCGCGACATCAAGCCCGGCAACCTCTTCGTCACCAAGGCGGGCATCGTCAAGGTGCTCGACTTCGGGCTCGCGCGCCTTCGCGATCCGCGCTTCGCCGGCGCGCCCACGGCCACGGGCATCGTCCTCGGAACGGCGGCGTACATGCCGCCCGAGCAGGCCCAGGGCAAGACGGATCAGGTCGAGGCCCGCTCCGACGTCTTCGCGGTCGGCGCCGTGATGTTCCGCGCGCTCGCCGGGCGGCCGGTGCACGAGGCCAAGGGCGCGACCGAGCGCCTCTTCCAGGCGATGAAAGAGCGCGCGCCCTCGCTCGGGATCGTCGCGCCCCAGATGCCCACGTGGGTCATCGGCGTCGTCGACAAAGCGCTCGCCTTCGACAAGAAAGATCGCTGGGCGAGCGCCGCCGACATGCGGGAGGCCGTGCGACAGACGTACGCGCAGCTCAAGGAAGAGGCGCAGCGCATCAAACCCGCGCCGGGATCGGGCGCGCCGCCGGTTCACGACGCGTCGGTCGAGGTGAGCCAAATCTTCGAGAACATGCTCGAACCGAGCATCGTCGTCGACGTGAGCTTCGGCGACACGCAAGTGCCCAAGCCCTGATCGGGTCGGGTAGAAAATCGCGCGCGCCGCCGTATCAGCGCTTCGGGAGAACCCGATGCGCATCCAACCCTTGCTTGTCCTTGCGCTGATCGCGACGACGACGGTCGCGTGCGCCGCGTCGGGAACGCGCGGCACCGAGCTCGCCGCCGATCCCAACGCCGACGGCGGCACCGAAGAAGGTGGCGCGCAGGCCGTCGACGAGCCCGACGAGACGCCCCACGCGCTCGGCACGATCACCCTCGGCGAGACCCGCAGCTCGTCGACCGGCGCATCCATGCCGATCATCTCGGCGGCGTTCGTCCCCGACGCGAAGCTCGCGAAGTCTTGCACGCGCACCGTGGGAGGCTGCGCGATCGCCGACGTGCCGAAGTGCATGACCGGCACGGTGCAAGGCTGCGCTGCCGGCGAGGTGTGCTCGTTCGACGACGCGTGCAAGGCCAAGTGCATCAAGAGCTGCACGCGCGCGTGCGCCGCAGGCGAAGAGTGCTTCCTCTCCGCGACCGCGCCCGCCGCCGACGACGGCATGGCCTGTCGCAAGCGCGACCGCTTCGACGCCGGGGCGCTGGCGTTCGCCGGCACGACCATGGCGCTCACGCTCTTCCCGCCGTACTCCGTGAGCCCCGAGGGCAACGGCGCACCCTTCCTCGCGAAGAGCGAGATCCGCGTGCAGGCCTCCGGCGCTTCGAAGGCGGGCTTCGAGAAGTTCGACGAGAAGTTCACGACGACGACGTTCCTCGAGGCCGACCCGCCGCTCTACGATCTGCCACGGTCGGAGGTCTTCGGATCGGGCCCGCTGACGCTCGGGTGGCTCCCCGGCGAAGACACAGTCACGATCACCGTGGCCGGTCCCGGCGGCGTCGCCAAGTGCGACGCGGAGGACGGCAGCGGAAGCTACAAGCTCTCGCGCGACGTCATCCGCGAGGTGCTCGGGACGACGACGACCGCGCCGTCGCTCTCGCTCTCGATCGCGCGCGAGCGTCACGACCTGAAGAAGGGGAAGAAGACCTTCGGCACGCTGTCGGGCGGTCAGACCGTGCAGCCCGTCGGGTGGATCGATCTGGTGACCACCTCCTCCGAGAGCCACAGCTACGCGAGCTGCACGGCCGGCCTCACGATGTGCGCCGAGCAATGCGTCAACACGACGAGCGACTCGCGCAACTGCGGGAGCTGCGGAAATATCTGTCCGAGCGGGTACTACTGCTCGGTGAGCCTTTGCCGGCTGTAGTCGTGGCGTAAGATGTGTCGATGGTGCGTCGTGCACCTCCGGCTCACTTCGTCTTCTTTCTTGCTTCGAGCGCGTGCGCGCCCGTCACGTGGCACGAGTCGACGAGCGTCGTCGCGCGCGAGATCGCCGACGAAGGGACGCGTCGCGCGCCGGACAAGGACACCGTCGACGCGACCGTCGAGCTGCGCGGCGACGTCGTCGTCGTGCGCGCCGAGCACGCCCTCATGTGCACGTCGGAGGTGAAGGAGAAGGTCACCGTCGAGCACACGCGGCGCGCAGAGCCGAGCTCCGCCGTCCTCGTCCTCGACTACGGGGCGATCCTCACCGGCGGGATCGCGGGCAGCGTGGGGAGCGGGCTCGTGCTGGCGTGCATCGGGCAGCGAGGCGAGGGCGGCGCGTGCGACGCGGCGGGGCCCGTGCTCCTCGGGGGCGTCGCGCTCGCCGCCCTCGGCGTGACCGCGCTCATCGTCGACGCGAGCAAGCGCAAGACGAAGGCGAGCACGACGCAGGACGTGCGGAGCTGGGGGACGTCGACGCAGCCATGCGAGCGAGCGCCGATCCGCGGCGCGACGATCGCCCTCGCGCGCAGAGACGGCGCGACGACGGAAGAGCGAGCCGACGAGCAAGGCGTCGCGCGCTTCTCCGTCGCCGAGGCGCGCGGTCCGCTCGAGGTCGAGGTGCGCGTCGACGGTCGGCTCGTCAAGGCGCAGCGCTTGCGGTGATGGTGGTTCAGCGATCGACGCCGGCGTCGGCCACGCGCGGGTAGCGGTGGATCGTCCAGCCGCGCGAGTCGTGCGCGGCGACCTCTTCGGGATCGACGACGACGTGGCGAGCGCACGCGCAGAGCGCGAACGCCGCGGCGATCGCGATCGCGGCGACGCGGATCACCGCGGCCCCCGCGGGACGTGCGTGACGAGTGAGACGACCGCCCGGCTCATCGCCTCGGCGATGCGCCGCGACGCGTCGTCGACCGATGCTTGGATCGTCTCGTCATCGGCCGCGATCGACGTCTCGACGCCCTTCACGTAGAGCTCGCGCTCGGCGACGAGGCCGTCGGACGACGTCACCCTGAGCTTCACGTGGATGTCGGTCTCTTGATCGAGCGTGAAGCCGCCGATCCGAGGCTCGGTGAAGAACTGGAGGAGCGTGCCCTCGACCCGGATCGGCGCGCTCTCGGGAGGCTCGACCGCGTCGAGGCCCGCGGCGCGCAGATCGCCCGTGAGGCGCGCTGCGATCCAGCTCGCGGGGGGCGCGTCGCAGAAGACGTCGGCGAGGTCGCCGTTGTAGCCGTTCTTCTTCATGCCGCAGCGGCCACGTTCGTGGCGCGCGTCGACGAAGGGGCCGACCACGAGGACGCGCGGGCCCGTCGGCGCCGAGGCGCGCGGCCGGCTCCGCGGCGCGTCGAGCGAGACCGTGGAAGGGATGAAGGCGCAGCCCGCGAGCGCGGCGAGGAGCACGGCGAAGAGCGCGCGGGCGATCACGATCGCCTCGACGCGCTCCGCTCGGGCTCGCCGGCCTGCTCGCCGGGCGAGAGGACGCGGACGACGTCGGCCGCGCGCACGACGTCGCGCCCCTCGGAGGTCACGCGCGCCGCGAGGCGGGACACGATCGAGGCGAGCTCGGCGTCTTCGCTCTCGAAGGGATGCTCGACGAGGTGGGCGAACGCGGCTTGATCGATCCCGATCGGCTTGCCCGAGACGCGGAGCCCTTCGCGCGCGAGGCGATCGGCGACGATCGAGAAGAGATCTTCGGCGCGATCGCGCAGGCCAGGCAGCTCGATCGGTCGTGCCTCCTCGAAGCGCGCGTGGAGCTCGGGCGTCAGGCGCCCCTGCTCGGCGAGCGCGTCGGGATCGGCGGTGGCCGTGAGCGCGACGGCGACGTCGAGCGGCGTGGCGCGCTCCCACGGCGGGCGCCGCTCCGACAAGGCGCGAGCGATGAGCACCTGCACGTCGCGAGGGAGCGCCGCGCCGTCGACGAGGACGAGCAAGCCGCGATCGGCGAGCGCGATCGGCGAGGTGTGCTCGTGCTTCCATCGCTCGACGTCGTGCTCGCGCGACGACGTCCCGTCGACGATGACGAGCGGCGCTTCGCGCCGCGGCCCGCCGAGGTGCGCCCGGGCGACGTAAGGCACCGGGTCGACGCCCGCGCGCGCCACGATCGCGACCGGCGCGCCGCGCGCGACCGATCGCTCGAGGGCCTCGTACGCCATCCGCGAGGCCGCGGCGTAGATGCCGACCGTCGCCGGGCGCGCGAGGCGCGCCGATGCGAGGACGTTGCGCGAGCCGTCGAGCGAGGTCGCGTGGGCAGCGCGCTCGAGCTCGTCGTCGAGCGCGTCGATCCGATCGCGGAGCTCGCGCTCGCGTTCGAGGTGTCGTTCGCGCGCGCTCCGCGCCTGGCAGACGGCGACGAACGCGTCGGCGAAGCGCTTGGCGGCGCGGACCTCGTCGATCGTTAGCGGCTCGACGCGAGCGCCCGCGGGGACGATCACGAGCCCGTCGGGCTCCTCTCCCTCGGCGACGAGCGTCGCGAAGAGCGCGCCGCGATCCTCGAGCCAGCGCTGGAGCGGACGGAGATCGGGGCGCCTCACCTCCAGCGCCTGGAGGACGTCGAGGCGCACGGTGCCCTCGGGCTCGCCCGCGGCGACGTCGAGGATCGCGGCGGGCAGCTCGGCCGGGCGCTCGTTCAGGTAGCCCGCCGCGTCGATCGTGCAAATGCGTGTAGGATGCAGCATCCACAGCTCCGGCGAAGGCGCGCCCTGCCCGGCGGCGTCGCGGAGGTGCGCGAGCGCGTTCGCGATCGCGGCGCGCGCCTCCCTATCGTGCGCGGCGCGCGTCGCCTCGGCGAGCGAGTCGAGGAGGCGACCTTTCATCGGGAGGAGCGGCTCCTCGAGCTTCGCCGCGACGGACCCGATCGCGAGCGTCGCGAGCGCGACGAAGAGCGCGACGAGCCCGCCGCCCGCCGTGTGACCTTCCGCGGCGACGGCGGCGAGCATCGCGACGGGGCCGCCGAAGAGGGCGAGCGTCATCGCGCGGCGGCCGCGCGTCGCGAGCTCGAGGCCGTCCTTCGTCTGCGCGAGGCGGACGACGGCAGGGAAGGCGAGCGCGGCGCCGATCGCCGCCGCGGCGTCTGCGCGCGCGGAGGTCGTCAGGGCGACCGCGATCGCGACGAGCAGGCCGACGCCCGCCGCCGCCGCGCACGCGATCGCGCGAGGAGGCGCGCCGAGCTCGAGCCGGCGCACGCCGGAGAGGAACAGCGCGGCGGCGCCGACGCCGAAGAGCGAAGCCGCGCCGCCGGCGGCCGCGATCATCGAGGCGACGTTCGCGAGATCGGGTGACGCGCCGATCCAGACGACGAAGTCGACGCCCGCGGCGGCGCCCCACGCGAGGACGACGATCGCGAGCGCCGCGCGCTCGAGAAGCTTCGGTTCGACGCTCCGCGCCGCGATCGCGTCGCTCGCGCGCGCGCCGAGCCCGGCGTCTCTCTCGATCGCGAAGACCGCGCGGACGGCCGAAACGCCGGCGCCGAGCAGCGCCAGCTCGCGCGCGAAGGCGAGGGCCGGCCATCGCTGCGAGAGCGCGACCGTGGCCGCGGCGATCGAGAGCGCGCTCGACGTCCACACGCGCACGTGCGTGAACGCGCCCGCGAGCGCGACGGCGATGCCGACCGCGATCGCGAGCCACGCGCGCGGTGACGCCTCGCCCGCGCTCACCGCGGTTCCCGCCACGTACACGAGCGGCAAGACCAGCAGTGCCCCGCGCGCCCACGTGAGGCGCGGCCTCTCGGCAGGCACGGGGGGCGGGGCGCCGGTGAGGGACATGAAGGCCGCGCACCTTAGCATCGGCTGGCGGAACCGACGAACCTGTGGTCTTTTCGAGGCGGTGGACGCGTCTCGTGAGCCTCGTTCTCGGCCGGCGCGCCGCGCGATCTGGCCGCTCTTCGCGCTGGGGCTGACGCTGGCGCGTCGCGGGATCCTCCCGGCCCTGTCGATCGCGATCTGCATCTTCACGACCCTCGCGCTCTCGATCCTCGCGATCTCGCTCGCCGTGCGCAGCGCGTCGTCGCCGGTGCACAACGTGCCGATCGTCGCGTCCTCGGCGCTCGCGTGGGGCGGGGGATTCCTCCTCGCGTTCGCGTCGGCCGCGCACGCGCTCCGGCGCGATCGCACCGAGGGCATTCGCGATCTGCTCGTCGCGCGGACGACGTCGCTGCGCGGATATCTGCTCGCGCGCGTCGGCGGCCTCGCGCTGCTCATCGCGATCCTCGTCGGCGGCGGGACGCTCTTCACCGGGCTCGTCGGCGTCGCGGCGAGCGCACGCCTCTCTTCGGTCGCGAAGATCCTCCAGTCGACCGGCGCCGGCGTCGCCTTCGCCGTCGCGTTCGCGTTGGTGGTCTCGCCCGTCGCCTTCGCCGCGCTCGGCGCGCGATCGCGGCTCGGCGGCTACATGTTCCTCCTCGTCGTCGTCGTCTTCCCCGAGATGGTCGTCGCGATGATGGGCTCGGCGATCCCCGAGGGCGTGACCGACGTGCTCTCGATCCCGTCGGCGCTCTCGGCGCTCCGCACCGCGCTCTCGCCGGGCACCGCCGACGCCGCGCGCGCGCTCCGCGCGGCGCTCGCGCTGGCGCTCTTCGTCTTCATCGCGGTGTTCCTCGTGCGCCGCGACGCCGTGCTCCTCGAGCGCGGGGAGGCGGACGGATGATCGAGCTCCAAGCGGTGACGGCGCGAGGCGACAGCGAGCGCGGGCGCGTGACGCCGTACGTGCGCAACGTCGGCTTCACGTGGGATACCGGCGTGCTCGCGATCCTCGGGACGCCCGCCGACGGCGCGGCGGCGCTCCTCGGCCTGATCGCCGGGACCGTGGCGCCGCGATCCGGCACCGTCCGCGTCGACGGCAAAGAGCCCGCGGCGTCGCGCGCAGCGATCGCGCACGTCCCGTTCGACGTCGTGCTCCCCGACGGCCTGCGCGTCGACGAAGTCTGCGATCTCGCGGCGCGCATCCGCGGCGAGGAGCCTTCCACGGCGGCGTCTCGGCTCGCTCCGATCGGCGTCGAGGCGCTCGCGTCGCGTCGTGTGCGCTCGCTCTCGCGCGGCGAGGCGCGCGCGATCGCGCTCGCGCTCGCGCTGAGCTCGCGCGCGTCGATCCTGCTCCTCGAAGAGCCGCTCGCGGGCCTCGATCCTTCGGCGCCCACGCGCGTCGTCGAGGCGATCCGCGCGCGCGCCGCGGCGGGCGCGTCGATCGTCGTCACGACGGCTTCGGTGCGCGACGCGACGCGCCTCGCCGATCAGCTCGGCGTGATCACGCAGGGCGTGTTCAATCACCTGCCGGCCGCGCTCGCGCACGTCGGGCCGGGCGGCGCGAAGCTCCGCGCGATCGTCGCGGCGCCCGCCGCGCCGTTCGTCGCGGCGCTCGCCGCCGAGCAGGCGATCACCGCGGTCGAGACCGCGAGCTTCGCGCCCCCGAAGACCGCCGACGACAGGGCGCTCGTCGCGGTGATCGTCAGCGGGCCCGATCTGCTCGCGCTCGCGCGCGCCGTCTCCGCTTCGGCGGCGCGCACGCGCACGAGCGTCGACGCGATCGAGTCGGCGGTGATGCCGCTCGACGCGATCCGCGCCGCGCTCGCGTCGCCTCGCGCGCCCACGCTTCCGTCGGTCGCGCCGCCTGCGCCGCCTGCGCCACCTGCACCTCCGCCGCCGGAGGCCGCGCCGCCCGAGGGCTCGACATGACCCTCACGCTCGCGCGCGTCCCCGCGCTTCGCCTGATCCGCACGCCGCGCGCGTGGCTCTCCGTCTTCGTGTGGACGGTGATCGCAATCGCGAGCGCCGTCGTCGTCAAGTCGCAGGGATCGACGACCGGCGCCGATCACGTGATGCGCGGCGCGTTCGGCGTCGTGGTGCTCCCGCTCGTCGCCTACGGCATCGTCGGTTCGGCGCTCGGCGGCGCCGGCCTCCGCCGCGGCATTCGAGGCGTCGTCGCGCTCGGCGCGGCGCCGCGGCCGGCCGCCTTGGCGACGATCCTCGTCGCGCTCGCGAGCGCGGCGCTCGTGTGCAGCCTCCTCGCCGGCCTCGTCTGCGTCCTCGCCCACGGCGCTCAGGATCCGCCGCTCTCTCGCGATCTGCCGACGTCGATCTGGATCGGCGCGCTCGGCGGCGCCGCCTACGCCGCGTATTTCTCCGCGGGCTCGGCGATCGGCAAGGGCGCGATGCGCGGCGTGTTCCTCGCCTTCGACTGGATCGTCGGCGCGGGCGCCGGCGTCGGCTCCGTCTTCGTTCCTCGCGGGCACGTGACGAGCCTCCTCGGCGGCAGCCTCGCGGCCGATCTCTCCCAGCGAACGAGCTCGGTGTTCTTGGCCGTGATCTGCGCGGCGTACGTGGCTCTCGCGCTGCTCCTCACGCGACGCGCCTGAACGGATTCACGGAAGCCAGCGCGCGCCCGTCTCGACGTCGACGTGCTCGAGCGCGAGCTTGCCGTCGCGGAGCTCCATCACGCCGAAGACGATCGGCAGCGCGAAGCGCTTCGGTCCGATCGAGCCCGGGTTCATGACGGTGATCCCTCGATCGTGGCCGATGAACGGGACGTGAGAGTGCCCGCACACGACGATCTGCGCACCGGCGACCTGCGCGCGACGCGCGATCTCCGCGCGGAGCTTCGGCCCGTACACCGCGATGTGAACGAGGAAGATCGTGAAGAGCGTCTCGCCCGTCGCCTCGTCCTTCACGTCGATCGTCATCTCGTCCGGCAGACCGTCGTCGGTCCCGTCGATGTTGCCGCGCACCGCGTGCGTCGGCGCGATGCGCGCGAGATCGTCGAGCACGGTCAGCGCCCCGATGTCGCCCGCGTGGAGGATCGCGGTGGGCGCGAGCGCGCGGAGCCGCTCCGCCGTCTTCTCGTGCGGCGCGCCGTGCGTGTCGGCGACGAGCGCGAGCCGCAAGCGCCCTTGTCGCACGGCAATCTCCGCCTTGCGGCTCACGAGCCTCGAGCTCTTGCGGGCGCGCGCCATTCCCACCGACTATCTACTACGGCGCCCCTCCGGCTGCCGCGAGCCCCCCGTCGGGTTTTCTTCTTCTTCGCGGCCATCGGACCTTTCGGCCCGGCGCATCAGGGGGCCTGTCGAGGAGCCACTGCGTGTCGCTACCCGCCCGAGAGCGCTTGCAGGATGAAGACCTCGTCGCCCGGCGCGAGCGGATCGGTGAGCCGATCGCGATCGCGAATCGGCTCTTCGCCGACGAAGATGTTCACGTGGCGCCTCACCTTGCCGGTCTCGTCCGTGAGGTACGACGCGAGCCCGGGGTACCGCCGCTCGAGCTCGTCGACGATCTCGCGGACGGTGCCGCCGGGCACGTCGCCCTCGGCGAGCGTCGGGAAGAAGCGCTGGAGGTGTCGGGTGAAGCTCACGTGGGGCATCGTCGCGCTCGCTTCGTTCTCGATGAGTCTCGATCAGGAGAAGCGCACGGAGTGAACGGGAGGGAAGTTGTTCCCGAGGCACCGCCACGTCTCGCCGCCGTCTTCGGAGAGGTAGACGTTGCCGGTCGTCGTGCCGAAGCACACACGGCCGCCGCGCGCGTCGAGCGCGTGACGATAGACGACGTCGTAGGCGTTCGTTTGCGGCAGGCCTTCGCGAAACGCCTGCCAGGTCTCACCGCCGTCGCGCGTTCGGGCGACGAAGAGCCCGCCGGCGATCGTCATGCGCTCGTCGTCCCCTTTGGCGGGGACGACCCAGGCGGTGCGACCGTCGCGCTCGTCGGCGGCGATCGGGAAGCCGAAGTGAACGGCGACGTCGGGTCGGCTCACGCGCTTCCAGCGGAGGCCGCAGTCGTCGCTCGTGAAGACGCCGGTGTGGTTCTGCTGCCAGAGGCGTTCCGGCTGGGCGGCACACTGCGCGATGAAGTGCGGATCGTGGCCCCACTCCGCTTCGGGGTTCGGCAGGTAGTCGTTGAGCATGCCGCGGTTCCGCCCCTGCCACGTCTTGCCGCCGTCGCGCGTCTCGAGCACGCCGGCGCACGACACGGCGACGAGGATGTGATTGGCGTCGCGCGGGTCGACGACGATCGAGTGGATGCCCGGGACGAACTCGCCGTAGGCCATGGCGGCCGGGGTGCCGCCCCAGTGATTCTTGCTCGTGGCGTCGCCCGCGAACAGATCGCCTCCGCGGCTCTCGTGATCCCATAGCGGGCGATTGAGCTCCCAGCGGTCGCCGCCGTCGTGGCTCGTGAAGAGGCCGCCGGGCAGCGTGCCGGCGTGGATCGTCCCCGGCTGGTCGGGGCCGCCGAACGCGAGCACCCAGACCTTGAGGAGCGAGGCCTCCTTGTAGGTCGTCGGCTTCTCCGCGCCGGGATCCGTCTCCGGGGTGGGGAGGTGCTGCTCGACGAAGCGCGCGCCTTTCGGGTAGCCGATCGGAATCGAGCTCTCCCAGGTCGCGCCGTCGTCTCTCGAGCGGGAGAGCTTGGGGCCCCAGTGCGCGTGATCCATCGCGACCCAGAGCGCTCCGTCACGCGGGTCTCGCGCCGCGTAGCTGATCGACATGCCGGCGTGGGCGATCGGGCGCGCGGCCCAGCCCGCGCCGGTGCGATCGAAGATGAGCGTTCCCTTGCGCGTTCCAACGAGGATCTGATCGGACATGGTGGAGCCACGACCAAGTTACCGTGACTCCCCTCGCGGCGCGACCGCTCATCCTCCACGAAAGTGGGCTCGGGTCAGTCCGCCGAGGCGTCGGCGAGCCGCACGAGGCGAGCGTCGTCGACGAGGACGCACGTCCCCGACGAGCTCGGATCCAGCTTGAAGGCGAGTGTCATCGGCCCGGTCTCCGGCAACGTCGCGACGACCGTCACGCGTTGCCACTCGCGCGTCAGCACGATCGCGTTCCCGTCGTAGTGGTCGCCCCCCGACAGGATTTGCGCGATGCCCCGGCCGCCGTCGGCGCCGTCGGCGTCGTCGGCGCGGGCGAAGAACGAACCGCGGAGCTGCTCGCCCGCGACTCCCTGCATCTCCACGGAGAGCAAGTGGAACAGGGCGGTCGAGCAGACGCGACACGACGTCGCTCCGCAGCGCGCCACGTTCGAGGCCGAGAGCTGCGCGATCTCGACCGCGCGCCACGCGTCGCAGCCCAGCTCGAAGCCCGGATCGGCGCTGCTCGGCAGGAGCTCGTCGGGCGCGGAGGGGCACGACGCGGCTTCGAGCGCGCTGTCGAGCGCGCCGTCCGAAGTCGATCCGCTGTCCACGCCTCCGCCGTCCTCGAGCGGCGGCGCCCCGTCGGCGCTCGAGGGGCGCGCACATCGGCCGTCCTCGCAAGACCAACCCGCCGGGCAGGGGCTCGCCTGCGAACAGGTCTTGCCCGTGTAGTCGAGCGCGGCGAAAGGGCACGCGATCATCCCTGCGCTCACCGCGAGCATCGTCGTCGCGAACGCGAAGCGCCTGACGCCTGACGCGCCGGCCCTATTCGGGCTACTTCTCTTGTTGAGCCATGACGAACCCATTCGACGATCACGCCGGGACGGTCCGGAAGGCCGGGGTCTTCGACGCCGCGCCTGCATTTTGTATCGAGATCGCGGGAGTGTCGACCCCGGCGTCGAGGCTCGTCATCGAGCCCGAGCGCCCTGGCCCGGCGCTCGTCGGACAGAGCCCGGCGTGCGATCTCCGCCTCGCCGACCCCGAGGTCTCGCGGCGCCACCTCGAGGCGTTCGTCCATGGTGGCAAGCTCGTCGTGCGCGACCTTCAGTCGACGAACGGGACTTTCGTCGACGGGATCGAGATCGTCGAGGCGCGCCTCGCGGGCGGCGAAGAGGTGCGACTCGGCTCGACGACTCTCCGCGTGAAGCGCGTTCAGCCGGCCTCCACGTCGAGCGCGGACGCCGCCGACGATCACTTCGGCAAGCTGATGGGACGGAGCCCGGAGATGCGCCGGCTGTATCCGCTCATGGCCCGGCTCGCGCACGGAGCGATCCCCGTCGTCATCGAAGGCGAGACCGGCACGGGCAAGGAGGTGCTCGCGGAGGCGCTGCACGACGCGAGCCCGCGTCGCGACGGGCCGTACGTCGTCTTCGACTGCACGGCCACGCCGCCCAACCTGCTCGAGGCGGAGCTCTTCGGCCACGAGCGAGGCGCGTTCACGAACGCGCTCACGATGCGCAAAGGTGTCTTCGAGCAGGCGCACGGCGGCACGCTCCTCATCGACGAGATCGGCGATCTCGACGTCGCGCTCCAATCGAAGCTGCTGCGCGCGATCGAGCGCGGAGAGGTCCGGCGCATCGGCGGCGATCGCTGGATCAAGGTCGACGTGTTCGTGCTCGCGGCCACGCGCCGCAACCTCGATCGCGAGGTGCAGGCGGGCCGTTTCCGCGACGATCTCTTCCATCGCCTGAGCGTCGGCCGCATCGAGCTGCCTCCGCTCCGGCGGCGACAGGGAGACGTCGCGTTCCTCGCGTCGCACTTCTGGCACGCGCTCGGCGGCGCGGGCGACGTGCCGGCGGGGGTGCTCGCGCGGTGGGTCGACGACGCTTGGCCGGGAAACGCTCGCGCGCTCCGGAACGCCGTCGCGCGGCAGCTCGCGCTGGGAGACCTCGCGCCGCTCTCGGCGAGCGCGTCGCCCCTCGCGCCGAGCGCGACGCCGTCGGGCGACTTCATCGACGGCGTGGTCGCGCAGCGCTTGCCGCTGCCGATCGCACGGCTCAAGACGAGCGAGGAGCTCGAGCGGCGGTACACGATCACGCTCCTCGCGGAGCACGGAGGCAACGCCGCGCGCGCCGCCGAGGCCGCGGGCATCGGACGCCGCTACTTCGACATGATCCGGAGGCGGGTGACGACGCCCGCGAAATAACGGCTCTCGGGGGCGCGGGCGGCTGAGCTATCCTTCGCGGGTTGCGCTCGGAGACGCCGCGGTCGCTCGGCCGCTACGAAGTGATCGCGGCGCTCGCCGTGGGCGGGATGGCCGAGATCCTCCTCGCGCGCGCCCTCGGTCCCGGCGGGTTCTGCCACCCCGTCGTGCTCAAACGCATCCTCCCGCACCTCGCGAAGGAGCTGGAATACAGAGACATGTTCATGGACGAGGCGGCGATCCTCGCCGCCGTGCGCCACCCGAACGTCGTCACGGTCCACGAGTTCGATCGCGAAGGAGAAGACCTGTTCCTCGCGCTCGAGTACCTCGAAGGCGAGAGCGTCGGCAGCATCCTGCGGCGCGCCTGGTCACGCGGATTCCAGCTCGGGCCGCGTCTCGCCGCGCACGTCGTCGCCGAGTGCTGCGCCGGGCTTCACGCCGCGCACGAGCTGACGGACGAGCGGGGCGCTCCTCGCCAGCTCGTGCATCGCGACGTCAGCCCGCAGAACGTCTTCGTGACCTACGACGGCGCCGTGAAGCTCCTCGACTTCGGCATCGCGATGGCGATGAAGCGCCACACGAAGACCGAAGCAGGCGTCATCAAGGGGAAGTTCGCGTACATGTCGCCCGAGCAAGCGCTGGGGCGTCCGCTCGATCGGCGCTCGGACATCTTCGCGGCCGGCATCCTCTTGTACGAGCTCGCGACGCAAAGGCGCCTTTTCATGCGCGACAGCGAGCTCGCGACACTCAAAGCGATCACCGAGGAGCCCATCGTTCCGCCGCGCGAGATCGCGCCCGAGTGCCCCGCGGAGCTCGAGGCGATCTGCCTCCGCGCGCTCGCGCGTCACGCTCGCGACCGCTACGCCACGACCGCGGAGATGCGCCGCGAGCTCACCGCGTTCGTTCATCGCTCGCCGGGCGAGCTCCTTCCCGAGCAAGAGCTCGCGGCCTCGATGCGCGAGCTCTTCGACGAGCGCGCGCGTGAGAAGACGCAGATGCGCGAGCTCTTGTACGCCGGTTCGTCCGTCGCGAGCGTCCCAGCCGCCGAGAGCGACGTCACGATCGAGCTCCCGCGCGTCGAGCCGAGCCGAGCGATCGCGCCGATCGTCTCGGCGCCGGACGATGGCGATGCGTCGCGCTCGAAGACGAGCGGCTCGCGACGGCGCGTCGCGGCGATCGCGCTACCCTCGGCCGCGCTCTTGCTCGCCGCCGGAGCCGTCGCCGCGCTTCGACCACCGAGCCGACCCGAGGCTCCGGCGCCGCCCCCTGCGGCTCCCGTCGCGAGCGGCGTGTCGTCCGCGCCGTCGGCTCCGCCCGAGGTCTCGCCGCTCCCTGCCGAGGTGGCGCTGCGGATGGAGAGTGTTCCGCCGGGCGCGTCGGTGTGGGTCGACGGGCGCGAAGTCGCCGCGCGGACGCCCGCCGAGGTCCGCCTCCCGGCGAGCTTCGATCCCGTCGAGGTCGAGATCCGGCGTGAGGGCTTCGACACGTTCAAGCAGACGATCGTGCCGACCGTCGCGCGTACGCTGTCGGTGACGCTCACGCCGCGCGAGCGACCGAAGGTCCACACGAGGAGCCGCGCCAGCGCGACGCCGGGGACGTCGAAGCCCGCTTACGAGAAGCTCTGACGGTCGCTTCAGAACGCCAGCGGGCGCGACCAGGGGGGGCCGCCCGCCGTCGACTTGTTGCTCGCGTCGCCCGAAAGCAGGCCCACGACGACCCCGCTCACGGCGACGACGATGCCGGCGATCAAGACGATGTTGGCGGTCGTTTGCAGGGAGCGCGCGCTGCTCTCCAGCTCCGCGGCGCGCTGCGCGCTCGGCTCGGAGACCGCGCCGTCGTAGCGCGAGCTCGCGACCAGGTGGAGCACGCCGCCGGCGATCCCTGCGGTCACCCCCGCGCCCGCCACGATCCAAGGTACCGGCGAGCGCGCGGCCGGAGGCGCGGTCGCCGGTGCGTCGTCGCGCGCCGGGAGCGTCTCGACGCGCGCCTCCGTCCGCTCGCTCGCGCGTCGTTCGAGCTCGGCGCGCTCGGCGATCTGCTTCTTGAGCGCGGCGACGCGCGACTCGACGGCGCCGCGATCCGACGCGGTCGGCGCGAGCGCGACGTACTCTTCGTAGGCGCGCACCGCGGCATCGAGCGCGCCGAGGCCCTCGTGCGCGCGCGCGATGTTGTAGACGAGCACGGGGTGGGGATCGAGCGCGTAGGCCTGCTCGAGGAGCGCGAGCGCGCCCTCGAAGTCGCCCGTCCGGAACTTCTCGGCGCCCTTCTTGTAGAGATCTTGCGCCGCGCGCGCGGGCTCGACCTGGCGCTTGCCTTCCGGCCCGTTCGCGCGCGCGTCGGCCGTGGTGACGGCGAGCGCCAGCGCGACGAGGAGCGCGGACCATCGACGGCAACGCGGCGCGGCGCTCACGTCGTCGATTGTACGCGCTCGCGCAGCGTCGCGCTCGTGTCGGCTCAAGGGACGATGCCGATGATGTCGCCGCCGCTCACGTAACAGCCGACGGGGCCGCCGGTGCTCGAGGCGGTGCGCGCAGCCGATCCGCTCGCGAGCCGGTAGTCGCCGGCAGCGGCGTCGACGAAGGCGGGGTCGCCCGTCCTGGAGTGCGTGTCGAATCCAGAGGCCGTGCGCCACGCGGCGAGCGTCGCGTACGCCGGACCGCCGTCGCCGCGCCAGGTCTCGAGCCCTCCGACGTACTGCACGTTCGAGAAGAAGCCGTAGTCGCTCGAGAGTCCGTTCGCGACGACGAGCGAGCGCTGGGTCGCGTTGACGTGAATCTCGATCCCGACCGTTCCGCCGGAGACGAGGTTGTCCTTCACGGACGACTGCGTATAGACGCTCGTGACGCCGTTCGAGGCCGTCGGCGAGCCCAAGACGATCCCGCTCGCGCAGCCGGCGACCGTGTTGTTCTGGAGCGTGAAGTTCCTCGGGCTCACCGAGTCGTAGGCGGTGAACAAGACCCCGACGGGAGCGCCGGCGATCAGATTCTGTCGAATGACCGACGCCCCGTACGCGGGCTCGGCGGCTTTGATCCCGCCGAAACGCAGCCCCGCCCAGCGCGACCGGGTGATCTTGTTCTTCTGGATCGTGAAGGCGCCGAGGCCGAGCCCCGGGTACTGGTGATCGCCCTTGATGAACATCCCCACGTCGGTGTCGTCGATGTCGTTGTGCTCGATGAGGATCCGGATGGCGTCGTACGCCATGATGGCGGCGAAGTTCTGGCTCGGGTTGTTCGTCTCTTTCGTTCCGGTCAGCCGGTTGTTGCGGACGACGGCGTCGGTGGCGGCCTCGATTCGCAACGCGTTGTGGTTGTCGGCCCGCGCGAGCGGGAGGTTCTTGATCTCGAAGTACTCGACGGAGCAGTGGTCCGAGCCCCAGATGACGACGGGCCCGCTGTCGGCCGTCGACGGGGAGCTCGCCTCGTCCACGAAGAAGCCGTCGAGCACGACGTGGCTGTTTTCGAGGCAGCCGATCGCTGGGCAGCCGGCCTCCTGCACCCCTCCACCGCAGCGTATTTCGGAGCGGCCCGTCGTGGAGTAGACGGCGCGATGCTCCGCGAAGAAGACGATGGGGGCGCTCGGCGTGCCGTCGTGAGCGGGGTAGAACGCGGGCTCGTATCGTCTCCGCGTATTCGGTCCCGTGTAGACGCCCTCCGCGACCTGGACGCGGTCTCCGGCCACGGCCTGCGCCATCGCCTCCGCGAGGGTCCACGGCGCAGCGGCCGAGCCGTCCCCGCCGCCGGCCGCCGTCGCGGTCACGAAACGATTCGGCACGTAGACAGGGTGTGCAAAAGGGGGAGCGGCGTCGTAACCGCCGGCGTCTGCGCCGGGGGCCTGCCCCGCGCCGCCTGCGTCGTCGTCGGTCGCGCCGACCGCGCCGCCGCCGGCCGGAGCGGCGTTCGCCTTCTCGTCACCCGAGCTGCAGGCGCTCAGCACGACCATCGATGCGAGGAGAGCGTGGATCGTCGAAAGGGTCCTCATGGGATACGACGGCAGCAAAGGCCGCGCCGGCCGCGCTGCGCGAAGGACTCGAAGCGATTCAGCCTCGAAAAAGCAGGCGATCCCTCGATCGTGGGGCGCGCGGACGTCGAGCGCGACGCCTCCGGATGGAACGATGGAACCGATGCTTCCATGCGGTCTCGTCGGGATCGGCGCGCCGCCGCGCCGCCTGCGGACTTTCGTGGAGCCCATCCGCGGAAATTGCTACTCTGGGAAGAATGCGGCCCGTCGTGCTCACGTCGATGGTCGTCCTGTTCGCGGCGTGCGGAGCGCCCGACATCGAAGACTCGCTCGCGACGGACGACATCCCGATGCCGGAGCGAGCGCCGCCGAGGCCTGACGCAGGCGCGCCCGAAGGCGGCGGTCCTGCGCTCCAGCCGGAGACGGTCACGCTCACGGTGACGCTCTCCGGCCCGGGCTCGATCGCGTCGATGCCGGGCGGCGTGACGTGTGCGGGGACCACGTGCTCGGGCACGTTCGAGCGCGGCACGGCGGTGACGCTCTCGGCCGCGTCCGAGCCCGGCTCGGTGTTCGCCGGATGGAGCGGGGCGTGCTCGGGAACGGCCGCGTGCGCGACGTCGATGGACGGCGACGTCGCGATCGGCGCCGCGTTCCAGTCGCTCGACGGGCCGTGGTCGGGCACGTACACGAACACGCGCGTCGCGTCCGGGTGCACGTTCAACAACGCCGGCAACCTGAGCATCACCTTCAGCGCCGCGGGGGCGACCCTCACGAGCGCGGGGAACGTCACGGGCCTCCAGCTCCGTTCGATCCCGTCGTGCGCGCTCGTCGGCACGACGACGGGCGCCGCGCCCAGCGCGGCGGTCACCCTCGCGGGGGACACCCTCACCGGTACGTGGACGTTTGCGGTCCAGGGAGCCGCCGGCACGCTCGCGTTTCCGTTCACCGCGAAGGTGACCGACAAGACGATCACCGGGACGTGGACCTGTCCCACGTGCGCCGGCTCGTTCACGCTGACGAAGCCCTGAGCGCCGTCGCCGTTTCTCCCGGACCTGGCGCGCCTCCTTTCCTGTGCTAGATGCGCCGGCCCGACTCGTTCCGTGCTTAGGGAGGCGCGGGACCCGTCGGGGGGGAATTTTGCATGGGGTTCGCTCGTTCAGCGCGTTTCGGCGTCGCCGCGCTCGCTTTGGGATGTGCCGCCAGCTCGGGATGCGCCGTCGAGCGTGATCCCATCAATCGCGTCGAGCTCGGCGCGATGCCCAAGACGTTCTTCGTCGGCGAGAGCCTCGACGATCCGTCCGACAACCCCGAGTTCTACTACCGCACGACGGTGGTCGACGTCTCGGCCGGCGCCGGATCCGAGTCGCTCTTCACGAGCACCGACGCGCAGCCCACCGTCCGCATCAAGTGGGAGATCACCGAGACGCAGCTCCTCGCGCGCCTCGCTTACGAGCTCGTCGACGACACCGACGGCAAGGGCACCACGGGCGGACCGCGCAACGACGAGCCGCGCCCCGGGGCCGGGCAAACCGGTCCCGCGCGCCCCACGAACGACGGGCAGCTCGTCGCGAGCTTCGACATCGTCAAGCACTTCGACATCCGCCGCAGCTACAACTCGGAGACCGGCGAAGAGAACAACGTCGTCGAAGAGAACGCCGTCGATCGACCGTGGAACCAGCGCGAGTACCTCCGCGTCGACTGGTCGAAGAACAACGTCACCAACGCCTACGATCTCGACGCGCTCTCGCAGATGAGCCTCTGGGGCGCGGTGAAATGGGATCCGATCGCGTATCACATCAGCGAGCCCGAGAGCCCCGACGCGCCGACCTACGACATTCCGAACGGCTACTTCGACATCACGAACAAGGCGTTCGCCGCGCCGCAGATGATCCACGACGAGGAGTGGGGCGACTTCCCCGCCTGTCAGCTCATCGGCGAGTACCCGCGCATCAGCTGCAACCCGAGCGAGGTGAAGCTCCGTCTCGCGTTCAAGAAGGTGGTCGACACCGACTACGAGCCCCTCGACTACGACGGGCGCCGGATGGAGATGTTCGGCTACTTCACGAACGATCGCTACGGCTACGATCGCCGCTACGGCATCGTCGACGACAAGTGGCATCGCTTCGCGTCGCGGTGGAACGTCTTCCACAAGTCGCATCACGATCCGATCCTCTCGTGCAACGACGCGAAGATGACGCCGCCCGGCGCCGATCCCCATCGCGATCTCGACGCCAACGGCACCGAAGACGAGTGTGAAGACGCCGGTCGCGGCTCACGCTGCGACACGTTCCGCCACGCGTGCACCATCCCCCTGCGCGAGCGGAAGATCCGCACCATCCCGTGGCACGTGAACCGCGATTTCCCGGCGGATCTGTTCGACGGCGCCAAGAAGGTCGTCGACACCTGGAGCGACAGCGTGCGCGTGGCGATCCTCGCGGGCCGCCTCGCCGAGTGCCGCCGCACCAAAGACGCGGGTTGCGAAGCGCAGACGGCCTGGCCCGCGCGCTGGTCCGACGACTTCGTGCCGCCGATCGGCGAAGCCTCGCCCGCGGAGGTGCCGCGCGTCTTCGTCCTCTGTCACAACCCCGTCGATCCCGCGAAGGACGACCCGGCGTGCGGCGACAAACCGATCAGCCCGCGCATGGGCGATCTTCGCTACAACTTCTTCACCTACGTCGTCTCGCCGCAAGCGCAGGGGCCGTGGGGCATCATGGTCGACGCGGAGGATCCGCTCACCGGCGAGAAGATCGCCGGCAGCGTGAACCAGTGGGGCCACACGCTCGATCGCGCCGCCGCGCAGCTCGTCGATCTCGTCGAGCTCATCTCCGGGCGCATCCCCCCCGAGGCCTTCATCGAAGGGCAAGACGTGACGGACTGGGTCGGCGCGAACCGCGCGGGCGGTCCCGCCGAGAAGCCCGCCCCGATGAGCGCGAGCGAGCTCGCCGAGCGCATGGCGTCGTTCGATCCGAGGGCGATGACGCCCTTCACGACCGGCGCGCCGAAGGCCGCGCGGCCGGGACCGCCCGCGGCGCGTCATCGCGAGCGGATGAAGGATCTCCAGGCCGGCGGCCGGCTCGGACCGGGCAACGCGGTCTTGATGCAGCGGCTCGCGAAGCTCCGCGGCAGCGAGATCGAAGCGAAGATGATCACGCCGGAGGTCGCGCAGGCCGCGGGCTTCAACCCGAAGGAGCCCCCGACGCGCGCGACGATCGAGCGCGCCTCGCCGTTCGCGCGCACGAGCCCGGTCATGCGCCGCGCGCTCGAGAAACGCGCCGCGATGGGCCGCGCCAAGCGTCACTCGTGCCGGCGCGCGGCGCCCGACACCGATCACCTCCTCGGCCTCGCGCGCAAGGCGCAGAAGCTCTATCCGCCGCCCGATCCCAACGATCCCGGCGCCGTCAAAGATTACCGCGACAAGGTCTATCAGTGGGCACGGCGCGAGTATGCCACCGGCGTCTTCTCGCACGAGTTCGGCCACTCGATGGGCCTGCGGCACAACTTCGCCGGCACGTTCGACTCGCTCAACTACGACCCGAGCTACTGGGCGCTCCGCACGAACAACGGGACGGTCACGCGCGCCTGCGCCGCGGGCAACACCGACGGCGCCGGCTGCATCGGGCCGCGCTACACCGATCCGCTCACCGACGCGGAGATCAACGGCGGCATCGGCGGCTTCGCGACGTCGAGCGTCATGGACTACCCGGGCGATCAGTCGCTCGACATGTTCCTCATCGGCAAGTACGACCGCGCGGCCATCCGCTTCGGCTACGGCGGCGTCGTCGACGTCTGGGCCGCGCCCGGCATGTCGACGTCGGCCGGCGGCGCCGGCCAGGTGAAGGCCTTCGAGGCGCTCGCGTTCGACGATCCGCCGGGGCTCTTCGGCGTCAACGCCTTCCCGCAGCCGAACAGCGCCGAATACAAGTACATGCACTACACGCAGTACCAGGCGGAGTTCGGCCTCGTCGAAGGATGCAAGCCCGATCCCGCGTCGCCGATCGGCACGAGCTGCCTCGGCGCGCCGCTCGACGTCGTCGACTACCGCGACATGTCGGACTTCGCGCCGATCCCGGCGTACGCGTCGTTCGCCACGACGGCGAAGGCGGTCGATCCGCAGGGGCGCGTCCGCCGCGGCTACCTCTTCTCGTCCGACGAGTACGCCGACTCCGGCAACGTCCCTTCGTTCGCCTACGACGCCGGCGCCGACGCCTACGAGCAGGTGCGCTTCCTCGAGAGCGCCTACGAGAACCGCTACATCCTCGACGCCTTCCGCCGCGGGCGCACGATGTTCAACTCGTACGACGTCGTCTCGCGCGTGCAGGGTCACTATCTCGACGCGATCCAGCTCATCGCGAAGACGTTCGCGTTCGCGATGGTGCTCGAGGTCGACGATCCGACGAAGCCTTCGCCTCAGCTCCTCGCCGAGGGCAACTACGGTCCGCTCGCGATGGCGACGAGCGTCGCGTTCGATCTCTTCACGCGCATGCTCACGCGCCCCGAGCCGGGTCACTACTGCTCGACCGCGAGCGATCTGTGCCCGGGCATCCAGCCGTACGGCCTCGTCGACTACATCTACGTGGCCGATCCCTTTCCGCTGCCGGCGGAGACGCCGTACGACTTCAAGGTCGCGCTCGGCGCGGGGCGCTTCATCCACAACGACTTCGACTACGGCAAGGGGTACTGGTGGGGCGACTACCAGAAGCAGGTCGGATCGTTCTACGACAAGATCTGGGCGGTCTATTACCTCGCCGAGGCGTTCGACTCCTTCATCTCGAACTCGAAGGAAGACTTCATCGACGGTCGCTACAAGAACGTGAACTTCGCCACGGTCTACCCCGATCAGGTGCGGCGCCTCTTCGCCTCGCTGATGACGGGCGACATCGAGACGTTCGCGCCGTGGGCGACGACGCCTCCGGGCAGCACCGCGTCGCCGAGCGCGGCGCTCGCCTATCCGGCGTGGCACCTGCCGGCGGGGCTCGGGGCCCGTCCGGCGACGCCGAAGCTCGTCGATCCGGCGTTCGGGTGGAACGAGCAGCTCTACGCGATGGTGTGGGGCACGATGTTCTTCCCGACGAGCTGGTCGCGCAGCTTCATCGACGACTCGCGGATCACGGCGCTCGCGTCGGAGCAGATCTCGTGGCCCGCCGCCGAGACGTACGTGTTCGTCGATCCCGTGACGAGCATCACGTACCGCGCGCACACGACCGGAACGGAGACGCTCTTCGGCGTCGCGCACGAGAAGAGCATCGGCGCGCGCATGCTCGAGTGGGCGAACAACCTCGTCTACGAGGCGTACGTCGTCGAGACCGACGCCGGCGGCAACTACGTGCTGAACCCGGACGGCACGCCGAAGCTCCGGCTCCTCGCCGGCAAACCGCAGCTCAACCCGGACTTCCCGGGCGCGGACGCGGCGCTCAAGCGCTACGTCGCGAACATCGAGGTGATGCGTCAGCTCGTCTCGACGTTCGTGATGCCGCTCGAGAGCGCGATGCCCGCGCCGTGAGATGGTGAAGGCGCGCTGCGCGGCCTTGGCGCTCCTGATCGTGTCGACGCCCGCGACGGCGCGCGCCGACGACGATCCTTGGATCGCAGGCGACAAGGCCGCGCACTTCGGCGTCTCCGCCGGGATCGGCGCGGGCAGCTACGCGCTCGGCGCCGCGATCTTCGACGCGCGCGGCCACGCGCTGATCTTCGCCGGCGCGGTGACGCTCACGGCCGGCGGCGTCAAGGAGCTCGCCGATCTCGCCGGCGCGGGCGTGCCTTCGTGGAAGGACTTCGCGTGGGACGCGATCGGCGCCGTCACCGGGCTCGCGATCGCGTGGAGCGTCGATCTGCTGGTGCGCGGCGTCTCGGACGAGCACCCGCTCTTCCGGCTCCCGCGGCCGGTCGTCTCGTTCTGATCGCGCCCGAGCCTACGCGAAGACCTTCTGCACCATGTCGATGAGGACGGGCGCCGCCTCGAGGGCCTTCGCCTCTTCGCCGCGCATGACGTAGCGCATCGCGACCGCCTCCATGCCGGAGACGAGCGCGAAGACGCGCAGCTCGTCCGGCGGGCGCTTCGCGCGGCCGGCCTCGTGGGCGCGCTGCACGCCGCTTTCGACCAGCTTGGCGAAGCGCTGCATCATCTGCTCGTGGATGACCTCGAACTCGGGGCCCGCGGAGCGGACGACGCGGAACATCACGCGCGCCATGTGGGGGAACATCGCGATGCCGCCGAGCAGCGCGGTGACGCCCATGCGGAGCATCTCCGGCGGCTCGGCCTGCGCGTTCACCTGTGACTCGACGGCGCGAAACGAGACCTTCGAGACCTTCTGATGGAGCACGAGGAGGCACTCGCGCAGATCGTCGAAGTGCTCGTAGAACGTGCGGCGGCTCATGCCCGCGCGGTTGACGATCGCCTCGACCGTCGCGTCGGCCCAGCCCACCTCGGCGAAGACGTGGCCGGCCGCGTCGAGCAGGCGCCGGAGCTGCTCTTTCTGGCGCTCGTCGGGCGATCGCGAGCGGTCGTACTTGCCGCGCCCCGGGGCGCGCTCCGACTCGGGGATGCGCTGCGACTCGGGGATCGCGTGCACCGCCGACGTCCGCTGAGAGGGAGCCTTTGGCGTCGCCGATCCGCTGCTTCGCGCGCGTGAGCCCCCGCGCTTGTTCGCCGCCGCAGCCCTCGTCATGAAGGAGATTATCGATCAGCGCCCGGGGCGTAGCCACCGGTGTTTTCATGGCAGGCTCGCGCGGCGCCGACCAAAGAAACATCCGTGTTCCACCCTCGGCGAAATCCTTCGATGCCGCGTGGTCCAGGGCCTATCCACGCCGCGAGGCAACGACTCACCTGGTCGGCTTTCTCCCTGGGCGGCGTGCCTACATCGGAGCCGTTCACGGCGATCCGAAAATTCAACGGTGTGCTTGGCGAGCAACATCGTGAAGACCCACGCGTGAGGCGTGGTCCGACTCTTGAAGTCAGCCCTTCGGGGTTGGTGAACATGGGAGCCAAGCATTTCATCGCGACCGCGGGCATGACCGCGCTGCTTCTCGCCGCGTGCTCGATGCCGAGCGTCGACGGCGACGTCCTCGCGAGCCAGCGAGGCGGCCAGTCGGGCGCGAAGCCCGCGAGCGACAACGGGCAGTGCACGACCGCGCTCACCCCCGAAGATCCGACGACGTACCCGAAGTGCGCGTGCGGCGACGGCGGTCAGGCGCGCTGCATCCCGAAGGGCAAGGTGCCCTCGGCCGTCGCGAGCGCGCTCGACACGTGCTCCGAAGGCGGCCCCGGTCTCTGCGTCCCCGACAAGCTCGTCGCGAGCGGCGGCGCCGCGCCGAAGACGTGCAACTCGCCCTTCGGCGAGGGCCGCTGCATGAGCCTCTGCGTCCCCGAGGTCGGGTCGAAGGCGGGCCTCTTGAACCGCGGCGAGGGCGACGTCTGCGACGAGGACGAGCGCTGCGCGCCGTGCCTCAACCCGCTCAAGAACAACGAGCCCACCGGCGTCTGCGAGATCGGCAAGCAGCAGGCGTCGACGTGCGAAGAGAGCGATCCCGCGCCCGGCGGCCAGGGCTCGCCCGCGCCGTCGAACCTCGCGTGCCCGTACACCGGCGCGCCCGTCGTCGACGTCAAGACGTTCCCCGCGTGCGATCCCGTCGCTGGGGTCGCGCCCGCGGGCATGCGCTGCGTTCCTTCGAGCCTCGTGCCCGCGAGCGCCGCGTCGCTCCTCGGCACGTGCGCGACCGGACTCTGCGCGCCGGAGAAGTCGATCGCCGCCGGCGGCCAGTACCTCCCGAAGACGTGCGCCGCGGTCGCCGGCGCCGAAGGCCGCTGCCTCGCCGCGGGCATCCCGCAGGTCGCCTCGCAGAAGGCGCAGCTCACCAAGGACGTGTGCGACGAAGGCGAGCTCTGCACGCCGTGCTTCAACCCGATGGACGGCAAGGAGACGGGCGCCTGCAAGACCGTGAGCTGCGACGCCCCGAAGCAGCCCGCCAAGACGTTCACCGCGTGCTGCACCGATCAAGGCACGTCGCGCGCGAAGTGCGTGCCGAAGGCGCTCGTGCCCGAGGCGCAGCAAGGCAACCTCGACGACGACGACGGCACGTGCAGCAAGGGCGCCGAGCTCTGCGTCCCGAACGAGATGCTCCAGCCGAACTTCCGCGGGCCGGCGTGCAGCGGCAGCACGTTCCTCACCGGCAGCTACACGGGCGTGTGCCTGAGCGACTGCCTCAGCTTCGGGTTCATCCAGTCGCTCGGCATCTCGCGGGGAAGCTGCACGAAGGGCTTCAAGTGCGCGCCCTGCACGAACCCGCTCTCGGGCAAGCCGACGGGGGCCCCGGGCTGCCCCGGCACCTGACGACGCGCTCTTGCGATAGAGTCGTAGCGTGCACGCTTCACGCGTGAGAGGCCCTCGGCTACGCGTTCGCTCGGCGCTCGTCTTCGCGGCGGTCGTCTCGACGTTCGCGCCCGATGCGCGCGCGGGCGGCTTCGAGATCCCCGACAACGGCGCGCAGGCGCTCGCGCGCGGCGGCGCCTTCGTCGCCAAGGCCGACGACGGCACGGCCATCTACCACAACCCCGCGGGCTTCGCGCGCCAGCGGGGAACGCGCCTCTTCGGCGGCGGCAACCTCGTCCTCCACTCGTTCTCGTTCCAGCGATCGGGCGAGTTCCCCGACGATCCGAACGATCCGGCGACGCCGTGGGGCGGCAAGCCGTTCCCGCTGGTGCGCAACGCGGGCGGTCCCTTCTTCGCGCCGTTCGCCGCGCTCTCGACCGACTTCGGCACCTTCGATCGCTTCACGATGGCGATCGGCGCCTTCGGTCCGCCGGCGGTCGGCAACCGGACGTTCCCTCTCGGCGTCGCCCAGGCGCCGGCGGCCTCGCGCTACGACTTCATCCAGTCGCGATCGACGATCATCTACCCGACCACCGCGCTCGCGTACCGCGTGACGCCGTGGCTCGATCTCGGCGTCTCGGCGCACCTCGTCCTCTCGAAGTTCGATCAGACGACCGTGTCGTTCACCGACATCAGTCAAGACGACTGCCCCAACCCCGAGTACCAGCCCTGCGACTCGCGGAGCACGCTCCAGGCGAAGGCGACCTCGTTCGCGGCGACGTTCGGGGCGATCGTCCGTCCGGCGCCGAGCTACGCGTTCGGGCTCACGGTCAAGACGCCCGTCTCGGTCGACGCGCAAGGCACGCTCACGTCGCTGCGGCCTCCGAGCGAGGGGCAGGCGTTCCTCTCGACGCGCCTCCCGCTCGTCGTGCGCGCGGGCGGCCGCTACATCTCGATGGCGGGCAACTTCGAGGTCTACGATCTCGAGCTCGACATCACCTACGAAGGATGGGGCGCGGCGCAAGGCGACGGTCCGCGCATCGTCGTCCCCGAGCTCGGCGCGCTCAAGAACATCGAGACGCTCGTCGTGCACGGCTACCGCGACACGTTCGGCGTCCGCGGCGGCGGCGCGTACAACATGGAGGCGTGGGACGGCGTCGTCTCGGTCCGCGGCGGCGCGTACTTCGACTCGTCGGCGACCGACTTCCGCTACACGCGCCTCGACTTCGACACGCTCGCGAAGATCGCGGGCACGCTCGGCATCGGCTACCGCCACGGCGCGTTCTCGTTCGACATCTCGTACGCGGCGATCGCGTCGATCAACCGCGTCGTCGGCGTGGGGCAGGGCGACGTTCGACCGGTCAACGGCGCCAAGAACGGGCGGCCGCTCGACAACGCGGGCGATCTGCTCCCCGCGGTCAACGAGGGCGCCTACCGCGGGTTCACGAACCTCTTCTCGTTCGGGATGAGCGTCACCTTCGACGAGCTCTTCGGCCCGATGCGGCCCGTCCATTTCGGCAACACCTACGAGCCCGGGTACGCGGCGTCGTCCGACGAGCTGGCGGCCGACCGAGAGAAGCAGGACGACGAGCGCGATCGAGACCGAGACCGAGACCGAGACCGCGAGCGCGAGCGCGAGAAGGACCGCGACACGAGCGAGAAGCCCGACGAAGAGCCGAAGCCGGACTCGGGCAAGCCGCCGGAGAAGAAGAAAGACTGGTGGGACGACTGAGCCGCCGCGCGCGGGAGCGACGATCGCCTGGATTTTTCCGGTGATTCCGCGCTCAGCGCGAGCGCGGATCGCGTCCGAAAACCCGCCGTGAGCCCTTGCGCGAAACCCGCGGCAGGGGTAGATGCGCCTGCCCCGTTCGCGGGCCACTTCTCGCCGTCGTCAACAACTTGACGAGCAACCGGACCGGGCCAGAACTTTCTCGATATATCAGCAACTTAGGGGTGGGCGCTTCAGAGCATGGCTATTGCATGGGCCGCCCCCGTTCGTTTCCTCTCTCGTTGTGCGGAGCCCCGAAATGAAGCGTTCCACGTGTCTGTCGGCGATGTTGGTCGGCCTCTCGTTGATGACGGCCTCGGTCGCGTTCGGCGCCCCGAGCGCTCCTCCAACGGAGGAAGGGCAGCCCGCCAAGCCCACGCTCGTGGCCCAGGCGAAGCGCGGCGAGAAGCCGACGCTGAAGTTGGTCCAGCCGACCGATCCGGCGCCCGCTGAAGGCGGCTCGGCGCCGGCCGCGCCCACCGAGCCGGCCGCGGCTCCCGCGTCGAGCGATCCGGCTCCGGCGGTCGAGACCACGCAGCCGGCGATCTCGCTCGGCAGCGCCGCCGCCCCGTCCGACAGCCCGTCGGCCGCGCCCGAAGAGCCGAAGGCGAAGCCGAAGCCGCGCCCCTGGGCGGGCACGAACATCTTCGCGATGACCAGCATGACGACGGCGACGGCGTTCGCCGGTCAGCAGCAGGACTACAACCCGATGGTCGACATGTCGATCTGGCTCATGCCGCGATATGCGATCAACGACGCCTTCCAGCTCCGCCTGCTCTCGATCTTCTTCTACGAGTTCACCAACGGCGACTTCACGCAGACGCGCAACGAGCCGCGCTTCAGCGACACGACGCTCGGCCTCTGGTACCGCAAGATCCCGGAGATCCCGGGCGTCGGCATCAAGCCGATGGTCGCGTTGAACCTCGGCGCGCCGACGTCGCCCGAGTCGCGCGCGCGCACGCTCATCGTCAACCCCGGCGCGACGTTGCAGCTCGTCAAAGGCTTCGAGCACGTGCTCGGCGGCGAAGTCTTGATGATCGGCAACATGACCTATTCGCACCCGATCTATCGGTACTCGACGCCCGAGCGGCGCGGCGAGATGCCGTATCAGCCCCTCTGCGGCGGCGCCTCGCTGAACTGCGGCAGCCAGCTCCTCGGCCTCACGAACCCCTCCGACCAGCTCATCTACGGCATCACGGTCGTCGGCGAGTGGGGCAAGTTCTCTCCCGCGTTCGCCTACCGCGGCACGAGCCAGTGGGCCTACCAGCCGGGCAACAACGAGCAGACGGTGCAGGTCGCGGGGCAGAACGTCCCCGTCGAGTCGGCGCCGGGCTTCCAGCCCACGAACGTGCGCCAGCTCTCGTACTTCAGCTTCTGGCTCGACTACATGGCCAACGCGTGGTTCACGGCCGAAGTCGGATACTGGATGTCGCGACCGATCCTCAACGAGGACGGCACGTTCGGCAACCCGTTCTTCAGCCGCTACCAAGACATGCGCGTCTACCTCGGCTTCAACTTCGCGATCGACAGCATCATGAAGGCCCTCGAGGGCGGCGCGACCGACGCCGGCATCGTCCGCGCGCAGAACAAGCAGCCGATGTGGAACTTCTGATCCACGCGAGCTGAACGCGAAGAGGCCGCCGGGCGCCGCGAGGTGCTCGGCGGTCTTGCTTTGTGTGTCGTGCGCGCGGAGCTCAGCGAACCGGGTTCTTCGCCATGCGCGCGGCGAGCGCGTCGAGCGCCGCGGCGACGTCCGCAGAAGCGGTGCGCTTGGCGTCGGCGATGAACGTCGCCGTGTGGGCGTCACCGACGACGAGCAGCGCGTTCGACGCCGCGGTGCGCGCCTCGCCCGCGTGCTCGACGTAGATCTTCACGAGCGCCCGCGCCGCGACCTCGCGCACCGCGGACTCTTCGCCGCGCGACGCGAGCGTCTTCCACGCCCACGCGTTGCCGGCGGTCCCGAGCGCCTTGGCGACCGCGCGGGCGGTCGCCTCGTCGGCGCCCTCGGCCCTGCGCGCGAGGAGGCGCGCGGCGTCGAGGCGATGCGATGCGCCGATGCCGATCAAGATCGCGTGCAGCCGCTCGCCGCCGGCGCCGTCTGCGTTCCCGAGCGCGGCGGTCAGGGCGCCGAAGGACTCGTGCGTGCCGATCCGCCCGAGCGCGTCGGCCGCCGCGCGCGTCGTGTCGACGTCGCGCTCGCGATCGACGATGCGCGCGAGCACCGGCACCGCGCGCCCGTCGCGGATGATCCCGACGGCCTCGATGAGGCCGACGCGGAGCGCGGCGTGCGCGGTCGGCGTGAGACCGGCCTTCACCTGACCGCCCCACGCGAGCAGCTCGAGCATCGGCATGAGCGCGCGCGGGCCGAGCACCTTGAAGTGCATCGTGAGCGGCGCGCCCGGCCGGCGCGACGCCGCGTCGATCTCGTTGGCCTTGGCGACGATCTCGTCGACCTGGCGGAAGAGGTCGGGCGCTTCTCCGCGGGCGCGATCGATGTCGATGCGCAGCGACGCGCGGGTCTTCGCGGGCAGCTCGCCGGCGTCGACCGCGAGGCCGCTCGCCGACGCCGGCGCGCCGGTCGCGGCGAGCGCGAGCGCGAGCGCGGTCGCGAGGCCGATCTTCATCGTCGTCTTCATCGTCCGCTCTCCCACCACTTGGCCGCAGGCACCGCCCGCGTCGCGTTGGTTCCGCAGTGAACCTCGCCGAGGTTCCGGTGATAGAGGTCCCAGTCTTCCGCGAAATGGACCGTGACGCCGGTCGGCGCGAGCCTCTCTTGCATCGCCGCCTTGAAGATGTCGACGCCCTCGATCTGCGGCCCGTGCGGGTTCGGCGCGACGAAGTGATCGGGCGCGAGGTAGAGGCCGTTGACCAAACCCGGCTGATAGGCCACGAGGCCGGAGCTGCGCGCCTCCCAGAGGAAGGGCACGCGGATGATCTCGTCGTCGGAGATCCCCGTCGCGGCCTTGATCACGGTGAGCTGGCCGTCGATCTCGGCCGCGGCCTCGGCGCTCGCCTGCATGACCTCGGTGTTCGCGAGCACCTGGTTGATCGTGACCTGCGCGCTTCGCGTCGTGCTCCAGAGCTTGCCCACGAACATCGGCGTGTCGCCGTATCCCGCGTCGGCCTGCGCCTGGAGCATCTCGCGCGCCGCCGCGGGATCGTTCACGAGCAGCGCCCAGCCGCGCGGCGAGGGCGACTTCACGAAGGAGATCGTCTCGTCGACGTGGCCGACGATGAGCCACGACGTGTCGACGTAGAGCGGCTCCTGGACCTTCTGGGCCTCCATCATCCGGCCGAAGGCTTTGTCGGGGAAGTACGAAGGCGTGCTGCCGCGGAGGATGCGCCCGAGGGGGAAGCTCTCGCCGCCGCGCGTGTACGGCGGGATCGTTTCGAAGTTGCCGAACGAGTTGAGCGTGTCGAACCTGCCGAAGCGGCTCGGGTCGTACTCCTGAATGCCGGCGGAGTCTTTGCCGCGGAGGTGCGTGAAGACGACGCGGCCGGCGCGGCGCAGCGGGTTGCGCGTCGACTGCGGTGACGACATGTTCGCCGACCGGATGTTCACGCGCATGACGTGCTGCGTGCCGTTCGGCCCCGGCATCGACATGTAGCCGGTCTCGAAGAAGTCCTGGGTCCACTGATCCTGCGTGGCGATCGTCTGCGGCGCCGGCACGCCGGCGGCGGTCGCGGCCGTCGCGAGATCGGTCCGCGTGGCGACGCCGCCCGCCGTGTTGACGAGCGACACGTACGTCGTCTCTGCGGGCGAGAGGTGATGCGCGGTGATGAGCGGCGCGACGCGCATCTTCACCGTGTCGCTCTCCGAAGCGCCGCCGCTCCTGACGGTGAAGACGACGTCGACGAAGCCGTCCCACTTCGCCAAGTCGCGCACGATGTCGCGCCCCTCGATGGCGAGGTGCACGCCGGCGCGGATCTCGTCGCCGCTGAGCGCGCCGTCTTCGCCGAGCACCTCGAACGATTCGCCGCGCACCTTGAAGAGGCGAACGTGATCGGCGGCGCTCGTGGTGATCGATCCCGTCGTGTCGGCGGGCGCCTCTGGCCACGGACGCGTCGCGAGGCGCGCGAGATCGCGCGCGTCGTCTTCCCCGTTGACGACGTCGTCCGCGGCGTCGTTGCACTTCGGAAAGTCGACGTCGTCGACGTTGGTGGGGCACTTGACCTCGTCGTCGTCGAGGTTCGCGAGGAAGATCGCGCCGTGCTTCGCGTCCCACGTGTCTTCGCCGTCGTCGTCGGTCGGGTCTTCGAAGCTCACGACGCCGTCGCGGTTGGTGTCGGCGCGGAGGTCGACGGGCGAGCCGGGAAGCTCCCCGCCGGGGGGCGTGCTCGTCGACGAAGGCGGCGCGCTGCCGCTCCCGCCCGGCCCCGCGGGCGTCGGATCGGAGATCTCGCCGGCGTCGGCTCCTCCGCACGCGGCGACGAGGAAGCCCGCGGCGAGCGCGAGGCGGGGCATGCGTTTCATGGCGGGGCGGAGTCTAGTGACGGCCCCGCTGTCGTCCGCGTCTCGATCGAGTCCGCGAGGGATTCCGGCGGTGATGCAAAAAGGCAGCACTGTCGGCGCTTTGCCGCTCGAACCAGGCCGCTCGGAGGTGTAGACAGCCCGTCATGGACATCACGCGCGAGCTGGGGGCGGTCGGCCTCGATCCGAAGACCTTCGAAGGCGGCGATCTCGTCGCTCGATCGCCGATCGACGGGAGCGTCACGGCGAAGATCGCCTCGAGCACGCCAAGCGACGTCGACGCCGCGATCGGTCGCGCGCACGAGGCCTTCCTCGCGTGGCGCGCGGTGCCCGCCCCGCGACGAGGCGAGCTCGTTCGTCTCTTCGGCGAAGAGCTGCGCGCGGCGAAGAACGAGCTCGCCGATCTCGTCACGATCGAGGCTGGCAAGATCATCGCCGAGGCGCGCGGCGAGGTGCAGGAGATGATCGACATCTGCGACTTCGCCTGCGGGCTCTCGCGCCAGCTCTACGGGCTCAGCATCGCCTCGGAGCGGCCGGGCCATCGCATGAGCGAGGCGTGGCACCCGCTCGGCGTCGTCGGCGTGATCAGCGCGTTCAACTTCCCCGTCGCCGTCTGGGCGTGGAACTTCGCGCTCGCGATCGCGTGCGGCGACGCCGTGGTGTGGAAGCCCTCGGAGAAGACGCCGCTCACGGCGCTCGCCTGCCAGTCGCTCTTCGAGCGCGCGCGCGCGCGCTTCGCCGCGACGGGAAGCGCCGCGCCCAAGGGGCTCTCGGAGATCGTCATCGGCGACGCGAAGGTCGGCGAGCGCCTCACCGACGATCGCCGCGTTCCGCTGGTGAGCGCGACCGGCTCGACGCGCATGGGCCGCGCGGTCGCGCCCCGCGTCGCCGCGCGCTTCGGGCGCTCGCTGCTCGAGCTCGGCGGCAACAACGCGATGATCGTCGCGCCCACGGCCGATCTCGATCTCGCGACGCGCGCGATCCTGTTCAGCGCGGTGGGCACGTGCGGCCAGCGCTGCACGACGCTCCGCCGTCTGATCGCGCACGAGAGCGTCGCCGCCGAGATCACCTCGCGCCTCGAGCGCGCGTACACGCAGGTCGCGGTCGGCGATCCGCGCGAGGCGGCGACGCTCGTGGGCCCGCTCGTCGACGGCGCTTCGTTCGAGGCGATGCAGGCGGCGCTCGCGCGCGCGAAGAAGGAAGGCGGCCGGGTGACCGGCGGCGAGCGCGTCGACGTCGCCGGGCGCAGCGGCGGGTTCTACGTTCGCCCCGCGATCGCGCGGATGGACGCGCAGCGCGAGATCGTCCGCGAGGAGACCTTCGCGCCGATCCTCTACGTGATGACGTACCGCGAGATGGACGAGGCGATCGCGATGCACAACGACGTCCCTCAGGGGCTCTCGTCGTGCATCTTCACGAGCGATCTGCGGGAGGCGGAGCGCTTCGTCTCGTCCGAGGGGTCCGACTGCGGGATCGCGAACGTCAACATCGGGCCGAGCGGCGCGGAGATCGGAGGCGCCTTCGGCGGCGAGAAGGAGACCGGCGGGGGCCGCGAGTCGGGCTCCGACGCCTGGCGCGCGTACATGCGCCGGAGCACCAACACGGTGAACTACTCGCGCGATCTGCCGCTCGCGCAGGGGATCGTGTTCGGCTGACCCGCGTTCACCACTGTCGGAATGCGACCGTGACTGCGGTAAATGTGGTTTGAGGTAGACATTGGCCTACCTCGGGTCATTATGTAGGCGCTAGCTCGATCGCACCGATTTCGGCGATGATCGAGGCTGGAATAACCTCTTCCAGGATCCCGCCTATGAAGCTCCGTCTCGTCAGCATGCTCGCCCTCGGAACCAGCCTCGCCCTCGGCTGCGCGGCGCCCAACAGCGAGCCCCCGTCGTCGGTGACCGACGACGAGATCGTCAACGTGCCACAGACGGACGTCGAGCGGCAGGCGATCGGCAACTGCTGGCTCTACGCTCACGCGAGCTGGGTCGAGTCGATGCACAAGACGGCGACGGGCGAAGACTTCGACGTCTCGCAGTCGTACTGGACGTACTGGCACTGGTTCGATCAGATCGTCGCCGGCTTCTCGAGCCAGATCTCGACGGGCGGCAACTACAGCACCGCGAACGGGATCGTGAAGCGCTACGGCCTCGTCGACGAGGGCGCGTTCATCCCGGCCGACACGGAGAACGAGATGTCGTTCCGCCAGAGCTCGGCGCTGAACGCGATCAACGAGTCGCTGAAGAACGGCGCGCTCAAGGAGCCCGCCGCGCGTCGCGATCGCGCGCTCCTCCGGCGCGAGCTCGATCGCGCGTGGGGCCTCTCGGGTGAGGTCAGCGGGATGCTCGACCGCGTGTTCGGCGAAGGCGTGACGCGCACGTTCTCGTCGGCGGCGTCTCCCGCCGATCCCGCGGGCACGCCGATCCAGCGCGCCGGCGACTTCGTCGTCTCTTACTCCGCGGGGCCGGGGCAGCCCGCCCTGCAGAAGCGCCTCACGCAGGCGATGAACGACTGGCGTCAGGTCTACTACTCGTCGGATCGGCGCGGGTTTCAGCTCCGCGTCCAGAAGGCGCTCCACGACGCGCAGCCGGTCATCATCACGTGGTTCGTCGACTTCAACGCGATGGAGAACCGCGAGGGGCCGCTGCGTGGCTCGTTCAACATGACGACGCTCGGCGAGTTTGGACCGGGCCGTCAGGGCGGGCACATGACGGTGCTCGAGGATTATCAGGCGAAGCTTTCGAACGGTCGCGTGCTCGAGGCCGGCGTGACGCTCGATCCGAGCGTGCCCGCCGACAAGGCGCTCCTCGACGCGGCGCTCCAGCCGAGCACCGAGGTGCAGTTCTTCCGCGTGAAGAACTCGTGGGGCGCGGCCCGCCCCGATCGCGCGTTCGCCCCGGGCATGCCGGGCTACCACGACCTCTACATGGACTACCTGAACGGTCCGGTGAAGAAGTGCGTCGAGCGCGACGGCAGCACCGATCCGACGAATTGCCCGTCGACGACGACGCCGCTCCAGAACGTCGTCCTGCCTCCGGGATACTGACGGCTTCACGGCAGGTGCGAGACGCGGCATGCTCGTGGCGTGCGGCGTCTCCTTGCTTGTCTCGTAGGTCTCCCGGTCGCCTTCGGCGGCGTGCTCGCGGCGTGCTCGAGTGACGACACGACGCTCTCGCCGCGTGCGTGCCTGCCTCCGCCGCGCGTCTCCGAGGCGCGCGTCGCGGTCATGCCCGCGGTGGGCGGCGCCACGTTCGACGCCCCGATCGAGATCGGGCTCGGACCGAGCGGGCGCCTCTACGTGCTCGAGCAGGGCGGCGTCGTGAAGTCGGTCTCGCCCGGCGGAGGCGACGTCGCCACCGTGCTCGACATCTCCTCGAAGATCGTCTCCGGCGGAGAGCTCGGCCTCCTCGGCATCGCGTTCGATCCGAAGTTCTCCGAGAGCGGCTTCGTCTATCTCCACTTCAGCGAGCGGCGCACGCCGTCGACGCCGGCGCTCCCGCTCCAGTCGGTCATCGCGCGCTACACGAGCACCGACGGCGGCGCGACGATCGATCCCGCGAGCGAGAAGCGGATCCTCGTCGTCGACGATCCGTTCTCCAACCACAACGGCGGCAAGATCGCGTTCGGCCCCGACGGCTTCCTCTACATCTCGATGGGCGACGGCGGCTCGGGCGGCGATCCGCTCGGGAGCGGGCAAGACAAGAACAGCCTGCTCGGCAAGATCCTGCGGATCGATCCGAACGGCGGCGATCCGTATGCGATCCCTCCGTCGAACCCGTTCGCCGCCGGCGGCGGGCGCCCGGAGATCTACGCCTACGGGCTGCGCAACCCGTGGAAGTTCGCGTTCGACACCGTGACGGGCGAGCTGTGGGCCGGCGACGTCGGCCAGGGCAAGTACGAAGAGATCGATCGCATCGTGCTCGGCGGCAACTACGGGTGGAACGTCCGCGAGGGCAAGCACTGCTTCAACGCGACGACGTGCCCGACCGAGGGCTTCATCGACCCGGTCGTCGAGTACGGCCGCGCCGACGGCGTGTCGGTCACGGGCGGCTACGTCTACCGCGGATCGAAGCTGCCTGCGCTCTACGGCAAGTACGTGTACGGCGACTTCGGCAGCGGTCGCATCTGGGCGGTCGATCAGACCCCCGAAGGAGCGTTCGTCGCGCTCTTGCTCGCGCAGACGAACTTCAAGATCTCGACGTTCGCGCAAGACGCGGACGGCGAGATCTACGTCGCCGACTACGCGACGGGGAAGATCAACCAGCTCCTCCCCGGCGACGAGACCGCGCCGCCCGAAGGCCCGGGCGTGAAGCTGAGCGAGACGGGCTGCCTCGATCCGAAGAACCCTTCGCGCCCGCCGCCCGGCCTCATCGCGTACGACGTCAACAGCCCGCTCTGGTCGGACGGCGCCGACAAGGAGCGATGGGTCTCGATCGTCCCCGGCAGGAAGGCGACGGTGCTCCCCGACGGCGATCTCGACCTGCCTCCGAGCAGCGTCGCGGTGAAGACGTTCGTGATCGGCGGCAAGCGCATCGAGACGCGCCTGTTCGTTCGCTACGAGGACATGTCGTGGGCGGGCTACTCGTACGAGTGGAACGACGAGCAGACCGACGCGATCCTCCTCCCCGCCGGCAAGGTCAAGCCGCTGCCGAACGGGGGCTCGTGGTACTTCCCCTCGCGCGCGGAGTGCTTCGCCTGCCACACGCCGGCGGCGGGCTTCACGCTCGGCCTCGAGGCGCGGCAGCTCGATCGCGACGACGGAACGGGAACGAACCAGCTCGCGCGGTTCGCGAACGTCGTCGACGTGCCGATGAGGCCGGGCGCGCTCGCGCCGCTTCGCTCGGCGACGTCGGAAGGGAGCGCCGAAGAGAGAGCGCGGGGCTATCTCCACGCGAACTGCTCGATGTGTCATCGCGAAGGCGCGGGCGCGGGCGCGGCCACGTTCGATCTCCGGATCGACAAGTCGTTCGCGGAGACGAAGACCTGTGACGTCGCGCCCCAAGCCGGCGATCTCGGCGTCGCGGGAGCGAAGCTCGTCGCCCCGGGCGATCCGTCGCGCTCCACGCTCGCCCTCCGGATGCGGGCGCTCGACGCGAGCCGCATGCCCCAGCTCGCCACGCGCGTCGTCGACGAGGCCGGAGTGAGCGCAATAGAGACCTGGATCCGCGCACTTCCGGCCGCCTGCCCGTAGTCGAGGAAGGGTCGCGCGCCGGGCCGCGTACTACGGCCCACATGGCTTACCGGGGAATCAGGCACCTCTTCGTCTTCGCGGCGCTCGGCGCCCTCACCGCGTGCACCGTGGGAACGACCACGGTGACCGGCGGCTCTTCCGGGGCGTCGCGAGCGGCGCCGGACGGGAGCGAGAGCCAAGACGGCGAGCGGGCGACCGACTCCGATCCGAGCACCCCCGACGAGAGCTGCTCCCCGAGCTGCCGCGACAAGGAGTGCGGATCCGACGGCTGCGGCGGCGAGTGTGGAACGTGCGCCGGCAAGCAGACCTGCTCCTCGGCGAACAAGTGCGAGACGGCGGTTCCGCCGGGCGTGAGCTGTCCGCCCACGGGCACGGTCGGCACGACGATCGGCAAGATCGCAAAGTCGGGCACGCTGCCGCTCGCGAAGGGCGGCACCTATGATCTGCGCGCCAACTGCGCCAAGCCGATCTACATGCTCGGCGTCACCGAGACGTGCGGCATCTGCATGCAGAAGCTCGGCGTGTGGACGAAGCCGGGCAACGTGCTCGATCAGCTCAAGGCCGACGGCGCCGACGTCGTGCTCGTCTCGACCGACAACCCGCAGGGCGCCCCGGGCTCGGCGGGCACCGCGGAAGGCCTCCGCAGGCGCTTCGCCCTCGGCGACCGCTTCATCCTCGCGTACGAGCCCGCGGGCAGCGCCGCCGGCGGCAGCCCCAACCACTGGAACGGCTTCATTCCCCAGCGAACGAGCTCGTCGGGCGCGCGCATCGCGCTCATCATGAAACCCGGCAACGTCATCGGCGAGACGGGTCAGATCGACGAGCCCGCCGAGATCCGCGCCGCGCTCGGCCTGGCGCGCTGACGATGCGTCGCTGCGTCCTCGCGCTCGGCGCCTTCGCGGCGGCGTGCTCTTCGAGCGCGCCGGCGAGCGAGGCGCCCGTCGTTCCCCGCCCGACGATCACCCTCTCGGAGACCGAGCGAACGAAGCCCGCGTCGTGCAACGCGAGCTGGCTCGCCGGCTCCACGGGGCGCGTCACGACCGACGGGGGCGAGATCCTCGTCGGCGCGAGCGTCGCGTACTGCGCCTATCACCCCGACAGCGCGGTCTGCCTGCCGTGGGTGAAGACGACCGAAGGCGGCTGGTACACCGTGCTCGTGAGGGAGCCGAATCGGTGCATGGAGCGCCTCTCCGTGCGCGTCATCCCGCCCGAAGGGCGGCGCCTCTCGGACGCGTACTGCGCGCCCGCGCTGAGCGCGATCGACGGCGTGCTCGATCTCGCGCGCGATCTGCGCGTTTACTCGCTCGACGCGCCGACGAGCCTTCCGCCGCGCGGAGACGCCGCGCAAACGCGCACGGTCTCGTTCGCCGGCGGCCTCGAGCTCACCTTCGCGCCCGACGATCTCGTCGAGGGCGATCTCTACGACAAGCTCTCCGCCGCGCCGGTCACCGACGGCGAGAGGCCGTGCTTCCTTCCGCCGGAGCTCGCGCTCGACGGCCTCTACGCGTTCGGTCCCGCGATGAACGTGAGCGTCTTCGCGGGCAAGCCGAAGGTGAAGTTCAAGCTCCCGAACCCGAAGGGGCTGCCCGAAGGAGCCGCCGTCGAGCTGTTCGTCCTCGGCGGATCGGGCACGCAGCTCGACGACACGCGCGCGATCGAAGAGGGATCGTTCGTGTCGATCGGCGCGGGCCGCGTTCGAGAGGGGCGCGTCGTGCCCGATCCGGGCAGCGAGCTGCCGGCGCTCACGGTCGTCGGCTACCGGCGAAAGTGAAGAGACCCCGCGCCGTGAAGCGCGGGGTCTCGGCGAACCCTCACGGGTTGGCGATCACTGCTTGAGCAGCGGGCGGCCCTGCGCGTCGGTGAACTTGCCGGTCAGGATCATGATGAGATCGATGAGCGTCCAGATCCCGCAGCCCCCGAGGGTGAGCAGCTGCGCGACGCCGCTGCCGATCTTGCCCACGTAGAAGCGGTGAACCCCGAGCGTCCCCGCGAACGCACAGAGGAGAAGAGTCGTCATCCAGGCTTTCTGCTCACCGTTGCTCATGATTGGCTCCTGTCGAGTTTGGTGCTCGCTCTGATACGGCGAGGTGCTGCGAAGCTTCCTGAGAAATCTACTTCAGGCGTGGCGGAGGGTTGCCGCCCTTTCGCGGGACGGGCGGCGGATTCGGGGCGGGCACCTTCGGCGGAGGCGGCGCGACCTTCGGAGCGTCGGGGTCTTCGATGAGCTCGAGGCTCGCGGGCGGCGCCGACGAGGTGGCCTCGCCGTTCGCCGGCGACGCGACGACCGGCGGAGGCTCCGGCCACTCGAGCGACGAGGGCTTCGCCGGGATCTCCGACTCGTCCCACGGCTCGCGCGAGATCACCGCTTTCTGCTTCGCTTCGCTCTGCATGAGCGTCGCCATCATCGCCTCGCGCGCTTCCGCGAGGCGAGGGCTCTCTTCGCGCTCGTCGGTGCTCGGAGGCGCGTCTTCGCCTCCGTCGATCGCAGGCACGTCCGGGATCGCGACGGGGATGCCGGAGTCGTGACGGCGCGCCTGCGCCGCGAGCGCGTCGGCCTCGGCGAGCGCCGCCGCGTCGACCGGGGCGCTCACCGTCGGGTGATTCTCGGGGAGCCGAGCGTGCCTCGCCGTCTCGGGCTCGTTGCTCGCAGGCGCGGCTTCCGCCGCGTGCGAGAGGCGACCGGCGTTGATCGATGACGATTGCGGTGCAGCGCCGCCGGAGAGAGCTGCACCGCCGATGGACGTCTTCGTCTCCGCCACCTCCGGCGCGAGGCCGGCCTTTCGCGCGAACGCGTCGAGCGCGAAGAGCAGCGCGTCTTGCGCCGTCTTCACCAAGACCGTCTCCCAGCCGACCGCGGCGATGATCCCCGCGGGCGAGCCGTCGCCGGTCTCGTGGATCTTGCGCACCCACGCGACGATCTGATCCTTGCTCAGCGTGTCGCACAGCACGTCGGTGCCCTTGAGCTTCCCGCCGCGGCCCTGGACGTTGAGCAAGAACCACTTGTCGTCGATGAGGTGCAGCTCGCGCGCCGTCGCGAGCGCCTTCTGGATCGCGGCGCCCGTCAGCCGGCCGTTGCGCCAGAACGACCACCATTCGGCGAGGACGATCCAGTCGACGAGGATCTCCGACGTGATGCCGGCCTCGAACGCGACGTCGTCGATGTCGCCGGCGACGAGCGCGTCGTGGACGACGTAGCGAACCTTCTCGTCGTCGTCTTTGAGCGCAGCCTTCGCGCCGCGGATCCCCCACTTCGCGAGCACGGGCCCGCGAACCTCGTTCGGCATGTGAAGGAAGACCTGATCTTTGACCTTCTGCTCGTCGTAGGGGAAGAAGTGGGCGACGAACTCCTTGGAGGTCCTCACTCGGCCGGCTTCGGTGCGACGATGATCTTCCATCGCGAGGCAGAACTTCGTGACTGCCTGATTGCGATCGTTCCTCGGCTTTGCCACGCCAGGTTCCTCCAGGGAGAGATCAAAGGTACACCTCTCGCGTGGCCGCCGCAGTGACCATCTTGCGTGTGGGTGTATTGGCAGTCGTTGTGGGACAGCCGCTCTTGCTCGCGTGCAAACCCGAGCGCGAGGCGGTCGGGCCTTCTGCCGATCTCGTCGTGCCTCCTCTCGCCGATCGGCTCGCTCCCGTCGACGGAGGCGATCCTGCCGACGGGGTCCGGTTCGGGCATCCCCCCGCCGCGGTCGGGGAAAAATGGGCCGTCGCCGTCTTCGCCGAGAGCCGATCGGACGATCCGCAGGGCGGCGAGCAGCTCTCCACTTATGCATCCGACTACGAGGCGGAGGTGCTCGCGGTCGACGGACCCGCGCCGTCGCGTGTCCGCCTTCGCTTCACGCGGAACACCAACGGCTATCAGGGCGCCGAGAAGCCCACGGCGATCGACGGCAAAGAGTACGTGGTGGACGCGCGAGCGCCTCACGTGCGCGACCCGGCCGGCGCGCAGGGCGTCTCGACGGAGGAGGCGCAGCGCGTCCTCGACGTGTTCCCCGATCTCGGCGCGCGCGCCCGCGTCGATCAGGTGCTCCCCGTGGAAGCCATGCGGATCGGCGAGCGCCGCGACGATCTCGCCGCCGCGATCCTCCGCGTCATCCACCCTCGCGCCTGGACGCTCGCGTCGGGATCCGCGACGCTCGTCCGCACCGGCGGAGGCGACGGTGTCTTCGAGGTCTCGCTCGACGCCTCGAGCGAGGGCGGCCTGCGCATGAAGGTGCACGGCGAAGCGCGCGTACGCCTCCGCGACGCGCGCCTCACCTCGCTCGACTTCTCCGGAAGCTACGCCGAGGCCGACGCTTCGCCGGCGCCGGCAGGCACGTTTCGTCTCACGCGTCGCGTGCGCGATCGGTGACGCCCGTCGCGCGCGATGGGCGTCGCGCCGAGCGCGTCATTTCGGTGCGCCGAGCGCGCAGCGGCCGTTGACGCACTGGAACGCGGGCGTGTTGCAGCAGTCGGCGTTCGACTTGCAGTTCTCGAACTCCTGCGCGCACGTCGGGACGGTGGCCGTGCACACGAGCTTGCCTGCGCTGTCGGGGCGGCAGAAGCCGCCGCAGCACTCGTCGCCGGTCTCGCAGGCGTTGCCGTCGCTCTTGCACGGATCGACGACCCAGTAGCCGCGCGAGTTGCCCGCGAGCAGCTCCTGCGCGGGGAGGTAGAACGCCGGGTGGCTCGGATCGGTGCCTGCGGGCGCGTTGAGATCGATCGCGGCGACCCACAGCTTCTTCGGCGTCGGTGTCGCCGTGAGATCGTGGTAGCGCGGATCGCTGTAGTACGGGTTGATCGTCGCGACGTTGCCGTAGAGGCGCCGGCTCGTGAAGACGACCCACGCGTAGCCGCCCGAAGGAACGGGGTTCACCGTCGGCTCGTAGTTGAGCGTCGCGTCGTCGTCGTGCGCGTTCGGGCCCGTCGGGAGATAGCCGCTGCCGTTGAGCACGTCGAGGCGCTTCGCGACCGGCGTCGCGCCCTTGAGATCGACCCACCAGAGCTCGGCGCGCGTGCCCACGCTCGCGCGGGGATCGGGCGGCGAGACGTCGGCGTCAGACCGCGTTCCACCGAAGTCGTGGCCGTTGTACCGGGTCTCGACTTGGAACACGATGCCGTCGTTCGTCGGGAGGAACGACGGATAGACCGCGGTGTGCGCCGCGTCGGGCGGCGTGTAGATCGACGTCAGCGCGGAGAACGCCTTCGTCGCTTTGTCGAAGCTGATCACGCCGAGGCTGCGACCGTCGGCGCCCGTCGCGCCGGCGAACATCGTGAACGCGAGCCTCTTGCCGTTGGGCGAGAACGCCGGGAGCGCCGCGCGGAATCCGGCGGGCCAACCCGTCGCCGCCACCTGCGTCGGGGTCACGGGGCCGGCGCCGCTCACGACCTCGAAGAGCTCGTTCGCCGCGCTCGAAGAGCCGTCGGCCGGGCTCGAGTCGCCGAGGAAGAGCGAGCCGTCGGGATAGATCGCGGGCCACGCGTAGCGCGCGAGCGTCGTCGACGCGTTGCCGCCTTCGGGGCTCATCGTCGTCTCGGCGCCGGTCTTGAGATCGTAGGTCGAGAATTGGCGGTCGCCGCCGAGGCGCCTCTGGGTGATGAGCACCGATCCGTTGGCCGCGACGGAGTGGCAGACGCGGCAGTACGTCGCGTCGCCGTCGCCTCCGGCGACGAGCGTCGGATCGGTGGAGCCTCCGCGGATGCCGAGCGTCGCGCCGCCGAACATGCCGTCGCCGCCCATCGCTCCGGTGAAGTTCTTCGCGAGGCGCGTGCCGTAGGAGTTGTAATAGACGATGCCCTTGAGCGGCGCCGACGCGACCTTCCACTTCTCCTTGAGCGGACCGTAGGCGGCGCCGTTCTTCGCGAAGACGAGCGTGACGTCGACGTCTTCGCCCGCGTTCGAAGAGAGGAGCTGCTTCCACGCGTTCTGCGGGATCGGGTGATGGATGAACGGCGTCGCCGTCTTCGCGAAGAAGCCTTCGTACTCGAACGCCGCTTCGGTCAGCTTGATGTAGACGGCGTCGTAGTCGCCTTGCGCGCCCGGCGTCCACTGGAGCAGCGGCGCGAGGATGCCGCGCGGCCATACGGTCTTGTCGTACGGATAGAGGAAGGTCATGCCGGCGTCGGCCTGCGCCGCGCCCTTGAGGATCGTGATCGTCCCGGCGGCGACCGGGCCGCCCGGGCCTTCGCCGCCCACGCCGCCGTTGCCTCCCGCGCCGCCGTCGGCGCCGGCGTCGGCGTCCGCGCCGCCGTTCTGCGTGATCTTCAGCTTCACCGTCACGGTGGTGCTCGCGGTCTTGCCGTTCCACGCCGCGGTGATCTTCGCCTTGCCGCCGACGTTGCCCGACGCGGTGAAGAGGCCGCTCGTGAGGCCGATCGTGCCGATCTCGCCGCGATCGATCGTGAACGCCGCGGGGACTTGCGAGCCCGCCGTCCGTGCGACGTACTGGATCGTCGGCGCGGCCGATCCCGACGCGTACGTCACGACTTGATCGATCGGCGAGATCGTGAGCGCGAGCGCGTCGGGGTTCATCGACGAGTCGCCGAGGATCGGCCCCGACGGATCGTCGATCGGCGCCGCGTCACCGTCAGGAGGAGGGAAGGTCGCCTCGCCGACGTCGGTCCCGCACGCGCCCACCGCCGTCGCCACCGCGAGACACGCCGCGGCGAACGCGCCGTAAAATTTCCGCATGAGAGAACGATAAGAGAAAGCGGTCGAGCGACGCCAGCTAAGGATCGAAGAAGCTCGCCCAAGCGCGCAGGATCTCGCGCTGCCCGAACAGAAACTCGAGGCAGCCGAGGACGAGGAAGGGCCCGAGCGGGAGTCGCATGTTCGCCAACGCGTCACCTACATCAGCGGCCATCGGATCGTCGCCGAGCAGCTCGCGCGCTTCGGCGTCGCCGGCGGCGGCCTTGGCCCTGAGCTCGTCGATCTCGGCCTTCACGCTCTCGGGGACGGCGAGCTGAAAGCCGGCGAGGCGCATGACGGTGGCGGAGAGCGCCGACTGCACCGCGCCGGCGAAAATCACGAAGAGCACGCCCTCGGCGCCGAGCCACGCGCCGGCCAGGAGCGCGAGCTTGGCGTCGCCGATGCCCATCCCGCTCCGCCCACGGATCTTCTTGTAGAGGAGGGCGGGGAGGTAGGTGATCGCGACGCCCGCCACCATGCCGACGAGCGCCCCGACGAGGCCGACGTCGCGGAAGTACGCGGTCGCGAGCGCGAGCGCGGCTCCGCCGAGCGTCACCTCGTTGGGCAGGATCATGTGCTCGAGATCGACCGCGGCGGCGCCGGTGAGGGAGATCGCGAGGACGAGGTTCGTGCCGAACGCGATCCCCGCGCGCGCGACCGAGCGCTCGGGGGCCATGAGCGTGAAGTGTGCGAGCGCGACCCCGATGAGGATCCCGAGGACGACCAGCACGACGTTGCGGCGGGCTCTCGCCGATCCCTGGGTGAGGTGGCGGATCTCGTAGCGGGGCGGTAACGCGTCGGCGAGGCGGCCCGCAGCGACGCCGCCGGCGAGGCCGAAGAGCCCGCCGAGCGCGCGCACGAGGTGAGGCGAGAGCTCGGAGACCTGCATCACCGCTTGGCGAGCGCGCTCTGCGCGCTCGCGACCAAGCGTTCGGGCGTCCACGGCGCCTCGGGGAGCCAGCGCCTCCCTCCGAGGAGGTAATCGCCGGTCGCGCGGTCGATCGAGAGGTTCGCCTCGATCGGGTAGTAGCGGTTGTGCGCGTCGACGAGGCGATCGAGCTTCTTGCGATCGAACGCGCGCGCGCGCGCGAGCAGCGCGGCCTCGATCTCGACGAGCGCGCCCTTCGCGACGAGCACGTCGTGCGCTTCGACCAGCGTCGCGACGAAGCGGTCGACGAGATCCTCGATGTGACGCTTGCGCGCCGCGTACGCCGGGACGCCGATCGTGAGCGCGCGGATGCGCTCTTCGGTCGAGATGAGGAAGTTCCGCGGCGGGTCGGCGCTCACGCCCTCACGGTAGGTCTCGCCGGAGGGGACGGCAAGCACGAGCCGAAAAGTTGGCCGCGCGCCGCTTCGGAGGCGACGTTCGCCGCATGCGCATGGGCGACATCGATCGGAGGAGCGTGAAGGGGGCGGCGACCTGCGCCGTGTGCGGATCCACCGACGCGCGGACGCTCGGCATGACCCGCCTCGAGGACGGGACGCAGGTCACCGTGTGCGGCTCGCACAAGGTCGCGCACCGTCGCGCCGAGCGCCTCGCGCGCACGGTCGACGAGCTGCGCATGATGCTCTGCGACCGACGCGTCGCTTCCGCCTGAGTCAGCCGCGCCACTGCTGTTGCGGCGGCCGCTGCTGCTGCGCACCGACCGGCGGCGGCGCCCACGCTTGCGGTTGCTGCACCTGACGCCCCATCGCGCGTGAGACCTCTGCGCGCAGGCGATGCAGGTCTTGCCTGAGCGGCAGGATCATGTCGGCGCTGATCGTGAGCTTTCTGCCTTGGGTCGCGCGGCCGGTGTGCCACTTGCTGAGCGCGAGGCGCGCCGCGGCGTCGATGAACTTCCGCCCGGCGCCGCCGCCGTACGAGAACGTCGCCCGGATGCGGCCCCATGGAGATCCGATGAGCTCGAGCTCCCACGGCGTGAGGTTGCCCATCAGCACCTCGTCGCGCAGGTGGTCTTTGATGATCTTGCCCTTCCTCTTCACGAGCCAGATGACGAGGAAAAAGAAGGCGAGCACGAAGAGGAACCAGAGCGGCAGCATCAACAAGACGAGCGCGTTCGAGAGCGTCGCCGCCGTGTTCCACACGGCGTGGAGGAACGCGGCGAACAGGTAGCCGCCGAGGGGCGCCATCCACTTGAGCCACGTCTTGTTCGTCTCGCGCGCGATGCCGAAGCCGAGCCCGGTCATCGACGTGTAGAGCGGGTGGCCCCACGGCGCGAGGATGCCGCGCACCACGAAGGTGCCCGCGAGGACGCCCTCCTGGTTCGAGAGCAGCTCGCTCTTCGCCGCGTTGCCGTAATAGATGACGTTCTCGACGGCGGCGAACCCGAGCGCCGCGAACGTCGCGTAGATCACGCCGTCGACGACGCCGTCGAACTGGCGCCGCAGGAAGAAGAAGATGCCGAAGACGGCCATCCCCTTCATGAACTCTTCGACGATGGGCGCGCTCACGCACGCGCCGAGCACGTCGCCGAACGCGGGGCCTCCGATCGCGGCGCCCATCACGTGCACCGCGGTGTTGATGAGCGCGGAGAAGCCGCAAGCCGCGATGCCTCCCCACGCGAGCGCGAGGAGCAAGCACCACCAGGGCTCGGGATCGTAGCGATCGACGATCCACGGAACCCACAGGTAGATCGCGAGCATCGGCATCGCGAAGAGCGTGCCGATGAACATCGCGTAGAGCTCGGCGCCGGAGTTCTTCGAGGTGAACGCCGGGATCAAGAAGACGATGAGCAGCAGCAGCGCGCCCGAGATCATGCCGAGCGCGTAGAGGACGCCGCCGATGATCTTCCGCGTCGCTTCCGGATCCGACCGCCGCGCGGGCGGGTGCTGCGGGGCCACGTGCATCAAGGGAGAAGGCTACGTGAGATTGACGGTCGCGCGGTAGAGGTTGCCGGTGCCCGGAATCGGCCGCTCGACCGTGTAGCCCCCGGTGCAGGCGGGAATGAAGGCAGAGCTTCCGCGCCCGAGGGGGAGACCCGGCGCTCCGCCCGCATTTCCCCGGAGCGTCACCGGGCCGTCGGTGCAGAGGACGACCTCCGGACCTCGGACGACGCGCTCGACGCGCCCGTCGTCGCTCGAGAGGGTGATGCGGGAGAGGCGGAACTCGGCGGCGGGCGTGTCGTACACGCTCTCGTGCGCGTCGAGCGGTCGAGCGCGGAGGATCTCGATCGGGCCGTCGGCGAAGTCGAGCACCTTCATGAGCTCGGGGACGTCGACGTGCTTCTTCGTGAGGCCGCCGCGGAGGACGTTGTCGGAGCTCGCCATGATCTCGACGCCGACGCCGCCGAGATAGGCGTGGAGGTTCCCCGCGCCCAGGTAGATGGCCTCTCCCGGCGCGAGGCGCACGAGGTTCAAGAGGAGCGCGCTCACGACGCCGACGTCGCCCGGGTAGAGCTGCGAGAGGCGAACGGCCCAGCCGCACTCGTTCACGAACACGCCTGCATGCTTCTCGCACGCGGCGACGACCGTCGACACGACGTGCGCGCGCGCGGCGTCGGGCATCGTCATGAGGGCGCGAAACGCGGCGCCGAGGCCGCTTGGATCGGGCGCGCTTCGAAGCGGGGCGATGTACGGCGCGATCTCCTCGACGTCGAGCGCGTCGAACAGGCGGAGCGTGTCCGCCGCGCGGCGAAAGCCGCACAGGGCGTAGAACGGCGTGAGCGCGCACAAGAGCTCGGGCTTGTGCGAGGCGTCGCGGTAGTTGCGCGTCGCCGCGTCGCGCGGGACGCCGCGTCGCTCTTCGTCGTCGAAGCCGGCGCGCGCCTGATCCGTCGTCGGGTGCGCCTGGATCGAGAGCGGCTCCTCGGCGGCGAGGACCTTGAGGAGGAAGGGGAGGCGATCGCCGAAGGCCGCGCGCACCTCGGCGCCGAGCTCGCGATCGGGATCGCGGGCGACGATCTCGGCGAGCGACTCCTCGCGGTCGCCGCGGCGCAAGCGCGACGGCGCCACCGGGTGCGCGCCCATCCACAGCTCGGCCTCGGGCCCGGCCGTGGGCGCGGGGCGACCGGTGAGCTCGGCGATCGCGGTCCGCGATCCCCACGCGTAGGGCATCACCGTGCACGAGAGCCGCTCGACCATCGCGCGGATTATGGCACGCGCGCGCGGCGCGCGCGCACGAGGTCGCTCGCGGTGACGACCTGCTTGCGCCACTGGCCGTAGGCGCGCCCGCGCGACTCGAGGCGCGCCATCGCCAGGCTCGTCTCCTCGTCGATCGGCTGAGGTTCGGCGTCGCGGAGCGGCGTTCCCGGGAGCGGCATGAAGGCGTGCGAGTGGATGCGCGCGCCGAGGCCGACGAGGCGCTCGGCGAGCTTCATCGACGCGTCGCGATCGTCGTTCGTCTCGCCGGGCAGCCCGAGCAAGAAGTCGACGTCGGGGCGGAAGCCCGCGGCCACGCAGAGCGTGACGGCGCGCACGACGGCGTCGACGTCGTGGCCGCGGCGCGTCTCGCGGAGGATGCGATCGGAGCCCGACTGACCGCCGATGACGAGCGTGCGGTTGTCGGCGTATCGCGCGAGGATCGCGAGCGCGCGCTCGCTGACGTGCTCGGGGCGCACCTCCGAAGGGAAGGTCCCGAAGTAGATCTTCGCGCGCGGGCCGGCGCCTTCGCGCACGGACGCGAGCAACGCCTCGACGGCGTCGAGGTTCACGCTCGTGTCGCTCGAGCCGTAGGAGAGCGACGTCGGCGTGAGGAAGCGCACGAACGTCGAGCCGGACGCGGTCATCGCGTCGACGTGCGCGCGCACGTTGGCGACGCTGCGATGACGGAAGCGCGCCTTGAACATGTACGGCGTCTGACAGAACGTGCATGCGTAGACGCAGCCGCGCGTGATCTCGAGCGCGTTCCACTTCTTGTAACGGGCGTTGAACGGCGGAAAGTCGTCGAGCTCGGGCCGCTCGCCGGGACCGTGGGACACGAAGCCGCCGTCCTCGTCGATGTGCGCGGTGCCCGAGAGCGCGCGCACGTCGTCGCCGCGCGCGACGGCGTGCGCGAGCGAGACGAACGTGCGCTCGCCCTCGCCGATCGCGACGAGGTCGAAGCCGGCGCGCAGCGTGGCGAGCGGCTCGGCCGACGCGTGGACGCCGCCGGCGACGTGCAGCACGCGGAGATCGCGCGTCAGCTCCTTCACGGCGGTCAGGTCGCGTCGCGAGGCCTCGAAGTCGGGCGAGTAGAACGACCAGGCGGCGATCGGCGACGCGCCCGCCGCGTGCACCTCGCGGAGATGACTCGCCATCTCGCCCGCCGTCTTCGCGAAGCGGACGTCGAGGCCTGCGGTGCGCGGATCGGCGTCGAGCGCGGCGGTCACGACGTTGAGCCCGACGAGGCCCGAGCGCGCGTGCATCGCGACGACGGCGGCGCCCACGATCACTCCGCGGCAGCGCGCGCGCGGCTCAAGCGCTGGCCTTGCGCTTCGTTTTCTCGACCTTCTCGGGCTCGGCCTTGACGATGCCGGGGCGCTGGCTCTGCACCATCACGTCGTCGAGCGCGATCATGCCCTCGCCCTCGCAGCGAGGACAGACGTAGTCTTCGTCGTCCCATGCGCTGCCCGCCGGGCCGAACGGGCCACCGCCGGCTCCGCCGCACGCGGGGCAGGTCATGCGCTCGACGCTCGAAGCTTCCATGCGTTTCCGAGCCTAGCACGCAGGCTCCCGGGGCCGCCTCTTCTCGGCGTCAGCGGGCGCCGCGCAGCGATCGAATGAGCGCGGTCTGCGCGGCGTTCTTCAGCATCGGGCGCAGCGCCTCGGGATCGGTGCCCGGGGCGAGCTTGAGGACCTCGGCGCCGACGGCCACGCAGCGGTCGGCGAGCGTCTCCGTGTCCTCGTCCGAGAGCGTGGTCGAGGTGAGCACGAGCTGAGGCATCACGACGGGAATGCGCTCGCTGGCTGCGGCCACGTGTCCGACGCGCAGGACGCGCAGGCCCCCGTCGGCGAGCAGATCCGTACACATCACCGCGAGCGCGTCGTCGAGGCCGACCAGGATGGCCGTGGGCGTGGCTACGCGCTGGATGGTCTCCCGTTTCACCGGCTTACTTATAGATCAGCGCTACCGTAGTCACCACGTGCACGAAGTGGGCGCTCGCCTGCGGTTCCGTGTTAGCCTCGTCCGACTCGATGGCCAGCCCTCCTCTGGTCCTCCCTGGCGTTTTATTCGTCGGCGAGGACGAGCGCGCGCGAATCGTTGCTCACACCGGTGCGGCAGCGGGCTGGCACGTGCCGAAGGGCATTCTCGCGTGGTCGACCGAAGTGAGCGTGGTCGCTCGCGAGGCGCTCACCGACGAGATTCGGCGCAACACCAAGCTCGTCATGCCGGAGGAGCAGATCCCCCCGGCGAAGATGCCGCTCACGGCGCAGGCGGCGGCGAAGAGCCCGCTCGTCGCGGTCTCGAGCAAGCTCGTCCCGAAGCTCGTCGAGGCGGGGCTGCGCGTCCACACGGTCGGCGTCGACCGCATCACGAGCAGCTTCTACTACCTCGCCGAGGGCGGGGGAGAAGACGAGATCCGGATCGAGGGCGACCTCGTGCAGGCGGTCGGGCAGATGCTCGGCGAGCGCGCCGACAACGCGGCGATCGAGCGCGTTCTCGACGGGTTGCCGGATCGTCTCCTCCGCTCGCTCTCGAAGGATCGCGTCTCCGAGCTCACCGTCGAGCTCGCGGCGGCGTTGCCGCGCGCAGCCGCCGACGGCTCGGGCACGCAGGAGGTCGAGCTCGAGGTCTTCGAAAAGAACCTCGCCCAGCTCTTGGGCAACGCGGAGAAGTACACCAGCGCCGCGCGTGAGCTCGCCGCCAAGCTCGCCGAGACCAACGAGCGACGCCTCGAGGTGCCGCTCTTCGGCGAGGCACGCAAGGTCTCGCAAGGGCCGTTCGACATCACCGTCGGCGAGCGTCGCGTCTCGCTCCCCACCTACGAGCGTTGGGTGATGAGCGGTCCCCTCGCCGAGTCGAACGACGTCGAAGCCGTGCGAGCGCTGCTCGCGGGCAAGGCGCCGACGAACCCGCCGCGCGCAGCTTCGAGCCCGCCCGCCGCGGGCAAGGCCGACGACGATCCGCTGCTCGCCAATCTGCGCGAGACACCGAAGGTCGACGCGGCGGCGCAGAAGGCCGCTGCCGAGAGGGCCGCCGCCGAGAAGAAGGCCGCGGAGGAGAAGGCCGCCGCCGAGAAGCGAGCGGCGGAGAAGGCTGCCGCCGAGAAAAAGGCCGCCGAAGAGAAGGCTGCCGCCGAGAAGAAGGCGGCCGAAGAGAAGGCCGCCGCCGAGAAGAAGGCGGCCGAAGAGAAGGCTGCCGCCGAGAAGAAGGCGGCCGAAGAGAAGGCCGCCGAGGAGAAGGCTGCTGCCGAGAAGAAGGCGGCCGAAGAGAAGGCCGCCGAGGAGAAGGCGGCCGAAGAGAAGGTCGCGGAAGAGAAGGCCGCCGCCGAGAAGAAAGCGGCGGAGGCCAAAGAGGCCGACGACAAAGAGGCCGACGAGAAGAAGGCCGAACAGAAGAAGCGCGACGAGAAGGTCGCCGACAAGGCCGCGAAGAGCGCCGTCGACACCGTCAAGATCCGGCGGAAAGACTCCGAGAAGTCAGGCGGGATGGCGTGGATCGCCGTCCTGCTCGTGATCGCCGCGGCGGTCGCCGCGTGGCGCCTCTGGTTCAGTCACTGACGCCTACGTCCCGGTCGCTCGATCTTCCGACGTGACGATCCGCTCGTGGCTCACCGCCTCGGCGGGCACGGGCGGCAGATCCGCGATCGAAGGAGGAGGCACGGCGCCGCTCGGTGGAGGAAGCGTACGGCCCCGACGCGCTTCGAGCGCCTCGAGCGCGTGCTCGCCCTCGAGCGCCGGCCGCGCCGACGACGCGGGAGCCTCCGCGATCGCCGCTACCGGCAGCGCGAAGGGCAGCGTCGTCGGGTTGGCCTCGTCGCCGGTCGGCATGCGGCTGGTTCCCCGGAAGACGCCGCCCTTGTGCATGCGGAAGCTCTCGACGCTCACGTCGCCGATGACCTTGCCGTTCGGTCCGATCTCGAGGTGACCGGAAGCGCGGACGTCGCCGCGCACGACACCGAGCACGACCACCTCGCGCCCTCGGACGCTCCCCTCGACGGCGCCGCGTTCACCGATGACCACCGGACCGTCCGCGTCGACCGCGCCTTCGACGGTGCCGTCGATCCGGAAGCCTCCGGGCCCCTTCAGATCGCCGAGCACGCGCGTGCCGGCGCCGATCGTGTTGTCGACCTCGAAGGTCGGGATCTCATCGCGCGACTTTTGACGAAAGGGCCACATCGTCGATCAGGATACGGCACCTCGTATCGCGCGCCTCGACCTTGCTGCGCGACGACGCATTTCGCTGCGGTAGTGTGCGGTTCGTACTACCGCCGCCTACCGCCGCCGCCGCCGGCGCCGCCGCGGCGATCGCTCATTTCGCGAGCGATCGCGTCGAGCGCCGCGGCGTCGAGGGCCGCGCGCGCCGCCGGGAAGAGCGTCTTCTCCTCGTCGTCGAGGTGAGCGCGATACGCACCTGCGAGCGCGTCGCTCGTCGCGACGAGCTCTTCGAGCGCCCCCGCGTCGGGCGGATCGCGATCGAGCCCGTCGAGCGCGCGATCGAGGCGTGCGTGGAGCGACGCGTGCTCTCGATGCTCCTCTGCGAGCCGCGCGAGCAGCGGCGCGAGCTCGGCGCGCTCGCGCAGCCGCGGGAAGAGAGACGACTCTTCGTCTTCCTCGTGCCGGCGCACGGCGCGCGCGAAGAAGCCGGCGACGTCTCGCGCGAGCGCGATCGCTTCGCGATCGAGCCGCGCGCCTTCGCCTCCTTCTGCCCGCGCGCGGGTCGCGACGTCGGCGAGGTCGCTCAGGCGCTCTTCGAGCCTTCGATGGGAGCGCTCGAGCTGCGCGAACGGATCGTGCTCGTTCATCGCGCGCGATCAGACCGTGGGACCGACGCGGCCGTCAACGGCTGTCGGGCCTCCGACAGCCGTCGGCGCGTGAGCAGCCCCGACTTGTCGAAAGCATGGATTCTTCGAGGCGCAGCGCGTGGCACGAAGGATGAATCAGCCGGCTCGAGGGACGAGCGATGAGCAGGGACACGAAAGACTTCGATCTCGAGGGAATGTCGTTCGCAGACGCACCGCCGCCGCCGATGGCCGAGCCGCCGCGCGTGGAAGCGCTGCCGGGCGCGCGGTGGTGGCACACGTTCGATCGGTGGCTCGCCGCGCCGGCCGACGAGGAGTTCGTGCTCGCCTGAACGACGCGCTTCAGTGGTTGTACGTCTTGTTGATGTCGGCGATGCAGCCCATGTCGCTCTGGGCCTGACAGGCGCCCTTCACCAGACGAATCTCTTCCACCGAGCCGTGGCCCGCACGCACCTTGGCCTCGAGGAGCGTTCGGACCTCGCCCGAGCGGCCTTCGAGCGCGGCGGTTCGCGCGCGGTCGAGGGCGCTCCCCGCCGACGGAGGCTTCGGCGGCGGCGCCGTGGTCGGCGGCGTGGTGGCCGCGGTCGCGCTCGCGCTCGTGATCGTCGCGTGCGGCTGCGGATTGCGCGTGGGCGGCGGGGCGACGACGACCGCCGACGGCGTTGCGCCCGCGTCTTTCGTCACCGTCGGGAGCATGCTCGGCGTCGGCGACGGGCTGTCGAGCGCGGCGATCTCGGCGTTGGCCTGACGGCGGCGGAAGTCGTCGAGCGACTTGGTCGACGCCACCTTCGTGAGGAGGGCCCGCTTCTGCGCGACGTCGATCTCGCCGCGCGCGCGCTTCATGAGCGAGTCGGCCCATGTCGCCTCGATGGCCCTGAACTCCGCCGAGTCGCGCCACGGCGAGCGCTCGGGGAGCTGGCTCACCTGGAGGTAGGCCGCGTCGCAGTCGTCGACCGTGCACGTCTGCTTCGCCTCGAGCAAGAGCGCCTGCTCGCTGTCGGTCGTCGTGGTGATGTTGTTCTGCGGCTGATCGGCGTTGGCGCGCGCGCGCAGCACCCACACGAACGCGAGGATGATGATCGCGCCGACGACGCCGGCGCCGAAGATCGGCAGCGCGTAGCCTCCCCAGCTCCGCCGCTTCGGATCGGCGAGCTCGGCCTCGCGATCGCTGATGGCCGTCAGCTGCTGGCTCTCGTTCGGGCCGGGCACGAAGACCTGCCCCGCGCCGACGAACTTGAAGCGCACGTCGCCGAGCTCGATGACGTCACCCGCCTCGATGATGCTTCGCTTCAGCTCGACCGCGTTGACGCGCACGCCGTTCGACGAGCCCTTGTCGACGATCTCGTAGCGCCCGTCGCCGAGCGCGTGCACCTCGCAGTGCAGCCGCGAGACCGAGTTGTGGTTGACCGAGATGCTCGCGTCTTCGGCGCGGCCGATCGTCATCCGCTCGCGATCGAGCGGATACTCGACGCCGGGCGTCGGCCCGACGAGCATCACGAAGCGGCTCGGGCGCTCGGTGAGATCCTGCCCGCGGAACGCCGCGGCCATCGGGATCGTCGCCTTCGCGTCGGGCTCGGTCGTCGTGATCGGGATCACGGCGGTCTCGACCGCGGAGGCCGCGTCGTCTTGGAGGACGATGCGGTAGTCGCCGATCTGGATCAGGTCGCCGTGCTGGAGATCTTGCGTGTGGGCGACGCGGAGGCCGTTGACGAAGAGGCCGTTGTAGCTCTGGCGATCCTCGAGCACGAACGCGTCGCTCGGCTTCGTGCCTGCGCCGTTGGGACCCTGACGCCGTCGTCGAATGCGACCGTGCTCACGGGAGACGTTCCGCTCCGTCAGACGGATCGTGTTCCCCTCCTGACGCCCGATGGTGTAGTCATCGCGCGTCAGCGGAACGACCGTGCGTTTCCCTTCGTCGTCCTCGATGACCAGCTTCCACATGGGCGGAACGCGCTCAGGCCCTTGTCCCGTCCCCACGATCACGTGGGGCCCCGACGGCGCTCAGCCGTCGGACGGCGTCGAGCGAGAGAAGTGTAGCGAGCGGTCGCGTTCGAATGCAACGGCGACCCTTCAGCCAAGTTGTGGAAAAATCCAGCATTTGTGGAAGGGGCAGCGCCACCGGCGCGTCGCTCATGCCGTCGTATCATTCTTGGCGGCGCTATTGGCTCTCTTCTTGATGGCGTGCGCCGCCAAACAGCCGGGCACCATCGGCGCGGCGCTCGGGAAGCGGCACGACGGGAGGCTCTTCGTCCGCGGGGTGCCGCCCGACGAGGGCGCCGCCAAGGCCGGCCTCGAGATCGACGACGAGATCCTCGCGATCGACGGCAAGTCGGTCACGTCGATGAGCAACGACGACGTGCGGACCGCCGTCCGTGGCGACGTGGGCAGCACGATGACGCTGCTGGTCGAGCGCCGCGGCGCGCGGATGGACGTGAAGATCGTGCGAAGCCCTTTGCTCTCTCCGGAGCAGGAGCAGCGGCGGTAGCCGTGGCGCGCTGGATCTATCTCCACGGCTTCGCGTCGAGCCCGGCGTCGGCGAAGGCGCGCGCCTTCCAGGCCTGGGGCGCGGCGCGAGGGCTCGCGATCGACGCGCTCGATCTGCGCGTGCCGTCGTTCGAGCATCTGCGCTTTTCGGCGATGAAATCACGCGTGCGCGAGGCGATCGACGGGGCCGGCGATCGCGTCGTGCTGATCGGATCGAGCCTCGGCGGCCTGACGGCTTGTCGCGTCGCCGAAGAAGAGCCGCGCGTCTCTGCCGTCTTCGCGATGGCGCCCGCGTTTCGACTCGCCGACCGATGGCGCGCGCGGATCGGCGATGCGGCGTGGGAATCGTGGCGGCGCGACGGCTTCCTCGAGGTCGACGACTACGCCACGAAGCAGAAGGGCCGCGTCGACTTCGGCTTCGTCGACGAGCTGCGCGATCTCGACGAGCGGCCGGGGCCCTGGCCCGACGTTCGGGTGCCGGTCTGCGTCGTTCACGGCACGCGCGACGACGTCGTGCCCGTCGATCTCTCGCGCGCGTGGGCGGCCGATCGGCCCAACGTCGCGCTGATCGAGGTCGACGATACGCATGAGCTCACCGCGTCGATTCCACGTATCCTTTTGGAAGCGCAGGGGTTCTTCGCCAGGATAGGGATTGACGCCGGAGGGTCTTGACGCGTCGCGACAATGCGTCATCTTGTGACGCGACGCGTTAGTGCGTCGTGGAGGACAGGATGGCCAACAACAAGAAGAAGGCGCAAGAGGCAGAGCCGAAGACCGAAGCGGCCCCGGCGCTCGAGACCGTCGAGCCCTCGAAGCAGGAGGCTCCCTCGAGCAGGGTCGATCAGGTCTTCGACAAGATCACCGCGTGGGCGGCCGACGGGCTGTCGATCACCAAGCGCGGTCTCGAGGCGAGCGCGCGCTGGCTCGACGCCCGCGCGAAGGTCGTCGGCGATCTCGCGGCCAAGCTCGGCAGCAAGCCCGCCTGATCTCACTCCACGCGCTGCGGCTCGCCTGCGGGCAGCAGCGCGAGGAACGCGTCGCGCGCCGCGTCGACCCGCGCGGCGTCGCGGCCGTCGAACGTGAGCTTCGTGCGATAGCTCGGATCTTGCCACTTCGGATAGGAGCCGACGCCGACGTCGGGGAAGCGCGCGACGACGGCGTCGAGCAGCGGCCTGAGATCTCCCTCGTCCATTTTCGTGTAGACTGCACGTGAAAGGAACGCGGCGCCCGACCCGAGCCGCCCGGCGACGACGGGGAGCTTCATCTTGAAGATCTCGGGCACGCCCGGCATCAGCCACACGTTTTTCAGGCGAATCGTGGGCCAGCGCACGTCTTCGGTCGACTCGAGCGTCGCGCCCTCGGGCACGAGCGCCATCTGGAGGTGGCCCGGCGTGCAGCGCTCCTTGTAGTGATCGCGGAGCATCTTCGCGAGCGTCGCGTCTTCGACCACGCCGACGCCGAACGCCTTGGCGACGCCCATCACCGTCACGTCGTCGTGCGTCGGCCCGACGCCACCGGACGTGAAGAGCCAGTCGTGCGAAGCCGCGAGCGCCGCCACCTCGCGGGCGATCTCCTCGACGTCGTCGAGGATGAGCACCACACGGCGGAGCTCGATCCCGAGGCCGCGCAGCGCCTTCGCCAGGACGTGGACGTTGGCCTCCTCGACCTTGCCGGAGAGCAGCTCGTTGCCGATGACGAGCGCGGCTGCGGTCTCGGGTTGCCCGTCCACGGCGCGAGTCTACCACCCCACGCGCTTCGTGATCCCCGAAGGGGGAAAACTCACGGTCTCGCGCGATCCTGATAGATTGATCCTCGTGCGTCGGATCCTCGTGGTCGAAGACTCCGCATCCACGCGGTCGCTCGTGCGCGCGATCCTCGAAGATCAGAAAGAGGCGAGCACCCTGGGCCCCTTGGAGGTCACCGAGGCCCAGAGCGGCTTCGACGCGATGCGCCTGCTCCCGCGCCAGCGATACGATCTCATCATCACCGACATCAACATGCCCGACGTCAACGGGCTCGAGCTGATCCACTTCATCCGAAAGTCGGAGCAGTACCGAACGACCCCGCTCGTCATCATCTCCACGCAGGCGACCGAGCGCGACGTCGAGCGAGGCAAGAAGCTCGGCGCCGACGCCTACGTGCCGAAGCCCTTCACCCCGGAGCTGCTGCGCGACACGTGCGAGCGGCTGCTGAAGAACGCGCCGGCGCCGCGGACAGGGAACGACGCGGATGGCTGAGCACTCCGGCGGCGGCGGTCGGGGAGAGAACGCCGGCGACAAGGCGCGCGAGGAGTTCTTCTCGGAGGCGCAAGAGATCGTCGACGGCCTGAGCCGCGATCTCCTCGCGCTCGACGACGTGTGCCGCCGCGGCGGCAGCGACGCCGAGCTCGTCAACGACGTCTTCCGCGCGGTGCACACGCTGAAGGGGCTCTCGGGCCTCTTCGGCGCCGCGATGATGAGCGGCCTCTCGCACGAGCTCGAGAACCTGCTCGACGATCTTCGCCTCGGGCGCATCGAGCTGACGGCGCAGGTGCTCGATCTGCTCTTCCAGTCCGTCGAGCTCTACGGCCGCATCCTCGCCGCGGCCAAGGGCGACGCGCCGGAGCCCGCGCAGGAGGTCAAGGCGCTGCTCGCTTCGCTCGGGCAGGTCGCGCAGCAGCGCGGCGGCGACAACCGGAGCGTCGTCGCGCAGTACGAGCTCGATCCGGGCCTCCTCGGCGTCCTGACCGAGTACGAAGAGCATCGGCTGCGGACGAACCTCCAGTCGGGGCTCTCGCTCTTTCGCTTGCGGGTGCAGTTCCAGCTCGCGACGATCGACTCGGCGCTCGACGATCTGAAGGCGAAGACGCGGCCTCACGGCGAGATCATCACCTTCCTCCCGACCGGCGAAGGCGGCGACGCCGAGAGCGTCGAGCTCGAGATCCTCGTCGCGAGTCGCGCAGCGCTGGCGACGCTGCGTGGCGCGGTCGCCGGCCCCAACGTGTCGGTCGAAGAGGTCCGCCGCCGCGACGGAGCCACGCACGCGAGCATCCCGCCGCCGCGCCCGCCCGACGACGCTTCGCTCCCCGAGCACCTCTACGGCCTCGGCGGCGAGTCGCTGTCGCCGCCGACGACATCGAGCGACGACGCGCTCGACGACGGCGGCCTCTCCACGCGCACGTCTTCACCGCCGCCGCTGCCGTCGGTGCCGCCCGGCCCCGGAGGCACCGTCCTGCCCGCCGCGCCCGTCCCCCCGGCGCAAGGACGCGAGCCGGTGCGCGCCGAGCGCGAGCTGACGCTCCGGAGCGTCACGCAGACGGTCCGCGTCGACATCCGCAAGCTCGATCACTTGATGAACATCGTGGGCGAGCTCGCGATCGTGCGCGGCGTCGTCGCGCGCCTCTCCGAGCGCGTTCGCCTCGACCCCGGGCTCAAAGAGCTCACCGGCGATCTGCATCGCCTGCATCGATCGTTCGATCGCCACCTCGCGCAGATGCAGAACGGCATCCTCGAGGTGCGCATGGTTCCGCTCGGGCAGGTGTTCGACAAGCTCGCGCGCATCGTTCGCCAGATCTCCCGCGAGCACGACAAGCAGGTGAACCTCGTCATCACGGGCGCCGAGACGGAGATCGACAAGCTCATCGTCGAAGAGCTCTCCGATCCGCTGATGCACATGATCCGCAACGCGATCGATCACGGCATCGAAGATCGCGACGAGCGCATGCGCGTCGGCAAGCCTCCGGTGGGCACCATCGCGCTCAACGCCTTCCAGAAGGGCAACCACGTCGTCATCGAGGTGGAAGACGACGGCAAAGGCATGGATCCGGCCGTCATCATCGCCGCGGCGCTGCGTCGAGGGATCGTCTCCGAGGCTGAGGCGCGCGAGATGAGCGTCAAGGAGGTCTTGAGCCTCGTGTTCCAGCCCGGGTTCACGACGCGCGACGAAGCGACGAGCCTCTCCGGCCGCGGCGTCGGCATGGACATCGTGAAGACGAACATCGCCAAGCTGGGCGGCGTCGTCGACATCACGAGCGAGGTCGGCATCGGCACGAAGATGACGATCACGCTGCCGATCACGCTCGCGATCATCAGCGTTCTCATCCTCGAGGTCGCCGGCCGCACGTTCTGCATGCCGCTCGCGAGCGTGGAGGAGGCCATCGTGTTCGACGACGCGATGGTGCGCACGTTCGAAGGTCGCGAGGTCATGACCCAGCGCGGAACGACGCTGCCGATCAGCCGCCTCGCGAAGCTCTTCCAGCTCGAGGGCTACCGCCCGGGCGTCTGGATCAACGAGTCGGCGCCCACGCCGAAGCCCCCCGAGGTGCGCTACGGGCTCAGGCCGAAGAGCTACTGCGTCATCGCCACGGTCGCGGATCGACGGGTCGGCTTCATCGTCGATCGCCTCGTCGGCCAGCAAGACATCGTCATCAAGGCGCTCGGCAAGTCGCTCAAGAAGGCGCGCGGCTTCGCGGGCGCGACCGAGCTCGGCGATCAGCGCGTCGGCCTCGTGCTCGACGCCGCCGCGCTCATCAACGAAGTCTTGGCGAGCGCCGGCGAAGTGCGCCTCGCAGGCGTCTTCGAAGGTCCGCGCGGCGATCACCTCGCCGACGGAGGCTCACCGTGAAGGCGCTCGTCTCACGACGCGTCGAAGGTCGCTCCGCGCTTCAGCGCGCCGACGAGCTCGGCAAGCGCGCCGAGTACCTCGCGTTCACGCTCGGCTCGGAGGCGTACGCGATCCAGATCGGCAACATCGTCGAGATCCTCAAGCCGCTCCCGATCACCGAGGTGCCGCGCGCCGACCCGGAGGTCGTGGGCGTGATGAGCGTGCGCGGCCGCTTGGTGACCGTCGTCGATCTCAAGCGCCGCTTCCGCCTCACGCGCACGTTCACGATGGACAAGAAGAGCCGCATCCTGCTCGTCGACGCGGCGGGGGAGCAGATCGGCTTGCTGGTCGACGAGGTGCTTCAGGTCTTCCGCCTCGCGGAGAGCGAGATCGAGCCGCCCACCGTGCTCGGCAGCGAGCAGCCTCCGCACGTCGTCGGGATCGGCCGGCCGGCGATCAGCGCCGGCGCCGTCCTCCTCTTGCTCGATCTCGCACCGCTCTTCCTCGACTGACCCAGGAGCTTGCATGCCCAGGCACCGCCACGATCCCCGGAAGAGCCTGGTCGGCTTCATGGTCGGCGACGTCGCGTACGCGGTGCGCATCGAGGTCGTGCGCGAGATCGTCAATCCGCTCGACGTGATCGAGCTCCCGCGCGCTCCGCAGGCCGTGCGCGGCGTCGCTTCGTTCCGCGAGGAGGTCGTGCCCGTCGTCGATCTGCGCGTGCGCTTCGGGCTCCCGCCGATCGACGGGCGCAAGTGCAAGTGGATCGTCGTCGACGTCGCGCGGCGTCCGGAGGCGCCCGCCGCGTCCGGCCGCCTCGTCGCGCTCGTCGTCGATCTCGTCACCGAGGTGTTCGGGACGGGAGGCGAAGAGATCAGGCCCGCGCCTCCGCTCGGGTCCGGCGCCGACCTCCGAGGGATCGAGGGCGTCGCCACGCACGGGCACGGCCTCGTGTTCGTGCTCGACGTGCGCGCGTTCGGGCCGCTGGCCGACGCCGCGCTCCAGGAAGTGCCGGCGTCGTCGGTGCTCGGCGAAGTGACATGAGCGACCGCGTCTCGCAGGTCCGCGCACGCCTCGCCGACCGAGAGCCCGAGGTTCGCCGCCTCGCGACGCAGGAGATCCCCGCGCTGCCCGCGCCCGAGTCGTGCGAGCTCCTCGTCGCCGCGCTCGGCGACGAGGATTGGCGCGTCCGCAAGGAGGCCGCGGCGATCGCGGCGAGGGTCGAGCCGCGCACCGCCGTCGTCTTCGCGGTCGCGCGCGTGCTCGGCGAACGTGATGACGTCGGTCTGCGCAACGCGGCCGTCGAGGCGCTCGTGATCATCGGGCCCGACGCGGTGCCCGGCGCGATCGACGCGCTCTCGCGCCTCGACGCCGACGGACGCAAGCTCGCGGTCGAGATGCTCGCCGGCGCGCCCACGCTCGCGGGAATGCGCGCGCTCGCGCGGTCGCTGGCCGATCCGGACGCGAACGTCGTCGTCGCGGCGGCCGAAGGCTTGGGCCAAGCGCACCTCGCGGGAGACGAAGCGCGCGAGCTCGCGGCGACCGCGTTGACGAAGCTGCTCGCGTCCGAGGAGCGCGCCGGCGTTCCCGAGCGCCTCGCCGCGCTCGAGGCGCTCCGGAAGCTCGAGGTGAACGTCGCCTGGTCTGCGCTCGAGCCGCTCTTTTCGGATCCGCTCCTGCGCAAGCAGGCGATCGCGGCGGCGGGCGGGAGCGTCGCGCCGCGCGCGATCCGCGCGCTCGCCGAGGCGTGCGCCGATCGCGGCGCGACGTTCGCCGGCGCGGCGACGGTCGCGCTCGGGCGCTCGATCGAAGAGGCGTGGGGCGACGACGATCTTCTCGACATCGCCGCGAAGACGCTCCGCGCTTCGCCGCAGGCGCGCGCGCGCTTGCGCACGCTCGCCAAGGTCGGGAGCGATCCGCCCGCGCGCGGCGCCGCGCTGCTCGCGCTCGGCCTCGTGCGCGATCCCGACGACGTCGCGATCCTCGCCGACGCGCTCGCCGACGACGCGGTCGCCGATCGCGCGGAGGCCGCGCTTCGCCTCTTCGGCGAAGAAGCGGTGGAGCCGCTGCTCGTCGCCGGTCGCACGGCCGCGCCTTCGCTGCGCGGCGCGGCGATCTCGATGCTGCCTCAGCTCGCGCCGCGTGAGCCTTCGCCGCTCGCGGCCGTCCGCGAGGCGCTCTCCGACGCGTCGCCCGAGGTCGTCGCGCCGGCGCTGAAGAGCCTCGCGATCGTCGGCGGCGCGTCCGACTTGCCGCTCGTCGCGGCGCACGTGAAGAGCCCCGATCCCAAGGTCGCGGGCGCGGCCCATGCGGCGCTCCTCGCGATCGCCTCGCGCGAGCCAGACGCGGCGCGCGCGGCGGCGAGCGGCGTCGACCCGCGAGGCGAAGGGGCGCTCACGGCGACCATCATCCTCGACGCGCTCGCGCGTTCGAAGAAGAGCGAGCCGGGCGACACGGAGCTCCTCGCCGGTGCGCTCACGCATCGTGAGGCCGCGGTTCGACGTGCGGCGATCGAGGCGCTCGCGTCGGTCGGCGGCGAAGACGCCGCGCAGGCGGTGACGCTCTCGATGGCGGACGAGGAGCCCGTCGTCGCCAACGCGGCGATACGCGCGCTCGGCCGGCTCGGCCGCGCCGAGCAGCTCGCGTCTCTCGCGGCGACGACGCGCGATCCGATTCGCCTCGGCTCCGCGCTGCGCGCGCTGAAAGACGCCGATCCGGAGCGCGCCTTCGCCGCCGCGCGTCCGCTCCTCCGCGCGCGCGAGGCCGCCGTCGCCGCCGCCGCCGTGGAGGTCGTCGGCGCGATCCCCGTCGAGGCGCGCGTCGACGCGCTCATGGGCGCGGCGGATCATCAAGACCACGAGGTCGTCAAGCTCGCGCTCGCGCAGCTCGCCAAGACCGGCGACGAGCGCGCGCTCGTCGCGCTCGCGCGCGCGATCGATCACGACGCCGAGGCCGTGAGGCGCTACGCCGCCGAGCTCCTCGGGCACGAGGGCGGCGCCGAAGCCGAGGGCCTCCTGCGCGCGCGCCTCGATCGAGAGCGCAGCGCCGACGTGCGACGCGCGATCATGGCGGCGCTCGCGGCGCGGCCCGACGAGGGAAGCCGGAAGGGTGAGGCGTGACGCGACGTCTCTTCGGGCCCGGCGCAGGCGAACCGCAGCTTCGCGCCGACGAGTACCGGCTGCTCCGCGATCTCGTGAGCGAGCGGCTCGGCATCTGGTTCGGACCCGAGGCGCGGCTCTCGCTCGAGCGCCGGCTTCGCGAGCGGCTCACCGTGCGCGGGCTCGCCACGTACGGCGACTACTATCAGCTCCTCAAGTACAGCCCGCTCGCCACGGAAGAGTGGGAAGAGGCCGGGGAGCTGCTGACGACGCACGAGACGTATTTCTTTCGCGAGGACTTCCAGCTCCGGGCGTTCAAGAACGAGCTCTTGCCCATGCTCGCGGAGCGCGGAAAGACACGGCGACGGCTCCAGGTGTGGAGCGCGGGCTGCTCGACCGGCGAAGAGGCCTACACGATCGCGATGCTGATCCTCGAGAGCGGCCTGTTCGACGGCTGGGAAGTGCGCGTCTACGGATCGGATCTCTCCAAGAAGTGCATCGCCGCGGCGCGCCGAGGGATCTACGGTGCCGCATCGTTCCGCACGACGCCGGAGGCGGCGAAGAAGTCCTGGTTCGTGGCGAGCGCGAAGCCGGAGATCGCCGACACCGCCGTTTCCCCCGCGGTGCGCGCGCTCTGCCATTTCGGTCAGATGAACCTCCTCGACGAGGAGCGCACGCACCTCGTGGGGCGGTGCGACGTCATCTTCTGCCGCAACGTCCTCATCTATTTCGACGCCGCGAGCCGCAAGCGCGTCATCGACATGTTCCACGAACGCCTGGTGGCGGGCGGTGTGCTCTTGCTCGGCCATGCCGAGTCGCTGTTGAATGTCACGACCGCGTTCGAGCTGTTACACTTGAACGAAGATCTCGTGTACCGCAAGCCGATGGCGGCGAGCGAACGCGGCGAACGGACGTAGACGTGACGAAAGGTCCCTCAAGCCCCATCCGCCTGCTCGTGGTGGATGACTCGGCGTACAACCGCCGGAACATCGCCGACGTGTTCGTGGGGCACGACGGCGTCGAGGTCGTGGGCAAGGCGGCCGACGGCGAAGAGGCCCTGCGCCTCGCGTCGCTCCTCAAGCCCGACGTCATCACGCTCGACCTCGAGATGCCGCGGATGGATGGCTTCACCTTCCTCCGCATCTTGATGTCGCGGCAGCCCACGCCGGTCATCGTCGTCTCCTCGTATTCGCAGAAGGAGAACGTGTTCAAGGCGCTCGAGCTCGGCGCGCTCGACTTCGTGGCCAAGCCGACCGCCCAGATTTCGCCCGACGCGACCGATCTCCGCGAGCAGATCCTCGAGAAGGTGCTGCTCGTCCGGCAGCTCCGAACGAACTTCGTCCCGCCGCCGCCGATATCGCGCCGGCAGGTGAGCGGCAACTTCGGCCTCGACGGCCGCCCGATCGGCCCCGACTCGAGCGCGATGCGGGCGTCGAGCGCGTACATCGCGCCGAAGCACGTCGTCGCGATCGCGAGCTCGACCGGAGGGCCGTCGGCGCTCCTCGAGATCTTCGGCAAGGTGCCGCTGACGAGCACGGCGGGCATCGTGGTCGCGCAGCACATGCCCGACAAGTTCACGCGCACCTTCGCCGAGCGCCTCGACAAGCGCGGCGCCGTGCGCACGAGCGAAGCGGTCGACGGCGACCGCTTGGGCAAGCTGACCGGCTTCGTGTGCCCGGGCCGGCAGTGCATGGAGGTCATCCAGAACGGCGTCGAGCTCCGCATCGTCGTCGGCGCGCCCAAGGCCGACGATCGCTACGTGCCGAGCGCCGACCGCTTGCTGAAGAGCGTGGCGGCGGCGGCGGGGCCGCGCGCGATCGGCGTCATCCTCACGGGCATGGGTGACGACGGGGTCGAGGGCGCGAGGGCGATCCGCGACGCAGGAGGCATGGTGATCGCGGAAGCTCAGGAGACGGCGGTCGTCTACGGGATGCCGGGCGCCGCCGTTCGCGCGGGGATCCCGCAGAAGGTGCTCCCGCTCCCGCAGATCGCCGAGCTCGTGGCCTCGCTGACCTGAAGCGAGCTTTTTTCGGGAACGCCTGACCGCGTCCCGACTCCATGGGGCATGGAGTACGATGTCGTCGTGAACGCGCCGCCCCCTGCGGGCCCCACGGAGGCGAGCGACGAGGAGATCGTCGCCAGGGTCCTCGGCGGAGACGTCGCGCGCTTCGAGGTGCTCATGCGCCGGCACAACCGGCGCGTGTTTCGCGCGGCGCGGGCCATCGTCCGCTCCGATGACGAAGCCGAAGACGTGATGCAGGACGCGTACGTCTCGGCGTTCACCCACCTCGCCGACTTCGGCGGGCGCGCGAAGCTCTCGACGTGGCTCGTGCGCATCGCCGTGCACGCGGCGCTCGCGCGGCTGCGCAAGACGAAGCGGGTGACGAGCCTCGACGATCTCGATGATCTCGACCCGCGGGCAATTTCGGAGGACGCCTTGACGTCGAGCATGAGGAGCCCCGAAGACGCGGCGAGCGACGTCGAGATGCGCGGCGTCCTCGAGCGCGCGGTCGACGGGCTGCCGGCGACGTTCCGCGCCGTGTTCGTGCTGCGCGCCGTCGAAGAGATGAGCGTGGACGAGACGGCGGCGGCCCTCGAGATCCCCGAAGCGACCGTGCGCACGAGGCTGCATCGGGCGCGGGGGATGTTGCGCGAAGACATCGCGCGCCGGCTCGACGTCACCGCGCCGCACGCGTTCGATTTTCATCTTTCGCGCTGCGACCGGGTGGTCGCGGCGGTGCTCGCGCGCATTCTCGCCTGATCGCGAGCGGCGCGCGCAAACACAATCGAGGAGAGGGTCATGCGTACGATTTCGATCGCGACGGTGTCGTTCGTGTTTTGTTTCGTGGCCTGCGGCGGCGATTCGTCCGCCCCGGCGCAAATGCCGCCGGCGCAGACGCGCGCCGAGCCGCAGACGTTCGCCGAGCAAGTCACCGCGGGCCAGAAGGCGTACGGCGACAATTGCGCGTCGTGCCACGGCGCGTCGGGCGAAGGCACGGCGAACGGCCCGAGGGTCGTCGGCCTCGACAAGGGCGCGCTGTCTCTCGATCCGCCCGCCGGCGCGCAGGTCCGAAAGGCGCAGTTCAAGACGCTCGCCGACGTCGCCGCCTTCGCGGTGAAGAACATGCCCGCGGACAGGCCCGGATCGCTGCAGGAATGGGAGTACTGGTCGATCCTCGCGTTCGACCTGAAGGCCAACGGCGTCACGTTGGAGAAGAAGCTCGACCTCGAAGTCGCAAAGACGATCGTGCTGCATCCATAGAAGGAGAAGGGGGCGGGAGAAGGGGTCGAGGGCCGCAGCTCCTCGCCAAGCGAAGAGAGGGTCGCCGGGCCCGACAAGATGCTACGCTCCGGCGCCATGACCTCCCGCGCGGACGCCGAGCTCACCGAGCTGCTCGAGCTCGGAGATCGAATCATCGCGACGGCGACCAAGGGCGGCGTGACCGTCGCCGAGTGCATGTTGCGCTCCGGCGCCGAGCTCTCCGCGCGCGTGCGCCTCGACAAGCCCGAGCTCGTCGAGGAGGCGGCGCATCGCTCCGCCGGCCTTCGCGTCATGAAGGGCAAGCAGGTCGCCACGACCTCGACCAGCGACCTGACCGAAGCCGGCATCCATCGCTTCGTCAGCGACGCGCTCGAGCTCGTCGAGCTCTCGCAGGAAGACCCGTTCGCCGGTCCTGCCGCGCCCGAGCTCCTGACCGATCCCGAGCGCGCGCCCGATCTGGATCTGTTCGATCCGAAGGGCGGCGGCGTCGACGCCGCGCAAGCCATCGGTATCGCCAAGGTCGGCGAGCGCGCCGCCCGCGAATTCGATCCGCGCATCTCGAACAGCGAGGGCGCCACGTTCAGCCGCACGGCCGGGGGCGTGGCCCTCGTGCTGTCGAGCGGATTCCGTGCAGCATACAAGGGATCGTACCAGTCGCTCAGCGTCGTTCCCGTCGCCGAAGACGAAGGCGGCAAGAAGCGCCGCGGGTACTACTGGACGGCGAAGCGCTTCCTCGAAGAGCTCGAAGACGCCAAGAAGGTGGGCGAGGAGGCCGCGCGCCGCACGCTGCGCAAGCTCGGCGCGAAGCCGGTGTCGACGTGCGAGGTGCCGGTCGTCTTCGATCCCGACGCGGCGCGATCGATCCTCGGCATGCTGGCCGGCTGCGTGATGGGCAGCGCGATCTGGCGGAAGTCGAGCTATCTGCTCGGGCGCGAAGGAACGCAGGTCGCGAGCTCGCTCGTCGACGTCGTGGACGATCCGCTCATCCCCCGCGCGCCCGGCTCCCGCCCTTACGACGGCGAGGGCCTCGCGAGCCGCAAGAACGTCGTGGTGGAGAAGGGGATCCTCAAGACCTACCTCTGCGACACCTACTCGGCGAAGAAGCTCGAGCGCGCGAGCACGGGCAACGCGGCGCGCGGCGGCTCGGCGGGCGTGTCGTGCAGCACCACCAATTTCATTCTCCAGCCGGGCACCGATTCGAACGAGGCGATCGTCAAGGGGACGAAGCAAGGCCTCTACGTCACCGAGATGATGGGCTTCGGCTTCAACGCGGTGACGGGCGACTTCTCACGCGGCGCCGGCGGCTTCTGGATCGAGAACGGCGAGCTGGCGTATCCGGTGAGCGAGGTCACGATCTCGCTCAACGTCGACGAGCTGTGGAAGCGCATCGACGCCGTGGGCTCCGACCTCGATCTCCGCACCGCGACCGCGTCGCCGACGATCCGCGTCGCGAAGATGACCGTCGCAGGCGCCGGCGCGAGCTGAGCAGCACGCGCGCTGTACGGCGAACGCGCGCTCGATCAGTCCGAGCCCGCGTCGCGTGGTGCGCAGCCGCCCTTGCAGTCGTCGTGAACGCACTTGGCGCCTTCGCAGATCGCGCGGCGCTGCGGGCACTCTTCCGTGCACGAGACAGGAGGCGCGTTCGGGTCGCAGAGCTTCGTCTTCGCGTCGACGTCGGCTCTGAAGCGTGGCGCTTCGCGTGCCGCGATCGCGGCGTTCGTCTTGCACGCGTTGCAGAAGTTGCATACGTCGCCGGCGACGACGGCGACGCAATCCCGGTCGGTGGTGCACTCCTGCGCGTAGCCGGAGGTCGCGATCGTGGTCGCTGCCGCGCCGGCGTCCGCCGAAGAACCATCCCCGCCGTCATCGGCTGACGACGTCGAACATCCCACGACGCCCAAGACGACGAGAGCGCTCGAGACTGCACTGTGCGACAGGTTCATCCCAACCTCCGCGTCCACTCGTGCAACCTCTCTGCCGCTCGAGGCGCCCGCGCGAACCCGCGCTCGACCGTGAAAAACGTCGTGCCAGAGTGTGCCGCGCAGCCCCAGGCCTTGGCGGCGGTGTCCTGGCCCGAGCCACGTCCTCCCCGGGCTCGACGGTTCGTTGCGATCAGCTTGCGCGTGCGCGGCGCCGACGGGCAAGGAAGCCGAGCACGCCGACGAGCAGCGCGCCGAGCCCGCCCGTGGAGACGCGTCGCTCGCCCGCCGTCTTGCATCCGCAGCCCGAGTCTTCTCCGGCGGTCGTTCCCGATCCCGCGTCGGTTCCGCCGCCGCTCGAACCACTCGAGCCGCTCGAGCCGCTCGAACCACTCGAACCGCTCGAACCGCTCGAACCGCCGTCGTTCGAGCCTGCGTCCGATCCGCCGTCCGGACCTGCGTCGGGAGCAGCCTGGGCGCAAAGACCGTCCGCGGAGCAAAAGCCGCCGGCGCACTCGCTCGCCATCCTGCACCGTCGACACACGTGGGTGGCGGTGTCGCAGATCGGCGTGACGAACGGGCAGGTGCCGGCGTCGCCATTCGCGGATTCGACGCAGCCGAATCCGCTCGCGCCTGCGTCCTCGATCGTGTCGCCGGGAGGAGTCCCCGGTGGATTGGGCGTGCCGATGCCGCCGGTCCCGAGCGTGCCCGTGCCCGTGGCCGTCGTGCATGTGCCGCCTCGCGCTTCGAGACGAATACGACCGGGCCCACCTCCGCCGCCGGGGCCGTGAGAGTCGATGTTTCCACCGTCGCCGCCGTTCGCGTCGAGCGAAGCGCAGTCCGCGGCGTTGACGATGCGAGCGAGGATCGATCCGCCGCCGCCGCCGCCGCCGCCGCCGTCGCTGATGCCGTCGAAGCCGCGTTGCCCGTTCGCGTGGATCGACGCCGCGGCCGCGAGCGAGAGGCCACGAAACCAGATGATGCCGCCTCCCGCGCCGCCTTGCCCTTCGTTGGTCCCACTCCCCGGCGGGGTCGAATTGTTCTGTTGACCGCCTCCGCCGCCGCCGCCGAAGGTGAGCCGATCGATGAGCTTCACGTTCACCGCCGCGCCCGGATAGCCGCCGATCGGCGCGCCGCTGTTCCAGCCGTTGCCGCCGCGTCCGCCGGGCCCGCCGTTTCCGCCGCCTGCGCCGCCTGCGTTGATGTGACCGCCGCCGCCGCCGCCCGTGCCGCGCGCGCCGATTCCGCAACCCGTCGCGCCGTACGCGCCTGCCGACTCGTCGAAGCTCTCGCCCTTCCCCGCGGTCTGGCAGAGCGCGTCGTCGGCGTCGCCCGTACCAGGCTGGCCGATCGCGCACGGGGGCGCGCAGTAGATGATGGATCGATTGCCGCCGCGAAACCCTTTCGCGTCGGCGTGAAGCGTGCCCGACCCGGTGAGCGTCACGGCGCCTTGCGCGAGGAACGCGAGAACGCCGCCGGTGGTGCCGTCCCACGCTTTCGCCGTGAGCGACGTGGTGTCGGGCACGGACACCGTCGTGTACTGCGGCACCCGAACGACCTGCGCTCCCGTGGCGAGGTATTCGTTCTTGAGCGCGGGCTCGACCGTGATCGTCGTCGCCGCCTTCGCCGTCACCTTGACGACGTCGTATTGACCCATCTTCAAGGCTGCGAGATCGACGGGCGTGGGAGGATCGGTCATCGTGCTCGCGAGCGTGGCGCCGGACGTCTGGAGGACGAGCACGAGATCATTGACCGCGAGATCGTCCGTCGCCGCCACCGTGACCGTGGTCGCGCCGACGGCGGCCGCTCCCGTGACGGCGACGTACGCGTTGACGATCTGGTCGGCCTGCGCCGCGGTGAACGCGCCATCGGCGCCGGAGCCGAGCCCGTGATTGTCGTCGGCGGAGCGGCTGAGCCCCGCGATGGTGAGCCCCAGCCCCATGGCGAGCCCAGTCGAGACCCAATGACGTCGCCGCATTCGCTCTCTCTCTCTTTCACCCCAGTCGAACCTCGAAGTATCGCCCTCGGCGACCCTCATCGTCCAGTCTGGTCACAGACCGACCGGCCCCGGCGACCACTGCAGGCGGATCGTTTCGCCCGCTTTCGGCAGGGGCACGCGTTCGAGAGCCCCGTCGCGCCACGTAAGGAAGGCGTACGAAGGATCGTCGAGTGGCCGACCGGTCATGACCTCGATGCGGATCGGTCTTCCGTCTCGCAGCGCGAGCACGCGGATGCGCGCGTCACCGAGCTTCACTTCCTGGCCTTCGACCATCGGCGAAACGCGGAACACGCCCTCGTAGACCGAGTCGAGCATCCGTCCGCCGACCACGGCCAGCTCGAAGGAGCTCTCGCTCGTGCGCGTGAGCTCGTGATCGAACTTGGCCATCGAGAGCAAGCGATAGGACCGAACGCGCGGCGCCTCCCGAGCGAAGAAGTCGATGCCGCCGTAGAAGCCGATCATCGGATCGGAGGCGTTGAGGACGAAGACGTCGACCCCCGAGGCGTGCGCGAGCCCGGTCTTCGTGACCGCGATCTCCGCGGCGCGGCGGCTCTGGATGATGCCCGCGACCCCGAGGAGAAAGCCGACCGGCGCCAGAGCGAGGTGAACGAACGCGTACCAACCGCAGGCGATGCGCACGACGCGCCGGCCGCCGTCGCGAACGTTCAGCCAGCCGTAGCGCAAGAGGAGCGCGAGCAAGCCTGCGCCACCGAGGCTCGCCGGAAGGAGCACGCGCGATCCCACGAAGCCGCCCATCGCGGGCAAGAGCCCGAGGAAGGCGCCGAGCGCGAGCCAGCGCGCGGCGCGTCGCTCGTCGTCCGACATACGCGAGGAAAGCGCGCGAAGCAGATGAGCGACGAGCCCGACGGTGAAGACTCCGAGCGCGACGATCACCGGCCGGGCCGCGGGGACGACGAACGAGATTTCGGCCGAGAGCCCGCCGAGGAGGTCGAGGACGAGCGTCGGGATCCGCGTGAGCGCCGCGAGGAGGAAGAGACCGGGCTGCCCCATCGCGTCGAGGTACGAGCTCGAGCTCGCGACGCCGAAGCCCCATCGCCGGTAGACCACGAGGTACGCGACGACGAGCAGCGCCGGCGGCACGAGCGCGCCGATTCGCCGGACACCCCTCGCTCCGACGAGCTCGTAGGCGAACACGTACGCCATCACGCCGAGCGCGCCCTCACCGCCGAGCAGGCCGATCGCGAACGCCAGGAGCGACAGCCAGCGGCCGGGCCTCCAACCATCTTCGCGATGACGAAGATGCGCGACGAGGCCGAGCACGCACGGCAGGGCGGAGATCAACGCGTGGCGCGACGCGATCCACGCCGCCGGCTGCGCGTGCGCGTCGTCGATCGCGAAGACGAGGAGCGCCAGCGCACCGCTCGTGCCCGGGAGCACGCGCCGGAAGAAGAGACCGACCGCCCCGACGAGCCCGACGTACCAGAGCGCCTGGTGAACGTGATACGGCACCGCGCTTCGCGCGAAGAGCGCGTGATCGAGCGCGAAGAGCGCGCTCGAGAGCGGTCGAAAGAGCCGCACCTTGAAGTGGAGATCCGTCCACCACGGAAAGCAGCCTTGCTCCATCGAGGCGTGGACCTTCTCCGGTATCCCCGTGCCGAACGTGTAGAGATCGAACGGCGACGATCCCACGTTCGCCTGCGTGCCCTCGACCACCGCGAGCTGAAGGTTGTCGTCGCCGAAGAAGCCGCAGAAGAGAGACGGCAGGCACAGGAGTGTGGAGAGAACGAGGCACCCGCGGAGGGCGCGTCCCGTGAGCCACGTCTCCAGGGCGCGCTTCACCGTGATCAGGGTCGCACGATGAGGTCGAAGGCGCGCCTACGCATGAGGGCTGTCGCGTGGGCTCCGCGCCCGAGCTGCGATCGCGCGTTTCCCGAGCCGCTGCGCGAGCTGCTCGAAGGGCTCGACGCGATTCGTGGGCATTCGTAGCACGAGCGCGGCGTTCGTGAGCACCGAAGTGGTCGAGGTCACGGCTCGCGCGCTGGCTCTCGCGCCGCGGCGCTTCCTGCCCGCGGCGGCACGTCGCTTGCGACTCCGTGCGGCGGAGGAATTCACATGAGCAGTCAAGGCAATCGAGTCACGGGCAAGGCCGAGGAGATCGGCGGTGGCATCAAGAAGAAGATCGGCGAGACCCTCGGCAACGAGCGGATGGAGGCTGAAGGGCTCGCGAAGCAGAAGGAGGGCGAGGCTCGTCAGGAGGCCGCGAAGGCGAGCGAGCGCGCGAAGGGCAAGGCGGAGGAGGCCAAGGGCGCGGCCAAGAAGGCCGTCGGCGGCCTCATCGGCGACGAGCAGATGGAAGCCGAGGGCACGGCGACCGACCTGAAGGGCGAGGCCCGACAGAAGGCAAACCAGTAAGGGGCGCCAGGTCCCTCGACGTCATCGCCATCCGCCGTGGAGCTCACGACTGACGCCATGGGGAACCCGAAGCCCCGAGCTGCTCGTTCACGACGTTCGGGTTCAGCGCACGAGCTGACAGGTCGTGCGTTCGCCGGAGGTGCTCGTGTCGGTGCACCACAGGATCTCGAACGACTGGTCGTCGGCCGTGAGCACGAAGCCGGTGTGAAGCGCGGCGCCGCGGAGCCCGAGCTCGCCGGGGAGGCTCATCCACGAGTCTGCAGCGCCGTCGGCCGACGTGTCGGGCGCCGGGCCGACCGCGAGCTGCGCGGGAGAGGGCACCGGCGTGATCGTCGCGTAGCCGAGCGAGTCGACCGGCACCGTCGACGACGCCGACGAAGCCTTGCGCGGCTCGACGCGCTCGGCGACGGGCACGACCTTCGCGCCGACGGCGCGCACGGCGATCGCCGGAGAGGCTGCGCGCGACGCGGTTCCGGTCGCGGCGTGCACGATGCGCACGCGCGACTTGTCCGGCTCCGTCGCGCGGTCGTCGACGAAGCCCGCGAGCCCGAGCGCGCTCTCGCCGCCGTCGGCGTCGCGGCTGCCCATGATCGCGACGGTGGCGAGCTTGCCCGGATCGAGCGTCACGTCGGCGGAGAAGATGAGGCTCGCGCACGAGGACGCGCCCGCAGGAACGAGCGCGATCGTGAGAGGGCCGGCCGCGGCGAGCGTGAGGTAGCGGGAGACGCTGCGATACGCGACGGCGCGGATCTCGACGCCGCCTTCGCTCGCGTCGAGATCGCCCGCGTCCTCCTCGAGATCGAGGCCGTCGCCGGCCTCTGCGTCGCCCGCGTCGGCGCGAGGCCCGGGGCCGCCGCCGCCGAGCACGGGGCCCTCGAACGACGACGTCGTCGCGCTGCGATAGCAGAAGTCGACCGGGCCGAGACCGGGTGCGACGTGCGCGAGCCGCATCGTCGCCGCGGGCGCGCGAGCGTCGTCGAAGCCTACGCCCGTGTCCGGGAGCGTCGGCGCGCCGGCGCCTCCGTCGAGGTTTCCGTCGTCGGACGCGCCGCTGTCGCCGCACGCGCTCGCGTGCGCCGCGGCCGCCGCGAAGACGAGCGCGAGGAGCGGGAAAGGTGCACGCAACGACGAAGCCAAGGACCCTCGGATCGTAGCGCGGCTGCGCGCCGACGCGAAAGCTAGTCCTGCGCGGGATCCTTCGCCGGATCGGGGTACGCGGCGGAGAGCTCGAGGACCTCGTCGCGGAGCTTCTTGTGCGCCGCGAGCTTACGGACGAGCTCCCACAACGCCGGATCGGCGAGCACCTTCATCGGCTCGGCGCCCGCGTGCTTCGGCGCCTTCTTGGGGATCGCCGCAGGGCCCTTGGCGCGCAGCGCTTCCATCTTGTCGATGAAGGCCTTGGTGGGGAAGAGGTCGCCCTTCTCCCATGCGAGCACGGTGCTCTGTTCGATGCCGAGGACCTGCGCGAGCTCCTTGGCCGTACACGCGAGATCTTTTCGGAGCGCCTTGATGTCGTCGGCCGTCATCTCACTCGTCTTCGCTGGGAGGCGCTTCGGTCGTCAGCGTCGGGCCGTCTTGATCGGAGGCGTGAGGCTCCGTCGATGAATCGACGTCGACCGGGACCAGATCCTCTTCGCCGAGCTCGACGGCCTGTTCGCCGATCGGCATCCGCATGCTCTCGCGCGGCGGCGACGCGTCGTGCGCCTCGACGTCGGCCCCCTCCGGTGGCGCTCCTTCGTCGGTGCTCGTGTCGCGCGCGCTCGCCATGGCCGCGTCGGGCGACTCGCCGAGCTCGTCTTCGAAGACCTCGCGCGACTCTTCGCTCAGCTCGGTGAACTCGCGGAGCGTCGGGAGATCTTTCAGCGACTTGAGCCCGAAGAACTCGAGGAACTGGCTCGTGGTTCCGTAGATCATCGGACGCCCCGGCTCGTCGCGCTTGCCGAGGATGCGCACGAGATCGCGCTCGAGCAGCAGCTTGAGCACCGGCCCGGTGTCGACGCCGCGCACGTCGTCGATCTCGGGACGCGTGATCGGCTGGCGGTACGCGATGATGGCCAGCGTCTCCACCTGCGCGCGCGTGAGGCGTACGGGCTTCTGCTTCGTGAGGTCGCGCACGAACGGCGCGTACTGCGGGCTCGTGCGGAAGACCCAGCCGCCGGCGACCTCGTCGAGGTGGATGCCCCGCGTCGCATAGTCGACCTTGAGCTCGGCGAGCAGCTCCTTCACCTGCTTGCTCGGCGCCGACGCGAGCTTGGCGAGCTCGGGCGTCCGGATCGGCGCGTCGCTCGCGAAGATGAGCGCCTCGAGCAGCCCGCGCAGGTGCTTGCGTTGGAGCAGGACGCGGTCGATCTCCTCGAGCGACTCGCCGCTCGCGGTGACCGTCGGCTCGTCGAGGTCGTCGCGCCCGGGCAGGGGGAGATCGCCGACGAGGTTCACGGTCGTCTCCGCGTCGTACTCCTCGTGCTCGCCGTCGAGCTCCGTCTCCTGGCTCGGTGGCGCGGCGTCGCCCATCGCCTGCTTCATCACCTCGGGCGGCACCGAGGCGCGCGTCGTCACGCTCTCGTTGGGCGCGTCGTCGTCCATCGGCAGCTCGGCCGCGATCTCTTCCGGCGGCGCTGCGCCCGTCTTCTTTCGCTTGCTCACGTACCGTCCTCGTCGCGTTCCGTCGCCTGGGCCGTGCCCGCCCCCGTGTCTTCTTCGTTCGCTTCCGCCGCGTCGGCTTGCGTCTCTTGCGTCTCTTGCGTCTCTTGCGCAACTTCCGCTTCGGGCTCCGTCTCGGTGATCTGCGCGCTGAACTCGACGTAGATCGGCGAGCTGGGGTCGACCTGGACGAGCCGCGTCATCCGCAGCTTCGTCATCTCGAGGAGCGCGAGAAACGTGATGACGAGGTCGAAGCGCGTCGTCAGCTCGGTGAACAGATCGTCGAACGCGAGACGCCTCCTCACGCGCAAGACGTCGACGAGCTCGTTGATCCGATCGGTCAGCGTGACCCGCTCGTGGACGATGTCGTGGGAGAGCTTGATCTTGCTCCGCTCGAGGACGGCCTGGAACGCCTCGACGAGCGAGAACAGCGGCACCTGCGCGAGCGGCGCGAGGCCGGTGTGCACCGCCTCTTCGATCGCCACGCCGCGGAAGAACACGTCGCGCCCGGTGACGCCGCGGGCCGCGAGATCGGCCCCCGCCTGCTTGTACTTCTGGTACTCGAGCAAGCGGCGGATGAGGTTCTCGCGCGGATCGCCCTCGTCTTCGGCCAGCGCGTCGTCTTCCTGACCCGGCGGAGGCGCGGGCAGGAGCATCTTCGACTTGATGTGCGCGAGCGTGGCGGCCATGACCAGATACTCGCTCGCGAGATCGAGGTCGATGAGCTGCATCACGGTGAGGTACTCGAGGTACTTCTCGGTGATGAAGCCGATGGGGATGTCGAGGATGTCGAGCTCGTGCTTCTGGCAGAGGTGCAGGAGCAGGTCGAGCGGACCCTCGAAGGTCGGCAGCGTTACGGAGTAGCCACCCGCGACGGGTTCCACGGCGCTCGGCTCGTCGCCGGGCTTGCTCGTCTCGACAGGGGGCACGACCGACTTCGTGTAGAGGACCCTCGCCGCGGCTTCAAGAGGCAGCCCCGCCGCACGCTGCCGCGGCTCGGCCGCGGGCGAGGCCAGCTCTTCCATCTCGCGGCCCGCGTGGCTCGCCGCGCCGGCGGTTTTTCGGCCTTTGACGGCCGATTCGGCGTGAAACGACCTCCCGCTTCCCCCCTTCGGCGGCGCACACCCACGCGCCTGGCCGGTGCGCCCCGTGTGCGGGGAGGGCCCGCAATGAGCTAGGATGTCCAGGTGAACGAGGCGTCCGCGGTCGCGTCGAAGGTGTGCACCGCGTGTGGTGCGCGCTACCCCGGCGATGCCCTCTTCTGCCCTGCCGACGGCATGCCCCTCCAGAGCGCGGCGGCCGCGGGGCGAGAGGCCGAAGACGATCCGTACCTCGGTCAGGAGATCTCGGGGCACATCGAGATCCGGCAGCTCGTCGGCATCGGCGCGATGGGGCGCGTGTATCGCGCCTTCCAGAAGGGCATCGACCGCGACGTCGCGGTCAAGATCCTCCATCGCGAGCTCAGCGCCAACGCGCAGCTCGTCTCGCGGTTCACGCGCGAGGCGAAGGTGGCCTCGCGCCTCCAGCATCCCAACGTCGTCCAGGTGCTCCTCGCCGGTCAGCTCCCCGATCGCGCGCTCTACATGGTCATGGAGTACCTCGACGGTCTCTCCCTCCAGAGCGCGCTCGCCGCCGCGGGCGGCGCGCTGCCTTTGCCGAAGGCCCTCCACGTCGCGATCCAGCTCTGCGAGGCCGCCGGCGAAGCTCACGCCCAGGGCATCGTGCATCGCGATCTCAAGCCGGAGAACGTGATGCTCGTTCGGCGCGGCGCCGATCCCGACTTCGTGAAGGTGCTCGACTTCGGGATCGCGCGCATCAACTGGGGCGAGCAGTCCGTGGCGACGGCCGCGGGCCTCATCTTCGGCACCGCGCGCTACATCTCGCCCGAAGGTGCGCAAGGCAACGCCGTGGGGCCGGCGAGCGACGTCTACTCGATCGCCACGCTGCTCTACCAGATGCTCGCCGGGCGCACGCCCTTCGAAGGCGATCAGGCCGTCGGGCTGCTCGTCCAGCAGATCCACGACCCGCCGCCGCACATCAAGACGATCCCGCGCGCCGAGTACGTGCCTCACCCGCTCGCCGACGTGATCATGGCGAACCTGGTGAAGGATCCGAAGCGGCGCGAGCCCGACGCGCGCACGCTCGGACACGCGATCGTCGACGCCGCGAAGCAAGCAGGCCTCTCGACGGAAGACATCTCGCGCCCGATGCTGAGGCCGCGGTCGAGCGGCTCGATGCACCTGCCGCCGACCGAGCGCACGAAGCAGCTCGACCTCACGCCCGACGTCGTCGAGCGGATGGCGGAGGCGGAGCCCAACGGCACGCCGCGTCCGTTGACGGGCGCGACCGCCAAGTGGGAGCCCCCCTCCGAGTTCCAGGCGCGCCTCGCCGACGCGGTCGGCTCGCGCGATCGAACCTCGGGCGTCGTTCCGTCGGCGAGCTCGCGTCCGGGGCCGGTCGCGCCATCGTCGAGGCCGCCGCCCGCGGCGAGCTCGCGACCGCGGTTGAACAGCGTCGACGAGACGCTCGACGACGCGAGCGCCGAGCCGCCCGTCGCGGCGGCGCCGTCGTTCCCGGCCACGGCTCGCGAGGCGCACCGCGGCGACACGAGCGTGCCCCGCACGATGCCGGGCGATCCCGAGCCGGAACCGGAGAGGGTGCCGACGGAGCACTCGGCGCCGCTCGAGCCGACGCCCGCGAGGAGCTCGCCGCCGCCGGCGACCAACGCCCGCTCGGTGCGCGCGAAGCCGGCTCCCGTCGATCGACGCGACGCCCGCGCCGCTCCGACGCGCACCGAAATCGAGGCCGCGGCCGCCGCCGAAGAGCCCGAGCGCGGCCGGCGCGGTCTGCTCTTCGTCGTCGTCTGCTTCGTGCTCGGCGCGCTCATCGCCGCGGGCTGGGCGTGGCGCGCGGGCAAGCTCGGCGGCGACTCCGACGACGAGCGCTACGTGTCGCGCGCGACGGATGCAATGTACAAGAATCGGTTCGTCGAGCCGAAGGGCGACAACGTGCGCGACATCACCGACGAAGGGCTCAAGCGATGGCCCAATCACCATCGCCTCCTCGACGTGAGGATGCGCGCAGCCAACGAGCTCGTGTCGCAGGCCATGACCCAGCGCTCCGCCGGCGACGTCTCCGAGGCGCTCCGCCTGGCGCGCGTCGCGCACGAGCTCGATCCCAACGACGCGTCGGCGAGGCGCCTCGTCGAGCAGTACGACGCCGAGCTCTCGACGTTCAACGCGCAGACCGCGCCGCCGCTCGCCAAGCCCGCGTCCACGCCGTCGACGCCGTCGGCGAAGCCGCAGGGCCCGCCGACGCCCGCGCCCGCCGCGTCGGCGACGCAGTACAAGATCCTCCTCGAAGCGAGCTCGGCCACGCCGCGCCTCGGCCAGACGGTGGAGCTCACCGCGCGCATCGCGCCGACGAAGGGGAGCTTCGAGGGCGCGGCGTTCACCATCACCGGCCCGAACCTCGGCGGAGGCGTGAGGATGCCCGCGCTCAGCCCCGCGCCCGGCGTGTTCAAGAGCGGATACGCGTTCCTCGAGGCGGGCCGCTACGACGTCGTCTTCACGGCGCAGGCCGACGGCCAGGCCGTCAAGGCCGGACGTTCGCTCGTCGCCGGCGATCCTCCGAAGCCTCCCGAGCCGGGGCCGAAGCCCACGGCGCCGGCGCCGACCGGTAGCGTCAAATGGATGTAAAGCACACGGCTGTAACCGTCGCCGTCGTGCTGTCGCTCTCCAAGGTCGCGTTCGCGGCCGACCCTGCGCCTCCGCCGGAGACGCGCGCGGCGCAGCCGTCGGCGAGCGCCGCCGACGCCGCGCTCGCGCGCATCATCGATCGGCCCCACACGATCGCCGAGATCGAGGCCGGCATCATCGTCCTGCCCACCGCGCCCATCTCCGCCGGTCAGAGCGGCGGCGACACGCCGTTCGGGACGATCGGTCGCGGCGACGCCACGATGCAGACCGGTCTGCACATCCTCTACCGATGGAACCGCGACTTCGCGGTCGGCGCGGGCGCGCTCTTCTCGCCGTTCCCGACGTCCGATCCGGAGTACGGCGGCCTCCGCCAGCTCCCGCGCACGCACTCGCGCGGGTACTTCTTCCTCGGCGGAGAGGGCCGGTACATTCCCTTCCACTATCGCTTCATCGAGGCCTGGGTCGGGCTCTCCATCGGTGGCGTCGTCGTCGCCGATCGGTTCGCGACCGACGCCGGCGATCAGGTCGCGCCCATCCTCGGCACGCGCGAGGTGACGGTGCGCACCGAGGGCTTCGCCTTCGGCGTGCAGCTCGGCGGAACGTATTACCTCTCGGAGAACTGGATCGCGGGCGCGAACTTCCGCGCCTACCGGTGGATCCTGCCGGAGACGCCGCGCTGCTCCTCGATCGGCGACTGCGCGACGCTCAGCGGTACGGTCGAAGCGCTCGAGCTCGGCATCACCGTCGGCTATCGCTTGCCGCTCTAAACGACCCGAGAGGGCACGGCGATGACCTGAACGCTCACGACGGGATGGAGCTGCGCACCGCGCTCCCGAGCAGCGTCGCCACGCGCTCGAGGACGATCGCGACGATCGCGAGCAGCCCCAGCGCGCGCAGCGGCGCGAGCAGCGCGTGGATCTGCGCCGGCGTCGCGGCGCGCGCGACGAGCGCGAAGGCGACCTCGAGCACCACCGCGGCGGCGAGCAGCGGCCCGCCGAGCGCGATCGCGAGGCCGATGCCGGCGACGATGTCGTGCGCCGCCGCGACGAGCGGGTGCGCCGGCAGCTCGTACGAAGCGAGCGCGGAGGCGGCGCGCGAAGGGCCTCCGCTCGCGAGGAAGACCACGCTGGCGAAGAGCGACAAGAGAACGCCGAAGCTCGACGCCTTGCCCTCGACGGGCGCCAGGCCCGGGCCGTCGGCCGATCCGCGGAGCGCGTCGACGAGGCCGCCCGCCATCGTCGCCGCCCACAGCGTGACCGCCGCAGCGAGCGCGACAGGGAGCCCGAGCACGATCTGCTCGATCGCGAGGATGAAGAACGGCGCGTCCCCGCGCGCGGCCACGATCGGGACGAGCGCAGGGTAGATCCCTGCGGCGAGCGCGAGCGCCAAGACGCCGCGCGCCGGCGTGGGCAGCGCGCGGAGGCCGAACGCCGGCACGATCGTGACCGTCGGGAAGACGCGCGCCCAGGCGAGGCCGATCGCGGTGAGGTCGTCGAGCGGAATCACGCGCCGCGAGGTATCTCACTGTTGACGGCCGCCTGTCGACTGTGACACTCCCGCCGCCATGCCCCTCGATCTCTCGATTGTCGGCAAGGAAAGCGCGCCCACGAGCTTCACCTACACGTGGAAAGACGTCGTGCTCTATGCGCTCGGCATCGGCGCGAAGAAGGACGAGCTCGACTACCTCTACGAGGGTCGCGGTCCGAAGGTGATCCCGAGCTTCGCGGTCGTGCCGATGTTCCAGCCGATGTTCGAGGTCGTCGCCAAGACCGGCGGCTCGCTCGCGATGGTGGTGCACGGCGCGCAGCGTGTTCGTTTGGCGGCGCCGCTGGCGTCGTCGGGCACGCTGTCGACCACCGCGACGATCACCGGCATCTACGATCTGCGGCGGTTTGCGATCGTGATGGTCGACACCGAGACGAAAGACGCCGCCGGTAACAAGCTCTTCGACACCACGTCGCAGATCATCTTCCGCGACGGCGGCGGCTTCGGCGGATCTCCACCGCCGAAGGAGCCCAAGGTCGCCGACATCCCGAAGGGCCAGCCGGCCGACTTCCGCGTCGAAGAGGTGACGACGCCGGAGCAAGCGCTCCTCTATCGGCTCTCGGGCGACCTCAACCCCCTGCACGCCGATCCGGCGTTCGCCGCGGAGGTCGGCTTCGCGCAGGGCCCGATCCTCCACGGGCTCTGCACCTACGGGCACATGGTCCGTCACGTCGCCAAGGGCGCGTGCGGTGGCGACGCGACGAAGATCAACGGCTTCGAGGCCCGGTTCAGCAAGCCGGTGTGGCCGGGCGACACGCTCGTGACCGAGGGCTGGCGCGTCGGCCCGGGGAAGATCGCGCTCCAGGTGACCGTCAAGGAGCGAAGCGAGGCGGTCATCACCGGCGCCTGGGCGACCGTCGCCGAGTGATACGATCCCTCGCGTGAGGCTCCTCCGGATCGCGTTCGTCGTCGCAGCGAGCGCGCTCCTCGCGTGCTCGCTGCTCGTCGACACCTCCGGCCTCTCCGAGCCGCCGCGCGACGTCGACGGCGGCTCCGACGTACGCGTCGCCGTCGACGCGCCCGCCGACGTCGATCGCAACGACGCCGAAGCCGGCGCTTCGTGTGTTCCGACGTCGATCGTCGTCGCGCCGCTCACCGCCGATCTCGGCACGCTCGTAGGCAAGGGATACCAGGTAGGCTCCTATCCGAAGGTGGAGTCGTTCTTCGGCAGCCCCGCGGCGGTGCTGTATCCGTTCGTCGACGTCACGCCGAAGGACGCCGGGCCCGACGCGGAGCCGATCGTCGCCCCGGAGCTCTTGGATTCTCACAGCGGCTTGTGGCTCCCCACGCCGGTCGATCTGCGCGCGTTCGACGTCGACGTCGACGTGCACGTCCGCTGCACCTCCGCGAGCTCCTGCGCCGACGGCGTGATCCTCGCGTGGCTCGACACGATCGAGGTCGCCAAGCTCGCGAACACGACCAACGGCCACCCCGGAGGTCTGCCCGACGAGGTCGGCGGGGGGCTCGTGATCCTCGACGACTATCGCAACGAGCCCACCGAAACGGCGGATCCGGAGGTTCCCGCGATCCACGTCGCGCGCCTCGATGCGACGAAGGCCCTCGGCTACTACCCGTGGAACGTCGCGAGCCGACCGACGACGTTCCTCGGCGCGTGGCATCGCATCGGCGTGCGCGTGCGCGGCGCCGCCGTGACCGTGCTCTACGACGGCGCCACGTGGCTCACGTCGACGTCGGCGGCGGTCACGCGCGGGCTCTTCGGGATCACCGGCGGAGCCGGCGGCGAAAGCAACGCCGCGGCCGTTCGAAACCTCGAGGCCAGGTTCTACGACTGCGTGCCCTGATTCTCGAGGGCTGGCGCCGCCGCCGCGCGTCGACTAGGTTCCCGTTCCCCCCCTTTTGCGGGCGAAAACCACAGGTCGGAGGAACGTCGCCATGGCCAAGCTTTCGAAGTCGATCGTCATCGTGGGCGCGAAGCGCACCGCGTTCGGCACCATGCAGGGCACGCTGAAGGGGCTCAGCGCGACCGACCTCGCCGTTCACGCCGCGAAGGCCGCGCTCGCGCAGTCGGGCCTCGCCGCGGATCAGATCGGCCACGTCATCATCGGCAACGTCATGCAGACGAGCCCGGACGCGATCTATTGCGCGCGCCACGTCGGCCTCAAGGCCGGGCTGCCGATCACGACGCCCGCGCTCACGGTCAACCGCCTCTGCGGCTCCGGCTTTCAGGCGATCATCAACGGCGCCGAGCAGATCCTCCTCGGAGAGACGCAGGCGGTCCTCGTCGGCGGAACCGAGAACATGACCCAGGCGCCTCACATCCTCCGCGGCAGCCGCGACGGATGGGCGTTCGGCAAGGCGCCCGCGGTCGAAGACTCGCTCTGGAGCGCGCTCACCGACAGCTACAACAACACGCCGATGGCGGTGACCGCCGAGAACCTCGCGACCAAGTACGGCATCAGCCGTAAAGACTGCGACGAGTACGCGCTCGCGAGCCAGCAGCGCTGGGCGGCCGCCAACGAGAAGGGCCACTTCAAGGACGAGATCGCGCCGATCGAGATCCAGCAGAAGAAGGCCACCGTGCAGTTCGCGACCGACGAGCACCCGCGCCCGCAGACGACGCTCGAGACGCTCGGCAAGCTCCCGCCGGTCTTCAAGAAGGACGGCGTGGTGACCGCCGGCAACGCCTCGGGCATCTGCGACGGCGCCGCGTGCCTCGTCCTCACGACCGAAGAATTCGCCAAGTCGAAGGGCCTGAAGCCGCTCGCGCGCCTCGCGCAGTGGGGCGTCGCCGGCGTCGATCCCTCGATCATGGGCATCGGCCCCGCGCCCGCGATCAAGGACGCGCTCGCCCGCGCCGAGATCAAGCAGAGCGACGTCGACGTCTTCGAGGTCAACGAGGCCTTCGCGCCGCAATACCTCGCGGTGGAGAAGGAGCTCGGCCTGCCGCGCGACAAGACCAACGTCAACGGCGGCGCGATCGCGCTCGGCCATCCGCTCGGCGCGAGCGGCGCGCGCATCACCGCGCACCTCGTCTACGAGCTCGCGCGTCGCGGCGGCCGCTACGCCGTCGGCAGCGCGTGCATCGGCGGCGGGCAGGGCCTCGCGGTCGTGCTCGAGAAGATCTAGGCGTTTTGCTCGATCAGGACGGCGCCCTCTTCGCGGGCGTCGTCCATGCTCGGCCATTCGGTGCCGGAGACGATGCACCACGAGACGGCGTTCTTCATCGTTTCGACGGCGTCGAGCGCCGCGCGCAGGCTCGGGAATACCCAGGAGAGCGGACCGGGCTCCACGTTGTGCCAACCGTAGACGTAGAGCGTGACGTCGGCGGGCACGAGGGAAGGATCGAAGTCGGGCGAGCTGCGGCGGCAGACGAAGACGTCGGAGTCGCCGTCGTCTGCGTGGCTGTAGGCCGGCGCGAACTCTTCAGCCTCGGTGGACGTCGAGCGCGGGAGGGTAGAGCTCGTCATGAGCTCAGCATGCGCCACGCCCACGGCCGTGGTGCGGCGGTTTGTCGACGACTTGGTGTCTCGTGACCGCTCGGAGGAACGCATGGAAGACACCCTTCTGTCCGAGCTTTCGGTCCCCGACAAGCCTCGAATGCACAAATCGTACGCCGCGGCGCGTCGTAAACTGCGCTCGCTCGACGCGAGGGCCTAATATTCGCTGGCGATGGACGACGCGCGGATGGGAGGGCGCCCGGCGGGCACCGCGCTCGCGCCGTCCGCGCCGTCGGCTGCGACATCGGCGCTCGCTTCCGGCGCACATCGCTCATCGCTCTCGGCACCGCTCTCGGCGCCGCTCGGTCTCGGCGCGCAGGGTTGGCCGTTCAACCCGCTCGCGCCGCTCGTCGTCGTCCTCGTCGGTCTCGCCGTGGCGCTCGGCATCGGGCTCGTCGGCCTCGATCACCTCGCGCGCGCGGGCGACGAGCACGCGGGCGCCCGCGCAGAGCTCGTCGCGGCGACCGTCGCCGCGCGCCTCTCGCAGCTCCCGGCCGATCGCCGCCTCGAGGCGACGCAGCGCGCGGCGCGACGGAGCGAGGCCGAGCTCCTCGTCGTCACGACCGACGCGCGCGTGGTCCACGACGTCACGCTCGGCGCGCCCGATCGCGGCGCGCTCGAGAAGATGCTCGCGAGCGACAAGGGCGTCGCCCAAATGCGTCTCGGCCGCGCGCGCTTCGCGGTCAAGCCGGTCGCGCCCGCCGCCTCCGATCCGCAGCCGCTCCGTCTCGTCGTCCTCGTCGCCGAGCCTTCGGCCGCGCACGGCGCCCCCGCGCTCGTCACCTCGCTCCTCGCGCTCGTGACCTTGCTCCTCGGCGTCGCCGCGACCGTCGGCTACACGGTCAGCCTCGACGTCACGCGCGACGTCGAGTTCGTCACGCGACGCGTGCACGGGATGGCGCAGGTGCGCACCGAGCCCACGGGCGAGCTCGTGCCCGCGCGCACGATGGACGAGGTCGGCATCCTCACGGCGGCGTTCAACAAGCTCGTCGGCCGCTTCGGAAAAGCGGAGAAGGCGTATCGGGAAGACCTCGCGCGCGCGAGCGCCGCGGATCGCGAGCGCGCCGCGTTCCTCGCCGCGGTGAGCCACGAGCTCCGCAGCCCGCTCAACGCGATCCTCGGCTTCGCCGACATCTTGATGGAGGAGGTCGACGGCCCGCTCTCGCCTTCGGCGCGCGAAGAGGTCGAGCAGATCCGCGGATCGGGCGCGCACCTCCTCTCGCTCATCAACGACATCCTCGAGTTTTCGGCGCTCGAGAGCGGGCAGCTCAAGTTGAGCCGCGGCCGCGTCGACCTCACGGCGCTCGCCAACGAGGTCGTGCGCGAGGCGCGCGGGCTCGTCGGGCACAAGCCGCTCTCGGTGCGCGTCGAGGGCGATCCGCAGCTCGTCGCGCGCGTCGACGGGCGCCGCGTTCGTCAGATCCTCGGCAACCTCGTCAACAACGCGATCAAGTTCACCCAGCGCGGCGAGGTCGTCGTTCGTCTCGCGCGCGAGGGCGGGCTCGCGTCGCTCAGCGTCACCGACACCGGCCCGGGCATCGGCGCGCAGGAGCGCGCGATGATCTTCCAGGAGTACAAGCAGGCGCGCAGCGAGCGCTCGCACCGTCGCGGCACCGGCCTCGGCCTCGCGATCGCGCGCCGCCTCGTGATGCTCCATCACGGATCGATCAAGGTCGACAGCGAGCTGGGGCGCGGCTCGACCTTCACCGTGCTCCTGCCCGTCGGCAACCTCGAGGCCGCGCCCTCGCTGCGCCCGCCGAGCCGCCTCGCCGCGTCCGTCGCGCCGCCCGCGTCGGTCGCGCCGGCGCAGAGGAGGCCGGGATGAATCGTCACGCCGCCCGCCTCGTGGTGCGCCTCATCGGGCTCCAGCTCGCGGTGCACGTCGTCACGTTCTTGCTCACCGCCGTCTTCGCGCCGCGCGTGCTCCTCCTCGAGCCCTCCGCGTCTTCCGCCTCGCTCTCGATGGTGCTCGTGCTCGGCGTCTTGTGCTCGGCGTTCTCCGCCGGCGCGACGTTCTTCCTCGCGCGCCCCCTCCAGCCCGCGCTGCGCGCGCTGGCGGTGGGCTCGGCCGCGGTCGACGCGACGTCGATCCTCTACCTCTACGTGCTGCCCGCGCGCCTCGCGCTCTGGAGCGCGCTCTTCGCGGTGTTCGCCGCGCTGGCGACCCTCGTTCCGGTGCTCCGCCCACAGGCGATCGACGCGTACACCGATCTCGCGATCGTCCTCTTGCTCCTCACGATGGTGAGCACCGGCGCGCTCTCGGCGTACGTGACGATGCGGACGTCGGTGGCGCGCGTCCTCGAGCTCGCGCCGCCTCACGCGACGCAAGACGCGCTGAAGCGCCTCGGCCGCAGCGCGCTCGGCCGCGTGCGCCAGCGCATCGTCGCCGCCGTCGCGGCGCCTGTCGCGTTCGTCGCGCTCGGCGCGTCGCTCCTCGTCGACGCGCACGCGCGCACCTACGATCGCGACGCGCGCACGAGCGACGCGACCGCGGTGGCGCGCGCGGTGTTCGAGCCGCTCGACGAGCCTCCGGCCAACGGCGAGCCTTCGGCCCATCGCGAGGTGCTCGGTCGCGCGGAGGCGATCGAGGCCGCGGCCGCGCTCGGCTATCGCATCCACATCGACGAAGGCTACACCGGCGACCTCGTCATCCGTCACGGCGACGAAGGAGAGACGCAGGTCACGGTCCCTACCTATCCCGGCGCCGCGCTCGTTCGGTTCGGCACGACGCGCCTCTCTCCCGTGACCGGCGTCTATGTGCTGCTCGCGTTCATCGCCGTGGCGCTCGCCACCATCCTCGGCACGCGCATCGGCTTCGCGTTCGAGCGCGACATCGCGCTCGCCACGCGCGAGGTGCGACGCGCCGGCGTCGCCGAGGTCATGCGCGGCACGATCATCTTGCACCTCGCGCGCTTCGGGAGCGTGCACGCCCTCCTCCAGGCGGTCGACTCGCTCGGCGGCGTCTTCCGCGAGTTCGCCGGCGCGCAGCAGCGCGCGATCGACGCGCGCGAAGCGACCGAGCGCATGCGCGGCCTGCTGCTCGCGTCGATGAGCCACGACCTCAAGGCGCCGCTCAACGCGGTCCTCGGCTTCGCCGAGCTCGTCGGGCGAAATCCCCTCGCCGACGCGCAGAAGGAGAGCCTCGCGATCATCGAGCAGCGCGGTCGCGAGCTCTTGATGCTCATCGACACGATCCTCGACAGCGCGCGCGTCGAGGCCGGCGAGCTCGAGGTGTCGCCCGAGCCCACGCACGTCGGCGACGTCGTCATGTCGTCGGTGCTCGAGGCGCGCGATCTCGCCGTCGGCACCGACGTGCAGATCCTCGGCGAGATCCAGCCGGGGATGCCCACGCTCCTCGTCGACGGCACGCGCATCGTGCAGGCGCTCACGGCGGTCGTGATGACCGCCGCGCGCTTCAGCGACAAGGGCGTGATCCCGGTGCGCGCCACGCTCCCGGGAGAAGGCGATCGCCTCCGCGTCGAGGTGGAGACGAGCGGCGAAGGCTTGCCCGTCGGCGAGCGCGAGAAGATCTTCGACGCCTTCCAGAGCGCGGAGAGCGCGCGCCGCCACGGCGCGCTCGGCCTCGGCCTTCAGCTCGCGCGATCGATCATCGAGATCCACGCCGGGACGATCGAGGTCGACGCGACCGATCGCGGGGGCATGGTGTTCCGGGTGTGGCTCCCGGTCGCCAACGATCGCGCCTCGATCCGCGCGCGCGCGAGCAAGCCGGCGCTTCCGCCCTAGGCGCGACGAGCTATCTTCTTTGCATGGGCTTCTTCAAGTCGCTCGTCGACAAGCTCTCGGACAAGAAAGACGAGCTCGAGCAGAAGGCGAAGGAGAAGGCCGCCAAGAAGGCCGCAGAGATCGCGATCGAGCGAAGCTCCGCGGCCGCGAAGGCCGCGGTGAAGAGCGCCGGCCGCAAGATCGAAGAAGCGCTCTTCGGCGACGTCGAGGAAGAAGAAGAGAAGAAGGAGGAGCCGCCGGACCCTTTCGCCGCGTTGAAGGCCCGGGAGGCCGCCAAGAAGGAGGCCGAAGCCGAGGCGCGCGCTGTGGAAAAGCAGCGTAAGCAGCGGGAAAAAGAGGAGAACGAGGCGCGTGCGGCCCGCGAGCGCGCCCGCGAAAAGACCGAGCGCGAGGTCGACGACGAGCTCGCGGCGCTCAAGAAGAAAATCGGGAAATAGACAAACGTTCTGCGCCTCTGCGCCTCTCTTTCGCCTCCAGATCGAAACGGGACGTGCGACGTACGACCCTGGCGCGCGGCGGCGGGAATGATCAGGGTAGGTCGACCGTCGAAACGCGTACTCTTTCTCAAGGCGAAATCGAGGAGGCCAGGATGACCGCGAGGCAGAAGATCGAGGGGCTCACGAACAGCTGGTACGGATACGCCGTCTTCGGCGCGCTCGTCTCGCTCTACCAACGCGGCCTCGGCATCTGGACGATCCTGACGACGGGCATCTCGTTCCTCTTCACGATCGCGTTCATGTTCTTCATCGGCCGGCGGCTCCTCGCGAAGTCGTCGATCACGCGCTTCGTGCTCGTCATCTGGACCGCGATCGCCACGCTCTCCGGCGCCTACTTCACCGCGCGGATGGGCTGGTCGTTCATGACGACGTTCACGTTCTCGTATCTCGTCTACGCGGCCCTCGGCGCGCTCAGCGCGTACATGTACGGCCGCTCGTTCCGCGTCCTGACGGACGACTCGGTGAAGGCGTACTTCGGCTAATCAGAGCGTGCGGGGCGCGGCGGCTTCGATCGCGCAGAGAACGGCGCGCGCCTTGTTGCGCGTCTCGTCGGCTTCGGCCTGGGGATCGCTCGCCTCCACGATCCCCGCGCCGGCCGTGACCTCGAACGTCTCGCCCTTCTCGACCATCGTTCGGATCGCGATCGCGAAGTCGAGATCCGTGCTCGTCGCGACGTAGCCCACGGCGCCGCCGTAGATCCCGCGCGGTCGCGCCTCGAGCTCCCGGATGATCTGCATCGCGCGCACCTTCGGCGCTCCCGACAGCGTGCCCGCCGGAAACGCCGCGCGCACGACCTCGAGAGGCGGCGTCGACGTGGGGATCTTGCCCTTCACCTCGCTCACGATGTGCATCACGTGCGAGTAGCGCTCGATCTGCATCTTCTTCACGAGATCCACCGAGCCGATCGCGGCGACGCGCCCGACGTCGTTGCGGCCCAGGTCGATGAGCATCACGTGCTCGGCTCGCTCCTTGGGGTCGGCGAGCAGCTCCTCCTCGAGCGCGAGATCTTCGTCCGGCGTCTTGCCCCGCGGGCGGGTTCCCGCGAGCGGGCGCACCGTCATCGTGCCGTCTTCGAGGCGCACCATCGTCTCCGGGCTCGCGCCCGCGATGCGCAGGCGATGCGCCTCGCCCGGCGCCGGCGGAAGATCCAGGAAGTACATGTACGGCGACGGGTTGAGCAGACGCATCGCGCGGTAGACGTCGAACGCGTCGCGACCCTTGCGCGGAACGGAGAAGGTGCGCGCGAGCACGATCTGGAAGGCGTCGCCCGCGGCGATGTACTCCTGCGCCCGCTTCACGCGCGCTTTGTAGCCTTCGTCGTCGAGATCGATCGTGACGTCGGCAGGAAGGCGCGACCGATCCGGGGGCGCGAGCGGCGAGAGTCGCGGCGCGCGCGACAGATCGTCGAGCGCGCGATCGATCGCGGCCTCGTCGGGCGCGGCGATCGTGACCGTCTGCGCGAGCGCGTCGAACACGACGATCGTCGCGCCCCCGAGGAAGCGCGCGAGCGGGACGAAGTGACGTTGCCACGTCGCGTCGGCGCCGGGCGGCACCTTCTCGATCAGGTGAACGAGATCCCACGCGAGGTAACCCACGTGCGCGGCGGCGAAGCGCGCCGCTTGATCGGCGGGCTTGTTCGCGTCGCCGGCGCCGATGCGCCGGAAGAGCGGCTCGATGGCGGCGATCGCATCGGGCGCGTCGTGCACCGATTCGATCGTCGGGATCGATCCCGGGCGCGCGCCCGAGCCCGGGCGCAGCGTCCAGCCCGAGCGATCGAGGATCGCCTCGTACGAAGGCCGGTAGCCGAGGATCGAGAAGCGGCCCCATCGCTCGCCGCCGACCACGCTCTCGAGCAAGAACGAAGCGCCCTCGGGATCGGCTTCGCGCAGCGACGCGTACGCGCGCACGGGCGTGAGCGCGTCGGCGACGAGCGTCCGCGTCGCGATCACGCGTTCGCCTTCTGCAGGAGCATGGCGCGCGCGCGCGACGGCTCCACCGGCGTGCGACCGATGCTGCGCGCGTACGCCGCGGCGCGCGCGACGAGCGGCGCGCTGCCCTCGGAGAGGACGCCCTTCGAGAGGTAGATGTTGTCTTCGAGCCCGACGCGCGCGTGCCCGCCGAGGCGCATCGCGAGCTCGGTCATCGGCTGCTGGAAGCGGCCGACGGCGGCGACCGCCCACGTCGCGCCGGGCGGGATCAACCCCGCCATGAAGCGCACGTTCTCTTCGCGCGCGCCGATCCCGCCGGGAACGCCGAGCACGAACTGGAAGTGGAGCGGCTTGGCGACGACGCCTTTTTCCGCGAGCGCGAGCGCCTCTTCGACGTGGCCGACCTCGTAGCACTCGAGCTCGGCGACGGCGCCCGACGCCTCGAGGCGCTTCGCGAGATCTTTGATCTCGGGGCGCGTGTTGACGAACACCTCGTCGCCGAAGTTGAGCGAGCCGCAGTTGAGCGTCGCCATCTCCGGCTTGCACGAGAGCGGCTGCGCGCGTTCGTCGATCGACATGCCGATCGCGCCGCCGGTCGAGACCTGGATGATGCAGTCGGTCTTCGCGCGGATCTTCTCGATGGTGGCGGCGAAGCGATCCTTCGACTGCGTCGGGCTCCCGTCGTCGTTGCGCACGTGCAGGTGGATCACGGCGACGCCGGCCTCGCGGCAGCGCGCGGCCTCGTCGGCGATCTCCTCCGGCGTGATGGGGAGGTGCGGCGTCTGCGCGCGCGTGATCTCGGCGCCGACGATCGCCGCGGTGAGGATCACCTCGGGCGCGTGGCGCTCCATCGACGCGAGCGTGCGCGGCCCACCCTCGGACGCGGGGGTGACGACCACGTTGGGCCCTTGCGAGGGCGCGCCGAAGGGCAGCGCCGGCACGTAGAGCTCCTTCGGTCTGCGCTGCATCTCCTTCGGCGTCACGCACGTGCCGATCGCGCGGCAGACGACGAGGGGGTCGCCCAGCACGTCGGCGGCGCTGGGGGCGACGCCGCGCTCGCGGACGTTCGCGATGACCTTGCGCGCCTCGAAGCGCATCTTGCGGCTCGTCGTGCCGATCGCGACGAGCTCGGCGGTCGCCTCGATGTAGTCGCCGGAGAAGACCGGCGCGAGGAACTCGACGGATTCATAGGCGCGGAACAAGCCCTCGTCACCGTCGAGCCGGATCAGGAGCTCGGTCGCCACGTCGCCGAAGAGGGCGAGCATCCGCGCGCCGTCGACGAGCTCGCCCGCGTAATGCGCGTCGTGCGCGCTCATCCGGAGCCTGACCGTGACCTTGGAGCCGATCATGAGGGGATCGATAGCACGGCGGCCGCCGCGGAGGTGGGGCAGGCGGCCGCCCGCGCATGGGTGGGCTGCGGCACGCAAAAAAGTGAGCAGGTCTCACCGGGCCGAGGCCTGGATCGGTCTCGCGTTGGGCGTGCCAGACCTGGCCGACACGCCCACGCGGAAGCGCGATCGGCGGAGTGTGTCGCGCGAGCCCGAGCGCGGGTGCCAAGACGTCGGCGACGCGTTCGCTGATCGCCGCGACCATGTCGGTGCGCGCGACGACCACGGGAGCGATGAGGAAATGCGAGACTCGAGCGCCGACGATCCGCGCCCCGCGTGGCGAGCGTGACGTCGACGACACCGGAGCTTCTGGGGGGCATCGCCCTCTTGCTCGTGCTTGGCTTCCGGACGCGCCTCGTCGCCTACGTCCTTACTCTCGACACGCAAGACCCCGCGCGCGAGCCTCGCCCGCTGCTGCTTCCTACGCTCCGCCATGGTCTACTCACCCTGCGTCGATGAGAGGAAGAAGGAGACTCGTCGTGGCGGCCGGCCTCGTCGCGACCGCGTGGGCCGCGCCCGCGGAGGCGAGCCCGCGGTCGCGTCTCTTCTACTCGCGGAGCCGCGAGGCCGAGCGGTGTCCCGACGAGGGCTCACTTCGGCGCGCGGTGATGACGCGTGTCGGCTACGACCCGTTCTTCCCCTGGGCGGAGCGGACGGTCCTGGCGAGCCTTTCGAAGCGCGACGAGCAGCTCGTGGGCCGCGTAGAGATCGTCGACGCCGACGGAGTTGGTCAAGGGGCGCGGGAGATCAGCTCGCCGGGTCCAGACTGCAGCGCGCTCTTCGAAACGCTCGCACTCACGATCGCGATCGCGATCGATCCTCATGCGCTTGCGCGAAGCGAGCCTCCTCCGGCGTCGCCGCCTTCGGGGCCCGAAGCGATGTCGCCGCAGTCTCCGACGGTCCAGACTTCGCTTGTGGAGCCTCCGCGCGAAGCGGTGCCCGCGACGTCGCCGACGTCGTCGGAGCCGACGACGTTTCGTCTTGCCGGCGCGGTGCGGGGTGACGTGGGCGCGGAGCCCGGGCTGGCTCCTGGCTTGGCTGTTTCGATTTCTTTCGAGCGACCACGCTTCGCGGTCGGCCTCGAAGTTTCCTCCTTGCTGCCGACGACCACAGGTGTGGATGTCGCCAACCTCGCGGGTGCGCGGGTGCGCGGGTGGGTCTTACGAAGCACCGTTCTCCCCTGCGCGCGTTTCGGACACGTGAGCTGGTGTGCCCTCGCGTCCGTCGGACGATTCGAAGGTTCGGCCGAGAACGCTCCTGACCCGAGGACGCGCGCGTCCGCGTTTGTCGCCACCGGAGCACGCGTCGGCGTGGAGTTTCCGTTGTACGAGAAGCTCGCCATGACGTTGGACGCCGAAGTCGCGGCCAATCTGTACCGAACCACCCTGCTCGTGGGCACGGAGCCGGTCTGGACGGCACCTCCGGTGAGCGGCGGCGTCGGCGCCGGTGTGGCGACGCGATTTTGAGACGGATCCGGCTTGATCCAGAGAAATGCCTCGAGAGGTGACGAATCGTGACGGGAACGAAGGCGCCTTCCGCGCCATCTTCGACGAGCACTTTCGCTGGGTATGGGGCTCGCTTCGACGTCTCGGGGTCCGCGAGAGCGACGCCGAGGATCTCGCCCACGAGGTGTTTCTCGCGGTCCATCGTCGGCTGGCGGACTACGATCCGTCGCGGCCCATGCGCCCGTGGCTCTTCGGCTTCGCCTTCCGTATCGCGGCGAGGCATCGACGCAGCGCGCCGCAGCGGCGTGAAATGATCGGGGTGGAGGAGACGATCGTCGACCAGAACCCGCGACCGGACGAAGCCGCGTCGATCTCGGAGGCGCGCTCTCTCTTGATGCGTGCCCTCGACGAGCTCGATCTCGAGCGACGCGCGGTACTCGTACTTCACGAATGGGACGGCGAGCCCATCCCCGCGGTCGCACGAGCGCTCGAGATCCCGCTCAACACGGCCTACTCGCGCCTCCGGCTCGCCCGGGAAGACCTCGCACTGGTGGTGAAGCGGCTGTCGCGGAAAGATGTCCGATGACCGACCTCGACCCCATCGATCCTCTCGATCCCGAGCTCGCGAAGCTCTTTCGCGACGAACCGACGCCCGAGCCCTCCGCCGGAATGCAGGCGCGCGTGGCGGCGAAGCTGGCGACGTCGGGTGTGCTCACGCCAGTCGTCACCCCGGTCGGGGTGCTGCCGAAGCTGCTCATGCCGATCACGACATTCGTGGTCGGCGCGGGGGTCGGGGTCGCGGTTCTAGCGACGCTCCAGGCGCCGACAGCGGAGCGTGTGGTCTACATTGATCGGCCCGTCGCCACGCTCCCGCCCTCCGTCCGCGCGGTGCCCACCGTTCCTCCGGTGTCGGCCTCGATCTCCGCCGTCACCTCCTCCGCCGCTGCCCCACCGCGGCTGCCGGCGGTCGCCTCGTCCGCGCCGGCTCACGACGACCTCCTCGAGGAGCGTGTCCTTCTCGATGCGAGTCGAGCGAAACTCTCCGGCGGCGACGCCGCAGCCGCCATGGTCCTGCTTGCTGAGCATGAGCGACGCTTCGCGCGCGGTCGCCTCGTCGAGGAACGTGACGCGCTCGCCGTGCAGGCGCTAGTCAATGCGGGTCGCTACGACGAAGCGCGCACGCGCGCAGCGGCGCTCGAGCGGCGCTACCCGAATAGCGTCTACCTCCCAGCGGTGAACATCACCTTGGAGTCGATTCCGTGACGGACGGCGCTGCTTCCACGGAATGAGATGAGGATGACGCCTGGAGGACGGACATGCGCAGACTTCTCATGATGGTGGTGGCAACGCTCGCCCTCATGGCATGCGACGGACGCACGCTGGTCGTCGCGTCTCCGCCCGATGCCAGCGCCGACGGTGAGCCGTTGCGAGATGCGGATGGCATTCCACGACAGGATCCTCCCAGCTCGTCCGCCATCCCCGGCAATCACCGACTGCATCTCGTGACGCGTCACGGTGTTCCGCTAACCGATGCGGGCGGCATCGCGTGCGCCGATACGCACGTATGGCTCTCGACGGCAGGGCACAACGCGTCGCAGCACACGCTCGCGTACGTGCGACTCGCGACCAGCGCGATCGAGAAGCAGTTCACGTTGACGAACCTCATCGAGCAGCCTGGCACCGGCGCCTATGGCATCACCGTTCTGAACGGCTTCGTATTCATGTCGGTCGCAGGAAACACGAACAAGATCGTCCGCGTCGATCCGACGACCGGAGAGGTCGTGCAGACCTTCGCGGCACCGACCGCTCTCGGCCCCTCGGATCTGGATGTGAGCGGGGAGCACATCGTCGAGTCGGACGGGACCGGCCAGGTCTTCACGTTGGCGGCGGCGACCGGCGCCGTGGTCAGGAGCTTCGCCGCTGGTGCCCTCGGTCGGAACATGGGCATCGCCGTCCGCGGGAACGAGGCCTTCGTCGGAAGCCTGTTCGGCGGAATGGAGAGGCACGACGTCACGACTGGCGCTCACCTGGGATCGGTCACCAAGGAGGACGGCACGGCGCTCGCGGGAGACGGCATCGATCTCGGCAGCATGTGCTTCAACGGTTCGCGCCTGTTGATCCTCAGCAAGCTCGGAATCTCCGAGTACGACGTGGTCGCAGGGCTCTAGGTCCCACGACCACTCTTCGACTTCGCGTCGCCAACAGCGTCAACACCACGCACGCATGGCGCACGGCGTTCGTGAGGGCGTCGCCGAGGCACGACCGCGGTGGGGCGGGCGAACGGTGACGTTCCCCTATCGCTGCAACGCTGGGCCGCTGCAACGGGCTGGGCGATGGGGACACATGGATGCCGCCCGCGGCGACGATCTCGTCGCTCTCGACGGGGGCGCGGCCGGCCGCGAAAGGCTCCAGCCGGGGGTCGAGCGGTCGCAGGACGCCCATGATCAGGCGAAGGAATTCGCTGCCTCGCGCGTCGATCCCCGTGAGCGGACAGAGAGGCGGAGACGGAGGAGACCGCGAGTCTCCCAATTGCCGAAGAGAGCTGCAAATGGTACCGAGTGCGGAAATCTTGAGCCCCTCTGGTTTGACCTTCGTCGAAGCACGGAATCTTCCCTCCCACGTCGGGATCATCATGGATGGCAACGGGCGCTGGGCGCAGCTGCGCGCGCGTCCACGCGTCGAGGGGCACCGCGAGGGCTCGCGCGCGGTTCGCCGCATCGTGCGCTCGGCGCGGCGGCTCGGCCTGCGCGCGTTGACGCTCTACGCCTTCAGCGAGCAGAACTGGGCGCGTCCAGAGGAAGAAGTCGACACGCTCATGCTGCTCCTCCGCGACTTCCTCCTCTCGGAGCGCGACGAGCTGCTCGACAACGGCATTCGGCTCAACGCCGTCGGCAACCTCGCGCGCCTCCCCGGCGTGGTTCGCGCGGTGCTCGACCCGCTCCGCCGCGACAGCGAGTCGAGCAGCGAGATGACGCTGACCCTCGCGCTCAGCTACGGCGGCCGCGAGGAGATCGCCACGGCGGCGCGCGAGCTCGCGGCCGACGTCGCGAGCGGCAAGATCAAGCCGGAAGACGTGACGGAGCGCGCGCTCCACGGCCGGATGCCGAGCCTCCGCGTGGGCGATCCCGACCTCGTGATTCGCACCGGCGGCGAGCGGCGGATCTCGAATTTTCTGCTCTACGGGCTCGCGTACGCCGAGCTGCACTTCGCCGACGTCCTTTGGCCCGACTTCGCCGAAGCCGATCTCTACGCGGCGGTCGCGAGCTACCAGAGCCGCGAGCGGCGCTTCGGCCTCGTCGGCAAGCCGGCGGTGCCGTCCGACGGGGCGCCGGTGCTGCGGCTCGTCGGCTGAGAGCTCGAGCGGCCATGACGCGCGCTGCCGCGATCGTCCTCGTGAGCGCTTGCGCGCTCGCGTGCGGCCGCGCGGCGGCGCCCGTCACGCCGCTCGCCGCGCCGAAGGCGCACGAGGCGCCGCCGCGTCCGGCGCCCGCTTCGCGCAGCCTCTCGGTGACGCTCGGCTTCGGCGCGCAGGGCCTCCACGTTCGCGTCCTCGCGACGGGCGCGCCCGAGGATCTCCGCGCGTGGACGCTCGGGGAAGACGAGCCCGACCGCCTCGAGGCGCGTGACGCGGCGGATCGCCCGGTGACGTTCCGGCGCGAGGGGCGTCGGCTCGTGCTCGAGAGCCCGGCGGCGGTCGTCACCTATGACGTGCGTCCGCGCGAAGCCGACGAAGACGCGCGCACGACGCTGATCGAAGCCGCGCGCTTTCGCGCCGCGGGCGAAAAGATCCTCGCGATCCCCGACGCGTTCGACGCCGCGGTCGTCGAGACGACGGTGACGCTCGACGGTCGCGGGATCGACGCGCCGGTGCTCGCGTCGACCTTCGGCGTGGGCAACGATCGCGTGAGCCGCACCGTGCGCGTCGCGGGCGCAGAGCTGCGGCGCGTCGCGTTCCTCGGCGGCGGCGGCGGTCGCGCCGAGTTCGACGCCCCCGAAGGTCACGACGAAGCGGCGTGGATCGGGTACACCGCGTTCGATCCGCGCGCCGTCGCCGCGGAGGTCGCGGGCTTCCGCGGCCTCTTGCACGACTACTTCAAGGGCAACGAGCTCGAGCCCTCGACGTTGCTCCTCGCCGTCGACGCGCGACCGCGAGGCCGCTTCCGCGTCCTCCGCCGCGCGTCGGGGCTGCTCGTCGCGCTCTCCGGGACCGATCCGTTCGACGCGTCGCTTCGCCTCGCGGTCGCGCACGAGCTCGTTCACGCGTGGATCGGCGAGCGTATCTGGCTCGGCGACGCGACGCCGGGCCGCGAGGCGGAGAGCTACTGGTTTCACGAGGGCGTCGCGCGATGGGTCGCGCGCGAGCAGCTCGCGCGCGCGGGCCTCCTCTCGCCCGAGGAGTACGCGACCGAGGTCAATCGCCTCCTCGGCATCGTGACGACGTCGCGTCACGCGACGCGCTCGAGCGCGGAGCTCGTGCGCGAGGGCACGACGTTCGGCGTCGTGCCGCTCCTCGTCGCGAGAGGCGCGCTCTTCGCCACGATCGCCGACGCGCACGTTCGCGGCGCGTCGCGCGGGGCGCGATCGTTCGACGACGTGCTCCGCGCGCTCGCGAGGCAAGCGGAGGCGAAGCGCGGGCCGCTCCCCGAGGGCGCGCTCCGCGAGGCGCTCGCCGCCGAGATCGGCGAGGCGCGCGCGCGCTCGGGCTTCGACGAGGTCGTCGCGAAGGGCACGACGCGTCGTCTCCCTGACGACGCGCTCGGCGGATGCTTCGAGGCGCGCGAGATCGTGCACCAGATCCACGATCCGGGCTTCGACGTCGCGGCGTCGCGCACTTCGAAGACCGTCATCGGGCTCGACCCGAGGAGCGCCGCCGCGATCGCCGGCCTTCGACCGGGCGACGCGCTGGTCTCGATCGACGTGCCCGAGAAGAAGGGCGAGGCGCGCCTCGAGGTCGAACGCGATCAGAAGCGCATCGTCGTCGTCTACGCGCCCAGCTCCGGCTCGGCGCGAGGCCAGGCGTTCTCGAGGCGCGCGGCGTTTCGCCACGACGACGAAGCGTGCCGCAAGCTCGCGCTTCGTCGCTGACCATTCCGTGATAGAACGACCATCACGTGAAGCCGGCGAACAGCAACCTCGCCATTCGCTTCGCGACCGCCGGCGTAGGCGCGCCGCTGATCCTGGCCCTCCTCTACAAGGGCCCGCCGTGGGGCTTCTACCTGCTCGTGCTGCCCGCCACGCTCATCGGCGCGTGGGAGCTCTTCAACATGACGCACGCGGAAGACCGCGTGTCGCAGGTCTTCGGCCTCGTGATGACCGCGGCGGTCTCCCTCGCGACCTTCTTCGCCGAAGGTAACGCGCGGATCCTGATGACGATGCTCATCCTGGTCCCGCTGCTGGGGCCGATGCTCACCCTCGTGCGCCTCGGCGAGATGAGCACGGCGGCGCTGCGGGTCTGCGCGATGGCGTTCGGGCCTCTCTTCGTCGGCGTTCCGCTGGCGCTCCTCGCCGTGATGCGTCGAGACCTCGGCGAAGCCGGCCCCGGTTACGTCGTCGTGACGATCATGTTCGCCTGGTTCGGCGACACCGGGGGCTACTTCGCCGGGCGCTTCCTCGGCAAGCACAAGCTCTACGAGGCGGTCTCGCCCAAGAAGACGGTGGAAGGGGCGGTCGGCGGCCTCGTCGGCAGCGTCCTCGCCGCCGTCCTCGCGCACTTCTGGTTCTTGCCCACGCTCCCCCTGAGCCACGGCGTCCCGCTGGCGCTGGTCGCCGGGGCCCTCGGACAGGCCGGAGATCTCGGCGAATCCCTGCTCAAGCGTTCCACGGGCGTCAAAGACTCGGGCGCGATCGTCCCCGGCCACGGTGGCATTCTCGATCGCGTCGACGCGCTCCTCGCGACGAGCGCCGTCACGTATCTCTACACCCTTTGGCTGGCCTGATTTTCGACGCGTCGCGGCGAAGAAGGCGAAAGCTTTTCGCGCATATCGCCGGCGCAAATGGGCTAAACAGGCCTCGATGAAACCGTCCGATTCCCCGTCCGAAACCCTGAAGACGAGCACGGCACCGAGCGCGATTCCGATGCCCCCCGGCTCGTCGCGCACGATCATCAAGGAGTACGACTTCTTCAAGGTCGTCCAGGATTACCTCGATCGCGCGGCGCGCACGGTGGATCTCCAGGAGTTCGTCCGCACGATCCTGAGCCAGCCGAAGAACGAGCTCATCATCAACTTCCCGGTGCGCATGGACAGCGGAGAGGTTCGCCTCTTCAAGGGCTATCGCGTCCAGCACAACAACCTGCTCGGGCCGTTCAAGGGCGGCATGCGCTTCCACCCGTCGGTCACGCTCGACGACGTGAAGGCGCTCGCCGCGATGATGACGTGGAAGTGCGCGCTCATGCGCGTTCCCTTCGGCGGCGGCAAGGGCGGCATCAAGTTCGATCCGCACTCGGTCTCGAAGTCGGAGCTCCAGCGCATCACGCGTCGCTTCACGCACGCGCTCGGCGAGAACATCGGTCCCGAGTACGACATCCCCGCGCCCGACGTCGGCACGAACAGCCAGACGATGGCGTGGATGATGGACACGTACTCGAACATGGTCGGCGCCGCGAACAAGCAGACCGTCAAGGGCGTCGTCACGGGCAAGCCGGTCGCGAGCGGCGGAACGCTCGGCCGCGCGAAGGCGACCGGTCAGGGCGCCGTCTTCTGCATCGTCGAGTGGGCGAAGGAGAAGGCGTTCGATCTCGAAGGCTCGACGATGACGGTGCAGGGCTTCGGCAACGTCGGCTCGCACCTCGCGGTCATCCTCTCGCGCCTCGGCGTGTCGACGATCGCGGTCGGCGATCACTCGGGCTACCTGGTCAACCCCGAGGGCTTCAACGCGCACAAGCTGCAAGACTGGGTCGAAGAGCACGGCTCGATCGCCGGCTACCCGGGAGGCAAGGCGATCACCCGCGAAGAGTTCTTCCGCACGAAGGCCGACATCTTCGCGCCCTGCGCGCTCGAGAACCAGATCGGCGAGAACGAAGCCAAGTGGCTCGACTGCAAGATGATCGTCGAAGGCGCCAACGGCCCGACGAACCCCGCGGGCGAGAAGATCCTGCTCGAGCGCGGCGTCGACATCCTGCCCGACGTCCTCGCCAACTCCGGCGGCGTCACCGTCAGCTACTACGAGTGGGTGCAGAACAAGCGCTCCGAGAGCTGGACGGAAGAAGAGGTCGACGGCAAGCTCGAGAGGGCGATGACGCGCGCGTACCGCGAGGTCGCCGACTTCGCGCGCCAGAACAAGGTCGATCGCCGCACCGCCGCGTACGCGCTGGCGTTGTCGCGCATCGAGGCCGTCTACAAAGAGCGCGAGATCTTTCCGTAGGCGAACTAGTCTTCCCGCCCGATGGCGTATGTTCGCACTCGTCTTGGCCGGCTCTTCTACGAGGAGCGGGGGCAAGCTCGCCGGCCAGGCGATCCTGCGATCATCTTGATGCACAGCCTGCTGTTCGACGGCGGGATGTGGGACGGTCAGATCGAGCCGCTCTCGGCGCTCGGCCGCGTGATCAACATCGACGGCCCTGGTCACGGCAAGAGCGAGCCGCCGCCGCGCTTCATGCTCGAAGAGCACGCCGACGCGATCCTCGACGCGATGGGCGACCTCGGCGTCGCGCGCGCGATGATCGTCGGCCTCTCGTGGGGCGGGATGATCGGGATGCGGCTCGCGCTCCAGCATCCCGAGAAGGTCGCGGGCCTTGCGCTGCTCGACACGAGCGCCGAGCGCGAGCCCTTCCGCGATCGTCTTCGCTATCGCGCGTTCTGCGCGCTGCACGGCCGCGTGGGGATGCCGTACAGCCTCTTCCTCAAAGACGTCGCGCCGAAGATGTTCTCGCCGCGCGTCGTCGTCGAAAGGCCGGATCTCCTCGACCTCACCTACCGGCGGACGATGGGCTTCGACCGCGAAGGCGTCGCGCGCGCCGCGGTCGCCGTCGTCTATCACCGCACCGACATCCTCGGCCGCCTCGGGAGCATCGACGCGCCCACGCTGGTGATGGTCGGCGCCGAAGATCGCGCGACCCCTCCGGAGCGCGCAGAGAACATTGCCCGGGCGATCCGCGGCGCGCGCCTCGTGAAGCTCGAGGGCCTCGGGCACGTCTCGACGGTCGAAGATCCCGACGCGGTCAACACGCACCTCGTCCCGTTCGTGCGCAGCGTGGTGCTCGGCGGCGAGTCGCGCCGGCCGGCGTCGCTCGACGCCGTCTGATCAGATCTTCTTCGCCACGTCGGCGGCGAGCGCGCGGAGCCACACGTGCGCCGGCTCGGCGTGTTGTCGATCGTGCCACACCATCGCCATCGTGAACGGCGCGATCTCGATCGGAGGCGCGAGCTGGCGGAGGCCCAGCGCGGGCGCGAGCGTCTTCGCCACGCGCGCGGCGAGCGTCAAGACGACGTCGGTCTCGCGCACGATGTGCGGGGCGACGAGAAAGTGGGGGATCTCGATCGCCACGCGCCGGCGCTTGCCGAGCCGCGCGAGCGCCGTGTCGACGATGCTGCCCGCCTCGCCGCGCGGCGCGACGAGCGCGTGAGGCAGCGCCACGAACTCGTCGAGCGTGAGCCGCTTCTTCACGATCGGGTGATCGTGGCGCACGACGCACACGAAGCGCTCCTCGATGATCCGCAGCGAGCGGATGCCGCGCGGCGGCGGCGTTCCGTAGCCCGGGAGGACGCCGATCGAGAGATCGACGCGCCCCTCTGCCAGATCGGCCGCTGGACGCGCCGTCAGGTTGCTCACGCGCACGTCGATCTGCGGCGCGGCCGCCCAGAGCCGCGAGAGGAACGCGGGGAAGAACACGAGCTCGACGTAGTCGCCCGTCGCGATCCGGAAGCGACGCGTCGCGCGCTCGGGGCGAAACGGCTCGGGCGGCGCGACGATGCGCTCGACGTCTTCGAGCGCGCGCTCGAGCGGCGCGGCGATCGCCTCGGCGCGCGGCGTCGGCTGCATGCCCTGCGGGGTGCGGACCAGGATGGGATCGCCGAGCAGCTCCCGGAGCCTCGCCAGCGCGTGGCTCATCGCCGGCTGCGTGAGGCCGATGCGCGCCGCCGCGCGGGTCACGTGGCGCTCGGCGAGGAGGGCCCGGAGCGCCACGAGGAGGTTCAGATCGACGCCGGATAGATGCACATCATGCATGTTCACTATGACTAGCATCGATTGGAAGCATGCGCTCCCGTGCGTAGGTTGAGTCGCGATGGAGGTTCCAATGTTCGTCATCGCTGGTGTTTCGGGAAACACGGGTTCGGTCGTCGCGAAGTCGCTGCTCGAGAAGGGTGAGAGGGTCAGGGTGATCGTTCGCGACGCGAAGAAGGGCGCGATCTGGAAGGAGCGCGGGGCCGACGTCGCCGTCCTCGCGCTCGACGACGAGGACGCCCTGACGCGAGCGCTCGAGGGCGCCAAGGGGGCCTACCTCCTCTCTCCGCCGTCGCCCGGATCGAGCGATCTCCTGAAGGAAAAGCGCGCGTTCGTCGACGCGCTCGCGCGCGCCGTCGACCGGAGCAAGATCCCTCACGTCGTCTTCCTCTCGTCGATCGGAGCGCAGCACGACGACGGCACGGGCATCATCCGCACCGTCGCGTACGCCGAGCGCCGCCTCGCGCAGACGAGCGCGAAGCTCACGTTCGTTCGCGCCGCCTACTTCCTCGAGAACTGGGGGAGCGTCCTCGGCGCGGCCGCGCAGGGCAAGCTCCCGACGTTCCTCCCGCCCGATCTCACGATTCCGATGGTGGCGACCGCCGACATCGGGCGCGTCGCCGCGACCGCGCTGCTCGAAGGCGCGAGCGCGAAGACGCAGATCCTCGAGCTCGCCGGCCCGCGCGACTACAGCTCGCGCGACGTCGCGATCGCGGCGGCGAAGGTCCTCGGCAAGCCCGTCGAGGCCGACGGCGCGCCGCTCGCCGCGGTCGTCCCCGCGTTCACGAGCTTCGGCATCAGCGCCGACGTGGCCGAGCAGTTCCGCGCCATGTACGCGGGCATCATCGACGGCACCGTCGCCTTCGAAGGTGGCTCGGCGCGGCTCGTGCGCGGCGCGGTCGACGCGGAGAGCCTCCTTCGAGGGTTGTCATCGGCGGCTACACCCGCGTCGTGACGCTCAGTCGCGCCGCCGTCGCGCGCGGCTCGCCGCCATGGCGATGGCGCTCGCGACGAGCAGCGCGTTCGACAGACCGGCGTGGCTCGAGCCGCCGCTCATCGCGCAGCCCTCGGCCGTCTTCTTCTTCGCCGCGAGCTCTTCCTCGCTCGCTTGCGGGAGATCTTCTGGCCGCGTCGGCGTCTTGCCCTTCGGCTTCGGCGGCGGAGCGTTCGACGACGGGGGCATGCTGCCCTCGCCGAGGATCGCGTCGTCGTTCGATCCGTCCGAGGGCGGCGCGTCGCTGCCGCTCGGGTCGTCGCGCGGCGGGCCCGCGTCCGCGCCGCCGCTCGGCGGCGTCGGGTCTCCGCTCCCCGGCGGCGGCTCGCTCTCGCCTTCACCTTCGCTCGTCGGCGGCTCGCCCGCCGGGGGATCGCCCGCCGGCGGATCGGTCGCGCCGCCCGGCTCTTCGGCCTCCGGCTCGTTCGACTGCGTGGCCCATGCGCCGTAGCTCGCAGCCTCGGCGAAGCGGCCCCAGACTTGATGATGGAGGCTGACGCCGCCGACGCCCTGCCGGCCGCCGCCGGCCTCACCGACCCAAGGCGTGTACGTGTAGAGCGCCGCCGTCACCGCGTTCGTGGGCGTGATCGAGATCCCGTCCTGCGACTCCTTCGACGAGCTCCGCTTCCATCCGCTGACCGTGCCCTGCGAGGTGATCGCGCGGTCCATCGAGCGACGCAGCGTGCCCGCCGCGCACTCGGCCTGGTTCGCGAAGCCGCGGTACGCGTCGGAGCACACCGGGCTGTGCGGGCATCCGCAGCCGAAGGCGAGCGAGATCGTGGTCGCGGGAGCGCTCGTCTTGCTGACGAGGCCCTGCTCCATCTGCACGCGGACCAGCATCTCGAGGGGGTTGATCCCGTGCTTGGTCGCCGCGTCGTGCATGAGCTGCGCGGCCGACTTGCCGTCTTCCTCGTAGCTCGCGAGCGCCGACTTCGTTCCCCACGGCGTCTTGTCGAGGAACTTCTGCACGTCGGCGACGCTCATCGCGTCCGCATCGCGCATCGACTTGTCGTCGAGCAGCGTGTTCTTGTCGAAGGGGCGCTGCGTGACCGCCGCGCGCCCTCCACGCACCGTCTCCTCCTCGATCGGCGCGCTGCACGCCGCCACGAGCCAGAGCGCCGCGAGAATCCCAGAAGCCTTCCTCCCGTCCATGAGGGAGTCGAGTGCTACATGTGTGCCAATGTAGCTCGCGGGAAAAATGGGCCTTTGTCGGAGCGGTCCGAGGGAGCCGAGGCCCGATTTGCCGGGGAAAGTCCGATCCAGGGTGCCTGGGCCCGGCGTGGGGGAGCAGGCCGGGAGGGGCGGAGACGATCCCACCGGGCTCACGTTTTTGCTCACTGATCACCCCCATCCGCGCCGCGCGCTTCGCGGCTCGCGCGGACCGCTGCGCCGATTGCGCAAAGGCTCGCGCACCTCGCGCGCGCGGCGCGCAGGCAGGGCAAGTGCACTTGGCTTCGGTCGAGAGAGGTCGACGATGGCGTATGCTCTACTTCAGGGAAGGATGGGAGAAGGAACCGAGCGCCTCGATGGGCGGACGGAGCTCACCGAGGACGTGCGGTCGGGCGCGGGCGGCGCGCCTCGGCTGTCGGCCTTCTGGGACGGCGGCTCGCTCGTGCGCCCGCTCCCTCCGAGCGGCGCGCTGACCATCGGCCGTTCGACGTCGTGCGACGTTCGCATCGATCACCCCTCGGTCTCGCGCAAGCACGCGGTGCTGCACGTCGGCCCCGTGCCCCGCATCGAAGACGCAGGCAGCCAGAACGGCACGCGCGTCGCCGGTCGCGCCGCGGTCTCCGGCGCGCCGCTCGCGATCGCGGCCGGTGAGGTCGTCGAGATCGGTCAGGTCGTCCTCGTCATCCAGGGCGCCGACGTCGCGCGCGAGCCCGTCTCCGGGATCACGCGCGCGCCCGTGCGCACGCCCGTCGCGGCGACGATCGCGCCGCCGCCGGGATCGCGACCCAACGAGACGCCGATGCAGAGGGTCGAGCGCCTCGTGCGCCTCGTCGCGGCGGGCAACATCCACGTGCTCGTCCTCGGCGAGACGGGCGTGGGCAAGGAGCTCGTCTCGGCGCGCATCCACCAGGCCTCGCGTCGCGCCGCCGGCCCGCTCGTTCGCATCGACGCGGCGTCGCTCACCGAGCCGCTCCTCGAGCGAGAGCTCTTCGGCGAGGGCGAGAGGCCCGGTCTGTTCGAGAGCGCGAGCGGCGGCACCTTCGTCCTCGACGAGGTCTGCGCGCTGCCCGCCGGCGTTCAGGCCAAGCTCCTTCGCGTCCTCGAGCGCGGCGAGGTGCAGCGCGTCGACAGCGCCGAGCCGCGCCGGGTCGACGTGCGCTTCATCGCGTCGACGAACCGCGATCTGCGCGCGCTCGTCGCCGAAGGGACCTTCCGCGAGGATCTCTACTTCCGCCTCAACGGCATCACGATCGAGATCCCGCCGCTCCGCGAGCGGCGCGAGCAGATCGAGGGCCTCGCGCGCGATCTCCTGGCCAAGGCCTGCGCCGCCGCCGGTCGCGCGCCGCTCGAGCTCGGGCGCGACGCGATCGCGCGCCTCGAGAGCTACGACTGGCCGGGCAACATCCGCGAGCTCGCGAACGCGATCGATCGCGCGGTGCTCCTCTCGACGGGCGCCGCGATCGATCCGACGACGGTGCCCGCCGGCGATCACGTCGGCGACGTCGCCGCGGGCGCGCGCCTCCGGCAGGATCTCGCCGTCTTCGAGCGCCAGCGCATCGTCGAGGCGCTCGAGAAGTGCGCCGGCAACCAGACGAAGGCCGCTCAGCTGCTCGGCATCTCGCGGCGCACGCTCGTCTCGCGGCTCGGCGAGTACAATCTCCCGCGGCCTCGCGGCGGCGGCGTGAAGTGAGGGGCTGACGCGCGCGCGCGAAAGCGCGGGCGCGCCGCGGCGGTGTGATACGATCTCTCGCTGGGGCGCGAATGCGCGAGCAATCTGCCTCGAGAGGCCGTCTCGTCGGCCGGTACGTCGTCCACGACCGCATCGCGGCCGGCGGGATGGCGACGGTCCATGTCGGCCGCCTGCTCGGCGCCGCCGGCTTCTCGCGCACGGTCGCCGTCAAGCGCCTCCACGACGGCTACGCGAAGGATCCCGACTTCGTCGCGATGCTGCTCGACGAGGCGCGTCTCGCCGCGGTGATCCGACATCCGAACGTCGTCCCGACGCTCGACGTGGTCGCCGAGCAAGACGAGCTCCTCGTCGTGATGGAGTACGTCGAGGGCGACTCGCTCGCCCACCTGTGGAAGCTGACGCTCGACGCGCAGCGCCGGATCCCGACGGCGTTCTCCGCGAGCATCGTCGCGCAGGCGCTGCACGGTCTGCACGCGGCGCACGAGGCGCGCGACAAGAACGGCGCGCCGCTCGGGATCGTCCATCGCGACGTCTCTCCCCAGAACATTCTCGTCGGCGTCGACGGCGTCGCGCGCGTCCTCGACTTCGGAATCGCCAAGGCGGCCTCTCGCGCGACCGCGACCGAAGACGGGCAGATCAAGGGCAAGACCGCGTACATGGCGCCGGAGCAGCTCCAGCACGCGGCGGTCGATCGCCGCACCGACGTCTTCGCGGCCGCCGTCGTCCTCTGGGAGATGCTCTGCGCGCGGCGCCTGTTCTTCGCCGATTCGCCGTCGGAGATCGTCGCCAAGGTCCTCGCCGGGCCGATCGATCCGCCGGAGAAGCTCGTGGCGGACCTGCCGCCGGGGCTCTCGACGGCGGTGCTGCGCGGGCTCGAGCGCGATCCCGCGAAGCGCTGGGCGACCGCCGAGGAGATGGCGAACGCGATCGAAGAAGCGATCGCATTGCCGCGAGCCAAGGAGATCGGCGCGTGGGTCTCGTCGACGGCGAAGACGATCCTCGAGGGGCGCGCGACGCTCGTGCAGGCCGTCGAGCGCTCGTCGCACGAGATGCCGGCGGCGCAGGGCTCCGACTCGACGCTCGCGCGCGCGATCGAGCAGGCCGAGCGCCGAAGGCAGAACGCGGAGATGCCGACCGACGTCGGCGCGCGCGCGAGCGCTCCGCCGTCGGCTCCGGTCGCCGAGTCGACCGAGCTCGCGACCGTGCAGAGCACGATCCATCCGGCGACCGCGAAGCCGCCCGTGTCGCGGCTCGGCGTCGCGATGGCGATCGCCGGCGCTGCGGCGCTCGCGATCGCGCTCGTCGTCGTCGTCACGGTGACGCGCGCGCGCGTGGAGACGCCGGCGCCGGCGAGCGCGCCGCCGATCGTCACGCCGGCGCCTTCCGCTTCGGCGAGCGCCCCGGAGCCGAGCGCCACGACCGAAGCGAGCGCCGCGCCCTCGAGCGCGCCGTCGAGCGCACCTTCGACGACCGCGACGATCCCGACCAAGTCGCGACCTCCGGCGGGGCGCCCTGCGCGGCCGCGCAAGCCGACCTGCGACATCCCCTTCACCATCGACGCGAAGGGGCAGAAGCACTTCAAACCCGAATGCGTGCCCGATCCGTGAGATCGCTCGGCGTCGCGGCCGTCGCCGGCACCCTGGTTCTCGCGGCGAGCGCGGCGTACGCCGCGCCTCCGGCGAAGGGCGTGAAGGCCGCGTGCATCGCGGCGCACGAAGAGGCGCAGAGCCTCCGCGGGCGAAAGAAGCTCCACGGCGCGCGCGAGCAGTTCGTGGCGTGCGCGCGCGCCGAGTGCCCCGCGATCATCCGCAAGGAGTGCGTGGAGCAGCTCGCGGTCGTCGACAAGGAGGCGCCGACGGTCGCGCTCGAGGCGCGCGACGAGGAAGGTCGAGACGCGACCGCGGTCAAGGTGATGCTCGACGGAGCCGCGCTCACCGATCGCTTGACCGGCACCGCCGTCGACGTCGATCCGGGAGAGCACGTGTTTCGCTTCGAGCGCGAGGACGGAAAATCGATCGAGCAGCGCGTGCTCGTCGTCGAAGGCGACAAGAACAAGAAGGTCATCGCCGACTTCGGCACGCTCGCTCCCAAGACGTCGGAGGTCGCGGCGCCCGTCGCGACGCGGCAGGTGCCGGCGCTCGCGTACGTCGCCGGCGGCGTCGCGCTCGTCGGGCTCGGCTCGTTCACGGCCTTCGCGCTCAGCGGCAAGGCCACGGAGAGAGAGCTCGCCGGATCGTGCGGACCGCGGTGCACCGACGATCAGGTGAGCCCCGTCAAGCGCGACTACCTCATCGCGGACATCTCGCTCTTCATCTCGCTCGCCGCGGCGGCGACCGCGATCGTGCTCGCCTGGCCCGCCATCACCGGCGCACCCGACGCATCGGCGAAGGTCGCGCGGACCGATCCGCCGTGGATGCCGCGCGTGAAAGTGCGGCGCTCGCCGTGACGCGCCGGCGCTTCGTCTTCGTCTTCTGCGCGGCGGCTTCGGCGTCGGTGGCGTGCTCGTTCGTGCAGTCGCTCGACTATCTCCAGAACGGTCCGCCGCTCGACGACGGCGGCGACGTCGCGACGCCGGACGGCGGCGCCGACGGTTCGCTCGTGCCGACGGAGATCGCGGTCGGGCAGCAGCGCTTCCCCGATCTGCTCGCGCAGGACGACGCGAACCTCTACTGGGTGAACCGCGGCAGCGCCGAGATCATGAGCGCCCCGAAGCCTGGTGGCGACGCGCGCACCGTCGCCGGCAACATCGGGACGAGCGTCACGATCCTCGTGGCCGATCCGGGCGCCGGCGGCTCGCTCTTCTGGGTCGCCGACGGAGTCGTGCGGAAGGTCGCGAAGGCCGCGGGGCCGGACGTGACGACGATCGTGTCCGTCGACGGCGGCGCCGTGAACAGCATCGCGGTCGATCGAGACTCGCTCTTCGCCGCGACGTCGACCGTCTCCGGCGTTCCTCCGGGGACGGTCACGAGAATGACGAAAGACGGCACTTCGCCGCAGATCCTCGACCAGCAAGACGAGCCCGTCGCGATCGCGGTCGACGATCTCGGCGTCGTGTGGGTGGAGTCCGGCGGCGCGACGCGGAGCACTTCGAAGACGGGAGGCGCCGTCACGACGTTCGGCAAGCCCGACGAGGACCTGCTCGCGCCCGATCCGCCGAGCGCGTTCCTCCTCGACGACACGACCGTCTACTCCGGCGAAGGGTTCGACATCTGGTCGATGCCGCGGCGACCCGGGGGAACCGCGGCCTCGCTCTTCGCGCCGCCCGGCGACAACCCGAAGGTGCGCGGCATCGCGCTCGACGGAGCGACGATGTGGTACGTCGACGCGGCGTCGGGGACCGTCGGGCGCTTTCCGAAGAACGGGCTCGGCGCGGGCGAGATCGTCGCGATCCAGCAGCGCGGCGCCTCGAGCGTCGTCGTCGACGGCACCTACGTCTACTTCACCGTGCAGGCCACGGCGAGCGATCCCGAGGGCGCCGTCGTGCGCTTGCGCAAGTAGTCACCATGCGCCGCGGGCACCGACGCCGTACGCGGGGACTTGCCCCTGCGGCGTCGCGGAAGCGCCGATGACGCCGCCGAAGGGCACGACGCGCGGCTCGGGACGTGGAGGCGCCGCGAGCGCCTGTGGTGCGGACCCCGGCGGCGGCGCGCTCTTCTCGCGCGTCAGCCACCACGCGATGCCTGCGCCGGCGATCGTGCCGATCGCCGTAGCGGCGACGAACCCGCGCGTTTTTCCTTCGGTGACGTTTTCGAACACGAGCGGGCTGCCGGCGGCGGCTCCGGCGGCCGCGCCGAGCCCGGCGCCGAGATCGATCAAGAGGACGCGCGAGGGTGAGACCTGCGCGAGCGCTGCGATCGTGCCGCCGGTCACGAGGCCGATCGCGGCGCCGTAGCCCATGCCGGTGTACGGCGTGCGCTTCTCGATGTCGCCGACGTAGAAGTAGTCGGCGAGCGCGCCGAGCCCGAGGCCGAGGGCCGCGCCCGAGTTGACGAGCACGGCGTCGCCCTCGTCGGCCTTGCCTCGCGCGACGGAGAACGTCGCGAGCGACAGGCCGATGAGGCCGCCCCCCACGCCCCACGCGTAGCGATCGGTGAGCGGCGACACGTGCCGTCCGTTGGCGATCAGGATGCCGGCGGTCGTGCCCCACCACGCGCCGCCCGCGAGCGTCCACGCGTCGCCCGTCCCGACGTCCCATTCGCCGGCGACGAGCAGCGCGCCGCCGAGGCCGACGCCGGTGCCGAGGGCGAGCAGAGGGTAGAGGAGGCGAGGATCATCCGAACCGCTCGCGCGCTGGATCGCGAAGGCGGTGAAGGCGCCGAACAGCGCCGCGTTCGCCGCGAGCACGGCGCGGCCCTGAGAGCGGAGCGGCGACATCACCCCGCTGCCCGCCGACTCCGTCGGGCGCGCGCCGGCGTCGCCGCTCGCTCCGCCCGAGGGCATGAGGAGGAGATCGCGAAGGAGGATGAGCCCGCGCACCGCGACGTCGGCGCCGGAGACGCGCTCGACCCGCGTGCGGAGCTGCTTGCCCTTCGGGGGAACGGCGACGATCCGGAGGATGAACTGATCGCCTCCGAGCGCCTCGAGGCGCGCGCTCACGACCCACGTGCCGGTGTCTTGCGGGCCGCCGTGCGCCGTCGACTTCGACGCGCGATCGATGAGATCGAGATCGCGCGCGTGGCCCGTCGCCGGGCCGGGATCGGCGACGTCGAGCGTGAAGTCGAGGTCCTGCACCGCGTCGCGCAGCGTCGCGTCGAGCTCCTGCGCGCGGGCATAGACGGCGCCTTCGGTCGCCGCCGGCTTGTGCAGCGCGACCGGGCTCGCTTCGTCGCCCGCGGGCGTCAGCGTCGGCCACACCACGATCGGTTTGTCGGTGCTGCGCGGGGACCGATCGTCTTCCGTCGTGACTTGCGCGGGGTGCGCGGGCGCGCTCGGCTGCGGCTCGCTCTCGTTCGCGAGCGCATCGCCCGCCGTCGCGCTCGACGCCAGCAGCGTCACGATCGCGAGCGAGGCGAGACGGCGATGCCTGTTCACCGAGCGCTCCACGATCAGAACATCACGGTGCCATTGAGCCAGAAGTCGACGAGGACCGTGTCGTCTACCGAGAAGCGGCGGCCGGGGAGATCGATCACCTGGCGGTGATTCGGGTTCGGAACGCCGGTCGCGCTGCCGCCCGCGGCCGTCGTCGCGCCTGCGCGACAAGGACCGGTCGCGCCGGGATCGCCCCTGAAGTCGGGGTTGCACGCGTCGGCGGCGGTGATGAGGTGGCTCTGGACGAACGTGAGCCCGAAGCCGCCGCCGAACTTGACGTACTCGCCCATCTGGAACGTGACGCCGGCGGAGCCGCCGAACGAGGCGAACGCTTGCTGATCGGTGATGCCCGTGAAGAACACCTTGGGCGAGTTGGGATCGGCGACGCTGGTGAACCCGTCGGGCCCCGCGCGGTAGGCGCTCGGGTTGGGATCGCGGAGCGACTTGGCGAGCGACGAGCCGAGCGCGTCGAAGAGCTCGGAGTAGTCGCGGCCGGGCGAGTGGTAGGTGCCACGCATCTTGAAGTCGAGCGCGACGCGCTGGAACGCCTCACGGTTCTCCCAGGGGAAGACCTCCGTGCCGAGCGTGATCGTCCCGACGAGCGGCGGCCGGTTGAGGAGCGTGCCGCGCAGGTCGCTCGTCGCGCCGAAGTCGCTGTTCGACTGCGGGATCTCGACCTGCATCCGGAAGCCCAGGTACGGCTCGACGTACCCGAAGCGCCGCGCGAAGATCGTGTGGAGCGCGTAGGCGTTCATCCCGCGCGAGATGCCGGGCTCGCGGCCGGGGCCGTTCGGGTTCGCCGGATCGAGGCACTTGGTCGGCGCGTTGTCGTTGCACGCGTGAAGGCGAGTGCCGATGCCGAAGCGCGCCTCCATGCCCACCACCCAGGTGGGCTTCGTGTCGTCGCGCTGCTGGTTCATGATCGCGTAGTTCAGCCCGAGGCTGAACCAGTCGACGCCGCTGCGCGTCGGGCTCCTGAAGGGCACGCTGAAGAGCTGACCGCCCGCTGGATCCTGGAGGCGCTCGGGGTTGCGCGACGAGCCGTTGAGATCCGTCAGCTCGCGCGAGTCGGCGAGGATGATCGGCAGGCGGATCGAGGCGGCGAGATCGCGGAAGATGCCGATGTCGGTGCCGATCTCGAGGACGCTGAGGCTCTGGCTGTAGGCGGCGACGTTCTCGTTCGCCGTGACGAACCCGCCGGTCGAGAGCCCGGGCTGCGACAGCGCCGTCTCTCGGCGGATGTTCGCGCTCTTCCACTGCTGGCGGAACGTGAGGAGCAGGTTCGCGTCGAACGGATCGTCCTTGTCGAACGCGTCGATGACCGTGGTGTTCTCGCCGGTCTCGCGCAAGAGCCGCGGCTCCTTGGCCGCGATGGGCTCGTCGGCGCGCGCCGCGCGCGGACAGGTCCAAGCGGCGACGATGAGCGCCGCGGCCGACACGACACGCGACTGCCTCCCTGACACGCGCATCTCAGCGCAAGGTAACACCTATGCGCGTGCCGAGTCACCATCGTTGGTGCGCGCGCTCGCGTACGAGCGCTAACGACGCCAGCGCGCGCTGGCCGCGTCGAGGCGCTTTTGCTCCTCCGGCGGCGAGCCCGCGAGCGAGACGCGGACGGCGGCGAGGGCGCACGCGGCGCGCGCCACGCCGCGCGCGGCGACGCTCCCGGAGGCCAGGTCGCCGATCGGGGCGCTCGCGTCGCCGGCGCTCATTTGCGCCGACAGCGCCTGCACGGCCTGGGCGGCCCTCTCGCAGGCGCCGAGCGCGGTCTTGGCGGCGGCGACGTCGTCGAGCGGGCGCTTCGAGCGGAGGCGGAGCGCGCGCTTGGCGTCGATCCGGCGCCAAGCGCCCGCGGGGGACGCGCCCGCCTCGGCGCTCGGCGCGGCGCCCCCGTCGAGGGGCGCGTCCTCGACGACGACGTCGTCGGCGACGAAGAGGTGGGCCGTCCCGAGAGAAGATTGCAGTTTACATCCGTCGCCAGCGCCGGTCATCCGGTGCACGCCGCTCGCCCAACGGACGACCCCGCACGCCGTCGCGATCCACTGCTCCGAGCCCGGCGCCTCTCCGGCGCCGGGCAGCCCGATCGCCGCGCCGTCGGCGACGAGCGTGACGTCGTCGGCGCACGGCCGCACGCGGCCGGGGCCCTCGAAGCGGAGCTCGCGCCCGGACTCGAGGATCTTCACGGTGAACGAGCCCTTCGCGGGGACGTCGAGCCACGTCGTCGCGTCGGCGGTGGGCGACGGGCCGTTCTCCGCGGTCATCACGCGGCACGGCGGCGGGCTGGCGGCGTCGTCGATCGCGTGCGACGGAGGCGCGAGCGCGCTCGAGGTGCTCGACGCGTTCGGCGTGCTCGGCGTCGTCGTGACGCTGGGCGCTCCCTCTGCGCTCGCGTCGCGTGAATCGCTCGCTCCTTCGCGACAGCCGACGAGCGCGCCCCCGACGATCGCGAACGCGACGCCGAGCGCGCGCCGCTCAACGACGGCCGAAGGGAGTCGCATGTTCGCCTCCCTCGATCCCCGGGAAGATCTCGACGGTGACGTCTTCGGTGATGTCGTCGGCGTGGAGCTCCTGCTTCGCGTGACGGAGCTCGCTCGACGTCTGGTCGAGGCGGTCGGCGAGGACGCCGAGGAACTGCCAGAGCATCTTCACGGCGATCTCGTGCTCGGTGCGGAGCAGCTCGAAGAAGTCGGTGCGGCGGATGACGATGAGCTCGGCGCCGCCGTCGGACGAGACGGTCGCTGATCGAGGCACGGCGCGAATGAGCGCCATCTCGCCGAAGTGCTCGCCGGCGCCGAGGCGCGTGAGCGTCTCTCCCCCGCGCGACACGTTGACCTTGCCGCTCAAGACGATGAAGAGCTCGTCGCCCTTGTCGCCTTCGCGGATCACGACCTGTCCGTCGTCGTAGCTCCGGACCTCGACCGACTGCATGACGCGGAGCAGCTCGCGGTCGCTGAGGCGCGCGAAGAGCGGCATGCGCCCGAGGACCTCGCGCTTGAGCGCGAGGCGCTTGGCGCGCTCGTCGTCGGTGGCCTCGCCGCCGAGACGGACGAGCACGACCGTGATGTTGTCTTTGCCGCCGCGCGTCTTCGCGAGATCGACGAGGCCCTTCGTGGCGCTGTCGCCGTCCTTCCCCGTGAAGGCGAGCAGCTCCTCGGCCGTCTCGAGGTAGCCGGTGAGCCCGTCGCTCGCGAGCAGGAACTGATCGCCCGGGAGCACTTCGATCATGAGCGTGTCGACGTCGACGCGCTCGTAGACGCCGACGGCGCGGGTGATCGCGTTCTTGTGGCCGACCCGCTCGATCTGCTCGCGCGTGAGCTTTCCGCGCTTGATGAGCTCGTTGAAGACCGTGTGGTCTTCGGTGACCTGCTGCACGCCGCCGCCACGCGTGAGGTAGATGCGGCTGTCGCCGACGTGGGCGATGAACCCTCGCGTCCCGAGGATGATGAGCGCGCTCAACGTCGTGCCCATGCCGCGCTTGTTCGCGTCGTTCTGGGCCTCTTCGTGGATCCGCGAGCACGCGCGCTGGACCGCGTGCTCCATGAGCGCGAGGATGTCTTTGTTCGTGACGCGCGAGGCGCCGCGCGCGCCGGCCAAGAAGTCCGTGAGCAGATCGCGCTCGCGCTTGATCTCTTCGTGGATGGTGCGCACCGCGATCGCGCTCGCGACCTCGCCGGCCGCGTGGCCGCCCATGCCGTCGGCCACGATGAAGAGGGAAAGCTTCTTGTCGACGAGGAAGTTGTCCTCGTTGTGCTCGCGGACGTTGCCTACGTCCGTCGCGGCGAAGAAACGAATGGCGTCCGAAGACATCTAGACCCTCGATGATACACGCGTCGCGTCGCATCCCCACGGATTCGTAGGGGGAGCGGCGGTCACGCGCGCCGCGCGCGCCGCCGCGCGATCGCGGCCGCCGCGAGGAGGAGCCCGACGACGGCGCCCGCCGGCGCGCGGCTTCGTCGCGAGCTCACGGCGCAGCCCGCCTCTTCGTCGTCTTCGTTGCCTGCGGCCGGCTCATCCGTCGACGGCAGCGTCGCGCCGGTCGTCTCGGGCGGCGGGCGAGGCGCGGCCGGCGGATCGGTCGGCCCTGCCGGCGGAGTCGCCTGCGGCTTGGGGCTCATGTGACAGACGTCGTCGGTGCCCGCGGCCTTGGCCTCACACGCCTCGGGCGCGTCGCACGTCGCGACCTCGACCTTGCCGCTCGCCGCGCAGCGGAACGCCTTCTTCTTGTCGTGCGAGCAGCTCCACAGCGCCGTCACGTCATTGCACTTCGACGCGCCGGCGAAGCGATCCATGTACGTCGGCCACTCCCAGATGCCGGGATCGGTGTGGCCCGAGGCGCCGCCGTAGCTCAGGCTCGACTGGCACTTCTTCGGCGAGTCGGCGCACGGAGCGCTCGCGCGCGCGATCCGATTTCCGTTCGGGATCTGATCGTGACCGATGATGTGCGCGCGATCGCGGGGCACGCCGTACTTGGTCGTCAGGTGCGCGACGAGCTTCGCGCTCGCGGCGTACTCGGCCTCGGCGAACGGCTTGGTGGAGTAGCCGACGTGCTCGATGCCGATGCTTCGCTGGTTGTAGTGCGAGTTTCCTGCGTGCCACGCGGTCGTGTTCTCGTCGACGAACTGGCCGATCTTGCCGTCGACGCCGACGATGTACTGCACGCTCTTGCCGGGATCGTTCTGGAGCGTCGCGACGCTCGCGTCCCAGCCGCCTTCGGTGTCGTGGATGACGATGTACTCGACCTTCGCGCCGCTGCGCCCGACGTTGCACTTGCCGGCGCAGCTCGTCGGGATCCACTGCGCGCCGGGGTACTGCGCCATCGCGAGCGTGTGGAGCTTGAACGAGAGGTCGAGCGTGAGCGTCGGCGGCAGATCGTGCGGCGCGAGCACGACGGTCTCGCCGTCGCGCCCCGCGAAGCGACCGCCGCGCGCGAGCGTGGCGAACACGCGGTGGGCGTACTCCTCGCGATGATCGTCGTCGGCGTAGCCGCTCATCGCCTCGACCGCGCTCTTCCACGACGCGAGATCGCCGGGGCGCGCGTGGGTCTCTCGGCCGAGCTCGGCGAGGACGAGCGCGCCGGCGTCGAGCGCGAGATCGGCGTCCCTGCGCAGCTCGAGCTCGGTCGCCGACGCGAGCGCGGCGCCGCGCGCGAGGGTGTCGAGCTTGCCGCGGCGGAGCATGAGCGGGCCCGCGGCGGGGACCTCGTTGTCCTCGTCGAGATCGAGGCGCTGCGCGGGCAGCTCGAGGCCGTCTTCGACGCGCGCGATCGCGACGAGGAGATCGCGCGGGACGCCGGATCGCTCCGCGGCGTGCGCGAACGCGAGAGACAGCGGGCTCGTGCTCTCGACGCGGGCACGCACGTCGTCGTTCGTGCTGCTGCACGCGGCGAGGGTTGCACCGACGGCGAGGATCGCGAGGCGCTTCGAGCTCATTCGCGGCGGGAGACGCTACCAGCCGGCGCTTCACGCTCGAGGTCTCACGCGCGCTGCGCGTTCGATTGGTGGGAGCCCGCCTTACTGGATGCCTCGACGAAGAGAAGGTGCGATGAGGTGCGCAGCCGCCCGGTGCTACAGTCGGAGCGACATGGATGACGGAGCGAAGGACGCGAGAGAAGACGCGCCGAAGGAGCGCGAGGAGCCGTCCCTCCTCGAGAAGGCGAAGGCGGCGCCCGTCACCTTCGGCCTCGCGGCGATCAACGTCGTCGCCTTCCTCTGGAGCGAGCGCTTCGGCGACACGACGTTGCCGGGCGTCTTGCTCCAGGTCGGCGGCGTCGAGCGAACGCACGTTTGGCTCGGCGACTACTGGCGACTCGGATCGCACATGTTTCTCCACGTCGGCTGGGTCCACCTCTTGTGGAACACGTACGCGTCGATCGGCTGGTGCGTCGCGGTCGAGCGCGTGCTCGGCAAGCAGCGCTTCCTGCTCGTTTACTTGCTGAGCGGCCTCGGCGGTGGATGCGCGAGCGTCCTGCTCACGCGGAGCATCTCGGCGGGCGCGTCGGGCGCGATGTTCGGGATCGTCGGCGCGACGCTCGCGATCCGCCGCCGCCAGCTCCCAAACCTCTCCGCGTTCTGGCGCGATCCGGCGACGCGATCGGTCATGATCAACATCGGCATCTGGACGGCGATCGGCGTGACCGCGCTGAACATGAACCACGCCGCGCACTTCGGCGGGATGTTCGTCGGCATCGTCACGACGTGGATCATCACCGCGCCTTCGGGCCGCGCGGCGCGCTGGGCGGCCTTCGGCGTGGCCTTCGCCGGCCTCGCGATCGCGTCGGCGCGCCCGGGGTGGACGCCGCGCGGTGAAGACGCCGAGCGGCTCGCCGGCTACGCGAAGCTCTTCCTCGTCGGACACGTGAACGAGGAGGGGAAGGTGGTGTGGCCCAAGGACGTCGCGCGCGGCGAGCGCCTCGCGGAGCGCGGATGTGCTCGCGGCGTCGAAGAGGCGTGCGCCGTCTTGCGCGTCGTGCGGTAGCTCAGTCGCCCGGCGGCGGTCGCGTCGCGCGCTCGCGGGCGGGCGCTCGCCACTGGAGCCGCCGCAGGTGCACGTGCGCGCGGCGCCAGTCGCGCCTGTCACCGGTGCCGAGCAAGAGGAGCGCGAGGAGCATCACCGTCTCGGGATCGCTGCGGGCGCGAAGCGCGCGCTCGACGAGCGTGATCGCGTCGCGCCCGCGGCCGTGCGCGGTCAAGAGGAGCGCGGCCCGCGCGAGCGCCGATTCGCATCGAGGAGGTGGGGTCATCAGGCGCGACCTTCACGACGATCAACGCGCGGTCTTCTGACACCTGACACCCGCGGGCGTCAGATCGAGGGAGCGTCGTCGTCGTCGTCTTCATGAGCTACGCGCACGAGCTCGACCGCACGCTCGAGACCTACGATCTGACCTGGGACATCGTCGCACACGACGACTTGCCGGGCGGCGTCGTCGCCTGGCTGCGCGTCGGGCCGGCGAGCGACATGGGAAGCGCGATCGTGACCGCCGATCTGATCGTCGAGGGCGGCTCGAGCCACGCTCGCGTGCTCAACGGCGAAAAGCAACCGCTGCTGCTCCCGCGCGACTTTGCGGTCGATGGCGGCGCCGTCGAACGGTCCGTCGTCGTGCCGGCGCTCGCCGTCGTCGACGTTCCCCTTCGGCCTCGACGCGCGCAGCGCTGCGTCGCGAGTCGGATCGCGGAGGCGCGCAGCCTCGACATCCAGGCTCCCGCGAGCGCGAACGGCGTCGCCGCGGTCTCCTCCGACGGCACGGTGTGGATCGAGGTCTTTCCGAGACGCGACGATCTCTGCTCGATCCTCGCGTCTCGGGTCGACGAGCCCGCGGCCCATCGTCTCGACGGCGCCGCCGCGAGCTTTCGAGCCGGCGTCGCGGTCGAAGAGGTCGCCGCGGCGCGCCTCGCGCGCGCGACGCCGGTCGCGGCGACGCTCGGGGAGAGCTTCACGATCCAGAGCGAATCGATCCGCGGCGAGGTGCTCCTCTACGGAGGCCGCGTCGCGCACCTCGTCGCGCGCGTGCTCGCTTGATCAGCGCGCGAGCGAGCCGAGCGCCCGCTCGAGATCGATCTCCTTGAGGCTCGCGTCGACGCGCGCCCGCTCGCACCACCAAGCCCCTCCGCTCGGAGGCGTCCCGCACAGCGCCTCCTTGTAGTCTTCGGGCTCGAGGAGCAAGACCGCGTCGCGCGCGTCTTCGTACGACGCGTCGAGCTCGGCGAGCTCTTCCGTCAAGCCCGACGCTCCGCTCTTCACGGCGTGCTCGAGCGTGGCGCGCGCCGACACCGCGCACGACACCCACGCCTCGGCGTCGGGGCGCTCTTCGAGCGCGTCGGCGAACGCGGCCGCGGCGTAGGCGAGCTCGACCCGGACCCGCGCACCGGCGAGCGCGGAGAGCAGCCCGCGCGCCGTGTGCTCGATCGCCGACGGCCGCCCTCGCGCGATCGCGAGGCGCGCCGCCTTCACGTCGAGCCACAGTCGAGAGAGCACGGCGGCGCGCTCTGCGGGATCGACCCTCGGCGCCTTGGCGAAAATGATCGACATCGTCATCGCAGATCTCCGCGTGCGTGCGTCGGGTCGTCGTCGGTGGAGAGCCGCGCGCGCATCCAGTCGCGCGCACGCTGGAGGACCTTGTCGACGCGCGCGCGGGCGCGTCGCCGCACGGCGACGGCGTCGTCGGAGACGTCGAGGGGAAAGACTTCGAAGAGCTCCTGATCGACGAGCGTGTCGATCGGTACGCCGTCGATGTACACGGCGACGAGGACGTCACGATAGCGCGCCGGCGCGGTCTCCAAGAGGCGCGCCACGCGCTCGGCGAGCGCGCGCAGGCGCTGTTCGTTCTCGGCGTGCTCGAGGGCCGCGTGAGGATCGAGGTCGGGCGCGGCGAGGCCCTCTTGCTCGAGCCGCTCCGACTTCTCGTAGACGCCGCTCTGCTCGCGGTGCCAGTCGCGCGCTCGATTTTTCGCGGCGACGGCGACATAGCCGTCTTCGTGACCGTGGGCGACCCCGCCGTCCACGATGCGCTCGAGGACCGCGACCGTCACCGCCTGGGCGAGATCGTCGCGCGCCTGGGCGGGGACGCCGTTGGCGGCGAGCACGTGCAGCGCCTCGGCGCGGAGGGCGCCGGCGAGGATGTCGCGCGCCGCGCGCCACGCCGCGGGATCGCGCGCGTCGCGGAGCGCAGATGCGCCGGCCGCGGCGCGCCCTGCCATGCGCGCGGCGTTACCCACGCTCCGCTCCGTTCGCCGCGCGTCGACCCACGCACACCTCCAAGGGCCATCGACGATCGAAGCACAACCTTCTGACATCGAAGAGTGGGGCCGCCGCCCACATCCACGCTTCGCCGGCGGCAGGCTTGCCAGGGCGGAGGTCCGCGCTAGATTGGTTGAACCAATAGATGATTAAACCTCATGTCGCGGAGCTCGGCGCCCTCGTCCTCGCGGCGAGCGGTCTCGCCGGCTGCACCACTTGCACCGAGCGCGAGACCACGTCGCGCGTCGAAATCCCCCACGGCTGCACCGCCGGCCGCTGCGAGGAGTGGAAGAGCGCGCCTTGCGAGGAGACGTGCGCCGCGTTCCTCGACGATCGGGCGCTGGAGGTGACCGGCTGCGAGCCTCCCCGCGTGGATCCGCGGTCACCGGGCCGCCTGACGGTCGAGTGTCGCTACGTCACCCAGACGTGTCGGACGTCGCCGAGCTTGGGCAGCGGCCGCCCTCAAGCAGGCCACGTCGCCCGCGGTCCCGCGCGGGGAGAAGACGCGGTCGGTCGTCTCTTCGCGGCGGCGGCGGAGGCCGAAGAGTCGAGCGTCCACGCGTTCATCGAGCTCGCGGCGGTGCTGGAAGCGTTCGGCGCGCCCGCGTCGCTCGTCGCCCGCTGCGGCGCCGCGGCCGACGACGAAGAACGCCATCGCGCCACGATGAGCGCGCTGGCGCGCGCGCGCGGCGTCGAGGCCTCGCGTGCGCCGCCGGCGCCGTCGCGGTGGCCGACGATTGAATCGCTCGCGATCGAGAACGCCGCCGTCGGCTGCGTCGAGGAGCTTTGGTCCGCGGCGATCGTCGCCCACGCCGCGCACTTCGCGTCGGCTCCGGAGGTGCGCGCCGCGTACCGCGCGATCGCGCGCGACGAAGCGCGCCACGCCGCGCTCGCCTTCGCGATCGACACGTACGCGCGCTCGCGCCTCGACGCGGACGCGCTCGGGCGCGTGGTCGAAGCGCGCGCCGCGGCCGTCGTTCGTCTGGTCGGCGACGCCTTGCGCGTGGCGGACGACGATCCGGTCGTGACGAGCGGGCTCGTCCCGACACGGAACGCGCGACGGCGTCTGCTCGAGGCGATGTTCGCCGACGATCTCGCGGAGGCCGAGCGATGCGTCGCGTGATCGTCACGATCTCGCTCGTCGCGTGCTCCGCGTGCGACAGCTTCCTCACCTATGGCTGCGACGAGCGCGACGCCGCGTGGATCCAGCCGTACACCGTCGAAGCCGGCGCCGACGAGCCGAGCTGCGAGGAGGTCTGCGGGCGCCGCTACGATCGCGACGAGGTCCTCGCGTGCGAGCGCCTGCTCGACGAAGCCGCCCGAAGCACGACCCGCCGCTACTACTGCGAAGTGCGTGGCGCTCGCGGTCAGTGCCACAAGCGCTGACGATCATCCGTCGTCGTCGTCGCCCTTGTCGGAGCCGCGGAGCCCGAGCGCGCGCGCCTTCTTGTAGAGATGGCTCCGCTCGAGATCGAGCGCGCGCGCCGTCGCGGCCATCTGACCGCCGTGATGACCGAGCGCGTCTTGGATGATCTGGCGCTCGGACTCCTCGACCAGCACGCGGAAGGGCACGCCCGGGCGGTAGAGCCCGTGAGCCTTCGGCGCGCTGCCGCCGGGCAGGCACGTTCTCACGTCGGCGGCGCGGATCACGTCGTCCGGCGTCAGGATCACGAGGCGCTCGGTGAGGTTGCGGAGCTCCCGGACGTTGCCGGGAAAGCTGTAGGATGCAAGCACCCCGATCGCCTCGTCGTCGATGCGCATCCCCGGCCGATCGTTGGCCTTCGCCGCGAGGTCGAGGAAGTGACGCGCGAGGAGCGGGATGTCTTCGCGCCGCGCGCGGAGCGGCGGGATGTGCAGCGGCACGACGTTGAGCCGATCGTAGAGATCGGCGCGGAAGGCCTCGGCCTCGCAGGCCTTGACGAGATCGCGGTTGGTCGCCGCTACGACGCGCGTGTCGACCTTGATCGTCTCGCTCCCGCCGACGCGCTCGATCTCGCGCTCTTGCAAGACGCGCAAGAGCTTGGCCTGCATCGGCAGGGGCATGTCGCCCACTTCGTCGAGGAAGAGGGTGCCGCCGCTCGCGCGCTCGAACTTTCCTCGCCGCTGCTTGGTGGCGCCGGTGAACGCGCCGGCCTCGTGCCCGAACAGCTCGCTCTCGATGAGCTCGCTCGGCAGCGCCGCGCAATTGAGCTTCTCGAGCGGGCCCTTCGCGCGCGGCGAGAGCAGGTGGATCGCGCGGGCGACGAGCTCCTTGCCCGTGCCGCGCTCGCCGGTGACGAGCACGCTCGCGGAGCTCTTGGCCGCGCGGCCGATCTGCTCGACGAGCTTCTTGATCGGCGCGCTCTCGCCGACGAGCTCGCCGGTCGCTCCGCTCGCGGCGCGGAGCTCGCGCGCCTCGGTCTCGGCGCGCTGGAGGCGGAGCGCGGTCTCGACCGCGATGAGCAGCGCGTCGGTGTTGATCGGCTTCTCGAGGAAGTTGAGCGCGCCGAGGCGCGTCGCTTTGACCGCGGTGTCGATCGTCGCGTGCCCGCTCATCATGATGACGGGCACTTCGTTCTTGCTCGCGCGGAGCGCGCCGAGGAGGCTCAGGCCGTCGCCGTCGGGGAGCATCACGTCGAAGAGACAGAGATCGTAGGAGCGCTTCTTGAGCTTCTCGTCGGCCACCTTCACGCCGCCGGCGACGTCGACGGAGTAGCCCTCGAGCGTGAGCGCCTTCTGGAGCGTCGTCAGGATCGAAGGCTCGTCGTCGACGACGAGGAGATGAGCGTGGGCCATGACGCCCGAGAGGCTACACGCGGTCAGCCTGCAGGGGGAGCCGAGCGCGCGCGATCACCCCGGACCGGCCGCGATCGGGAGGCTCAGCCTGGTCCCGCGCGGAGCAGCGTCGAAAACAGCGGGCTCCACCGGATATTCCGACCGTAAGCGAGGCGAGCCCGGCCGCGTTGCACCTCGGCGCTCGGCCTGCTCGAGCGGCCGTCCGTCTAGCCCTCTCCCGCCCCCCCGAGATACACTGCCCACCTCATGCGCCGGCTTGCGTTCATGCTCATCGCGCTGTCGCTCGCGACCGCCGCGTGCGGTCCTGGCAGCGGTCGTTATGGGCGTCCGGTGCACAACGCCGAGCGCGCGACCGTGGCCGGTCACGAGGTCAGCGAAGAGGCGTTCGCGGGCGCCGTGCGCGATCTGCTCGCGAGCGAACCGAACAGCCAGGAGCGCAAGCTTCGCCTGCAAGGGGTGGTCGCGCGCCAGATGTCGCGCGTCGCGCAGCGCTTCAAGGCGAAGGATCGCGATCGCGCCGTCGCCTCGTTCGCCGGCGCGATGTACCTCGTGCACGCCACCGAGCTGACGAACGAGATGATGGGCTCGCGCGGCTACGAGGCGCTCAAGGCGGCGTCGGAGGAGTTCGCGAAGCGAGGCGACGAGGGGCGCGCGCGCGCTTCGTACGAGATGCTCTTGCGCGTCGCGCCCGCGGCGGAGCGAAACGACATCAAGGCGCACCTCGACGCGATCGCCACGTGGACGCGAGACACGGCGGGCGGCGGCGTGATGCAGACGGCCGGCGCGCTCGAGGCGGCGGCCGTCACGCGGCACCTGCTCGAGCCGAGCAAGGAGGCGCGCGACGACGCCGTCCTGCGCACGATGGAGTTCATGGAGAAGGCCGCGGCCGTCAGGACGGCGCGGCGCACGCGCGGGACGCAGGTGCCGCGCGACGAGGCGCTCGAGACGGTCCGCGCCCTCGAGACGGGCGCGACGGTCCTCGCGGCGATCCATCTGCGCAACGCGGATCCGCACGGCGCGCTCGCCTCCCTCGAGAAGGTGAAAGACCTCGCGCGCCCCGAGCTCGTCGAGGCGCTCAAGCAAGTCGCGCAGAAGCCCGACTCGGAGAAGTGGCTCGACCTCGCCCGGATGCTGCGCCCGCCGCCGCGCCAGATGCGCGGCGACGAAGAAGACTTCGGGCGCGACGGCGAGCTCCTCCGCGTCGCCTCGTTCGCCGCCGCCGCCGAGGCGTATCGCCTCGACGCGACCGCGGCGGAGCCCGCGGCGTTCGTCGCGGCGATGCTCGTCGATCTCGGCATGGGCGAGGCGGCTCCCGCGGTCCTCGCCGACGCGGCGAAGGCGCAGAAGGATCCGCGCATCGTCGGCCTCGCGCTCGCGATCACGATGCAATCGATGGGGCGATCGCTCGAGGCCGAGGAGCCCGACAGCGTGCGTCGCACGTTCAAGGCGGCCGCGCCGGTCCTCGCGTCGGCCGACGCCGTGAAGCGGGTGCAGCCGAGCCCGGCGCGCGTCTACGGGATGATGGGCGAGATCGAGATCCGCGAGGGCCGGCTCGCGGAGGCGAGGCAGCTCCTCACGCAGGCGATCGAGCGAGAGAAGACGGGCGCCGTGCTCCTCGCGCTCGCGCGGCTCGACTGGCACGACGACAAGGTGAAGAGCGCGCTCGATCGACTGCGCGAAGCGCTGGGGGCCGAAGACGTGGTCAAGGAGCCCGCGCTCCGCGGCGAGGTGCTCATTCTCCAGAGCGACATCCAGCGCGAGCAAGGCGACGCGAGCGCGGCGCGAAAGCCGCTGTCGGACGCGCTCCGTGATCTCGCCAAGGCGCGAGGCGCCGCCGAGGGCGACGACCGCGCGCGGATCGAGCGGCTCATCGCCCGCGCGCTCGATCGCTTCGGCGCCGCGCCCAGCGCGATGAAGGCGCTCGAGCGCGCGCTCGAGGCGGCGCCGCGCGACAAGCGGCAGGCGGCGGCGACGATCGGTCAGATCATCGCGCGCGCCTTCGTGAAGAACGATCTCGCGGGCGCGCGCGACGGCCTCGCGCGCGGCCTCGGCGCGGAGCTCCCGCGCGAAGACATCGTGTATTACGCGATGTGGGTGCGCTTCCTCGAGAAGCAGACGAAGGCCGGCGGCGAGAGCGTCGCCGAGCGCGTGCTCGCGCAGGCGGCCGACGATCCGCGCTGGATCGGCCGCGTCGCCGCGTTCGGCGCCGGCAAGATCAAGGCGGAGCAGCTCGTCTCTGCCGCGCAGACGCCCACGCAGAAGACCGAAGCGCTCTTCTACTCCGCGATGGATCGCAAGCTCGCGGGCGACAGCAAGGGCGCGGACGATTTCCTCAAGCAGGTCGTCAGCTCCCCCGGCCTCGACCTCATGGAGGTCGCGCTCGCACGCGAGGTGCTGAGCGGCGCGCGTGCGCAGATCGGCGGCCCCGTTCCCGAAGTCGGGCTTCCCTGAGCGGCTCCGCCGTGGAGCTCGATCTCCGGCGCAAGGTCGATTGGGGCAGCCTCGCGCCGCTGCGCATCCGCGCGCGGCTCGTCGCCGAAGGCGTCTACGCCGGCGCGCATCGCAGCGCGCGCAAGGGCGCCGGCGTCGAGTTCGGCGGCCATCGCGCGTACACGCCGGGCGACGATCTGCGATGGCTCGACGTCCGCTCGCTGCTGCGCCACGACCACTTGCTCGTGCGTCAGTTCGAGACGGAGACCGATCGCGCGCTCCGTCTCGTCGTCGACGCGACCGCGTCGATGGGGTACCGCGGCAAGAGCGCGCCCGCGGCGAAGGTCGCGTGGGCCTCGCTCGTGGCGGCGGCCCTCGCGCGCGTCGCGATCCGCAGCGGCGATCCCGTCGGGCTCGGCTTCATCGGCGGATCTCCCGACGCCAGGCCCGTGCCCGTCAGCGGCGGCCGCGAGGCGTTCGAGCGCATCGTCGACGCGCTCGAGTCGCAACGTGCTCGAGGTGACGCGATCGCCGACGTCGGCGTGCTCGATCGCGTCCTCGGCGCCCTCGCGCGATCGGCGCGCCGCGGCTCGGTCGTCGTCATCTTCTCCGATCTGCTCGATCTGCCGCCCGAGGCGGCCGACCGGATCGCGACGATCGCGACGCGCGGGCGCGTCGTGGTCGTCGTGCAGACGCTCGATCCGGACGAGGCGACATTTCCCTTCACCGAGACCGTCCGGCTCGAGGCGCTCGAGGGCGGCGTGACCGTCGAGACCGACGAAGGCGCGCGCGAGCGCTACCTCGCGCGGCTGGCCGAGCTCCAGCAGGCTTGGAAGGAAACGCTCGTCGGCCGAGGCGCGAGCTTCCTCCCGATGACCACCGATCGGGATCCGGTCTCGGCCGTCCGGGCGATCATCGAGGCGGTGCTGTGACGTTCCTCACGCTCCTCGCGCTGGGGATCGCCGCGCTCGTCGCCGCGCCATACGTCGCGCACCGGCTGCGCCGCCAGCGCGCCGAACAGCACCCCTTCGCGCCGGCGCGCCTCGTTCCTCCCACGCCGCCGAAGGCGCGACGGCGCGCGCACCTCGAGGATCGATCCTTGTTCGCGATCCGCGCCGCGGCGGTGGTCGCGCTCGCCGTGCTCGGCGCTTCGCCCCTCATTCGCTGCTCGCGCCTCGCGCTCAGCCGTTCGGGCGCCTCGGTCGCCGTCGCGATCGTCCTCGACGACTCGATGAGCATGCGCGTCGTCGACGCGAGCGGTCGGTCTCGCTTCGATCGCGCGCAAGAGGGAGCGCGCGAGATCCTCGCCGCGATGCGCGAAGGCGACGCCGCGGCGATCGTCCTCGCGGGCGCGCCGGCGCGCGTCGGTCTCGCGGCGACGACGGACATCTCGGCGGCGCGCGCCGCCCTCGACGGCATCACGCCGAGCGATCGCGCGACGGATCTCGACGGCGCGGTCGCGATCGCGCGAACGCTCGTGAGCGAGCTGCCGCAGATCGATCGACGCGTGGTCGTGCTCAGCGATCTCGCGGACGGCAAGCCCGACGGCCCGCCCCTCGGCGAGGGTACGGCGCTCCCCGTGTGGGTCGCGATGCCGGAGCTGAGATCGCCGGCCGACGACTGCGGGATCATCGCCGCCGATCGCGCAGGCGGCCGCGTGCGCGTCCGTTTCGCGTGCTCGAGCGCGCAGGCCGCGCAGGGACGCGAGGTCCAGGTCAAGGACGGCGACAAGGTCATCGCGAAGACGCCCCTGCCGCAGACGCAGATGGGCGAGGCGACGCTCCTCTTGAGCAGCGCGCCGGCCGCGCCCGGATCGGCGGTGATCGCCGCGCCCGACGAGGCGCAAGAGCTCGTCGCGCAGCTCACGGGCAACGACGCGATCGCGGCCGACGATCGTGCGCCCATCGTCGTCGAGGCGGGGCCGGCCGCGCTCGCGGTCGTCGGCGACCGCAGCGAAGAGTCGGTCGCGACGGGCGGGGCCCCCGTGGTCGAGCAGGCCCTCGCGGCGCTCCACGTCGACATGGCGGTGCGCCCGATCCCTCAAGTGCCCGATCGGCGCGAGGACACCGCCGCCTTCGCCGCGATCGTCGTGGACGATCCGCCGGGGTTCACGCCCGAGCAGCGTCGGGCGCTCGGCGCCTTCGTCGACGGCGGCGGCGTCTTGCTCATCGCCCTCGGCAGGCGGGCCGCCGCGGCGCCGCTCGGCGCGAACTTCGAGCCCTTCATCGGCCAGGCCGTAGGGTGGGACGCCTCCCCGGCGAACGGGATCGACGTCGCGAGCGGGACCACGTTCTTCGGAGAGGCGGCCTCGAGCCTCGCCGATCTGGCGCCAAAGGGCCGCGCGAAGCTCGCGGAGCAGGATCTCTCCGCGCACGAGGCGCTCCTCAAGTGGAGCGACGGCGCGACGTTCGTAGGGCGTCGCGCGCGCGGTCGCGGCGACGTGTGGCTCACCACGCTCCCGTTCTCGATCGACGCGAGCGACTTCGCGTTGAGGCCCGGGTTCCTCGCGCTCCTCGACGCGTTCGTCACCGAAGCGAAGCAGCGCGCCACGCCGCGGCGGGGAGACGTGGGCGTACCCTGGACGTTCGCGGGCGCTCGGCAAGTGGAGGTCGAGGGACCTCCTTCCGGCCCCCGCGTCGAGGTCGCGCGCGAAGAAGGCGCGATGCGCGTCGTGCCCCCGATCGCGGGCGTCTATCGCGTGACGATCGACGGAAGCCGCGAGCTCCGCGTCGCGGCGCCCATCGCGCGGGAGATCGATCTGCGGCCCAGGGCGGTGGCCGAGAGCGCGACCTCGTCTGCGCTCGGCGGCGGCGTGGCGATCGTCGACGTCTCCTGGATCGTGGCCCTCGTGCTCCTCGCGCTCGTCGCCGCCGAGCTCGTCGTTCGAGCGCTCACGCGGCCTCGCGGCGAGACCGCGTAGTCAGCAGGCGCAGAATCGCGTAGAACGAGGGCCATGTGGGGTCGTTCATCGATGCTCGCGCTCGCGGTGCTCCTCTCGGCTGGATGTCGGAGCGCCGGGCCTTACGGTTATGCGGCGCAATACGCGGCCACCTCCGACGAAGCGGCGGCGGCGAACGGCGCGCGCGAATACGATCCGGTGATGTACGCGCGCGAAGCCGAGGCCTGGCGGAAGGGCAAGGCGTCGCTCTTCGGCGTGGTGAAGGGCCGCGCGCCCGGTCCCGGCGGCGCCGCCTACCTCACGCTCAGCGTTCGCAAGCTCGAGACGCGTAACCTCTGCAGCAACGCCAACGACGAAGACACCTGTCGCGTCACGGTGAGCGATCGCGACTTCGGCGTCGTGCACGTCCTCGCCGCGCTCTCGCCCGACGACGACATCGGCGAAAAGTCGGTCGGCGTCGGCTCGCTCGTGCGGACGGTCGGCACCTTCGGCGAAGACGTCGATCCGGCCGACGGGAGCCCCATCCTCCGGTCGAGCTTTTATCGTCACTGGCCGCGCTACTTCTACGTCACGCGGTCCGCGGCGGACTTGATGCGCCAGTGAGCGGCCGCTCGAGGTAGGTCATCTCGAGCGCGCGGGCCATCGACGCGTGCGACGCGCCCGTGCCCACGAGGACGCTCGCCCGCGCGTCGAGGCCGTGCGCGCGCGCGAAGGCGAGCCAGAGGCCGGGGAGGGGAGGCCGGCACCAGCAGAGCGGCGGTCCGGCCAAATGTGTGCATAATGCAAGCTCTGCCCCGTGGGCCTCGCGGAGCAGCGCCGTCGTCGACGCGACGAGCGCGGGGCTCGCGTCGGGGATCCATCCGAACACCAGCGCGCGCGATCCGGCGGGGAGGTCGTCGAAGATCGCACGCGCGTCTGCCGCGAGCGCGTAGCCGTCTCCTGCCCGTCGCGCGATCGCGTCGAGGGCGATCGCGGCTCCGCGCGCGGTCGCTCGCGGATCGTGCCGCCGCGTGAAGGTGACGACGTCGACGGACGCGAACCCCTCTTCGGGCGCCGGCGCTTCGAGCTCGCCGAGCAGGCGACGGAGCGCGTTGGGCCCGAGCGCCGTCGGATCTCTCTTGGAGAGCGACGCGATCTCCTTCGGGCCGAGCAGCGCGCCGTGGCGCTCGAGCATCCGCGAGACGACGTTGCGCTGCGCTTCGTGCGGCGGCGTGTCGAAGTGCACGCACCTGACGTGTGCGCCGTGGGTGTGCGCGATCCTCACGACCTCGCTCCGAGAGGCTCGCGAGACGTAGGTGTTGTCGAGCACGACGCCGGTCGCGCCCTTGCGCAACACCTCGTCGAGGCGCTTGGCGATCCCGGCGAGCGTGCCGCCGACGGTGTCTCGATTGAGCCGGACGTGCCCGCGATCGACGTAGGCCTTGGCCGCCGTCGACTTTCCTGCTCCCGGGATCCCCATCAAGATGACGACCTCGCGCGTGCTCGTCTCGGGCGGCCGCGGCGGAGGTCGTCGCAGGAGCGCGAGGCCCGGAAAGCGCGCGTCGAGCGCGAAGAGGAGCTCGTCGTCGAGCGCGATCCGCGCCGCCGCGACCGCGCTCGCCGCCGCGTTCGCGCGCCGTGCGCCCACCAGCAGCATGATCGACGGATGCACGGCGAGCAGGTACGCGAGCACCAGCTCGTGAGCGGTGGCGCCCGCGCGCTCGGCGAGCGCACGGAGCCGCACGTCACGAGCGAGGCGGGGCGCGCGCGCCGGTCCGCCCAGCGGCGAGTGCGCGAGCAGCTCGACGCCGCGCTCCGCGCACCACGCGACGACGCCTCCGCGTACGGCAGCGTCGTCGTAGGCGCCGAGCGCGATCTCGACGACGTCGACGCGCGCGACCGTCGCGATCTCTTCGAGCTGCTTGCGGGATACGTTGGAGACGCCGATGGATCGCGCCACGCCGTCCTTGCGCGCGCGATCGAGCGCGCGCACGCTCGTCACGAGCGGCGTCCTGGGATCGGGCGCGTGGAGGAGCAAGACGTCGAGGGGCCGTCCGAGGGCGATCGCGCTCGCCGCGGCGTCGCGCGCGATCGTCGACGCGCGACCGTCGGGGATCCAACCTTCGCGGCGCATTCCGCACTTCGTCACGACGCGCCCGCCTTCGCGGCCCGAGAGCGCGCGGGCGACGAGCCGCTCGTTGTGTCCCTCGTCGGCGCCGTCGACTCCGTATGCGCGCGCGGTGTCGAAGAGCCGCACGCCGCCGTCGAACGCCGCTCGGATCGTCTCGAGGGCGCGCGCTTCGTCGCGGTCTGCGTCCGTCGACAAGCGCATGCAACCGAGGCCGATCCGCACAGCCGATCTTCTCACGCGGGCGCGAGCACGGTCACGCGGCGCCCGGCGTAGGGCCCGGCGTCCGACTTGACCACGCCGACGCGCATGCCGGACTCGTGCACCGCGACGGCGACGGCGCGGTCGGCTGCCAGCGTCGCGCTGAGCGCGATCCCGCCGGTCGGACAGTCGCGCAAGAGCGCCTGGCCGCGGAGGAGCGTCTCGCCGAAGAACTCGGGCTTGCCCTCGCGCGTCAGGGCGATGCATCGACCGTCGTGCGCGGCGATCGCGACCGGCGCCGAGAGTCGCGCTTCGTCGACGCCCATTCGAAGCTCGAGCGCCGCCCGCAGGGCGCGCTGCACCGTGGGGAACGCGACGATCAGGATGTCGAGCGAGCTCGGGACGGCGGTGCCTTCATGGGCACGGGCTCGTGCGCGAACGAGCTCGTCGAGCCGCGTGAGCTCGGCGCACGCCGAGGCGTCACCGAGCTTCTCGAAGACGCCCTGTCGCCCGATGAGCTCGACGAACACGAACGCGAGGTGGCTGACCCGAAGGTGCTCTCCGTGCGCGAGGAGCTGGTCGGCGAAGAGCTCGCGAAACGCGGGATGGGTCATCGCCGTCGCCGCGGCGACGCCGTCGCCGCGCGCGCCGGCCAGCTCGAGGCGGAGCGTCTCCTCGTCGTCGCCCTCGTTGCGGAGGACGAGCGTGACCGTTCCCGCGCGCACGATCGACGGTCGGACGTGGATCCGCCCGTCGCGGGCGACCGCCGTCGCCTCGCTTTCGAAGCCGACGGCGCTCGCGACGAGCTCGCCGGCGGCGCTCGCGAGCGCGCCCGTCACCCGGTACTCGCCGCGCGTGAGATCCATCGTCAACCGGCGCTCGCCGCCCGGCTCGACCACCTGCTGGGCGACGACGTGGGGGCGAAGCGCGGGCGCGCCCGCGCAATAAGTCGTCCGCGGCACGCTGCGCACGCTCGGCGAGGGGACGAACACGAGCTCGACCGAATCGCGCAGATCGCGTTCGAACGAGGTCGCGCACGCCGAGCATGTGCCGACGCGCGTGATCTGCGCGAGCCCTTGGAGCGACTCGTGGGCGAGCATGCACCTCGGGCACACGACGTCCCACGCCGGCTCGAGCGCGCCTGCGTGCGCCGCGTGCATGAGCACGTCGAGGACCTCGGAGCGATCCGCGCGCCACGCGTCGGCGAGCGCGTGAGGGCGCAGCGCGCCGAGCACGCCGTCGGGCGCGGTGAGCAGGTGCATCGCGAGCCGCTCGACGATCGCGGGCGCGAACCCCTCGGCGCGCAGCCGCGCGCACGCCGCCTCGACCGTCGCGCCTTGATCGGGCGTCGGCGCGTGCGCCGGCTCGAAGGGATCGACGTGGCCGCCGGCGACGAGCACGTCGTCGAGGTGGCGGTAGAAGCGATCGACGGCCGGTCCGAGCTTGCGATCGATCTCGACGAACGCCGCGACCTGACCGACGACGCCGCGCGGCGTGAGCCAGATGTCGTGCTCGAGCTCGGTGCCACCACCTTCGATCGGGGTGAGCTTGACGCGATTCCACAGCGCGGCGAGCGGGCCGCTCCGATACCAGCGGAATACCGAGTGCTCGCGGTCCTTCACCCACTCGAAGGGGAACTCGCGCCACCGGATGGCCATGCCGAGGACGCGCATCTCGCCCGTTCGGATCGCGCCGCCTTCGGGGGCAGGCTCGTCGGTGAAGACGATCGGCGCGAGACCGACGGCTTTGTTGAAGCGATCGGTGTTGGCGACGTGGGGCCATAGCGCGCCCGGCGACGACGCGAGCCGCCAGCTCCACGACAGGTGCTTCTTCGCCTCGTCGCGCCGCGGGCGATCCGGCGGAGGAACGGTCGAGACCTTGGGGATGTACGGCCGCCTGAGGCTCTGCGGCGCCGTGTCGATCGGTCGACCTTCGGCGATGGCGCACAGCGTCTCGAAGAGCGCGCGCGCCGTCGGGAAGCGATCCTCGGCCGACTTCGCGAGGCACCGACCGACGACCGCGTCGAGATCGCGATGGATGCTCGCGTTCATCGCCGACGGCGGCCGAACGTCTCCCGCGGCGATGTTGAAGAGCAGCGCCTCTCTCGACGAGCCCTCGAACGGCCTCGCGCCGGTCAACATCTCGTAGAGCATCACGCCGATCGCGAAGATGTCGGTCTGCGGTACCACCGGATGGCCCAGCGCCTGCTCCGGGGCCATGTAGGCCGGCGAGCCCGCGAGCTGGCCGGCGTACGGATCGACGTCCGACGCGCGCGTGTCGAGCGCGATCCCGAAGTCGAGCACGCGCGCGCGCCCCGTCGGGTCGACGATCACGTTCCGCGGCTTGAGATCGCGATGGATGACGCCGTACTCGTGCGCCGCGGCGGCGGCGCGCGCGACGTCGGCAGCGACATCGACCGCCTTGCGCGGCGCGAGCGGGCCGTCGGCGAGGAGCGTCGCGAGATCGGTCCCGTCGACGAGCTCCATCGCGTAGTACGGGCGCTCGGCCAAGGTGAGCCCGACGTCGAGGACGCGAACGATCCCAGGATCTCCGATCCGCGCCGCGATCAAGGCCTCCGACCAGAGCTCGTCGGGGAGGAGCGCGCGGCCTTCGGCGTGGACCTTCACGGCGACGCGCCGGTCGAAGCGGTGCTCGATCGCCTCCCACACGACGCCCATGCCCCCCCGCCCGAGGACGCGGACCATGTCGTAGCCGGCGACGACGGGCTTCGCTTCGTCCGCCACCGGAGCGATCGGGACCGTCAGCTCGCCGGGCACCTCCGTTTGCGTTGCGTCGCTCGCGGGTCCCTCCTCGCGCACGGATCGATGGTAGCTTGCGTGGGCGATGCTGTCGCTGTCCCCCGACGGCCGAACGCTGAGCTTGCCGGCGCTCACGACCGTCCATTCGCACGCGTTCCAGCGCGCCATGCGCGGTGCGGCGCAGCGCCCTCGAGGGACGCGTGAAGACTTCTGGTCGTGGAGGGGCGCGATGTATCGCGCCGCTTCGTCGGTGGATCCCGCGTCGATCGAGGCGATCGGCCGAGTCGCCTTCCGTGAGCTGCGCGCCGCGGGCGTGCGTACGGTCGGGGAGTTTCACTACGTTCACCACCAACCCGACGGGACGCCGTACGTCGATCGCACGATCATGAGCGACGCGATGATCCGCGCGGCGAAGGCCGAGGGGCTGCGCATCGCGCTCCTCCGCGTCGCCTATCACCGGGCGGGCCCCGGTCGCGATCCCGAGCCGGGGCAGCGGCGCTTCTGCGACCCCACCGTCGACGCCGTGCTCCGCGACGTCGAGGATTTATATGTAAAATACAAGAATGATCCCGACGTGCGCGTGGGCGTCGCCCCCCACTCGGTGCGCGCCGTTCCGCCTAGCTGGATCGCCGAGCTCGCCGCGTACGCAGCGCGCCACGCGATGCCGTTCCACATGCACGTGGCGGAGCAGCCGCGCGAGATCGAGGAGTGCGTCGCCGAGACGGGGAAGCGGCCGGTCGAGCTGCTCGCCGATCTCGGCGTGCTCTCGGATCGCTTCGTGGCCGTGCACGCGACGCACCTCGCGCCGCACGAAGCCGAGCTGCTCGGGCGCGCGCGCGCGTTCGCTTGCGTCTGCGCGACGACCGAGGCCGATCTCGGCGACGGTCTGCCCGATCTCGGCGCGCTCCGCGCTTCGGGGGCGCGCCTCTGCACCGGCATCGACAGCCACGTCATCACCGATCCGATCGCCGATCTGCGCGCGCTCGAGACTCTCGAGCGTCTTCGCAGCGGCAAGCGCGTGACCTTCGACCCCGCGGGAGCGACGCCCGCGGCCGAGCTGTGGAAGGCGGGATCGAGCGAGGGCGCGCTCGCGTGCGGCTTCGCCGACGCCGGAGGAACGCTCCGGATCTCGCGCGATCACCCCTCGCTCGCCCTGGTCGAAGACGAGCTCCTCCTCGACGCCGTCGTCTTCGGCGGCGGCAGCGCCATGGTCGCGCGCGTCGACGCGGCTTGAGGCTCGCCTCTCAGTCGAGGCAGGTCGGCACGTCGCTCGTGCTCCCGAGGACGCCCTCCTCGATGATGAGGCTCGCGAACTGATCGCGGCGGCGCCAGAGGCACTGCGTGTGCGCCTGGCGGAGGTAGCCGAACGGATAGAACGTCGGGTTGTAGTACGCGCCGGTGAGCCTCTCGAGATCGAAGCGATAGGCCTTCTCGCGCGCCTCGATCGTGACCTTCGCTTCTTCGGTCTTCGCCCGCGCGCGCGCGAGCAGCTCCTTGGCTTTCGTGCCGTCGCCGCGCGCGTGCGCGATGACCGCGCGATAGACGACGACGACGTGCTCGAGGCGCTGGCGCACGATGCGGACGCCGTCGCGCAGCTCGTCGCACCACGGCGCGAGGATCGGATCCGATCCCCGGCAGCGCGCCGCGAGCGAGTCTTCGATCGGGCGCGTCTCGGCGGTCATCGTCTCGAGCGGCGCGAGGACTTCGGCCTCGAACGCGGCGCGCTCGCTCTCCGGGCCGGTGACGAGGTCTTCGAACTTCTTGCGGATGTCGCGGATCACGTAGCCGACGGAGGCGCCGGTCTCGACGGTCGCGTCTTCGCCGCTCACGTAGGGGATGAGTCGGCCTTCGAAGAGGTACTTCTTCTGCAGCGCGATGAACGCCGAGAGCTCGGCGGCGACGCCGCCGCTGCACGATCCGAACGCGGCGGCGTAGTGCTGGAGGAAGCGATCGAGCGGCGCCGCGGGCTCCCAGAGCATCTTGGCGACGAGGTAGTCGGTGAGCCAGTAGCCCCACTCGTGACCAGACGTGAAGAGGAGGTGGCCGTCGAGCTTCGGCAGGTTCGCGTTGCGGATGTCTTCGTCGAGCCGATGGATGTCGAGCCAGCGCGACTCGATGAACTCGGGCAGGAACACCGGCACGTCGACGTCGGCCGCGATCCAGTACGCCGACTCGGGGTAGTAGCGCACGCGCCGGCCCGTCGTCGCGAGCTGCGCCATGATGTAGTCGCGCTGCAAGAAGAAGTTGGGATGCGAGTACATCCCGCGATCGCGGTAGAGGTCGTACCAGAACACCGTGTGCACGGTCTGGCCGAGGCGCGGATCGGCGTACTGAGGCACGTGGTAGAAGAACGTCGTCTGCCCGCGGAAGTCGACGTAGAGATCGGGGAAGTTGCCGACGTGGTTGTGGACGCCTACGCGCGTCTCCGGCGCGATCTTCGCGAGGTGCGCGACGGCGAGGTTCAGCGACTCGAGCATCCCCTCGGGGTCGGTCGCCAAGAACTCGCCGAGCGCGAGCTCGACGTCGTTCCACGGGACCTCCATCGCTTTGGTGAGCGCGGCCTCGATCTGCTCCTTCTTCTTCGCTTCGTCTTTGACGAGCACGTAGTTGCGCTGGAGCGAGCCGCGCTGGTTCACCTGGATGACGGCGCCGGTCGTCACGCCGCGCGAGCGCGCGTACGCGGCGATCTGGCGCGCGTGCTCGGAGAAGGGCACCCACGGCGTGGCGTTCTCGTCGAGCAGCGGCCACTGCACGTGGTTCTGCCCTGTCTTGACCAGCCAGTCGACGAAGCGGCGCGCCTCGGCCAGGTTCGCTTCGCCCGGCTCCTGGAACGTGCGCATGTACTCCGTCGGGTGGAGCAGGTGAGGTTGAAGACCGCGCGCGGTCTTCGTCATCGGCGTGCGTCGCGCCTCGAGCGCGCGAGGGAAGCGCGGCCCGTCGAGCTCGGGCACGAGCTCCTGCATCGGATGGAAGAAGCGCGCGCCGAGCTCCTCGAGCAGCGCATACGCGGCGAACGCGCGATCGGCCGGCGCCGACGCCGCGAGCAGGAGCTTCCGCGGGCCTTCGTCGGCGCGCACGAGGGCATATCCGCCCTCGGGGGGCCGCGCCTTCTCGAGGGCCGCGGGCGACGACGAGATCCACACCGCGTCGCCCGCGCCCTCGGGCGCGCCGGCGACGACGCTCACCTGTCGCTTCCACATGCGTGTGAGATAGCTCCCCAGATCGGCGCTCACCTGCGGATGCAGATCGGGATCGACGAAGACGCGCACGTCGGTCGCGGGATCCATCGCGACCGCGATCTCCGACGACGCGCACGCGATGACCGGGAGCGGCTCGGGGGGATCGTCACGCGTCGACGAGCAGCCCGCCGAGGTCACGACGCCGAGGCCAACGAGCGAGAGGAGACGAACGAGCGTTTTCATTTGCGACCGTAGTGTTTCTCGAGCGCGAAGAGATCGAGCTTGCCGAGCCCCTCGTCGACGCCGCGCGCGACGTCGTCGAAGATCGCGCGGTGGACGGGGAGCTCGACGCCGACCTCCTCCTGGAGGAGCCTGGCGAGCGCGCAGTCTTTGAGCGCGAGCTCGAGCGAGAAGTCTGGGGTGTAGTCGCGCGCGAGGAGCTTGTCGCGCTTGCCGACGTAGCTCGGCGTGGCGAACGCGCCGGTCGTGAAGGCGTCGAGCACGATGTCGCGCGCGAGGCCGGCGCGCTCGGCGAGCGCGAGCATGCTGGTGAAGCCGACGAGGTGATGCGCGCCGACTCCGTTGAGCACGACCTTGAGCGCCTGGCCTTGTCCGACGCCTCCGGCGTGGATGATCTTGCTGCAGAGCATCGAGAGGATGGGCCTCGCGCGCTCGACCGTCTTGACGAGGCCGCCGACGAGCGCGACGAGCTCGCCCGAAGCGGCGGGCCGTACGGACCCGCTCACCGGCGCGTCGAGGAATCGCGCGCCGTGCTGCTCGGCGCGCTTGCCCGCCGCGATCGCGGCGCGCCTCCCGATGGTCGACATGTCGATGAGCAGCGGCCGGTGCTTCTGGCCCTTGGGCTCCGCGGCGAAAGCCCGGAGCACGCCTTGCGGTCCTTCGAGGACCGCGGCGAGCGCCTCGGCGTCGCTCAGCATCGTGATGACGAGGTCGGCGCCTCGCGCGCACTCCGCGGGCGTCGCGCACGCCGTCGCGCCGAGCTTGACGAGCGCGCGCTCCGGTCCTTTGGTTCGGTTGTAGACGCGAAGCGACAAGCCCGACCGAACGAGGCGCGTGGCCATCGGCCGCCCCATCGCGCCGAGCCCGATGAACGCGACGGTCGCGATGCTCGTCGCGCCGCGGCGCACCCGACGCCCGCCATCGCTCTTTCTCGCGCTCACGCTCACCTGCGTCACCCTAGGAAAGAAGCTATCTCAAGCCGCTTGCCCTTTGCGGGATCAAAGGGAATCATCCGACGTTCTCCATGAACCCGAGCCCGTTCAAGTTGACGACGCAGTTCGAGCCGAAGGGCGACCAGCCCCAAGCCATCGAGCAGCTCGCGAGCGGCGTGCAGCGGGGAGAGAAGCACCAGGTTCTGCTGGGGATCACCGGCTCGGGCAAGACGTTCACCATCGCGAACGTCATCGCCCAGTACGGCCGGCCGACGTTGATCCTCGCGCCCAACAAGACGCTCGCCGCCCAGCTCTACGGCGAGATGAAGGAGCTCTTCCCCGAGAACGCGGTCGAGTACTTCGTCAGCTACTACGACTACTACCAGCCCGAGGCGTACGTCCCGTCGAGCGACACGTACATCGACAAAGACGCGATCATCAACGACCAGATCGATCGCATGCGCCACTCGGCGACGCGCGCGCTGCTCTCGCGGCAAGACGTGATCATCGTCGCGAGCGTGAGCTGCATCTACGGCATCGGGTCGGCCGAGAGCTACCACGGGCTCTTGATCGATCTGAAGGTCGGCGAAGAGTTTCGTCGCGACAACCTGCTGCGGATGCTCGTCGACATCCAGTACGAGCGCAACGACGTCGACTTCCACCGCGGCACGTTTCGCGTTCGCGGCGACGTGGTCGAGGTGTTTCCCGCGTACGAGAACGACACCGCCGTCCGCATCGAGTTCTTCGGCGACACGGTCGAGGCGATCCGCGAGGTCGATCCGATCCGCGGCAAGGCGAAGGGGAACATGGATCGCTACGCGATCTTCCCCGGCTCGCACTACGTCACCCCGCAGGAGCAGATGCGCCGGGCGATCGCCGAGATCCGCGACGAGCTTCGCGATCGGCTCGACTTCCTCGACAAGGCGGTGCGCTTCGTCGAGAAGCAGCGCCTCGAGCAGCGGACCCTCTACGACATCGAGATGATGGAGCAGATGGGCTTCTGCAACGGCATCGAGAACTACTCGCGCCACCTCTCGGGCCGAAAGACGGGCGAGCCTCCGCCGACGCTCATCGACTACTTCCCCAAAGACTTCCTCCTCATCCTCGACGAGTCGCACCAGACGGTGCCGCAGATCGGCGCGATGTACCGCGGCGACCGAGCGCGCAAAGAGACGCTCGTGGAGTACGGCTTCCGCCTGCCGAGCGCGCTCGACAACCGGCCGCTCAAGTTCGAGGAGTTCGAAGGTCACGTCGATCGATGCATCTACGTCTCGGCGACGCCGGGCGAATACGAGATCGAGAAGGCGCAAGGCACCTTCGTCGAACAGGTCATCCGGCCGACCGGCCTCACGGATCCGATCGTCGAGGTGCGCCCCGTCTCCGGCCAGGTCGACGATCTCCTCGTCGAGATCCGCGACCGCGCGTCGAAGAACGAGCGCGTCCTCTGCACCACGCTCACCAAGCGCATGGCGGAGGATCTCACCGACTACTACCGCGAGCTCGGCGTTCGCATCCGCTATCTCCACTCCGACGTCGACACCCTCGAGCGCATCGACATCCTGCGCGACTTGCGCCTCGGCGAGTTCGACGTGCTCGTCGGCATCAACCTGCTCCGCGAAGGGCTCGACCTGCCCGAGGTCTCCCTCGTCGCGATCTTCGACGCCGACAAAGAAGGCTTCCTCCGCAGCCCGCGCTCGCTCATCCAGACGATCGGGCGCGCCGCACGAAACGTGAACGGGCGCGTCATCATGTACGCCGACTCCGTCACCGTCGCGATGAAGCGCGCGATCGACGAGACGGAGCGCCGTCGTGTCATCCAGGAGGCGTACAACGAGGAGCACGGGATCGTCCCCGCGACGGTCATCCGCGCCGTGATGAACATCAACCCCGCCGCCGGCACGACCGACTACTTCGAGGTCCCCAAGATCCCGAAGAACGGCAAGGCTGCGCGCAAGGGCGACGCTTCGCCCGAGGCCGAGCTCGCCGAGCAGATCCGCGCGCTCCGCACCGAGATGTTCACCGCCGCCGAGGCGCTCGACTTCGAGCGCGCCGCGCGCCTTCGCGACGAGCTCAAGCGCCTCGAAGGGCTCGCGGGCAAGGAGGGCGTCGCCGCGGCGGGCGCCGTCTACGATCCCTACGCCGGCTCGCCGAAGAAGACGAAGGGCAAGGGCTCACGCGCGACCGGCAACGGCGTGAGCGCCGCGAGCAAGTCGCGAGCCGGCGGCGGCCGCGGGCGCTACAAACGCTGACGCCAGCCTCAGATCGTCAGATCGCGTTCGTGCGCCCGGCGGCTTTCAGCGCGTCGACCACCAGGCGAACGTCTTGCGCGCGCGAACGCGGGATCACGAGCAGCGCGTCGTCGGTCTCGACGACCACGAGATCGTCGACGCCGACGAGCGCGACGACCTTCTTCGACGCGGGCTCGCCGAGGGCGCGCACGAGGTTGTTCTTCGCGTCGATCGCGATCGCGCCGGGCGCGAGCACGTTGCCAGCTTCGTCGCGCTGGCCGAGCTCCCACGCCGACTGCCAGCTCCCCACGTCGTTCCACCCGAAATCGCCGGGCACCACCGCCAGGCCGGCGGCCTTCTCCATGACGCCGTGATCGATCGAGATGCTCGGGAGCGTCGGGAAGATCGCCTTGACCGCGGCCGTCTCGTCGCCGCTCCGGGCCGCCTCGTCGATCTTGGCGACCCCCGCGGCGAGCGCCGGCAGGTGACGCTCGACGAGGGCCGTCATGTCGCCCACGCGGAAGAAGAACATGCCCGCGTTCCAGAGGTGCCGGCCTCCTGCGAGGAGCTCGGCGGCCTTCTCCGCGCTCGGCTTCTCGACGAACCGAACGACGCTCTTTGCCCCGCCGCCCGCGCCCGCGCCGCCTGCGAGCGGATCGCCGACCTCGATGTAGCCGTAGCCCGTCTCCGGGCGCGTCGGCACGATGCCCACCGTCGTCACGTGCCCGCGCGCCGCCGCGTCGAGCGCGTGGTCGAAGACGCGGCGCAGCTCGTCTTCGTTCGCGATGAAGTGATCGCTCGGCAGGACGGCGACGAGCGCCTCCGGATCGCGCCGGGCGATCGTCGCCGTCGCCCAGGCGATGCATGGCGCGGTGTTGCGCGGCGCGGGCTCGCAGAGGATCTGCGCCCGCGGCACCTGGGGCACCGCCTTCGCCGTCGCCTCCGCGAGGTGCTCGCCGGTCACGACGATGACGCGCTCGGGAGGTACGAGAGGAGAGAGCCGGCGCACCGTGGCCGCGAGCAGCGTCTCCTCGCTCGCGCCGGCGAGCGGCAAGAGCTGCTTGGGACGGAGCGCGCGCGACGCCGGCCAGAAGCGGGTGCCCGCGCCACCCGCCATGATCACCGCATAGACCGCGGGTCGAGACTTCGTCATGCGCGGAGCATGGCACAAGAAAGGCCGAAAAGTCGCGTGATCCCGGCACGTCCTCTATAGGGATCGTCTGGTGTCACGCCTCGTCCTCGCCCTGTCTCTGGGCCTCCTCTGCCTCTTCGGCCTCCTCGGTTGCGAGCGCGACGGCGTGCCTCCTCTCGTCGAGGTCACCGAGATCTCGCCGCGCGAGATCGAGGTCGGCGATCGCATCGAGCTCCGCGGATCGGGGTTCCCCCAAGGCCGCGTCGCGCGCGTGACCTTTCGGGGCACGCTCTACCGACCCGGCCAGCCTCCGATTCACCGCGCGGCGATCGAGGCCGAGGGGCTCGTCGCGAGCTTCGACCGGATCGAGATCGTCGTGAGCGACGCTCTCGAAGAGCGTTTCTGCGGACACGGCGATCACGCGATCCACACGACGATGAAGGGCGACGTCGAGGTCGCCTTCGCGTCGAGCGCGCCGGGGGCACCGCCGCTCGTCGGCGTCATGACGGGCGCGACGCTCGACGTCACGCCGTCGTCGGTCCGCGCCAGCGTCGCGCTCGCGCGCGCCGAAGAAGGCGCGCGCGTCCTCGCGTTCCTCGGCATCGCGCCCGGCCCCGCGAGCTCGCGCGGCGTGCCGGTCGATCGCATCGTCCTGGGCTCGCCTGCGGAGCGCCTCGGGTTCCAGCCCGGCGACGTGATCACGGCGGTCGACGGCGTCCACGTGCGCGAGATCGCCGACGTCGCGCCGTTCTCCGCGCGCACGACGCAGATCACGCTGCGTCACGGCGAGGCCGGAGGCGAAGAGACGAAGACCGTCCCGATGATCGAGTACGCGGGGGCGCGCATTCCCGCCGAGTACTCGCCCGCGCTCTTGCTCGTGGGGCTCGCGCTCGCGATCTTGCTCGTGCTCGTGCTGCCCGCGCCGACGATCGCGTCGGCCATCGAGCTCCGCGTCGCCGGCCAGCTCCGCGCGCGCGGCCCGGCGTCGATCTTCTTCGCGCTCGTCGGGCGCGGCCCGATCGCGGTCGCGTCGCTCCTCGTCTCGGTCCTCGTGGGGACGTTCGCCCTCGGTCCGCACGTCGCGTCCCCCGATCTCGACGCGGCGGTGCTGCTCGTCACCGCGCTCGCGCTGCTCGTCACGTCGCGCGTCTTCGGCGCGCGCGGAGCGATGGGCGCCGCGCGCGCCGCCGCGCACGTGGGGCTGCTCGGCCTGATCCTCGCGGCTTCGCTCGCCGAGATGATGATCCACGGCGGCGCGCTCCGCATCTCCGAGATCGTCCGCGCGCAGGGCGGAGCGCCGTGGGAGATCGCCGCGTTCCGTCAGCCGCTCGCTTCGGCGGCGGCGTTCGCCTATGTCGGAGCGCTCTTCGCCTTCCTTCGCTCCGGGGGCTCCATGACGGAGAGCCGCGCCGCGGACATCTCACTCCAGAAGGAGGCGCGCTTCGACGCGATCGCGCCGCCGAAGACCTCGGAGACGCACGGACGCCTCCTCGAGCGCCTCGGCCTCGTCGTCGCGTGCGCGCTCGGCGTCGCGGTCTTCTTCGGCGGCTGGCAGCTGCCCGGGGGCGTCGAGCCGCGCGGGCCCGCGTTGCAAGCGGTCGCGGCGCTGCTCTTCGTCCTCAAGACGTGGATCCTCGCCGGACTCCTCCTCGGCGCGGCCGCGGTCGCATCGCCCTGGGCTCCGGACGAGGTCCGCCGCTTCGTCGTCCGCCGGCTCCTCCCCGCGCTCGTGCTCGCGGGCGCCCTCGTCGCGCTCGCGCGCAAGCTCGCGCCCAGCGAGTCGCTCGAGGCCGCTCTCGGCGCGACCATCGTGACGGCGGGCGTCCTGCTCGTGCTTCGAACGGCGCTCCGGATCCGCGGGGCCATGTCGCGTCCGGAGCCTCACGCCAGCCCGTTCTTGTGACCCGTTCCCGAAGACCTGACGGCTCGAAAACGCTGTAGCCTGTAGGCCTCCATGTTCGAGACTGCGGGTGCCCTCACGATCGTCGAGCAGGTCTCGTCGCTCGTTTGGCTGGTGGCCCTTCCGCTCCTGTGGGCGGTCGTGTCCGCGCTCGTCTCGCTCCGCGGCGGTCGCGGGGCCACCGGCCAGCGCATCGCCGCGCAGGTCTCGATCGCGGCCGCCGGCGGCGCCTTCGGCCTCGCCGTGAGCCACGCCGTGCGCGCGGCGATGACGCCCGCGGGACGCGTCGCGCAGCAGCACGTCGCCCAGTTCGTTCGCATCGGACAGCTCGAGGTCGGCATCGACCTGGTTCGCGATCCGACGTCGGCCACGCTCGCGCTCCTCGTGACCTTCATCGCCTTCCTCGCGGTCCTCCACGCCGTCTGGAGCGTGCCGGGACACGTCTCGGGCCGCCTCGCGTGGACGGGCCTGCTCACGAGCGGCGTGCTCCTCGTCGTCTTGGGCGACGACTGGCCGCTCGTCGCCGTGGGGCTGCAGCTCGCGACCCTCGCCGCGTGGGGGCTCGGAGGCGGGGGCCGCAAGCGATCGCTCGCGGTCGCGCTCGGCGGCGACGCCGCGGTCCTCTACGCCGCGTGGGTCCTTTTCTGGTCGCTCGGCGGCGGCTTCGGCGCGTCGGGGTACACGCCGGATCCGCTCCCTCGCTTCGCCATCGTATCGACGCCCGAGCCCGCCCCCGAAGGCAAGAGCACGGTGTCGCTCACGACATACGAAGACGCGCTCGTGACCTCCGACGACGGACCGCCCTTGCCCGGCGAGCCGCTTCACTCGCCGTTCGCGCTCACGCTCGAGCCGGGCACGTACTCGTTTCGGCTCCAAGCCGGCGCGGCGACGTCCGACTTGCTCGTCACCCACGTCACGCTCGCCCCCGGGCGCTCGTACGTGCTCACGCCGTACGGCCCGACGACGAGCATGCGCAACCTCGGCGATCAGCTCGCCGTCGCGCGCCCCACGTCGACCGGGCCGTCGCCGCTTCGCGCAGTGCTCGCGCAGCGCACGATCGGCGGTGTCCCCGTCGCCGCCGTCATCGGGTTCATCGTGGTGCTCGGCGCGCTCCTCCGCCTGAGCCTGCTCGCGCGCGGCGATCGCGGGGGCCTCGCGTACACCCTCGAGGGCGTCCCTCCGCTCATCCTCGCGATGCGCGTGACGCCGCTGCTCGAGCCAGGATCGCTCGCGGGCGCCGCGCTGGCGATCGCGCCGGTCATCGCTGCCGTCGTGCTCGCCGCGAAGGCGGCGTCGTCGGGTCTCGGTCGCGCGCCGGCGGTGGCGCAGGAGGTGCCCGGCGATTCGCGCGACGGCGTCCCGCGGACGGTCGTAGCCGCGCTCTCCGCGCTCGCGGTGGCGTCCGTGTTCCTCGGCGAGCCCGCCTCGGCGATCGTCATCGTGGTCGCCGCGAGCCTCGGCGCCGCGGCGGTCACCGCGGCGATCGACTCCGACGCCGACGTTCGATGGCTCGGCGTGGCCTGCGCCGGGCTCGCCGGCCTGATGCCCGCGGCGGGCGCTTCTCCCGGGATCGCGTCGGTCACGGCGGGCGCGTTCGCCGCGAGCGCGGCCGGCCGGGTCGCCGGCGCGATCATCGCACCCGTCGTGACGCTCTCCGCCGTCCTCGTCTCGCTCGCCGTCTTTCGTGTGTATGGTGCAAGTATTCGCGCTCCCGCGAAGGTGAAGGGGCCGCGCGGTCCTCGTGTGCTCGTCGTGCTCCTGGCGGTCGCGTCGCTCGGCGCCGGCGTCGCCCTCGGCGTCGGCACGTCGCCCTTCGGCGGCAGCATCCCGCCGCTCGCACGGCGCCTCGTGCTCGGGCGAGGAGGCCTCGACGGCGGCCCGCGCATGGTCGCCGCCGCGTTCGGCATCTCGCTCGCCGCCGCCGCGCTCGGTCTGCTCGCCGCGCGCCGCGCGACGTCGACCGCGCGGCGCCCGCGCTGGATCGCCGCGCTCGCCGCGCCGACGGCGCTCTTCGGCTACGTCGCCGCCGCCGGCGCCTCGGTCGTTCGCTTCCTCGCGCGCTCGGTCGACACGATGGACCGAGAGATGATCGACGACGCGACCGAGCTGCTCACGTCGGGCGCGGTCGCCGCCTCAGGCGGCCTGCGCCGGCTCGAGCGGATCCCCGCCCGGCTCGTGGGCAAGCCGAAGAGCGACGCGCCCACGTCCAATCGGTTCGAGCTCTTCCGGCTCGCCCTCGTGCTCGCGATGGTGGCCCTCCTGGGCCTCGTCGTGCTCTCCTCGATGCTCCTCGGCTGAAGGACGATGACACGAGCGCTCTTCTGCTTCGTCTTCGCGGTCCTGACGCTCTTCGCAGCGCCCTCGCTCGCTCAGGAGCTCCGGCGCGCGGGCACGGTACGCCTCGAGGTGGGGGGTGGCGGCCGCGGTCCGATCGCGCTGCGCGCGGTCAAAGACGGCTTCAGCGGCGAGCTCGCGATCGTCAACGACGGCAAGGAGCCGCTCGTGATCTCGCGCATCGCCGTGCGAGGCGACGTCGGCGATCCACGCGCGCCGCCGAAGCTCGTGGCGAGGCTCGACAGCGGCGCGCTGCCGGCGACGGTCGCGCCGGGCACGTCGCGGAAGGCCGTCGTCCACTGGGCGCCGGAGCACGGCGTGCGCCTTCGTCAGCTCTTCGCCCACGTCGTGGTGACGACGTCCGACGAAGCGTCGGGCGAGGTCGCGATGGGCGTGCGCGCGCAAGTGCCCGGGCTGCTCGGGCCGCTCGAGTCGCACGTCCTCTCGCTCCTCATCGGCCTGCCGCTCTTCGGCGCGGTGCTCACGTTCGTCGCCCGCGCGATCGGGAGGCGCGACGATCGCACGCCGCACGTGATCGCGGTCGCGTCGCTCGCGTGTCAGACCGCGCTCGCGGCCTACGTCTATCGCGGCTTCGCCGCCGACGTCTCGCGCCTCGACGGCAACGACGGCCTCCAGTTCGTCGAGCACGCCGTCTGGATTCGCTCGATCTCCGCCGAGCTCTTCTTCGGCGTCGACGGGACGGGCGCGGCCGCTCTGCTCGTCACGAGCGCCGTCGCGCTCGTCGGCATCCTGCCGGATCGAACCGTGCCGCGAGGCGCGACGGGCTACCACGGCGCGTACTTGACGCTCGCCGCGGCCGTCCCCGGCGCGCTCTGCGCGATGGACGCGCTCCTCTTCGTCCTCTTCACGACGGTCGCCGTGATCGCCTCGGCGCTCCTCGTCGGCGGCTGGGGCGGCGAAGAGCGGCGGGCGGCGGCGCTCAAGCTCGCCGTCCTCGGCGCGATCGCGATCGTGTTCTTGCTCGTCGCCGTCGTCGCCGTCTCGCGTGAGGCCGATCCAACCTTCCTCGTCGACGGCGCGAAGACGACGCGCACGTTCAGCCTCCCCGAGCTCTCCCGCGTCGCGTTCGGAGCAAAGGGCGCGACGCTCTTCGGCGGCGCGATCGTGAAGGTCGCGTTCGTCCTCGTCCTCGTCGCGAGCTTGATCCTCCTCGGCGCGTTCCCGCTCCACGGTTGGCTGGCGCCCGTCTTCGTCGAGGCCCCGACGGCGGCGGGCGCGCTCGTCTCGGCGTCACTGCCGACGCTGGGCGTCTGCGCTCTCTTGCGCATCGGGTGCGCGGTGCTCCCCGAAGGCATGCGTTGGGCGTCGGGCGTCGTCGTCGCGCTCGGCGCGGTGACGGCGGCGTACGGCGCGCTCGGCGCGCTCGGGCAGTCGGATCTGAGGCGGCTCGCGGCGTTCGCCACCGTCGGTCAGGTCGGCTTCGTCCTCCTCGGCGCGGGCTCGCTCACCCCTCAAGGCATCTCCGGCGCGATGGTCCTCGCGGCGACGCGCGCGCTCGCGTGCGCGCTCTTCTTGATCCTCGCGGGCGCCGCGGAAGCGCGCGCGCAGACGGGTGACGTCGACCGCCTCTCCGGCGTCGCGACGCAGATGCCCGGATGGGCGACCGCGCTCGGGGCCGCCGCGCTCGGCCAGGCGGGCGTCATGGGCCTCGGGGGTGCGTGGGGGCCGATGCTGGCGCTCCTCGGCGCGCTGCCCAACTATCCGCCGCTCGCGTTCGTCGCGGCGATGGCGCTCATCGTCGCGGCGGCGGCCCACTTCCTCGCGCTCGCGCGCATCGTCTTCGGCAAGCTCGCCGAGAGCTGGCAGAAGAGTCCGCTGCTCGAGCCGTTCGGCGGGAGGTTCCCGGATCTCAGCGCGCGCGAGTGGGCGAGCGTCGCGCCGCTCGCGACGCTCGTCGTGCTCTTGGGGCTCTGGCCGGCGTCTCTCTTCGCGTCGACGACGGGAACCGTGCGTGATCTCACGAACGCGGTGAGCCCGCCTGGTCCGGAGCAGATCGCGATGGTCGATCGCTGATCGATCGCCGAGCGGCGCGGTCGCGTTTCTGGGCTATCCTGAATCGATGCAACGCAGCGCGAGGGTCCTTGCGTGCGCGCTCTTCGTGATGCTCGCCGGCTGCTCGAGCGCTGCGGAGGAGGTCGAGCCGACCGGCAACGTGAACCCGGGCGGCGGACCGGGCACGCCTCCGGAGCCGGAGCCCGCGGGCCCGACGACGCCGACGGCGACGTGCACGATGCGCGCGGACGTTCCGCTGACGTACGAAGAGAAGCGCCTCGTCAATCGCTTGCCGGGCAAGAGCGTCGCGTTCTCCGAGGAGCTCTTGAAGGGCACCGGCTTCGACGTCTTCGAACCCGACTTCTCCAAGGAGCTGTGCAAAGACGGCATCGCGGGCGCGGCGACGTTCGACGCCGCCAAGGCGCTCGTCTCCGCCGCGGGCACGCGCCTCTGGCGCGCCGCGGTGGATCGCGTGCAAGGCCGGCGCCCTTCGGGCACGCTCCCGGCGGGCGACGATCGAATGCTCTACTGGGCGCGCCTCACGATGACGAAGACCCTCCGCGCGTGGGCGCCTTCGTTCGAGCTCGACGCCGCGAAGCGCGCCGATCTCGAGTGGGAGCTCGAGCGCGCCTCGCGCGGACAGCTCGACGTGAAGCTGCCGCCGGGATCCAACTACGTCCGCGTCCTCGTGAGCGGCTTCGACCCGTTCACCCTCGGCACTCCGGGCGCGACCGACGACGCCTCGATCAAGATCGGCAACCCCTCGGGCGCCTCCGCCCTCGCCTACGACGGCTACGAGCTCACGCTCCCGAACGGCAAGACGGCGCACATCGAGGCCTTCACCTTGCCGGTCAACTACGGGCCGTTCGAGCGCGGCATGCAGGAAGAGACGCTGGGCCCGTGGTTCTCCGCCGGCCCGTCGCAGGTCGACATCTCGATCACCATGAGCCAGGGCGGCGGCTATCGCTTCAAGCTCGAAGAGTACAACGGCCGCTACCACGGGCTCTTCGCCGGCAACGACGACGTGGCGACGTGCAACGGCTCGTTCCTGCCGAGCGTGGATGGGTGCAATATACATCCATCGGCCAAATGGATCGGCTACGACAGCCGGCCGTGGCGGATCGGGCAGCCGCCGCAGTTCGTCGAGTCGACGCTGCCGGTCGACAAGATGATCGCCGCCAACACCGGCACGCGCGTGCCGCGTCCACCGGACTCGCAGGCCGCGGGCGGAAACGCGTTCGACGTCGTCTGGGGCTACGACTACGGCATCTTCACGAGCTGCACCGCGAGCGAAACGCAATCCCTCTACAGTCCGGTCTCGACGACCTATCCGCCGCCCGTCATGCCGTCTCCGCCGAGCGCGAGCACGTGCGCCCGTTCGGGGAGCGGCGGCGACTATCTCTCGAACGAGAGCGCGTACCGCGCGACGCTGCTGCGCGACGTGATGGGCCTGACGATCCCCGTCGGCCACATTCACACGCCGGTCATGACGCGCTTTCTCGCCGGCAACGAGAGCGAGATCACGGATTCGAAGTTCGAAGCCTATCGCGCGGCGATCGTGCTCCAAGGAAGGCTCCTCGTCGAAGAGGTCGCGAAGTCGCTCTGACGCGACCGGCGTGGTGCGCCGCGCCACCCCGGATCGCGCGTGGCCCCCGCACGTCGGCGCCGCGCGCCGCGTTCTTCACGCGGCATCGTACGTGCAGCGAGCCTCGCCATGGGAGTGCGGAGTCTCTTCGCGAGCGTTCTGCTCGTCGCTGCGTGTGTCGGTCCCGTCGACGAGCCCGTCGGCGAATCGTCGTCGGCCCAGACGAGCCGACCCGCGCTCGCGCACCTTCCTGATCTCGGCGATCTCTACGCGGGAGCGTGCGGCACCGCGATAGGCTCGTGCGCGATTCACTCGCGCAGCGGGCGCGATCCGCGCGTCGAGGCGAAGCGCATCTACGACACCTACTTCGGGGCGCGCCGACCCGCGGACTTCGGCTGGACGGACGCTCCCGATCTCGCTGCGTACGTCGAAGCGCGCCGCTTGCCGACGCTGCCCCAGGGCCGGCGCGTCGACCGCTACAAGGAGTGGCTCTCGTTCGCGCCGGTCTTGCCGTCCTTCTCCCGAACCGAGTCTCGCCCGAACGACGTCGTCTTCCGCGAGCTGCGCGCGGAGGGCGCCGCGCCGGAACGCTTCTACGAGCAGCTCAATCCCCACTGAGCCGATCCCCGCGGCGATCACTCCAGTACGGTGCGCTCGACGCCGACGACGACATCATGGCCTCGAACTTCGTCTGGCGCATGCTCGTGTCGCCCTACCGCATGGAGCAAGGGCTGGCCGACTGCAACGCCGACCCCGACGTTCCTTGCGTCGACGCCGTCGCCGCGCTCTCGGACCTCGACATGGGGCGCGTGCTCGACGTCGAGTTCGTGCGGATGAACGCAGGCCGGCTCGAGCGAAGTCGAAGGATGCGGGTCGTGAGCGTCGACAGCGGGCACGCGATCGCTTCGCAAGCGACGACCGGTCCGAACGGGCGCGGACCGAACCTCACGACCTGCGTAGGGCGCGGTCCGGCGATGCTCTGGCGGCTCGAGATGGGCGGCTCGCTCGCGGCGCGCCTCGAGGCGGGGCCGGGCGCGATGGCGGGGCTCGTCGCGTGGTCGGCCTCGAACGGGCGCGGCCCCGCCACGCGCCCTCCGCCCGGAGCGTGCACCGATCTCAACGCCCAGCGATGGAAATGCGAGGGCGGCGCCACGTTCGTTTGCCGCGATCAGGCATGGGTGCGCTACGCCCTCGGCTGCGCCATCCCCGAAGGAGCGGCGCTCGAGCGCTGACGCCCGCCGCGTTCGCGAAGCTTACTTCTTCGGCTTCGCGGCCGGCTTGCCAGAGGCGGGCTTGGCCGGCGCCTTGGCGTCGCCGGTCGGCGGCGCGATCACGAACGCCGCGGCGAGCACCGCCGAGCGCTTCGCCGTTCCCGCGTTCTCGAACTTGCCGAGCGCCGACGGCGTGCCGCTCGCCGTGAGCGTCAAGGTGCCGTCGTCGCCGAGGGCGAGCTTGTCGCCGCTCTTCACGATCGTGAGCTCGTCGCCGGCGAAGCTCCCGTAGCTGATGCCGTCGGCCGTCGTGACGGCGCCGTCGTTGCCGACGCTGAGCGCGGGCTTGCCGTCGGCGCTCTCGAGCGTCATCCCGGCGACCTTCGCGACCGCCTTGCCGCCGCTCAGGATCGTTCCGTCGGGCTTGAGCTCGACGTTCGCGGCCTTCTTCCCCTTGAGCGAGATCTTGGCGGGCGAGGGCGGCAGCGCGAGGGTCGTCGAGCCCGCGTTCGGATCCGGGATGCCCGGCGGCGGAGCGGCCTCCGCGGGCGCCGGCGCGTCGGCGACCGTCTTCTCCGGGGCGGCGGGCATGTCGGCCGCCGCGCTCTCGGTCCCGACGGGCTCCATGTCGGGCGCCTTCGGCGGCTTGTCGGGCCCTCCGCACGCGACGAGGGACGAGACGACGGCGACGCAGGCGAGCAGGCGGGTGGACATGGCGCGCACCCTAGCGCACTCGCCGCGCGCCGGAAATCGCCGCGCGACTACTCCTTGAGCGCCTCGGCGCCGCCGATGATCTCCATCAGCTCCTTCGTGATCGCCGCCTGGCGCGCGCGGTTGTAGACGAGCGTGAGCTTCGCGATCATGTCCTTCGCGTTGCGCGTCGCCGCGTCCATCGCCGTCATGCGCGCGCCGAGCTCGCTCGCCTGGCTCTCGAGGAGCGCGCGGTAGATCGAGATCTCGACGTACATCGGCATCAGGCGCTCGAGCACGGAGCGCTCGTTCGGCTCGAAGCGGTACTCGGTCGGCTCGAGCTGGCCTTCCTTGCGCGGCGGCGGCTCGGGCAAAGGCAAGAGCGGCTCGACGACCGTCTTCTGGGTGATGGCGCTCTTGAACTCGTTGTAGACGATGTAGACGCTGTCGACCTCGGCCCGCTCGAACTTCGAGGTGACCCAGTCGCCGAGGATGCCGGCCTTCGCGAGGTCGAGGCCGTCGTACATCCGCGGGAAGTCGCGCGCGATGGTCGCCTTGCGGCGAAGGAGGAAGTCGCGGCCCTTCTTGCCGGCGGTCGCGACGAGCACCTCGGCGCCCGCCTCCTTCTTCTCGCGCCAGGCCGCGTACGCCGCCTTGCTGACGTTGGCGTTGAACGCGCCGCAGAGGCCGCGATCGCCGGACAGCACGATGAGGAGCACGGTGCGCTCGGGCCGCCGCTGGAGGAGCGGATGGAGGCCTTCGCTGCTGTCGGCGGCGCTGTACTCGAGATCGGTCTGCTTCTGGATCATCGCCGCGGCGACGCCCTCGAGCACCTCGTGCGTCTTCACCGCGAACGGACGGAGCGCGGTGATGCGCTGCTGCGCGCGGTTGAGCCGCGCGCCCGCGACCATCTTCATCGCCTTCGTGATCTTCTGCGTCGCCTTGACGCTCGTGATCCGCTTGCGAATCGTCTTGAGAGAAGGCATCGGCCGTCAGTCCTTCTTGGAGCTCTTCTTCTCGTCCTTCGCCTTGCCGAACGCCGTTCCGAACTCCTTGAGCGCCTTCTTGAGGGTCTCCTCGGAGTCCTTGTCGAGCGCCTTCTTCGTCTTGATGCTCTCGAAGAGCGAGCCGTACTTCGAGTCGATGAACGCGTAGAGCTGCTTCTCGTACTCGCCGAGCTTCGACACCTCGATGCCGTCGCAGTAGCCCTTGGTGCCCGCGTAGATGAGAACGACCTGCTTCTCGACCGGGAGCGGAACGTACTGGCCCTGCTTGAGGATCTCGACGAGGCGGACGCCGCGATCGAGCATGTCGCGCGTGACCTTGTCGAGGTCGGAGGCGAACTGGCTGAACGCCGCCTTCTCGCGGTACTGCGCGAGATCGAGCTTGAGCGAGCCGGCGACGCCCTTCATCGCCTTGATCTGCGCGTTGCCGCCGACGCGGCTGACCGAGATGCCGACGTTGATCGCGGGCCGCACGCCGGAGAAGAAGAGGTCGGCCTCGAGGAAGATCTGACCGTCGGTGATCGAGATCACGTTGGTCGGGATGTACGCCGAGACGTCGCCTGCCTGCGTCTCGATGATCGGGAGCGCGGTGAGCGATCCGCCCGAGAGCGGATCCTTCACGACCTCGTAGCCTTCGCCCTTGGCCTTGAGCTCTTCGGCCGACGACTCGTGGCCCTGCTCGCCGATGTGGATCGTCGCGTCGCCGCGCTGCTCCCACGTCGTGCCCTTCTTCACGACCGCGAGGCGGTCGGCCATCTTCGCCGCGCGCTCGAGGAGGCGCGAGTGGATGTAGAAGACGTCGCCCGGGTACGCCTCGCGGCCCGGCGGGCGGCGGAGGAGGAGCGAGAGCTGGCGGTACGCGACGGCTTGCTTCGAGAGGTCGTCGTAGACGCAGAGCGCGTGACGGCCGGTGTCGCGGAAGTACTCCGCCATCGTGACGCCGGTGTACGGCGCGATGAACTGGAGGGGCGCCGACTCGCTCGCGCCGGAGACGACGACGGTCGTGTACTCCATCGCGCCGTGCTGGGTGAGCTTGTCGACGACGGCGGCGACGGTCGACTGCTTCTGCCCGATGGCGATGTAGAAGCAGTAAACGCCGAGGCCCTTCTGGTTGATGATCGCGTCGATCGCGACCGCGGTCTTGCCGGTCTGGCGGTCGCCGATGATGAGCTCGCGCTGCCCGCGGCCGATCGGGACCATCGAGTCGATGGCCTTGATGCCGGTCTGGAGCGGCTCCTTGACGGGCTGACGCGCGAGGATGCCGGGCGCCTTGATCTCGACGCGGCGGCGGTGCGGCGTCTCGATCGGGCCCTTGCCGTCGACGGGGATGCCGAGCGCGTTGACGACGCGGCCGATCGCGGCCTCGCCGACGGGCACCTCCATGATGCGGCTCGTGCGCTTGACGGTCGCGCCTTCCTTGATGTTCGTCGACTCGCCGAAGAGCACGGCGCCGACGTTGTCGGACTCGAGGTTGAGGACGAGCCCCATGATGCCGCCGGGGAACTCGACGAGCTCGCCGGCCATGGCGCCTTCGAGGCCGTAGATGCGCGCGATGCCGTCACCGACGCTGAGCACGGTGCCCGTCTCGGTCGTGAGCGCGGCCTTCTCGTACGACTGGATCTGCTTCTTGATGATCTGGGAGATCTCTTCGGCGCGGAGCTGCATGTCGGTTCCTTGATTGTCCCGTCAGTTGGGGAGCAACGTCTCTTTGAGGTGCGAGAGGCGCGCGACGAGCGAGCCGTCGTAGACGGTGTCGCCCACGCGCACGAGGACGCCGCAGATCAGCGTCGCATCGAGCTTGCGGTCGAGGGCGACGCGGCGCCCGGTGATGCGTTCGAGCTCTCGCTGGAGCCGCTCGAAGTACTCTTCGGGGAGCGGCATCGCGGTCGAGACCTCCGCGCGGAGGATCCCGCGCTTCTGGTCGGCCATCTCGCGCAGCCGCGCGGCGATCGCGGGCAGCGCGCGGATGCGGCGGCGCTCGAGCAAGAGACCGACGGTCTTCTGCGCGGTCGCGCCGAGGTTCAGGCGCTGGGCGAGATCGCCGAGGATCGCCTTCTTCGTCGCGATCGCGACCAGCGGATCGGCGAACGCCGCTCGCAGCTCGCCGCTCGTTTCGTAGGCTTCGGCTGCGCGCCCGATCTCTTCGACGAGCTGATCGAGCTGCCCCGACTCGGAGCCGAGCTCGAGGATCGCGGTGGCGTAGCGCTTCGCGATGACGCCGGGGATCACGCTGCACCTCCCGGACGAACCGAGCCCGCGGCCGCGGCGCGAGGCGCTGCCGGCTTCTTCGCGAGCTCCGCGAGGAGATCCTGCGCGAGGCGCGCGTGATCTTCCGCCGTGACCGACTTCGCGAGGATCTTGCCCGCCTCGCTCGACGCGACCTCGATCGTCTCGAGCAGCAGATCGACGGCGAGCTGCTTCTTCTCCTGCTCGACGAGGCGCTCGGCGTCGCGCTTCATGCGCTCGGCGCGCTCTTCGGCTTCGGAGAGGATGCGATCGACCTCGCCCTTGCCCGCGCTGACGAGGCCCGACCGCGCGGTCTCGGCGTCGGTGTCGGCGTTCTTGAGATCGGCCTGGTACTTCTTCCCGCGCTCCTTGGCCTCGGCGAGCAGCGCCTGCGCGTCGTCGATCTCCTTGCCGATCGTGATGCGGCGCTGCTTGAGGGCCTCGGTGATCGGCTTCTTGCCGAGCACGTAGTAGAGGCCCATCAGAAGACCGAAGTTGATGACGAGCGCGAGGACGGCCGGCTGCTTCGTGTTCCAGATGTCCGTCCAGTTGATCGGCGCCGGGCCGTGGTGCGCGCCGTGCTCGGCGGCGCCGTGCTCGCCGTGCTCGCCCGCGGGGGCGGCGTGCTCGCCCGCGGGGGCGTGCGTCGTGGGCGCGGCGTGCTCGCTCGAGCCGTGGCCTTCGCCGTGCCCCTGCGCGCTCGCCTTCGGACCGGCGGCGAGCACCCAGATGGCGAGCGAGAGCGCGACGGCGGCCGCGAGGATCAGCCTCGCGCGCCGGCTCACGACGACACCTCGCGCCCGAGCACCCGCGTCGCCATCTGTCGGGCGAGCACTTGCGCCTCGGTCTCGAGCTGCTTGCGCGCGGCGTCGGCGGCGTCGCCGATCGACTTGCGCCCGGCGTCGAGCGTCGCGCTCGTCTCGGCGCGGACCTTCGCCATGACCTCGGCTTCTCGCTTCATGCCTTGCGCGCGAATCGCGTCGCGCTCGGTCGCGCCTTCCTGGCGCGCCTTGCCGACGATCGCTTCGTACTTGGCGAGCGCCTTGGCCGACTTTTCGTCTTCTCTCTTCGCGTCGGCGATGGTGCCTTCGATGCGCCTCTCGCGCTCTTCGAAGAGCTTCATCATCGGATCGAAGAGCGCCGGCTTGAGCACGAAGAGCAGCACGAGGAAGAACCCGAGCTGCACGAAGAGACTCAAATCGAGGTCGACGTTGACCCCGCCTTCGGCGAGGGACCTTTCAGCGTTGAGGATGCTCACTCCGAGCAGCGACATGGGGCCTCGAGGCGTCCGCGGCAAGCGGCACTCAACGTGCCGAGATGCCGAGCTTTCATCGACGCGCGAGGTAACACTGTCGGCGCCGCATGTCCATGGGGACTCGCGGTCGCGCTGCGCGGACGCGGCTCAGGTGCCGCGACGTCGCCGCGAAGCCATCTGCACGTCCGACGCGGCGGGCCGAGAATACGCCCTCGGCGTTCGCATGGGCTCGCTCGCCACGGCGGCGCTCGACCCGCGGACCCGCGGGAGCATCCCGCGGGTCGGCACCGATCGCGGCGGTGGCGGCGCGTACTCGTCGTCGGCCTCGATGCGGACGTCACGGTGAGGATTCCGTAGGGTCGGGACGTTCGACGGCGCAAGCTGCGAGGGCAGCGTGGTGCGCGGCGCGGGCTCGCTCTCGACCGCGCGATACTCGGCGGTGGCCGCTTCGGGGAAGGTCGCCGCGATGTCTTCGGGCCGCAGGGCCTGGATGCGTTGCGTCCGATCGCTCGCGTCGAAGTAGTCGTCGGGATCGGCGACGGCGACGTCGCTGTCGGGCGGGGCGGGCGCCTCGGGCACCAGCGGCGTGTCGATTTCGGGCGCCGAGGTCTGGACGCCGGTCGACTCCGCGAACGGATCCTCGACCTGCTGCGATTCGAAGCCGGTGAGCACGCTCGTGCGAACCAGCGAGATGCGCCCTCGCTCGTCGACGCGCGCGAAGAGCATGGCGGCGCCCACGCGGGGCATCTCGACGAGACCGCCGGCGGCGCCCGAGTCGAGCGACGCGACGTATTGCGCGCCGACGCATCGCGCGGCCGTCTTCGACGACTCGCGACGCTTGCCTTTCGACGGCAGCATCACGATGCGTCGGCAGATGCCGTCTGCGTCCAACAAGAAGGTGCAGGTGCCCGTATGGGCGGCGTAGGTGATTTCGAATCGGGTCGCCACGTCGATGGATAGAGCTAGCAAGGGGTGGGCCCATACATTGTGGGCCCGTGTCCTACCTCAACCCCGCTTTTTGCCGCGGTTTCGCGGGCCACTGCTCCGGCGGCGATCCGGCTTCGTGCCCGCAGTGTGGCGTTCGCCCGATCCACCGGCCCCGCCCGAGGGCAGATCGCCCCCGTACGCCTGCTGAGGCGTGGTGTTGCTCACGCGCAGGACGGGCCGTCCGCCCTCGACGCCGGGGTGGACGCTCACGAACCCTTCTTGGCGCGCGAAGCCCGCGAGATCGCCGCGATGCTCCTCCATCCACGCGCTGAAGCGCGCCCAGAGCGCGCGCGCCGAGGCCTCCTCCATCGGCTCGCCATCCACGACGACGACGAGGGCCGGCCGGCTCATCTCAAGACTTCACGTCGGCGAGGATCTCGCTCGCGTGCTTCGACACGTCGACCTCCCGATAGATCTTCTTCATGTTCCCGTCGGGGCCGATCACGAACGTCTGTCGCCCGAGAAATCCGCCCCGATTGGGCACGCCGAACGACTTCGCGATGGCGCCGGCCTCGTCGCTGACGAGGTGAAAGGGCAGCTCGTGATGCTTGGCGAACGCTTTGTGGGAATCGACGTCGTCGGTCGAGATCCCGATGAGCACCACGCCCGTCGCCGCGAGCTCCTTCCACGCGTCGCGGAAGGCGCACGCTTGCTTGGTGCAGCCCGGGGTCTCGTCCTTCGGATAGAAGTAGACGACGACGGGCTTGCCCTTCAGCGCCGAGAGCTTGAGGTCCGCTCCGTCGTGGCTCTTCGCGCTGAAGTCGGGCGCCGGCTTTCCCACGGCGACCTCCCCGGCCGCGGCGGGCGCGGGATCGGAGGTCGGCGAAGCGGCCGCCGACGTCGCGGTCGTGGGCGCGGGCGCCGGCGGCGCGTCGCGCCCGCAAGCCGGGAGCGTGGCGAGGACGGCGAGGAGAACGAGAGGCAAGCGCATGGCGCGAGGATAGCTCGACGCTGCGCTCGGAGGACGGTGCCGTTCCGCTGCAATTGTCCGGCAGCGGCGGATCGGCAGCGGCCCAATGGATGGCCGCCGATCCATCGCGACGGTCGATTAATGACAGTTATTTCAATGTATTGAGCGCACGCGCCCCGCTCCAGACGCTGGTGTGTGTCTTGCGGATGGTGTGGTCAAAGGGAGGACGGGGAGATGCGCATCGTTTCTTGGAAAGGAGTCGCGGCCGGCGCGCTGTTCGTGATCGGCTGCTCGAGCGGCGACGCTTCCGATCCGATCGGCACCGCGTCCTCACCCATCATCAAGGGCACCGCGTCGACGTCCGATCAGGACGCCGTCGTGCTCCTCGCGATGCGCCGCGGCACGCAGCTCGCGGGCACGTGCACCGGCACGCTCGTCGCCCCGAACCTCGTGCTCACCGCGCGTCACTGCGTCGCCGAGACCGATCGCGGCGCGCTCTGCTCGCACACCGGCAGGCCCGTCGCCGGCGGCGCCGTCGGCGCCGACTTCGCGGCGAGCGACATCTACGTCTACACGGGCATCGACGGCGTCCGTCGCGCCCACGATCGCAACGCCGCCAACGCGCGCGGCAAGCTCCTCGTCCACGAGAACGCGCGCACGCTGTGCAACGCGGACATCGCGTTCATGGTCCTCGATCGATCGATCCAGGGACGCATCGCGCCGATCCGCGTCAAGGGCGCCGCGCGCGAAGGCGAGCTGCTCACGTCGGTCGGCTGGGGCCTCACCGAGGCCGGCGAGATGCCCGACAAGCGCATGCAACGCGCCCGCGTGCAGGTGCTCGGCGTCGGTCCGCTCGCGCTCGACGAGGCGAACAACATCGGCGTCGGCGCCTCCGAGTTCGTCGTCGCCGAGTCGATCTGCTCCGGCGACAGCGGAGGTCCGGCGTTCTCGTCGAAGGGCGCCGTCGTCGGTGTCGTCTCGCGCGGCGGCGGCGGGGGCGAGAACCCGAACAACGAGGCGCAGAACTGCATCGGGCGCAGCGTGCTCAACACGTACACGCACCTGAGCGACAAGGGCGCGCTCGTGACCAAGGCGTTCGCCGCGGCCGGCGCCGAGCCTCGCACCGAGGGCGCGCCTCCGGGCAAGGGCGTGGGCGAGTCGTGCAAGTCGAACCTCGAGTGCAGCTCCGACGCGTGCATCGAGGGCGTGTGCGAGCGTCGCTGCGACGACGGCACGACGTGCGCTCCGGGCGAGGTCTGCACCGCCGTCGGCGACAAGCAGATCTGCGCGCCCGAGCCGACGGTCGAGCCGGCGTCCGAGGATCTCGAGGCCGAGCCCGCGGCCGCCGCGCCGAGCCGCACGGTCATCACCGAGACGACGGGCTGCTCTTCGGCGCCCGGGCGCGCGCCCGCGGGCGCCGCGTTCGCGCTCGCCCTCGGCGCCGTCGCCCTCGCCTCGATGCGCCGCCGCCGCTCGAGAGCGTGAGCGCGGCCGGCGAACCTAGACGATGCCGTACTCCTTCAGGCGGCGGTAGAACGTGCGCCGCGGGACGCCGATCATCTTGGCGGCCTGCACGCGGTTCCAGTTGCAGCGCGTGAGCGCGGAGAGGATCTTCTCCTTCTCCGCGTCGCGGTACTCCTCCTGCGTCCTCGCCCGCACCGTGCTCGTGGTCGAGGCGCTCGTGCGCGGCTCCGACGTCGTGCCGAGAGGCGGTGAAGGACGCACGCTGGCGGTCGGCAGATCGAGATCGTCGGAGGTGATCTCGCTCTCTTCCGAGAGCAGCCACGCGTTGAGGAGCACGTGCTCGAGCTGGCGCACGTTGCCCGGCCAGTCGAACGCCTGGAGGCGCCGCACCGCCGTTCGCTCGATCGTCTTCCTCTCCCGCTTGTGGCGCGCGGCGAAGAGCCCGAGGAAGTGATCGATGAGCGCCGGGATGTCGTCGGTGCGCTCGCGCAGCGCGGGGATCTTCAGCTCGACGACGTGGAGGCGATAGAACAGATCTTCGCGGAACGTCCCCTCGGCCACCATCGTCGCGAGATCGCGGTTGGTCGCCGCGATGACGCGCGCGCTGCACGGCTCTTCCTTCACGCCGCCGACGGGCCGCACGGTCTTCTCCTGGAGCACGCGCAGGAGACCCGCCTGCATCTTCTGGGGCATCTCGCCGATCTCGTCGAGCAGGATGGTGCCGTTCTCCGCCTCGCGGAAGAGGCCCTTGCGATCGCGCTCGGCGCCGGTGAACGCGCCGCGGACGTGGCCGAACAGCTCGCTCTCGAGGAGGTTCGCCGGGATCGCGCCGCAGTTGACGCCGAGGAACGGCTGCTTCGCGCGCGGGCCGGCGACGTGCACCGCGCGCGCGACCATCTCCTTGCCGGTGCCGCTCTCGCCGGTGACGAGGATGGGCACGTCGGTGTCGCGCACGCGCTCGATGAGCGCGTAGAGCTTGCGCATCGCCGCGCTCGTCCCGACGAGGCCGGCGTAGCCGAAGTGCGAGCGCAGCTCCGAGCGCGCCTGCTTCAGATCGCGGCGAACGTTCTGGAGCTGCTCGGTGCGCCGGCCGAGCAGCTCGGCGAGCTTGTCTTTCGCGGCGGTGAGCTCCTCGTTCGCGATCTCGAGCTCGTCGGCGCGGCGCTTGTTCTCGTCGATGAGGCGCGCGGCCTCGATCGCGATCGCGGCCTGATCGGCGAACGCCGCGAGCGTCGGCAGCTCTTCGCGGAAGCGGACGCCGGGCCGGAGGCGCGTCTCGACGTAGAGCGCGCCGATCGTCTTGCCCGCCGGCGGCGCGCCGCGAATGGGCACGCACGCGATCGACTGGATCATCAGCTGGTGGACGCTGACGGCCTGCGCGAGACGCTCGTCGTCGCGCGCGCTCGTCGCGATCACCGGCTCGCCGTCCTGGATCACGCGCTCGGCGACGCTGCGGGAGAAGTTCTGCGCCGCCTCTTCTCCCTTGCTGTCGCGCGCGGTGTGCGCGACGACGCCGCCCTCGTCGTTCACCAGCACGATGAGCCCGCGCTCGGCGCCGAGCAGGCCCACCGCGTGATCGGTCACGCGCACGAGGAGGCGATCGAGATCGTGCTCGCGCGCGAGATCGCGCGTGATCTCGAAGATCCGCGCGAGGCGGTCTTCGGCGGGCAGCGGCGCGCCCATGCTCGTGATCCCCGAACGCGCGCTGCTCATCGTCGGCATCGAGGTCTCCGCGTGGATCGCGCGGCCGCGCAGCGGCGGATTCGGCGTCGAGCTCCACGGCACGCTCGACGAGGACGCCGCGGGGATCGTGGCCGTGTGCGCCTGGCGGAGCGATCGCCGCCGCGGATCGTTCCAGAAGACCTCACGGAGATCGCGCGGGAGCTTGGCCGCCGTCTCCTCGAGCATCGCCAAGGCGGCCTCCGTGTCGCGACGCGCGAGGGCGGTCGCGCCTTGCGAGCTCGCGAGCCGCGCGCGCGCGTCGAGCGCGCGCCACGACCACTCGCGGAGGCCGGCCTTCGAGGCGCGCTCGTACGCTTCGTCGAGCGCCTCGCGCGCCGCGATCTCGTCTCCGCGGGCGAGCGCGAGCGATCCCTTGACGATGCACGCGAGCGGCTCGTGCTCGGCGAAGCCGCCGTCGCCGAGCTTCGCGCGCACCGTCTCGAGCTCGCGCGAGAGCGACGTCGCGTCGAGCGTCGATCCCTCGCCGGCGTTCGCGAGGCGCGTCAGGATGCCCTCGAGCCTCGCCTCGGCGGCGTCGAGCGGGCGCGCGACCGCGTCGTAGGCCTCGGCAGAGAGCTCGTAGAGGCGCGCGGCGCGATCGATCTCGCCCGTGCGCGTCGCGACCTCGGCCTGGAGGCCGAGCAGCTCGGCGCGCGCGTTCGGCGAGAGCTTGTCGCGCAGCGTCGCGAGGTGCTCGATCGATCCGGCGGCGCGCGCGTAGCGACCGAGGTAGAGATCGACGTTCGCGAGCGTGAAGAGCGCTTGCTGCACGACCATGAGCGCGCCCGCGCGCTTACCCATGTCGAGCGCGGCCTCGAGGTGCACGAGCGAGAGCGCCAAGTCGCCGTCCGCCTTGGCGATTCCGCCGAGGTTGAGGCGCATCGTCGCGAGCGTCCACGCGTCTTTCGCCTCTTCGGCGCTGACGAGCGCGCCTTCGTACGCCTCGCGCGCCTCCTTCGTGCGCCCGGCGCGCTGGTGCGCGATCGCGGCGGAGCCGAGCGCGACCGCGACGACGCGCGCATCGCCGACGCTCTTCGCGATCGCGACGGCCTCGTCGAGCGCCTCGCGCGCCTTGGCTTCGTCGCCGAGATACGCGAGCGCGACACCGCGCGCGGCGAGCGCCTCGGCCGAGAGGGCGTCGCGGCCGGACGCCTTCGCGGCTTCTTCGGCGAGCGACGCGGCCTGCGCGAAGTTTCCCGCGCGGACGTACGTGCGCGCGCGCGCGGTGAGCCACGCCCGCGCGAGCGGTCCGCGGCGCGCCGCAGTCGACGCGGCGTCGAGGGCGTCGCCCGCGCCCGGTCCGTCGCCTCGCGCGAGGAGGATCTTCCCTCGCGCGATCGCGAACGCCACCGCTTCGCCGTCGTCGGTCGGCGCGCCGAGGGCGTCGAGCGTCTCCGCGGCGAGATCGAAGCGGCCGGTGTCGAGCGCGCGCGAGAGATCCGACAAGCCTTCCTCGCGCGAGCGCGAGGAGGGCGGGACGCTCCGCTTCGAGGCGGCGTCGAGGATCTCGTCGATCTCGTCGGTCGACGTGATGGGCCTTCCGCCGAGGCGCCTGACGAACGCGCGGAGCTCGCCCGGTCGCCGGTCGGCGCGCGCGAGCAGGTGCGCGGCGAGCTTGTCGGGGAGCGACGGCACCGCGCGGCGCACGAGCTCCGACGCCGCGCTCGCCTCGAGCGGCGGAACGTCGAACGTTCGCACGCCTTGGGGAGCGACGGCGCGGGCGACGCCGGCGTCGCCCACCGCGACGATCCGCGCGCCGCGCTCGGCCGCGCGCGCGAGCGCCGCGCGCGCGTCGTCGTCGAGGCCCGCGAGATCGTCGACCACGACGACGAGCCCCTCGATCGGCGCGTCGATCCCGCCCCACGGGTCGAGCTCCAGCGCGACGACCTCGCGCGCGGAGAGCGCCTGCGCGCCGCGCGAGGGCTCGACGCTCGCGACCGGCGCGCCGCTGACGCCGAGCGACCACGCGAGGCGTCGCACGAGCGTCGTTCGGCCGCTCCGCCGCGGGCCGATGACGGCGAGGGCTTCGCCGGGCGCGAGCAAGGCCGCCTCCGCAGCGAGCGTCTGCGCGGCCGCGTCGACGCCGAGCACGGGCCACGCGACGGCTTCCTGCAGCGAGCGCGTGTCGATGCGCGCCGCGCTCTTCAGCGCGCTCGCGAGCTCGTCGATGCTGGGGTATCTCGCCTGCGGGTTCTCTTCGGTCGCGCGCGCCGCGATCTTGCCGAGCGCCGCGCGCGTCGCCGGCGGGAGATCGTCGCCTCGCGCCGCGACGGCGTCGGCCAGCGTCTGCCCGAGCGCGTAGACCTCGGCGCGCACGGTGAGCGGATCGCCGATCAAGATCTCGGGCGCGGCGTACTTGGGCGTGAGCCCGCGCGCGCGCGCGCCGCCTTCGCGCCACGGCGTCGCCAGGCCGAGATCGACGAGCGTGCCCGTGCCGTCGTCGCCGACGATCACGTTCGCCGGCTTGATGTCGCCGTGGAGGAGCCCCGCGCGATGGAGCACGGTGAGCTGATCGGCGGCGCACACGATCGGACGCAGCCACTCGCCCTCGCCCGTGTCCATCACCTCCTCGAGGCTCTTGCCGGCGACGATCTCGCGAACGAGGTAGCGTCGCTTGCTCGCCGGCAGGCTCCCGAACGCGACGACGCGAGGAACGCCGAGCCCCTCGAGGCCGCTCAACGTCACCGCCTCGCGGACGAGCGCCATGACTTCGGCCTCGCCCGCGTCTTCGGCGAGCGCCTTGAGCGCGAGATCGGTGCCGGTCACGCGGTCGCGCACGGCCCAGACCTCGCCGCCGCCGCCTTTGCCGAGGCGTGCCACGCTCTCGTATCGCGCGGGCATCCGAAACGCAGGGGAGGTCTGCTGGGTGCTCATTTCATGGCGCGACAGCGCATGTGCCGCCCGTTGGCAAGTGTACCGTGGCACGCTGTGCCAAGGTACAACTCTGTGCCAAAGGGCGTTCGCGCCGCGCCGGCGCGTCAGGTCAGGGCGCCGGCTTCGTTTCGAGCCCGTACTGGCCGCTGAGGCCGAACCAGAAGCCGGTGAGCGCAAAGCCGAGGCCCAGGCGGCCGGCGAACTGCTTGATCGGCTTGAACCTCAGACCGACCTGCGGAAACGAGACCCACGGAAAGATGAGCGGCTGCGATCCGCCGTTCGCCCAGCCGGGCTCGACGTAGCCGCCGACCTTGTTGATCTGCGCGTTCTGGTGCTCCGCGGCGTTGCACCCGGGCCCGTCGTTGATGGTCGCGCAGGGAACGTAGCTCGTGCCGTTCTGCCCGACGACCGCGCCCGGCTGTCCGGGCGCCCCCACGCGGACCCAGTTGTTGACGAGATCGCCGAACACGATCCCGAGGCCGAAGCCTGCGCCGTACTCGAACTGGAGCGTCTTCGAGAGCTTCACCGACCACATCAGATCGGCGGTCGCGTAGAGCGCCTTCAGGCCGCTGTTGACGAGCGTGTAGTTTCCCGGGATGTCCGTCGACCCCTTCTCCTTGAAGAGGAGGTCGCCGGTTCCGTACTCCGTGTAGCTGAGCGCGGGGATGAGCGAGAAGCCGTCTTTGCGGATGTCGAGCTCGACGCCGATCGTGTTCGACCAGATGGTCGCGCCTTCGTCGACGAAGAGGTTGATCATGAACTTGGGGACGACGTTGCCGCGGTAGCGGAGGCCGATGAAGAGGTACGTCTTGCCCGGCACCTCTTCGACGTTCTTGATGTCCCACGTCTCGGCCGGAGGCTCGGTGACGGGCTTCGGCGCGTTGGCTTCCTCTTCCGCTTTGCGCTTCTCCTCTTCGGCCTTCTTCTCTTCTTCGGCCTTCTTCTCTTCTTCGGCCTTCTTGGCCTCTTCCTCGGCCTTCTTCGCTTCCTCGGCCTTGCGCTTCTCTTCTTCGGCCTTCTTCGGATCGGGCTTCGCGGCCGGCTTCGCCGCAGGCTTCGCGGGCTGCGCCGAGGCGCTCGGCGCGAAGGCCACCATGACCAAGCTCGTCAACGCGACGGCTCTTGCTGCGACGACCAGGCGCCGGTGCATGGGGCATCCTCCTGTGCGGCACGGCCCTTGGCCGGCGCGGCGCGATCGATGCTACACTGAGTGTAGGGATCGAGTCACAAATCCCCGCCCCGCCTGCGTGATCCTCTACGGACGTACCCTCGAACAGACCGTCGACCGCCGCGACCGCGCGACGTTCGTGAAGGAGCTGGTCGTCACCGCCGGCCGCGTGCCGCTCGCGCTCGTGAGGAAACGCCTCGCAGCGAACGAGGGAGGCACCCGCGCGCCGGTCCTGCTGGTCCACGGCTTCGGGCAGAATCGCTACGCCTGGCACCTTCCTGCGCGGAGCCTCGCCAACCACCTCGCGCGGGCGGGCTTCGACGTCTTCAACCTCGACCTCCGCGGGCACGGCCGGTCGCGCCACTTCGGCGCCCGCGCGCCGCGAAGCATCGACGACTACATCACCGAAGACCTGCCCACCGCGGTCGACGAGGTCCGGCTCCACAGCGGCGGCCGCCCCGTGTTCCTCGTCGGTCACTCGCTCGGCGGCCTCGTCAGCTACGGCGCGGCGCCGAGCCTCGCGGGCGCGATCGGCGGCGTCATCTCCATCGGCAGCCCGTATCACTTCACGCGCGGGTCGCTCTCGCTCCAGGCCATCGCCCTCTTCTTCGAAGGCGTTCGCCGCGCGGGCGTGCCCCACATCGGGATGCCGGTCCCGCTCTACCCCATCGGCGCGTTCATGCGCTCGATCCGCCGCGTCGCCGACAGCCCGTTCTATCCGCTCCCGCTGCGCGGCTGGCACGCGGGCGCGCTCGAGCCGCACGTCCTCGAGCAGCACCTCCGCCTCGCGTTCGATCGCGCCGGCATCGCCGAGCTGCGGAACATGTTCGAGTGGGCCGCGGAGAAGCGCTTCGGCGGCGGCGAGCGCGACTACGTCGAGCGCTTCGAGGCGATGGACCTCCCGCTGCTCGTCGTGGCCGGCGCCAACGACGATCTCGCGCCCGCGGCGAGCGTGCGCCCCGCGTTCGAGCGCAGCCGCTCGAAGGACAAGACCTACCGCACCGCGCCGCTCGGGCACATCGATCTGCTCGTGGGCCGCGACGCCCCGCTCTCGACGTGGCCGCTCCTCACGAGCTGGATCGGCGGCCGCGCGGCCTGATCAGCCCTTCTTCTTCTCTCGCTCGAGGCGGCTGACTTCTTCTTCGAGGCGCCGGATCTGACGCTTCAGATCCTTCACCTCGTCTTCGGTCGCCAGGCTCATCGCCTTGGCGAGCTTCTCGATCTGCTCGTTCGTGAAGCTCGTGACCTTGCCCGGCACGTTCATCATCTGCATGACGGCCTTCATCACCCGCTCGTCTTGCATCAGCTTCATGACGCGGGGATCGGTCATCAATTTCATGCCCTGCTTCATCAGGGTCTTCTTGATCGAGCTCATCGAGCCGCAGCATAGCAGGGCGATGCGGCGCGCAGATACCGGACGACGAGCCCGCTGACCTCGTCGACGAAGCGCTCGTCCGAGAGGAGCGCGGGGCGCCGGAGCACGGCCACGTGCGTCAGCGCCTCCACCGAGGTGACGGCGACGAACGCCGCGACGTCGAGATCGACGACGTCGATCTCGCTCCGGTGCGCCTCGAGGTAGGCCCTCACGAGCGCCACGGCCTCCGCGTCGAGCGACTCGATCCGTTCGAGGCTGCCCACGCGGGGGATCTGCTCGACGAGGACACGATGGAGCCTGGGCTCGATCTTGTGCGCGTCGATCATCACGCGGACGAGCTCTCGCGCGGCCTCCTCGAGCGGAAGGCCTGCGACGCGAGCGAAGGCCGAGCGCAGCACCTTCATCATCTCGCCCGTGTGGCGCTCGATGACCGCGGCGACGAGCGCCTCCTTGCTGGGGAAGTACTGATAGAGCGATCCGATGCTCACGCCCGCGGCCTCGGCGATCTTGTTCGTGCTCGCGCGGTCGTAGCCCTCCTTGACCAGAATGCGAGCGGTCGCCGCGAGGAGCGCGTCGATCGTGGCGCGCGAGCGGTCTTGGGACGCGATTTTCCGGGGCGAGGTGAGGGGACGTCGGGCCATGCGTCGGCCTCCACGATTGCGAGTAGCAAATGCGAGCGATCGCTCACATGATAGCTCACGCAAGGAGGTTCGCCATGACCGTCGCCGCGTCCGACGTACGCGCCGAAACGCGCCTGCTCCCGATCCCGCGCGTGCCTGGCCATCCGGTCTACGGGCACCTTCGCTCGTGGCAGACGGATCGAACGGAGCTCCAGCTCCGGCTCGTGCGCGAAGCGCCGGACATCGCGAGGCTTCGTTTCGGCTTCATCCCCGCGATCGTGATCGGCTCACCGGCGCTCGCGCACGAGGTGCTCGCGACGAAGAACCACGCGTTCGTGAAGGCGCCGGGCCTGGCGATTTTCCTTCGGCCGCTCCTCGGCAACGGCCTCCTCACGAGCGAGCGCGAGGTGCACGCCAAGCAGCGGAAGCTCCTCGCGCCGGTCTTCGCGCACAAACGCATCGCTTCGTACGCGAAGACGATGGCCGACCGCGCCGACGCGTTCGCCGCGTCGGCCCCCGGGGCCGGCGAGATCGACGTGGCGGGCGCGATGATGCACCTCACGCTGGAGATCGTCGGCAAGACGCTCTTCGACGCCGAGGTCGGATCCGACGCCGACGAGGTGGGCGACGCGCTCACGACCGCGATGCAGACGGCGATGGATCAGCTCGGCTCGCTCGTGCCCTTGCCGCCGGCGATCCCGACGCCGACGAACCTCAAGAACCGCCGCGCCGTCGCGCGCCTCGACGCCGTGATCTACCGCATCATCCGCGAGCGCCGGCGCGAAGGAGGCGATCGCGGCGATCTCCTCAGCATGCTCCTCGCCGCGCGAGACGAAGAGGGCGGCACGATGGACGATCGCCAGATCCGCGACGAGGCGATGACGCTCTTCCTCGCGGGTCACGAGACGACGGCGAACGCGCTCGCGTGGACGTTCTATCTGCTCGCCAAGCACCCCGAGGCGCGGGCCAAGATGGAGGCCGAGGTCGACGCGCTCGGCCGCGTTCCTTCGTACGACGACCTCGAGCAGCTCCCGTGGACGCTCGCGGTGCTCAAGGAGTCGATGCGCCTCTACCCGCCGGCGTACATCCTCGGCCGCCGCGCGACCGAAGACGTGGTGATCGGCGAGCACCGCATCAGGCGTGGCAGCATCGTGATGATCAACGTGCTCGGCATCCACCACCGCCCCGATCTGTACGCCGATCCGGCGCGCTTCGACCCCGGTCGCTTCCTCGGCGCCGCCGACAAGCAGATGCCTCGCTGCGCCTACCTGCCCTTCGGCGCAGGCCCGCGCATCTGCATCGGCAACCACTTCGCGCTGATGGAGGCGCACGTCCTGCTCGCGACGATCGCGAGGCGCCTCCGCTTCGATCTCGCGAGCGAAGCGCAGCGCGAACGCGTCAGGCTCGAGCCCCTCATCACGCTGCGCCCCCTCGGCGGCCTGCCTCTGCGTGTGATCGCGCGCGCGTGAGATCGAGCGTCAGTCGACGACGACGCGGTTCTTGCCTTCGCCTTTGGCTTTGTCGAGCGCGCGCTCGGCGCGATCGACGAGCTCGTCGAGGGCGCCGAGCGATCCGTCGCGCAGGACCGCCCCGACGACGCCCCCGCTCACGGTGAGCGCCAAGGGACCCGCCGACGTCGCGAACGGCTCGCGCGCGACCGTCGCGCGGAGGCGCTCGGTCACGCGCGCGGCCTCTTCGAGATCGGTCTCGGGGAAGAGGATGACGAGCTCTTCGCCGCCGTATCGCGCGAGCAGATCGCTCTGCCGCAGCTCGCGGCTCGCGATCTTCGCGAGCGCGACGAGGAGCTCGTCGCCGACGCCGTGACCGTGCGCGTCGTTCTTCGACTTGAAGTGATCGACGTCGATCATCGCCAGCGAGAGCGGCCTTCCATAGCGGCGAGCGCGCTCGAGCTCGCGCGTGCCCGTCTCCTGGAAGAAGCGGCGGTCGTAGAGGTTCGTGAGCGGATCGCGCATCGCGGCTTCGCGCAGGCGCGCCTCGACGTCCTTGAGCGCGGTGACGTCGCTCACGCCGACGGCGATGTGCGGCTCGCCGCGGTAGGTCAGCGTTCGCGCCGACATGAGGCACCAGCGCGGCTCGCCGCGGAAGTTCTTCATCCGGACCTCGCGGCCCTCGACGAAGCCTCGCGCCGCGAGATCCGCGAGGATCTTCGCCCGATCGTCGGCGTTCTCGTAGAAGCGCCCGCCCTCGAGCAGCTCCGCGTCGTCGTCCGGGAGCGCCATGATCTCGCGCGCGCGCGAGTTCGAGAGGACGATCGTCCCGTCGGTGCGACGAACGAGCATCAGCGGGCTCGGCGACGCCTCGAAGAGCTCGCGGAAGCTCTCCTCGCTCGCGTTGAGCTCGGACACGCGGTGCTCCGACTCCATGACGTGCGCGACGAAGTCGGCGAGCGTCGCGGCGACGAGCTCCTCCCAGAGGTTCCACGCGCGCGCGTCGCCGACGTGCTCGTGACAGACGACGCCGACCATCTTGCCCTGCACGAAGATCGGCGAGTCGAGCATCGCGCCGATGCCGTTGGGGCGCAGGTACACCGAGCTGAACTCGGACGTTCGCGGATCGGTGTGCGCGTCGTCGGCCGCGATGCAGCGCTCGGTCTCGAGCGCGGCGAAATACGCAGGGAACGTCTCGCGCGCGAGCGCGCCGCCGACCGCGTGCGTGTTCGTGCCTCGCACGTACAGATCGAGGCACTCGATCGCCGCGCCCTTCGGCGCGAGGCGCCAGACGCTCGCCCGCTCGACGTCGAGCACGGCGGAGGCGAGCTCGGTGACCTGCCTCACGGCGGCGTCGAAGTCGCCCTTCGACAGATCGCTCGCGCGGCGCAGCTTCGCGAGCCGCTTGCGGTGGGGCTGGAGCAGGCCCTCGACCTGATCGCGCGAAGGCCCGGGCGGTTGGGAGGGCGGGGCTTTTCCCGACATGAACGGCCGACTTTACAAGCGCACGCCGACGCGCGCCAACCTTCCGGGACGGGCGCCGGTGAAAGCGCCGTTCTCGAGCGTCGGCTCGCCGAGCACCAGCGTCGCGCGGTAACCCTCGGCGCGCTGCACGAGGCGCTTCCCGCCGGCGGGCAGATCGGCGACCAGCGCGGGCCGCGTGAGGCGGAGCCGGTCGACGTCGATGACGTTGACGTCGGCGCGCATGCCCGGCGCGAGCACGCCGCGATCGCGCAGGCCGATGTAGCGGCTCGTGTCGTGGGTCAACATCTTCACGACCTCTTCGAGCGAGAAGCGCCCGCGCGCACGATCGCGCGCCCAGTGCGTCAGCATGAACGTGGGGAAGCTCGCGTCGCACACGGTGCCGACGTGCGCCCCGCCGTCGGAGAGGCCGAGCAGCGCGAGCGGGTGCCCGAGCATCTCGCGCACCGCGTCGAGATCGAAGCCCGCATAGTTGTAGACGGGGAAGTAGAGCAGCTCCTTGCCCTCGTTCTCGAGGAGCGCGTCGTAGATCACCTCCATCGGCGTCTTGCCGGTGCGCGCCGACTCGGCGAAGAGCGACTCTTCGCGCGGCGGCTCGTAGCTCGGGTTCTCTCCGAGCCGGAACATGCGCATCGAGATGAAGTCGATGTTCGCGAGGAAGCGATCGGCCATCGGCGGGACGTTGCTCCCGTCGCCGGCGATCTTCTCGCTCTTCTCGCCGAGGAGCCGCGCCTTGAACGCCGGATCGCGCATCCTCGCGACGCGCTCGGCGAGCGGAAGCGAGGCGATCGCCTTGTAGCTCGGGAAGCCGATGAACGGGTGGAACGTGGCCTCGAACCCGAGCAGCACGCCGATGCCGCGCGCGCCGACCTGCACGCGGACGCCGATCCCTTTGTCGTTCGCCTTCTCCGCCCGCGCGAGGATCTTCTGCCATTGCGTCGTGTCGAGATCGCGCTGCATGAGCGAGATCGACAGCGGATGCCCGGGCGCGGCCGCGGCCATGCGCTCGAGGACGTCGAACTCGGCGTCGAACCGCTCCGCCGACTTCTCCATGTCGAAGTCGGAGACGGCCTGCAGCACGCCGTGCTCGAGGCCTTGGAGCGCGCTCGCGATCCCTTCGAGCTCGCGGGCGGTGGCCTCGGCGGCCGGCGTCTCGCTGCCGTCGATCGAGCGATGATTGTCGGTGCGGCCCGTGCTGAACCCTGCGGCGCCGTGCGCGATCGCCTCGCGCACGATCGCGCGCATCTTCGCGACGTCGTCGTCGGTCGCCGCGCTCCCGGCGAACGCGCGCTCGCCCATCACGAAGACGCGCACCGGATCGTGGGTGACCTGGCACACGACGTCGACCGTGCGCGCGCGCGCGTCGATCGCGTCCATGTACTCGGGGAACGACTCCCACGCCCACTGGATCCCTTCGGCGAGCGCCGCGCCGGGGATGTCTTCGACGCCCTCCATCAGCTCGATGAGGCGCTGGCGATCGCGCTCGCGCACGGGCGCGAAGCCGACGCCGCAGTTGCCCATCACGCACGTGGTGACGCCGTGGAGGCTCGAGGGTGCGACGTCGCCGTCCCACGAGACCTGCCCGTCGTAGTGGGTGTGGAGATCGGTGAACCCCGGCGTGACGATCGCTCCCTCGGCGTCGATCGTCCGCGACGCGCTCTCGTCGCACGGGCCGACCTCGACGATGCGGCCGCCGCGGATGCCCACGTTCGCGCGCCGCGCGGGTGCGCCGGTTCCGTCGACGACCGTGCCGCCGACGATCTTGAGATCGAATGCCATGACGGCATCGTATCGGATCAGAGGAGCGTCAACGCCCGCAAGAGAACGGTGTCCTTGCCCTCGCGCAGATCGGCGATCGTCGGCTCGACCTCGACGTCGGGGACGTGCCCGAGCGCGTGAAAACGCGTCTGGTCGGGGTGTTTCACGATCATCCCCGTGAAGGTGAGGGCGTAGCCGCCGGGGAGCTGCACGCCGGTGATCGTCCCGTTCGCGCCGCTCGTCTTGCCGCCGACGACCTTTCCGCGCTGCCTGCTGCGGAAGAAGCTCGTCCAGTGCTCCGCCTGCGACTGGGTGTTCGCGCCGGTGAGGACGATGACCGGACCGGTGTAGCCCTGTCTGCCGGGGCTCCACGAGCTGAGGTACTGGCGCGGCATCTCGTCCATCGCGCGCGTCGACGGCGTCACCTGGAGCTCGGCCATGTAGGGACCGAAGGAGGTCTGTGGCGCGACGTGCGCGAGGATCGACCACGCGATCGCGTTCGGATAGCCGCGCATGTCGAGCACGACGCCGCGCTTGCCGGCCATCGCGGCCTTGATCGCGGGCAGATCGGCGCTCTTCGGGAGGTGAGCGCTCGACGAATCGAGCGTGACGTAATAGACGTCCGGCGCGCCGAGATCGTCGAGGGTGCCCGCGGGGCGATCGTACATGCCGAAGGTCGAGGGCGGAGCGGCCGACGCGGTGAACGTCACCGTTCGCAGCGCGCCGGTCGCGCCTCTCAAGACGATGGGCTTGCCCGGCACCGCGAGCGTCTGTGCTGCCTGCTCTCGGGCGTGATGGACGGAGCCGCTCACGAAACGCAGGGCGCTCTCCAGACGCTGCTCGGCAGGGACGCCGTCGATCGACACGACCACGTCTCCCGGCGAGGCGTCGGGTGCTCCCGAAACGGCGACGACGAGCTCGTTGCCGATCGGAATCAGGGCGACCGGGCTCGAGCCCGCACGCGCCCCTCGATACCTGTCCTGAGGGAAGGCGTGCCCGTCGTGGAGCGCCTCGCCGAACCGCGCGATCGCGGAGAGCACCTTCGCCCGATCTCTGGCCGCGTCGCCTGCGATCATCGCGAGCGCTTCGTCGAGGCGCTCGTCGATCGTGTCGCCGACCTCGGCGAAGTAGGGGAAGAACGTCCGCGTCGCGGCGTAGGCGACGACGAGCGCCGCGCGCGCGTCGCCGATCCGATCGCCGCGCGCGCCCCACTCCGTGGGGCGAACGCCGCCGACGATCCTCGGGCGCGTCGCTTCGCCCTCGGGCGCGAAGCGCTCCGCGGCCCAGTCGATCGAGGCGAGCGCTGCGATCGGATCGGAGGTCCGCACGTCCGCCTCGATGACGTCGGGGATCGGCGACGGGCCGACCGGCGACGCCCCGGCCGAGAGTCGCCGGGTTCGGATCGCGAGCCCGCGATCGCCCACACCGAACCAGCGGCTCTCTGCGATCTCCGCGGGCACGGAGTCGCCGATCACGAAAGCGCCCTTGCGGACGCGAAGCACGGCGGCGGCTTGCGCCGCGAGCGGCGTCAGCTTCTCCGCAGTGAGCACCGCGAGCGGCCGGGTCTCGGTCGCGAAGCCTCGCACGATCGCGCCGGGAACGCGCATCTCCGTGCACCCATATTGCTCGACCGGCGTCGCGCTGAGGCTCCACACCTCGTCCGGCTGCCCGTTGCACTTTCGTTCGGTCGAGTCGAACATCGCGAGGTCGCCTTCGACGATCGCGGCCAGAGCGTTCTCGAGCGCCGCGCCTGCCTCTTCGGCCTCGGGGAGCGAGCGGACGTCGAGGGCGATCGCCTTCGCCTCGCTCGGGAGCACCAGCGCACCGGCTCCCGGCGTGACGACGGCGACGCCGTCGATGATCTCGACGCGCGCCTGGGCGAGCGCGGTGGGCTCTGCGGCTGCGGCGCACGCCGACGAAGCCTCGGCGTACGCGGTCACCGCCTCCGGCGACGAAGGCTCGTGCGCGTCGAGCGCGTCGGCGAGGTGTGCGTCGGCGACGCGTCCCTCCTTCTCGATCCCGAAATAGCGCGCGTGCGCATGCGCACGACCTAGATCGGAAGCCGCGGAGTGTACGCCGCGCGGACCTCCGCGGAGATGCGCGCACGGGTTGGCGTCGAACGGACCGAGCGCCGTGGACGGCGCCGCAGGCGGCGCCGCCGGCTCGTCGGAGCAGGCGGCGATCGACGCGAGGAAGAAGAAGAAGGGGAGGAGAAAGGAGCGACGCAAAGCAGAAACGCGATGTGCAAGATCCCGACCACGCGGTTCTGCAGCGTTCTCCCGGGGCGCCTCGCGCGGCGTCAGTCGATTGACGTCAAGGCTCGCCGAGCGACGCGCACGCGGACTCGACGCCCCCCGCGCACGCGTGCTGCCAGAGCTCTTCGGCGCGGCGCGGATCGCGGGCGACGCCGTTGCCGCTCGCGAAGGCCTTCGCCGGTACGGCGCACGCGAACGCGTCGCCCAGCATGCACGCGGCGCCGAGCAGCTCGATCTGCTTCGCTCGGCTCGGAGGCACGCCGGCGCCCGACGCGTACATGCGCGCGGCGTTGACGCACGACGCCGCGTCTCTGAGCTCGCAGGCGCGCTCGTGGATCCGAACGGCGCGCGTCAGATCGCGCGGGACGCGATCGCCTCGCTCGACGCGCGCGGCGAGCACCGTGCACGAGAACGCGATCGCGCGATCGCACTCTTCGGCGCAGGGGGCGAGATCTTCGACGTCGTGGGTGCAGGCGCGCGGCGCGCCCTCTGCGCGTTCTGCCGCCGCGCCGCCCGGTGAGGCCTTCGCGAGCGGATCGCGCGCGTCGGGCGCGCGCGCGGGCGCGCCGCAGCCGATCACGAGAGCGATGACGAGCGCACCCCTTCGCACATGATCGGTCTACGCCATTGGCGGCGAGCTGTCATCGCTCTGCGCGTCAATGCGCGTTACTGCGCGGGGTCGGCCTCGGCGGAGAACCACGCGCAGGCGTGACTATCGACGATGCCGGCTCCCATCGCGCGCCAGGTCGTCTTCTGCCACGTGTTCCGGTTGAGGAGCACGTCGTTGTGGAGCGCGCTACCCTGCCATGTCGAGATCGCTTTCTCCGAATCGAGGACGACCCCGGTGCTCACGCCGGGTTGGCCGATCGCGATCTCGAAGCCCGTCGCCTTGAGCGCGGTGAGCTCGCCTGGCTTGTTCCACATGCACTTTGCCTGCGCGTGATCGGCGGTGTAGCAGCACGCGCTCCACGGTCCTCGCGACGACCAGCTGTGGCCGTTGCACTCGGGCGCGACCTTCGGTGAGTCGCGCAGGTCGCGGGCGTGGGTGTCGGCCACGAACGAGAGTGACTTCGAGATCGGGATGGGCGGGAGGCCGTTCTGGCCGCGGTAGCGATTGATCGCGTTCGCGAGATCGAGCGCGCGCGGACCGATCGGCGGGAGCGCCCCCGGTGCCGGCGCGGTCGGCGCGGTCGTGGGCGGCGGCGCGGGCGGAGGAGTCGTCGGTGGAGGTGGCGGTATCGGCCCCCACCACGGCGGAATCGGCGGAGGATTGGCGAGCAAGCTGGCGAGCAGATCGCCCCACGGGTTGCTCGCCGGCGCGGGTTGCTGCGGCGCCGGCGGCGGCGCGGGTTGCTGCGGCGCCGGCGGCAGCACTTGAGGCGGCTGGGGCTGCGTCGGCGGGTAGTAGCCGGGCGGCGGATGATGACCGGGCGGTGGGTAGTAGCCCGGCGGCGGATACCCGTGCGGACGTGAGGGCTCGCGGTAACATCCCAGCGCGAGCGCCAACCCCAGAGCGATCATTCCGGCGCGCTGCATCGTCGTGAGCGTATCAGCGTCGCCGACGAGCGACCTCTCGAAGCTCCAGCTCGTCAGGCCGTGAGCGCCGTCATCGCTGCGAGGCGCGCGGCGCGACGAGCTCGAACGTCGCCTTCGCGCCCTTCGATCCGACCGTCACCTCGCCTCGGATCTTCGACCCCGGCGCGATCGCCGAGGCGTTGGTGATGCGCGTCGTGGTCTTGCAGCTCCCGCGCGCGAGCGCCGTGCCCATGTTCCGGAAGAGCTGGTCGAGCTGCGCCGCGTCGTTCGCCGACGCGTAGCTGCCGCCGGTCTCCGTCGAGAGCTCGCGCAGCACCTTCACCGCGTCGTCGTCGACCTCCGGGTTGCCCTCCGCCGCGGGGCCGAGGCCCACGGTGAAGACCGGGATCTGCGCCGCCTTCGCGGCGGCGTGGCACGCGTCGCGCTTCTCGTCGCCGTTCGGCTCGCCGTCGGAGAGGAGCAAGATGCCGCGACGACCCTGCTTGACCGAGTCGACGAGCGGCACCATCTGCACGCACGCCTCGTAGAGCGGTGTGCCGCCGCCGTCGGAGATCAGCTCCGCCGCGCGCGCGAGCGCCGGCTTGTCGGCGCTGAACATCGCCTTCGGCGGCGAGCAGCTCGCGTTGCCCGACTGGTTCGTGGACTCGCACACGAGATCGCGCAGATCGTCGCCGGTGTGGCCGTAGTCGGTGAGGAGGACCTTGTCGTCGTTGCCGAGCGTGTCGAGGAAGCCGATCGTCGCCTTCTTGCGGAGCACGTCGGGATCGTTCGATCCCATCGAGCCCGAGTCGTCGAGGATGACGCCGACGGAGATGTGCTGCTTGCCCGCCTCCGGCGCGGTGCACGCCGTGCTCGACACCTCGACGCCGATCTCCGGGTGCGACGTCAGCACGACCTTCACGTCGAGGTTCTTCGCGAGCACCGCTTCGCCGCTCGCGTCCTTCGGAACGAGCGTGAGCCCGAGCTCACCGGTCGTGTAGAGCGCGCTCGTGACGCTCGTGCCGACGACGACGATCGCGTCGACGCGCGCGTTCGCGTCGGCGGCGTCGTCCGACGGGAGGGCGCACGCGGCGGCGCCGAGAGACGCGAGGAGAGAGAAGAGGACGGAAGGGCGAAGACGTTTGCAGGCGTTCATCGCGAAGAGAGACTTCGAACACGCGCCCCTCATTCACGCGCCCGCATCCCCAGAACGGATGAAGCGCCGCGGATCCACGGTGTTACGAGGCCTCCAGGCCTCACTGAAACGTGAATGTTTTCAATGCGCCCGGGCTACAGCCGATCGCGCTCGGCGCGGTAGCGGCGATCGATCCGCGCCTCGAAGTGCGACACCGTGACGTCGAGCGCGTCGCGGACGCGCCCGCGCAGGGCGTCTTTGCGAAGCCGGGCGGGGAGGCTCGCGACGTAGAGCTCGAGGCCGCCGCGCGTCGCGCGATGCATCCCCGCGAGCGCGCGGAGGCAGCCTTGCTGATCGGGCGATGAGGCGTGCAGCTCGAGGAGCGCGGTCACGACGTCGGCGCGGTCGCGCTCCGAGAGCGCGTCGTGGGTGGCGACGATCTCGCCCCACGCGTCGAACCAGGGACCGATCGGCAGGAGCAGCGCGCGCGAAGCGCGGAGCGCGCGCGCCTTGCGCAACGCGAGGAACCGATGGTTCTCGAGCGACATGATGGCCTTGTTGAGGATCCCCGCGGCGACGAAGGGCCTCCGTCGTGCCAGCCCGTCGGGATGACCGAGTCGCGCGTAGCGTGCGCGAAGCGACGCGACCTCGTCGCGCCCAGGCCACGCCTCGACGACGCGCGAGAGATCGCCGAGGTTGTGGGCGAGGATCGTCGCGAGCGCGAGCACGCGACGCGCGGGCGCGCCGCCTTCGAACGCGGAGACGAAGAGGGCCTCTTCGCGCGCGAGCTCGCCGTCGAGCTGGGCGATCAAGCGCTCGACGACGTCGTTCGCGCCGAGCGACGCCGCGCGGCCGAGGGCGCCCGCGCGGACGCCGAGCCACTCGCCGTCGTGACCGGAGACGCACCCGTCGCCGTCGGGCTCGGCGCGCTCGGAGACCCAGCGCGCGTCCCACGACGCGGCGCGATCGACGACGTCGCACGCCGCGGCGATCTCCTCGCCGCTCTCCATCGCCGCCCAGACGTGGTGTCGGATCCGCGCGTCGACGTCGGTAGGCACGAAGGTCGCGACGGTCGCGAAGTGCGCCGCGAGGAGCGACGCGAAGCCGCCGCCCTCGAGCGCCTCGATGACCGGGGCGACGCGCGCGTCGGCCCAAAGCCACGACGCGGTGTTCTTGACCTGAGAGAGGAGCAGCTCCGGCGCGATCCCAGCCTTCACCGCGCTCATGATAATGGTCGAGCGAGATCCATGCAGCGATTGCTCGGCATGCCGGTCTCGCGCTTTCTCCGCGAGCACTGGCAGAAGAAACCGCTCCTCGTGCGCGGCGCGCTCGATCTTCGCGATCCTCTGACGCCGGAGGAGCTCGCCGGCCTCGCGTGCGAGGAGGGGGTCGAGTCGCGCATCGTGCGCGAGCGCGGCGGCGCGCGGCCCTGGGAGGTGACGTGGGGGCCTCATCCCGAAGCGCGATTCCGCGCGATGCCGAAGCGCGGGTGGACGGTCCTCGTGCAGGAGTGCAACCGCCACGTCCCCCCGCTCGCGCACCTGCTCGATCGCTTCTCGTTCATCCCCAACGTGCGCGTCGACGACGTGATGGTCAGCTACGCCGCGCCGGGCGGCAGCGTCGGTCCTCATCTCGACAGCTACGACGTCTTCTTGGTGCAGGGGATGGGCCAGCGTCGCTGGCGCTACGGAGAACGCCCGGCGAAAGACGTGCGCTTTCGAAGGGGCCTCGAGCTCCGCATCCTCGAGCGGTTCGCGTGGGATCGCGACGAGGTGCTCGGGCCCGGCGACATGCTCTACCTGCCGCCGGGCTTCGCCCACCACGGCGTCGCCGTCACGCCTTGCCTCACGTACTCGGTCGGCTTCCGTTCGCCAAGCTTCGGCGAGATGTGGAGAGCCTTCGCCGCGCACGCCGCCTCGAGCGATCCGAAGGCGAGCGCGCTCCTCGTCGATCCTCCGCTCTCGCCCGCGTCGAATCCGGGCGTGATTCCTCCGGGGATCCTCGCGCGCGTGCGCGACGCGATCCGAGGCGTCGATCTCGACGACGCATCCATCGATCGCTGGTTCGCGTCGTTCGCCACGCGCCTCGCGCCGGGGCACACGCTCGAGGCTCCTCGCCGTCCGCCGTCCGCGAAGAAGCTCTTCGACGCGCTCGCCCGCGGCGCCGTCGTCTCGCGATCGGAGGAGGGGAGGTGGGCGTTCCTCCCGGGGCCGCGGGGCGCGCTCCTCCTTTATGTCGGGGGAGAAGAGATCGCCGTCGCGAAGAGCGCGGCTCCGCTGGTCGAAGCGCTCTGCGCGTCGCGTCGCTTCGAGGGGCGTGCGCTCGCGGCGCTGAGCAAGAGCGCGGCCGCGCGCGACCTCATCGAGCGCCTCTTTTCGATGGGCGCTCTCGGCTTCGCCCCTCGGGCTTCTGCGCGATGAAGAGGTAGTTGAACCCGCGGAGGAAGAAGTTCCCCTCTTCGGCGGCCTTCCGGTAGTTGCCCATCTCGAGCGACTTGTTGTGCCGGACGACCGACACGATGTCGACGATCGCGAGCGCCTCGGCGACGCTCACGAAGAGCTGGAAGCCCACCGGCGCGAACCCCTTCTTCTTCTCGAAGTAGTCGCACACGTAGAGGCCCAGCACGCCGCCCGGCTTCAAGACGCGCGCGGCTTCGCGGATCGCGCGATGCATCGCCTGGTAGTAGCGCGGATCGTAAGCCGAGAGCCTGCCGATGCAATCCGGCGCATCGGAGTAGTGGATGTGATCGCCGTACGGCGGATCCATGAACACGAGATCGACCGATCCGGGCTCGAGCGGGAGCTTGCGCGCGTCGGCCTTCTCGATGTCGGGCCGGTAGGGCGCGACGTCGAACCCGCGCGCGGTGCGCCCCGTGTCCTTCGCGACGTCGAGCGTCGTTCCCGATCCGCAGAACGGATCGACCACGAGATCGCCGGGCTTCGTATAGCGCTCGATCAGGTTCCAGATCACGTACGACGGCGTCGCGCCGACGTATCGCTGATCTCCCTGGATCGCGTCGCCGTAGTGCTGCGACGGATACTCCCAGAGCGTCGTCGGTTGGATCCGAAGCGGCGGCTTCGAAGGGCGTCGGTGCATGAAGGACGCAGCGTAGTATTCTTTTCGAGCGATGGAAGCCGGCGGAATGCTCAGCGTGCGCAGCGGCCGCCGGCGGCCCAGTAGCGCGGGCGCGCGCGGAGATCGGCGATCTGGCCCTGCACGGTCGGAACGTGGTTCTCCCACGAGCCGGTCCAGATCCATTTTCCGACGTAGTCGCCGTCCCAGACGAAGTTGAACATCAACCCCGCGAGATCGGCGTGCCCGAAGGGGCCGTAACCGTTGCCGCGCCGACCGGGGGCGCCGATGAAGATCGAGTTGTCGCAGTTGCCCTGCGCGCAGAGCTGACCGGCTGCGTTGGTGAGCGGGTGGTAGTAGTTGAACTTGTGGATCATCCGCGCGTCCTCGAGCGTGTTGCCCCACGGGTAGCTGCGGTTGTCGTTGCCCTTCCACGCGGCCTGGATCTCGGTCGACGTCGGGAGGCGTCCGCCGTCCCACGCGCAGAGCGCGTAGAGCATGTAGAAGTTGACGCAGTTGAGCGCCTTCTCGTCGAGCTGATCGCGGCTCATCTTCGTCGGGTCGCCCGCCGTCGCCGGCGCCCACCACGTGCGCGTGCCCTGCCCCGCGATGTAGCAGCCGTCGACCATGCGTGAGCCCTGGACGCGCGGCGCCTCTTCGAACACCTCGTACGGCCCGAGCCGCGCGTTCACCTCGTCTTGGTTCTGCGGGAGGTTGCCGAGCCACTGCTGCGGGAAGCCGGCATAGCCCGTCATCGCGCCGCGGAGGTTGCCGTTGAAGCGATCGACGAAGGCGCGCATGCGGCCCGCGGTGACGTCGTACTTGTCGAGGTTCACCGTTCTGCCGCCGCTCGTGAACGTGATGGTGGTGCAGCAGCTCTCGTGGGGCGACGCCGGATCGTTGCTCTCGCCGACGCCGCACGTCCTTCCGCCCAGGCGGCGCGTGCAGCTCCGGCGGAGCGCGCACTTGCCGCCGTCGTCGCAGCCGTCGCTCGCGCAATCTGCGTGCACTTTGCATGTTTTGGCGACGCCGCACTTCGGCGCGCCCGTCGTGGTGCCGCCGCAGTCGACGTCGCTCTCGTCGCCGTTCTTCACGCCGTCGGTGCCCGTGGGCGCCTTGCACTGCTTGGTGGCGCCGTCGCACACGAGGCTCGCGCAGTCGCCGCCGGCGACGCAGATCTTCCCCGTCGCGCAGCGAGGCGTCCCCGCGTCGGGCCCGCCGCAGTCGACGTCGGTCTCGGTCGCGTTCTTCACGCCGTCGTTCGCGCTCGCGCTGATGCAGAGCGCGTCTTTGCACACGAGGCTCGTGCAATCGCCGCCTGCCTTGCACGCGCGACCGCTCTCGCACTTGGCCGCGATGGTTCCACCGCAGTCGATGTCGGTCTCGTCGCCGTTCTTCACGCCGTCGGTCGGCGAGGGCGCGGCGCACGCGCCCGCGTTGCAGATCGCGCTCTCGCAGTTGGTCGCGTCGAGGCACGCCTTGCCCGCGCCGCACTTGGGGCTCGAGGCGCCGCCGCAGTCGACGTCGGTCTCGTCGCCGTTCTTCACGCCGTCGTCGGCGGTGCCGGCGCCGCACTTTCCGCCGGCGCACACGCCCGAGGTGCAGTCCGATCCCTGCGCGCAGCCCTTGCCCGCGAGGCACTTGGGCGCGATCGATCCGCCGCAGTCGACGTCGGTCTCGTCACCGTTGCGGACGCCGTCGCGCGGCGTCGCCGGCTGGCAGGTGCCGTTCGAGCAGATGCCGCTCTTGCAGTCTCCCGCGCCCTGGCAGTCGCCGCCGACGTCCGCGCCGTTCGGGTTGCCGGCCAGCGGAGGCGTGATCTCCGAATCGGCGTTGACCGGCGTCGTCGAGCAACCGAACGCGAGGATCCCGACCCAACCGACGACCAGCCCCACCACCACCGTCCGCATGAACGGTGAGGCTGCAACTTTCCGACCGTCTTGGAATCGATCCCGCGCGCTCGAAATCACTTACGAAACGGCGCGCGACACCGCCCCTGGCTGGATCCTGGATGCGCCAAGGGTGGTCGCTCCGAAGCTCGTAAGCCAGCCAGGGCAACGCGAGGCGCGGGCGCCACGTGAGCGGCTGTCGACCCGCGACTACTCCTTCGAGTCGCCGCGCGCGAAGATCGAGGCGACGTAGTTGAGCACGTCCGTCGCGCTGACCTCGTTGTAGCCGAAGTTCTTGATGAGCCTCGACTTGATGATGTCGATCTTCTCCTGCGTGTCTTTGTCGACGACGGCGGAGACGAGCGTCTTCAGCTTGATCGAGTCTTTCTGATCCTCGAAGAGCTTCAGCTCGAGCGCGCGGCGCAGGCGATCGTTCGTGTTCCACGCGAACTTCTTGCCCTCGACCGCGAGCGCGCCGATGAAGTTCATGATCTCGCGCCGGAAGTCGTCTTTGCGGTTCTCGGCGATCTCGATCTTCTCTTCGATCGACCGCATCAGACGCTCGTCCGGATCCTCGTCTTGACCGGTGTAGCGGTTCTTGACGCGCTCCTTGAGCGTGTACGCTTTGATGTTGTCGATGTAGTTCGCGGCGAGCTTCGCGATCGCGTCTTCGTCGGCGCTGATCGCGCGCTGCACCTCGTTCTTCACGATCTCTTCGTACTCGCGCTTCACCTGCCCGATGATGTCTTGGAAGCGCTTGCGCTGCTCGTCGTTGGTGATGAGCGAGTGGTGGCGGAGCCCCTTGTCGAGCTCGTTGAGCACCATGAAGGGGTTGATCGTCCCTTCGCCGCTGTCGTTGACGAGCGCGTTCGAGATCTTGTCTTGCACGTAGCGAGGCGAGATCCCTTCCATGCCTTCGCGCTTCGACTCCTTGCGCAGCTCCTTGACGGTGTCTTGCGTGTAACCGGGGAGGACCTTGCCGTCGTAGAGCTTCAGCTTCTGCACGAGCGAGAGGTTGTGCTTCTTCGGATCTTCGAGGCGCGTGAGCACCGCCCACATCGCCGCGACCTCGAGGGTGTGGGGCGCGATGTGCTTGCCCTTCACCTTCTGCGTGCCGAAGTCTTTCTCGTAGATCTTGATCTCCTCGTGGAGCTTCGTGATGTACGGGATGTCGATCTTGATCGTGCGGTCGCGGAGCGCCTCCATGAACTCGTTGTTCAGGAGCTTCTTGTACTCGGCCTCGTTGGTGTGGCCGATGATGACCTCGTCGATGTCCGTCTGCGCGAACTTCTTCGGCTTGATCTTCTTCTCCTGCGAGGCGCCGAGGAGGTCGTAGAGGAAGGCGACGTCGAGCTTGAGCATCTCGACGAACTCGACGATGCCGCGGTTGGCGATGTTGAACTCGCCGTCGAAGTTGAACGCGCGCGGATCGGAGTCGGATCCGTACTCGGCGATCTTCCGGTAGTTGATGTCGCCGGTGAGCTCGGTCGAGTCCTGGTTCTTCTCGTCTTTCGGCTGGAAGGTGCCGATGCCGACGCGATCCTTCTCGCTCAGCACGAGGCGGCGGCAGCGAACGTGATTGTTCATCACCTTGCCCCAGTCGCCTTCGTACTTCGTCATCAGGTTCTTGAAGATGAACCGGCTCGCGGGATCGAGATCGCCGTCGACGCGGACCTTGTACTGATCGTTCGAGAGCCCGAGCTCGTCGATCGCCTTGCCACGCCACTCCATGGGGATGAGGCGAAGCGGCTCGTCGTTCATGGGGCTCGGGAAGCGATCGGTCGACGAGCCCGCGAGCTCGGTGCCCGCGAGGTTCACCCAGTCGAACGAGTAGAGCGCGCCGTCGTGCGTGCGCGAGTAGTACTCGATGCCCTGCTTGAGGAGGCGCGCGATGGTGCTCTTCGAGGAGCCGACCGGTCCGTGCAGCAGGATGACGCGCTTCTCCGGCCCGTAGCCCTCGGCGGCCGCCTTGAGGACGTGCACGAGTCGCATGAGCGGGATGTCGAGGCCGAAGATCGCGTTGGCCCCGTGATTCAGCTCGTCTTTGAAGAAGTTGTAGCGCGTCAGCTTCTTCTTGTTGTCGATGTACTCCTCGGTTCCGAAGGAGATGATCATGTCGTAGAGGCGCTGGTACGCATTGCGCGTGACCTGCGGCCGCTCGCGAACGACGGCGAGGTACTCCTCGAAGGAGCCCTCCCAATTGAGCTCGCGATACAGCTTGAAGTCCTGCATCGCGCCGATGCGGTCGATCATCCCCTTGTCTGCCATCTTTTCCCTCGTGCTCGGGCTCTTGCGAAGAGACCAGAAGATACCACTCCGACCGGACGATCGGGGGTCGCTTCTTTCGAGGGCCCCGCGCGGGTCGGCACCCTGGCGAACGGTACGGCTAGTGCTTATCAGCTCCTCCATGACGAAGCGGGTCATCGCCATGGGGATGGGGCTCTTGTTCGGGAGCATGGCGTGCGGGCCGGCGCCGAACGCGCGGCCGGCGAACGTGCCTCCGAACGCCGTGCGCGTCGTGCCTGCGAGTCAGGTCAAGGGCACCTGCCTCTGCGACGACGACGAGTACGACGACGTCGAGCTCGAGGCCGCGCCGCGGCGCGGCGTCGAATACGTGAAGCTCGACGATTGGTCGACGCCGAACACCGTGAAGGAGTGGGAAGCCGCTCATCCTCCGGGCTCGCTCGGCGGCGCTTCGTCGCCTCTTCCTGCGCTCACGTTGCACCGGCCCATCGACGAGACCCGCGCCTGGGGAGGGCTTCGCCGTTTCAGCTCGCGAGCACGCTGACGTATCCGGGAGTTCACACGGGTGTCGTGTCTCCGGGTTGTGGACGACCTCTGCCGGAATGGCAGCGCCCGAGCCGCCCCCGACAACTCGGCGATGTTTTGCGCGTGGAGGGCTATCCTGAAATCCGAGCAATCGTGGGATTTCGCGGCATGTCCGTCGAAAAATGCGTCATCGCCCTCGCCCGATCTTGGGGTGGGCTGACGGCTCGTAGGTTGCAGCGACGAGGAACGCAGTGAAGCAACATTCGTCGAGCGTGGTGGTGAAGCTCCTGGCGGCGATGGCGGTCATCGCCGTCGGTGTCTTCTCGATCGGGTGCGGTCCGGCGCCCGGCTACGAGCCGGAGCCGCGGATGCCGGTCGGATATGCGCCGCCCGCTCCCGAGCCGCTGAGCTCCGAAGAGCTCGCCGCCCAGCAGCAAGCGCGCGGCGAAGTCGCGATCGGCGAAGACGCCGACGAGTACGGCGACACCGATCCGAGCGCGCTCACCGAGTTCAAGCCCGCGCTCGAGGGCCACGGCGTTTGGGTCGACGACGCGACGTACGGCACTGTGTGGGTGCCGAACGAGAACGAGGTCGGCGCCGACTTCACGCCTTACGTCACGGCCGGTCACTGGACGTACGACGACACCTACAGCTGGACCTGGGTGTCCGACTACGAGTGGGGCTGGGTGCCGTATCACTACGGGCGCTGGGTGCACGTCGGTCCGCGCGGGTGGGCCTGGATCCCTGGCCGTCGCTACGCGGGCGCGTGGGTGACGTGGCGCGTGGGCTCGCCGGGCTACGGCTACGTCGGGTGGGCGCCCGCGCCGCCGGATTGGTACTGGTATCACGGCGTCGCCGTCGGCTGGACGTTCGGCTGGAGCCCTTACTACGTTTACTGCCCGCATCAGCACATCTACAGCCCGACGGTCGTGACGCACGTCGTGCGCGGCCCCGCGGCGCGCCCGCACGACGGCCGCACGCAAGACTACGTGCCGGCGAGCCCCGGCGTCGGCGGTTCGAACCGCGTCATCGCCAACCCCGGCGTGGGCTCGGGCGATCGCGTGGTCGCCTCTCCCAGCGTCGGCGGCGTCGGCGGTCGCGTGGGCGCGACGCCGAAGGTCGGTCCTTCACCGAGCGAGATGGGCATCCAGCCGGAGTCGATCGCGCCCGTGCCGGCCGATCATCGCGGTCTCGCGCGCGCGCGCGCCTTCTCGACGCCGCGCACGGCCGTCGCCGCGGGCGCGGCGCCGCCGATCAACGCGCGCCCGCGCGTCACGCCCTCCGCGCCCGACGTCGTCGCGGGTCGCGGCGCGCGCACCTTCGACGGCTCTCGCGCGATCGCGCCGGTGCCACCGCGTCAGGCCGCGTTGCCCGATCTTCGCCCGACGCCGCGCACGGCGTCGCCCGCGCCGGGGTATCTGCCTCCGGCGAGCTCCGGCCTCGCGGCGACTGCGCCCGCGTATCGCAGCGCGCCGAGCGTCGCGTCTCCGCCGCCGCAGCGCTCTGCCCCTTCCGTTTCGCCGGCGCCGAGCTATCGATCCACGCCGAGCTTCGGGTCGTCGTCGCCGAGCGTTCGCTCGTCGTCTCCGAGCTTCCGATCTTCGCCGAGCGTGTCGTCTTCTCCGCGATCGTCGCCGACGCCGAGCATCCGCTCGTCGTCTCCGAGCTTCCGATCCGCACCGAGCGTGTCGTCTCCGAGCGTCCGCTCTCCTTCTCCTCGTGTGTCTTCGCCGCCTTCCTTCCGATCCTCGAGCCCGTCCCGCTCGGTATCGCCTTCCGTCCGCGCCCGGAGGTAGACTGATGTCGTTCATGAAGCCGCTCGCCCAGACAACCGCTCTCTTGGCGATCTCCACCTCGCTCGTCGCGTGCGTCATCGGCGACGGCGGTCGACACCGCGATCGCGACGACGATCGCGACCGGTCGACCGAACCGCCTGCGGCGACGGGCGGCTCGTCGTCGGGATCGTCGTCGGCGCCGCCCGCGGTCACGCCGCCGATGCTCGTCGAGATCGACACCGACGAGGTGATGACGGCCGACCCGGGGCAAGGCGTCGGCGTCTTCACCGAGTACAAAACGGGCGGCCGATGGCGCGTCTGGTGGACGTGCGACACCGCGCAAACGCAGCAGAGCTGCGACTTCTCGGTGAGCGCCACCGCAGCGTCGGGCAACATCGAGAACGTCGACGCGGGCGAGCTCCAAGGCGGCTTCACCGCGACGCCGACGGCCTCGCGCGTCGAGGCGAAGGTGACGACGACGACGGAGGTCCACGGCATCACGTTCACCACGAACCCCGGCGCGGTGATCACGCTCGAGGCGAGCGTGGGCGGTATCAAAGACGGTTCGTTTCTCTTCTTCGTACAGAACAAGAAGGTCAACGGAGGATTCCAGGGCAAGCTGACGAATCCTCTCCAGCTCCAGGCGAAAGAGCCCTGAGCGTTCCGCTCAGGTTCCCCCCTGGACGCGCGCGCAGCCGCGCGCTCAGCGTTTCGCTGCGCGCGGTCGTCGGCATCGGCTCGAACCTCGGCGATCGCCTCGAGACGCTGCGCGAAGCCGCGCGGCGCCTCGCGCAGCTGACGCGCGTCACCGCGCGCTCGAGGATCTACGAAACCGAAGCGGTGATCCTGCCGGGCAGCGCGCCACAACCGAAGTTCCTCAATGCGGCGCTCTCGCTCGCGTGGGCGGCGTCGCCGCTCGCGCTGCTCGACGAAGCGCAGCGGATCGAGATCGATCTCGGCCGCACGCGCGAAGCGCGCTGGGGCGCGCGCACGCTCGACATCGACGTGCTGTGGATCGAGGGTGTCGTCCACGACGACGATCGGCTCGTCGTCCCGCACCCGCTCCTCGCCGAGCGCGCGTTCGCGCTCGCGCCGCTCCTCGACGTCGCGCCCGACGCGCCGTACGCGCGACCCGACGATCCCGGCGTGGTCGTCACTCCGCTCGCGTGGTGAGCACCCCGGGGTGACGCGCGCGCGACCTCATTCCCGATGCGTCGGCGCGCGCCCACGGAGGATGCGCGCCGCCTCTCGAAAGGCGATGTTCTCCGGATGAGCCAACGCGAGCGCTTCGTACTGTTCGGCCGCAGCGCTGTCGAGCCCGGATGCCGCCGTGTCCAGCGCGCGCCGCTCTGCGTCGCGTAGCTCGCGTGACGGTGGGGCGCCTGACCCTTGGCGCGGCGAGGCGGCCTGTCGCGCCTCGGCGGGCGCCGACGTCTGCAGACCTCCGGCGTCGCCCTGGACGACGATCGCGTCCGAGGATCGTGCGATCGCGCCCTGAGGCGTGCTCGCGGATCGGAGCTGGCTCAGCGCCACCACGAGGAGCACCCCGATGAGAACGGCGATGGCCTTCTTGGCAACGGATGCCTGCCGCCATCCAGACCGGACTGCTGCAAGCTTACGTTCGAAGGGCGAAGGCGGCCGATCGGAAAGCCCCGCCGCGGGGCTTTCACCCGTGCGCGCATCCGCGAGCGGGTGCAGGTGGGTGTCGACGGAATGAGGAGGCGGCGTCAGGCGGTCTCCCGCGTCCGCGTCCGCGACCGAGCCATCGGTTCGCGCCGCAAGCGGCGGAATCGCGATCGTCGGAGAGGAGGGGCGCGTCGCGTCGATCGTCGATGTCGGCGGGAAGTGCTGGGGCGCGGCTGCGAAGACGACCCGATCGGTGGGGATCGTCGGTGGCACGCTCGAAGGCGGGGCCAGCTCCTCGGCTCGCACGCGCGCTCGCGCCGGGGTTTCGAACCGCGCTTCGCGCCGTCGCGCGTCGAGGCCGGCGAGGACCTGGGCGGTCAGCTCCGACGCCGGCGAGAGCGGCGCCTCCTCGACTCGCTCCACGGCTGCGTCCGGCAGCGACCGGATCCGCCGGCGAACGAGCTGAACGGTGCGCGTGACCGGTCGCGCGGCGGGTGTGGGGGGGCTCGGCAGCAGCGTCACATCTTGGTTCGAGGGGCCCTTGGCCGCGGCCGGCACGTCCACGTCGACGATGCGCGTCGCTTCCGCGTCGGGTATCGAGCGTCGCAGCGCGGTCGCGAGGGCGGTCTCGTCGATGCGCGTGAGCTCGTCGGCGTGGTCCTGCGCTTGGGCGCGACGCGCCTTCGGAATCACTGCAGCGATGCGGGTCGCTTCGGCGTCTACGACGTACGTCGGCGCCGCGGCGCGCGACTGGCGACGGATGTTGATACGCGCTCCGCCGAAGCAAAGCTCGACCGGCTCGACGACCTCGACCCCGCGTGCATCGAGCCGCGCGCCGCCGAGACGCGCGTTCTCGCCGTGCAGCGAGCATACGAAGAGCGTGTGGCCGTTGAAGGCCGCCATCACGTGCGCCCCGGCGAAGCGCTCCGAGACGGGGGCGAACGTCGGGTGGGCGCCGATGGCGAAGGGCGGGACCGCGAGCCCCGCTTGCAGGACCAATTCCCGCGGCTCGCGCGCGTCCGCGAGCAGTTGGAGAACCACGTCACTCGTCGACTCAGAATGATGCATGACACTCGACCTCGTTCGAAAAGCGCTCGTCGACGGCGCCGCGCCGGACGAGCTCGGGAGGCAAGCTCACGCCGTGCTGGTCGAGCTGCGGCTTGCACGCAGGCATCACGCCGGTGGCGACGAGACGACTCGGGACGCGATTGTCGTTGGTCCGACCGAAGTAGCGTCGGACGTAGAGATCCTGGAGCAGGTACGCTTGCGTAGCGGCGTCGAACCCGAGGACCTCCGTCACGTGCGTCACCTTTCGGCTCCCGTCCTCGAGGCGTGCCACCTGCACGATGATCTGGATACCGGAGCCGATCTGCGCCCGCATGGCAGCGAGCGGCATTTCTACGTCGCTCATCATCGCCATCGTCTCCATGCGCGTGAGCGTGTCGCGCGGATAGGTCGCGTGAAGCGTGCCCATGCAGCCACCGTGACCGCTGGTCATCGCTTGGACGATGTCGAGCGCTTCGCCGCCGCGGATCTCGCCGACGACGACGCGATCGGGCCTCATGCGGAGCGTCGCGCGGAAGATGTCGCGAATCGTGACCGCGCCGTCGCCGTTCGCGTCGGCGGGACGAGCTTCGAGCTGCACGACGTGCGGCTTGTGGAACTGAACCTCGCGCGAGTCTTCGATGACGACGACACGCTCTCCGTCGGGGATGAACCCGGAGAGGGCGTTGAGCATCGACGTCTTTCCGGTGCCGGTTCCGCCGGCCACGACGATGTTGCACTTGCCGACGACGAACGCACGCAGCGCCTCCGCGGCGCTTGCCGTGAGCGCGTCCATCTCGACGAGGCGCGCGATCGTGAGCGTCTCCTTGAAGAACCGTCGAATCGACACGTGAGGTCCGTCGGGAGCGACGGGCGGGAGGATGGCTTCGACGCGTGAGCCGTCGGGCATGCGGCCCTCCAGGATCGGGCGCGCTGCGCTGACCGGCTTGCCGACGTACTGCGAGAGGTTGCAGACGGCGGCCGTGAGCGCTTCGTGACTCTCGAAGCGTGCGTTCACGAGCGAGAGGACGCCCTTGCGCTCGATGTAGATCCGCTCGGGGCCGTTGATCATGATCTCGCTGACGGACGGATCGTCGAGGTACGGTCGGACCGGAGCGAAGAAGGAGAGCAGCGTCTTCTCGAAGACCTTCGCGGGGATCATGGAACGCTCCGCATCAGGTTCGCCCGCGCGACCTCCGCGTGCTCGCCGTCGGGAGCCGCGGTGAGGTAGGCGCGAAACTGCGCGTCGGCGGCCATGACGTCGCCGCCGCCCTTCTCGACCAGGGCGAGCAGGTAGTGACCCTCGGCGTGATCGGGTCTGGCCGCGAAGACGCGCGCGAGCTCTTCTCGCGCTCGCTTGTCGTCGCCGACGGCGACGCGAAGCGTGGCCGCGGCGTATCGAACGTCGACGTCTGCGGGGTGCTTGCGTAGATACTCGTCGGCGTAATCCAGCGCGACGGGATAGCGGCTGTCGGAGACGCACACGGCGATCAAGCGGCGAACGAGCTTGTCGTGTTCTCCCCCCGATCGGAGCGCCGCGACGAAGTACTGCTCGGCGCGCGTCATGTCGCCGACCGAGGCGTAGGCATCTCCGCTCGCGACGAGGTGCTCTGGCGTCGACTCGGCCTTCATGGCCTCGACGTCCTTCCTCATCTTCGACTGCGGCGCCGCGCAGCCGAACGCGCCGGCCGCGCAAACGAGCGCCATCAAGATCCCCGGCCCGCGCACCCAACTTCGGAAGCTCATCGTACGTTCTCCACTTGTTGATTCTCGAGGTCGCGGGCGACCGCGCCGAGCCACTGCGAGTACTCGCTCTGTCGCCCCTCCGTGAGCGCGCGGAGCACCCTGACGTCCTGCGCCGCCAGCTCGTAGTCCTTCACGATCAGGAGCCGTTCGAGGCGGACGCGGCGCGAGCGAAAGTCGAGCAGCGTCTCGTCACGCATGCGTCGAGCGGCGTGAGCGGCGTCGTCGGCGCCTTCGACGTCCTTCGCGATCCGGCAGCAGGCCGCGGCAGTCTCGTAGCTCTTGATCGCCGAGAGCGCCTCACGCGGATCGAAGGGGCTTCGTTCGCGCGCGCCGTCGGCGCGTGCACGTAGATCATCGGCGATCGCTCGTGCCTCGGCGGGATCGTTGCGAGGACAAGTCGCAGCCGCCTCGGAGAACAGCTCCGGCGTCGGCAGGGCGACATCGAGCTCCTCGGGCTTCGCGCCGCGAGCGATGACGCCGATGGCGACGAGCAATGCGCCGGCCACGGCGAGCTTCGCGATCGACGCTGCGGTCATGCCCGCGGGCTTGTTGCCCTCGGGGGCCACGGCGTCGTCCAGCTTCGTCGGTTCCATGGCGATCACATTCCGCTCTGCGACAGCCGGATCGCCATGGGACCGGCGATCAGGATGAGAATCGCGATGAAGACGAGGACGAGAGGCAAGACCATCGAGACGCCCGCCTTTGCCGCGCTCTCCTCGGCGATGACCGTTCGGCGCTGGCGCGAGACCTCTGCCTGGATCCTGAGCACGTCGGCGAGCGGGTTGCCCCGGAGCTCGGCCTGCACGACGGCGTTGACGAGCTCCGACACGGGCTCGATCGGCGCGCGCTCCGCGAGCTCCTCGAGCGCCTGGCGCCGAGTCCGCCCGAGCTTGAGGCTCTGGAGCACGAGCGAGAGCTCCTCGATGAGCGGATCGTTCGGCGTGCCCGACTTCTCGACGACCTGACGAAGCGCTCCCGGAAAGTCGAGCCCCGCGCTCATGCTCAAGGCGAGCAGATCGATGGCGCTGGGGAGCCTGCGGCTGATCGCCTTCGCTCGCTCGCCCGCGGCGCTCGACACGCTGAGGAACGGCGCCACGCCGCCGAACGCGCCGACGGCGAGGATGAACGCCGGGCCGATCTTGACGACGACGTTCGCGAGCGCCCCGGCGACGAGCCCGCCCGTGGCGCTGAGCACGCTCAGCGCCACGAGCTCCTCCGCGAGCAACCCGAGAAAGCCACCGGCCATGCCCACCTGTCGGCTGATCGCAGCGAGAAGTTGCGGAGAAAGGAGCCCGTGCAGACGTTTCCCGAGCCATCGCACCAAGGGCTCGAAATGACTCCAGATTCCACCCTCGGCCAGCGCTCGCTGGCGAACGAGGCCTCGCACGCCGGTGCGCGTCGCGGTCGGCATGGGCGCCGAGGCCACCCAGACCGCGATGAAGAACGCCGACGCGAACGTGACGACGACGAGCCCGAGCTCGAGGAGCGGCAGCGGCTTCATACGTCCACCGCCAGCACCTTGCGCGCGACGAGGAGCGAGCCGATCCACAGCGTGGCAGCCACGCCGACGGCGAGCTGGCCGGCGACCGAGCTCTGGAGCGGATCGAAGTATCCAGGTTGCACGGCGTTGAACCCGAAGATGATGAGGACGGGAAAGGCGGCGAGCACCCAGAGTTGCATGCGCCCTTCGCCGGTCTTCGTGCGCACGACGCCGACCAAGCGGTTCATCTCGCGTATCGTCGACGCGGTCCGCTCGAGGACGACCGGCAGGTTTCCGCCGACGCGCAGGCCGACGAGGACGGCGGAGAGGGCGACGTCGAGCCACCGGCTCCTCACGCGCGCCGACATCGCGACGAGCCCTTGATCGAGCGTGCTGCCGACGCGCATCTCTTTGAGGACCTGCTCGATCTCCTGGCGCGTCGGCTGGGGCAGCACGGCGGCGGTGGCCTGGAGCGCGGCGGCG
>JAHBWD010000039.1 GCA_019637175.1 Labilithrix sp. | reverse complement strand
CGGGTAGGTCCCGCCGGGGCCCGGGACCCTGCCCATCACATAGCACGTGCCATTGATCATTTCGTACTGCGGCGGCGCGCACTCGAAGGTTTGACCCGCCTGCGGAGTGGGGGTGTCGGGCGCGAGGACGCCGGAGGAGCCACCGATGATGATGGTGCCGGCCGTTGGCGGCAGACAATTGGCGCGGCCGCCGATGCAGATCGCCTGGCTGCTCGTTCCCAGGTTTTCCTCCTCTGACTCCGCGTCCGGCGCGGAGCTGCAAGCGGTAACGGCGACGAGAGCGGTGACGAGCAGAGCGGAGCGAGAGAGCGTCATGGTGCGGAACCTCGAGCAATCGTCGTGCCGGTATATGGCGCGCTGAAATCGCGTTGGGATTGTGAAGGACGGATGCGCGCGCTCATTGTTGCGATGCGCGCGCGCGCTCGGCAGTCACCCGGAAGGGCGACGTGCTCACGCTATACTCTCGCCTACGCCGAGGGGCTCATCGAAAGTTAGCGAAACGCTCTCGAACAAACGATCCCCCTGGATTCAAAGGCGAAATAGCCGCGGGCAAGGACCGCGCGCGTGGTTTCGTTCAGTTGCAGTAGCCGTACGCGTTGGGCGCGTAGCAGCGCCAGTCGCCAAACGGATCACGCCTGGGGCACGGCTTCGCGCGCGTGTAGCAGACCACACTCGTCGGCACGGTTGCGCCCGGTCCGGCTGGCCTGATCTCGGCGGCAGGCACGTCAACCTTCACTGCCTCGTCGGACGTCTCGTCGGGCTCCGTGCTGGCTGCACACGCGACGGTCATCGAAGTGACGAGAACTGCGAAACCAAACTTGAGGCTCTTGTTCATGGTGCCCTCCCGGCGAAGTTCACCGTAAACAGAGCGCATCAAAGCGTCTAGTCCGGGATGTTCAGTTTTTTCATGAGCCGATGGAGCGCGTGGCGGCTCGGGAGGCGGAGGTCGCGCCAGGCCTTGTCTTTCACGCCGGCGTGGCGCGCGAGCGCCTGGCGGATTTCGTCGGCGGTCAGCTCGCCGGGCTCGCGGGACGGGGCCGGAAGCTTGATCAGGCGGCGGACGTCGTCGGTCAGCTCGAGGCGGTCGCCGCGGCTCGAAGACGCGGACTTCAAGAGGAGGCCCTCGAGCTCCCGCACGTTCGTCGACCACGCGTGAAGCGTCAGCGCGCGAGCGAGATCGGCGGAGAGGCGGGGCTCGCCCTTGCTTCCGTCCCAGCCCTCGAAGAAGGTCTCGCCGAGGTGCGCGTCCTTCGCCGCGGTGCGGAGGAGCAGGTGCCGCGCGAGCAAGGTCACGTCTTCGCGGCGCTCGTCGAGGCCGGCCAGGTGCAGGCGCAGGCCGAGGCGCGCGCCGAGATCTTCCTTGAGCTCGTCGGCGTTGCGGTTCGTCGCCGCGATCAAGCGAATGTCCGCGACGCGCCGCTTGCTGTCGCCGAGCCGCTGGTATTCGCCGCCGTCGAGCACGCGGAGGAGGTGGGCCTGGAGCTCGGTCGGCAGCTCGCCGATCTCGTCGAGGAAGAGCGTCGAGCCGTCGGCCTGACCGATGAGGCCGGGGCGCTCGGGCATGCCGGCGTTCGGGTAGTTCGCGAGATTTCCGAAGAGCTCCGCGTCGATGAGGCCGCTCGGGAACGTGGCCGCGTTGCGCGCGACGATCTCCTTCTTCGCCCGCGCCGACAGGCGATGGATCGCCTGCGCGACGAGCTCCTTGCCGGTGCCGCTCGCGCCCGTGACGAGGACGTGCGCGTTGCGCTTGCCGAAGAAGGAGACCTGGCCTCGAAGCGCCCACGCCGCGGCGCCCTCGCCGACGATGCCGTGCGCGTCGGCGTGGCCGAACACCTTCGGCGCGAGCTCGGCGCCGCCTTCCGGCAGGACTTGCGGCCTGCGCGCGCAGTAGAACGCGTAGAGCCCTTGCACCTCGAAGACGTCGCCTTCGCGCGCCGTGAGCGTGCGCATCTCGGCGTCGCCGACGACCAGCGGGCGCTTGCCCACGGCCTCGACCGCGATCCCGTCGTCGTCGACCTCGAACGCGAGCTGTTTGCGCGAGAGGAACGGCTCTTCGACGTCGGCGGCCGGCGCGTTCTTCTTCGGCCGCTGGCGAACGAAGCCGACGCGATCGTCGTCGTCGTCGTCGACGGAGCCTCGCCCGAAGAAGGCTCCGGTGCGAGGAAAGATCACCTCGCCCAGACGCGCGCCTTCGTTCGCCGCCCAAACCAGGACGAGCGCGAGGGCGTCCGCCCTGTCGTTGTCGTCGACTTTGCGCGCCGGCTTCGGGCCGTCGAGCGTGGTCTTTCCCTGCCAACTCATCGCGCCGAGCAGCGTAGTCGAAAAATGCGGTCCTGCGCGCGCGCGCGGCCGGCACGCGCGCGCGCGTGAACGAGCGCAAAATCGCCTGTATTTTCGGCGCGGTCAGCCTGGTACGCGCGCTGCAAATCGCCCGCCCATGTCCAGACGACGACTTCCCCGAACCCTCTTCATCACGACGGCCGCCGCCCTCACGCTCATCGGCGCGAGCGACGCGTCCGCCCAGCGCATCACCGAGCCGGTCGATCCCGTGGTCACCAAGCCGGGCCGACCGGTCGATCCCGTCGATCCGCCGGCCGATCCGCCCCCCATCGTCAGGCCGACGACCTGCGCGGCGCCGACGCTCGCGCAGTGCCAGGACCCGACCTACCTCGACTCGTCATGCGGCAGGCTCAACAAGCAAGCCTGCGGCGAGCTCGTCGCGCCGATCTACCAGAACGAGATCCGCTCGATCGCGCAGACGACGCAGATCCTCAAGCCTTCGGGCGGCGCCGACAGGCTCACGAGCGCGAAGCTCCTCGATCCGATCGCGATGCCGGCGAAGAAGTACACCTTCGGCTCGTTCTCGTTCGCGACCGCGAGCCAGCTCGGGCGCACGAAGCCGCCGTACGCAGACACCGCCAATCTCACCCCGCAACACCCGACGTACGAGGCGAACGGCGCGGCCGTCGCGTCGTGTCAGGAGTACGCCTACGAGACTCTCTATGATCACGAGCGCTTCGTCGAAGCGGCCGAGACGTGCGGCACGAACGCCGAGTGCGTCTACCAGCTCTCGCTGAGGACCGACACGCCCGGCCTCAAGACCACGATGCTGAAGAAGAACGGCCAGCCGATGTCGTTCCAGCCCGTGCGCGCGGGCGCGTTCAGCCAGCTCAAGAACGTCTTCTTCGTCAAGCGCACCGAGGAGCTCCGCAATCATCCGAGCTACGCGGCGTCGTCCGTGTTCCGCGCGAAGGTCGAGCAGATCATCTCGCACGTCAACGGAACGCCGCAGACGACGGCGACCTCCGAGCTCGCGTGGCATCGCCAGATGCACGACGCGTTCATCGCGTCGCCCGTTCCGGCGGCCGAGCTCGCGAGCATCAAGCAGCGCACGACCCGCTACAGCGACATCGAAGGGCAGATCGGCGTCGCGAATTTCGCGATCCCGCTCCTCGAGGCCGTCATCCCCGGTCAGTCGGGCGAGGCCCGCGCGAACAGCGAGGCGCTCCTCGCGCAGTACAAGGCGCAGAAGGCGCGCGCGATCCTCGATCAAGCGACCGTCCTCTTCGCCGAGTGGGATCACGTCTCGGCGACCGACGGCGTCACGCTCGATCGCGGGTGCCTCTCGCGCACGTCGATCGCGTGCGATTGGTCGCCTCAGCGCTTCGTCTCGCGCTACGCGAGCCACTACTCGCACGAGACGGAGAAGCTGTTCAACGCGTGCGTCGAGGCGACCGCGGGCAACTTCTCCAAGGTGCCTTCGTCGTACCTCGCGAACACCGACACGCTCAAGACGTGGATCGAGGCGCAGGCGCTGCCGAAGCTCGGCGCGCAGACCGTCGGCGAGCGCGTCGCCGACGGCGACGAGTGGGGCGATCGCCAGTGGTTCGCCGCCGGCTACAGCTACGACGCCGGCTGGTCGATCACCGCGGAGCGGCAGCAGACCACGAACCGCATCTGCAAGCTGAAGGGCAACGCGTACGCGACGGCGAACGCGAACGCCTGGGCGCTCAACCAGCAGATCAGCGTGCTCGACACGCACCACAAGCTCAGCGTGCGCGAGAGCAACAACGCGATCGTCTTCCACTCGCACCTGCGCATGCTCGGCGAAGACGTCTATTCGCCGCTCGACTTCTCGTGGACGGTGAAGAGCGCGACGCCGGTCGACAAGCAGTACACGAAGACGCTCGCGGAGCGCACGTACACGAAGTGGCTCACCGTCGCGGGCGTCGGCGTGAAGCTGCAAGCGAAGGTGGAGCTCAAGGCGGGCGCCGATCTCAAGGCGTACGCGACCGCGGAGACGCAGTGCAACCCGGATAACCTCGCGTACGACGCCGGCATCACCGTTCGCCCGTGGATCAAGACGCACGTGGTGCCCGAGGCTTCGGTCGGCATCGGCATCCTCCAGGCGGGCGTCCGCGGCGACGTCGATCTGCTCGAGGTGTCGACGCCCGCGACGGGGAGCGTGAAGCTCGTCGGCGGCGTCAACGACGTCACGTTGCAGCTCCGCGCGAGCTCGGTCGTCAACCTCGACGCGCTCGACGGCAAGCTGAGCGTCTTCCTCGAGAGCTGCTTCCCGTTCGTGGGCTGCAGCGACCTCGCGTCGAAGCAGATCTACTCGTGGACGGGCTACCACTGGCAGGTGCCGGTCTTTGCCTACTCGAAGGACGTCAAGATCAACGTCTTCGACGCGGCGACGCAGCCGAGCGGCACCGGCCCCGGCGGCGTGATCCTCAACCCGCCCGTCATGGGCACGTTCACCAGGCTCTGATCCGACCTCGTTCCACCCATCAGGAGATCCCGTCATGCGTCGCCGTTCCGTCATCGTCCTCGCGGCCTCGGCCGCTGCGCTCTCTGCTCTCGCCTTCGGTCTGCTCCGCAAGGGGCACGACGGGCGAGATGCGCAGGGCCTCGAGCTCACCGCACCTGCGATCGGCCGCGAGGCCGTGCTGCACGTGGCGTGGCACGAGAAGTCCACGGCCCGCCTCCAAGAGGCGCAGGCCGCGGGTCTCGCCGACACGTATCAGGGTGAGCTCGATCTGGACGCGAACCTCGTCCTCTCGCGAGAGACGACGACGGACGGCGCCGACGTGATCCGCGCCGAGCTCCGCGACGTTCGCGCGTCGAACGTCGTGGTCTCGGGGCAGAAGGTGCTGGCGAGCGACGAGACGGGACGAAAGATGCTCGAGAAGCGTCCTGTCTACCTCGTCGTCGACGGCGCGCGCGTCGTGCGCGTGCTCGTCGACAAGGACGCGCCGTCGCTCGCGGTGCAGCTCACGGAGAACGTCGCGCGGCAGGTGCTCCTGCCCGCGGCGTCTCCGGAGGCGACCTTCGAGCGCGAAGAGCAGCGACCCTCGGGCACGTTTCGCGTGAAGTACGAGCGCGCGAAGAGCGACACGTACGCGCGCACGATCGCGAGCGCGGTCTCGGTCGAGGGGCTGCCCGACGCGTGCGTCGCGCCGTGCGCTGTCCGCGCGCGCGGCGAAGGTGAAGTGACGTTCGACGGCGCGGGGCCGCTCGCGCGCTTCAGCGAGAAGCGCGAGATCCACGCGGGCGCGCCCGGCGCGCCGGCGATGTTCGAGACGACCGCGAGCTTCGAAGCGACGCGCGTGAAGGAGAGCGACGGCGCGATCGCCTCGCTCGACACGAGCGCGCTCGCGTCGAAGCTCCCCGGCGAGCCGTTCGAGAGCCAGGCCGAGAAGCGCGCGGCCCTCGAGCGCCGCGCCGCGGGCGCGACGATCGAAGACGTGGTGAGCGGGATCGACGCGGTCGGGACGGCGGGGCCCGAAGGGCTGGCCAAGGGCTGGCTCGTTCGATCGACCGCGCTCCTCGAGCTCCACCCCGAGCTGCAAGCCGAGGTCGCGATCCGATTCGAAGACGACGCGATCGGCGCCGGCGGGCGCACCGCGATCCTGGATCTGCTCGCGTCGACCGGCGGCGAGGCCGCGCAAGCGACGTTGCTCCGCGTCCTCGACGGATCGACCGCGCGCAGCGACGAGCAGCGCCTCACGTATCTGCAGCGGCTCATGCTCGTCGAGGAGCCGAGCATCGAGACGGCCAAGGCGATCCGCGATCGCCTCGGGAAGAGCGAGAGCGCGGGCGACGCGCAGATGGCGTACGCCGAGGCGCACGTGCTCGGCGCGACGGCGGGGCGGCTCGCCAAGCGCGGCGAGCAGCGCGAAGCGAAGGCCGCGACGGATCTGCTCGCGTCGAAGCTCGACGCGGCGGAGGCGCCTGCTGCGCGCGCGGCGTACGTGTCGGCGCTCGGCAACGCGGGCGATCGCGCGCAGGTCGCGCGCATCGGCAAGCACGCGAGCGACGCCGATCCGGCCGTGCGTCGCGCGGTGGCGTCGGCGCTCCGCAAGACGCACGAGCCCGCCGCGCGCGGCACGCTCATGCGCCTCGCGAAGGACGCGGACGAAGACGTGCAGACGGCGGCGATCGACGCGCTCGGCCATCACCCGATGGAGAAGAGCGATCAGCGCGAGCTCGCGTCGCTGCTCGACACGCCGCAGCTCGGCGGCGAGGCCGAGGCGAGCCTCGTGAGCATCCTGCTCCGTCAGGGGTCGCCTTCGCCCGAGGTCCGCGGATCGCTCGAGCACCTGCTCGCGCGCACCGAAGACCCGCGGCTCGCGGCGCGCGTGCGCTTCGCGCTCGAAGCGGCGAACTGATCTGCGCTACCGTACCGCCCATGAACAAGGCCGGCGTCGTGTTTGCCTGCGCGTTGATGGTGGCATGCTCGTCATCCTCGAACGCGCCGTCGGACCCGCCGAGTGAGGTGGCGGGCAAGAACGGTCCGCCGTCCGACTACGTGTTCGGCGGCGATCGCCCCGTGAGCGTCGTGCGCGTCCCCGACAACTACGATCCCGCGAAGGCCGCGCCGCTCGTCCTCTTGCTGCACGGCTACGGCGCCAACGCGGCGACGCAGTCGCTCTTCTTCAACCTCGCGAGCATCGCCGACACGGAAGGCTTCTTCGTGGTCGCGCCGGAGGGAACGACGGACGGTACGGGCAAGCAGTTCTGGAACGCGAACGAGCTCTGCTGCAACTTCGAGAACAAGCCCGTCGACGACGTCGCGTATCTGCGATCGCTCGTCGACGACGTCGAGAAGTATTACAACATCGACCCGAAGCGGATCTTCGTGCTCGGTCACTCGAACGGCGGCGCGATGGCGCTGCGCATGGCGTGCGACGCCGCCGACAAGTTCGCCGCGATCGTCGAGCTCGCGGGGCCGTTCACGAGCGATCCGAGCTCGTGCAAGCCGTCGGCGCCGATCGGCGTCCTGCACATGCACGGCACGAAGGACACCACCATCACGTACGAGCCGAGCATGCTCGCGAGCCCGCTCCACCCGAACGCGCCCGGGCGATCGCTCCCGGGCGCGCTCGCGACGGTGTCGGCGTGGGCGGGCCACAACGGGTGCGCGCCCGAGCCGGAGACCGCCGCCCCGATCGATCTCGACGGCGACGTCGCCGGCGCCGAAACGACGATCTCGAAGTACGAGGGCTGCACCGCCAACGGCGGCGTCGAGCTCTGGACGATGGAAGGCTCGGGCCACGTGCCGCTGAACCTGACGAAGGATCTGCCGAAGCTCCTCTACGGGTTCATGTCGTCGCACGCGAAGCCCTGATCGCTGCGGCCCGATGGGCCGCTCATCGTCGCCCCATCGTTTCGGGCCTAGAGGGCGCTACACTGCTTTCTAGATGAGCTGCATCCTCGAGACGATAGCCCTGGGATTCCCGTGGCCGACGATCGATCCTTTCCTCTTCTGCGTTCACCATGACGACGCGTATCCCGCCGGCGACGAGCGGATGGCTCCTCCGGCCGCGGCGCTCGCCGGTCGCCGGATGGGTCAAGACTTCGAGGGCAAGGACGGCTGGCGCATGTACCACGGCGAGGTCGTTCCCGGATTTCCCGGCCACCCGCACCGTGGATTCGAGACCGTCACCGTCGTGCGGCGCGGCTACATCGATCACGCCGACTCGCTCGGCGCGGCGGCGCGCTTCGGATCGGGCGACACACAGTGGCTCACGGCGGGAGGAGGGATCGTCCACTCGGAGATGTTCCCGTTGCTCGAGCGCGACAAACCGAACCCGCTCGAGCTCTTCCAGATCTGGCTGAACCTTCCGGCGGCCGACAAGATGGTCGAGCCGCACTTCGCGATGCTGTGGAGCCGCGACATCCCTCGCGTGATCGCGGCCGACGAAGCGAAGCGCACGACGGAGGTCATGGTCGTCGCCGGCGAGCTCCAGGGGCAGAAAGCGCCGCCGCCGCCGCCGCGCTCCTGGGCGTCGCGCGACGACACCGACGTCGCGATCTGGTCGATTCGCATGGACGCGGGCGCGACGTGGAAGCTCCCGCGCGCGAAGAGCGCGAGCACGATGCGCACGCTCTACTTCTTCGCGGGCTCTTCGCTCCGCGTGGGCGGCGAGCTCGTGCCCACGCACGCGGGGCTCGTCGTCCAGAGCGACGTCGACCTGACGCTCGAGGCGGGTGACAGCGAGACCGAGATCCTGCTCTTGCAAGGTCGGCCGATCGGCGAGCCCGTCGTGCAGTACGGCCCGTTCGTGATGAACCGCCGCGAGGAGATCCAACGCGCGATGCAGGACTACCAACGCACGCGCTTCGGCGGCTGGCCGTGGCCGAGCGATGATCCGGTGCATCCGCGCGAAGAGGGGCGCTTCGCGCGTCACGCCGACGGCCGGCTCGAACGAATCGATCGGTGAGCTGTAAGAGTTCGGCCGGTCATGCCGTCTTCCCCCTCGAAAGGAGACGAACATGAACGATAGCCAACAGATCGCCTGCCCGTGCGGCCCCGAGTGCCGCTGCGCCCCGCCGTGCCGCTGCGCGGAGCAGGGCAAGAAGAAGGGCTGAGGTCGAACGATGATCCCGGTCCGCTATGATCGAGGGGTGACGTCGTCGGAAGGCGAGCTCGTGCACGCCCTCGCGGCGGACCGGGATTCTTTTCTCGCGTTCGTCCGCGGGCGCGTTCGCACCGAGGCCGACGCCGAAGACATCCTCCAGCAAGGGCTCATCAAGGCCGCGGCGCACGCGAGCGCGATCCGCGAGCCCGACAAGGTGCGCTCCTGGTTCTTCCAGATCCTGCGCAACCTCATCGCCGACCACCACGCGCGGACGGCGCGCGACGCGCGAAGCGAGCCCCTCCCCGAAGAGGGGGAGGGCGAGCTCGAGGCGCCGATGCCGGAGGAGGCGAAGTCGTGCGCGTGCTGCCTCAGGCAGCTCGACACGCTCCGCGCCGAGTACGCCGACATCCTCCGGAGGGTCGATCTCGACGAGCAGTCGCTCTCCGAGGTCGCGAGCGCGCTCGGCATCACGATCAACAACGCGACCGTGCGCCTCCACCGCGCGCGCAAGGCGCTGCGCGAGCAGCTCGTCGCGTATTGCGGAACGAGCCCCGGCCACTCGTGTCGCGGCTGCGAGTGCGGTTGAGTGGTAACGTCGTCGCGTGCTCGCGAGCGCGTCGTTCCGCATCCCCGTCGCGCGTGACGCGAAGGGACGGCTCGTGCCTCCCGAAGAGGCGGTGAAGGGTCGACGCTACGCGTGCCCTTCGTGCGCAGCGGCCGTGCACCTCCACGCCGGCGAGAAGAAGAAGCGGCACTACCATCACGGAGAGTCCGCGTGCAGCCGGGAGACGGTGCTCCACGTCTCGGCCAAGCGCCTCATCGTGCAGGCCGTCGAGGCGTGGCGCGCCGGTGACGGGCCCGCGCCGGTGTTCGTGCGCGCGTGCGCGCGTGCGCCGAGATGCGAGGAGCGAACGCGCCAGCCGATCCCGAAGAAGGTCTCGCGCGCGCTCTGTGAGCTGCGCCTGGCGTCCGGTCACGTCGTCGACGTGGGGCTCGTCGGCGTCGCCGATCTCCCGATCGCGGCCGTGGAGGTCCTCGTCTCCCACGCCGTCGACGCGCGCAAGGCGTTCGAGATCGGCGTGCCCTGGATCGAGGTCGACGCAGGGGCGGTGTGCGACACGCGCGGGCGCGAGCTCTCGCCGGTGCGCGATCACTTCCTCCCCTGGCTCTGCGCGGACCACGCCGATCGACGCGGCGAGGCGCACCGCGACGCGCAGATCGCGCGCAAGACGAAGAACCAGCTCGTGCGAGCGCTCCCGTACCGCATCGAAGAGTTCCCCGGCTACGTCGTCTCCGACGTGACGCGCTGCCCGAACGGACACGACGCGCTCGTCTTCGCGTGGAGCGGGCGCGAGCCTCCGTGGCCGCGCCCGCCGCACGTCGTCGCGTGCGCGGCCGACGAAGACGTCGTGTACGACGCGTCGCAGAAGAAGCTCCGCGGCGTGATGGCGTTCCGCCGAAGATGGGCGAGCGCATGCGCGAAGTGCGGCGCGCTCCTCGAGGCGTGAGCAGGGCGCGCGGTCGTCAGCGGGGCGCGGTGTAAGCGAGCGCTCCGTTTCGCCAGACGCTCCGCGTGTGCCACAGCGCGCGCACCGACGTTCGCGCGTCGCCTTCCACGAGCAAGAGATCGGCGCGCATGCCCTTGGCGATGCGCCCGCGACCCGCGATCCGATACGCGCTCGCGGGATGGCTCGTCGCCGACGCGAGCACCTGCTCGATCGGGACGCCCGCCTGCGCGAACAGATCGAGCTCCGCGAGGAGCGACGCGCCGATCGGGATCCGTCGGTTGGGTGAGTCCGGGCCCGCGATGAGCTTCACGCCCGCCTTCGCGGCCTCCCGAACCAGGCGGAGGCGCCCGCTGCTGCAAGCGACGTCGTGATCGTGCCGATCCTTGCCCAGGCGTTCGCGCTCCTCGCCGGTGAGGCGCCGCGCGATCTCCGCGTCACGCACCATGGGGATCCAATACTCGAGGCCGCACGGACGGAGCTGCACGGCGAGCGTCGGGTTGAGGTACACGCCGCGCGCCGCGAGCGTCTTCGGCAAGGGATCGTCATCCGGGAGCGCGCATCCGTGCGCGATGACGTCGGCGCCCAGCGAGGCGGCCTCCGCGATGTCGCCGCAGCCGCCGGTGTGCACGGCGACGGTGAGGCCCTGCGCGTGAGCTTCCTTCGCGAGCTCGCGCGCGGTGTCGGCGCGCAACGTCGGCATCGCGTTCGACTGTCCGCCGACGTCGTTCGTGCTCGTGTCGAAGACGATCTTGAGCAGCTCGGATCCCTCCGCCCTTCGCGCCGCGACGAACGCGCGCGCCTCTCCGGGCTCTTCGAGCGTCGGAATAGGGACGCCGTACTCCGTCCCGTGCCCCTTCGGCGCGGTCGCGAGGTTCCCCGCGCCGACGAGCGCCGCCCGCCTTGCGCTCTCCTTCGTGCGTTCGTCGGCGCGCAACCTGGCGATGATCTCCGGCGGTCCGAAGAGATCGACGACGGTCGTGACGCCGAAGGTGACGAATCGCTCGAGGTGATCGGTCGTCGTGCCGATGTGCGTGTGACCGTCGATGAGACCCGGGAGGAGGGTCTGTCCTTTGGCGTCGATCACCGGCGTGCCGGGCGGCGCGGCGTCGACGAAGCCCTCGATCGATCCGCCGCGCACGTAGACGTTGCCGGCGCGGAAGCGTTCGCCGTCGAAGACCATGGCGTCGACGACGACGAAGCCGTCGGCGGACGCGACGCGGGGCGCAGGAGCAGCGGCGTGATGGCAAGAGGCACCGGCGAACGCGAACGCGGCGCTCGCGATCGATCGTAGGCTGAACGGCAGACGCATTCGAAACCTCGCGGGGGACACGATCCCGCACGAGCGACCGCAAGCCGCGTCGAAAGTTCCCCCGCCTCAGCCGCCGACGCCGTGCGAGGCGAGGCACGTCTTCGCGTAGAGATCGCGAAAGACGTTCCGCGGATCGGTCTTCGCCTTGACGGCGAGGTAGTTCTCACGGTTCCACCGCGTCCAGAAGGCCTCCTCGTCGTAGTAGTTGTACGAGATGAGCGTCTTGATCCCGTTGACGCGCACGAGCGCCTCTTCGAGCTCCTTGTAAAGGTTGCGCGAGGCCGGCTGCGCGAGCCCGTAGATCGCGATGTCGAGGAAGAGCGGATCGTCGACGCCGTCGAGGACGCCCGGCGCGATCCACGGATAGTCGGCGACGCGCCGGTAGGGCACGCACCAGAGCGGGAAGAAGTCGATCGCGCTCCGGTACCAGCGCATGAACGCGTCGACCCGCGAGAAGGGAATGAACAGATCCACCGTCACCTCGGGCTTCTCCGGCAGCCAACGGTGGATCTTCTCCGCGAGGCGGAGCACCTTCGCCGACGACGCGAGCTTGCCGAACAGCAGGCGACCGAGCGCGCTCTTCGGCGTCGGGTTGGTCACGCCGCGGTCGTAGCGGAAGAAGTAGTCTTTCGTGCGGAGGTAGTCTTCGTCGCGCTCGCGCGTCGTGCGGTAGTAGACCTTCACCCAGTCGTAGCGGCTCTTGTACGGTGCCTCGTCGACGAACGTGCCGAGGCAGAGCGTCCACTCCGTGGGCGAGTGGATGATGCCGTCCATGAAGTCGACGTCGCCGGCGACGAAGTGTCTCCAGATCGCCTCCTTGTAGGCCTCGAGCGACGTGTGGTGCTCGTAGCGCATCTTCACGAAGGGCTTGGCCGGAACGAGCTCGAACACGAGCTTCGAGAGCACGCCGAGCGTGCCGAACGAGCCGTGCATCATCTCGAAGATCATCTTGTGCTCGTTGTCGCGCGTGCACTCGAGCACGTCGCCGCTCGCCGTGACGACCTCGTAGGCGACGCACGAGTCGTGGAAGCCGCCGTAGCGGAACGACATCGACTCGAGCGAGCAGCCGGAGACGGCGCCGCCGATCGTGATCGTCGCCAGCTCCGGCACCACCTTGGGCGCGAGCCCGTGCGCGAGCGTCGCATCGACGAGATCGGTGAAGGTCACGCCGGGCTCCGCGGTGCACGTCCGCGCGTGTCGATCGATCTCGAGGATCGCGTCGAGATCGCTCAGATCGATCTTGTCGTCGGTGTGCCGCAGGTCGTGGGGCTTCGGGACCTGGTGCGAAACCGCCTTCTTCTTGAACGATACGGGGCGCCCCGGCGCGCGCGCGGCGTGCCCTCGAAGCTGGCGCACGACGCTTTCGAGCTTCGTCGCGTGAGATCGAGCCACGCCGTCTCGCGAATGCAAAAAGCGCTCTCTCGCGGTCTCTCTTCTCTCTGCGATCGTCAGTCGTCGAAGAGCTCGAGCATCCTTCGATCGGCCGACGCGCGGCGCGCGCGCGTGCGGCCCCACGTGCGGAGCGCCTGCACTTTCTCTTCGTAGAGCGTCGCGAGCGGGACGATCTCGCGCGCGGCCGCGCGGAGATCTTCGCTCGTGACCTCGCGCTTCTGTCCGAACGCGCGGAGGAGCGCGTTGGCGACGACCTGCTCGAGCTCGGCGCCCGAGAAGTGATCGAGCGGCTTCGCGATCGCGCCGAGCGCGAGCCCGTCGCCGCTGCGGCCGCGCCGCCGGAGCGTGACGCCGAGGATCTCTTCGCGCTCGCGCGCCGAGGGCAGATCGACGAAGAAGACCTCGTCGAAGCGGCCGCGCCGCGCGAGCTCCGGCGGGAGCTGCGCGACCTCGTTCGCGGTCGCGGCGACGAACACCGGCTCGGTGCGCTCTTGGAGCCACGTCAAGAACGCGCCGAAGACGCGCGCTTGGCCGCCGCCGCCGAGGCCCTTCTCGATCTCGTCGACCCACAAGACGAGCGGCGCGATCGCGGTCACCGCGCGGAGGCACTCGCGGAGGGCGTGCTCCGGTGAAGGGCTCGCGAAGATCGCGGCGAAGTCGAGGCGCACGAGCGGGAGGCCGAGCACCGAGGCGGCCGCCTTGCTCACGTGCGACTTTCCGCAGCCCTGCACGCCGCAGAGGAGCATGCCCCGCGGCTCGGGGAGCCCGTAGGCGCGCGCCTCTTCTCCGTACGCGCGGACGCGCGACGCGAGCCACGCCTTCACGACGTCGAGCCCGCCGACGTCGTCGAGCGGCACGTCGGTGTCGACCAGCTCGAGCGTCGCGCTCCTCCCGAGGCCGCGGCGCTTCTCGGCGATCACGCGGCGAAGCCCCGCGACGGCGTCGCCTTCCGCGCGCGCGAGGCGGAAGGCGCGCGCGGCTTCCCCGGTCGTGAGCCCCGACGCCGCGCGGACGAGCGCGTCACGATCCCAACCCTCCGGCTCGGTGCCCTTGCTGGTGGTGCGCGCGGTCGCGTCGAGCAGCTCGCCGAGCTCGGCGCGCGTCGGGAGCGGCAGCTCGATGAACGCGGTCTCGCGCTCGAGATCGATCGGGAGATCGAGCGCCGATCCGAGGAAGACGACGACGGCGCGGCGCGCGCCCATGCCGATCTCGCGGAGCGTGCGGAGCGTGACGGGATCCGACAGGTGAGGCTGAACGTCGACGAGCACGTCGACGCGCTTGGCCTCGCTCGACGAAGCGTCCGCGAGGGCCTGCGCGAGAGGCGCGCCGCCCGCCGCCGTCCAGAAGGCGACCGGCATGCTCCCGCAAGCGCGCGCGATGAGCTCTCTCGCGCGCGCTTCTTCGGCGGTGACCACCGCGAGCAAGGTGAAGCCCGCCTGCACGGCGCGCTGGAAGTCGCGGACGAACTGCATCAGGCCTCCACCGTCACGCGAAGCACCTCTTCGAAGCTCGTGATGCCTTTGCCGAGCTTGCGCAGCGCGGCCTCGCGCAGTGTCATCAGGCCGTCGTTGCGCGCCTGCGCGGTGATCTCCTTCGATCCCGATCGCGCGATGACGAGCTTGCGGATCTTGTCGTCGACGGCGAGCACCTCGAAGACGCCGGTGCGCCGCACGAGGCCGGTGCCGCGGCACTTCACGCACCCCTCGCCGGCGGCGACCATGAGCTGCGGCTCGTGCCCCGCCGCGACGAGCGCGTCGACGTCGAGCCCGATCATGCTCATCTGATCGGGCGTGAGGAACGTCTCGATGCGGCACTCGGTGCACACGACGCGGACGAGCCGCTGCGCGATCACGCCCACGAGCGTCGACGAGAGCACGTAGGGATCGACGCCGAGCTCGAGGAGGCGCGTGATCGCCGTCGCCGCGTCGTTCGTGTGCAGCGTCGCGAGGACGAGGTGTCCGGTCAGCGCGGCCTGCGTCGCGATCTGCGCGGTGTCGCCGTCGCGGACCTCGCCGACCATCACGACGTCGGGATCCTGACGCAGCACGTGACGCAGGGCCTCGGCGAACGTGAGCCCGATCTTCGGCTGAACCGCGACCTGGTTGAGCTGATCGAGGATGATCTCGATCGGATCCTCGATCGTGACGACGTTCACTTCGGGCGACGCGACCGCGCGCAGCGCCGCGTAGAGCGAAGAGGTCTTGCCGCTCCCCGTCGGGCCGGTGACGAGCACGAGCCCCGTCGGCCGCGCGAAGAAGGTCCGCGCGAGCTCGAGCTGCGCCTCGGTCATCCCGAGATCGCCGAGATCGCGCAGGAGGTTGTCGGGATCGAAGACGCGGATGACCATCTTCTCGCCGAACGCGACGCTGATCGTCGAGACGCGCAGCTCGACCTCGCGCTTGCCTCGCTCGGTCTTGATGCGCCCGTCTTGCGGCCGCCGCTTCTCCGCGATGTCCATGCGCGCGAGCATCTTGAGGCGCGAGAGCACGGCGGCGTGCACCACCTTCGGCAGCGTGTGCACCTTGTGGAGGACGCCGTCGATCCGCATGCGCACGACCGACTGTTCGCGTTGGGGCTCGATGTGGATGTCGCTCGCGCGTTGATCGAGCGCGTAGTGGAGCAGGTACTCGACGGCGTTGACGACGTGCTGATCGTTGGCCTCGATGTCCTCGACGCGCTTCAGCTTGACGTAGCGTTCGAGGTTGCCGATGTCGACGCCGCCGGCGACCTGCTCCTCCGCGCCGGCGACCGCGCCGCGGAAGCCGTAGAAGTCGGTGATGAGGCGCTGGATGTCCGAGGGCGTCGAGATGACGAGCACGGGCTTGCGCTTCACCAGGTGAACGAGATCGTCGATGAGACCTTGGTTGTACGGATCGGCGACGGCGACGGTGACGGTCGCGCCGTCGGCGGCGACGACGAGCGCGGTGTGCCTGCGCGCGAAGGGTCGCGAGAGGAACTGAGGCGCGAGCTTCGCGTCGATCTTGAGCGGGTCGAGCTCGATGAAGGGAAGCTTCGCCGACGCGGCGACGAGCTCCATGACGCCGCGCTCGGTGAGCTTCAGATCCATCGCGGCCAGGATCTCCGCGGGGTGCACGATCGACTCGGCGGATCCTCGACGCTTCATCGCCGCGCCCGCGCGGCTGCGAATGAGGCGCGCGCGCTCGCGCTCCTCGTGGACGGCGGCGTCGCGCGCCTGCTCGGGGGTGAGCGCGCGCGCCTCGACGAGCACGCGGAGCACCGCCTCGAACGTGAGGCCGCCGTTCTTCGTCGTCACACGACGACGCTATCAAACTGGGGCCCGACCCAGGGGCAGAGGCGATCCACCCGAGGGCCGCCGGCCCACAACAGGTACCGAAAAGATTGGGCTTTGCGCCGATCCGGCGCTGGCACTGTCGGTGCAATTTTGCGCTCTCGGTGAAGGTCGCTTGAGAAAACCCCCGCAGCAGCACCGGCGGACGGACCCGGACAGCGAGACCCGCTGGGCCGTGGCGGCGCCGGTGTCTTCGCGGTCGAGGCCCTCTTCGTCGCGGCCTCCGCCGGACGCGCCTTCGCTCTCGCAGCCGCGGCCTTCGTTCCGCTCGTCGGGGCTTCCTCGCGAGCGCGAGGTCGAGCGCGAGACGACGGTGATCCTCGAGACCGCGACGCTCGCGCCGACGCCGGTGCAGACGCCCGTCGTGCGGCAGATCCTTCCGCAGCCGATGCCGTCGATGCCGCCGCCGGTGGCCGCGCCGATCTATCCGGCGCACTTCCAGCACGCGCGCGACTCGTTCGACGGCGTGAGCGGGACGGGGAGCTGGGGCTTCGCCGAGGCGACCGGGCGATCGCGGGTGCAGACGACGCGCACCACGGTGCCGCCGTCGTCGGCGCCGGCCGCGTACGCGATCTACGTGATGGTGGCGATGGCGATCCTCGGCGTGCTCGCGGCGGTCGTCATGGTTCGATCGCCGAGCCCGAAGGCCGCAGCCGCAGCGCCGACGCCGGTTCCGGTCGCGGCTCCGTCCGCGCCGACGGAAGTGACGGAAGTGACGGAAGCGACCGAGGCGACCGAGGCGATGCCCGTCGCCCCGCCCGTCGCGCAAGAGCCTCCTCCCGCGGTCGCGCAGGAGCCGATCCCGGTCGCCGCTCCCGTCGCGGAAGAGCCCGCGCCGCCGTCGACTTCGACCTCGACCTCGACCTCGACTTCGTCGTCGAGCGCGCGCGGCGCGAGTCACGGATCGCGCGGCGCGCACCACGGCGCGGTCCGCCCGCCGCCCGCGCCCGCGCCCACCGTGCGTCCCCCGCCCGCCGCGCCTTCCGACAAGCACGGTTCGAAGACCGCCGAGCAGATCCTGAAAGAGCTCGGCGAAGAGCAGCTCCGCCGCTGATCAGCGGCGGACCGCCAGCTCGATGTTCGAGACGCGCGTGGCGACGCGGCGCAGGCGATCCTTCAGATCGTCCTGGCGCTCGCGAATCTCGGAGCGCGACATGTCCTCCATGCTGCGATCGAGTGTCGCAATGTCGTGCTCGATGTCGCCGAGCGCGCGCGAGGTCGTGACGATCGCCTCGCGCACGCGTCGCGCCGTGCCCGACGAGGCGCGGACGAAGCGCGTCTCGTCGTCGAGGCTCTCGAGCGCGCTGCGCTGCTCGGCGGCGAAGATCCGGAGCGCGGTTCGTCGGGTCTCCTCGTCACGATCGTCGCGATCGTCGCGATCTCGCTCGCGATCCTCGATGACGATCGGGCGATCGGGGAACTCGGAGTCTCGGTGGGAGCCCGAGCAGCCCACGAGACCCGCGAGGACGATCGAGGAGGCCACGACGAGGAGCGAACGCGTCATGGGCCTCCAACGAGGGGCGGGAGGACGACCTTACGGTCTGCGCGCTCGCGTCGTGCGCACCTTGGCGCACGCTCGACCTCCGTACGGCTCCATGTAGAGTATCGCGCGATCTCCGCATGTCGTTCTCCGGCCTCACCACGAGGTTGCGCGCGAGGCGCCGCGAGGGCGCGCTCGTCGTCGCCGCGCTCCTGCCGCCGCTCCTGGCGCGCCTCGGTCTGCTCGTCGAGAAGCGGATCGTGCCGGGGCTGCCCGATCTGCACGGCCTGCTCGCGGATCTCGTCGTCGCCGTGCTCGTCGCCGTCGCGCTCGTCATGATGGAACGGAGGCGATGGCAGCTCCTCGTCGTCGTTCCGTGGTCGATCGCGAATCACGCGAGCTACGAGTTCACGAAGACGCTGAACGCCGTGCCGCCGTGGCAGTCGATCGGCTATCTCGGCGACGCGACCTTCGTGAAGGGCTCGGCGCTCGTCGTTTCGAACCGCTTGCTCTTCGCGGCGAGCTTGGTGCTGCCCCTCGTGATGGTGGTGATCGCGCGGCGCGGCCTCGAGCGCGCCAACGTTCGTCGGGTCGCGACGGCGAAGCGGTTCTTGCCCGCCGCCGTCGTCGCCGGCGTCATCGCAGGGATCTGGCCCGCAGATCGCGCGGTGTTCGCGTGGCGGCAGACGAACTTCGTCGCCAACAACGCGTCGGATCTCGTGCGCGCCACGACGGCGGGCGGAGCCGCGCCGCTCTCCGCCGATCAGCAGCGCGATCTCGACGCGCTCTTCCGAGCCGATCTCGCCGGTGTCGCTCGCCTTCCGTTCGGAGCGAGCGGAACGAAGCCGAACGTGCTCCTCGTCCTGCTCGAGAGCGTCTCGGGGACGGATCTCCCGTCCGTCGCCGCGCTCCACCAGCACCCGGGCGCCGGCGTGATGCACGAGCTCGACGCGATCGGCCGGCGGAACGTCTACTTCCGCAACTTCATCACGCACCAGCGTGGGACGAACCGCGGCCTCTACATGTCGCTGTGCGGCGACTACGACAAGCTCGGCGCCGCGACCTCGAAGATGACCGAGGCCGCCGCGGGGCCGAGCCTCGATTGCCTGCCCGCCGTGCTGCGACGCAACGGCTACGAGACCGTCTTCCTCCAAGCGGCGCCGCTCGCGTTCATGTTGAAAGACGCGTTCATGCCCAAGAGCGGCTTCTCGCAGACCATGGGAGGCGAGGTGTTCGACGCGTCGTACGCGCGGAGCAACTGGGGCGTCGACGATCGCGCGTTCTTCGAGCGAACGCGCAAGATGGTCGGCGAGCTGCGGGCGAAGCAGAAGCCGTGGATGATGACGCTGCTCACGGTCGGCACGCACCACCCTTACCCCGTGCCGGCGTCGTTCGAAGCACCCGGGCCGCCGGACACGTTCGAACGCGCGGCGAGATACGCCGACGTCGCGGTGGCGGAGCTCGTTCGTGGTCTCGAAGAAGACGGCGCGCTCGAAGACACGGCCGTGCTCATCACCTCCGACGAGTCGCACGGCGACGAGTCGCAAGGCGACGATCTCAGCAAGCTGCTCACCCAGAACCTCTCGTTCATGATCGCCGTCCTCCCCGGGAAGCCGCAGCTCGTGGTCGACGAGCTCTTCGGGCAGACCGACACGGCGCTCTCGGTGCTCGATCTCGTGGGGCTCGAGAAGGAGCCGAGCTCGTTCATCGGGCGGAGCGTGTTCAGGCAGTACGCGACGCCTCGGCGCGTGCTCATCGCGAACCAGAACGAGCGCACCGTCGGCATGGTGGGGTGGCGCCAGCGAAACGTCTGGTCGTGCGACGAGCACATGGGCACGTGCGATCACATCCATCCGGAGGGCGGCTCCTTCGTCGCTCCGAAGCGGACGACCACGCCGATGTCGCGCGACGACGTCGCGTTCCTACGCGCCGCCCAGGAGCGCGCGGCCGGCCAGCCGGTCTCGATCTTTCGCGAGCTTTCGCTCGCTTCCGATCGCGTCGTCCCCGTTCGCGTCGAAGAGACGGTGGGGCAGCTCCTCTTCGCGGGGCAGTACCTCGAGGTGCCGGCCGGAGCCGTGGTCGACGTCGATCTCGAGCTCGAGGTGTCAGGCGAGGGAGGCGAGGTCGTGTGGACGAACGATCTCGTCGCCAACTACGCCCAGGTCGTCCTCGTGATGCCCCCGGCGTTCGAGCTGAAGAGCGGCGAGCGGGCCGTCTTGCGGTACACGTACGCCTTCGATCGGCCGCTGACGTGGGTCGAGGCGCGCTCGGTGGGACGCAGGGTCGGCGCGACGGACGTCGCGATACGCTTCAAGCGCGCGACGATGCGGATCCGCCCGGGCCCGCACGCCGGACCGCCCGGCCTGACGATGCGCGAGCACGCGATCGACCGCGGCGCGGAGCTCAACTAGCTCAACGGCGGTGCGGTCTCATAATGTCGGGGGCCTGCCTCCACTCAACCGAGAACGCCCCATGAAACGCCTTGCTTTCGTTCTCTTTGCCGCCGTCGCCGCCGTCGCTGCGTGCCTCGTCGCCTGCTCGGGCAGCTCCGCCCCGTCGCCTCCGCCGGGGTCCGCGCCCCCCGGCGCGAACGGGGCGGCGCCGACCTATTTCGGCGAGATCGAGCCCATCCTCCACGAGCGTTGCACGCGCTGCCATCAGCCGAACAACCTCGCGCCCTTCTCTCTCGTCACCGCCGACGACGTGATCCCGAAGGCGAAGTGGATCGCCGCGGCCGTGGCCGACGGACAGATGCCGCCGATGCCGGCGACGGCGGAAGACGGCTGTCCTCCGATCGACGATCCGCGCGTGATGCCTCAGGCCGAGCGCGATCTCGTCAAGCGCTGGGTCGACACCGGCGCGGCGCTCGGCGATCCCAAGCCGGTGCGCGAGCCGCCGTCACCCTACGGCGTGCTCGGCGCGCCGACGCACACGTTCGAGAACCCGTTCACCTACGACGCGCCTTCGTCGGGCGACGACGACTACCGATGCTTCGTCATCGAGCACGGCCTGCCCGCGCCGCTCGGCGTCAGCGCCGTCGGCGTCCAGCCGGGCAACGCGCGCATGGTGCACCACGCGACCGTCTACGTCGTTCCTCCCGAGGGCGCAGGCGCGCTCCGCAAGCTCGACGCCGACGATCCGCGCCCCGGCTACTCGTGCTTCGGCGGCGTCGGCGTCTCGCAGGCGGTCGCCGCGGGCTTCTGGGTGCCGGGCATGACCGCGGTCGCGCCGCCGCGCCCCGGCCTCGGCGGCTGGCTCGTACCCAACTGGCCGATGGTCGTGCAGATCCACTACAACTTCGCCAACGGGCGCGGCAGCGATCGATCGTCGATCATCGCGTGGCAGTCGCCGCAGATCGTCAGCGAGATCCCGGGCTCGCTCATCCTGGGCGACTGGACGATCACGCTGCCGCCGGGCGAAAAGCGGATCGTGCGCGACGTCATGGGCGACATCGTGAGCAACGCGCAAGCGGCGAACCTCGGTCAGGTCAAGGAAGGCTTGATCTACGCGGCGTGGGCGCACCAGCACTTGCTCGGAAAATCGTTCCGCATGGATCTCGTGCACGTCGACGGGAGCTCGCAGTGCCTCTTGCACATCCCGAAGTGGAACTTCCACTGGCAGGGCATCTATCGCTTCAAGGATCCGATCGAGGCGAAGGTCGGCGAGCGCGTCAAGGTGACGTGCGAGTGGGACAACTCCGTCGAGGGCCAGCCCTTCGTCGACGGCAAGCGGCAGCCGCCGCGCCTCGTGACCTACGGCGAAGGCACCGCCGACGAGATGTGCATCGGCACGCTCGCCGTGATGAACCGCTGAAGCGGGTCGGTCACCGCGGGCAGTGCGCCTGCGCCTGGCTCTTGACCGTCGCCTCGACCGCGTCGGGCGTCGACGCCTTGCCCCACAGGCGGCGGTAGTACGCGCGCAACAGCTCCTTGCCGGCGTCGCACTTGCCGGCCTTCATCGTGCACTGGCCGTGGAGCTGCGCGACGATCTCGACGTGCTCGGGATCGGGATCGATCTCCGCGGCGCGCTCGAGATCGCGCAGGCATCCGGCGCCGTCGCCGTCTTGGAGCTTGCGCATCGCGGCGTTGCGGATGCCGCCGGCCTCGAGGAGCGCGGTCATCTTGTCGCCGCCCGAAGGTCGCGGCGCAGGCGCGGGAGGCGCGTCGCCGTCGTCGATCGCGCGCAGCGTGATCCGGATCGGCACCTGACAGCGCTTCGTCGCGCGCGAGGCCTCGTCGCGGCACGCGTCGAGCTCACCGCCGCGCTTGAGGACCGCGAGATCCTTGCCGTCGCGCGCGCCGGCGCCGAAGCCGCCGACGCTGGCGCTCATGCCCGCTTGCGTGCGCGATCGCGACGCGAGCTCGAACGCGCCGAGGTTGTAGGCCTCGACGAAGTGCGTGGCGCTCGTGCAGCGCGCGGGCAGCTCGCCGCGATGGATCGCGTCGCGCGTCGCGATGGAGACGCCGCTCACGAAGTATCGCAGGCGGAGCGCTTCGCCCGCGTCGAGCCTGCCCGAGAGCGACGCCGCACCGAGGGGAAGCTGCGCGTAGAGCTCCTGCTCGGTCGACATGTCGAAGCCCTCGACGCCGCCGCTCGTCCACTCCGGCGGCCGGTACGCGCCGAGCTTGCCCCGCAGCGACGCGTCGGAGCAGTCGAGCACCGTGAGGTGACAGCCCTCGTAGCGGACGAAGACGGTGTCGTGCGCCGCCTTCGCCTCGAACATCGAGAGATCGGTCGCGTCCCACTCGATGACGAAGGGGCGCGTGTGGCTCTTCGTGACGACGCAGCGGTTCGCGCCCGCCGTCGTTCGGTCCATGAGCGTGAGGCTCGGCTCGGGCGCCTTGGCGCCCGCGCACGCGTAGCTCGCGCAAGCGAAGAGAAAGATCGTCGACGACAGGCCCGCTCGCATGCGCCGGAGGGTAGCATCGTGCGCTCCAATGACGCGATCGGCGCATCCCTTCGACGACGTGACCGAGGCGGAGCTCCGCGCGAGGCGGAGCGCGAAGTGGAAGCTCTATCCCGACGACGTCCTGCCCGCGTGGGTCGCCGAGATGGACTATCCGGTCGCGCGTCCGATCCAAGAGGCGCTCCACGAGGCGATCGAGCGACACGATCTCGGCTACGCCGATCCCGAAGGCCTCGGCGGCGCGTTCGCGCCGTGGGCGAAGCGCGAGTGGGGATGGGAGGTCGCGCCGCGCGACGTCCACGTCGTCTGCGACGTCGTCACGGGCATCTCGGAGATCTTGCGCGTCGCGACCGCGCCGGGCGACGGCGTCGTGATCGAGCCTCCCGTGTACATGCCGTTCGCCTCGACGATCCGCGCGCTCGGCCGCGTCGTCGTCGAGGCGCCGCTCGCGAGGAGCGAGGGAGGCGTCTACGCGCCCGATCTCGACGCCATCGAGCGCGCGTATGCGCGGGGCGCGCGCGCGCACCTCTTGTGCTCGCCGCAGAACCCGACGGGCTTCGTCGTCCCGGTCGAGACGCTGCGCGCGATCGCCGAGCTCGCCGATCGCCACGACGTGCTCGTGCTCGCCGACGAGATCCACGCGCCGCTCACGCTCTCCGGCGCTCGGCACGCCCCGTTTCCGACGGTGTCGTCCGCGGCGGCGCGGAGATCGATCGTGCTCACGTCGGCGTCGAAGACCTTCAACCTCGCGGGCCTCAAGGCCGCGATGATGATCGCGTGCGCCGACGAGCCTCGCGCCGTCCTCGCGAGGCTCCCCGTCGAGACGCCGTATCACGCCGGCCACCTCGGCGTGATCGCGACGCGCGCCGCGTTCGGCGCGGCCGCGGAGTGGCGCGCGTCGGTGCTCGCGATCCTCGAACGAAATCGCGCGCTCCTCGCCGAGCTGCTCGCCGCGTCGCTGCCCGGCGTGCGCCATGTCGCGCCGCAGGCGAGCTACCTCGCGTGGCTCGACTGCCGCGCGCTCGGCCTGGGCGACGATCCGGCGAAGGTGTTCCTCGATCGCGGCCGCGTCGCGCTCTCTCCCGGCCCGCCGTTCGGGCGCGGCGGCGAGGGTCACGCCCGGCTCAACCTCGGAACGACGCGCGCGCTCCTCGAGGAGGCGATCCGTCGAATGGCGGCGTCGATTCGCTGAGGCGCCGCCCGTACGCAATCTTGCTATCTTGCGCGCATGTCGCGAACCGCTCTCGTCGTCGGCGCCACCGGGCTCGTCGGAGGTCACGTCGTCGATCAGCTCCTCGCGCGCGACGACCGGCGCGTCGCCGTCCTCGTGCGGCGCTCGCTCGGCAAGAAGAGCGCGCGCCTCGAAGAGCACGTCACCGACTTCGACGCGCTCGTCGAGAGCGCCGAGCTCGACGCCTCCGTCGGCGAGGTCGACGACGTCTTCGTTTGCCTCGGGACGACGATCAAGATCGCCGGGAGCCAGGAGCGATTCCGGCGCGTCGATCACGACTACGTCGTCGCCTCGGCCCGCGCGGCCCGCGCGGCGGGCGCGAAACGCCTCGCGCTCGTCTCCAGCGTCGGCGCCGACGCCGGTGCGTCCACGTTCTATCTCCGGGTCAAAGGCGAGACGGAGCGTGACGTTCGCGACCTCGGCTTCGAAACATTGATCCTCGCGCGACCGAGCTTCCTCGTCGGCGAGCGCGAGCAAGAGCGCTTCGGCGAGCGCGCGGGCATCGCGGTCGCGAGCGCGTTCGGCTGGGCGATGATCGGCGGCCTCGGCAAGTATCGCCCGATCGAGGCTCGCCGCGTCGCGGCCGCCATGATCCGCGCGATCGACGGAGGCGCGAGCGGCGAAGCGGTGCTCTCGTATCCCGAGCTCTCGGCCGCGGAGCCGTGAGCGGCTACTTCTTCGCGCAGACCTTCTCGCTCTTGCACACGGCGGGCTCTCGCTCGAGGAGCTTCTCCTTGATCGCCTCGCTCACGAAGGCGCAGATCTTCGGCTCGGCGCAGTTCGCGAGAGCCGCGCGGTGCTCGCGCCCTCCGGCGAACGTGATCGTGACCGTCAGCGTCGACTTGTCGACGACGCCGCTCGTGGCGTAGTCGCCCTCGACGGAGAAAGCGCCGGTGCGCTCCATGATCGGGAGGCCCTTGCGGAGGCGCTCGCCGTCGAGGCGCTCTCCTTTGACGTCGGTCGAGAGCGCGAAGCGCTCCTGGAGCGTGATGCGCTCGACCTGCTCGCCGCTCGCGGTGGTCACCGGTGGCGGGGGCTTGCAGGCGGTCGCCGCCGTCGCCAAGAGACAGAAAGCACAAAGGAATCCGCGTCGCACGCGTCCATCGTCACGGTGCGGAGCCCGCCTGTCGAGCGCTTTGTTCCGGGGGGGAAGGATGAGATTATGGCCGTCGATGAGATCCCGCGGACAAGGAAGTCTCTTCCTCGGCAGCACCGTCGCGCTGGTCGCTCTCGCGGTGGCGACGTCGGGCTGCGGGATCCTCAAGAAGAAGAAGAAGAAGAACGAGGACCCGACGACGGACACCTCGTCGGATCCCACCGCGAGCGACTTCACGGCGGTGAACAAAGCGCAGGTGATCCGCTTCGCCGACGAGCGGAAGATCTTCGCCGAGCCCGGCTTCGTCCGACAGCTCACCACCGTGCGGACGGCGCCGAACGAGGGCGGCGACGCCATCGGTCTCGTCGATCCGGACAAGCTGGTCACCAAGTTCGCTGCGCGATCGGGCTACACGCTCGTCACGTTCGATCGCGTCGGCTCGCAGGTCGGCACGAAGTGGGCCGGATGGATCCCCGACGAAGCGTTCTCCGCGACCGCGACGCTGCCGGGCGCGACGCCGACGCCGACCGCCGTCGCCACCGTGGCCGCCACGGCGAAGCCCACGGCGACGCCGGCGAACACGGTCGCCGCGACGCCGACGAACACGGCGCAGAACGACACCGGCACGTGCCGCCTCACGCTGCGGTCGACGTCGTTCTCGCCGTCGAGCGCGGGGTGCAGCTTCAACGAGAAGGTGCGTGGCAACACCGCCGCGCTCGTCTTCCCCTGCGCCGGGGGCACCGCGCGCGCGGCGTTCGGCTCGCAGCTCTTCACCGGCTCGGCCGACAAAACGAAGATCGCGCTGACGCATTCGGCCAACTTTCCGTTCACCTCGGGGGGATGCACCGTGACCGTTCGTTCGGTGCAGACGATCACCGGTACACCGCCGAACCTCTCCTACTCGTATTCGGAGCAGATCGTGAGCGGCTCGTGCAAGGGCGTGAGCACCTGCACGGCGCGCGGCTCGATCTCGGCCGTCCAATGAGGGAAGCCCCGATGGCACGCATGATCCGCGTGGAAGACGTGATGCGCTCGGTCGCGAAAGAGCGCGGGCCGATCACCGACGAGTACGTCCGCGTGACGTGCCCGCAGTGCAGCGCGACGCAGACGCTGCGCGAAGCGACGATCGCGCTCGAGGGCCTCGACACCGTTTACACGTGCAAGATGCGCTGCCAGCGCCTCGTCATCGTGAGCCCGGGGCAGGAGAGCTCGCCGTGGCCGGGCCGCGGCCACTGCCTCAAGGGCGGCCTGATCCGCAACGCGGTCGATCTCCTCATCGCGTGGCCTGGCCTGTCGGGGCAGATGCTCGTGCCGCGCTCGCCGAAGGCGCTCGACGCGAACTGAACGCACGCGCCGGCCCGCGAGCGCGGCGCGTGCATCGTTCGGCGGCGTCAGCGCAGCGGCGAACGTCCCGCCCCCTCGTGCGCCTCCCCACGGCCGCCGTTGCCCACCCGCTGCTCGCGTGACGTGAGCGGGATCTCCCTTCCGGCGGCGGCGCCGGGGAGCTTCGGCGCGCGGATCTCGAGGACGCCGGCCCTGAGATCGGCGTCGATGCGCGACGTGTCGACGCTGCGCGGGAGATCGACCGATCGGAGGAAGTAGCCGTACCGTCGCTCGGTGTAGTCGTAGCCGCGCGCCTGACGCGACTGCTCGTCGCGCCGCTCACCGCGGATCGTGAGCACGTAGTCGTCGTCGACGCGGATCTCGACGTCGTCGCGGTGGACGCCGGGCAGATCGATCGTGAGGAGGATCTCGTGCTCGCGCTCCTTCATCTCCATGTCGGGCATGAACGTCTCGCGCATCGTCTGCATCATCCCCGTCATTCCCATGCCCATGCCGCGGCCCGACATGCCGAGCGAGCTGCGGAACGCCTCGAACATGCGCGCGAGGCGCCAGCGGAGCGGCGGCGGCGAGTCGCTCTCCTCGAGCAGGCGATCCATCTCCATCCACATCGCGTGGGGCGAGAGATCCTCGGAGAAGAGCCGCTCGATGTCGTGTCGCAAGCGTCGCGGCGAGCCGTACTCGGCGAGCGCGTCGTCGACATCGTGCTGCATGGTGAACACGGAGGGGCGACGGCGTCGCAGAAGGTCGTTCATCTTGGTTCTCCTCTGGGCTGGACGGCTGGACGCGCTCGCGCGAGCAAGCGTCGTGCCCCGCGCTCGACGCGCTCGCGCCCGTCTGCGCTCGATCGGCGCGCGCGCCGATCGAGGCAGTCAGCCTCGCCGGCCGGCGCGCTGTGTCGTCGGCGCCCCGCGGGTCAGAGGTCGACGCAGACGAGCCCGGCGTAGCAGCAGGTCGCACCGGTGCACGGGCACTCGCGCGGTACGGGCTCGCTCAGCTCGATGAGCGCCTTCGCGTAGTACGAGATGTCGCCGGTGGGGCAGGCGCCGCCTGGCGCCGCGCCCGAGCTCGACGAGCTCGACGAGCTCGAGCCGGACGCGCCCGAGTCGGCGCCGCTCGAGCCCGACGAGCCCGACGAGCCCGACGAGCCGCCCGAGCTCGAAGACGATCCGCTCGCGCCGCCGGAGCTCTTTCCGGCCGGCGTCGCCTCGGTCGCCGCGTCTCCGCCCTGCGGAGGCATGGGCGCGCCCTCGAGCGCCTGCTCGGGCGCCGGCGTGCCGATCCCCTCGATCGCAGATCCCTCCGCGCACGCGGCGAACACGCCGCACGCGATGAGCGCGAGCGCGAAGGAGAGCCGCTTCATTTCACCAGCGTCTTGCATCCGAGCTCGATCTCCACTTTGCCGTCGCTCTCCGCCTTCAGGCGATCGCACGCCGGTCCATGAAAGACGACCGCGCGCGGATCGCTCGGATCGTCGTAGGTCCATCCGTCCGAAGCGTTCTGCGGGACCTTGGTCTGCTTGCCTTCGCCGTCGGTGAAGACGACATTCACGCGCGAGGGATCGACGACGCCCGTGGTTCCGTCGGCGCGCTCGAGCGCGAGCTCGCACGACGTCGCGGCCCCGCGGATCGCGTTGATCGCGGCGAGCAGCTCGTCGCGGAGCTGCGCCGCGGTCTTCGCGCCCGGCGTCACCTGGAAGTGGCAAGGCGTGCTCCCCGGAGGCGACGACTCGTTCCATCCCGGAGAGCACCCCGGCGCCGCGGCGCCGCCGACGGTGGCGAGGCGTCCGACGAACATCTCGTTGTACGTCGACGCGTCGGACGCCGGATCGCCGACGCCGACCGCGAACGTCGTGATCGACGGCGTCGCTGCGAACGCGTCTTCGACGAGCTTCGCGCACTGGGCCTGCACCGTCGGCTGGACGTCGGCTGGGCCGTCGGGGACGCCGTCGGTGATCACGACGAGCACGCGCTTGCCGTTCGGCTTCAGCGGCGCGAGGGGAACGAAGCCTTGGAGGATCGGGATCTGACCTTCGAGCGCGCGCTTGATGGGCGTTCCGCCTTGCGGCGTCGAGAGCTTGATCCGGCTCCGGAGCGCCGCGTGATGCGCGTTGTCGACGTGGCGGATGGGCACGTCGGGGACTTCGAAGTCGAGCACGCCCTTCGTTCCGTCGAAGAGGAAGAGGCCGACGGCGAACGCCGCGTCCTTCTTCGCGCGCGCGTCGTCGAAGAACGACTCCAGCGCGTCGCTCGCGGCCTTCCACTTGAGGCCCGTCGGGCCTGCCGGCGCGACGGGATCCATCATGCTGCCCGAGCCGTCGAGGATGATCTGCATGTAGATCGCGGCACGCGTGACGGGCATCGTCGCGGTCGCGCAACTCGGGCCGTCGCCGCTCGGATCGGCGGCGTCGGGCGTGAACGTCTCGCCGGGCGAGCCCGATCCGGGCGCGAGCGGATCGGACGTGTCGGGGAAGTCGCCGCGGCTGCACGCCTGCGAGAGCACGCACGCGAATGAGGCGAGGGTGAGCACCGACGATCGGACCGTCATGGTCGCGCCGAACGTACTCTCCGACGGGCCGCGCGAAAGGCCGGCGGACGATCGAGACGCGCGCGCGACAACGCGAGGCCTCAACCGCGCGCCGATCGCGCGCCAAAACGAGGGTCGCGGGCCTCAGCTCGATGTAGGTCTGCGCGCGAGAGGCAGCAGGCATAGTAGAGTCTCGAGCGATGTCGCGAACGCGAGGACAGAGACCGCTCGTGCCGTCGGGCGCGCGCCGCTCGATCGCGCTCGCCGTCTTCTTCCTCGCGTTCACCGTGCGCGCGATCTGGGCGATCCGCGTGCAGTCGCCGCTCACCGCCGTCTACTCCGACATGGGCGGCTACGTCTCGCGCGCCGAGATGCTCCTCTCGGGCTTCACGCCCAACGAGCCGCGGGTGCTCGTGCTCTGGCCTTGGGGCACGCACGCGATCGTCGCGCTGGAGATCGCGCTCCTCGGGCGCAAGAGCGCGATCGCGATCGGCATCGTCCACGCGATCGCGGGCGCGATCGCGGCGCCGTGCGCGGCGCTGATCACGGCGCGCTTCGTGCGGAGCCCTTACTGGGTCTGGGCGGCCGGCGTGGTCGTCGCGCTTTGGCATCCTCACGTCGTCTACTCCGGGTTCTTCTCCTCGGAGATCTGGTTCTCGAGCGCGATCGCGCTCGGATCGCTGTGCCTCATCCGGCACTGCGAGCGCCGTTCGGGCGCGGTCGTCGCGGGGCTCCTCCTCGGCCTCTCGTTCTGCGTGCGCCCGCAGATCCTGCTCACGGTCGCGATGCTCGTCACCGTCTTCGCGGTGGCGTGGCTGCGCCGCGCGACGTGGCGCCCGCGCGGCGGCGCCCTGGCTCTCGCGATCTTCTTCCTCCCTCTCGCCGCGGCGATGACGTTCTCGAGCGTGCGCTTCCACCGCCTCACCGGGCGCTTCGGATTGATCGCGGCGTACGAGCCGGCGCAGCGCCTCTTCGGCGAGACGAACGTCGGCAAAATCGAGGCCTCGTGGATCGCGCCCAACGGCGATCGCTGGGGCTACTGGTTCTCGCCGCACACCAAGCAGCCGCTCAAGCCGGAGCACGTCGTCCACATCGACGGCTTCATCTGCGACCCGGAGAAGATCGCCGCGATCCGCGCCGAGCGCCTCCGCGGCGTCCCGCTCCGCGCGCGGATCGGACGCATGGTCGACAACGTCGAGCTGCTCGCGCTCCGCAACGTCCCCTGGCCGGAAGACGACTTCCGCCGCGTCCCCTTCCGCGCGAGGCTCCAGCGCGTCTACGCCGAGATCCTCCTCGTCGTGATCGCGCTCGCCGCGGTGGGGCTCGCGTCGCTCCGTCGCCATCGCGCCGCGGGCGTGATCCTCGGCGTGCACCTCGTCACCATCGTCGGCGTCGCGGCGATCTATCTGGGCGAAGCGCGCTATCGCGTGCCGTACGATCCGCTGATCATCGTCGTCGCGACGATCGGCGCGAGCGCGCTCGCCGAGCGTGGTCGCGCGCTCGTCAGGCGCGCTCGAGCAGGCTCCTAGCGATCTGCGAGACCTGGATTTCGTCGGTGCCGCCGTAGATCTGGAGGACGCGCGCGTCGCGAAACAGCTGCTCGACGCGGTACTCGGCCATGTAGCCGTTGCCTCCGAAGAGCTGCACGGTCTCGTTGCACACCTCCATCGCCGCCTGCGCGCAATACAGCTTGCAGGCGCTCGCCTCGGCGAGGCTCATCGAGAGGCCCTGCTCGGCCATCTCGATCTGCTTGAAGACGAGGTTCTGGATGTTCATCCGCGCGACCTCCATCTTCGCCAGCTTCAGTTGAATGAGCTGGAACTCGCCGATCTTCTTCCCGAACTGCTCGCGCGTGCCCGCGTAGTCGATCGCGAGGCGCTGGCACTCCTCGACGATGCCGAGGGCCATCGCGGCGACCGCGGTGCGCTCGGCGGTGAAGGTCTCCTTCGTCGCCGAGCGCGCGGGCACGTCTTCCGTCTCCCCGAGCAGGCGATCCTTGTCGACGCGCACGTCTTCGAGAAAGAGCTCGCCCGTCGGCGAGCCGTGGAGACCGAGCTTGCGCAGCGGCTTGCTCTGCGTGAGCCCCTTCATCCCCTTGTCGAGCACGAAGGTGACGACCTTCCGCAGCTTCGGCTCGTTGCCCTCGTCGAGCTTGCAGATGAACACGATGGTGTCGGCGTACGGACCGTTGGTGATGAACGTCTTGCTGCCGCTCAGCACGTAGCCGTCGCCGTCGCGGCGCGCGGTCGACTTCATCGCGCCGAACGCGTCCGAGCCCGAGCCGGGCTCGGTGATCGCCCACGCGCCGATCTTGTCGAGCGTGAGCAGGTCGAGCGCCCAGCGCTCCTTCTGGCGAATCGTTCCGCGCGCCATGATCGCGTTCGCGGTGAGCCCCACGCTGACGCCGAGCGCGGTGACCATGCCCGGGCTGTGGCGACTCAGCTCGATGATCGGGATCATCCGCATCGCCATCTCCATGCCCGCCTCCGGGCTCGGGCGTCGCTCGCGCGGCTTGTCTTCACGCGGCGGCGCGCCTGCCGCTTCGCGGGCCTTCTGCTTGGCGATCTGCGCCTCGAACCGCGCGCGCGCCATGTCGGCGATGCCGAAGGTGGCGATCATCTTGCGGAGGACCTCGTAAGGAGGCTCACCCTCGTGCTCGATGGCGTGGAGCTTCGGCTTTACCTCGGCTTCACAGAACTTGCGGATGCTGTCGCGGATGGAAAGGTGCGTCTCCGACCACTCGATCATGGTCGAGCATTCTAAGGCGCGCACGGGAGTTGCAACGTGGATTTCGGGAAGGAAGGCTCGCGCGATGGGCTCGGAAGAGGTGAACGACGACGTCCCGCTGTCGGCAGGACAGATCCGCACGCGGATCCTCCAAGACAACGCGGTCGTGCGCGCGCACCTCGTCAAGGTGAAGGCGCTCGTGCCCGAGTGCGGAGTGGGCGCGCCAGAGACGTTCGAGCTGCTCGTGAGCGCCGCGCTCGCGCTGGTGGACGAGATGCGCGGCCACCTCGCGCTCGAAGACCGCATGCTCGTGCCGGCGCTCGAAGCGGCCGACGCTTGGGGACCGGTGCGGCGCGAGCGCGTCGAGATGGAGCACGCGAAGGTGCGCGAAGAGCTCGACATGCTCGCCGATCGCCTACGAACGACGCGCGGCTTCGATCGCGACCTCGCGCTCACGGTGGAGGCGCTCATCAACGAGCTCTTCGCGGAGATCGCCGCCGAAGAGCGCGAGGCTCTCGATCCCGACACGCTCCGCGACGACGTCGTCGCGATCGGTCAGACCGACGGCTGACGTGATAGCGTCGAAGACGTGAAGCGATCGCTCCGGCTCGTTTTCAGGTACTTCACGATCACGCTCCTGCTCGTGTCGGCGTGGACGGCGTACGCGAACGTCTTCTCCGACGACGCCGAGGTGCGCGCGAAAGCCGAGGCGCAGGCGCGCGCGCAGGCCGGGTGCGGCGAGCAGTGCAAGCCGACGAGCCTGAAGATCGATCGCGGGATGTTCGAAGAGCGCGTCGAGTACGACTTCGACCGCAAAGGGCACGTCGTCGTCGTCTGCCGGCGTCAGAGCTTGATCTTCGGCGATTACACCTGCGCGCCGGGGAGTTGATTCACGTACCGCCGTTCGACACCGGCGGCTCGAACGTCGTGAGCACCTGGAACGTGCCGTCGACGGGCTCGGCCGCGTCGGCCTCGGCGAGCGCGCCGCCGACGCCGGCGACGACGACGGTGATGTTGTCTTTGCCGCCGCGCTCGTTGGCGAGATCGACGAGCTGGCCCACGGCCCGCTCCGGCCGGCCGGAGGCGAGGACGACGTCGCGGATCTCGTCGTCGGTCAGGTGGCCGGTGAGCCCGTCGGAGCAGAGGACGAGGCAGTCGCGCTGGCGCAGCTCGAGCTTCGCGAGCGCGACCTTCACGTCGTGCTGGTGGCCCATCGCCTGGAGGATGACGTTGCGCAGCGGAGACTCGCGGGCGTCTTCGGGCTTGATGACGCCGCTGTCGAGCAGCATCTGCACCATGCTCTGATCGTGGGTGAGCCGCGTGATCGTCCCCGCGCGGACGAGGTACGCGCGCGAGTCGCCGACCTCGGCGATGTACGCCTGGCCTGCGTGCACGAAGACGGCGGTGAGCGTCGCGCCCATCTTCTTCTCTTCGCGTCGCGCGGCGTCCCAGACCGCGAGATGGGCGCGCTGGATGGCGTCGTTCATGAGGGCGTCGCGCGGCGTGCCCGGTGAAGCCTTGGCGAGCGCGCGGGTGAGCGTCTCCACCACGAGCGCGCTCGCGACCTCGCCGGCGTGAGCGCCGCCCATGCCGTCCGACACCGCGAGCAGGACGCCGCGCTCGCCGACGTCGAAGCGCGCGTGCGATGCGCCGCCGAGCAGCGCGCCGCCGGTGAGGTCGGCCACGACGAACGCGTCTTCGTTGTTCTCGCGCACCCGACCGATGTCGGTCTGCGCGGCGACGCTGACGTAGGTGTCGTCGGTTTGTGTCGATCGGGGAGGCGAGGCGATGGCCATCGCGCCGGATCGGAGCAACGATCGTTCCGCGCGGATTGTCGAGGTCTCGCGCGAGAATGTCCGGCGCGAGAGGACGTGGCAATGTGCCTCAGGCCGGCCGGGTGTGGCTCACGCGTACTTCGCGGCGAAGGTCGAGATCGCGCACTCGGCGACGTCGGCGTCGGGTCGGACGTGCTCCTGGAGGCGGTGGAGCATCGCTCCTTCGGGCCCGCTTCGCGAGCCCGCGACGAGCGCGACCTCGGCCGCGAGGGCGAAGCACTTGTCCTCGAGCCCGTCGAGCCCGCCGAGATCGCGCAGCGCGGCCTCGAGCCCTTCGTTCATCCGCGCGCGCGCGGCGGCGAACAGCGACGTCACGTCTCGCGCGCGGAGCTCGGGGACGGTTCGCGCGAGCGCGGAGAGCACCGCGGCCTCGCGGTCGTCGACGACGCCGTCGGCCGCGGCGGCGAGGATCATCGCGAGCGCGAGGCGCTGCGCGACGGCTTCGTCGACGACGACGTTCTCGGGCGGCGCGTACTTCGCCATCGCCGCGCGCACGACGCGCGCGATGAACGGCTGATCGCCCTCGAGGCCGAGCGCGCCGGCGAGGGCGGTCACGGCCTTCACGTTCGGATCGTCGGCGTCGCCGCCGAGGTTACCGCCGCGCGCGCTCGCGATCACCTCGCTTGCGAGCACGAACGCCTTGCGACGCGAGAGCGGCGAGGTCAGCTCGCGCAGCGCGTCGAGCCCGGCGACCTCGGCGCGTACGGCGTCGAGCAGATCGCGCGCGGGGAACGCGGCGAGCTCGCGGACGGTCGCGAAGTGCGCTTCGAGCTGCTGCGCCTCTTCGTCGTCGAGGCGTCCATCGGCGCCGGCGGCGAAGACCATCGCGGCCGTGAGGAGCACCGCGTGGCGCCGCGGATCGATCGCGCGTCGATCCTCGGCGTCGCCGAGGACGATCGCCCGCGCGCGATCGAAGCGCTCCTCTTTCGGGGCGTCGCGCAGATCTTCGGGCGCGAGCTTGATCCACCCGCGCGGGCACTGGAAGAAGTAGGTGCGTCCGCTCGCGACGTCTTCCGCGAGCCAGGTGCCCATGAGGCGCGCGTTGGCGTCGGCGAACGCGCCGTCGAAGCGCGCGACGAGCTCGTCGGGCGAGACGGCCTCGCTCGGCGCCCCGTCGGGCGCGTGCTCCGGGTTCACGTTCGCGCCCGAGAGCTTGGCCGCCGCGGCGGCGAGCTTCGTCGCGAGCGCGTAGTCGGCGCGCGACGCGAGCGTCGGAACGCCGAAGACGATCGCGCCGCCGCCCCGCGACACGACGACGCCGCGCGCGCACCCGCGCACCCAGGCGAGGAACGATCCCGACAGCCCTGCGCGCGCGAGGCTCGCCTCGAGCTCCGGCGTCAGATCCATCGCGACCGGCGCGCTCGCCACGTCGGCGATCTTGGCGAACAAGCCCTTGGGCCAGGGCGCGCCCGTCCAGCCGGCGCCGGCGAGCTGCACCGGCTCTCCGACGGCGGCGGCGGCGAGCAGATCGGGTAGCGAGAGGGCAGCCGAGGTCTCGACGGAGAACGAAAAACTCATCGCGGAACGCATCCTACCGCGCTCCACGACGAGTGATACCCTCGACCCGCGCGCGCCGAGGTGAACCGATGCAATCCCTGTCGTACGTCTTTCCCGTGCTCATCATGCTCGCCATCGGCGGGTACTACGTGTGGATGATGCAGAAGCGCGGCCAGGCGATTCAGAACATCGGCCCCGCGATGCACGCGTTCTTCGCCCGCACCGGCTTTCGCTACGACCACATGCCGCCCGAGCCGATCGAGGCGCACGTGCACCTCGCGATGCAGGAGGCCAACAACTGGGCCCCGGGCAACCGCGAGACGCGCTACGTGCGCATGTACCAGGGGCTGCCGATCAACCACCGCCAAGCCTACCTCTACGACGACGCGGGCATGTCGATGTCGTGCAACTGGAGCGCGCCGCTCCCGGGCCCTCCGCGCATTCCGTTCCACGTCGCCGATCGCAGCCTCGCGTCGCTCGGCAAGGCGATGCGCGAGGCGTTCTCGAACACGACGCGATGCTGGAGCGCCAAGCACCCGCACGCCGTCCAGACGGGCATCCCGCAGATCGACGGACGCTTCCTCGTCTTCGGGCGCGATCCGAACGCGGTGCGCTGGCTCTTTCAGCAGAACCCGCAGCTCGTGGGGGCGCTGCTTCAGTGTGTCGAGGTCGACCTCTGGGTCGACGATCGCGACGCCGTCTTCGCCGATCCGATGCAGAAGAACATGAACGCCGCGATGGGCGGCATGACCGGACAGATGGCGCTCGGCTTCGACGTCGCCAAGCGCATGGAGCTGTCGATCCCGGTGCACGACCGCATGAGCGATCTCTTGCTCATGTCGGTGCGCGCCGCCTGTCAGTGAGTCACTCGACCGCCGCCGGCGCTTCCGCCGGCTTCGGCTTGGCGACCGCCTTCGGCGCGGCGTGCTGCGCGGGGACGGGCGTGCCCGCCGTCGCCACGGGCGGGGCCGGCATCGCCCGTTTGACGCTGTTCTTCTTCGGGTGATCGCCGTCGAGACCGGCGAGCTCGTCGCGCGCTTCGGGCGCGACGTAGGCGTCTTCGGTGAGCGCGTTGTATCGCGAGCGCGCGGCCTGCGCTTCGCCCATCGATCCGTAGCAGCGCGCGCCTTCGAGCGATGCGCGGCTCCCTGTTTCGGTGCCGGCGTTGCGCGTCGCCGCGGCGTCGAAGTGCGGAGCGGCGACGCTGCACCCTTGCGTGCGCACGAAGCAGCGCGCGACGTAGAGCTCCGCTTCGGGGTGCGACGGCGAGAGCGCCAAGAACCTCGGGAGGGCTTCGGCGTAGCGCCCCGCGTCGTAGAGCTTCTTCGCGGCGGCGAGCTCCGGATCCTGCGCGGCCTTCTCGGCCTTGCCTCCGGCCGCGCTCGCCGCGACGGTCGCCGTCGCCGCGGCGACCGGCATGGCGGCGGGAGGCACGGGCGACGGCTCGTTCATCGCGAGCGCGGCGGACGCCGTCGCGGCGGCGGTCGGCTCTTCGTCGTGAGCCGGAGCGCTCTGCGCGAGCGACTCGGACTTGCGCGCGCCCATCTGCATGAACGCGAAGCCCGCGCCGAGCACGAGGAGGAAACCCGCGGCCAGCATGAGCTGCGGCCGCGCGAAGAGCGGGATGACCTTCGCCTCTTTGGCCTGCTCGGCCTCCTTCGCCGGCGTCGCGGGCTTCATCGCCGCGTCGGCCGCCGCGAGGATCTTGGCCTCGAGCCCCTCGGGCACCGGCTCGAGGAGCGAAGGCAGCGCCGCCTCTCGCGTCGCGCGGAGCTTCTCGAGCCGATCGGCGCACGACGCGCACGACGCCGCGTGCTCCGACGCCGCCTCGCTCGACGCCTCATCGAGCTCCTCGTAGAGCGCGTCCATCAGCGCGTCGTCGAAGGCTTCGCAGCTCATCGTCATCGGAGCGCCCTCGCTTGCTCTTCGAAGTCGCTGAGCGCCGCTTGAAGGCGCTCGAGGGCGTAGCGCATCCTGCTCTTCACCGTGTTCTCGGGGATCCCGATGATCTCGGCGATCTCTTTGAAGCGCAGGTTCGAGAGCTCGCGCATCAAGTAGACCTCGCGCTGCTCTTCGGGCAGATCGTCGATCGCCGCGGCGATGCGCGCCTTGAGCTGCGTGCCCGAGACCTGCCGCTCGACGTCGGCGTGAGACTTGGTGTCCGCCGTCTGCTCGCCGAGCGTCGGCCCGTCGCCTTCGTCGCCCCTCCGCGCCTCGTCGAGCGACCGATGGCGCCGGTGGGCGGCCTTGCGGAGCTGGTCGATGCAGAGGTTTCGCACGATCGTATACACCCAGGTCGAGAAGCGCGCGTCCGCCTTGAAGTCGGCGGCGCTCTGCGCCACGCGCACGAACGCCTCCTGCACGATGTCTTCGGCAGCCGTCCGCTCGCGCACGTTGCGCAGCGCAAAGTTGTAGAGACCGGACTGATGCCTCCGCACCAGCATGGCGAGCGCCGCCCGATCGCCGCTCTGGAAGCGGACCACGAGCACCTCGTCGGTCACGGTCTGATCTCCGTGTGGGCTCACGTGCCTCCCACTATCGCCCGGTTTCCGACGCGCCACCGCCCGAAAAGTTCTCGCCGGCGCGGCCCCGCTACCGGACGACGTTTTTCGCGAGCACCGTCCAGTCCTTAGCGCCGTCGCCCTCGGCGATGGCGGCGTCCATGCGCGCGGCGATGGCGGGCAGGACGGCGAGGGGAACGCCCGCGCGTTCGGCCTCCTCGAGGATGATCCGCGCGTCCTTCCGCGCCATCGAGAGCTCCCACGAGGGCTCGTCGAACTTCGCGTCGAGCATCCGCTTCATCCGCGCGCCCACCGTCGCGCCGGGATTGAACTTCTCGAAGAGCGTCGCCGCTTCATGGGGAGGGACGCCCGTCGCCTTCGCGAGCGCCAGCATGTCGGCGAGCCCCGTCGTGAGGAACATCAAGAACAGATTTCCGAGGAGCTTGAACGCGGCGGCCGCGTCCGGCCGCGGACCGAGATCGTGGAGCGCTCCGGTCATCGCCGAGAGCGCGGGCCGCGCCGCTTCGACGAGCGCGCGGTCGCCCGACACGAGCATCAAGCCGGTCGACTCGAGCGCTTGCTGCGGTCCCATGAAGACGGGCGCATGAAGAAATCGGATCCCGCGCTCGCTCCAGCGCGCGACGCGCGCGACCGTGCCGTGCGTCGACGTCGTCGTGTGATCGATCACGAGGACGCCTTCCGTCATGCCCGCGCGCGCGCGCTCGAGGACGTCGTCGACCGCGGTGTCGTCGGAGAGCGTGAGGTGGATGCGCGTCGCGCCCGCGGCAGCCTCGGTGGGATCGGCGAACGCGCGCGCGCCGTCGGCCTCGAGCGCGGTCGCCTTGGCGTGCGTTCGGTTCCAGACGCGAACCTCTTCGCCCCGCCGGCGCAGCGCGCGGACGAACCCCGAGCCGAGCAGCCCCATGCCGTAGAACGCGATCATGGCCGCACTCTACTTCATGACGCCGAGCAGGTTCGCGAAGTCGTCGCGCCACGGCGCCGCGGTCGCGTCGCGCCGCTTCCACGTCTCGGGCAGCGCGAGCCGCGCGATCGCCGCGTCGGTCCCGAGCACGAGCCAGTCGGTCGAGAAGCGATCGCCCGAGCCTGCGTCCGACCACTCGTACGCGTCGAGGCCGACGCTCGCTCCGCCGGCCGCGACGATCGGCGCGAGCGCGTAGTGCCGGTTCGAAACGTGCACGAGGATGACGCCCTGCTCGGCGAGCTTGGTCGCGTAGAGCGCGAACGCCTCTCGCGTGAGGATGTGCGTCGGGATCGCGTCGGAGCTGAAGGCGTCGACGACGAGGATCTCGAGGCCGTGATCGCGCTCGCGCTGGAGGCGCAGGCGCGCGTCGCCGAGGACGTGCTCGGACGCCCGAGCCTTCGACTCGTCGAGGAAGTGGAAGTACGCGGTGTCGCGCGCGACCTGCGTCACGAGCGGATCGATCTCGTAGTAGGCCCACGTCTCGCTCGGCTGCGCGTAGTACGCGAGCGAGCCCGTGCCGAGCCCGACGACCGCGACGCGCCCGCCCGCGAGCCCGCGATCGGCGCGCGCGCGGAGGAGCGAGCCGACGGGGCCGTCGGGGTGATAGTAGGAGCCGGGGAGGTGGCGTCCCTCGGCGTCTCTCCGTCCGTCGGACTCGACGCCGTGCACCGTGGTGCCGTGCGTGAGGATCCTCCCGTCGCCGGAGGCGGCGACGCGCAGGATCCCGAACGGCGTCCGCTCGACGAACGTGGTCGTGCCCTGCATGTTCGTCGAGCCGAAGATCACGAACGTGGCGATCGCGACGCCGAAGCGGACGTGATCGCGGCGCGTCGCCGCGACGATGAGGAGCGGCAAGAGGAGCGCGGCGGTGTAGGCGCCGGCGACGTTGCGTCGAAGGTAGAGCGCGACGAACGTCGCGAGCGCGACGGCGCACACGACGATGAGCACGCGCCTCGCGCGCGCGACGCCGTCGAGCGAGGCCTTCGGCGAGCCGCCCGGCACCAGGGCCGCGCCGAGCGCGAGCATCAGCGGGTACTCGGCGAAGAAGTCGATCTTGCGAAGGAGCGCGGGCGCCGCGAACGTGTTGAAGAGCCCCGCGAGCGCGCCGCCGACGGAGACCCAGAGGAAGAACTGCGTGAGGCGGCTCGCGTCCGGCTTCGTGCGCGAGAGTCGGCCGTGGAGCGCGAGCGCGACGAGGAAGAACGCCGCGAGGTGGAAGGGCACCGTCATCCCCGCCTTGCGGCTCGCGACGAGGAACGCGACCGAGAGCACCGATCCGTAGAGCGCGGTCTCCGCCCAGCGGGGCATGACGCCCGACCACTTGCCGAACGCGACGATGAAGGTCGCGAGATAGAGCGCGAGCGGCACGACCCAGAGGAAGGGCGCGGGGCTCACGTCGGTCGTGATCCAGTGGGTCGTCCCGAGGAGGAGGCTCGCCGGCACGAACGAGAGGACGACCCACGTCGCGATCGTCTTCGCCGGGACGCGCGTGCTCGTCGCCGCGCGCGCCTCGAGCGCGGGCGCGTGCCTCGCGTAGCGGCTGCACGCGACGAGCAGCGCCGCCAGGACGATGTACGCGACGGCCCACGCGCGGTTCTGGAGGCCGACCGGCATGAGCGGCTCGATGAGGAGCGGATACGCGACGAGCGCGAGGAGGCTCCCCGCGTTGCTCGCCGCGTAGAGCGCGTAAGGATCTCTGCCCGGCGCGGCGTACGAAAACCAGCGCTGGAGCAGGGGCCCGCTCGTCGACAGCACGAAGAAGGGCACGAACGCCGTGCGGAAGAGGATCGACACCACGCGCCACACGCTCGCGTCATGGCTGCTCGTCTCGATCGCGAGAGGCGCGAGCGGGAGGAACAAGAGCGGCGCGATGAGCACCGCGGCGTGGACGAGCGCCTGCGCGCGTACGCCGAGCCGACTCACCGAGAAGTGTGCGTACGCGTAGCCCGCGAGCAGCACGAGCTGGAAGAACGCCATGCACGTGTTCCAGACGTGCGGCGAGCCGCCGAGCGCGGGCAAGAGCATCTTGCCGAGCATCGGCTCGACGAGGAAGAGGAGCAGCGCGCTGAGGAACACCCCGGCGGTGAAGAACACCGCGACGGCGCTGCCGCCGTGCGCGCGCGGCCTCGCCTCGGAGGCGGAGAGCGCTCGCGCCGACACCTCGTTCATGTCCTCGCGTCGTGCACGATCGAGGCCGAGCGGATCGACATCAAAACGGCGACGTTTCCGTGTTCGCCGCTGGGAAACTTCGATCCACCGGTGAGACAACCCACATTGGAGCCTCACGGCTCGTCACGGAACCGCTTCGTCGAAATGGACGCACCAGTTGAAGAGCGCGAAGCCGTGGCGCGACGGCGTCGCGTCGGAGTCGCGGAGGTTGCCGCGCGCGCCGCTCCGTAGGCCCGCCTTGGCGCCGAGCGCGCCGGTGTACGCGTAGCGGAGGCGCTTGTTCGCGCCGGTCGGCTCCGACGCGAGCGTGATCGTCACCGTCGTCGGACCGGCCAGCGCGACGCCGGCGATCGCCGGGGTCGGTCCGTCGTCGACGTACTCGAAGCCCATGTTGCCCGGATCCGACGCGAGCGTCGTGTCGAGCACGAGCGGCGGCGCGGGGACGATCATCTCGACGGTGATCGACGCGCCGTCGCGCGTCACGCGCTTCGGACGGAGCGGCTCCCACGTGCCCGCCTCGACGACGACGCGCTGATAGGCCTTGGCGTGGTACTCGCCGAGCAGCCGATAGCCCTCGTTCGTGAGGTGCACGCCGTCGGGCCCGTAGATCAACGGATAGCGCGGCGCGACGACGACGACCCGGCCTCGGCCTTCGACGTGCGCGCGGAGCTGCGCGATCGGGATCGAGCTCGTCGGATCGTAGATCGTGAAGCTCGAGTACTGCGTCTGGAAGAGCGGGATCACGCGCTTCTTCCCCGTGAGCGCGTTGACGTCGGTCTCGTAGTCGCGCTGCCACGCGGCGAGATCTTCGGCGTAGCGCGCGTTCTTCTCGACGTGATCGGTCGCGCCGTGCGCGGTCGTGACCGCGGTGACCTCGTAGTCGAGGTCGCGTTCGCGCGCGATCGCGATCGCGGCCTTCACCTGCGCGATGCCGTCGGCGTAGGCGGGCGTCCCTTTCTCGAGGAGCCGATAGGGCGCGCCGGAGACGCCGTGCACGCTGACGAGCAGATCGTGGCTCGGGCCGCGCGCGCGAGAGAGCTGCGTGACGAGGTTCGCGAAGCTGCTCGACATCGTCTCGGTGGTCGCCTCGACGAGCGGCACGAAGCGAAGGAGGTCTTCGCCGCCGGGCATGACGCCGCGATCGAACATGCGGTTCGCGAAGGGCTGCGCCAGCGAGAGCGCGGGCTCGCCGCCGGCGCCGACGGCGAGGCTCTGTCCGGTCGAGAGCACGTGATGGATCGCGCTCCGCGCCGGAGGTGGAGCGCTCGCGTCTTCCTCTCGCGGGTCGCGCGTCGCCCCGCCCGCGCGCCACGACGGCGACGCCGTCTCCGCGCCGTCGCACGCAGCGAGCACGGCGACGACGAGGCAGCGCCGTATCACGTTCGTCCGCGGCGTCTTCGATCTCGGACGACGGCCAGCGCCGCCACGGCGAGCAGGGCCATGCCCCCTCCGCGGAGATCTCCGCCGGGCGCGGCGGCGCAGCCCGACGACGGGGTCGTCTCGTCGTCGCTCGCCCTCGGCCGGCGTTTGGCGTTCGAAGGGCCGAGCGAGTCGGTCTCGCCGGGCTCACCTTCGGGCGTCTCCCAGCCGGTGTCGGGATCCGGCGGCGGCGGCTCGGCCGACGGCTCGTCGGAAGGATCGGCCGTCGGCGGCTCCTCCGGCTCGGGCTCGGGCTCGGGCTCGGGCTCGGGCTCGGGGGTGGGCGCGGGCGCCCCCGCGTCGACGACCGGCGAAGCTTCCGGTCGCGCGTCGCTCACGTTCGCGTCGCTCGACGCGTCGCGCGCGCTCTCGCTGGTCGCGCCGTCGATCACGCCCGCGTCGGCGCCGAGCTCTCGGAACCATGTCGTCGTTCCCGCGCCGCCCGCGGTCGTCAGCTCGACATGGAGGTGATCGTCGTGGGGATGCGGCCCGCCGTAGCGCGCGTCGTTCGTCCCGTTCGCGCGCCACACCGTGCGATCCCAGATGACGAGCTGCACGCCGATGCGCTGCGCGTTCCTGACGAGCCAATTGGCGACCTGATCGCCGCGCGCGTTGTCGGCGACGCCGTTCTTCTTGGGGATGAACACGTCGAGCGCGCGGCCCGTGCCGTGAACGCTCATGCGCGCCGTGTCGGCCGTATTGCGACGGCATGCGTATCCGCCGACGGACGTGACCACGGTGAACTGATCGAGCAAGAACCCGCCGAGCACGCGGCTGCCGCCCCTGAGGCTGCCGGTGCATCCGCGCGTGCCGTTCCACTTCGGCGCGCCTTCGTACGTGAGGCGCACGTTCGCGCCGGCGGCGAGCACGTCGTTCGGCAGCGTCCAGCGTTGGCTCCGCGCGAGCGCAGACTCGATGTCGCTGGCGTCGTCGCCGCCGGAGCACGCGGCGACGACGGCCACGACCAGCACCCCGACGATCCTCGCGAGGCTCCTCGCGATCCAGTCAACGCCTCGCGCGCGACCCAGGTCGAACGCGAGCCAGCTCTCAGAATGCCTATTTTTTCGGTGCATCTCAACGAACCCCGAGCAGGTACGCCTGTTTCCAGACATGTAGGTGCAGGGTTCGTGCCGGAGGCTCGTGCTAGAAGCGGGCAGCCCTCATGAGCGACAAAGATCAGGATTCGTTCGCGGCGATGTTCGAAAAGGAAGCGAGCGTGCCGCGCAAGCGTCGAAGCTTCCGCGTCGGCGACAGGCTCGAAGCGCGCGTCGTGCAAGTCGGACGCGACGCCGTCTTCGTGGAGCTCGACGGAAAGCAGCAAGCGTTCCTCGAGGCCGCCGAGCTGCGCGACCCTCACGACGGATCGATCACCGTCAAGGAAGGCGACGCGATCACCGCGCACGTCGTCGAGGTGAACGAGGCGCAAGGGATCGTCCGCCTCGGCAAGTCGCTCGGCAAGCCGGGCAACGTCGCCGCGCTCGAGCAAGCGAAGGAGGCCTCGCTCGCCGTCGAGGGCAAGGTCACCGGCGTCAACAAGGGCGGGCTCGAGGTCGAGATCGCCGGCACGCGCGCCTTCGTTCCGATGTCGCAGGTCGACGCGCGCCGCATCGAAGACGCCGACGCCAAGGCGCTCATCGGCCAGGTGCTGCGCTTCCTCGTCACGGACATTCGCGACGGCGGCAAGAACGTGGTGCTCTCGCGCCGCGCGCTGCTCGCCCGCGAAGCGAGCGAGTCGGCCTCGCGCGCGATGAGCGAGATCGTCGTCGGCGCCGTGCTCCGCGGGAGCGTGACCGGCGTGCGCGACTTCGGCGCGTTCGTCGATCTCGGCGGGGTCGAGGGGCTCATCCCGCGCTCGGAGATCGCGCACGATCGCAGCGTCGCCGTCGCCGACGCGCTGAAGCCCGGCGACACCGTCGAGGTGCAGGTGCAGGAGATCAAGGAGGTCGCGCCCACGCGGCCCGGCGCGCCGACGAAGAAGATCACGCTCTCGCTCAAGGCCCTCACCGCCGATCCCTGGGCCGAGCTCGACATCACCGAGGGCCGCGTCATCGCGGGCACGGTCGTCCGCATCACCGAGTTCGGCCGCTTCGTGCGCCTCGCGCCCGCCGTCGAGGGGTTGCTTCACGTCTCCGAGCTCGCGAAGGGCGCGAAGGCCGAAGAGGGCGAAGAGATCCGCGTCGTCGTCAAGAAGATCGACCGCAGCGCGAAGAAGATCTCGCTCGTCCCCGCGCCCGACGGCGCCGAGCCCGGCACCACGGTCGCCACCTCCGTCTCCGTGAAGGTCGGCGCGGTCGTCAGCGGCGTCGTCGAGCGGATCGAGACGTACGGCATCTTCGTCCAGGTCGACGGTTCGAAGGGCCGATCGGGCCGCGGTCTCGTCCCGCTCGCGGAGCTCGGCGTTCCCCGCGGCACCGATCTCCGCAAGACGTTCCCCGAGGGCACCAAGGTCACCGCCAAGGTGCTCGAGACGGGCGAGGGCCGCCTGCGCCTCTCGATCAAGGGCGCGCGCGACGCCGAGGAGCGCGCCGACTTCGAGGCTGCGCGCGGAAAGGCGAACGCCCCGGCGTCGCTCGGGACGTTCGCCGATCTGCTGAAGGGGCGAAAGCTCTAGCTCTTTCGGGAGCGGCTGCCCCACTTCACGGCGTCGTCGGCGACGATCAGCGGCTCTTGCCGTCGAAGGGTTTTAGCGCGAGGGCGCCGATGTCGACGTCGTCGAGGCAGCGCACGTTGATGGCCGTCATCGGTCCGTTCGGCCCTTCGCCGTGCGCATACGACGAGACGCCGCACGTCTTGCAGAACAGGTGATGGATGGTCTTCCGGTGAAACTGGTAGTCCTGCGTGGCGTCCTCGCCCGCGAGGAGCTTGAACGCATCGCGGGGCACGAACGTGAGGAGCAACCCCTTCATCGCGCAGATGGAGCAGTTGCAGGTGATGATCCCGTCGAGGGTCGCCTTCACCTCGTAGCGGACGTTCTTGCAGTGGCATCCGCCGGTGTACGTCTTCGGCTCGGTCATGGCGCGATCGGTAGCATGCGCCGTCGGTCGCGTCTTCCGGTACGCTGGATCCCGTGGTGCGACTCTCGAGACATTGGGCGTGGCCGCTTCTCCTCACGGTGATCGCGGCGGCGTGCGGGGGAAAGATCGACGCGTCCTCGCGGAGCTCGGGCGGCGCCTCGGTCACGCCGCAGCCGACGACGACCTCGGTGCCGACGTCCGTCCCCCCGTCGTCGCCGTCGGTGTCGATCGCGGAGCAGCTCGGGGCCTCGGTCGCGAAGCGCTACTGCGCGATCTTCGACAAGTGCTGCCAGGCCAAGGGGATGACCCCGATCGATTTCGCGAGCTGCTTGCAGTACACCGAAGCGCGGGTGAGAGACCACGCGGTGACGTACCTTCGCGCGCAGCAGGTGACGGACGCCGAGATCGAGAGGTGCGCGTCCGCGATCGAAGCGCGCCTCTCGCGCTGCTCGACGAGCGACGCGAAGTGGTGGCTCCCGGGAGGTTCGCTCACCACGACGCTCTTCGTGCCGACGTCGGTGGCCAGCGCATGTTCGTTCCTCGACCTGCCGAAGCGTCCGCTCGACGCCGAGTGCAGCGACCTGACGCCGTGCACGAGCGGGACGTGCGCGATCGACGAGTGCGTCCCTGCGGCGGCGGCCGGCGAAGCGTGCACCGGGACGCGTCCTGCCTCCTGCCTCGACGGCGACGCTTGCGACGGGGCCGTCTGCGCGCTCGCGCCGCGCTCGCCGGATCGCTGCACCGAAGACGACGAGTGCGCGCTCGGCCACGTGTGCCAGGGGACGTGCACGCCGGTGAAGAAGGCTCCGCGGGGTCACTACGAGCGCCACAGCCCGTATCGCGTCTCGCTCGAGACCTGTCAGATCTTCGTCAACCTTTGATCACTGGTTGCGCTTGATGACGTGAAAGCCGAACGGCGTCTCGACCGGGTCGCTCACCTCGTCGACCTTCAGGGCGAAGGCCGCGTCGCTGAACGGCTTGGCCATCTTGTCGCGCGTGAACTTGCCGAGGCTTCCGCGCCGCTCCTTGGCCGCCGGATCGTCGGAGTACTCCTCGACGAGCGCCGAGAAGTCGGCGCCTGACTTCGCCTTGGCCGCGACCTCTTCGGCGCGCTTCTTCGCGTCGGCCTTCGAACGCGTCACGCTCTTGGGCGCGCGCTCGGCGCCTTTGTAGGCGACGAGCACGTGCTGCGCGGCGATCGCGTCCGGCACCGGCACCGGAGCGTCGGCGCTCGCGCTCGGGCTCGCGCTCGGTGCGACCACGACCGAGCTCGTCGCGCTCGCGCTCGCCGCCGGAGCCGGCGGCTCCTTGGGTTTGTCTTCACATCCGAGGATCAGCGTCGCGATCGCGAGCGCCGCGCTTCGTCGAACCATCATGTCCCACCATTCGTACACGGTCGGGCTCGAACTTGCATGACCGAAGCGTGACGGTCGCGAGCGACCGAGAGGCTCAAGATGAACGGTGAAGTGGAACCCCGCCTTCCGGAGAGCCTCCTCGTCTTCTCCGACGTGCACCTCGGCAGTGACATCCAAGAGGGGGTCGAGAACGGAGCCCGCCGGTCCGAGGCGGTCGATCGCGATCTCGTCCGTCTCCTCACGCATTACCGCGCCCAAAAGCCCGAGGCGGGTCGCTGGCGCATCGTGATCGCGGGCGACTTCATCGACTTCATCGGGATGACGATCGAGGCGGCGGAGACGCTGGTGACGCCGCTCACCGCAGAGGAAGTCGCGCACGGCCTCGGCAACGCGTGCGATCACGCGCGGCTCAAGCTGAGCCGCGTCGTCGCGCGTCACGGCGACGTCTTCACCGCGCTCGCCTCGTTCGTGGCGGACGGCAACGCGCTCACCATCGTCCACGGCAACCACGACATCGAGCTCCACTGGGACGAGGTCAAAGAGGATCTGCGGCTCGCGCTCCTCGAACGCGCGCTCTCGGAGCGCGGCGATCTCGATCGCGCGGCGTTCCTCGATCGCATCGAGTACAGCCCCTGGTTCTTCTATCGCGCGGGGGTCGCGTACATCGAGCACGGGCATCAATACGACCCGCTCTGCGCCACCGAGCACATCATGGCGCCGCTCTCGCCGCTCGATCCCCGGCGCGTCGCGCGAGGCTTCTGCGACACGCTGCTTCGTTACGTGGTCCGCCGCACCCGCGGTCTCAAGGAGCACGGTCACGAGCACGTGGGGCTCGCACACTACATCCGCTTCGGCGCGCGGCTCGGCCTCTCCGGCATGTTCGGCCTCGGCGCGCGCTTCGCCCGCGCCGCGTTCGAGCTCTTTCGTCTGCGCCGCGCGCATTTCTCCGAGGCCGCGGTCATCCTCCGCGCCGAGCACGACGAGCGCGTCGCCAAGCTCGCCGAGGCCACGCGCATCGGCGTCGATCGGCTGCGTGCGCTGCTCTCGCTCCAGTCGCCGCCGGTCACGATGTCGATCCGCGGGATCATGGCGGGCGTCCTGCTCGATCGCCTCGCGCTCGCGCTCGTCGCGACGGTGCTGCTCGTCGCGCTCGCCGTCTACGGGGCGTTCCACGGCTACGCTTTCTGGGGGGTCGGCGTCGTGCTCGTCACGTGGTCGCTCCTCCACCGCTGGCTCTCGCGGCGCCGCACGGTCGACCCGGCGGAGGCGTTGATCGAGCGCGCCGGCCACCTCGCGCGCCTCTTCCCCGCGGCGTTCGTGGTGATGGGGCACACCCACGTTCCGCTCACGCTGCCCGCGGGCGCGGCGACGTACGTGAACGTCGGCTCGTGGGCCGAAGACGCGGCGGGCGACGACGGCGAAGAGCCCACCGCTCCACGGACGCACCTCGTCATTCACGTCAACGGCGATCAGGCCGAAGCGCGCTTCTGCGCGTGGGCCGACACCGGGCCGCGGGTGATCGCGGGCTTGGATCGCGCGCCGGTCGTCGTCGACGTTTGAGGCCTCACGACGCGAGGCGCGTCGGGAAGAGCGAAGCGCCGGGCTCCAGGATGATCGTCGCCTGCTTCGGCGTCATCGTCAGCGGGGCGTCCTCGATGACGCAGATCCTCGGATCGATCATGTAGCCGGTCTCGCTCCGGACGATCGCCGGCCCGAGGCCCATGCGCCGGAGCTTCGAGATCGCCGAGTAAACGCGCCCGGCCATCGTCTCCGCGTCGACCATCTCGCCGAACCAACCGGCGTCGAAGACCTCGCACACCGCGAGACCGGCGCGCCGCGTCGACGGCTCGCGTCGAGCGTCGACGAGCGCGCGCAGGATCCGCCGAAAGGCGCCGCGGTTCTTCATGTCGACGCGCGCGCGGCCCGAGAGCTGGAACGACTCTGCGTTGCGCCCGATGTAGAGCGTGGTCGAGGGAACGGCGGCGGTGAGCGGAAGCTTGAGCATGGCGGCTGAAGCGTCGAGTTGCAGCCCGCGTGCCGCGGCGCGCGCCCGCGAAATCGCGCGGAAATCGGGGTGAGAAGCGGGGCTTCCGCCGCGCGGGATCCACGCGCTCCTCGGCCCGAGACACCATCACGAACGAATCGATCATGGCCCGGGGTGCTAGGGTCGTCTCCCGATGCCCTCCCTCGAGGATCTCGGATGGACGCCCGAGCTGTCCGCGCGCGTCGCCGCGCAGACGGCCGAAGGCCTGCGTCCGGCCCGCGTCGGATCTGTGTATAGTGCACGCGTAGAGGTCTGGACGCCCGAGGGCGCTTCGCTCGCGGCCATTCGCGGCCGGGCGCTCCGCGAAGCGCCGGCGCTCGGCGGGCTCGCCGTCGGCGATTGGGTGCTCGTCGCCGAGGCCGCGCCGGGCTCGAGAGATCTCGTCGTCGAGCAGGTGCTCCCGCGGCGCACCGCCTTCGTCCGTCAGGCCGCGGGCGAGCGCTCGGCCCCCCAAGCGATCGCGGCGAACGTCGACCGCGTCCTCGTGGTCACCGCGGTGGAGGGAGACTTCAACGTGCGTCGGCTCGAGCGATATCTCGTCGCGGTCGCGAGCAGCGGCGCCGAAGGCCTCATCGTCCTCGCGAAGGCCGATCTCGCCGATCCTTCCGCGATGCTGGAAGAAGCGGCGCGCCTCGCGCCGGTGATCGTGACGAGCGCGCGCACGGGCCTCGGCCTCGACGAGCTTCGCGCGTGCGTCCCACGAGGATCGACCGTGGCGCTCGTCGGATCGTCCGGCGTCGGCAAGTCGGCGCTCGTCAACCAGCTGCTCGGGCGCGACGCGCAGCTCGAAGGCGCCGTTCGCGAGACCGATCTTCGCGGGCGCCACACGACGACGCGGCGCGCGCTCTTCGTCGTGCCCGGGGGCGGGCTGCTCGTCGACACGCCGGGCATGCGCGAGCTCAAGCCGTGGCAAGGAGGCGAAGCGGGCGAGACCGACGTCGAAGAGGCGTTCCCGGAGATCGGCGCGCTCGCCGCGTCGTGCCGCTACCGCGACTGCCGGCACGCGGGCGAGCCGGGCTGCGCGATCGCCGCCGCCGTCGAGGCGGGATCGCTCTCGGCCGAGCGCGTCGCGTCGTGGCAGAAGCTCGAGCGCGAGCGCGTCGAGCGCAAGGCGAAGCAAGAAGGCTTCGCGGCGGTGCAGGCGAAGCGGCGCGATCGATCGATGTCGGTCGCGCTCCGCAAGCGCTTGCACGACAAGCGCGGGCGGTGAGCGTCAACGACCCGCGTCGCCCGGCTGCGGCAAGGGCAGAGGCGGCGTGGGCGGCGGCGTCGGCGTCGGGATCGGCGTGGGCGTCGGCGTCGGGGACGGCGTCGGCGAGGGAGGCGGCGGCGTGGGCGGCGGAGTCTGCTCGGCGCACTCGCCGCCGTCGCAAGCCGTCACAGTGCGCGCATGAGTGACCGCGGCATGGACGCCGATGCCGATCGCGAGTGCGGCGCACGACTCGAACAACGCAAGGCTCTTTCCGGGGAGTCGCATCACGGAGACGGCGAATGCACGCCGCGGGCCGTCGCGCGACGCGCGACCACGTCTCGCGCGATTCAGAACGACGCGACGACGCGGGCCACGACGTACGCCACCGCCGCCGCGATCCAAATCCACGCGCGCACGCGCATGCGCTCGCGAAAGGCGAACCATGGGGCCGCCGGGGCGACCGCGAACGCGACGATCGCGCGCCAGCGAGGCGGCTTGAACAGCAGGCCGAACGCGATCGCGACGTGCGCCGTCACGAGCGTCGCGAACGCGATCACGACGGCGGCGACGACGACGATGTCCCTCACGGCGCGACCATCTTAGGCGAAGGCTCGGACGCGGGGCGCTCTTCCGCCTCGCCCGCGTCGCTGGGCGTCGTGAACGTGGGACCGGTGGGCACCGCTTCGTTCTCCGGGCTCACGACCGCGCCCGCGTTCACCTCGCCTTCCGCGAGCGCCTTCGGATCGGGGATCTCGCGCCCGTGTCGATCGCGCCACTTGCCCTCCGCGACGTAGAGCGTGCCGTCGAGGTCGCGCACCGAGGTCCAGGGAGAGAACGCCGCGCCCTCCGGCGCGATCACCCAGCGACCCGCGCGCCACGCCCACCTCCGACCTTGCCAGACCCACTCTCCGTCGATCCACACGGCCCCGCGCTCGCGCGGCGCGTGGGGAACGAGCTCCACGCGCGCGGGCGGCGCCGGATAGGGGACCACGTGCAGCGCGCTCGTCGGCTGCCGGGTGAACGGCGGCGACGGCAGCCGGCCGCTGCCGCACGCGAGGATCGCCGCCACGATCGCCATCGTAGAGAACAGCGCCGCGGGGAGACGCATCGCCGGCGAGCGAGGCAGAGAGCGTTCCATCTCTACGTGGCGCTCGACTTGCTTCGTGCCGCGACGGCTGGTGAAGACTCGCTCCCTCGTTCTCGTCGTCGCTGCGGCGCTGGTGCTCCTCGGGTGCAACACGATACCGCGCGGTCGCACCGCCGTGACCGCGGTCCAGGTGCGGGGCGCCGACAGGGTCTCCGCCGACGACGTGAAGGACAAGATCGCGACCACCGCGAGCCCGAAGTTCCTCGGCCTATTTCGCGGCGTGTTCTTCGAATACGCGATGTTCGATCGCTTCGTGCTCCAGCGCGATCTCGCGCGCGTCGAGGCCTACTATCGCGCGCGAGGCTTCTTCGATGCGCGCGCGCGCGCCGGTCGCGTGCACGACGAGGGCGGACAGCGCGTGCGCGTGGAGATCGTGGTCGAAGAGGGAGAGCCCGTGCTCGTGCGTCGGGTCACGGTCGAAGGCGTCGAGGGCGTCACGCCGAACATCGCCGCGGACGCGCGCGCGAGCGCGCGCGCCGGCCTCCGTCGCGACGCGCTGTTCGACGACGACGCCTACCGAACGACGGAGGGCAACGTGCGGCGTGCGCTGACCGACGCCGGCTACGCGTACGCGAAGGTGAAGAGCGACGCCGCGGTCGACATCGTCGCGCGTCGCGCCGACGTCGTGTACACGGTGACGCCCGGTCCGCGTTGCGTCTTCGGCCCCGTGACGATCGACGGCCTCGGCGACCTGCCCGACGCTCCGGTGCGCCGCGCGCTCGACATCCAGCCGGGCAGGATGTTCTCCCAGAAGCAGCTCGACGGGGCCCAGCAGGCCGTCCTCGATCTCGGCGTCTTCGCCTCCGTCGAGATCATCGCCGACATCCCCGACGAGCCGCCGGAAGGATCGGAGGACGCGAAAGCCGAGGCGCCGATCGTTCCGATCAAGGTGAAGGTGGAGCCGACGCGTCTGCGCACCGTGCGCCTCGGCGGCGGCGTCGAGCTCGACGCGCTGAAGACCGACGTCCACGGCGTCTTCGGCTGGGAACATCGCAACTTTCTCGGCGGGCTCCGAAGCTTCGCGGTGAGCCTCCGGCCCGGCGTCGTCGTCTACCCGCTGCGCGTGAACAACATCGTCGAGCCCGAGCGGCTCTTGCCCGAAGGACGCCTACGCGTGGACTTCAAACAGCCCGGGCTCTTCGAGCCGCGAACGAACGGCTTCATCCGCCCCGAGCTCGCCGTTTATCCGCTGCTCTTGAACCCGGATCCCGCGCCGGGCTCGCGCGTCCTCGGCTACGTCGAGGGCCGCAACAGCGCCGGCGTCGAGCGGACGTTCTGGCGGTTCTTCGGATCGATCTCCCACAACTTCCAGGTGGCCGCGCCGTTCGGCTACGTGGGCGGCGAGGATCCCAACCTCGAGCTCATCACGATCTTCTATCCCGAGCTCTTCACCACGCTCGATCTCCGCGACGACAAGATCCACCCGCGCAAGGGCATCTACGTCGGGAACACCCTGCAGATCGCGGGCGGTCCGTTCGGCGGCAAGGCCGACGACGTGAAGATCCAGCCCGACTTTCGCGGGTTCATTCCGATCTCGAGCCGCGTCGTGCTCGCCGCGCGCGTCTCGGTCGGCTTCCTCGCGCCGCGCAACTACGGCGACGTGGTTCGCCAGCGGCCGAGCACCTTCGAAACGCAGGCCGGTCGAACGAAGGACTATCAGCTCACGTTCTTCCGCGGCTTCTTCTCCGGCGGGCCCACGTCGAATCGCGGCTATCCGATCCGCGGCATCGGCCCTCACGACATCGTGCCCTTTCTCACGCCCGAGCTCGCGCGCGCGCAGCTCGAACTGGGCTGCGGTGACCAGTGCCGCTCGCCGACCGGCGGCTTCACGCTGTGGGAGGCGTCGACCGAGATTCGAATCAACGTCGCCGGGCCGTTCTCCGTGGCGACCTTCTGCGACGCGAGTGACGTTTCGCCACGAACGGTCGACATCCGACTCGATCACCCGCACCTCTCCTGCGGCGGAGGTGCGCGGTACGACACGCCCGTCGGGCCGATCCGCCTCGACGTGGGCTACCGGATCCCGGGCATGCAAGTCATCGGCGGTCTCACCCCCGACGAGCGCGAACCGACGCTTCTCTTTGGCATTCCAATCGCAGTGCACATCGGCATCGGAGAAGCGTACTGATGAGGGTGCTCGGGCTCATTTGCTCGATCGTCGGCGCGACGGCGATCTTCGCCGGCGCGGTGGCAGGCGGCGTGGTCGCTCACCTCGACGTGCCGGCGACGAGGCGCCTCGTGGCGACGCAGGCCACGGCGATTCTGCGCGCGCAGCTCGCCGGCGAGGTCGCGATCGAGCACGTCGGCTCGTTGGGGCTCGGCGGCGCCGGCGGCGTGCGCGTCCGCGTGCGCGACCCCTCGGGCGCGCAAGTGCTCTTCGCCGACGGCGTCAGCGTTCGCGTGAGGGGACTCGCCGCGGCGCGCTCGGCGCTCTTCGGCAAGGGTGACGTCGCGATCGACGTGCCCGCGGTCGCGGTCGACCACGTCGACGTCGCGATCGACGCCGACGATCGCGGCGAGTCGAGGATCGCCCGCGCGTTCGCGCCGAAGCACGCGCAGATCGCGCCGGAGCGCCCAGACCAGGCGCAGAAGAAGCCGGCGCAGCCGGGCCGAGGCGTGCGCGTCGAAGCGCCGTCGATCGCGCTGCGCCACGCGTGGATTCACGGCGCAGCCGGCGGCGCGCCCGCGATCGACGCCGAGGTCACGAACCTCGTCGCCTCCGCTCACTACGATCCGAAGCGAACGCACGCCCAGCTCGAGCGCGTCGACGTCGCGACGCGCGGTCTCCCGCGCGGCGCCGATCTGCGCGGGCGCGTTCGCGGCGACTTCACGATGCCGTCGGTGAGCGGCGAGGAGATGGGCGTCGACGCTTCATTCGAAGGAACGATCGCCGGCGCTCCGGCGAACGCGCGCGCGCACCTCGACGGCCGGCGTCTCGACGCCGTCGTCGTCGCGCACGACGCGTCGGGCGATCACGTTCGCGCGGCCTTCGGCGAGGTCGCGGTGCACGACGACGTCACGCTGTACGCCGAAGCGCACGGCGAGCTCCCGCGCGTCGACGGGCGCGCGCGGCTCGCCGTCGGCGCAGGCACGGTCGACGTCGACGCCCGCGTCGACGCGAGAAACGAGACGCGGCTCGACGCGAGCGCGACGGTGCGCCGGATCGACCTGAAGCGCATCACGCCGTCGGCGCCGGCCTCGAGCCTCGGCCTCGACGCCCGCGCCTCGCTCGTCGTCTCGAAGAAGGGCGAGCTCGACGGAGAGATCGTGCTCGATACGTCGCCCTCGCGCGTCGTCGTCGACGGCGACTGGCAGACGGTGCCGCCCGTCCGAGCGCGCGCCGACTTCACGCGATCGTCCGCGCATGTCGTCGCGCGCGTCGCCGATCCGCGCGCGACGCTCGATCTCGCGATCGACTACGATGCGCCGCGCAAGATCGTCGACGCGAAGCTCGACGCCGACGTCCCGGACCTCGCGCTCCTGCCCGTGCCGGGCGTGAAGGGAGCCGCGTCGCTCTCCGCGAAGGGCAGCGTCGACTTGGCCACCAAGCGCCTCGACGCGCGCGCGGCCATTCGTGGGAGCGGGCTCGCCTACGCACGCGGGGCGATCGACGACGTTCGGATCAACGCGTGGGCGAGCGGCTCGATCGACGCTCCGATCGTGGACGTGGGCACGCACGCGGGCGGCCTCCGCGCGGGCGATCGCCGCTTGGGATCGGCCGACGTACGGACGCGAATCGCGCGCGGGCCGCGAGGCGCGCTCGTCTTTCGGGACGCTCACGTGGATCTCGCGAGCGATCGCGACGCCGTCTCCGCGTCCGCCGCGAGCCTCGAGATCGCCGACACACGGATCGCCCTCGAGGGAGGTGTCGTCCACGGGCTCGGCGCGCCCATCCGTGCGAACTTCAGGCGCGAAGGCTCGCGCGTCGTCGCCAAGGTCGACGCGCCCTCGATCGACGTCGCGCGCGCGGTGCGGCTCGCCGGCGGCTCGCCGGACGTGCGCGCGGGGCGGTTCGCGATCCAGGGTGACGTCACGCTCGATCGGCGGGGCGCCGCCGGCGCGATCTACGCGCGGCTCGACGCGTTCTCGGCGTACACACTCGAGAGCGCCTCGGCGGGCCTCGACGTCACGTTCGACGGTCGGGAGATCGACATCGACGCGAAGGGAGATCTCGGCGTGGGCCGCTTCGCGTTCTCGACGACGGACGTAGCCCTCGGCGGCAGCCCGATCGAGCCGTCGTCGTGGATCCACGCGTCCGGCGGCGCGCGCTTCGACGCCAGCTTCGATCTCGCCAAGGTCGCGAAGCTCGCTCCGCAAGGATCGCTGCCGCTCGGCGAGATTGGCGGCGAGCTCGTCACGCGGGGCACGATCGCGCGTGACAGCGCGGACGCTCCCCCGGACCTCCGTCTTCATGCGCGCACGCGCGGCCTCGTCGTCGCAGGCCACACGGCGCTCGAGCCGCCCATCGCGGGCACGCGCGTGAGCGGGGTCGCGCCGTGGCGGAGCCAGGGCATCGACGGGCAGCTCGACGTGCGCGTCGACGCGACGTCGGGCTGGGGCGAGGTCGCGTTTCGCGCCTTCGACCGCAAAGGCGCGGTGGCGATCTTCGACGCCAAGGCGGAGCTGCCTTACCGCGAGATCCTCGAGAGGCCGCGCGAGGCCCTCTCACGCTTGGAGAGCGCGCCGCTCCGGGCGAAGGCGCTCGTTCCCGAGCGGGCTCTCTCCGAGCTGCCCGACATCCTCGGGACGCGAGGGTTCAGCGGCACCGCGTTCGCCGAGCTCGACGTCTCTGGCACCGCGCTCGCGCCACGCGTCGATCTCGTCGCGCGCGCGCGCAAGGCGAAGGCGCCGTCGGTCCCCGCGGCGATGGTCTCCGACGTCGACGTCGGCCTGGTCTACGACGGCGCGGGCGCAGAGATCGGCGTGAAGGTTCGCGAGCGAGACCACGACGTCCTCGAGCTCGCGTCTCGCGTCGAGGTTCGCGCGCGCGACGTCCTCGATCGTCTCGAGCAGCCGCTCGCCCGGCCGTTGCCGTGGAGAGCGAACGGAAAGGTGAAGCTCGACGGCTTCGCCCTCGAGACGATCAACGAGCTCGCCGATCGCTACGTGCGGGGCCGCGTCAGCGGCGAGGCCGTGGTCGAGGATCTGAACCACGACGCCAAGGCCCGCGCCGAGATCGACCTCACGGGCATGCGCTTGGGCAACGCCGACTACGCACGCGGCAAGATCGTCGTCGACGCGCGCGAGGGAAGGGGCACCGTCGCTGCGCGTCTCGACCAGACCGACGGCTTCGCGGATCTGCGCGCGGGCCTCGGGCTCACGTGGGGCGCGGCGCTCGCGCCTTCCCTCGACGAGAGCGTGCCGCTCGACGTCGAGCTCGAGGCCAAGGCCTTCCGCGTGGCGGCCGCTCAGCCGTTCCTCGACTCCGCGGTCAACGCGCTCGACGGCCGGATCGACGCGAAGGCGAAGGTTCGGATCGTCGGCGGGCAGGAGCCGCGCATGGAAGGGCAGCTCGCGCTCCGTGACGGCGTCGTGCAGCTCAGCGCGCTCGGGAGCGAGCTTCGCAAGATCCGCGGGACGGCGCTGTTCTCGCCGGACGGCACGATCAAGATCGACGACGTCCACGCGCGCGGGGTCTCGGGCGAGCTCGCCGCGAACGCCACGATCAAGCTGCGCGGGCTCGCGCTCGACACCGCGGAGGCTCACCTCCTGATCCCGCGGCGCAGGTCGTTCGATCTCGCGATGCAGGGGCAGCCCATCGGACAGGTGTGGGGTGCGGTCAAGCTCGATGCGAAGGGCAGCCCCGACGGCAAACGGATCGCGGTGACCGTCGACGTCCCGCGCGCAGGCATCGAGCTGCCCCAGATGATGAAGAGCGGCGTCCAGGAGCTCGGCGAGATCGAGGACGTGCGCGTCGGCACCTATCGGGATCCCAAGACGTTCGTGATGCTGCCGCTCGGCCGCGACGGTCTGCGGCATCACCAGGAGGAGGCGCGTCCGCAAGCGCCCGGCACCGAGGTCGAGATCGACGTGAAGCTCGGCGACATCGTCATCGTCCGCGGCAACCAGGTCAGGGTCGTGCTCGGCGGCGACACGAAGATCGAGACCGACGGCGCCACGCGGATCTCCGGAAGGCTCGAGGCGCGGCAGGGACGGATCAACGTGCAGGGCAAGCAGTTCGAGATCGACCGCGCGGTGATCACGCTCCAGCCCGAGGATCCGTCGAACCCGATCGTCGTCGCGACCGCGCAGTGGACGGCCGACGACGGCACGCGCGTCTACGCCGACTTCGTGGGGCCGGTGAAGACGGGCCGCGTGACGCTGCGATCGGAGCCGCCGCGACCGAAGAACGAGATCCTCGCGATCATGCTCTTCGGCAGCGCCGACGGCGTGAACGCGGCGCCGCCTCCTCCGGGCCGCGCGCCCAGCGGCGCGACGCGCGCCGCGGTCGGCATCGGCGGCGGCTTCGCCGCCGAAGGCCTCAGCCAAGCGATCGACGACCTCACGGGCATCGAGGCCACCGTACGCGTCGACACCTCGCGCGCCAACAACCCCGCGCCCGAGCTCCGCATCCAGATCTCACCGCGCGTCTCGGTCGAGTTCCAGCACGTGCTCGGCACGCCGCCGATCTCGGAGCCCGACAAGAACCTCGTCACCTTCGATTGGCGATTCAAGCGGAACTGGTCGCTCGAGACGACGTTCGGCGATCGGGGAAAGGCCCAGGCCGACGCCGTCTGGCAGAAGCGCTACTGACGAACGCCGGCACAGGTACTGCAATGACGAGGAGAGCGATGATGATGAAGAGAGAGACGGCCATCGAGACGGTTTCCTCGTCGCGCAGCCCCGCGCTGCTCGAAGACGCCTCGACCGCGGACCTGCTCCGCGAAGCGATGAGCGAAGCCAAGGAGCTCGTGCGCATCGAGGTCGAGCTCGCGAGGGCCGAGGTGAAAGACGAGGTCGTACACGTCCGGCGCGCGGCGATCGCCTTCGGCGTCGCGGCGGGGGCGCTCATCGTCTTCGCATGCATGGTGGCCGTCGCGGTGGTCCTCGCGCTCGGCGCGACGCCGGTCGCTGCGGTGGGCGTGGCCGCCGCGTTCCTCGTCATCGGCACCGGCTGCGCGGCTGCGGGCTACGCCTTCTTGCCGGCCCGTCCGCTCGAGCGCACGCGGCAGCGGCTTCGAACCGACATGAACCAGCTCAAGGAGCACATCGCATGACCGATCGGCAAGAGCTCTCCCTCGCGGAGCGACGCACGCGCCTCGAGCGCCGTGCGAACGTCCTTCGCTCGCGCCTCTTGCGCACCGTCGACGCGATCGACACGCGAAGGCGTCAGATCACCGAGATCGGACATCACGCGAAGCGGCTCGTCGTGCCCGCGGCCGCGACGCTCGCGGGCGTCGCCGTGCTCGCCGCCTTCGCGGGCTTGACGATCCGCGCGCTGATCAGGCGGCGCCGCGAGCACCGGCTCGGTCATCGGGTCTCGCACGCGATCGCGCGCCTGCGCCCGGAGCCGAGGCGCGCGACGTTCGGGGCGTCGATGCGCAGGCTCTTGGCGGCGAGCCTGACGCTCGCGGTAACCGAAGCGATCAAGCGAGGTCTGCTGGGCGTCTTCGAAGGGCGCGCGCCGCTCCGCAGGCTGACCGCAGGACACGAGAGGTGAAGCATGGGTGAGAACGGCAAACGAGACGAGCGCCTCATCGACGAAGCGGCGAGAGAGTCGTTCCCCGCGAGCGATCCGCCGGCGTGGACACCGACGCACGCCGGGAGCCCGGCCGTCTGTCCTCCCAAGCCGGAGCTACCGCGCGAGCTGCGCGAGCGCCTCCGCGCCGACGTCGAGGCGCTTCTGCTCGCGCGCGGCGAGGATCGCACCGAGGCGATCACCACCGCGATGCTCGACGCGGGGCGGGCGGTGACCAAGATCCCGCTGTCGCTCACGCCGCCCTACGACGTCGAGAGCGTCGAGGTCGTGATCCGCGGTCCGACCGAAGGGCGCGAGCTCGTCATCGGCGCGTCGTACGACGCCGGTCGAGGCAGGCCGCGTCTGGATCCCGGCGCGACGAGCATCGCGGTGCTCCTCGCGCTCACCCGCCTCCTCGCCGGTCGCCGTTACACCCGGACGGTGCGCCTCGTCGCGTTCGCCGACGTGTCCTCGGGCGCTCCCAACGCGATGAGCGGCAGCCGGATGTACGCGCGGCGACTGCACGAGCAGCACGTCGACGTGCACGCGATGCTCGCGCTCCACAGCGTCGGCTTCGGCCCGCACCGAGCGCGTCGAGGCAAACACTTCCCGCTCGGGCTCTTCCGCCCGTGGCAGGGGGACTTCGTCGCGTTCGTGGGCAGCCGCAAGGATCGCAGGATCGCCGCGGAGATGTCGGCGGCCTTCCGCGCCGCGACCGATCTCGAGGCGAAGGCGCGCGCTCTGCCTGCGATCCTTCCCATGGTCTCTTCGTCCGATCATCGAGCCTTCGCCCGTGAAGGCTTCCCCGCGGTGATGCTCACGGATTGGGGGCCGGGCCCGCTTCCGGCGCTGGGCAAGCTGCCGCGCGGAATCGTGACCGAGCCGAACTTCGATCTCATGGCCGACGTGGTGTTCGGGCTCGCGGCCGTGGTCGCGAAGCTGGGCCACGGGGAAGCGCCGCTCGTCTCCGCGGCGTGACGAGGAAGTGATACGACGAGCCCATGACGACGCACGCGATCCGCATGCACGAGACCGGAGGGCCCGAGGTCTTGAAGTGGGAGCCGATCGATCTCGCGCCGCTCGGACCGGGCGAGGTGCGACTGCGGCAGACCGCGGTAGGGCTCAACTTCATCGACACGTACCATCGCACCGGCCTGTATCCGGTTCCGCTGCCCGCGGTGCTCGGCTCCGAAGCGGCGGGCGTCGTCGAAGCGGTGGGCGAGGGCGTCGACTCCTTCGCGCGCGGCGACCGCGTCGCTTACGCCACCGGGCCGATGGGCGCGTACGCCGAAGCGCGCAACGTCCCGGCCTCCGTGCTCGTGAAAGTCCCTGACGGCGTCGACGATCGAACGGCGGCCGCCGCGATGCTCAAGGGCATGACGGCGCACTATCTCCTGCGACGCATCCACCCGGTGAAGAAGGGCGACACGATCCTCGTGCACGCCGCGGCGGGAGGCGTGGGCCTCATCATGTGCCAGTGGGCCAAGCACCTCGGCGCGACCGTCATCGGAACCGTGGGCAGTGAAGAGAAGGCCGCGCTGGCGCGCGCGCACGGGGCCGATCACATCGTGATGTACGGAAGCGAAGACGTCGCCAAGCGCGTGCGCGAAGTCGCGGGCGGCGGCGTGCCGGTCGTCTACGACTCCGTCGGCCGCGACACGTTCGCCGCGTCGCTCGACGCGCTCGCGCCGCGCGGGCTCCTCGTGACGTACGGTCAGTCGTCGGGACCGATCCCGCCGTTCGATCTGCGCCTGCTCGCGCAGAAGGGATCGCTCTTCGTCACGCGGCCGACGCTCTTCGACTACGTGCGCGCGCGCGCGGAGCTCGACGCCGCCGCGCGCGAGCTGTTCGACGTCATCGCGAGCGGGGCGGTGAAGATCCGGATCGGTCAGACGTATCCGCTCCGCGAAGCCGCCCGGGCCCACGCCGATCTCGGCGCCCGAAAGACCTCGGGGTCGAGCCTCCTCCTGCCCTAGTTAAAGGAGGAGGGGGTGGATCCTATGTGCGCCAGAGTGTTGCCTGGTGGGCCACGTCTCGTCACCTAACGCCTGGATTCTGCGCACTCTGGCGACAGTCCGACCTCGGCCCGACATGTGCCTACATCAGCTCTATGGTGGGAGTGGGACGAGGGGTGAGGTGGCTGACGATGGGGCTCCTCGTCGTCGCGACGGCCTGTGGGTCGGGCGACGGCGATGACGCCTCGGAGGCCGACATCGGGCGAAAGCCGCCGTCGGGACCGGCGGCCGAAGCGGAGCCGCAGGGGCCGCCGCCGATGAGCGACGAACAGCTCCGCGAGCGACCGTGGGAGGTCGTTTCGAGCAAGGGCGAGACCTACCTCGCGAACGTCTTTTACGCCGATCCGATCGAGAACGAGCAGGTGATGCCGTGGATGATCGACGGCCGCGCCGTCATCGATCGTCTCGTGTACCCCACGCTCGGCAACCCGAACCTCTACGTGAAGGACGACGCGAGCGACGAGCTCACGATGGTTCTTCGGATGGAGCCGAACGCCATCGAGCACTTGAACCCGAAGATCGCCGCGGGTGACGGCAGGTCGCCCGCCGCGCTCACGCTCGACCAGAGCGACGAGAGCGGCATCGCGTTCTTCCTCGTCGCGCGGAGCGCACGCGCGCGCGGCGAGAGCGGCGCCGCGATGACCACCGGCGCGGGCGTCCATCGCATCGTGCCGAAGGCGATGCTCGTCAACGCCGAGCCCGACGACATGCCGGCGTCGCTCAAGGCCCGCAAGACGATCCGCTTCGTGTTCGATCGCGCCGCGATGGCGCACGTGCCCGCCGGGCTCTACGACGCGCGCTTCGAGGTGAGGAAGGAAGGCCTCGTCTTCGCGAACGTGTTCGAGTGGCAGTACAACGCCGTCCGCGTCTTCGACCGCGCGCTCGAGGAGTACACCGCGCTCAACGTCACCGACACGCAGGTCTCGGTGGGCGACATCTACAAGAACCTCACCGCCGACAAGCTCGACGACTTCGTCGACGGCGTGAACGCGAACGTCGATCCCGCGGTGAAGAGCGCGGCGTTCATCACGTTCAACGGCGATCTCCACAACGGCGGCTCGCCGGGCACGATCCGCCAGGCGGCGGTGGCCAACACCTACAACGCCGAGGCGAAGCGGATCCTCGGCGCGCTCAAGCGGCTCAACCTCCCGATCTTCCTCACCGCGGGCAACCACGACGGTTACGTCGCGCTCGGGCACGTGCCGAGCGCGGTGGCGCGCGCCGACGCGGCGGTGGGGACGACGCTGAAGAAGGTCGTCGAGCAGCAGAACAACCTCGCGTGGCCCGACTTCTCCTGGGACACGTACCAGGCCTTCCTCACGAAGACCGACGCGCAGCGCGACGGTCTCCGTCGCGACGTCGTCACCGGCGCGTTCGAGCGCCGCAGCGGCGACGCCTACGGGGCGTCGTTCTCCGAGGTGCCGCGCGCCGATCGCAACATGGTGCTCTACGACGGGCTCTACCAGTGGCAGAAGACGTACGGCCCGCTCTACACGTCGTGGACGTTCGGCAAGAACCGCTATCTGTCGATGAACTCGTACGAGCTGCGCCAGCACCGCCGCACGGGCTGGGGCATGTACACCGTCAACTACGGCGGCGCGATCGGGCAGACGCAGATGGCGTGGCTCGACCGCGAGCTCGGTCGCTCGCAGCGCGCGGGCGAAGACGTCACCCTCCTGCTCCACCACGATCCGCGCGGCGGGCACAAGGGCGCGGACCTCGGGTACTACTTTCCCCTCATCCGCTACCAGAGCGTGCAGCAGAGCACGATCAACTATCTCTTCGACGAGATCTTCACGCCCGCGGTCTGCAAGCAAGACTGGGTCACGCTCTCGGTGAACCAGCGCGATAGCTGTCTCCACGACGGGCTCCAGGAATGGATGGCGCCGGACGAAGACTTCGATCGACAGGGCGCCGGCTTCTACATGTCCGGCATCGAGCTCCTGACGCGCGTCGCGAAGTATCCGCAGGTGCGCACGCTGCTGCTCGGCCACGCGCACTTCAACTCGCTCGAGGTCATGCAGCAGGGCGACACGCTCGTGCCGAACCGCGTGCAGCTCGACGCGAACGGCGCGTCCGCTCGATCCGATCGCATCGAGGCGCTCGAGACCGCGAACCCCGTGCGGCGCTTCGCGTGGCAGTCGGCGCTCGCGCCCGCGCCGCGCGTGCCCGGCGTGCCGATGGACGCGGCGGGCGACGTGCCGCTCGACCGCCGATCGTTCGACGACAACATCGCCAAGCTCGACGCAATGCTGATGAACGCGACCGCGGGCAAGATGCGCACGCTCGACGCGCCCGCCGGCAAGTCGCGCGAGCTCGCGATCATTCGGCTGACGTCGGCGGCGGATCTGACGAGCCAGAAGTACGGCTCGGACAAGATGTTCGGCTGGTCGGTCTTGCACGTCACGCGTCAGGCCGCGGGCGTGCCGCGCATCAACCGTCTGACGTACATGATCCATCGCGGGACGGACGCGTTCGAGAAGATCACGACGGTCGACGTCGACCGCACGAAGCGCCTCGACGTTCGCGGTCCGGAGAACCCCGTCGACGCGCTCTTCGATTGGTGAGAGCGGCCGCGGGCGTCACGGGATGCTTTTGCAGCACCTGAAGCCGAGGTGGTAGTTGACGTGCCACGCGGCGTCGATCGGCTCGACGTGCCAGCGCGGGTTGAAGTTGCAGTGATCGGGGTAGGCGCCCGCTTTGTTGGTGGTCGTCTCCGGGATCGGCGCGTCGGGCTCGCGCACGAGCTCGTTGTAGAACCACGCGCTCCCCTTGAGCTGGGTGAAGACGCGATCGCCCTCGCGGCGCATCATGACCTCGGCGACGTTGCCGTGCTGGTCGAAGACGCCGAAGCGCGATCGGCACTTCGGAAACGACCCCGACGGCTCGGTGTCGGTCGTGCACGAGGCGAACGTGCTCTTCGCGTCGCGCGGGTTGCACGCCGTGCGGTGACGGAGGTTCGTGTGACAGATCTCGATGTCGACCTTGTTGCCGTAGGCGTAGCGCCAGTCGTCGCCGCCGGCGGGATCGCCTCGGCACGCGATGTTCCACTCCATGTCGGAGCAGAGGCGCTTGCCCTGGAGCTCGCAGACCTTCTTCGCCATCGTCGGCGGCGTCCACACCATGGGCAGCTCGCACGCCTTGTTGGGGAACTCGAAGACGTCGATGCAGAACCAAGGGTCCTTACCTTTGATCCAGACCGGAACCATGTTCTCCGCGCCGCACTTGTCGCGCTGCTCGGGCGTCTGGATCACGATGTCTTTCAGGCCCGCGAGGCACTTCTCCTTGCTGATCGTGTGCTGGGCGATGGCCTTGTTGCCCTGGCTCATCTTGCCCGGGCTGCCGATGCCGAAGGTGCTCCGCAGGAAGATGTCGGGCTGGATCCGCTTCTTCTCCTCGTCGGTGAAGTCTTTGATCGCGAAGAGGGCGAGGAGATCCTCGCGCGTCTCTTTGTGGAGGCTCATCGGGTCGCTGTCGGCGATCGCGACGGCGGCGTCGCTCGAGGCGCCGGCGTCCGCCGACGCGAGCTTCGGCGCCGCGTCGCTCGCCGCAGCGCCGGCCGGATCCGTGGCGCTCGGCGCGTCGTGCGGCGGCTTCTCCGTGGGCCCGGGCGGGGCCGACGGCCGACACGCCGCGAGCATCGCCGCGGCCGCGAGCGCGCTCCATCGCATGGCTCGATCGTAGCGCGTTCCTGCCCGCAGATCGCGAAGCTCGTCCTACACGCGCACGGCCATTGCATGTGATAGCCGTCGGATTTAGGTTCGAGGCTCGATGGCGCAGGACTTCTACTCGGTGCTCGGCGTGCCGAAGGACGCCGACGCCGACGCGATCAAGAAGGCGTACCGCAAGCTCGCGCGCGATCTGCACCCCGACAAGAACCCGGGGAACAAGTCGGCCGAAGCGCGCTTCAAGACCGTCAACCAGGCCTACGAGGTCGTCGGCAACGCGCAGAAGCGCAAGCTCTACGACGAATTCGGCGAGGACGCCCTTCGCGAAGGCTTCGACGCCGACAAGGCTCGAGCTTACAAGCAGTGGCAGCAGCGCGCGGGCAACGGTCCGCGAGGCGGCGCGGGAGGCTTCGGGGGCGCCACGGTCAACCTCGAAGATCTCTTCGGCGGTCAGGTTCCGGGCGGCAACGTCGGGGGCGATCCGTTCGCGGATCTCTTCGGTCGGGCCTCGCGCCGCCGTGGCCCGATCAAGGGGCAAGACTACGAGCAAGAGCTCACGATCGACTTCGACTCTGCCGTTCGGGGAACCACGCTCCAGCTCCGGAACGCGAGCTCCCCCGAGCCGGTCACCGTGCGCATCCCTCCGGGCGCGAGTGAAGGCAGCCGCGTGCGCATCCCGGGGCAGGGCGGCGAATCGCCCACAGGCGGGCCGCGGGGCGATCTCATCCTCGAGATCCACGTGCAGCCGCACGCGCTCTTCGAACGCGACGGCGACGATCTGCTGATCGACGTCCCGATCACCGTGTCCGAGGCCATCAAGGGCGCGCGCGTGAGGGTCCCGACGTTCGACGGACCGGTCCAGGTGAAGGTCCCGCCGGGAACGCAGAGCGGCTCGAAGCTGCGCGTGCGAGGCAAGGGCGTCGCCCGCAAGGGCAAAGAGCCCGGCGATCTCTACGTTCGCCCGATGATCCAGGTGCCGGCGTCGACGTCGCCGGAGCTCTCGAAGATCGCCGACGAGATCGCCAAGCTCGAGACGCAAGACGTGCGCGACAAGCTCAAGATCTGACGGGCTCGATCGGCAGCACCCACGCCGCGCGCGTGGGATCTTCGCCGCGCTGCGCCGCGAGCAGGCGCGCGGTGATCTTCGAGGTGATGGGACCGGGCGCGGCCGCGAGCGCGCGGTCGTTCACCGACGCGATCGGCCCGATGGGCATCGACGTCGCCGTGAGGAACGCCTCGTCGGCCGCGGCGAACGCCTCGGGCGAGATCGGCTCCTCGCGCGCGGCGATCCCTTCGCTCTGCGCGATCGCGAGCACCGCGTCGCGGGTGATGCCCGGGAGGATCGCGCCGAGCGGCGGTGTTCGAAGCACCCCGCCCGAGACGATGAAGACGTTCGCGATCGGCGCCTCGGCGACGTTCCCCTCGCGATCGAGGAGGACGACGTCGTCGGCGCCGGCGAGGGTGGCGCGCCGGCGCGCGATCATTGGACCGAGGTAGGCAGCGCCGGCCTTCGCCTCGGGTGAGAGGACCTCGATCGAAGCCTTGCGCGCGTCGTCGAACACGGCGATCCGCAGCGGCGAGGTGCGCGGCGGGTCGCGGTAGAAGAGCGCGGCGACGGCGACGCGCGCGTCGGCGCTCCGAGGAATGAGATCGGGCTCGTCGGCGGCGAAGAAGGCCGACCAGCGCACGAGGCCTTCGCTCCGCTCGCAGGCGGCGACGACGTCGATCGCCGCGCGCACGAGCGCCGCCTCGTCGTAGCCGAACGAGAGCCCGACGATCGACGCCGATCGCAGGAAGCGCGCGACGTGCTCGCGCACGCGGAAGAGCGCCGGCCCGCTCTTGGTCTCGTGGAACGAGCCGACGTCGAAGACGAGGCTGCCCCGCTGCGGGGCGTGGCCCATGAGCGGGACCGTCGCGTCGGCGGAAGGGACGAGCGCACCGTCGAGCCACACGAGGGGAGCGGTGATCGCCATCCCCTCCTTCTACCAGACCGTCAGGGAGACATGACGTCGGCGAGGGACATGTCGATCTGCATCCGGCGCGCGGCCGCGGTCGCGAACGGCTTCGCGAGGCCCTTCTTCGCCGCGGCGGCGACGGGCGCGTCGTTGCGGAGCGCGAGCGCGCTTCGATAGCTGCGCTTCGCGTCGTCGCGCGCGCCGAGCAGATCGAGCGCGCGCGCGCGCCAGAGGTGGAACGCCGCGAGGCGCGGCTCGTCGGTGTGCCCGAGGCGAACGGCATGACCGAGCTTCTCCGCGGCCGCCGCGGCGTCGCCGGCCGCGAGCGCGAGGAGGCCGTTGGTTGCATGATACAGCGATTGCGCGGGCTCGAGCTCGCACGCTTGGCCCATCTCGCGGCGCGCGCCGTCGAGGTCGCGCGCGTCGGTGTAGGCCACGTACGCGCGGCGGAAGTGCTCGAACGCGCGCCGCGCGTGCTCCGGCACCGACGCGCGGAACGATCCGAGCTCGGCGGCGTGATCTTCGCGCGCGAGCGAGAGCGGCACGAAGGTGCCGTGGCTCGACGGCGATTCGCCCACGCCGACCCAGAACGCGCCGTCTTCCGGGCGGAAGACGACCGATCCGACGGTGAGCACCATCGCGATCGCCTCGTGGAGGCGGCAGCCGCTCTCGCCGACGTCGCCGAGGATGCCGCCCATCGACGCCGGATCGAGCGCGCCCTTCTGCGCGCCGCGCTCGAGCAGCGCGTTGACGCGCGCGTGACGCCCTCGGTTGTGCCGCCAGTACGACGGATAGAGGTTCACCTCGGTGTCGCCGAGCTCGCGATCGAGATAGACGTTCGCGTAGCCGAACGTCGTCTCTCCGCTCTTGCCGATGCGGCGGGGCGCCGTTCGATCCGGGCTCTCTTCGTGGCAGAGGACCTCGCGCCGGTGTCCGTCGGTGACGAGGTACGTCCAGCAGCTGATCGGCGTGTGGCTCGCGAGGATGCGCGCGGCGTCGTCGAGGTTCTTCGCCTTGCGCATGACCTCATCGCCGAGCACGCCGATCGGCGTTCCGCCGAGCCGCGCCTGGTCGGTGAACATGTGCTGGTGGACGGTGAGCGTGAGGCCGGCTTCGTTCATCGCCGTGACGCCGCCGAGCGCGACGCCGGCCGCGGCGACCGACGCGTAGCGGAGACCCTCGTCGGGCTCGTGGAAGATGACCGTCTGCGTGCGCGGCCAGCACGCGACGCCGTGGTAGTCGAAGTTCCGCGCGTGCAGGAGCTTGCCGTCCTTCGTGGCGCCGCCCCACGCGATCGCGCTCGTGCACCCGAGGCCGAGCGACATGCGATGGATCACCGCGGGCCCCGGCGCCTTCAGCTCCATGAGGCGCGACGCGGCCCAGAGCAGCGAGTCGGGCATCGTGCAGCCCTCGAGGAGAGACGCGTACGAGAGGCCCGCGCCGTCGGCGAGGCCGCGGATCGTCTCGAGGGAGAACGGAGGCAGCTTCGCGGCGATGCGCGCGCCGACCGTACGCTGGAGGACGCGAACGAGCGCGGGCCCCGCGAAGCCGAGGCGCTCGGCGCCGAAGATCTTCTCGACGAAGCTCCGGTAGTACGGGATCGGCCCGAGGCGGATCTCGTCCGACATGAGGTGGCCGTGCTGGCGCCCCATCTCGTAGAAGCTGCCCTTGACCTTGAGCAGGTTGAGGCCTTGTGTTCGCTTCTTCCACGCGGGGCCGAAGCGGACGACGGACGTGCGGGGCGAGGCTTCTTCCGAGACGATGCCGAGGGTCATTGGCGTGCTCTCTTTCGTGCGCGAGGTGCGGGCGGCGCCTCGCCGTTCGCGAGGCGCGCGGCCGCGAGCAGCCGCGGCGTCGCCCATGCGTGGAACATCTCGACGAGCTCTCTCGCGCGCGCTTCGTCTTTCTTGCGGATGCACTCGACGAGGAGCGCGATGCCGTCGACGTGAGGAACGCCCGCGCTCCGGATCGCGACGAACACGTGCTCCAGATCGGCGACGACGCTCGCGTGCCACTGCGCGAGGACGGTGAAGAGCGGGTTCTGCGTCGCGCGCGCGAGGACGAGCGCGAGGCGCGCCGTTTCACGCCCGAAGGCCGCGGGATCGCGCGCGGCCGCGCGCAGGCCCTCGAGCACCTCGCCGAGCGCGGCGAGATCCGCCGCGGTGCGCCGCGTCGTCGCCGTGACGGTCATCTGCACGTCGAGCACGGCGCGGATCTCGAGCCACCCGGCGAAGACGTCGAGATCGATCGTGCCGCCGCGCACGAGCATCGCGCGCACGACGTCGGGGCTCGGCGAGGCGAGGGGATCGAGGGCGACGGTGCCGAGGCGCCGCGTCGGGCGAACGAGCTTGTGGACCTCGAGCAGCTTGATCGCCTCGCGCACGACGCTGCGCGCGCTGCCGTAGCTCGCGGCCAGCTCGTCTTCCTTCGGCAGCAGGTCGCCGACGGCGATGTCGCCGCGCACGATCCGCTCGAGCAGATCGCGCGCGATCGTGTCGGCCTTGCGGTCCGTCGGCACGCCGAGGACTATACATCAGACTTATTCGAGGTCAACAGACGTATCGCGATCCTCAGCCGGCCCAGAGCACGGCGAGATCGAGCTCGATCGCGTCGAACGGCTCCGCCCGGACGCGAGCGGCTCCGTGGTGAACGCCGACGAGTGAGTAGCGCTCGCCGTCGAGGCGGAAGACCTCCAGCGTCTGCTCGATGGGATCCACGAGCCACACGTGCCGACCGCGTTCGCGCGCGTAGAGCGGGACCTTCTCTCCGCGATCGAACGCCTCCGTTCGCGGCGAAAGCACCTCGCAGGCCCAGTCGGGAGCGAGCTCGTAGTAGGGCGGCGCCTCCTCGCCTCCCGCGGCGTCCGGCATGCGTTCGCGGCGCCAGCCCGCGAGATCGGGGACGACGATGTCAGGCATGGCCCCAAGATGGATCTCGGGCTCGTCGAGGATCACCCATCCTCCCGGGCCGCCGCGGCCGCGCTTGAAGGGAGGCCCGAGCTCCTCGCCCAGGTTCGTCGCGGCGATCGTGTGCCGCCGCGCCGGGCGGGGCATCGTGTGCAAGACCCCACCCACGATCTCCGCGACCACCTGCGGAGGCGCAGCGCGCCACGCGGCTTCCACCTCGGGGCTGTTGCGCTCGCCCTCGATCGGCTTCGCGGGATCGCCCATGGCCCCCTCATCCTAGCACCCAGCTCGGCGCCGGCGCCCGCCGGGTCAGTTGACGAGATCGTAGTGGTTCGCGTGCGGGAGCGTCGTCTTCGCGAGGCCGCACTTGCGGAGCTCGGCGCGGCTGACCGGAGCGCCGTCGGCGACGAGATCGACGGCGCGACATCGCGTGTGCGGCGAGGAGTTGCAGTTCGCGGTCGGCCTCACGCAACCGGCCATGCCGGTGCACCGGTTCGTGCACCGGTTCTGGCGGCGCACGCGCTCCTGCTCCGCGGCGCTGCGGTAGAAGCTGAGGACGCGAGCGCCCTTGCGGCGCGCGCACTGCACGGCGCGGTCGATGGCTGTCCCCGCGCACGGACCTGCCGTCGTGAGCGCTTCGTCGGTCGAGGCGATCGCCTCCTCGTCTTCGCCGTCGTCGTCATCGGCGTCGTCGACGCCGTCGGCGCCAGCGCACGCCACGAGGCCCGCCACGCCGAGCAGCGCGATGAGCGTTCGAGTCAGGAAAGTTCTGCCAGGATTGGAGCGAGCGAGCATCGAGCGACTTTCTCGCAACACGGGTGCCATCCTCACCCACTCGCATTCTCGCGGGAAAAACGGCGTCGAGTGAGGATTGGTAGGCGTTTCACGCACCAGTTCCCCGGATCGCTTGCCGCCCAATGATCGGATCCGACATGCGCGACGCTGCGCGCGACTTGGCGGCTACTTCGCTTCTTCGGGCTCGTCGAGCGCGGGCGCCGGGGTCTTCGTCTCGCCCGCGCGATCGAGCGAGAGCTTGTAGAGCACGGGGCCCACCGCCTCGTTGATGGCGACGGTCGCGATGGCGAGCGCGCGGAAGCCCGCGCCGAACGCGGGGAACTCGCGCGCGATCACGGCGCTGAGGCCGAGCGTGAGTCCGGCCTGCGAGACGAGCGAGGCCCAGCCCCACTTCGCGATGAGCGGCGGATCCTTGGCGGCGCGGCTCGCGACGCGCGCGGTCGCGAAGGTCACGACGGCGCGCGCGAACGCGAGGAGCAGCGCGACGGGCCAGAGCTCTTTCAAGAGCGGCAGATCGAGGTGCGCGCCGGCGCTCGCGAAGAACACGACATAGACGACCGAGCCCGTGCCCTCGATCGCGTGGACGAACGTGTCGCCTTGCTTCGACATGTTCTGCACGACGAAGCCCGCGACGATGAACGTGAGCAGCGGCTCGACGTGGAGATAGCGGAGCGTCTCGGTCGCGCCGAAGCCGAGCGCGATGAGCACCACGAGGAGCTGACGCCCCACGAGCTTGAGGTAGGCGGCGAGCAGCAGGCCGAGCGTGGTGCCGATGGCCACGCTGCCGAGGATCTCGTGGCCGAGGCCGCGGAACGCGGCGAGCGTGAAGGTCGCGGAGGGATCGACGAGCGGCTTCGCGATCGCCATCGCCCCGGCGAGGAGCAGCACGACGACGACGTCGGAGCTCATCACGAACGCGAGGGTGAAGCTCGCGAGCGGGCCTCGCGCGCGCGTCTGGGAGAGGACGGCGAGCGTCGCCGCAGGGCTGCGGCTCACCGCGATGACCCCCCAGAGGACGGCCACGCCGATCACGCCGGCGCGCGTCAGCGAGTGGGTGAAGGGGATGAGCGGGCCGGCCGCGAAATAGAAGACCGCGCTCAGCGCTCCGAGCACGGCGAGGCTCTGGAGGCCCATCGCGATCGACAGGCTCTTCACGAAGCGACGCACGATCTCGAGCTTCAGCTCCGCGCCGCCGGCGAGCGAGATGAGCGCGAGCGCGAGGGTGTTGACCGGCTGGAGGCGCGTCACCGACTCGTGGTCGATGAGCTTGAGGACGTGCGGGCCGGCGATGATCCCCGCGAGGAGGTAGCCGGTGAGGTGCGGCAGGCCGAGGACCTCGAGCAGCTTGCTCGTGAGCGTGCCGGCGAGGAGGAGGAAGCCGACGGCGGCGATGACCGCGGCGTCGCCGCGCACCTCGGGCGCGATGTGGACGGCGGCCAAGGCGATGCCGACGACGACCGTCAGGCCGATCGCGTCGACGCCGCGGCTCGCGACGGAGTTTGTCGATGATGTCGAGCTCACGGCAGCGCCGCGCTACGCGGCGAGAGACACGATACAACCTCTCGCGCGCGAATCGCGAGGGGTGTCGCCTCCGGCCGACAACGGGTGATCGGCGCTACGACGACCGCGCCGCGACGTGGGCCGACCAGCGAAGGAGCTGCTCGCCGAGCTCGGGCTGATCGCTCGTCGTGAAGTACGCCCGCCAAATCGCCCGCATGAAGGGCTCGTCGTAGACGTCGGTGCGGCCTCCCCACGGCCAGAGGAGCCGCGCGCGTCCTCGTCGAGGGTCGTAGCCGACCATCAACTCTTCGCTCGCCGAGAGGCCTCGCTGGACGTCGGCGACGACGGCCGCGATGGTCTCCGGCCCGACGTCGTCGTCGCGGCAGCTCACGAGCCAGTCACGCACGTCGGCGTGCGACTGCGGCCGCAGGATCTGGATGACGAGGAGCTTCGTGACGCTCGCGCAGGCGGTCTCGCTCGCGCTGATCGCTCGCGCTCGCGCGTCCATCGCGTGGCGGGCGCAGTGGAGGCGCCCCCATCGATCGGCGCGGACGCCGTCGCCCGTCCACACGAGCGCAGGCGACGGGGCGTCGAACATCGCCGACGTGATCGATCGGGCGACGAGATGGCTCCGAGCCGCCGTGGGCACGGGCGCGACACGGTACGGATTGCCGGCCTTCGATCGCATCCTCGTGGTCGGCACGAGCACACGGCGTTCCAGCGCGACTCGCGCGGAATTGCGCGAAATTACGAGGTTTTGGCGCGCGTCGAACCGTCCCCGTGAGCCGACACCCGTCGGGTCACGGCGACGCTCGAAGCTCAGCGGCGCTTGCCGCCCTTGCGCCCGATCTTCCGGCCGGCCTTCGCGCTCTTCTTGCCGCCCTTCGCCTTGCCCTTCGGCGCGTGGCCGCCCTTCGGCGGCGCGTGGCCCTTCGGCCGGCCTCCGCTCCCGAACGATCCGCGCTGCGGCCGTGCGCCCGCCTTGCCGGGGCGCCGCTCGCGGTCGTTGCCTCCGCCGCGGCCCTTGCGTGACGGGCGGCCGCGATCGTCGTCGCGCTCGCCTTCGCCGCGCACGCGCTTCGCGTAGACCGATCGCCGGAGGATCGCGCAGTCGGCGATCTCGACGAGCATCCGATCGCCGAGGCGGATCGCGTCGCCCGATCGCGAGCTCGTCGCCATCAGGCCGTCGTCTTCGATCTGGTAGTCGGCGCCCATGTCCTCGACGCGCACGAGCACGTCGACGAAGGGCTCGTCGAGGTTGACGAACGCGCCGGTGCCGACGAACGCGGTGACGACGCCCTCGAAGCGCTCGCCGATGTGATCGATCATGTAGAAGCAGCGATAGATGTCGACGATCTCGCGCTCGACCTCCATCGCGCGGCGCTCGGCGAGCGACGATTGCGTCGCGGCCTCGGTGAGCTTCTCCATGTTCCCGACGCGCGCGAGCGACTTCTCGCGCGTTCGCTTGTCGTGCTCGAGCGCCGCGTGGACGATGCGATGCACGACGAGGTCGGGATAGCGACGGATCGGCGAGGTGAAGTGGAGGTACGCCTCGGAGGCGAGCCCGAAGTGCCCGAGGTTCTGGACGTCGTACGTCGCCTGCTTCATCGAGCGGAGGAGCAGGTTGTTGAGCACGCCCGAGAGCGGATGATCCGCGAACGTCTTCAGGAGCTCGGAGAGGCCCTTGGGCGTCTGCGTCTCTTCGACGTCGAGCTCGAGCCCGAGCATCTCGCACATCGCCGACAGCCGATCGAGCTTCTTCGGATCGGGCGGGAGGTGCACGCGATACACGCCCGGGAGCTGATGCTCGAGGAGCCAGCGCGCCACGAGCTCGTTGGCGAAGATCATCAGCTCTTCGATGAGCTGATAGGCCTTCTTCATGCCCGGATCGGAGGCGCGCTTGCTCACCGACGTCGGCTTGCCCTCGGCGTCGAGCTTCACCACCGCCTCGGGCAGATCGAAGTCGAGCGCGCCGCGCTTCATCCGGCGCCCGCGGAGGATGCGCGAGAGCTCGTTGGCGACGCGCAGGCCGTCCACCATGGCCTCGGCCTTCGGATCGCGCGGGGGCTGATCCGACATGCCGAGCGCGCGGGCGACGCCGCCGTAGGTGAGCTTCGCCGCGCTCTTCATGTAGCCGCGGACGAGGCGTGACTCCTTGATGCTGCCCTTCGCGTCGAGCTTCGCGTGCACGCAGAGGCAGAGGCGCACGACGTCGGGGAGGAGCGAGCAGAGGTTCGACGAGAGCGCGCGCGGCAGCATCGGGATCGCCCGATCGGGCAGGTAGATGCTCGTGCCGCGAGCCCTCGCTTCGTCGTCGATCCGCGTGCCGGGCCGCACGTACGAGCTCACGTCGGCGATCGCGACCCAGAGCTCGTATCCGCCCTCGGGCGTGCGCTCGACCCACACCGCGTCGTCGTGATCGCGCGCGTCTTCGGGATCGATCGTAGGCAAGGGAACGTGCGTGAGATCCTCGCGGCCCTCGAGCATCTCCGCGGGGACCTCGTGACCGTACGCCTCGGCCTCGGCGACGGCCTCGGCGGAGTGGAGCTCTTCGATGCCCTGGACGAAGAGCACCTTGCGCGTCTCGACCGACAGCTCACCCGGAGCGCCGAGCACGGCGATGAGCTTGCCCTCCGGGTTCTCGCCGGTGCCTTCGGGGAAACGTGTAATCTGCACGACGACGACCTGGCCGTCTTGCCCGCTGTTGCCCTCGGGCCCGGCCTTGTCGATCTCGCTCGTGAGCACGACCGGACCGCGCACGCGCGGATCGTCGGGCTCGACCCACGCGCTCTTGCCGCGCCGGCGGAGGATGCCGGAGACGCGGACCGAGCCGCGCGACTTCACCTCGACGATCTGACCTTCGGCGCCGCGCGATCCGCGCGCGACGATCTCGACGATCACCGTGTCACCCTGCATCGCGCCGCCGAGCGCCTCGGGGCTCACGTAGACGTCGTCGCCGGTCGCGGTCGGGCTCGCGACGAAGCCGAACCCTCGCGGGTTCACCTTGAGGAAACCCTCGCGCCGCTCGCGGCCGGTGTTCGCGCGCGCGTGCTTCTTGTCGAGCTTGAACTTCTGGCCCCCGCGAACGATGACGACGCCGTCGAAGACCATGTCGTCGAGCATGCGGAGCAAGCCCTGGTAGCTCTCGGGCCCGACGCCGAGGCGCTCGGCGACCTCTTGCGCGTGGATCGCGCGATCTTCGCTCGCGAGGAGATCCATCACCGCGTTTCGTGCCGGCAGGGGCTTCCGCATTTGGCCGCTGTTCTAGCATGGGGAATAAACTCCCGTAGGCTCGACTACATCGAGTTAACGTTCGGGGGTCGCCATGCGGAAGAGCCTCGCTTTCTGGATCACGATCGCTTTGTGTCTCATCGCGCTCGTCGCCAGCGCGGTGCTCCTCGTCGACTACGTGCGGCCCGCGCCGGTCTTCTGCGGAGCCGACGGCGGCTGCGGCGCGGTGAAGCGATCCGCGTACGCGTTCCCCCTCGGGATCCCGATGCCGGTGTTCGGCATCGCGGGCTTCCTCGCGATCGCGTTCGCCGCGATGGTGCCGGGGAGGCGAGCGCGCATCGGGCAGGCGATGGTGGCGTCGTTCGCCGGCATCGTCGCGCTCGGCCTGTTCGTGGTGCAGGCGACGCTCAACACGATCTGTCCGTACTGCGCGGTCGTCGACGGCGTCGCGCTCGTGCTCGCCGGTCTCTCGATCGCGCGCGCGCTCAAGGAGTGGGATCCGCCCAAGGCGAGGCCCGCGGTGGTGGGCTCCGCGGTCGCCCTCGTGATCGCGGTCGCGGCGCCGGTGTCGTTCGGCATGTCGACGAAGATCGTGCCGCTCGACGTGCCGGCGAACATCGCCGAAGAGATCCGGAAGACGCCGCGCGGCAAGGTCACGGTCGTCGACTTCGTCGACTTCGAGTGCCCGTTCTGCCGGATGACGCACGCCGAATTCGAGCCCGTGCTCGCGCAGCGCAAGGACAAGGTGCGCGTCGTGCGCAAGCACGTGCCGCTGCGCATGCACCCGCACGCGATGGACATGGCGAAGACGGCCTGCTGCGGCGAAGCGCAGGGCAAGGGCGACGAGATCGCCGAGGCGCTCTTCAAGGCCGATCCCGAGCGGCTCACGCCCGAAGGCTGCGAGGAGCTCGCGCGCGAGCACGGCCTCGACGCCGCGCAGTTCAAGAGCTGCTTCTCCGATCCGTCGATCGCCGCGCGCATCCGCGCCGACAGCCAGGCGTTCCGCGACGCTCGAGGTCACGGCCTCCCGACGATCTACATCGACGGCACGAAGCTCGAAGGCGCGCAAGACCGCGAGACGCTGGAGTCGACCCTCGACGGCGCGATCAAGGCGCTCTGACGGACTCTTCGATCTCTCTCTTGAGGGATCGATCGAAGGCGAACGTTCCGAAGGGCAGGAGCGACGCGATGAACGCCACGGCCCAGCGACGCGCAGGCCACGATCGTTCGAGCGCCGCGCGATAGAGCACCACGACGAACGCCAGGAAGAGGATGCCGTGGATCATTCCGACGATCCGCACGGCGAGCGGCATGCCTGCGAAGTGCTTCATCGGCATCGCGATGAAGAGGAGGATGACGAAGGAGAGCCCCTCGAGGAACGCGACGAGACGGAGCTGGCGAAGGATGCTCACTGCGCGGGAAGCCTAGCGCAGTGCTAGCGTGCTGGGGGTGTCATGAAGCTCTGTCCGAATCCCGCTCGTGCGGGCTGCGTCACTCGGGGAGCGCGTCGTAGAGAGACGCGAGGGCGATCTCTGCGCCGGTCGTGAGCATCACGGTGCCCGCAGCGTGGTCGCTGTGCTCCCAGCTTCCATCGGGCAGCCGGCGATGGCGCTCGACAAGCGGCTCGCTCTGGCTCACGAGCACGCACTCCTGGAGCGAGGGGATCTGTTGATAGTGCAGCCACTTGCTGCCGCGGTCGTCGTGCTCCGTCGACGGTGAGAGCACCTCGACGAGGAGCGTCGGGTTCGTGATCGTCACGCCGCTCGTACGCAAGGTACTCCTCGTAGGTGTAGCGGTGCCGCGCGCGAGCGACATGGACCATGACTCGTGAAGCATACCTCGCGGCCTGGACGCGCGCCGCAGCGTGGTTGCTTGCGCCAAGAGTGAAGTCTATGTGAGCAGCAGTTACCTCGACGGCCTGCCAGGACTCACTCCATCCCGAGGCGGTGCCTTCGATCGCTGCTACCCTTTGGAGATGCGCGGAGCCCACGTCGTCCTCCTCTTCGCATTCGCAGCAACGGCTGCGGCGTGCGGGCGCGAAAACGACGTCGATGCGCCGGCCGCCGACACGGGATCGAACGACGGGCAACGAGCGCTGTCGTCCCCGTGCGATGAGCCGCAGCCGTGGTACGAGGACGAGGATCGCGACGGCTGGGGCGGCCTCACGATGGTGACCGCATGCGCGTCGCCCGGAGACGGCTGGACGAATCGACCCGGTGATTGCAACGATCACGACGCGCGCGTCTTCCCCGGGCAAACGGAGTACTTCACCGAGCCGTACTTCCCGTCGCCGCGCGAGAGGCCGGAGCTTCTTTCCTACGACTACGACTGCAACGGCGTCGAGGAGCAGCGGGCCCCGCGACGAACGGTGGGCCTATGCGGCGCCGGCGTCTGCATTTCCGGGTACCTCCCGGTGTCACCTTCCTGGGGGCCACGTCACGGAGACGGCATCGATAGGCTGTGCGGTCCGGTGGAGAGCATGGAGTGCAGCCTGACGGCGGCACCCAACGATCGCCTCTACTGCACGTCCACCACGAGCGACGCCGCCCCGACCCCCTGCCGCTGAGCCCGGTCGTAAACGCCGGGGCACGTCGCTGTGAGCGCGCGTTCTCGCTCCGCGCCGCGCGCGTCGCTCGGCCGAGCTCGAGCGTAAGTATTTCATCTCGCTCTCGAATTCAGCAGTAGAACGATCGTCGAACAGAGCGGCGCGGGCTGGCCCCGCGCATGCTTGTTCGATCGGTTAGGATTCTCCGACCCCGAGGTTCGTCCCATGCGCCTTCGCTTCACCGTCCCGATCGTCGCGGCTCTCCTCGCTCTCGTTCTCCCAGGCTGCGGAGGGAAAGAGGTGGTGCGCGGGGCGAACGATCCCTCCATCGACGCGCACGCCCTCTCGACGGGCCTCGACAAAGACGACATCCAGCGCGCCCTCCACGAGACGCTGAACAACCTCCGCGCGGCGCCCGTCATGAACGAGTGGCGCTCGACGAACCCGCCGCCGAACGTCGCCATCTTCCCCTTCCAGAACAGCACGAGCGAGCACATCGACTCGATGCTCGACGCGCTGCTCGGCGAAGCGGAGACGTGGCTCGTCGAGTCGGGCACCGTGCAGGTCATCGCGCGCGATCGGCAGAACCAGATCATCCGCGAGGTCGAGGGCCAGCAGAACCCGGTCTTCAACCAGGCGAACGTGGCCAAGTACGGCCGCCAGCTCGGGGCGAAGTACTTCATCACCGGGAAGGTCTCCGGCAACGACGAGCGAACGGAAGACATGCGTCGCGTGCAGTACTTCCTATTCCTCCAGGTGATCGAGATCGAGACTGGTGCGATCAAGTGGCAGCGCAAGACGTACGTGACGAAGGCCGTGAAGTAGCCGTCGTGCTCGCCGCGGCAGTCGACAAAGGCGGCCGTCTGCTGGCGGCCGCGTCGCTCGTCCTCGCGCCCTGGCTCGTCGGCTGCGGCGGCCACGAGGCGCGCACGCTCAAGATGCGCACCGCGCTCGACGCGGGCAACGCCAAGGCCGCGATCGCCGAGGTGAACGAGGAGCTCGACGTCAAGAAGGCCGAAGATCTCCCGAAGGACATCAAGGGCGACAACGCGATCCTCGTCCTCAACCGCGCGAGCATCCAACAGGGCCTCGCCGAGTTCTCGCTCTCCAAGCGCGACTTCGAAGCCGCCGACAAGGCGATCGACATGCTCGATCTCGCGCGCAACGCCGGCGACTCGATCGGCGAGTACATGTTCAGCGGCTCCGTGGGTCGCTACTCGGCGCCGCCGTACGAGAAGCTGCTGATCAACACGCTCAACATGCTGAACTACCTCGAGACGCGCGACCTGAACGGCGCGCGCATCGAGGCGCGTCGCCTCTCGGTGATCCAGAAGTACTACCGCGACCAGCTCAACCTGAAGAACAACCCGGTCCTCGGCCTCGGCGCCGCGCTCGCCGGCTTCACCTACGAGAAGAGCGGCGAGGTCGACGAAGCGCTCCGCTACTACGACGAGGCGCTCGCCTTCACCGGCTTCGGCACGCTCGGCGACTCGGTGCGGCGCCTCGCGCCGATCGGCAACTACCGCAGCCCCCGCATCAAGGCGCTCCTCGGCGGCGACGACCAAGCGCCGGGCACGCCCGCGGAAGCGTCGGAGCAGGGCGACACCGGCGAGATCTTCTTCGTCGTCGGCTACGGGCGCGTCCCGCACAAGGTGGCCAACCGCATCCCCATCGGCCTCGCGCTCACCTACTTCGCCGGCGCGATCAACCCCGGCGACGCCGCCGCCGCGAACAAGCTCGCCGCGCAAGGGCTCGTGACCTGGATCAACTTCCCGTCGCTCGCCGAAGGGCAGGGAAAGTACGCCATCCCCGCGTGCCGCCTCGACGATCGGTACGTGCAGCTCGAAGAGGCGGTCGACGTCGATCGCGAGGTGCGCGAAGAGTGGAAGAAGATCGAGGGCAAGATCATCGTGAGCGCGATCACGCGCACCGTCGCGCGCGCCGCTGTCGGTCAGGGCATACAGGCCGCGTCGGGGCGCGACAGCGTCGTCGGGTTCCTGGCGTCGCTCGGCGCGCAGGCCACGCTCACGGCGCTCGATACGCCCGACACGCGGAGCTGGGAGACGCTCCCGGCGCGGATCGCCGTCGCGCGCGTCCGTGTCCCCGTGGGCCGACACCGCGTTCACCTCGACGCGCGCGGCTGGATCCGCACGCAGGAAGTCGTCGTCGAGAAGGACGGCTGGTCGGTCGTCTCGCTCATGGCGCTCCGCTGACGTGGCTCTGCTGGCGCGGTACGGTTCGTCTCTCCTTTTGCGCACGGACACTGACACGGTGAGACACCGCGAGGAGAAACGCCTCGACCCAGGCGCGACATGAGCGCGCTGCCGGCATCTCTCCACTCATGAGGGGGCGCGGACTTCTTTTCGATGCGATTCTGGTCGTGGTGGCGGTCGCGACGGCGTGCTCGCCCCCCGGCGGCGACCCCGGAGCCGACGACGCAGGGATGGACGGGGGCCCCGCGCTCGACGGCGAAGTCGAGCCCGACGCGCTGTCGCCGGACGGCGAACCGCCCGCGGACGGCGGCGCCGACGCGACGTCGGACGCGACGACCGATGGGCCGGGCGACGCGTCGCTCGAGGCCGACGTCGACGCCGAACCGCTCGTGTGCGACACGCCGGCCTGGGACGGACCGTACGATCTGCCCGACGGTGTCTGCTCCATCGACGGTTTCTGCCAGCTCTCGATGACGCCCGTGCACGACCTCCTCGATCGCGTGTGGACCGCGGCCCCGAACGACGTGTGGATGACTGGCCGTGGCATCACCGTGCACTGGGACGGCATCGAGTGGCGCGGGCTCACGGGAAGCCCGACGAAGCTCGGCGGCGCGATCGCGGGGACCGGCCCGAACAACGTGTGGATCGGTCCTTTGCACTGGGACGGCGTGACGCTCGCGAAGTCACCGAAGCCGCAACCCGGGATCTCGACCTGGTTCGCTTCCGCCGATGACGGTTGGTCGGTCGACGGCACGACCACCGCGTATCACTGGGACGGCGTCGACTGGACCCCGGTCGCCACCGGCGCAGTGCTCGGCCTCAAGGCGGTGCACGGTTTCTCGAGCAACGACGTGTGGGCGGTCGGCGGCACCTCGGTCCGCCACTGGAACGGCGCTGCGTGGGTCGACCCCCCGATGCCGCTGCCCGCGGGGGAGACCGCCGACGTCATCGGAGGCGCGGCGCCTGACGACTTCTGGGTCGCTGGCACGAAGCTCTTTCACTATGTCGGCGGAGTATGGAGTGAGCACCTTCCGGCCGTGAGTGGGGCCAAGGCGATCACGGGGATCTCGACCGACAGCGTCGTCTTCGTCACGAGCGCGCGGCTCTGGCGCTGGAACGGCGCTTCCATCGTGGGCGACATCGCGGCGGGCAACGCCCCCTGTTCGTCGTGCGCATGTCAATCGGCGGCGACGGCACCCGACGGCTCGCGGTTTATCGCGACGAGGCAAAGCGACATGCCGATCGCGTCGCTCCTGGGCTGCCCCGCATGGAAGCGAACCTACGCCCCGAATGACCTCGTCAGCATCAGCCCGGCCACCGCATCCTTGCCGGCCATCACCCGCGTCGTCCATTGGAACGGCACGTTGATGGGCCTCGCAGGCACGTCGATCTGCGCCGGCGCCGACTGCACCCAGAAACCGCTCTGGGGCGTCACCGCGGCCGACAGCGCAGTCGGGCTTTCCGCGTCGAGTGCCGACGACGTCTGGGTCAGTGGCTTCTACGATGCTGCCACGAACATCGCGTCGCACTGGGATGGCGCGGCTTGGTCCTACGCGCTGCTGCCAGGCAAGCCCACGTCGGCGGTCGGCGCGGCGTCGCCGACGAGCGCCTGGGTGATCACCGGCGCGAGCACCGCGTATTGGAACGGCTTGACGTGGGTCGATCGTGGCGCACACGGCATCACCAGCCCCGCCGCGATCTGGGGTGCAAACGCCGACGATGCGTGGGTGGTCGGCAACGGCATCGCCCATTGGAACGGCGTGTCGTGGGCGACAGTCCCGGGCGCGCCGACGAACCTCGTCGACGTGCGGGGCTCGAGCGCGAACGACGTCGTGGCTGTCAGGCGCGACGCCAGCGTCCATCGATGGAACGGCGTCACGTGGTCGATCGCCCCCGGCTCGACGCGTACGGGCACCTTTCGCCGCTTCTATATCGTCTCACCAAGCGACATCTGGGCAGCGCTCGTGACGAGCCCGAACACGGATCCAAGGGTCCTTCACTGGGATGGATCGTGCTGGCGCCCGGTGTCGACCGGTTGGAACGTCGACGCCGTCGAGGCCGTCGGCGGTTCGTCGGCCGAGATCTTCGCCGTGTCTTACTATCAGTCGCAGCGACTCGTCCGCTGAGCGAGGCGTTCCGTCGAGCCGATTGCGCTCCGCTGAAGTAGGCTCA
>JAHBWD010000038.1 GCA_019637175.1 Labilithrix sp. | reverse complement strand
TGCTGCCTCCGAAAGGGCTAGCCTTCGAAGGAGCGAATTCTGGAGATGACGAGCTCGCCGCCAGGCTGTTTAGACCTGACACGTTTCTCGCCTGACCTGACCTTGTCAGGAACGGGAGGGTCGCTTCTGCTCGAGCAGTCGGGATGACTGTCTCGGCATCGCGCCCTCCGGGAGCCCACTCTAGATTCGTCTAAAGTGAGCGTACGATTCAGTTTTCAAGGACCGAGGCACCCGGGCTCTCACCCGGCTGCGTTGGGGTCGCGAATCATAGTCGCCGCGACGGGATGGTCAACGTTTTTTTTCGGTGACCCGACGCTTTATTTTCTGCCGGTAGCTCCGATGGCCGCGCGCGAGATGAGCGCGACGTTCCGGACAGCTTCGGGCTCTCCTCCGCGCTCGGCTTTCGCTGAGCGCCCCCGAAGAGCGGGTTCCACTGTTGGTCCGGAGCCGGCTGGCGTCAAGAGAAGGTTAAGAGATTTTCTAAGTGAGCTCGGCTGTTTATTGGCCGAGCTTCAAGCAGCCTGGGAGCTCTCGCACGCCTTATCCACATGTGGATGGTCGGGGGAGAGATCCTGCTTTCGGCCAGGATTCTCAGACCTTGCGGGTGCTGAGGCCCTGGGGGAAGTCAGGTTTTCCACAGGCTGTCCCCACCTCTGGCTGCGTTGGGTGCGCGCTCTTTTGGGGAGCCCGACCGTTTCGCGTCACCTGAAGGAGGGGCGCGGAAAATAGTCAGGGGCGCCCCTGTGTCAAATCCAAAAAAGGCGAGGATGTGCGCTTTTGTCGGAGCGCTTGGATTTCATTCGGTTTTTTCGCGTGCATCCCACACGCAAACCGTGGCGTTTTTCGCCGCCCGCCACGAGCGCGTGGCGTTCTGGTCACCGCAACGCGTCGTAGGCGTCGTGGCGATCGTCGGCGTACCAGCAGTTTCCGGCCTCGCGCACGACGGTGAGCTCCGTTCCCGCGGCCGTGCGCACGCGATAGCCGCGCTCGCGACGGGGAAGGCCCATGACCGACCCGAGGACCTCCACGCGCACGGGCGGCGCGCCGATGAAGGCCGGCCGCCCGCGCTGATCGATCTCGACGTCGACGGGGATCCACGCGGCTTCGCCGCCTCTCTCGGGCGCCTCCAGCGGCCAGCCGGCCTCGCGCGCGAGCGCCGCGGCGCAGGTCGCAAACGCCCGCTCCGACGCCGTGAAGCCCGCCCTCCGGCGGAGGAGCACCACGATCGCGTAGCCCTCGGGGAGCTTCCTCGCGATGATGCTGCGCGCCGCGCCGCGAATCACGATCCAGCGCGGCGCGCCGAGCGCGCCGAGCTCTTCGACTTGGTTGAGCAGGATCCTCGCGTGCGCCGCGGCGACCTTCACGTCGAAGGGATCGCCGAGGCCGGCGTAGTCGACCGTCTCGCCGGAGCCGTCGACGAGCGAGCATGCATACGCGCCCGGTAATCGCGAGATGAGCTCGCCGAGAATCACCGCGAACGCCGAGGCGTCCATGTCGCGAACGGGCGGCCTCCGCGACTTGCTCGTGCCCTCGCGCGCGCGTCCTTTCACGGGGCGGAAGGGCGCTGGGGCGCGGGCCCCACGGGCTCGGGGGACGGGAGACCGCTCGACGTGCGCATGAGCTGCTCGGCGGACGGCGAGATGACCACGGGCGTCGCCGCGTGAAGCGCCGCGATGCGCGCGTCGGTCGCTGCGCGCGCGCGCGCGGCGTACGCGGCCTCGCCGAAAGCAATGCGACGCGCCTCGTGATCCATTCGCTGCTCCGGGATCTTTTCGACGAGGCGGATCACGTGCCAGCCGAACGCGGTGTCGACGAGCTTCATGTCGCCCGGCGACGCGAGCTCGGAGGCCGCCTTCGCGAACTTCGGGTCGAGGCCGCCCCCACCCTCGAGCGAACGGCCGTCTTCGACGACGGCAGGCAGCGCTTCGACGACCACGTGGACGTCGTCAGGGTGGGCGACGGCCTTGGCCTTCGCGAGGAAATCCTCCTCGTCGGCCGCCGATCGCACGGCCGCGAGGATCTCGTCGGCGACCGCACGCGCGCGCGGGCTCGCCTCACCCGTGCCGTCCTTCTTCGCGTCTTGCCCCTGACGGAACGTGCGCGCGACCGCGTGGACGACTCGAACCGCGGGCGGGCGATCGACCTCTCTCCAGTGCTGCGCGCTGAGCTTCGCGATCTCCTCGTCCGTGGGCGGTCCGAGCGCTCTGGCGTCGGCCGCGAGCTTGTCGGCCGTGAAGCGAGCGCGGGCAGCGGTGAGCCGCCATGACGTCGGCGTCGATCGATCGAGCCCCCGCGCGCGCGCGGCGTGCGCCGAGATCGCGTCGTCGACGAGTCGGTGCAGCGCCTCTCGCGGCGTCACGCGTTGATCGGCCGCGACGCGGTTCACGAGGGAGAGCGGGATCGCTTCGCTCCCGACGCGCGCCGCGATCTCTCCGCCGAGCGCCGCGCCCTCTTCGACCGGGCCCCGCGAATCGCTGCACGACAGGCACGAGAACGCGAACGGGATCAAGAGCGCAGCGGCGCGCCGCACCTTCACGCGCTCGCCCCCGGACGCACGATCTGGACGCCGGCGCGCAGGGCGACTACGCCGACGACGAGATAGTAGAGCGCCTCGACGTCGTTGGAGCGCGACAGCGCCATGGCGCCGAACGTGAACGCGGCGGCGGCTCCGATGACGAGGACGGCGGCGAGCGCGTCGAGAGCTTGCATCTCGATCGAACGATAACGCAGGCCGCGCCGCTTCCCAACGCCCGACGGACGGAGGATCGATCGTCAGCGGGGCATCAGCAGAACGAGGCCGGTGCTCAGGAACAACGCCAGGAGCACCATCCAAGGAAGCGCGCGCCTCAGCTTCAGCGACCTCGCGGCCGGCGTACGCGTCGCGTGTCGCGCCAGCGCGATGCTCGTCGTGGCGCTGATCACGGCGACGCCGCACGCGACCGTCACGAGCCGAACGAGGACCGCGCGCTCCGGGACGGCGACGCTCCAACCGACCGCCTGCATGGCGAGCGCGAGCACGACGCCGCCGGCGACGTAGACGCCGTCGCCGCGAGGGAGCGCCGAGCGCGGCTTGAGCGCGCTGCCGGCGACGATGCGCTTGGCCGCGTCGGGATCGGCGCGGAGCGACGGGCCGGCAGACGCAAACGCGAAGAGCCCCCATCCGACGACGCCGAGCGCGCCGCGCACGCCGTCGAGCCGTATCGACGAGAGCGCGCCGGGTGCGAGCGCCCACACGATGGCGCTCGAGAGAACGAAGCCCCACACCGACCAGACGCGCGCCCACGTCGGGCCCGTCCACGCTCGGAACGATCGCAAGCCCGTCGGCGGAGGAGCCGCCGCGGCTTCGGCCGGACGCGACGGATCATCGGGAGCCTCGGCCGGGCGCGCGCGCAGCCCGGCGCCTTCGACGAGGGGCGCGGTGGCGAGCGCGACGACGCCGACGATCGCGGCGACCTTCGCGAGGACGGGCGCGCCCCGCGACCACGCCGCAGGCGCGACCGTGATCGCCCACGCGTAGAGCCCGGGGATCGCGGCTTGGGCGGAGGCTCCGAGGCCGGCGAGCCGGTGAAACACGACGTTGCGGCGAAGGCGCCGCATGCGCTCCGACTCCGGCGGGCGCGACGTCGGCGCGGCCTCCGCCTCGTCGCTCATCGCGTCACTCTCCGCTCGTCGCGACCGGCAGGCTCGCGCCTTCTCGCAACAGGCGCGAGACGCCGACGAGCTTGTCGCCCGCCGCCTCGCGCGCGGCCTCGAGGCCGAGCGACTTCCACAGCCCCTTGTCGAGCAGGTGGCTCGGCCGGACGTTCTGGAGCGCAGCGAGCATGACCGCCTTGATGCCCGGATGCTTCTCTTCGAGATCGTCGAGCATCGCGCCGACGATCTTGCGCTGGAGATCGCTCTGCGAGCCGCACAGATCGCAGGGCAGGATCGGAAACGCCTTCTCCTTGGCGTAGGCCGCCACGTCTTCCTCGGCCGCGTACGCGAGCGGACGGATGACGACGTGGCCTTCTTGCGAGACCAGCTTCGGCGGCATCGCCGCGAGCTGCCCCGCGAAGAAGAGGTTCAAGAAGAGCGTCTGGAGGATGTCGTCGCGATGGTGGCCGAGCGCGATCTTCGTGCAGCCCAGCTCTTTGGCGACGCGATAGAGGATGCCGCGCCGGAGACGCGAGCAGAGCGAGCAGTACGTCTTTCCCTCGGGGATCTTCTCGGTGACGATCGAGTACGTGTCCTCCTCGATCATCCTGAAGTCGTAGCCCTCGGCCTTCATGTAGTTGCGCAGGCGATCGGCGGGGTAACCGGGATGACCCTGATCGACGTTGACGACCACGAGCTCGAACGCGATCGGCGCGCGGCGCGACAGCGAGCGGAGGAGATCCAGCATCGTGTAGCTGTCTTTGCCGCCGCTGACGCAGACCATGACGCGATCGCCGTCGGCGAGCATGTCGAAGTCGACGAGCGCGCGTGAGAGCGCGCGACCGAGTCGCTTCTCCAGGCTGGGGCCGCCATCCATGATGGCGAACGGCTAGCAGCTCACCCTGCTTCGGGCAATCAGCTCTTCGCGCGCTTCTTGGCTTTGGCCTTCTTCGCAGGCGCAGCCTTGGGCGCGGGCGCGGCCTTGGGCGCGGGCGCGGCCTTGGCCGGCGGCGCGGCCTTCGCGAGCGAGGGCGCGGGGGCCTTGGCCGGCGGCGCGGCCTTCGACGCCCGCTCGATCAGGTCGAGGAACGTGAGGACGCCGTGGCCGGTCCCGCCCTTCGGGTCCCAGCCGCGGACGCGATCGCCCATCGCCGGACCGGCGATGTCGCAGTGCACCCAGTTCGGCACCGCGCCGATGAACTCGCGCAGGAAGAGCGCGGCGCTGATCGATCCGCCCCAGCGATCGCCGGTGTGCTTGAGATCGGCGGAGTCGCTCTTGAGCTGGTCTTTGAGATCCTCGAGGAGCGGCAGGCGCCACATGATCTCGCCGCTGTTCTTCACGGAGCTCTGGAACTCTTCGGCGGTCGCCTCGTTGTTGGCGTACCAGCCGGAGCACGAGTTGCCGAGCGCGACGACGCACGCGCCCGTGAGCGTCGCGTTGTCGACGAGCAGATCGGGCTCGAGGCCGCGCGCATAGGCGAGCGCGTCGGCGAGGATGAGCCGGCCCTCGGCGTCGGTGTTGATGATCTCGACGCTCTTGCCGTCGAGCGACGGCCAGACGTCGCCGGGGCGGTAGGCGTTGCCGTCGGGCATGTTCTCGGCGGCGGCGAAGATGCCGTGCACCTCGACGTTGGGCTTGAGCCGCCCGACGATCGACATGAGGCCGACGATGTTCGCCGCGCCGCTCATGTCGTGCTTCATCTCGCCCATGCCGGCGGCGGGCTTGATCGAGAGGCCGCCGGAGTCGAAGGTGATGCCCTTGCCGACGAAGGCAATGCGCCGGCTCGCGCCGGGCGGCGTCCAGGAAAAGTGCACCATACACGGTTTGCGCTCGCTGCCCTGGCCGACGGCCTGGAGGAGCTTCATCCCGCGACGCTGGATCTCCTTGTAGTCGAAGACCTGGACCTTGAGCCCCGCGTCTTTGGCCGTAGCCTGCGCGGCGGCGGCGAACGCGTCGGGGTAGAGCACGTTCGGCGGCTCGTTCGAGAGATCGCGCGAGAGGTTCACCCCGGCCGCGACCGCTTGCCCGAGATCGACCTGCTCTTTCGCGTTCGCCGGCGCGGCGCCCGTCAGGCAGATGGCCACCTGTCCGAGCTCGACCTTCGGCTTGCGGTCGCCGGTCATGTACTTGGTGAAGCGGTACGCGCCGAGCTCGAGCCCCTCGACCACCTCGCGGAGGCGCCCCTCGAGCCCCTCGGGCAGCCCGATGACGAGCTTCTTCGCCTTGTCGGCGTTCGCCGCCCGCGCGGCCTTCGCCGCGAACGTGCGCACGTCGGCCGGGCCGAGCTTGGCGAGGTCGCCGAGCCCGCACACGATCAGGCGGTCGGCCTTGATCTTCCCGAGCGTGGAGATCGAGACCTGTTGGTCTTTCTTCCCCTTGAACTCTTCCTTCTTGAGGAGGCGGCCGAGCGCCCCCCCGAGCGCGCGGTCGACGCCGTCGAGCGGCGAGCGGGCATTCTTCTTCTTCGAGGTGCCGCCTTGCGCGGGGACGCCGATGACCATGAGGTCACCGGTCTCGCGCGCAGGCAACACGGAGCGGACGCTGATCTTCAGGGGCATCGAGCCGTGGCCTCCCGGAACCCAGGTAACGAGGGGCAACGGTTATACGGCACGCATCCGCGTGTGGGATACAACAAAAACGCGGACGGCCGCTCAGGCGCGCAAGCGGGCGTGCTTGCCGAGCGCGAGGGGCATCGACATCCGCGGCTCGGGAACGCCGGCGAAGACCGCGCGCGTCGGGATGCCGTCGACCGAGAGCGCGACGATCGTCGGCGAGGCGCGATAGACCCAGAGCACGTTGCAGGGCAGCGCGTACTCGACGCCGCTGATCGCGTCGGCCGCGCGGAGAATGACCTGCGCGCCGACGGGCACCGCGCCCGCGCAGCTCACCACGACCGCCGCGGCGGAGACGCTTCGCACCTCGACGGGCAAGATCGTCCCGTCGCCGATCATCTGCGCAGGCAGCGCGCCTTTGGGACGCTCCACCGGCCCGGCCGCCGGCGCATCCAGGTCGCCGGTGACGAGCTGCATCAGCGATAGGAGCTCGATCTGCTCCTGCGGTCCGAGAGGCTCGCCGAGCGACGCGTTGCGCGCCTTCAGCTCCCAGAAGCGAACGAGGAAGTCGAGCTTGTCAATCAAGGCGCACCTTCTACGACGAGGTGTTTCGGCGTCGCCCACGTGAAACGCGCCGAAGGGGTGTGGCTTACGCGAGAGGCTGCGAAGCATGTGCCATGCGTTCGTCGATGGTCCGTTGGACGAACGCGGGTCGCGAAAGTTTCGTTCGCGACCTCGCGCCCGCCCGCGCGCGGACGCGAGGGCTCTGCCGTTCGCCCGGAGACGACGGAAAATCCTCGGGCGAAGCCAACTTGGTTGCGCGGTCCGCATCGTTTCCGTGCCCGCCACATTGGGGCGCGGCCGTGCTCGATCATTCCCTGCGCGCACTCTTTGACAGGGGTCTGGCTGCGCCGTCATGCCCCGTGCGCTACGCATGACGCGCGCGGAAGACGCGTAAGCGGTGTCACACCTCCTTGCCGAGCGCGCGGCGCTTCGGCAGAGTGGTGCCGATGACGCGCGGCTTTGCCTACCTCTTCGTCGCGCTCGCGGCGCTGAGCACGACCAGCGCGTGCGCCGATCCGAAGGTCTCGATGGCGACGGGACCGCGCGAGTACACCGACAGCGACTACTCGCAAGTGCTCCAGCGATGGACGCGCACGAAGAGCCTCTTCCAGGTGAGCGAGCTCGACACGCTGCTCCACGTCACGGCGACGTTCGAGTCGTGGGACTTCCGCTGGGCGTACGTCGTCAAGTACGCGAACGACTATCGCCTCACGGTCGAGCAGCGACGAACGCTCCTCGAGAGGACGCTCGCGGAGACGCAAGACAGCCATCGCTTCTACGTCGCGCTCTACGGCACGAACCACCGCTGGGCCGATCTCACGCGGCCGAACAGCTCGTGGATCGTGCGCCTCATCGACGACGAGGGAAACGAGACCGCGCCGCTCTCGATCGAGCTCATCGCGCGCCCCGGCCCGCTCGAGAAGCAATACTTCCCGTACTCGAGCGTCTGGCGCCACGTGTTCCGCATCAAGTTCCCGACGACCACGCCGAGCGGTCAGCCGACGATCTCGCCCGACTCGCGCTGGTTCGGTCTGCGCTTCGCCGGCGCGGAGGGCAACGAGGAGCTGCGCTGGGAGATCGACAACGAGCCCGCGAAGAAGGCGGCGCTCGGACCGAAGTCACATCCCGGCGAGCACCTCGACTAGCGGCGGGCACGTCACGAGCAGCTCCTGGGCGATCCTCCGATCGCCGGACATGATCAGCGCGCCGCCGGCGCCCGCGCGCGCGGTCGCGGGCGCGTCGCCGGCGCCGAGCACCTCGCCGGGGAAGAGGAACTCGCCGGAGCCGACGACGCCCGAGACTTCGTCGCCCTGAACGAGCTCGATCTCGCCGACGCCGACGAGCAAGAGGCCCGGCACCACCTCGCCCGCGTTCACCACGATCTCGCCCGGCGAGAGCGGGCGCATCGTGAGGCGCTCGACGATCTGCTCGCGGATGGACGCGTCGAGGCGCTCGCCGAGGGGACCGATCGTGATCCCGACGAGCGTCTGGACGCGATCGGCGGCGGCGCGGAGATCGTCTTCGACCCACGGGATCGATCGGAACGCTTCGGTGACTTCGGCGTCGGACCACGTCGCGACGACGCTGTCGTTCGACGCGCAGATGAGGCGCATCGGGACGCCTCCCTCCGTCGTGCCGCGCGATCGGAGCACGGCGCCCGCTTCGAGGCGCACGGCCGGCGCGTCGACCATCGTCGCGGCGACGTCGACCTTGCCCGCGATCACGTAGGCGAGCGCGAAGCTGCTCACCTCTTCGCCCTCGCCGAGCGGATCGACCGACGCGGCCGCGGCGAACGCCTCGCGCGCATCGTCGGGCAGATCCGCGAAGGCCTCGACGTCGTCGAGCACGAGCTTCTCGGGCTTGGGAGGCCTGGCCGGCGCGGGCGCGGGCGCGAGCGCCTCCGGCGCGTTCGCGACCTCTGCCTCGTCGGGCGCCGACGGCGCGCCGAGATTCGGGTTCGTCGGCTCCGAGGGCGGCGCCGACGGCGTCGACATCACCTGCGTCGGGCTCGGCGGAGGGGGCGTGACCGGTGGCGGAGGCGCGTGCACCTCGGGCTGAACGGGGAAGGGCCCCGTCGGGCCGTCAGGCTCGCGCGGCGGCTGCGGCGCGGCAGGCGCCTTCGCGCGCGCGCGCGGCGGAAGCGGAGGCGGACGCGGCGGCGCGGGCCGCGCCGCCGCGCTCGGCGGACGCGGAGACGGCGCAGCCTGCGCCGCGAGCTCGTCGGCGCGCTGCTGCGCGAGCGCGTGAGGCCTGACGCTCGTGACGACTTCCTCTTCTTCTCCGAAGCGCGGCAAGGGCGCCGGCGGCGCCGCGACCGGCGGGGGAGGCGCGTCGGCGTCCCACGGATTGAACATCCCCGCGTGGACCGCCTCTGCGGGCGGCACCGACGTCGTCGCGGGCAATCGGGGCTCCTCGGCGTCGTCGGATCGATCTGCTGCCGGCGGCTCGGGCTCTGCCGGCGGCGGCTCGACGGGAGCGTGCTCCTCGGGAGCATCGTCACGCGGTGCCACCATCCCCTCGGGCGACGCCATCTGGATCGTCGGCGACGACTGCTCGCGGAACGGCGGCGCCGCGGGCAGCGCCGTCGGAGGCGGAAAGAAGGGCGCTGGCGGAGGCGGCGGAGCGAGTGCTCCGTCGACCTCGACGTCGACGTCGATCGACGTCGGCCCGCCGTCGGGGACGAACGTCGGCGCCGGAGGCGGCGCACCGCTCTGACCCGCGGGGAGCGTCGCCATCCAGTCGGTGAGCTCGGCGGCGTAGCGCGCGAGCTCGAGGGCGCGATCGTCGTCGGCCGCTTCACCCGCGGCTTGGGCCGCGCGGCGCAGCCACACGACCGCGTCGATACGCTCGCCGCGCTTCCACAGCGCTTCGGCGGTCTGTAGACCCCAGACGACGTCTTCGGCGTCGGTGTCCTTTGCGGGCGGGATCCCCAACATCGCGCGGTGCCGAGGATACCCGGCCCTCGTCGCTCACGGCAAAAGCATCGTGATCGTCCCGTCTTCCGAGGCGACCACCAGGCTCCCGTCGCTCAGCATGGTGAGCGGAGCGTCCACGTCGCCCCCGGTTTCGAAGCGCCAGCGTACGGCCCCGTCGAGCCCGACCGCGTAGACGGTGTCGTCTTGGGCTCCGAAATAGAGGGTTCCCTCGGCGTCTTCCAGGGGCCCGCCGTGGATGCCGAACTCGCGCGCCCCCGTCCCTTTGATCGCGAGCGACCCCCGGATGGTCCCGTCCGGAGCGACCCGGACCATACGGGGCACCGGCCCGTACGTGCCCGCGAGCACGTCGCCGTTGCGGGCGAGCGAGAGGGCGCCGCGGACGAACCCGCCGACCGGCGTACGCCAGAGGATCGTGCCCTTCGGGTCGAGCCGGACGAGCTCGCCTTTGTCGGTGCCGACCGTGATCGATCCGTCGTCGGAGACGACAGCCGAGCCGTCGACGTCGGCCCCGAGGTCGACCGACCAGGCGAGGCCGCCCTGCGGGTTGATCGCGTAGACGCGATCGTCCTGCGAGCCGACGATGACCAGCCCGTCGTCGGTGACCGCCGGCGCCGTGAAGATCTTGCCGCGGGTCGCGAAGCGCCACGCGAGATCCCCTCGGCGCCGGACGGCGTAGACGTTCGAGCCGGCGGCGAACACGATCGTGCCGTCCTTGCCGGAGACGGGCGCGGTGTCGGCCTCGCCGTCGACCTCGAGGCGCCAGAGCACGGCGCCCTCCGGCGAGACGGCGACGAGCTTCTTCGCGTCGCTGCCGGCGATGATCGTCCCGTCGTCCGCGACGAAGGGTGTACTATACACTCGATCGCCTAGGGCGACCGACCACCGCTTCGTCCCGTCGTCGCGGGAGAGCGCGACGAGGCGGCCGTCGAGCGTGCCCGCGTAGAGCGTCCGCTCGTCGGGAGAGACCGTCACCTGCGTCGCGACCGCGGAGCCGAGCTCGGCGCGCCACCCGACCTTGGGCGCGCGAGGGCCTCGCGCCGCGACGCGGTGCGTGTGACGCGGCTCGCCGTGGAGCATCCTCGGCCCGCCGTCGGGCACGGCCACGCCGGCCGGAAAGGGCATGCCGCGCAGCGGCTGGTCGAGACCGCCGGCGCCGGCGTCGGCGGTCGACGACGTCACGGTCGCGCCCGCGGCGGGTCCTGCGTCGGGCGCCGGCTCGCGGCGCCAGCGCACGACGACCGCGGCGGCGACGACGGTGACGAGGATCGCGAGAGGCAGCGCGCGAAGCCGCGCCGCCACGGCGCTTCTCAACGTGGCTTGCGCTGCGCCGCTCGGAGCCGGCGCTCGGACTGACGCGCTTCGGAGACGCCGATCGCGTGAGCCGCTTCACCGGGCATGCGACGCGCGAGCCAGCCGATCAGCGTGAGCCCGGCGCAGCGCGTCGTCTCCGGCATCTGCGGCTCGCGGAGGAGGCGCGTGATGTCGCTGATGAGGCGAGCGCGTTCGCACTCGTCCGGCGGCTCGTCTTCGCTGATCGGTCGCGCATCGGTTCGCGTCGCCTGCGCGATCCGCGATGCGTAGAGGGCCTCGATCGTAAGCTCCGAACCTTTGCGAGAAGAAGGCACGAGTGCACGTGAGTGTACCCCTTTCTCGGGCCTCGTCGAGTTTGCAGTCGGCCTCAATGCGCGCTCCTCCCACATCAGCTTCGTCACGCTGCCGCCACTGGCTTGTGACGGCGCTTGTGACGGCGCTTGGGGCCGCGCTCGGCGACCTTTTCGCTGCGCGGCGTTCGTCACGTTCTCACTCGCTTCCTCTTCCGCTTCGCTTTGCGCCCCCACGTTCGCTCGCTCCCCACCCGAGGAGGGCCGGCATAGCGCAACCAGGCACCCGCGCAAGGGCGGATTTAGGCGGTCATGCAAGGAAATCGCACTTGCCCGCGCGCGAGCGCTGGTCCGATTCCTGCCGTTGAGCTGCGCCTCGTTCTGGCTAGAAGCGTGCCGAAAACCCGGCGGCGCCGCCGCCCGGGAGCGGCGCGACGAACGGCCGTGCCGTGCCCACGGAAGGGCTCGCGCTCGACGCAGGTCGCGTGAAGAAGAGGAACGCCGCCGCCGCCCCGGCCATGAGCCCAGCCCCGAGCGTGACGTCGGCGAGGGTGAAGCTCGTCGACATCGCGTCGACGGCTTCGGGCGCGCAGCGCGGCTTGCACGCCTCGAGATCGCTCTTCTTGCCGAAGCCGTCGACGGCGAAGATCGTCGACGTCACGAGGAAGGCGATCGAAGCGCCTCCGAAGATCCACACGCCGAGCGGGATCGGTCGCTCCTCGCCCGCGCCCTCCGCGCGCGCGCTCCCGCCGACGACGATCGACACCTTGCGGTTCTTCTCGCCCTCGCGCACGACGACGGTGCGCTCGACGGGCGACGAGCCTTCGGCCTCGAAGAGGAAGGTGCGCGACCCCGGATCGAGCGCGATCGCCTTGCCGTCGAGGTGCTCGATCAACGGCACGCCGTCGACCTTCACGCGAACGTCGGTCCGCTCGGCGCCCGACGCGGTGCGCGCCTCGAAGACGATCGTGGGCGTGCTCGCCTCGAGCTCGCTGAGCCAGCGCGAGCAATCCTTCGAGAGCAACCCGGGGCAGGTGTCGTGCGCGCAGATCGCGGCCTGCGCCTTGGCGGAGACGAGCTTGCCGTCTTTGCGCAGCGTCTGCGTCTGTTCGTACGCCGCGATGCACGTCGGATCCGCGTGGGCGAACGACGCAACGGTGAAGCTCGTTGCGAACACGGCGCCGAAGAAAGCGAGCCTCACCTGACTACCTCGTGGGTCAATGGGCGATCACTGCGATGTCGGAGCGCGGCGCCGGAAGCTTCGCGTGCGTGGTGTCCCACGCGCTCAGCGTTCCGTCGGCGGCGATCGTGGCGGAGGCGACGACGTCGGTGCGGCCGGACTCCGTGATGCCGCCCGCGACGTAGAGCTTGCCCTTGTGGGCGACGATCGCGAAGTCCCGCACCGGCGCGGGGAGCTTCGTGACGTTCTGGAACGCACCCAGCGCGCCGTTGGCCGGGTCGATCTTCGCCGAGATGACGACGTCGGTGGGCGCGTTGCCCGTCGTGACGCGACCGCCGGCGACGAAGAGGTAGCCCTCGGCGACGACGACGCCGGGCAAGAACACGCGGTGATCGCCGCCCTCGCTCGACGCGGTGGTGACCTGGGTGAACGGACCAGGTACGCCCGTCGTGGCGTCGACCTTGGCGACCTCGATCGACGTCGTGATGCCGCTCGGCGCCGCGGCGCGCCCGCCGACGACGTAGAGGAAGCCGTCTCCGACGGCGAGTCCGGCGCGCGAACGCGAGGTGTTGAGCGACTCGCCTCCCGCGAAGTTGCCGAGCGAGTTTTCAGCGGAGTCGACGGTCGCCGAGAACGTCTCGTTGATCGAGAACGTGCTCGTGCCGCCGTCGACGGCGACGGTGCGCGTCCCGCCGATCGTCACGAGCGACGGCCCGCTGAAGACGCGGACGATGTCGTTGACGCCGTCGGGCATCGCCGCGCGCGACGCGCGCCAATCACCCACGACGCCCGGTCCCCATCCCGTCGACTGGAGCGCGGTGCCGCGAGCGCCCGCGAGCCCGAAGCTCTCGTTGACGAGCGCCCAGCGCCCGTCGACGAGCCCCGCGGTGTCGAACGGGCCGACCAGCGTCGCGCTGCGCTCGACCTTCCACGCGGTGACGCGGCCCGTCGCGTCGAGGATGCCGCTCCAGGTGTCGGCCGACCACGCGGGGTTGTCGTCGGGCGAGGTGGGATCGCGCTCGCCGGCGACGAGCGTGATCGTGCCCGCCGAAGCGGGTACGACGTTGCCGTCGGGCAGCACGACCGCTTCGGGCGCGACGAGCGCGTCGTTCGACGGCGCCGCGTCGGCGGCGCCGTCGTCGCTCGATCCAGCGCCGTATTCACCCGGCGACGCGAACAGCCCACACGCGGTCAACGCCGTGAGCGCGATCGCGACGACCACGCGTCTGGTCATGAGACGACGCACGGAAAGCATCCTAGCTCATCCGGTCGTTCAGCGTGCGTCGAGCGTTCGGCAGCTTCGGCCGATCTCGAGCTGCTTCATGCCTTTCGTGACGTTCACCTTCACGAGCGGCTCGCCCTTCTCGTCGAGCAGCCACACGGTTTGATTCCCGTTCTCGTCGCGCGGTCCGTCGAGGGTCGAGCTCGGGGCGATCGTGCGCCGCCCGGCTTCGGGGTTCTTCGGATCTTCGCCGAAGACGAGCGTGGCGACCTCGGCGCACGAGCTGTGGATCTCGAACGGCTTGCGCCGCTTGGCAGGCGCCTGCGGCTCGGGCGCCGCAGACGAAGCGACCGGCTCCGCGCTCGGCGCCGCGGGCACCATCGGCTCGGGCGGGTTGCCGCAAGCCGCCAAGAGGAGGAGGAGCATCCAGGAGCGAGCCATGATGGACGCAGACTACACGACGCGCAGGTCAGAGCGGGTACGCGAAGATCTTGGATCCGTCGCTCAGGTAGACGCGGTCGCCGACGGCGAGGCGCGTCGCACCCGGCAAGCGCACGACGTCGGCCGCCGTCGCGCACGCCGGCCTGCGGCAGCGCCGCACCGTGCCCGTGCTCGTCTCGAGCCAGTAGAGGTCGTCGCCCGCGAGGGTGAGATCGCGGGCCGAGATCACGGCGAACGGGATCGGCGCCTCTTCGCCGCTGGCCACACGACGATGGACGATCCGGTTCGCGCCCGCCTCGATCCAGTAGGCGCTGTCGCCGTCGGCGACGAGCCCGGCGAGCGCGTCGACCGTCGCGATCGGCGCCGCCCCAGCGTCGCTCGGGGCGTACGTCGTCGCTTCGACGACGCCGCTCGCGTAGCCGAGGAAGATCCGAGCTCCGGCGGGCGCCAGGAAGATCGGCGCGTCGGCGAGCACGGCGATCGCCGTGGCGTTGGCGCAGTTCGCCGGCGCGCATCGGAGGAGCCGCTTGCGGCCGCTCCGCTCTGCGACGTAGAGCTGTCCGTCCGATCGCGAGAGCGCGATCGCGCCCGGCTCGTCGAGGCCGAACGCGAGCCCGCCGGCGGGTCCGCACTCACCGCCGAGCTGACAGCGGACGATCGCCTCGGCGCGCGTGAAGAAGACGTCGCCGCCGCTGACCGTGAGGAAGCCCGAGAGCGTGTTGCTCGACGTGTACGCGCCGAGCGTCGCCTGCGCGGCCGACGCGCTCTTCACGACGTCGCCCACGCTCCATGCGACGCCGCCGGCGCCGGCGCCAAAGCCGCCGAGCGTGCCTCCGACTTCGGAGACGAGCACCGCGTCGCCGCCGTCGGGAGCGATCCCGCTCTCCGAGATCGGAGTCGGTGCGTCGAGAGCGCCGCCGTCGGGCGCGCCGCCGTCGGGCGCGCGCTCCCCTTCGTCGAAGGAGGAGCAGTGGGCCGTCGTCGCCGGCCCCATGAGCACGATGCTCAACCACGCGAAGCGACGAAGATTCACCTCGACGAGACTATCGCGCCGCCGTCACTTGGCCACGAAGATCCGCGTTTGACGCGGCGGGATCGAGACGCTCGGGCCGTTCACGGTCGCGCCGGTGATGAGCTCCGTGTACGTGCCCGCGGGGAGCGAGCCGACGGTCTTGTCGCCGTCGCTCCGGTTGATCGCGACGTGCACGGTGTCGCCGCTCGTGCTGCGCGTGTACGCCCAGACGTCGGCGTTCGACTCGAGCGTCGTGCGTGTGCCGCGGCGGAGCGCGGGGTGCTTGCTCCGGATGTCGCCGAGCTTCTTCAGGCGATCGCGGAGGAACGTCTGGTTCGCGGTGAGCCCCGACCACTGCATGAATCGCCGGTTGTCGGGATCGCCCGCGCCGGGCAGACCGATCTCGTCGCCGTAGTAGACGAGCGGCGCGCCGCGGTTCGTGAAGATGATCGCGAATCCGTTGGCGAGCCGCTCGTACGCCTCGATCTCGGAGACGAGGCCGGGCTGGCCCTCCCACGCGAGGTTCTTGCCGTCGGCGCCTTGATCGTTGCCCCAGAGGCGATTGTTGGCCGCGAGGTGGATGACGCGCGGCAGGTCATGGTTGCCCACGAACGTGCTCATGACGGCGCTCGCCCCGTAGTAGTAGTCGTTGCCGTTCATGAACGACGCGAGGTCGCTCATGTTCATCGTGCGCATGATCGCCGCTTCGACGATGTGACGCCGGAGCGGGAAGTCGAACTGCCCGTCGAGCTTGGTGCTCGGATCGACGTACGCCTTGATGACGTCGCGGTTTCCGAAGTCGTACGTCTCGCCGACCATGTAGAAGCGCTGGGCCGGCGTCTGCGTCGCGGTGATGTCGCTCTTCACCCGCGCGCGCAGCTCGGTGAGCCATGAGATGTCGACGTGCTTGATCGCGTCGGCGCGGAAGCCGTCGACGCCGTTGCCCGAAGCGTCGGCGGTTTGCCTGATCCACTCGATCGCGTTCGACACCGAGTACGCGCGCGCGGCCGCGTTGGTGTAGTTCCAGTGCGGCAGGTACCCGGTGAACCAGCAGCGCTCGCGATCGGGCAGCACGTCCCACGAGCAGCCCTCGCCGCAGATGCAGTTGCCGCCGCGCCCGTTGTCGTTGGGCCAGAACCAGTCGGAGTGCGCCGCGACGATCGCCGACGAGTCGTGCACGTGCACCATCGCGAAGTCGAAGAGGACCTTGAGCCCCTTGGCGTGCGCGGCGGCGATGAGCGCGCGGAGCTCGGCGAACGTCCCGAAGCAGCCCTCGGAAGCGAGCGTCGCGGGGTTGTCGCTGTCGAACTTCGGCCAGTAGCCGTGGTAGCCCGAGTACTGGTGGTTGTCGCCGCCGACGCCCTGGCCCGCGACCAGCGGGTTGTCGAACGGCACGGTGATCCAGAGCGTGTTGACGCCGAGATCGTTGAAGTAGCCGTCGTTGATCTTCTGGGTCACGCCGGCCCAGTCGCCGCCCTGGTAGTTGGCGATCGACTTGTTGCCTCCGCTCACGCCCGGCACGTTGCAGTCGTTGGCCGTGTTCCCGTTGAGGAAGCGATCGACGAAGACGAAGTAGATGACCGAGTCGCGCCAGTCGAAGACGCCCGGGGGCAGCGCGCCCTCTTCTTCGCAGATCGCCGGCGAGCACGTCTTGCCGGCGAACGTGTTGTTCGTGTTGCTGTTGGCGTCGGTGACGGTGGGCTGCGCCGTGTCGATCTTCCACTCGCTGCCGTCGACGAAGAACTTGTACTGAATCGCCGTGCCGTAGGGGACGGTGAAGTCGACCGACCAGACGTCGCCCTTCTTCGTCATCGGCTTGCCTTGCTGCCACGTCTCGGGGCCGCCGAAGTCGCCGCGGAGCTCGACCGAGGTCTCGCCGTTGAACGGATACGTCAGCGTGTGCGTGCAGCGCTTGAGGGGATCGGGGCAGACGAACGGCTGCTCGCCGCCGCCGTAGCCGTAGCCGTCTCCGCCGCCGAGGCCGGGGTTGAAGACGTTCGGATCCGGAGGCTGTCCGAAGTCGCGGTTCTGGGGCTCGTCGCTCCCGCACGCGGAGAGCGAGACGGCGAACGAGAAAGCTCCCGCGGTCGCGAGGAGGCCAAACGTGCGGGCAAGAGTCATGGAGCTCCGAGGCGCGGCAGAACGCAGAGGATGGCCCAGGATGGCCCAGGGTCCAGGTTTGTCAACTCATGCCTGAGTCACGAGCCGGTCTCCAGGGCTTTTTTCCTCAGCGGGCGCAGGGACCGTCGGCCGGCAGCAACACATGGACCCCGAACGCGTCGGCCGGGAGGCTCGCGGCGCCGTCGCGCGCCTCGACGCGCGCCCCGGTGACGGCGTCGACGAAAACGGCGGGCGCGCCCGCGGGCAGCGGGATCTCGACGGCGAGCGAGGGCCGCCGCGAGAGCGAGACGATCGCGGCGCCGTGGACGTCGCCCGCGATCTCGCGCGCGAAGACGAAGCGCTCCTTGTCGGCGACCAGCGTGCGGAGCGCGCCGCGGCGCAGCGCCTCGGAGCACGCGCGCGCCTTGCCGACCTTGCGTGCGAGGTCGCGCGTCTCGATCTGCGCGGGCAAGAGCGCGCCCTCCGCGGGCATCACCTTGCGCGAGTCGGGATCGTTGCGGCCCGCGAGGCCGACCTCGTCGCCGTAGTAGATGACGGGCGCGCCGGGGAGCGTGAGCACGGTCGCGAGCGCGAGGCGCTGCTTGGCGTAGACGAGGGGATCGAGCGGCTGCGGCGCGGGGCTCCACGCGTCGCCGCCCGCGTTGCCCGCGCTCACCGACGCGAAGCGCGAGACGTCGTGGTTGTCGATCATCAGCCCCATCACCGCGCCCGCGCCGTCCCACGCGGTCTCGCCGGCGCGGAAGCTCTGCTCGATGTCGGCCATCGGCCCGGCCTCTTCGGCGATCGTCTGGCGGAGCGTCCACATGAGCGGAAAGTGGAAGCTGCCGTCGAGCCCGAACGGGCCGAGGTCGTAGCGAAGGTTCTGATAGCCGCCGGGGCCGGTGAAATTCTCGCCGAGGATGTAAGGGACGTTGCCCTCGTGCCCGTAGCGCGAGCGGACGGCCGTCGCGATCCGACGCGTCGCCGCGCGCGGCATCATCGGCACGGCGTCGATGCGGAGGCCGTCGGCGCCCCATCGCTCGAACCACCACATGACCTCGGCGGTCGCCGCGCGCGCGACGTCGGAGCGCGTCCAGTCGAGGTCGGGCAGGTACGGGGCGAACCAGCACGTGCGGATGTGCGCGGCCCAGTCGCACGCGCCTTGCCCGCACAGGCAGTCGGTCTTGAACCAGTCGGGGTGTTGCTTCACCCACGGGTGCTGCTCGTGGACGTGGTTCGGCACGACGTCGAAGAGGACGCGGATGCCCCGCGCGTGGGCGACGGCCATGAAGCGATCGAGCTCGGCCTCGGAGGCGACGCGCGCGTCGAGCGCCCGCGACGCGATCGGCCAGTAGCCGTGGTAGCTCGTGTACGCGCGGCCGTCGTTGCCGGGAAAATCGCCCTCGGGGTTCTCGTAGAGCGGCGAGAGCCACAGCGTGTTGGCGCCGAGCGCCTCGATCTCGCCGCTCTCGAGCGCCTGGCGGACGCCGGCGAGCGTGCCCCCGGCGCGATCCGACGGGCGCGGCGGCGTCGCGAGCGGACCTGCGTCGCCGCGGAAGCGATCGACGAAGACCTGATAGACGATCGCGTCGCGCGGATCCCACCGGTACGGCTCGATCCATACCGTGGCGATCGCCTCGTCGGCCTCTCTGCCCGCCGTGTCCTTCGCGCCGAGGGAAAAGATGTATTTTCCACGTTTCAGGCCCGAGGCCTCGAAGCGGAGCGCGCCGGTCTTCGCGTCGAAGGACGCGAGCGGGAGATCCACGCCGTCGCGCGAGGTGACGGTGACGCTCGCGGGCTCGAGCAGCGCGCCGCTCCGTGCCGGCAGGAAGCTCGCGCGCACGACCGCGCGCCCTTCGGCCGTGGCGTCGACCCCGTCGACGCTCAAGAGCGGGCGCTCGCAGTCGGAGACGACGGCGAGCGCGACCTCGCGGCCCTCGTGGAAGGCGGTCATCGGCACGTTGCGATCCGCGAGCCACACGCCGTCTTCGAGGATCGCGTACGCGTGCTCGCCGGGCGTCGTGTCGATCGCCGCGACGCGCCAGCCGTCGGCGGTGAGCTCGGGGACGACGCCGGGGCGCTTCCACCCGTCGTGATCGCCGACGATCTCCACGTGCGCGTCGCGGCTGACGGGCTTGTGCCAGATCCTGAGCCCGCAGACGCGCGGCGACGGAGCCTCCTCCGACGACGAAGCGCAGCCCGAGCCCAGCGCGACGCCGAGCGCGAGCGCGATCGACGCGGCGCGCGCGCTCTTGCCACGGGATCGGAAAGCCGCCACGGACGAGGTCTAGCCTCGGGGCGCGAGACCGGCAAACCGGACGAGCGGCGGCTCGGTGGGATCGGGCGGAACGGGCACGGGATCGTGCGGGACGGGCCCCGAAGGCGTGTGGGGCGTCGGCACCGGATCCGGCGTCGGCTCGGGCAAGGGCGGTGAGCCCGGCGGTGGAGGTTGGATGCGCATGCCGATCGCGCACGCATCCCGCGTGCCTTCCCTACTTGCTACTTGGTCGGGATCGACGTCGCGATGCGGAGCGCGCGCGGCAGGATTCGATCCCTGCCGAAGCCTCGATCGTCGGTCGTCCACAACCTCACGCGCGCCGCCGAGAGCCCTGCCTGTACGATCGCGCGTCGCTGCGTCACGCTCTTGAGATCGCTCGTGGTGTCCGGAGGAAGCGGCGCGAGCGCGGCGCGCGCGAGGACGCCCGCGTCGCGACCGATGGCCGTCCAGTAGCTGGGCCGCACGCCGAATCGCTCCATGAAGGCCCGCACGTCTTCTTCGCGCGCCTCCTCGGGGCGCGTCGCGACGATCGGGACGAGGCCCGCCGACGCGCTGACGAGGGCGATCCCGCGTGGGACCTCCGCCGGAGGAATGCCCGACTCGAGCGTCACGCCGAACCATCGATCGGCCGTCTGACGTTGCGTGTCGAAGACGCGGCGCACGTCGCGCAGCACGTCGCGCGCGCACGACGAAGGCCCGGAGACGATCCAGCCCTGGGCGCCCGACGCGAGCCACGACGCCACGGGAAAGCGCGGCTTGCCGGCCTCGGCGAGCGGAACGTCGCAGCGGATCGGCGGGAGGAAGACGAGACCGGAGCGCGCCTCGACGCTGCTCGCGGCCGCTTGATCGTCGGGGGCGTCGACGACGAGCGCGGCCGTCTTCACGCCGTGGCGAACGAGCGCTTCCGCGAGCATCCCGATCTCGCGCTCGGTGCGCTCGCCGAGGACGTAGGCCGAGGTGCGCGGGAGCTTCGCGGCGCTCGGCGAGCTGAGCAAGAGGACCGGCAGCCCGTTCTGCTCGCTCCACGCGCTCGCGCGATCGGCGCTCGCGCGGTCGAAGCCCGCGAGGATCACCGCGGCGCCCTCGCCCGCGAGCTCCTCCATCGCCGCGCGCGTGCCCGCTTCGTCGACGCCGTCGTCGCGCGTGATGAGGCGCACGCCTTCGCTCGCGCCCGCGCGGCGAGGCAGGTCGAGCGCCCACGAGACGCCGCGCACGACGTCGGCGGCTTCGTCGCGGAGCTCGCGCGTCGGCAAGAGGACGCCGACGGTCTTGCCCGCGACGACCGAGAGCCCGCGCCGGCTCGCGGCGAGCTCGCCGAGCTCGAGCCCCGCGTCGCCGCCGGCCTGCGCGGCGCTCGTGCCGCTGAGATCGAGCAGCCACCGCGCGAGCGCCGCGTCGTTCGTCTCGACGGCGATGCGCGCGAGCCTCGCGGCGACGAGCTTCTGCGTGTCGGCGGTGTAGCCCGAGGCGACGCCGCGCGCGCGCATCGTGCGGTACGTCTGCTCGAGCACGCCGCGGGGCAGCGTGTCGAGGATCTGCGCGATCTTCGCGCGGACGCGATCGCGATCGTCTTCGCCCACGCCGCGGAGCCACGCGTCGAGATAGGCGAGCGCTTCGTAGTCGTCGTGCGCGGCGATCGCGGTCAGCGCGAGCTCTTCGAGGAACATCTCGCGATCGGCCTCGTCGACGATCTTGCCGACGAGGGGCCGCAGGAGATCGAGCGCCGACTGCGGCGCGCCGTAGAGGCGGAGGCTCCGCGCGCGGGCGACGTCGGCGAGATCGCGCGTCGAGCCGGGCTCGAGCTCGGCGAGCTCGGCGAGGACGCCGTCGGCCTTGACGCGATCGCCCGACTCGAGGAGCGCGAACGCGAGGTAGACCTTGGCGAGCGGCGTCGCGCCGTCACCGGGGAAGCGCTTGATGAAGTCTGCGTACGGCACCGCCTCGAGCCTGCCGCTCTCCCACCGCTCGTGGATCTCGGCGAACGCGAGCTGCGCCTCGGGGCTCGTCGAGAGCGTGGCGACGGGCCTCGCCTGACGCGCGGAGCGCGAGCAGGCCGCGAGGGCGGCGACGGCCACGACGAACGAGAGCGAGACGAGGACGGCGACGCGACGCATGCCCGCCGCGCATGGTACCGTGCCGGCGTCCGATGGTCGCCTCTGTCGTCGCCGCCAAAGACTCTTCGCGCGCGGAGGCGCGCGCGCGGCTTCGAAACCTCCACGCGCTCAGCGGCGTCGTGCCGGTCGGCGTCTTCCTCGTGCTCCACCTCTGGATGGTGTCGTCGCTGCTCGGCAGCCGCGACGCCTACGATCGGCAGCTCGCCGCGCTGACCGGAACGACGGTCGGCGCCGTGCTCGAGCTCGTGCTCGTGCTCCTTCCGCTCGCGTTCCACGCGATCTACGGCGTTTGGCTCACGTGGCAGCCGCAGCGCGAGGCGCACGCCTACCCGTCGAACCTCGCCTACGTGCTCCAGCGCATCTCGGGGATCGTCGTGCTCGTCTTCGTGATCGCGCACTTCTGGGATCTTCGCGCGCAGACATGGCTGTTCGGGCTCGACGAGCGGTCCTATACGACCCGACTGACGGAGCACCTCTCCTGGACCTGGCTCGGGGTGCCCTTCGTCGCGCTCGGAACGCTCATGGGCATCGCCGCGAGCATCTTCCACCTGGCCAACGGAATGAGGAGCTTCCTCACGACGCGCGGCTTCACCACGACGGCAGCGGCACGGCGCCGCGCCGACCGGCTCTTCGCCGCGCTCGGGCTCCTCTTCTTCTTCACCTCCTCGGCCGCGGTGATCCAGCTCGCGACGGGCACGCGCTTCGTGCCCGCCGACGCGGCTCCGGCGGCGCCCTGCGGATCGAACGCTCCTCAACCTCAACCCTCGAGCACCTCGAGCACCGGACCCTAGAGAGAATGGCCCAGAAGAGCAGCGCAGAGTCGGGGAAGGTTCGACGCGTGATCGTCGTCGGTGGTGGGCTCGCCGGGCTCACGACGGTGATGAAGCTCTGCGAGGCGGGCATCCCCGTCGACCTCTTCTCGCTCGTTCCCGTCAAGCGCTCGCACTCGGTCTGCGCGCAAGGCGGCATCAACGCGAGCGTCAACACGAAGGGCGAGGGCGACTCGCCCGAGGTCCACCTCGAAGAGACGATCTACGGCGGCGACTTCCTCGCGAACCAGCCGCCCGTCAAGGGCATGACCTACGCCGCGCCGGGCATCGTCTACATGCTCGATCGCATGGGCGTGCCGTTCAACCGCACGCCCGAGGGGCTGCTCGACTTCCGGCGCTTCGGCGGCACGCTCTATCACCGCACCGCGTTCGCCGGCGCGACCACCGGGCAGCAGCTCCTCTACGCGCTCGACGAGCAGGTCCGCCGCTACGAGACGGTCGACGTCGAAGACGCGCGCGGCGTCGCGATCCGCGGCGAGAAGATGGTCCGCAAGTGGGAGCTCTGGGACTTCCTCTCCCTCGTGCTCGACGACGCCGGCATCGCGCGCGGGATCGTCGCGCAAGACATGAAGTCGATGGCGATCGAGTCGTTCCCCGGCGAGGCCGTGTGCCTCGCGACCGGCGGCCCCGGCATCATCTTCGGCCGATCGACCAACAGCGTCATCAACACCGGCACCGCCGCGAGCGCCGTCTACCAGCAGGGCGCGTGCTACGCGAACGGCGAGTTCATCCAGGTCCACCCGACCGCCATCCCCGGCGCCGACAAGCTCCGCCTCATCTCGGAGAGCGTCCGCGGCGAAGGCGGCCGCGTCTGGGTGCCGAAAGACGCGAAGGAGAAGCGCCGGGGCAAGGACATCCCCGAGAGCCAGCGCGACTACTTCCTCGAAGAGAAGTACCCGGGCTACGGCAACCTCGTGCCGCGCGACATCGCGAGCCGCGAGCTCTTCCTCAAGTGCTTCCACGAGAACAAGGGCGTCTACAACAACAAGAGCGCCCAGAACGAGCTCGAGGTCTACCTCGACGTGTCGCACCTGCCGAAGGAGATCCTGCGCAAGAAGCTCGCCGGCGTGCTCGAGATCTACGAGAAGTTCGTGGGCGAGGATCCGTACACGAACCCGATGCGGATCTTCCCCGCGGTGCACTACTCGATGGGCGGCCTCTGGGTCGACTTCGAGAAGTCGAGCGACGGCAAGCTCGTCGCGGGATCGCCGCGCAACCAGGCGACCAACATCGGCGGCCTCTACGCGGCCGGCGAGGTCGACTACGCGTACCACGGCGCGAACCGCCTCGGCGCGAACTCGCTCCTCTCGTGCATCTACGCCGGCATCGTCGCGGGGCCCGCCATCGCGACGTACGTGAAGAGCCTCGGCAAGAGCGGGCGCGACGTCAAATCGTCGATCTTCGAGCGCGCCGCGGCGCGCGAGCGCGAGCGCTACGAGGCCATCCTCGCCATGGACGGCAAGGAGAACGCCTACCGACTGCACGGCGAGCTCGCCGAGGTGATGCTGCGCGACTGCACGATCGAGCGGCACAACGACGTGCTCGACAAGGTGATCGCGAAGATCGACGAGATCGAGGAGCGGTCGCACGACATCGGCGTCACCGACACGTCGGGCCGTGCGAACCAAGGCGCGCAGTTCGTGCGGCACCTCGCGAACATGATCGTGCTCGCGCGCGTCATCGCGCAGGGCGCGCGAAACCGCGACGAGTCGCGCGGCGCGCACTTCAAGCCCGAGTTCAAGCAGCGCGACGACAAGAGCTTCCTCCGCACGACGCTGGCGCTCCACGCGGAGGGCGAAGGCGGCAAGAGCGCGGTGAGCTTCGTCCGCGCGCTCGACTATCCGCTGCTCGGCAAGACGGTGCACGTGACCGACGACGTCGACATCAGCTTGGTGAAGCCGCGCGCGCGAAAGTACGAGACGGCGGGCGCCGCGAGCGGAGGCGGCAAGGGCGAAGAGGGTCCGCGCTCGCAGCGCGCATCGGTGCGGTCGACGCCGGCGTCGTAGGTCGTAGTCGGAGGAGAGAGGACGAATGGCCGAGAAGCGAAAGATCCGACTCGAGGTCTTGCGACAAGACGGCCCCGGCGCGCCGAAGCGCCGGGAAGCGTTCGCCGTCGACTGGCACCCGCGGATGAACGTCATCAGCGCGCTCATGGAGATCCAGAAGGATCCGAAGACCGCGAGCGGCAGCGCGGTCGCGCCGGTCGTATGGGACGCGTGCTGCCTCGAGGAGGTGTGCGGCGCTTGCTCGATGCTCATCAACGGCAAGGTCCGCCAGGCCTGCTCGACGCTCGTCGATCAGGTCTCCCCGAACGGCGAGCCGATCGTGCTCGCGCCGATGACGAAGTTCCCGCTCGTGCGCGATCTCATCGTCGATCGCTCGCGAATGTTCGACGACCTCAAGAAGGTCAAGGCGTGGGTCGACCTCGACGGATCCCACGAGCTCGGGCCGGGCCCGCGCCAGGCGCAGGAGAACCAGGAGGAGGCCTACCCCTTGTCGCGCTGCATGACCTGCGGCTGCTGCCTCGAGGCCTGCCCGCAGATCAACGGCCACTCGAAGTTCATCGGCCCCGCCGCGATCAGCCAGGTGCGCCTCTTCAACCTGCACCCGAGCGGCAAGATGCACGCGCAGGCCCGCCTCGAGGCGCTCATGGGCGAGGGCGGCGTCGCCGATTGCGGCAAAGCGCAGAACTGCGTCGAGGTGTGTCCGAAGGAGATTCCGCTGGTCGACTCGATCGCCGACGTCTCACGACAGACGACCAAGCAGATGCTCTTCGGCTGGCTGCTGAAGTAGCCGCGCGATACGCTTCGGATCATGTGGAGGGCTCTCCCGCTCGCGACGCTCGTCGCGCTCATGGCCTCGTGCAGCGACGGCGCGACGTCGCTTCGCTCGGGTGGCGGCGGCGGATCTTCGGGCGACGACGGATCCTCGAGCGGCGCTCCGGGATCCTCGGGCAGCGCTCCAGGATCTTCGGGATCGTCGACGAACCCCGGCGGCGGCAGCGCCGCCGAGATCTGCGTCGCGACGATCAACGAGTACCGCAAGACCATGGGCCTCGCGCCCTACGCGCGATGGGCCGAGGCCGAGGCTTGCTCCGACGGCCAAGCGAAGAGCGACGGCGACAAGAACGCGCCGCACGGCGCGTTCGGCAAGTGCCAGGAGCAGGGACAGAACGAGTGCCCCGGCTTTGCCGGCACGCCCGAGAAGATGATCACCAAGTGCCTCGAGATGATGTGGGGCGAGGGGCCCGGCGGCGGCCACTACGAAGCGATGGCGAGCACCCGCTACACGAAGGTCGCGTGCGGGTTCGCGACGACCGCGAAGGGAAGCGTCTGGAGCGTGCAGAATTTCCGCTGAGCGCGAGTCTTCGAGCGCGTCGGGATAGGCGCTCGTCCGCGAGCGCGTCCAGAGGGCAAAGAGCGTGAGAAGCGATAGCTTCACGCGCTCTTCGCGGATAGCCTCGTCGAGGATGAAGGCGGTGAGCGTCGGCGCAGCGTGCTTCGCGATCGCGTCGGCCCTCGCCCTTCCAGCGCGCGCCGACGAGCCCGCGCCCGCTCCGGCGACGCCCGAGACGATCGCGCCGTCTTCGATCGATCTCGAGAAGGATCGCGCGAGCGTCGCGCTCGCCCAAGTCGACGCCGCGCCTCCGCTCGAAGCGCCGCCGCCGCCGCCTTACAAGAAGACGCTGGTGCTCGACTCGTCGATCGGCGCGATGGCCTTCCTCGGACAGTTCGGCAACCTCGCGCCGCCCGCGCTGTGGCTCCACACCCAGCTCGGCTACGAGATCTTCAACTGGCTCATGCTGTTCGGCGAAGGCGAGCTCGCGTTCACCGATACGTCCGGCTCGCAGCCGCCGCCGCGAACGCGCGCGTTTCCCATCTTCGGCTTCGGAGGCGGAGCACGCTTCACGGCGCGGTTCACCCCTCGCTTCGGGATCTACGGGCAGGGCAACTTCGGCTTCATGAAGGCCGACATCCGCACCAACGCCCTCGGGATCATCGGCTTCGCCGACGCCGAGACGCTCGGCTTCTACGCCGGCGGCAGAGTCGGCCTCGAGTGGTACCAGCTCGATCGTCACTTCGCGCTCGGCCTGAGCGCGGGCATCCGCCACGCAGGCGGCTTCCAGCGAGCCATCGGCGCCGATACGCCGCTCATCGTCGATGTCGGACCCTCGATCCGATATGCGTTCTGAGGCCGGTCAGTCGAGTGACCACGTCGTTCCGATGTAGGCGACGACAGAGGTTGGCTTTCGATTCTCAACCAGCGCACAATTCGATCGGCGGGAGGTGACGCATGAAGCGTCTTGCGGTCGTGGCGACGTGCGCAGCGTTGTTTGGATGGGGCCTCACGTCGGCGCTCGTCGGCTGCAGCTCCGACGAAGGGGTGACGCCCGACGAGGACGCAGGCGAGGACGGCTCGTCGAGCGGATCGAGCGGGTCCAGCGGATCGAGTGGATCGAGCGGGTCCAGCGGATCGAGCGGATCGAGCGGCTCGAGCGGCGGCGACGCGAGCACCGAGGGCGGCACCGACGCCGGCACCGGTCAGTCGAACCCCGGCAAGGTCACGTGCGGCGCCAGCGAGTGTGACGCCGGAGGAGGCGGCGGAGGCGGCGGGAACAACAGCTACTGCTGCATGCGCGCCGACGGCGGATCGACGTGCGAGACGCAGAACAACGCGTGCACCGTCGTCGGCCCCGGCTCGGGCGGCACGACGCGCGTACGCTGCGACGAGCCCGCCGACTGCAACGGCGCGGCCGCGCGGTGCTGCCTCCAGCTCATCGGCGGAGGCGGTCCGCAGACGGCCTGCGACAACAACGGGTGCAACCCGGGCCAAGGCGACCTCTGCAAGACGAACGCGCAGTGCGACGGCGGCAACTGCCACGAGGTCACGTGCGGCCAGCGCAAGTTCCGCACGTGCAACACGCCGATCGGCTGCATGTAACCTGCACGTAACTCAGCTCTCGATCGAGAACATCCGCACGGTGCGGGCCGGCACTTCGACCACGAAGGCGCCGGCCTCCGCGTCGATGCGCTTCGGCGCGCGCGCGCGCGGAAGGAGATCGACGAGCGCGCGCGTGCGGCCGAGCCCCACCGTGGCGACGACGGGTTTCGCGGTCGGGTTCATCACGAAGGCGACGCGCGGCGTGCCCTCGGCGTCTTCGTGCACCGTGACGTGAACGTCGGGGACGTCGACGGTGAACGCCGGCAGCGACAGCTCGTCGATGCGCTTGGCGACGAGCGCGTCGGCGCGCGAAGGATCTTCGAGCGGCTCGACGTCGAGGCCGCGCGCGTCGTGCGGCTTCTCGAGCTCGCGCATCGCGCCGTCGCGCTTCGGGACGTGAGGGCCGATCGTCACCTCGACGCCGCGCTCCTTGGCGGCGCGCAAGGTGGTGAGCACGTCGCGCTTCAAGCCGCCGGCGGTCGTGCAGACGATCCACGCGGCGTCGTGGACGCTCGCCTCGAGGCTCTCGCCGCCGGCGTAGGCGAACGGCACGCCGCGCGCGAGGAGCGCGCGCTCGAACGCGCGCACGAAAGACTCGCCCACGATCGGCGCGACCTCGCCGAGACCGAAGTCGTCTTCGAGGCAGCTCTCGAGGGGCCCGGCGCCGGCGATGTTGAACGCCGCGGGCGTGACCGGACCGAACGCGTGCGTGGCGCGCGCGAGCCGCCGGAGAGCGCGCGGCACGACGAGCTTCACCGGCGTCCGCCGGCGCAGCGTGTGGAAGCTCGTCGCGTCGAGCGCGGTGACGAGCGCGTGATACTCGTCGGCGAGGCGCCGAGGCATCCCGTGCACGTCGATGGGCGCGCCCACCCAGCGATCGCGATCGACCGCCATGTAGAGGTTGAAGCCGCGTAGGCCGTAGGCCATCGCGCACATGAGCGCGTAGAGCGAATCCTTGTCGTCGAGCGGGGGGAAGAACGGCGGAAAGCCCGCGCCGACCTCCGCGCCGAACGGCGGGACGCCGAGGCCTCCGCAGCGGGTGGCGAGCTCGCCCGTGCGCCGCAGGATCGTCATGTGATGCTGCGGGTTCGCAGGGTGGTAATAGTCGAGGCCGATCAGATCGACGACCTCGCCCATGCGCGTCGGGTTCAGCGGCGTCGCCGCCTCGCCGAGCGGGAAGTTGTGGAGCGTCGGCACCGACGCGAGGCCCGCGTTCTCGAGCGCCTGCCCGAAGCGGCCCATCGCCTCGGCGAGCAGGTGCTCGTGGAACTCCATCCAGTCGAGGTGGCGCGCGAGCTCTTCGGCTTGCTTGGCGTCGAAGCGCACCGGCGGCACGACGTTGGCGAACGTCATCGTCGCGTCGCCGTTCGTGACGCTCCACGCCTCGCGGAGGCTCTTCACGCTCGAGTACTTCTCGCGGAGGAACGTGCGGAAGAGGCGCACCGCGTCGGGGTGATAATCCTGGTCGTAAGGCCCGTCGCGGAAGTAGAGCGCGCCCTCGTTGTCGATCTGCATCATCACGATCGGCCCGTGCGGATACAGGAGGGGCGAGAGCACGCGACCGACGGCTTCGAACCACAGCGCCGCCTCGTCGTGGAACGCGTCGCTCGCGTAGCTCGGCACGGGGAAGCACGTGGGAACGAGCGGAAGGATGACGGGGTTGTCGCGCGGGGTGCGCGCCTGGCACTCGCGATCCCAGACGACGCGCTCGGGCAGACCGAAGAACGTGAGCTCGGCGTTGATGTGCGGGCCCGGACGCGCGATGACCTTGAGGCCCTTCTGGTGCGCGAGGCGCACGAAGCGCGCGACGTCGAGCCGGGCGTAGCGCTCACCGAAGTCGAAGCTGCCCTGCGACGTCTCGTGCACGCCCCACGGCACGTAGGTGTCGACGAGGCGAAGGCCCATCGCCTTCATCGCGTCGAGGCACGGCCCCCAGTCTTCGGGCGCGTGCCGCCAGTAGTGCATCGCGCCCGCCCAGAGCGGCAAGAGCTCGCTGTCTTCGCGCAGGTAGAGGCCGTGCGGGTGGACATCGACCGCCTTCGGCGGCGGCGGCTCCGAGCGCGAGCGCGTGCGCTTCATCGGAGCGCAAGCTATCACGCCTCGCGTCAGGGCAGGACGCGGGTTCGCGCGTAGATCGCCGGAGGATTGACGACGGACCAGTAGAGGTTGCAGCGATCGGCCGCGAGCGTCTGCACGTAGCGCGTCGGCCCCGGCCCCTCGATCCGCTCGGTCGCGCCGGTGCCGTCGCGGCGCACGCGAACGATCGTGGCTTGGTCTTTCTGATCGACCCACGACAGGTGATCGGGATCCATCGTCACGCCGTAGCCGAACCATTGCTCCTTCGTCACGACGCGCTCCGGGCCGCTACCCTCGACGGCGCTCTTCGGCATCGCGAGGATGTCGCCGTCTTGGATCGTGCCCCCTTGCGTCGTGCGCTCGATCGTGAAGTAGAGCTCGACGCCGTCGACGCCGACGATCCCGTAGTGCTCCGTGTTCGCGTAGGGCATCCGGCGAAGGACGCGCGGCACGCCGCCGTCGACGGGGACGGCCTCGATGCGGATCTCGTGCGAGCCGTCGTCGAGGCGCTCGAAGCGAAGGTAGAAGATCTCGCGGCCGTCGGTGAGCGTCCCCGACGCGTTCTCGATCGAGGTGAGCTCGATCGGGCCCGAGGGCGTCCAGCGCGAGATCGATTGAGGCTTGTCGGCGCGCCACTCGCGGCTCACCCAGTAGATCCCGGTCGCGTGGAGCCGAAGCCCGCTCACGTAGGTCGTCGCGCCCGGGTTGGGAATGAGCGTCTCGGCGCCGCTCGCCCGATCGAGGAGAGCGACGACCTCCTTGCGCGGGTCGAGCCCCGATCCGCTCCCCTCGTAGAGCCTCTTGACGTACGCGAGCTTCCCGTCCCAGAAGCCGAAGGCGCCGCCGTGATAGCCCTCGACGTCGACGCGCGTGGCCGCGCCGCCGGCCGTCGGGACGCGATACACGCGATTGACGCCGAGGGTCGTGTCGGCGGTGTCGTGACCGTCGAACCAGAGCGTCTCGCCGTCCGGGAGGAGAAACCTCGTGCTGAGGTACTTCTCGGTGAAGAGGACCTTCGGCGTCGGACCGACGGGGACGCAGGCGCTCTCGGGGAACCAGGCGCCGTCGTCTTTGACGGCGGGGCCGCCGGGGATGCCCTGCGAAGGTCCGGTCGCGCCGGTCGAGCCGACGTCGAGCACCTTCGCGCCGCAAGCGGCGGTGAGGGTCGCGAGCAGGATGAAAGACAGGCGAAGCGCGTTCATCAGGTGGGTTTTGGGGCCGGCGCGGCGAGCTTGTCACGAAATCGCCCGTCGCCAAGGTCGCTCCCTGCTTTTCTTCTTCGCTCAGGGAGACTGCGCCGCGGCTTCGACCGCGGGGAGCAAGACGCTCCGCGGCCACCTCGCCTTGAACCGCGCCGCCGCCGCGCGCGCTTCGTCGGCGCGTCCCGCGTCGGCGAGCGTGCGCACGCGCAGCGCTTCTCGCTCTTCGACGAGCCTGCCGCCGGCGTAGCGCTTCACGTGATCGTCGATCGACGCGAGCGCCGCGGCGTGATCGCCTCGCGCGAGCGCGGTGCGCGCGGCGTCGAGGAGCCGCCGCTCGGCGACGAACGCGTCTTCGTCGACCTTGGGCGGATCGGCGGGCGCGCTCGGCGCGGGGCGCGCGGTCGGCGCGACGACGGCCGAGGGGAGCTGCTCGATCGAGACGCTCGCGATCGACGCGCTGGGCTCGGCGATCGCCGCCGGTGCCGTCGGGCGCGGGGCGGGCGACACGCTCGCCGCGGGGATCGGCGGCGGCGCGCTCGTCTGCATCACGACCGCGGCGCCGGTTCCGGCGCCGAGCGCGAAGGTGAGCACGTACGGGACCACCTTGGCGGCGAGCCCCGCGCTCGCGCTCGCACTCGCACTCGCGCTCGCGCCTGCGCTCGGCCCCGGATCGGAGGCGCCTCCGCCTCCGTCGCCCCCTCCGATCGGACCGATCGACGCGACGAGCCTCTCCATCACGCGCGACGCCGCGCCGGCCGGCGCGTCGACGCGCTCGCCTTCGCGCCGCAGCATCGCGGCGATCTCCGGATCGAGGTGTCCTTCGTCCGTCATGATTCACCTCGTGTTTGCTCCGTACGCGGCCGCCTCGCGCGGATCCGCAGCACCGCCGCGGTGAGCTCTTCGCGCGCGATCCGCAGGCGCGAGTACGCCGTGTTGAGCGGGATGCCGAGCGACTGCGCGATGTCTTTCATGGGTGTCCCGTCGATCTCGTGCGCGACCAAGACGGCGCGCCGATCGAGATGGATGCGCGCGAGCGCGGCATGCACGAGCGCGCTCTCTTGCTTCTTCTCCAACACCTCGTCACTCGCCGCGACGCTCGCCTCGAGATCGGGGACGTCTTCCGAAGGCTCTTCGCGATGCCGCGCGAGGCGCCGGTAGTCGGACGCCGCGCGGTACGCGAAAGCGAAGAGCCACGGCCGCAGCGGTCGCGAAGCGTCGTACGTGTCGAGCTTGCGATAGACGACGAGGAGGACGTCGTGGGTCACGTCTTCGAGATCCGCCGGCTTGACGCCGAGCCGGCGGAGGGTGGTCCAGATCCAGGCGAACTCCGCCGAGAAGAGCGCGTGAAAGCGCTCCTTGGACGCGGCTTCGACCTCTCCCATACCCAGAGTGATTGGGGCCAGGGGCGAGGTTCTGTCAAAAGAAATGGACGCCGAAACCCGCGGAAATTCCGGCCCCTAGGCGCGGCAGGGTGTAAACGTCGCGGCCGTCGATCCGCAGGATCTGCGGCGTCGCGGCGTAGAGCAGGTCGCCGTGGGCGCGGATCTCGACCGCGCCGGAGAGCGGGATCGCGACGCCGGCGCGGCCGCCGAGGAGGAAGTGGAGCGCGTCGTCGCTGCTGGGAAAAGTGATGCCGCGCGCGCGGGCGGAGAGGCTGCCGAGCGTCGCGACCGCGCAGCCGAACACGACGCCGCGGACGAAGCACGGCGCGATCGATCCGGCGACCAGCGAGGTCTCGACCGTACCCGCGGCGACCTCGCGCGACGACGGGAGATCGAAGCGGCCCTCGACGAGGACGGCGAGCCAGTCGCGGCGAAGCCCTACGCCGGCGGTGAGCCCCGTCGCGGGCGCGGGCGCCGCGCCGAACCAGCCGCTCGCCGCGAGCGTCGCGAAGAGCCCGACGCGCGACGCGATCTCCGGCGCGGCCGCGCGCGGAGGCGGCGCGTCGACCGCGGCCGGAGGCGGCGCGGGCGGGCCCTCGGCCGGCGGTGGATCGTCTTGGCGCGGAGGCTCCTCGACGACGCTCGGCGCGGGCGGGCTCGTCAGGCTCCGCGGATCGATCGCGATCGACATCGTGAGCGCCATCGCGTCGACGAGATCGGCGCAGCGAGGCCCCTTGTGCTCGAGATCGCGCGCGCCGCGCACGACGCTCCCCTCGTCGACGAGCTTCACCCGCGCGCGATACGTGCCGCCTTCGCGCGTGACCTCGGCGAAGAGCGTCGCCGCCGCGTGAGGAAAGAACGGATCGTAGCCGAGGCGCGCGGCGACGGCGGCGCGGAGCGCGGGCTCGTCGGGGCAGTCTTCGGCGCCCGTGTCTCTCACGTACACGAGGCGCGCCGACGGCGCGGCCGACGCCTCGCCGGCGAACGTGACGATCGCGAGCGCGCCGAGGGCGGTCGCCCGGCGGAACATCACTTCTGCGCTTGAGCGTGCAGCTCGTCGCCGAGGGTGCGTCGAAGAATCGCGCGGAGCTCCTTCATGTCCGCGTCGCGCGCCTCGAGCCGCGCGAGCGCGGCGTCGACTTTGTGGATCGTCGGCGTGACGAAGCGAAGGAAAGAGGGGTTGCGCTTCTTCCGATCGATGAACACGAACCGCCCCGCGTCTTTGAGCTTTCGCTGCACGGTGACGAGATCGAACTCGTCGACGAGCTTCGCGCGATCGTCGGGGCCGAGCCCCGCGGCGCTCGCGTAGTCGTCGAGGCGCGCTTCGACGAAGCTGCGATCGAACTGCTGGTAGCTGTCGTTGAGGAGCGCGACGAGATCGTAGACGCGCGGGCCGAGGAGCGCGTCTTGGAAGTCGATCCACACGAGGCGCTCGCGGCCGTCGGTCTCGACGACCATGAGGTTCCTCGACTGGTAGTCGCGGTGCACGAAGCCCTGCGGGAGATCGGCGACGCGGCGGGCGAGCCGATCGGCGAGGGCGGCGAAGCGCGGCGCGTCGTCGGCGGAGAGAGCCTTGGCGCGCGCGTCGAGGCCCCACTCGCGAAAGTGCTCGATCTCCCAGCGGAGCAGATCGAAGTCGAACGTGCGGCTGGCGACGACCGAGCCGCCCGGCAGCTCGGCGAGCTCGCCCTGGGCGCGCGCGAGATCGATCACCGCCTTCGTGTAGAGGCGCAGCTTGTCGCCCGGGTTGCGGAGCAGCCAGTTCGCGAGGGTGTCGTCGCCGAGATCCTCGATGACGAGCCAGCCTTGCGCCGTATCCTCCGCGAGGACGCGAGGCACGTCGATCCCGTGCGCGGCGAGGAGATCGCGGACCTCGAGGAACGGCCAGCGGACGCCGTCGTGCGCTCGCTGCACCTCTTCGGGCTTTCCACCTTCGGGGACGAACATCGCGACCGCGCTTCGGGCGTTGGGCAGCGAGACCCTGAAGTAGCGCCGCGTGGAGGCGCCGCCGGGCATCGGCGTGGCGGTGAGCTCGGCCGAGAAGGCGCGCTGCACGAGCTGTTCGAGAGGCGTGAGATCGACGGCGCTCGGCGACATCGAAGCGGGCGAAGGGGGGCGCACGTCAGACACGGCCTCCACGGATTATCCTTTTTGGTCGATCGGATCCACACTTGCCGCCATGGCCGCGCGCGGTGAAGAGCTGTCTCGTGCGCTCGACGCGCTCGGCGTCGCACCGGACGTGCGCTCGAGCCTCGAGAAGTGGCTGCGCCTGCTCGAAGAGTGGAACCAGCGCATCGATCTCACAGCGGCGCGAACGGAGGGTGAGCTCTGCGACTTGATGCTCGCCGACGCCGCGCAGCTCGCCGCGCACGTCCCGCACGGGGCGCGCGTGGTCGACGTCGGCGCCGGCGCGGGCGCGCCTGGGCTGGCGCTCGCGCTCATGAGGCCCGATCTCGCGATGACGCTCGTCGAGCCGCTCGCCAAGCGCGCCGCGTTCCTCCGCACCGTGCTCGGCAACGTCGGGCGCGTCGACGTCGCGATCTTGCGCGAGCGCGGCGAGGCCGTCGCCGGCCGCTCGCCGCGCGGCTTCGACGTCGCGGTCTCTCGCGCGACGCTCGCTCCGCCCGCGTGGATCCCCCTCGGGCTCGCCCTCGCCCCGGCCGCGTGGGCCCTCCTCGCGAAGGAACCGCCCCCGGAAATCCCTGGCGCCCGAATAGATGTCGAAATTTGCTACACCTGGCCGGCGACCGGCGCCGAGCGCCGTGCGGTGCGTTACGTCTGAGTCCTGTGGCATTCTCGGCCGATGTTCGATCCGACCGCCGCGCGTCTTCGTCTCGACCGTCTGTGGAAGCTCAAGGCCCAGTTCGGAAGCGAACGAGGAGCGAACCGGATCTTCCTCGACGAGATCGTGAGCGACCGGCTCCAGCTCCTCGCCGGTCTTCAGGTCCTGCGCGACGAGCTCCAGTTCTCCGTGCCTCCTGCGGCGGCCGATCGCGAGCGATGCTCGGCGGATCTCTCGATCCCGAGCGTCGTGACGACGCTCGCCTTCACGAACTGCGGCGACCGCATCCATCAAGGCGAGGTCGCGCGCTACGAGCAGGTCGTCGGATCGCGCTTCGCGACGCTCTCGGAGATCGGCACGCTCAAGCCCGAGGCTTTCCGCCCAACCGGCGGCGGCACCGACGACGGCGCGACGCTCGCGCACGTCACCTGGGCGCACGCGCTCGACGAGCCGCTCCGCGCGCGGATCTACGGCGGCAACCCGCAGAGCTTCGTGATGTGCGGCTTCGATCTGAAGGTGCACGTCGGCCGCCTCGACGCCGAAGACGGCTCGGTGGTCTTCGGCAAGACGCAAGAGTCGGAGTGGCGCGAGCCTCGCGCCGCGTGCGGCGCCATCGTGGGCACGCTCGGACACTACGACGAGAAGAACGACGTCCACCGGCGCATCCGCGGCAACCTGGGCGAGGCCAACTTCGCGTTCTTGACGAGCGAGGGCGCGCGATCGAAGGAAGGCTTCGACCTCACGCCGACGGTCGCGGCGGCGATCGTGGCCGTGCAGGGGATGCGCGACACGGCGCGCGCGCTCACGCGGGAGATGGATGAGCGCGGCGTCGCGCACCTCACCGCGAGCATCACGGTCAACCGTCCGTCGATGCCCGATACGATGATCTACCTCGCGCGCGCGACGGTCTTCGGCGGCGAGCTCGCGTGGCAAGGTCTCGGCACCGACGCGCGCAAGTACGGCGGCGAGCTCGCGAGCTACAAGTCCGATCGACGCCTCCGACTGAGCTACGACGGCCAGCACGGCGCGCTCCTGCCGATCGAGCGAGAAGACTACGCCACGCGAAAGACGGCGCTGCCGCCCGACCCGCTCGTCTAAGAGAGCACGCCCCTCTTCGCCTTCGTCGCGGGCGGCACGGGCTCGCCGATGCGCGCGCGCGCGTTCTGCTCGATCGATCGGCTGATCGACGTGAGCGGGAGATCGTTCGGATCGAGGCCGAAGGGCTCCTCGACCTCGTCGCCGACCGCGTCGAGCCCGAAGAGCGCGTAGGAGATGAAGAGCACGACGACGGGCGTGACCCACCCGATGCTCTCGGCGAGGCCGAAGGGCAAGAGCCCGCAGTAGACCGCGACGATGCGGTGCATCAGCACGGAGTACGAGTAGGGCGTGGGCGTCGACTTGATGCGCTCGCACGCGCCCTGGAGATCGGTGAGGCTGACGAGCGACTGCTCGATCACCGGCACGTGGTACGCGTGGATCCACTGCTTGCGACGCGCGTCGCGGATCTGCTCGCCGAGCTTGAACAGGATCGCGATCGGGACGTTCGGCTCCTTCTTCAAGCGCGCGAGCTCGCCTTCGGCGACGAGCCCGTCCGTCACGAGCGCGTCGAACGACTCGCCCCGCAGGTGGATCCGGAGCGCGTGGATGTACGCGATCAACGTGTGGACGACGGCCACCTCGTAGGCGTGGACGACCTCGGGCGACTGCTCCTCGGCCTCGGGCTGCGGCTCGATGAGCGTCAGGATCTGCCGCGTCAGGCTGCGCGCGGTGTTGACGAGCCCGCCCCAGAGCTTGCGGCCCTCCCAGAAGCGGTCGTATGCCGTGTTGTTGCGGAAGCCGAGGAAGATGCCGAGGGGCACGCCGATGAGCGTGAACGGCGTCGTCGTGATCGAGTAGTGAACGGCAGGTACGCGGAGGTACAGCACCGTGACGGCGACGCTGATCGCGGTCACCGTGAGGACGCGGCGCCAAACGTGGGGCAGCGCGACGCCGCCGAACAACACCGTCGCGATCCACGTGCGTTTCCGCTGGACGAACATCGTCGCGCGGCGACTCTACAAGATCGCCGGCGCGTCGTCTCGGACGCCGTTGCATCACGCCTCGGGAGTCGCGATCTTGCCGGCGGCGCGCGAAACCCGACGACGGGGAATCGACGAGCCGCGAAACGCAGGGCGAAGCGCGCACGAGCTGGCCGGCAACATGCATGGGCTCAGGCGACGGCCGTGGGACTTCGGCGCCGATGCGGCGTCGACGTTCGAAGGAGGCTTCATGGTGTCGTCCCCTCGCTCTGCGACGCGCGAAACGATCGAGGAACCTCCGCGCGGGTTGCTCGCGCGGCTCCGAGGGGCAGGCGCGACGCAGGCGACGATCGACGCCACCATCGTGTCGCGCCTGCGCGTGCGGATCCGGCGCGTGAGCTCTCGCTCCGATTGGATCACCGTGACGTGCCGCAACGCGCGCGTGGAGCTGGGCGGCCGCGTGCCTCTGGCCGACGCCGAGGGCGTCTTGCGCGTCGCCCGCGCGACGCCGGGGGTGCGCGAGCTCGTCGATCTCATGGAGCGCGATCCCACGCCTTTGGCGACGGCGCTGAGACGAGGACGCCCGAGGGTGTCCGTGGTCGTGCCCACGTTCGAGCGACTCGAGTCGCTCTCGCGTCTGCTCGACAGCCTCGACGCGCAGATCGAGGCGCTGCCGTTCGAGATCGTCGTCGTCGACAACTCGACGAACGGATCGGCGCGCGACCTCGTGGAGCGACGCGCTTCACGCCACCCTTTGCGCTACGTGCACGAGCCGGCTCCCGGCGTCTCCGCCGCGCGCAATCGCGGCGTCGCCGTCGCGCGCGCCGACTTGATCGCGTTCATCGACGACGACGAGGAGGCCGACGAGGACTGGCTCGCGCATCTCGTCAGGTGCCAGGATCTCCACCACGCCGACGCCGTCTTCGGTTGGGTCGAAGCGGTGCTCGAAGACGGAGCCGGCGAGCACGGCGAGCTGTTCGCGGCCGCCATCGAGCGGCGCTTCGCCTGCGCGAGCGGAGACGTTCCGCGCGCGCTCGTGGCGAAGCTCGGCACGGGCAACTCGCTCTTTCACCGGCGCGTCCTCGGCGACGCGCCCTTCGACGACGTGTTCGGCGCGAGCGGCGGCGAAGACTCGGCGCTGATCCGCCGCATCGCGAGCGAGGGCGGCCGCCTCGCGTGGTGTCGCGAGGCGCGCGTCGTCGAGCACGTGCCCACGTCGCGCACGTCGATGCTCTCGATCCTCGAGCGCCGCTTCAGCTCGGGGCAGCTCCGCACGCGGCAGCATCTCATCGGGCGGAATCGGCGATCGCGGACGGCGGCGCTCATCGTCGTCGCCGGCGCGCTCCAGACGCTCGTCGCGCTGCCGCTCGCCGTCGTCGGGGCGCCCCTCGCCCGGCCCTTCGCCGCGCGGATGCTCGCGCAGGCGGCGGGAGGTGCGGGCAAGGTGCTCTTCATGGAGCCCTTCTTCGTTTGCCGCTATCGTCGTCCCAAGAGCGAAGAGGCGGCGCAGCCGTCGGCCGAGCCGGGAGACTTCGCGGCCTGACATGATCTCGAGGGTGATCGCGAGCTCCGTCTTCCACGCGATGCGCGTGGTCGCGCCGCGGCTGTCGGCGGCGAAGCGTCGGTTGCCGCGCGGCGGGTTCGTCTCGTTCACCTTCGACGACTTCCCGTCGTCGGCGGCGCGCGAGGGTGCGTCGCTCGTCGCGTCGTTCGGCGCGCGCGCGACGTTCTACGCGTCGATGAGCATGACGAAGCCCGACGACGTCGCGCGCGTGATCGACGGCGGGCACGAGCTCGGGTGCCACACGTACTCGCACCTCGACTGCTTTCGCGCGGACGACGCGGAGATCGAGCGCGACGTCGCGCGCAACGCGCGCGAGATGGCACCGCTCCTCGGGGAGGCGCCGCGTCACTTCGCGTACCCCTTCGGGCGCCTGCGTCCGCGCCACAAGCGCTTGCTCGCGAGCCGCTTCGCGACGCAGCGATCGATCTTCCCCGGCGCCCATCGCGACGTGGTCGATCTCTCGCTGGTGCGCGCGAACCGGCTCTACGCCTCGCCGCTCTTGCTCTGGCGCGCGCGGCGCCTCGTCGACGACGTCGCGCGAAACGGCGGCTGGGTCGTGTTCTTCACCCACGACGTGTCGGATCGCCCGACGCGCTGGGGCGCGCGCGAGAGAGACATCGCGGCGATCGCCGAGCGGGCGCTCCGCGCCGGCCTCACGATCGCTCCCGTGGGAGCGATCGTGGAGCGGACGCTCACGTCATAGCCGCTCGCAGCGTCAGGGCACGCAGGTGCCCGCGCAGACCGCGAGCATACCGTACGAGTTGCACACGCCGTCTTCGGTCGAGCAGTGCTCGCCCGCGCCGCACGTGGCCGACGAGAGGCACACCGTCTCCGTCTTCTTCTTGCAGCCCTTGAAGACGAAGTCGCGCGTACAGATGCGACCGTCGGGGCTGCACACGCTCGGCCCGAACGTCGGGCTGCACGCCGAATTCGCGGTGCACGCCGCCTGCTCGAGGCCGACACACGGATCGACCGGGAGCGGCACGCCGCACTTCCAGCTGCACGAGCTCGTCGCGCCGCAGGTGAACTGACCGAGGCACATCGGGTGGATGATCTGCTGGCGGTAGCAGTCGCTCGCCTCCGCGCAGTACGAGACGCTCTTCTCGAGCGACTGCGAGAAGCCCTTCTTCCAGATCGAGAACTTGTCGCCCTGCACGAGGTACTTGTACTGGCCGAGCAGGTGCTGCACGCGCGACGACGCCGTGGTCGACTTGAGCGTGATCGTCTTGGTGCCCGCGGTGAAGACACCTTCGATGCGCTCCGACGAAGGACACGGCGCGCGCACGCACCGGATGCCGGTGTCGACGTCGGCGAAGAACTTGTTGCCCTGGCCGACCTTCTCGTCGGTGAGGACGAGCCCCTTGAACGCGCCGCTGTCGTCCTTGTACGAACCGATCAGCTTCTTGCCGGCGGCGGTCAGCTCGTCGGCGGTCTCCTCGACGTCGTCTTGGTCGTCATCCTGGGCGTCGGCCGCGCAGCCGGTCAGGGCGAACGTGCCGAGGAGAGAGGCGGTCGCGAGGGCGAAGAAGGCGTTGCGAAGCGTCATCGAAAGTCTCCGGGGAAGCGCGCCGTGAGAGCGCGTCGAAGGGTTTGAACGAGCCCCGGTATGACATGTAGTTCGACGTGCGCAAGGAGGAACTTCGTCGGGAAGTCCCTCGCGGCGCGAAGGCGCCAAGTAGCCGTCACTCTGCGGGAAACGGCTGCCTGATCGAGTGCGGCGGCAGTCCGCGCGCCTTGCGCACGCGGGCCTTGAGCCCTTCGACCGCCAGATAGAACGCGGGGACGACGACGAGCGAGAGCACCGTCGAGAAGACGACGCCGCCGATGACGGCGATCGCCATCGGCGACCGGAACTCGCTGCCTTCGCCCTTGCCGAGCGCCGTCGGGAGCATGCCGAGCACCATCGCGGCGCTCGTCATCAGGATGGGCCGCAGGCGCTCGGGCCCGGCCTCGAGGATCGCGTCGAGCGGCGTCTCGCCGAGATCGCGCACGCGCACGATCGCGCGATCGACGACGAGGATCGCGTTCTTCGTCACGAGGCCGAGGAGGAAGATGATGCCGATGAACGATCCCATCGCGAGCGTCGTGCCCGAGAGGAAGACGCCGATGATCGCGCCGACCGCCGCGAGCGGCAGCGTCGTCGCCATGATCGTGACCGGGTGGAGGAAGCTCTCGAACTGCGACGCGAGCACGATGTAGATGAAGACGAGCGCGAGGAGGAACGCGACGCCCATCGCCGTGTTCGACTCCTGCATCTGACGGATCTGACCGTCGAGGTGGTAGCTCGCGCCCGGCGGCATCTTGATCTTCCCGAACGCCGCCTCCATCTCGGGGACGAGCTCGCCGAGCGATCGCCCGTTCGGCGCCGCCCAGATGACGATCTGACGCTCGCGATCTTCGCGCTCGATCATGCTCGGCCCTTCGCCGTGCTCGACCTTCGCGAGATCGCCGAGCGCGACGGGGCCCTTCGGCGTCCAGACGGTCATCTGGAGCACGCTGTCCATCGTCGCGCGATCGCCCTTGGCGAGGCGCACGCGGATGGGCACGTCGTCTTTGCCCTGCCGGAGCTTGCCGGCCTCGTCGCCCTCGATCGCCGCGCGCAGCGTGAGCGCGACGGTCGAGACGGGCACGCCCGCGCGCGCGGCGCGATCGCGATCGAGCTCGACGCGGAGCTCGGGCTGGCCGGGCGTGTACTTCATGTCGACGTCGATGATCCCGGGGATGCCCTTGAGCGCCGTTTCGAACTGCTTGGCGAGGGGCGCGAGCGTCTCGTAGTCGGGCGCGCGCACCTGCACCATGATCGGCGCTTCGGTCATGCCGCCCTCGACGAACGGCGGATCCGTGATGATGACGCGCGCGCCGGGCGCGAGCTCCTTGAGCACGTCGCGCGTCACGTCGCGGAGCTCGTTCAAGGTCGCCGTGCGCTCGTTCTTCGGAACGGTGACGACGCGCCACTTCACCTTGTTCACCTCGCCGTTCGGGCCGAGCGTGGAGAGCAGCGTGACGAAGCGCTTGTCCTCCATCAGCTTCGTCTCCGCGGGCGCGAGCGCCACGGCCGTCTCGGTGAGCTTCGTGCCCGCCGGCAGCTCGATGTCGACGACGAACTGGCTGCGATCTTCCTGGTTGACGAAGTCGACGCCCGTGAGCCCGGCGATCGGGAACATCAGGATGAAGGAGAAGAACGCGAGCGCCCCGACGACGAGCTTTCGCTTCACCGTCCAGCGGAGCACGACGCGATAGGTCGCCTCGAGCCCGCTGAAGACGCGCTCGAACGGCCGCTTCACCGCGGCGAAGCGATCGGGCGCGCCGGGAACGTGGGCCTTCGAGAACCGGCTCGAGAGCATCGGGTCGAGCGTGAACGCGACGAAGAGCGACACGAGCACCGCCGCCACGATCGTGAGGCCGAACTGGCGGAAGAACTGACCCACGATGCCGGTCATGAACGCGACCGGGAAGAAGACCGCGACGACCGTGAGCGTGGTCGCGAGGACGGCGAGCGAGATCTCCTTCGTGCCGTTGAGCGCCGCGGTGCGCGGATCTTCCCCTCGCTCGAGGTGCTTGGCGATGTTCTCGCGCACGACGACGGCGTCGTCGATGAGGAGCCCGATCGACAGCGACAACGCGAGGAGCGTCATCATGTTGAGCGAGAACTTGAGCACGTACATCACGAAGAACGTCGAGACGACGCTCGTGGGCAGCGCGACCGAGCTGATGAGCATCGAGCGCAGATCGAGCATGAACACGAGGATCACGAGGATCGCCATCGCGCCGCCGAAGACGATCGCGACCTCGACCTCGTGGGTGTTCTCGCGGATGAAGCGCGCCTGCTCGATGATGAGGTCGGCGCGCATGCCGGCGGGGAACGTCTTCTCGACCGCGGCGAGCTTCTCCCGCACGGCGTCGCTGACCGCGATCGTGTTCGTGCCCGACTGCTTGAGGACGTCGAACGCCACCGCGGGCTCGCCGTTGACGCGGATGCGCGTGCGCAGCTCTTGGTAGCCGTCTTCGACGCTGGCGACGTCGGATAGCCTCACGCTCGATCCGTCGCGCGCCGTGGCGACGACCAGCTCGCGGATCTCGTCGGCGGTGCGGAGCTCGCCCACGGTGCGGACGCTGATCTCGCGCGCGCCTTCGTCGTAGTGGCCCGCCGGAACGTTGAGGTTCTGCGCGCGGATCTGCTGGAGGATCGCGAACGTCGAGAGGCCGAGCGCGTCGATCTTGGCGCGATCGAGGTCGACGTGGATCTCGCGCTCCGCGCCGCCCTTCACCTCGACCGACGCGACGCCGTCGACCTGCTCGAGCGCCGGCTTGATCACGTCGCGCGCGAACTTCGCGTTGTCTGGCAGCGAGCGGCCTCCGCCGCTCAGCGTGTACGTGAGGACGGGCGCGGCGCCGACGTCGAAGCGCGTGACCGCGGGCTCCTTGACCTCTTGAGGCAGCTTGAAGCGCGTCTGGGCGACACGCTCCCGCACCTGGGTCGCGGCGTCTTGGAGATCGACGCCGAGCTTGAAGAGGATGACCAGACTGGAGACGCCCTCGCGTGACGTCGACTTCATCCGGTCGATGCCGTTCATCGAGACGACCGCGTCTTCGATCGGCTTCGTGACGAGCTGCTCGACCTCGCGCGGCGACGCGCCGGGGTACGGGACCGTCACCACGACGACGGGGAAGCTGACGTCGGGGAACAGATCGGTGCCGAGGCGCGAGAGCCCCATGAAGCCGAGCACCATCAAGGCGACCGTCACCATGACGGTGAAGACCGGCCGCTTGATCGCGATGGCAGAGAGGTTCACGGCTTGGCCACGTCGACGGGCTCGCCGTCGTGGATCTCGGGGTTCGGAGAGACGAGGACCTCGTCGGCGAGCGTGAGCCCGCGCTGGACGACGAGCGTGCCGTCTTCGTCGACCGCGAAGGAGACCTTGACGATCTTGGCGCGGCCGCCGACGACCGTGACCACTTCGTCTTGCGAGCCGGGCTTGCGCGCGAGCGCAGGCACGCGGACCGCGTCGATCTCGCCGCGCCCGAAGATGCGCGCGCGGACGTAGCTCCACGCGAGCAGCTCGCCGCCCGCGTTGGGGACCTCGATCTCCACGGGCGCGCGCCGCGTCGCTTCGTCGAGCGAAGGAACGATCGCGATGAGCTTGCCGTCGACGATGCGCTCTCGATAGAGGATCTTCACGGGCGCGCCGACGCTCGCGAGAGAGACGTCTTCCTCGCCGATCGTCGTGCTGAGGCGCAGCCGCGAGGTGTCTTCGAGGTGGACGAGGGGCGCGCCCGGTGAGACGACGGAGCCGATGCCCGTCGGCGCCTTCGTGACGATGCCGGCGAAGGGCGCGCTGATGCTGTTGAGACCGGTGTTGGTGTGCGCGAGCCGAGTCGACGCTTGCGCGCCCTCGAGCTGCGCCTTCGCGAGCGCGACCTGCTGGCGCGCCTGCTCGGCCTGCGCCTCGGGGACGGCCTTGCTCGCGACGAGCGCCTCGGTGCGTTTCAGGTTGTCTTGCGCGAGCGCGAGGTTCGCCTCCGCCGCGCGCACCTGCGACTCGGCCTGCCCGACCTGCGCGGCGGCGCGCGACGCGTCGAGGACCGCGAGCACCTGGCCCGCCGTGACGGTGTCACCGACCGACACGCCGACGCGCACGAGGCGCCCGCTCGTTTCGAACCCGACGTCGGCGGCGCGCCACGGCTTGAGCGTGCCGAGCAGATCGACGCGCGGCACCCACTTGGTGGCCGTCGGCTTCGCCGTCTTCGCGAGCTCTTTCTGCTGGCGACCTTCGGTCGCCGCGCGCTCGGTCGCGACCGCGGCCTTCTTGCCCAGCGCCTGCTTGACGCGAACGCCGAGCAGCCCGGCGAAGGCCACCGCCGCCGCGAGGCCGATGATCAGGCCGACCCGCGTGCCGCCTCGCCGGGTGCCGGCCTCGCTCACCTTCGGCTGCGACGGCCTGGAAGGCGCGTCCATCATGTCTCCCTGGTCCTTTCGATCGTGCTCTCGACGCGAGGTCGCCTCGGTCTGCGGATGTCCAAACTGACTCGTTGGTTTCGCTCTTCCAACATGGCGAGCGTTTCTGGGGTCCCGAAGGCCCGAAAGAAACAGTCTTGCGCGAAAATCAGCCACTCCTCGAGCGGCGGCCTCCGATCCGCGGTGAGGAGGCGGACCGACAGCTCGTTGTAGGCCCCGTAGACGAGCGCGGTGGCGAGATCGGAATCGATCTCGCGGTGATAGATCCCTTCGCGCTTGCCCCACTCGAACCACTCGCGCGTCGTCTGCGTGATGTCCGCACGAAAGGCATGGACGAGATAATCGAGCTCGCCGTGACAGCTCGGGATGATTCGGAGAAAGGCCCGATTTTGCCAGAGAAATTCGTAGATCTGGAGGTCTCGCTCGAACGCGAAGTCGAGCAGGCCGCCGAGGTCGTCGGGCATGTCGGGGTAGTCGGAGGGCGGGGCGAAGAAGGCGCGGCAGCGGGCGAGGAACGACTCGACGAGCTGCTTGAGCGCGGCCTCCTTGCTCTCGAAGTGGAGGTAGAACGCGCCCTTCGAGACGCCGGCGCGCCTCACGATCTCCTCGACCTTCGCGCCGGCGAGACCTCGCTCCGCGAAGACATCCTCGGCCGCACGGAGCAGTGTGATCTTGGCCTTCGGATCGGCGATGCGCGACATGGTCTCCCTCCCTCTATTTCTGACCAGCGGGTCAATAATAGGCTGGGCCCCTCCGAGGGCAAGGGAGTCGTTCGGGTTTTTTGGCCGTGGCCGGAGGCGCGTGCGATGTCGGATGACGATGGAGCGAGTCTCGAATCGGGAGTCGGAGCTCGTCGCGCTCCGGCGGCTGGCTGAAGATCTGGCGTCGGCGCGGGGGCAAAAGCCCACGACGACGCACCTGCTCGCCGCGCTCGCCAGCGGGCGCGACGACGCCGCGCAGCTTTTGCTCGAGCGCAGGCTCGACGCCGACGTGCTCCTCCGCGCCGCGCGCGTGACCGTCGACGACGCGCCGGACGCGATCGCGAAGGCGCTCCAGCGCGCGCGCGACCTCGCGAGCCGCTCGGGCGTGCGCGGCGCGGGGCGGATCGACGCGCGATCGATCCACGTGCTCTTCGCGCTCTGTCAGGAGGCGGGTACGGCGGCGCATCGCACGCTCGTGCAGTGCGGGAGCGACGTCACGCGCCTCCGCACGTCGGCCATGCAGGTCGCGATGGGCATCGCGCTGCCGCGACGGATCGCGCCGCCGATCGTGAAGTCGGTCTCGGTGACGTCGTCGGCGTCGTCGGCGTCGTCGACGTCGCCTGCACGGCAGAGCGGCGTCGTCCCGGTTTCGAAGCCCGCGCCGAAGGTCGCGCCGCCCAAGCTCGCGACGCCGGCGAAGGCGCCCGCGCCGCCGCCGAAGAAGAAGAAGGAAGCCGCCAAGGTGATGATCTCGCCGGGCGCGCAGGCGAAGCCCGAGCGCTTCGGCCTCGACCCGAAGGCGTTTCCGCTGCTGAGCCAGCTCGGCGTGAACCTCACGCTGAAGGCGGCGCGAGGCGAGCTCGATCCGGTGGTCGGCCGCGACGCCGAGATCGAGCGATCGCTCGACGTGCTCGCCAAGCGGCACGCGAGCAACGCGTGCTTGATCGGCGCGCCCGGCGTCGGCAAGACGAGCGTCGTGCGCGGGCTCGCGCAGCGCATCGCCGCGGGCGACGACGTCGCGTGCTTCGAAGAGAAAATCATCGTGGGGATCGAGCCGGCCGCGATGCTCGCGGGCACCGGCGTCCGCGGCTCGCTCGCCGAGCGCATCGCGCAGCTCAAGGGCGAGGTCGCGAAGGCGAAGGGGCGCGTCATCCTGTTCTTCGACGAGATGCACGTCCTCTTCGGACAAGACGCCGGCGACGAAGCGGCGAGCGAGCTGCGCCTCGCGCTCGCGCGCGGCGAGATCGTGTGCATCGGCGCGACCACCGAGATGGACTATCGACGCGCGATCGACGCGGATCCGGCGCTGTCGCGCTGCTTCACCGCGATCGAGGTCTGCGAGCTGAGCGCCGAAGAGGCGCTGCTCGCGATCGAAGGCGTCGCGCCGCTGTTCGAAAAGCACCACGGCTGCGCGTACGACGAGAACGCGCTCGCCAAGTCGGTCACGTGGAGCGTGCGCTACCTCCCGAGCAAGGCGCTGCCCGACAAGGCCGTGCAGATCCTCGATCTCGCAGGCGCGCGCGTGCGCCGACGCGGCGAGCGGCACGTCGACGTCGAGCACATCGCCGAGGTGCTCGCGGAGATCGCCGGCGTCCCCGAGGAGCGACTGCTCGAGACCGACGCCGAGCGACTCCTGCGCCTCGAAGAGCTCCTCGGCGCGCGGATCGTCGGCCACGGCCACGCGCTCGAGAAGATCGCGACGGTGCTCCGCCGCAACGCCTCCGGGTTCCGATCGCGGCGTCCCATCGGCACGTTCTTGCTGCTCGGTCCGACCGGCGTGGGCAAGACGGAGACCGCCAAGGCGATCGCCGAGTGCCTCTTCCACTCGAGGGCGCGATGACGCGCCTCGATCTCTCCGAGTACGCGGAGTCTCACGCGATCGCGCGGCTCGTCGGCGCGCCTCCGGGGTACGTCGGCTACGACGCCGGTGGTCAGCTCACGGAGTCGGTGCGGCGGCGGCCGTATCAGGTCGTGCTCCTCGACGAGATCGAGAAGGCGCACCGCGACGTGCTCGAGGGCTTCCTCCAGGTGTTCGACGAGGGCCGCCTGACCGACGGCCGCGGCCGCACCGTCGACTTCACGAACACGGTCATCCTCCTCACGTCGAACATCGGCGCCGAGATCTCGCCTGCGGGCGCGCGCGGACGGATCGGCTTCGGGCCGCGAGGCGCACAGGCGTCGCGCGATCAGCGCGATCGCGAGATCGCGACCTATCAGCAGGCGGTGTCGGACGCGGCGCGGAGGGCGCTGCCGCCGGAGCTCTTCAACCGCCTCGACGAGGTGCTCGCGTTCGCGCCGCTCTCGCGCGACGACGTGGCGGAGGTCGCGCGGCGCATCTTGCGCGCGCTCGCCGCGGAGCTCGAGCAGGCGCGCGGCGTGAAGCTCGACGCGAGCCCGGCCGCCGTCGACGCCTTGCTCGACGCCGGCGGCTTCGATCCCGAGATGGGCGCGCGGCCGATGCGACGCGCGATCGGACGGCACGTCGAGGCGCCGATCGCCGAGATGATCTTGAAGGGCATGTTGAGCCGCGGCGACGTCGCGATGGTCGACGTCGAGGGCGGCGAGATCGTGGTCGACGCGGTGACGCCCGAACGGCCGGCGGCCGCCGGCCAGCGCCGCTGCTAGACTCGATCGGCGTGCGCCTCCTTCCGGCTCTCCTCTTCGCCGCTGCGGCCTCTGCGTGCGCGCCCAAGGCAGCGAGCCCGGGCCCGCCGCGCTCGCGGCTCGCGACGGCGACGAGGCCGGCGGACTTCACGGGGCCGGGCGGGCGCCCGCTCGCGCGTCGGAGGGCGACGATCCTCTACGAGAACCGCGGGCGCGCGTTCCCTTTGCCGCTCGTCACCGGAACGATCGCCGGTCAGCCGGCGCTGATGCTCGTCGACACCGGCGCGAACTCGCACATCATCGCCGGTTGGCTCGCTCGCAAGCTCGGCTTGCCGATGAGGCGCCTCGGCGACAGCGGCAGCGATCACGTGGGCAAGAGCGTGCCCACGTTTCGAATCGAGAACCCCGGCGTCGTGATCGATCGCTGGGGCGCGCTCGCGCCCGCGCCGATCCTCGCGCTCGACGTGCCCGAGGTCATCGAGCGCCTCGGCATCGGCGCGTTCATCTCGCCGCAGCGCCTCGTCGACGCGCCGGCGAAGGGCGAAGACGGCGACGCGATCGTGCTCGATCTCGAGAAGGGCGAGATCCGCGCGGCGTGGTGGGACGACGCGCGCTACGAGCTCACCGCCGAGGGCATCGAGCTCGTCCGCGGAGACGAGTCGAGCCGCGTGTGCGAAGAGCAGAGCGGCCCGATCAAGGTGCTCGCCTACGTCGTTCCCGCGAGCATCGAGTCGCAGCGTGTGTCGCTCTTGCTCGATACCGGCGCGCAGCACTCCGATCTGTTCGCGAGCTCGGCGGCGGGCCTCAAGCTCGCGGGCCAGTCAGTGACGAACAAGGAGCCGATGTACACCGCGTCGGGTAGGGTCTCGACACGGATCGTGAAGAGCGCGCGCGTCACCGCGGGATCGTTCTCCGTCACCACCGACGTCGATCTCATCACGGGCGGCCCCGACGCGGCCTGTCCTCGCGACGGCGTCATCGCGATGGACGTTCTTCGTTCGTGCACGCTGCTGCTCGGGCGATCGCGCGTCTACGGCCGCTGCGCCGCGCCTTCCGAAGCGCGCGCGCCGGTCAGGTAACGCGGCTCGCGGGCGACGATCCCGTCGATGGGGCGCCCGCGATCGAGCGACGCCTCGGTCGCCTCGAGGCCGAGGAGCACGCGGATCGTCGGCGCGACGTCGGCAAGCGTGAGATCGCGCGGCGCGCACGAGACGCCGCGATGCTCGACGCGAGCGCCGAACGCGATCACGAAGACGCGCGCAGACTCGGGATGCGCCGGGCCGTGGTGGCGAAAGTCGGCGTTGCGACCGTGATCGGCGGTGACGATCACGGTCGTCCGCGCGCCGATGGCGCCCATCGACGCGAGCGTGTCGGCGAGCTCGCCGATGAACGCGTCGGCGTCGCGCATCGCGCCGACGTACGCGGCGTGATCGCCGCGGTGCGCCCACTCGTCCATGTCGCCGAGGCCGACGTGGAGGAAGACCGGCGTGGCGACCCGAAAGTACTCGAGGGCGATCGCCGCCGTGTGCGTGTCGGGACGATACGCGCCGACGCCGGGGTACGCGTTGGCGCGGAGGCCCTCGCCGACGAGCGTATCGAGGCGCCCGCCGGCGGTGAGCCGCGCGCCGGGCCATGCGCGACGACCCGTCGCGACGACGGCGCGCGACGAGCCGTTCGAGACGGCGCGATCGAGCATCTCCCAAGAGCCGATGCTCGCCACGGCGCCCGGGACGCTGGTGGCCGCGGCGTCGAGGAGCGTCGGCTCCTCGATCGGCGCGCACGCGTTGTCGGCGCACGACGTCGCGCGGCCGGTGAAGATCTCGAGGTAGCCGGGCAGCGAGACGTTCGCGCCCGACGCGGTTCGAACGATTCCGCAGCTCGCGCCTCGCGGCGCGTCGGCGCCGAACGCGATGCCGCTCTTCGCCACGATCTCGGCCGTGCGCGACATGATCCCGGCGTCGAAGACGTCTTGCCAACGCGCGCCGTCGAGCGTGACGAGGACGACGCGACCGTCGGTGCTGGTGACGAGAGGCACGGCCGCAGGCTCTTCGGGGATCGCGGCCGCCGTGGTCGCCGGCGTGGGAGAGTGGCTCCCACACGACGCGACCGCGACGACGAGGCTAACGATCGACATGGGCGACGAGGCGCGCGGCACGACCCTTCGAAGGTAGGTCGTCCCGTCGAGCCTCGCCAGTCGGCGCGCGCTTCAACGATCTTGACGCGCGAGCTCGTCAGCTACGCTCGAGAGGACGACACGTGCGGCATCGAGCGCTTCGGGCGCGACGCGCGCGAGCGCGCGCCGTACCGCCGCCTCCACCGTGCCCGCCTGCGTGCCGTCGATGCGCCCGCCCTCCGCTGTGAGCACGAAGCGCGCGACGCGCGCGTCGGCGCGATCGCGCTCGCGCGCGACGAGCGAGCGCTCGGTGAGTCGCCGGAGCACGCCGGTGAGCGTGCTCGGATGCACGTGAATGAGCTGCGCGAGCTCGCCGGCCGTGATCCCCGGGAAGCGGCCGATGAGCCGGATGACGACGCGCTGCATGCCGGTCACGCCGAGCTCGACCTCCATGCGCTTCGATCGGCGCTGGAGGCCATGATCGACGGCCCACAAGAGGCGCATGAAGTCGAGCGTGCTCCCGAGCTCGCCGAGCCCCGCTCGCACGGGCTCGGACACGGCGGCGCGCGCGCGTGTCACGGGCTAGTTCTCGAGGACGCGCAGACGAACGCGCGGCTTCGGTTCGGGCGTGCCCTCCGGCGCGCCGGGGACGATCACGGTTCCCAGCGAAGGAGGGAGCGGGAGATCTTGGCCCTTGGCGTAGATCGGGTGGCGGCCGTGCGTGCGGTACCAGTCGGCGACCGTCGCCGTCGCCTTCATCTTCTCGAGGATCTGCCGCCAGCCCACGCCCGTGTTGTACGCGCAGAAGCTGATCTCTCCCATCTGCGTGCCGTACGGGATGATGCACATCTCGGTGCGACGGAAGTCGTAGTTGAACAGATCCTGGAACCACATGCCGGCGACGAAGAGGATGCGCCACTCGAACTCGTGCGCGTCGCTCTCGTGCTCGCCGATCGTCTTGCCGCGCGCGCCCGTCTGGCTGAGAAACTGCTTCATCAAGACGGGGAAGCTGACGGGCGCCTCGTCGGCGTCGAAGTTCTTCAGGATCGCCAGCGCGAGCTCGGCGAGGGTGAGCGCGCGGCCCTGGGCCGCGTCGGTGATGTCTTGGATGTCGGAGAGGAGCTGCTCGAGATCGAGGAACGCCGTGACCGGCACGGCCTGCTTCGTCTTCTTGTTCACGAAGATCGCCGTGCCCACGCCGCAGTTCGGGTGGCACCCGCACTTCATCGATCCCCAGTCGGCGCGCTCGCCGAGCAGGGTGTCGGTGAGATCGCTGAACGGACCCATCGCCGAGAGGGGGAACCAGTCGCGCATCGGCTCGGTGATGCCCGACTGGGCCTTGATGTCCCGCGCGAGGTGGCTCAGCGTGTAGCGCTGCGCCTTGCGCACCTCGTCGGACACGTCTTCGTCGCGACCGGTGAAGCTCACGGGCTGGAAGCTCACGACGGTCACCTTGTCGGCGTTCGCGATCGCGAAGTCGACGATCTTGCCGACCTGATCGGAGTTGACGCCGTTCACCACCGTCACGACGAGGATCACGTCGATGCCGGCGGCGTGGAGGTTCTCGATCGCGGCGACCTTCGCGTCGAAGAGGTTGCCGACCTTGCGATGCGCGTTGGCGTCGTTGCCGATGCCGTCGAACTGGAGGTAGGCCATGCGGAGGCCCGCGCGCTTGGCCTCCTTCGCGAACTCGGGATCCTGCGCGAAGCGCAGGCCGTTGGTCGCGCACTGGACGGCGAAGTAGCCCTTCTCCCGCGCGTACTCGATCGCGCGGAGGAAGTGCGGGCTGAGCGTCGGCTCGCCGCCGGAGAACTGGATGCTCATCTGACGGCGCGGCTGCACCGTCAGGGCGTCGTCGAGGATCTTCTGCACCTCGCTCCACTCGAGCTCGTGGACGAAGCCGACCTGGTTCGCGTCCATGAAGCACGGATCGCACATCATGTTGCAGCGGTTCGTGAGATCGACCGTGAGGACGCTGCCCCGCCCGTACTTGATGCTGGAGGAGCCGTGCTCGCGGAGCTTCGTGAGCGGCGCCAGGAAGTCGCGCCCGGGGTAGAGGCGCTCCATGCGCCCGAGGAAGTCGGCGTCGATCGCCATGACGTCCTCGAAGCGGCCGTGCTTCGGGCAGTCTTTGATCATCACCACGCACTTGTGACCGTCGCGGACCTCTTCGACGATGCGCGCGCGGATCTCGCCGGGCCGTCCGTCGACGAGGTCGCGCAGATCGCGGGCGCCGCTCAGGATCTCGGTGCGCACCTCCTTCACGCAGCGCGGGCAGAGCGAGTCGGTCTCGCGGGGGAACCCGAGCTGGGGAAATGTCCGCTCGCGGCGCTTGAGCAGCGGCGCCGGAGCCCACGAGGGCCGCGCGGAGGGCCGCTCGATGGCGCGATTGAGGCGCTGGACGAGCGGCCAGAGCCCACGGACCGAACGCGAGAGGGCCCGCGTCAGGACGCGGGTCGGAGAAGCATCTGCGAGGTGCACGCGGGCACCGTATAACGGCCGCCGCGGAGGGAAAAGCCCTGGCATCATGGGGTCTGTCATGCGCGGAAGAACCCTCGTGATCGCGTTCCTCGCCGCCGTCGTGCTCACCGCCGGCGTGATCTTCTGGATCGGCATGAGCGGCGGCAGCACCCACGTGGCGCCGGGCAAGCCGGGTGTCGGGTTCGCGGCGCCCGCGACCCCGACGGCCGCGCCGTCGCGCCCCGAGCCGTCCGAAGCGTCCGAAGCGCCTGACGCGGCCGACGACTGAAGCGCGCGTGCGGAGCGTGTCCTCATTGCAACCACCTCGCGGCCTCCCTACGCCTCAAAGGAGGCGCGTCTTCGAGCTCTTGCGTCCGAGGAGTAACCATGCGGACCGGTGGGACACTTCGCTCGATCGCGACGCTCGGGCTCGTCGCGGTCGCCTCTCTCGCGCTCTTGGCCGCGATCCTGCTCGACACGCGACGTGCCTATGTGCACGAGGCGGCGCTCAATCGCGCCGTCGACGTCGCGGGCGCGTGCGTCGCGATCGCGTCGGTGATCGCGGTCGCCCTCGGCTCGTGGTGGCTCCAGACGCACGCCCTCGAGCCGCTGGCGAACCTCGCCCGCGCCATGGCGCGCTTCGGCGGCGGCGACGTCGATCAGCGCGCCGCGGTCGAGGGCCCCGCCGAGCTCGCGGCGATGGCGCGGACGTTCAACGAGATGGCCGAGTCGGTCTCGCGGCAGCGCAAGCAGCGCCAGACGTTCATCGCCGGCGTCGCCCACGACCTTCGAAGTCCGCTCGGCGTCTTGCGCATGTCGACCGATCTGGCGCGCATGAGCGACGAGAAGCTGCCGCCGATCGTGATCGACGCCGTGCGCCGGCAGGTCGATCGCCTCGAGCGGATGGTGGGCGATCTGCTCGACAGCCTCAACGTCGAAGCGGGCAACCTCCAGCTCCGGATGGAGAGCGTCGACGTGCGGGAGATCGCGGCCGAGACCGCGCGGGCCCATCAAGGCGTCTCCAGCCGACACGTGGTCGAGCTCGACGTCCCCGCGACGCAGGTGCCGCTCGTTTGCGACGGGATGCGCGTCGGGCAGATCTTGAGCAACCTCGTGGGCAACGCGATCAAGTACTCGCCCCGCGGCGGGCGCGTGACGATCCGCGTGACGTCGGAAGACGACGCCGTCGTCTTGTGCGTCTCGGACGAGGGCGTGGGGATGACTCCCGAGGAGACCCGCGGCGTCTTCGAGCCGTTCCGCCGCGGGGGCACGCTGCGCGACGGCGTCCCCGGCTGGGGCCTCGGGCTCTTCGTCGTGCGCCGCCTGGTCGACGCGCACGGCGGGCAGATCCAGCTCCTCACGGCGCCCGATCGCGGCTCCACGTTCCGCGTGTCCCTGCCGTATCACCACGCGTGAGTCCTGATCTATGCTCCCTCGTCTCGCATGAAGAGCCACACCGAGTACTTCACGTTCCACACGAAGAAGCGCCGAGAGCTCGTGCACCTGACGCCGCGGCTCGAGGAGGTGCTCGCGCGCAGCGGGATCACCGAGGGCTTCATGCTCGTGAGCGCGATGCACATCACCGCAGGGGTCTTCGTGAACGACGACGAGCCCGGCCTCCACGAGGACATCTGGAAGTGGCTCGAGGGGATCGCCCCATTCCGTGAAGATTACAAGCATCACCGCACCGGCGAAGACAACGGCGACGCGCACCTCAAGTCGATGCTCGTCCACCACGAGGTCACCGTGCCGATCACCAAGGGCCGGCTCGATCTCGGCACCTGGCAGCGCGTGTTCTACGCCGAGTTCGACGGCAAGCGCGACAAGCGCCTCATCGTGAAGCTGCTCGGGCTCTGACGATGTCGACGCTGCGCGCGCTCGTCGGCGTCGCCGTCTCGGTCTGCGCGTGCGGGGGCTCGCCGATGCTCCCCGCGAACGGCGCGGGCGACGACGACGCGGCGCAGATCGGAAAGCTCCTGACGCTGGAAGAGGAGGTCTTGCGCGATCTCGCGGCGATCGATCGTCGGATCGCGGCGCGCGCGCGCATCGAGCCGACGGACGAAGACCTCCGACGCGTGAACATGGCCGCCGTGCTCGCCGAAGACGCGACGCTCGCGGTCGTCGACAACGCGATCGACCCGTTCTCGTTCGAGGCGCGCGCGCGCGGGCTCGCGGCGGCCAAGGCGAAGCTCGAGCGAGCGCCCTCGCGCCTGCCGGCGAGCGCGCCGGGGATGGTCGCGGCGCCCGCGCTCGAGCGAGAGCTGCTCGCGAGGCTCGTCGACGAAGAGACGGCGCGCCTCGAAGAAGAGCGTTCGCTGCCGCGATCGGCGAGCGCGCTCGTGCGGGCGATCGTGGAGACGTGGGCGCCGCCGCGCGGCGTCGACCCGACCGCGGCGCGCGATCGGTGGCTCGCGCGCCGCCTCGGCGAGGTGAAGACGGCGCTGGCGACGACGGCGCTCGACGTCGTGCGCGCGCGCGAGCTCGACGACGCGCTCGACGCGCTCGAGCACGCGATCGACGCGCCCGGCTTCGGGGCGGCGACCGCCGAGCTCCTGAAGCTCCGCGAGACGCTCGAAGCGCAAGGATCGCGCCCGCCCGCGGGGCCGACGTCGGATTGGGGCGAGCTCGCACGGCGCGCGCGCGCGCACCTCGGCTGGACGGAGTCGCCGGAGGCGCTCGACGCGCGGCTCGCGTCGCTCGAAGCGGCGCTGCGCGCGGCGGCGACCGAGGCGGTCGCGCGATCACGCGCGAGCGAAGACGCGCTCTTCTCGCGCGCGGCGGCGCTCGTCTTCGCGGGAGGGCCGCCGTGCACGTCCGCGGTGCCGGGATCGATCGTCCGGTCGATGGCGGCGCCGCCGGAGCGCGAGGCTCCGTGCCGGCTGCGTCAGGCCGCGGCGAGCGCGAGCGACGACGACGCGCGCGCGGCGACGCTCGTGGCGATGCACGAATACGTGATCGTCGCGCGGTGGGCGCTCGACGTGGCGCGCGGCGCCTCGACGATCGCCGAGGCGACCGCGAAGCATCGGCCGATGTCGCGGCCGACGCCGGACGTGACCGCGCGGTGGGAGCGCGTCGCGCTCGCGAGGCCGACGGCGGCGATCGCCGGCGGCCTCGCGGCCGAAGTGCTGCGAGCCGATCCGCCGCGTCGCGCAAAGGCGTGGATGGATCTCGGCGAGGTGCCGATGGACGTGGCGGAGCGCCTCTTGCCCAAGTGACGCGTTAGAACGCGCTCGATCGGTTCGGCGCCTTCGCCGTCTGCGAGCCCGCGTCCGAGGGCACGAGGAAGAAGACGACGTAGTAACCCCACGGCGCGCCCTCGGGCCGGTAGTGCGTCACCTCGATGCCGACCGCGAGCTGTCCCGTCGCGAGCAGCTCGGGCGGGAGCGGCATCGTCTCGATGTCGTTGGTCGCGACGACCCACCCGCGGACGCCGCGGCCGGAGTGATCGCGCTCGGCGGTCAGGCCGTCGTTCAGCGCTTCGAGCGCGTCTTTCTGGTTGTCGCGCACGAGCGTCGCCTGCGCGGCGAGACGATCGAGGCCCTCGATCGGGACGGGCTTCGAAAGGCCCCGCGAGAGACGCGCGCGCTGGAGACGGAGGAGCACGCGATGCGCGTCGGCTTTGTGATCTTCCTCGCCGAAGAACTCGTACGTCGTGATCACGGCGCCGAGGCCGCCGACGGTCTCGCGGCGCGCGACGCCGACCGCGACCTGCGCGGCGCGAGGCGTGAGCACCGTGTGGCGGCCCATCGGCGTTTCGAGCACGTAGTCGAGCCACGCGCCCGCGTCGCCGCTCCCGGAGAGGAGGGCGGCGAAGAGGTTGCCGTCGCGGATCATGCCTTCGACGTCCCAGCCGGCGATGAGCCCGAGCCCGAGGACGTCGCTCTTCTCTTGATCGTCGTCGAGCGAGGCCTGGAAGAAGTGGGGCGCGAGGCGCCCGTTGGTCGCGCTCTGCGCGGGCGCGAGGGCCACCGGCGGGAGCCGCACGTTCGCCCGCGCGCGGTTGACGCCCTCGAGGACGGCCGCAGGATCGATCGTCGATCCGGCCGCGGCGCGCGCCGGCGCGACGTAGTCGAGGGGCCCCGCGTCGCGCCGGGCGAGCGCGCGCACGACGGAGCTCGTGAGGAGCCTGCCCTCCGGCCGCGCGGAGACCTCGATCCACGCGGTGCGGTCGCCCTGCGCCATCGTGCAGCGGAAGGAGAAGAGCGGGAGCGGAACGTCGAGATCCGGATCGCACGTCGCGACGTTCTGGCCTTGGTTGACGAGCGCGATGATCGCCTCGGTCTTCGCCGGCGCCGTTCCCTTGACGACGACGACGCCCGACGCGTCGGCCTGCGTCACCGTGACGACGGCCTCGGGCTTCGCGATGGTCGTGGCGACCACCACGCGATCGCCGTTGCGCGCGAGCCAGATGCCTCCGTGCTTGTTGCGATAGCTCTCGGGGACCTCCAGCTTCTGGGCCCACTGCGCGATGACCTCGTCGTCGGACATCTCCGGGGCCATCTGTCCGGTTGCGGCGCCGAAGCCCACGAAGGGCAGCGTGCTCCCGCAAGCGCCGGCGATGAAGCGCTCGAGGCGCTCGTCGGGCTGGGCGCCGTGCTCGAGGTGGAAGCGCGCCGCCTCACGCGCGATGCATCGCATCTCGCGCGTGAAGGTGATCGTACCGCCGGCGGCCTGCGCGAAGCGCTGCTCGACCGGCGTGGGCGCATCCGCGCCCGCGGGATCGACCTTCCACGCGGGCGCCGTCGCCACCGCGCGCGCCGGGATCGGCTTGACCGGCGCTTCGGCGAGCGCCGCGACCTTCTCGCGGGTCGGAAAGACGTTCTTCGGCAAAAAGCTCCCGCCGCCCCCGCAGCCGATCGTCGCCAGGGCCAATCCGGAAGCCGCCAGGAGGCTGACGGTACGAATCATGGAATCCGCGTCTATCAGCAGATTCGAGAGCGCGGCAACAGTCGCCGGCGCCGCGGCAGAGCGCCTCAGTGCGCGGGGCTGGCCGCGCGCACCTTCGAGCGGGAGACGGCGGCGAGCTTCTCTTCGACCATCATGTCGGCGATGCGATAAGTCGGGGTTCCCGTCTTCCGCGAGCGATCGGCGATCTCGTAGATCGTGTCGAAGATCTCGAGCGTCTTGTCGCGCGACTTCTTCGCGTCGTAGCCGAGGACCTCTTGGGCCACGTTGACGAGGCCGCCGGCGTTGATGGCGTAGTCGGGCGCGTAGAGGATCCCTCGCGCGTGGAGATCGTCGCCGTGGCGCGGCTCCGCGAGCTGGTTGTTCGCGGCGCCGGCGACGATCTTCGCGCGGAGGCGCGGGATGGTGGCGTCGTTGAGCGCCGAGCCGAGCGCGCAGGGCGCGATGACGTCGCACTCGGTCTCGAAGATCTTGTCGAGCGGGACGATGCTCGCCCCGAGCTCGCGCTGCGCGCGCTCGGCCTTGAGCGGATCGACGTCGGCCACCGAGAGCTTCGCGCCCGCGGCGTGGAGCTCGCGGCAGAGGTGGTAGCCGACGTGGCCGACGCCCTGCACGGCGACGTGCACGTTCTCCAGCGAGCTCTTGCCGAGCTGGATCTTGACGCACGCTTCGATGCCGCGGCGCACGCCGAGCGCCGTGAAGGGCGAAGGATCGCCCGAGCCGCCGTGGGCGACGTCGACGCCGGTGACGTGCTTGGTCATCGTGCGCACGACTTCCATGTCTTCGAGGCCCGTGCCGCTGTCTTCGGCGGTGATGTAGTGGCCGCCGAGATCGTCGACGAAGCGGCCGAACGCGCGGAAGAGCGCGACGCGATCGAAGTGCTGCTGCGGCCGGATGAGCACGCTCTTGCCCCCGCCGTGCGCGAGCCCGGCGAGCGCGGCTTTGTACGTCATGCCGCGCGCGAGGCGCAGCGCGTCGACGAGCGCCTCTTCATCGGTGTCGTAAGGAAGGAAACGGCACCCTCCGAGGGCGGGGCCGAGACGCGAGTCGTGCACCGCCACGATGGCCTTGAGCCCGCTCGCCTTGTCGTACTTGAAGTGAACTTCGCCGTAGTCGTACGCCCGGAGGTGACCGAAGAGATCCATCGCGGCGCGCGTCGTAGCACGGGCTCGCGGAGGCGAAAAAGCCGATATTCACTCGCGACGGAGGAGCGAGCGCGCGCAGATCGCTCCGCGATCGTTCGCGAGCGACACGTCGCGCGCTTCGTCGAGCACGCAGCGGCCACGGCAGCGGCCAGGGGTGTAGTCGATTTGGCTACAACGCTGACCGTCTGCAAGCCACCGCGCCGGCGAAAGCACCCGCGCGAGCACGCTGACCGTCTGCAAGCCACCGCGCTGGCGAAAGCACCCGCGCGAGCACGCTGACCGTCAGCAAGCCACCGCGCTGGCGAACGTGCGCCTGCCTCAGTGTCCGTGCGGATCGCCCATGCCGCCGTGCGGATCGCCCATGCCCGGCGGCATCATCGGCATCGACGGCATCGACGGCATCGCGGGCTTCTCGGCGCCGCCGTCCTTCGACTTCTGGAACTTCGACGTCTCGGCGAGGACCCAGTCGGCGCTGAACTGCGGGATGACGAAGATCGTCGCGTCGCCCTCTTTCTGGGCGTAGCGCGACGTGCCGCTCGAGGTCTTGCCGACCTTGAGGGTGTACTTGCCCGCGCCGTCTTTGAGCGCGACGGTGACCGTGCCCTCGGGGTTGTCGAGGCCGGTGTCGGCGGCCGACTTGCCGTCGCCGAAGTCTTCGGCGTTGAGCGACTTGAAGGCGCGCAGCGCGTCCTTCAGCTTCTCCTGATCGAAGTCGGCGATGGGCTTGTCTTTGGCGGTGCCCGCCCAGCTCTCGCCCTTCGTGAACGAGTGCTTGCCGTTCTTGTTCTCGATCGTGACCTGGCTCGCGTTCGCGTCGTCGAACTTGAAGATCTCCGTGTCGCGCCAGCCCTTCGTCTCGCGCGCGTAGAGGTAGCTCGAGTAGCCCGTCACCGCGTAGATGCTCGGCTTGCCCTCGACCATCGCCATCTGACCGCGCGCGCCCGACTTGCCGAACGAGAGGTCGAGCTTCTTCTCGCCGCCTTTGTAGGTGACGAGCGAGACGGCCTTGTCCTTCTCGAACTGGAACTCTTTCTTCTGGTCGTCGGAGGGGCTCGAGACGATCACCTCCTTGGCCTTGAGCTCCTTCATGTTGTCGAGGAGCGACTTCACGTTCGTTTGGTTGGCCGGAGCCTGGATCGGCTTCGTGACCTCCCACGCGTCGCCCTTCTTCTCCAGCACCACCTCGCCCTTGTCGGCGTTGGTGATGCTGATCTTGTCGACGTCGCCTTCGCCCTTGAGCTCCGGCAGATCCGCCGACGTGGTCGTGGCGGTTCCCTTCGTCGCGTCGTCTTTCGACACCTTGTAAACGGCACCCGCGAGCGCGGCGAGCACCACGACCCCAACCCAGATCTGCGTCGAGCGATTCATGTTCTTCCTCGGGCGCTCGTCAGGCGAGCGAGACGTTTTCGCGTGAAGACACGCGACGGCGCCAGAGACCGACGCCCACGAGCGCGAAGACGGCGGGCAGACCGAGGATGAGGACACCCTCGACCCTGTGCTGCACCTTCTTGCGCTCCTTCTTCATGTCATCGTCCTGCTTCTTGAGCTGATCTTCGGTCATCTCGTCGAAGTTGGGCTTCGAGACGTCGCCGTAGGCGAGGCCCGGCTCCTGGAGGATCTTCGCGGAGACCGCGAGGAGATCCACGTCGCCGGTCACCCAGTCGAGCATGTTCTTGAAGACGACGATCGTGTTCGTGAGGATCTGCTGCGCGTAGGGCATCGCGAGCTGCTGGAGCTGCTCGTCGCCGCCGCCGCCGGGCATCATCATCCCCATCTGTCCCATGTCCGGGCCGTTGCCGGCGCGCGCGAACGGGTTCGCGAAGAACTGCGCCGAAGAGACGACGAGCACGCGCGCGTTGTTCGACGCTTGCGCGGGCGCCTCGACGCCGAGCTTGTCGCCCGTCGGGAACGCGCTCTTCAGCTTGCCCTCGACGCTCGCGGCGAGGTTGTACTGCGCCCACTCGCCCTTCGGGCGCCACTGGCGCATCGGCTTGAGATCGACGGTGTCGCCGGTCTCGCGGATCGTCTTCGGCGTCGAGCGCGCGATGATCCGCATCTTGTCGGCGGGCACGTCGGGCTGCTTGTCGCGGTGGAGCACGAGCGACGAGGCGAACGGGAACGGCACCTGCTGGATGCGGAAGAACGCGGCGAAGCCCGAGTCGAGGAGCTGCTCGTCGCCGGTGAAGCGGAAGTCGTCGTGCACGTCGAGCAGCGGGGGGAACCGCGCGACCGCGGGACCGCTCTGCGTCCACACGTTGACGCGGAAGGGCCGGCCGAACTCGAGCAGGACGTCTTTGCGCATCTCGACGCCGTAGCCGTCGAGGAGCTTCTCGAGGCCGTGCGTCGACAGCGAGCCGTTCATGGAGGCGTCGCTCGCCTTGATGTTCACCGCGCTGGCGATGACCGCGAGGCTCTTGCCCTTCATGACGAACGCGTCGATGCGGCGGAGCTCCTTCTCGGAGATCTCCTTCGCCGGCTGCGTGACGATGAGACCGTCGAGCGACTCGTCGACCTCGGCGTCGCCGTTCTTCAGGTCGACGTCGACGAACTGATAGAACGGGAAGTACTGGGTGACGATGCCCTGGAGCGTCGGCTTCTGCCCGGTGTTGTTGGGCACGAGATTCGCCTCGGAGAGCTTCATCTCGTCGTGGCCGGTGAGCACGCCGATCTTGTGCTTGATGCCGTCGCCGCGGTCGCGGACCTCACGAATCTTGTTCGTGATCCAGAACTCCATGCCGCTGCTGTTGTCGGGCGAGAGCACCTTGATGGTGTCGCGCTCGGCGCCGTAGTTGAGGACGAGGCCCATGTAGCCCTTGGCGAACTCCGCCTTGTCCTCGGTGTCGGAGCCTTCACCGAACTGGATCTCCTGGAGCCCGGCTTCCTTCGCCTTCTTCTTCAGCTCCTCGTCCTTCGCCTCGATGATGACGTAGTCGAACTTGCCCTTGCTCGACTCCTTGTACTGCTGGAGGAGATCGCGCAGGTCGCGCACGAAGACGTCGAGCTTCGGGAGGCCCTTCGTGACGTAGGCCTCGACCTTCATGTCGCTCTTCATGCTCTGGAGGAGGCGACCGCTGCCCGCCGAGAGCGTGTAGCGCTCGGCGTGCGTGGTGTCTTTCCGCCAGTACATGAAGTAGCTGAGCGCGTTGACCGCGACGAGGATCGCCGCGACGACGATGAGGAGCACGCCGCTCTCGGCGGCCGCCTTCCGCTTACGTTCCATGGCCATGTCGTTCTTGCCTTCTCGTCAAGACCACTTCCGGCTCTCGAGAGAGCGGAAGGCCACCATCAAACAAAGGACGGTGAGCGAGATGAAGTAAATGAGCGCGCGCGTGTCGATCAGCCCGCGGGCGAACGGCTCGAAGCGGCTCTGGAGGCTGATGAAGGAGATCGCGTCTCCCGGCCAGCCCTGGAGGAACTCGACGATCGTGACCGACCCGAGCGCGTAGAGCGCCACGAGCGTCAGCATCGTCGCGAAGTAGGAGAGGATCTGGCTCTCCGTGAAGCTCGACCACATCACGCCGACGGCGGTGCCCGCCATCGAGAGGAGGAAGAGGCCGAGCATGCCGACCCAGAAGGGGCTCCAGTCGAACTCGCCGAGGTGCCAGAACGGCGCGCGCGAGAACATCACGAGCGGGTACGCCGCGAGGAGGAGGACCTGGAGCGACACCATCGCGAACGCGCCGATGAACTTGCCGAGGATGACCTCGCTGTCTTTCACGGGCATCGTGATGAGGAGCTCGATCGTGCCGACGCGCTTCTCGTCCGAGAGCGAGCGCATCGTGAAGAGCGGGATCGTGAGGAAGCAGAGCGCGACCGGCAGCGCGTCGAACATGCGCGCCATCGAGGCTCGGTCGACCTGCCAGAAGCCGCCCTTGTAGAAGAAGAAGTAGAGACCGATGCCGATGAGGCTGACGGCGATGACGATGTAGGTGATCGCGGAGTTGACGTAGCCGCCGATCTCGCGCGACGCGAGCGTCCAGACCATCTTCGCCGAGCTCGGACGGTCGATGACGACCTTCTCCGACGGGCCGACGTCGACCGGCTCGCGCGAGCCGCTCTCTTCTTCCTCGTCGTCGTCTTCGTCGCGCTCGTCTTCGTCGCGCTCGTCTTCCTCGTCTTCCTCGTCGCGCTCGTCTTCGCGCGCCTCGGCCTCCTCGGCAGCGCGGGCCTTACGCTTGCTGTCCTTCTCGATGGTCTCGCTGCTCATCGCTTGCCGCCCTTCTTGGCGCTGTCGTCGTCGTCGTCGTCGTCGTCTTCCTCGTCGTCGTCGTCGTCGTCGTCGTCCTCTTCGTCCTCGTCGTCGGTTTCATCCGTGACGGGGCCGATCTGACGGTTGCGACGCTCATCGCCGATGGTGAGCTGACGAAAGACGTCTTCCAGCGTCTGCGTGTCGCGGTGGAGCTCGAGGAGCACCCAGCCCTTGTCCGCGATCAAACGAAAGATTTCGGGGCGGATGTCTTCGCCGTCTTCACCGGCGATCTCGTAGGCGTGCGCGCGATCGTCGGTCGGCAGCTCGGCGACGTTCTTGACGCCGCGGAGCTTCGAGAGCGCGCTCTCGACCTCTTGCTGCCGGGGCAGCGGGCCGCTGCCGCGATAGGGCGTGTCGCCCGTCGACTCCTGCACCGACACGATGTAGCGGACGCGGCCGCTCTTCGCGCGGATCTCGTCGAGCGGACCGTCGGCCACGACGCGGCCACGCGACACGATGATCGCGCGGGCGCACGCGCTCTCGACCTCTTTGAGGTTGTGGGTCGAGAGGAGGACGGTGCGATCTTTTCCGATCTGCTTCAGGTAGTTGAGAAACTCCGCCTTCTCGTTGGGGTCGAGATCGCTCGTCGGCTCGTCGAGGATGAGGATCGGCGGGTCGTGGATGAGCGCCTGCGCGAGGCCGACGCGCTGGCGGTAGCCGTGCGACAGCTGCCGGATCTCCTTCGAGAGCGACTGCGCGAGGCCGCAGATCTCGACGACCGCGCGCGCGCGCTGCTTGAACTTGCTCGCGTCGATGTTGCGAACGCGGGCCGAGAACCGGAGGTACTCGAACACCGTCATCTCGAGGTAGAGCGGCGCGCGCTGCGGCAGATATCCGAGGCTCGAGCGAACGGCGAGGGTGTCGTCGAAGACGTCCTGGCCGCGGACCTTCGCCGTGCCGGACGTCGGCGCGATGAAGCAGGTCAGGATGCGCATCGTCGTCGACTTGCCTGCCCCGTTGGGGCCGAGGAAGCCGACGATCTCGCCGCGGCGAACCTCGAAGCTCACGTCGTCGAGCGCGCGGAACGAGCCGTAACGCTTCGTGAGCCCGCTCGCGTAAATCATCACGTCGGTGGACATCCAACCTCCGAAGAAACACTCGAGAAAAGCAGCCAGGTCGAGACCCGTCCGCGGACGGCGGAACGAGCTACCTACCGGATTTCTTCCCTTGGCCCAAGCCCTCAGGCGGGCGTGCTCTCGCGCGCCGCACCGACGACCTCGAAAAAGGGGAAAAAACCGTTGAAAAAGCGGAGCTTCTCCGCCCGGCGCGGATCCTAATTCCGAGGCGTCGGCTGTCAACTGATTGGGGTCGATTCGGCCGTCAGCTCCTCCGGAGGCGCGGGCGGTTCGCCAGCCCGGATCAGAGCACCGGCGGCAGCGCGAGCTTCGGCGCGCTGACGCCGAGGGCCTTCGCCGGCATCGTCCGATCGGTCTCGCTGATCTGCACGTCGGCGCCCGTCGAGTTCTGGACGACGAACTTCAGGCCCGAGGCGCCCGCCGCGATCTTGCCGCCGACGATGATGATGCCGCGCTCGCTGCCGTCGACGAGGCCGGCGGCGCGCGCGTTGGCCTCGAGGGCGGTCGACTCGAGCTTGAAGTCGGTCGAGCCAGAGAACAGGCCGATGCCGTCGCCCACCATCTCGGTGCTCGCGAGGTTCGTGACGAGCGGCGCCGCGACCGTGTCGCCGACGCGACCGCCGACGATGATGATGCCGCGCGACTCGAGCGCGCCGACGCCGACGATGCGGTTCTTCGTGACCTGCGACGCCTCGATGCGGAGCGCCGGCGCGTCGATCGTTCCCGCGATGCGCTGGGCCCAGACGCCGCGCTCGGCGTTCTCCGAGATCGTCGCGTTCTTGATCGACGCGCTCGTCGCGGCGCCGTCGACGAGGACGCCGACGCCCATGTTCTTCTCGACGGTGACGCCGTCGAGATCGAGCTTCGCGCCGTCTTGCCCGATGATGCCGGCCGCCGACGACAGCGACGTGCTCTCGTGACCGGAGCTCTGCCCGCCCTTCATCGAGAGGCGCGCGCCCGACACCCAGAGACCGAGCTGGCTCTTCTCGAGCACGACGTCCGTGAGCGACACGGTTCCGGCGTCGCATCCGTCTTTGCAGAGCACCGCGAGGGCGGCCGACTTGGCGCCGCTCACCTTCACGTCACGGACCGTGGCCTTCGATCCGTAGACCGCGACGCCGACGCCGCCCGCCTCCAGCACGTCGACGCCCACGAGCTGGGCGCCCTCGTTCAGCTTCACGACCGGAAAGCCGGCTGAGCCACCGCGCAAGGTGGCACGTGTGCCAGCTTCGGCCGCCAGGCTCACTCCGGCACGCACTTCGAAGGTGCCGACGTACGTCGCCGTTTGCGCGAGAAGAACGCACCCGCCGGTGTCGGTCGAAGCGAGGGCCCGAGAGAGACCGTCCGAGTCGGCGGCGACCGAGGTCACCGTGCAGTCGAGGCCCGCTGGGGTCTGCACGTCGCGATCGTCGTTGCCGCAGCCCGCGAGGGCCAGCACCGTAAGTAAGGAATATCGCAAACGGATCATCTGCACGCCCATTCTACGTGTCGACCGTCGCATTGCTTCCCTGGCCAAATCGTCGTGCCACGCTCTCGGCGGTGTGTGCCTGACCGATCTGGCGCAGCAAGGCACACGCTTCCTCCTTGTGCCCTCGCGCCTTCTCGAAGGCTCCGCGTTCTCTGTCACGAATCAGCTTCGCGAGCCAGCAGTCCATCGCCGTCGCGTGCGCCATCGCCACGAACGACGGCGTCTTCGATCGCACGGCGTGCTCGATGGCCTCGTCGGCGCGCTCGATCGCCCTGTCGATCGCACCGCGCGCGAGCTCCACCTCGGCGAGCGCGCGGGCGCTGTCGGCGAGGACGTCGAGGTAGCCGCCCTCTTCGCCGAGCCGGCACGCGAGCTCGAGGTGCTGCGCGGCGGGCTCGTGCTCGCCGAGCGCGAGCTTCACCTGACCGAGGTTCGAATGGCCGACCGCTTCGCGCGCGGCCCACCGCGCCTTCTTCGCCGCCGCGAGCGCGCGCTCGTAGTGGACGGCGGCAGCGGCGTAGTCGCCGCGCGTGAACGCGACGCCGCCGAGGTTGACGAAGCCGTCGGGCATGCCTTGCGTGTCGCCTGCGAGCTCGCGCAGCTCGAGCGCACCTCTGAACGCGTGCTCGGCCTTCGGCAGATCGCCGGAGAAGAAGTAGATCGATCCTTCGGCGTCCTTGAGGCGCGCCATCGCGACGTGCCACGCCGCGTCGCGGATGTGGAGCTGCTGGCCGACCTTGAGGCCTTGCTCGACGTCTTTGCTCGCCGCTTCGCGATCGCCCTTCGTCGAGAGCTGGAACGCGCGCGCCGCGTGCACGCGCATGTGGAGCACGCTCGCCGGCTGCGCGCGGCACTTCTCGACCGCCTCCGTGAGCACGGCGATCGACTCCTCGAGGCGGCCGTATTCCTTGAGGACCGATCCGCGCTCGAGGAGGACCCACGCGTGCACCGCGTCGTCTTCGGCGACGCCGGCGGCGCGGAGATCCGACTCCGACGCGTCGAGCGACTTGAGCGCTTCTTCGAAGCGGCCCGTGCGGCTCTCGGCGGCCGCGCGCTCGCGCAAGACGCCGGCGCGCGCGATGCGCTCGTCGTTCGTCGTCTGCGCCTCCCAGAGCGACGCGACGCGATCGAAGAAGCCGACCGCTTCGGGGTACGCGCACACGCTCGCGGCGTGCCGCGCGGCGTTGAGGTAGAGCCGCCGCGCGCGCGCGCGCTCGCCCGCGGCCTCGAGGTGCGCGGCGAGGTTCGCGTGCCCGCCCTCCCACAGCTCGCCGCGCGCGCTGAGCCAATCGGCGACCTTGCGGTGCGCCGCGATAGATTGCGCGCGGGGAACGAGCTCGTAGGCCGCGTCGCAGAGCGCCTGCGTGGAGAAGCTGAACTCGCGCTCGCCGGAGACGCTCGAAGAAGGCTGCGGCTTGATGAGCTCGCGCGCGCGGAGCGCGTCGAGGTGCGTCGCCAGCTCGTCGGGCTGGCTCTCCGGCGGCAAGACCTCGCGGAGCGCGCCGACCCAGAAGACGCGGCCGATGACCGACGCCATCTTCAGGATCTCCTTGTGCGCGGGGACGAGACCGTCGAGGCGCGCTTGGAGGACGCCGCGCACGGTGTCGGGGAGATCGAGCTTCGCCGAGCGGTTCTTGTCCCACTTGATGGGCACGTGATGCTCGTCGATCGCGAGCGCGCCGCGATCGACGAGCAGGCGCACGAGCTCCTTGCACAGCTCGGGGTTGCCCTCGGCCCGCCGGATGATCTCGCGCTTCACGTCGCGCGGAAAGCTCGGGACCTGACGGAACAGATCGTCGAGGAAGCGCTCCATGATCTCTTCGCTGAAGGGGCGGAGCTCGATCTTCGTGCGGATGTCGGAGCCCGTGATCCACGGCGGAACGTGCTCGCTCGCCTCCGGGCGCGCGGAGATCACGAGGAAGACGCGCTCGCGACGGAGCGCGCGGATCAAGTACTGGAGCAGATCGAGCGAGCCTTGATCGCTCCACTGCACCTGCTCGACGAGCATCACGACGGGCCTCTGCCGCGCGAGCCTGCGGATCCAGTCGCTGAAGGCGCTCACCGTGCGCGTCGCGTCGGTCGAGATCTCCGTCTCGAGCAGCGGCGCCACGGGCGTCGGCGCGACGAGATCCGCGAGGAGGCGCCCTGCCTCGCGCCCGTCTTCGAGCTCGACGCCGCTCCACGCGTTGGCGACGGCGTCGACGACGCGCGCGCGCACGGCCTCGGGCGACTCGTCGACGCGCACGTTGAAGCGCGCGCGCAGCATCTTGCCCACGAAGCCGAGCGGCGCGACGCCGAGGATGCGCGTCGCGTGCAAGACGTGAGGCTGCGGATCGCGCGCGCCGAGCGCGATGCGAAGCTGGCGGAGCAGGTGCCCCTTGCCGAGGCCCATCTCGCCGACGATCTCGGCGACGCGCATCGTGCCGTTCGCGAGCACGCTCTCGTGGAGGCGCAAGAGCAGCTCGAGCTCGTTCTGACGGGCGAAGAACGGCGTGCCCGAAGCGCTGCGCAAGCGCACCGAGCTCGCGGGCTCCTCGTCGCGCTCGCGCTCGACGCGGAAGGCGACCACCGGATCGGCGACGCCCTTGACCATGATGGGAGGAACGCTCACGAGCTCGAAGTTGTCGTGCACGAGGCGCTCGGTGGCGCCGCCGACGAGGATCTCTCCCGGCTGCGCCGCGTTCTCGATGCGGCTCGCGACGTTGACCGTCGCGCCCATGACGTCGGCGCTCGCGCGGCTGCCCGCGCCCACCGTGCCGACCATGACGAGGCCCGTGTTGACGCCGACGCGGAGCGCGACGTCGACGTTGCGCTTGCGCGCGATCTCGCGGACGCGACCGGTCATCGCGATCGCGGCGCGCACCGCGCGGGCCGCGTCGTCTTCGTGCGCCGTCGGCACGCCGAAGACGGCCATGATCCCGTCGCCGATGAACTTCATGACGGTGCCGTCTTCGCGCTCGACCTCCTTCGAGAGCGGCTCGAAGAAGGCGTTGGCGAGCTCGCGCACCGCGTCGGGCTCGAGATCGTTCGAGATCGCGCTGAAGCCGACGATGTCGGCGAAGACGACCGTCGCGAGCTTCCGCTCCTCGGCCCATCGCCCGCTGCCGAGGGCCGACGCGGGCGGCTGCGAGCCGAGCCCGCCGATGCTCACCGGCGCCTCGGAGCCGTGAGACGCGAGCGAAGGGCCCGCCGCCGACATCCCCGAGATCGAGCTGCGCGCGGGCGGCAAGATCTGCCGGATCGCCTTCTGCATCTCGCGCGCGGAGGGCCAGCGATCTTCCTTCTTGAACGCGATCGCCTTGTCGACGATCTCCACGAGCGACTTGGGGACGTCGGGCGCGACGGCGCCGAGCGACTTGGCCTGCGCGGTCGCCGCCGCGATGACGACCTCCATGTGCGTCTTCGCGTCGTGGACGATCCGGCCGGAGAGCAGCGCGAAGAGCGTCGCGCCGACGGCCCAGAGATCGCTGAGCGCGTCGACCTCTTCGGTGCGCCCGAGCGCTTGCTCCGGCGGCATGAACGCAGGGGTTCCGATCGTGACGCCGGTGCGCGTGCGCAGGTGCGGAACCGCCTGCGCGACTTGCGGATCGAAGTCTTCGTCGCCGAGCGACGCCGCGCGGAGGCGCGCGATGCCGAAGTCGAGCACCTTCACGAGGCTCTCCTTCGTGAGGAACACGTTCTCCGGCTTGATGTCGCGATGGACGATCCCGTGCGCGTTGGCCGCGGCGAGCACGTCGAGGAGGCCGTCGGCGAGGCCCAGCGCGTCTTCGACCGGGAGGCGCCCCCCGAGGCGGCGCGCGCGCGCGTCGGCCGTCTCGCCCTCGAGCAGCTCCATCACGAGGAACGCGGCGCCGTCTTCCGTTTCGTCGTCGTCGAGGACGCGAACGACGCCGGCGTGGTTCACCGCGTTGGCCACGTACCCTTCGCGCGCGAAGCGCGCGCGAATGTCGCCGAGCATCGAGAGCTGCGGGTGGAGGATCTTGAGCGCGACGCGGCTCCCGTTGCGATGGGTCGCGGCGTAGACCGCGCCCATGCCGCCGACGCCGAGCAGCTTGTCGACGCGCCATTTCCCCTTGATGCGCGTCCCCACGCGCGACTGCGCGACGTCGCTCAAGCTGGGGTGGATCTTGGACATGCGGGGACCCCGGAGGATAGCACCGCAGGAGTTTTGGCCGCGAGCGACCACGTGATAACAAGTGGCGCCAAGCTTCCATGAGCGCGCGACCGAAGTTGTCTCGAATGGTCGTGCTCGCGGTGGTGCTGCTCCAGGCGTCGACCGCGCAGTCGGATGAAGTCTGCGACGTCGTCCTCGCGACGACGCCGGCGCCTCTGGAAGCGAAGCCGACGTCGAGCGCGTGCCCGGAAGACATGCTCGAAGTGGAGGGCGACTTCTGTCCCTTCCTCGATCAGGTCTGTCTCCGCCGGCCGCGCGACTGGTCGTATCGCTGCCTCGAGTACCGAAAGTCGGGGCCTTGCCAGACGAGGACGGCGCACAAACACTTCTGCATCGACAAGTACGAGTGGCCGAACCGCGCGGGCGAAGAGCCCGTCGTCATGAAGGACTGGTACGAGGCGGGCGCCGCGTGCAAGGCCATCGGCAAGCGCCTCTGCACGCAAGACGAATGGACGCTCGCGTGCGAAGGGCCCGAGCACCTCCCGTATCCCTACGGTCAGTCGCGCGACGCCACCGCGTGCAACATCGACAAGCCACACCTCACCGTCGACGAGAAGGCGCTCCGGCACCCCGGCAAGCGCGACGCCGAGGTCGCGCGCCTGTGGCAAGGCGAGAAGAGCGGCTCGCGCGAGCGGTGCGTGAGCCCCTTCGGCGTCCATGACATGACCGGGAACGTCGACGAGTGGACGGTCAACGAGACGGGCAAGCCTCACAAGAGCGCGCTCAAGGGCGGCTACTGGAGCTGGGTGCGCGGGCGATGCCGCGCGGTCACGCCCGGACACGAAGAAGACTTCCGCTACTACCAGATCGGCTGGCGCTGCTGCGCCGATGCGCCGACGACCTCGAAGCCGTCGACGGCGGTCGCCGAGCCCGCGAGCGCAGCGCAGCCGATCACGATCGTCGTGCCCGCGCAGGCGAGAGGCCACCGGATCTACGTCGACGAGAAGGTGCGCGGCGTCGCGCCGGCGGTCGTGACCGTTCCCTGCGGCCCACACGTCGTCAGGCTCGGCGCGAAGGGTCGGTCACACGAGATCGACGGACCTTGCGGTGGTCGTTTCGCCCTGCCTTATCCCTGATACGATTCCATCATGCGCTCTTCGACGACGTTGGCCCTCGCGGCTCTTCTCTTCGCCGCGGCTGGATGCAGCGGCAAGGCCACCGGCACCGGAGGAACGAGCGGATCGAGCGGATCGAGCGGATCGAGCAGCGGCGGCGGCGTCTTCGGCGCGCTGAAGGACGGCAACGGCGGATCGAGCGGATCGAGCGGATCGAGCGGCACCGAGACGTGCGCGGCGCAGGGGGGCGACGACGCGTGCACGTCGTGCCTCAAGACGAGCTGCTGTCCGTCGCTGCGCGCCTGCGGGAGCAACTCGGCGTGCACGGGGATCTTCGACTGCGCCGAGGCGTGCGCCGACGACCGATGCTACGCGCAGTGCATCGAGGCGTACCCCAACGGACGGGTGCCGCTGAACACGTTGCTCGAGTGCGCGCAGGGCAAGTGCGCCGCCCAGTGCGAGATCTCGACGACGGCCTCGGGCACCGAAGGTCCGGGCCCGGGCGGCGGCTGAGGCGTCCGTCAGCGACCGGTCGTCAGTTCTGACCGGTCTTGCCCTGCGCCATCAGGGGCACCGCGACGAGGCTCGGTGACGACGCCGACGCTTCGCCGACCTCTTCGGCGAGGAACGCCTTCAACTCTTCGCTCACGCGGCGCAGGTACTGCTGCTTGACGTGAAACGGCAAGAAGGCGCTCTTGAAGCCGCTCAGGATCACCTGCTTCAAGTCGTCGAGCGTGAAGCCCATCGTCTTGTGACAGAGCCACAGCTCCTTCGACACCGTGGTGTTCGTGACCAAGCGGTTGTCGGTGTTGACCGTCACGCGAAGGCCGAGGTTCTTGTACAGCTTGATCGGGTGGCTCGCGATCTCGCGGATCGCGCCCGTCTGCACGTTCGACGACGGGCAGCACTCGAGCGCGAGGCGGTGATCGTTGATGTAGTGGAGGAGATCGCCGTCTTCGCGGAGGCGGCAACCGTGACCGATCCGGTGCGCGCCGCAGACGTGGATCGCTTGGTGGATCGACTCGGGCCCGTAGGCCTCACCCGCGTGGATGGTGACGTTGATGTTGTTGTCGCGCACGAGCTGGAACGCGGCGCGATGGTGCTTGGCGGGGTGATCGTACTCGGCGCCGGCGAGGTCGAAGCCGACGACGCCGCGGTTCTTGTACGCGACCGCGAGCTCGGCCATCTCGAGCGAGCTCTCCGCCGAGACGTTGCGGATCCCGCAGATGATGACGTTCGACTCGATGCCGTACTTGTCTTGCGCGGCGCGCAGGCCCTCGAGCACCGCCTCGACGACGGTGGTGAGCTTGAGGCCGCGCCGCGTGTGGAGCATCGGCGAGTAGCGCACCTCCATGTAGCGGACGTTCTCGCGCGCGGCGTCTTCGGCGAGCTCGTAGGCCGTGCGGGTGAGCGCGTCGGCGGTCTGGAGGACGCGGAGCGTGACGTCGAACGCCTTGAGATACTCGACGAGCGAGCCGCAGTTCTCGCCGAGGTTCATCGCCTTCCGCAGGCCGTCCTCGTCGCGCGCGGGGAGCTCGACGCGCTGCTTCTCGGCGAGCTGGAGGATCGTCGAGAGCCGGAGCGATCCGTCGAGGTGAACGTGCAGATCGGTCTTCGGGAGCTTCTCGATGACCTCGAGCGGGATCGCGTACGGCATGATTGAGCTTACCACGCCTCAGGGGATCTCGACGACCTCAGCTCTTCGCCAGCTCGCGCGTCAGCCAGGATTCGAGCTTCAGCATCGCGTCGGAGATCGTCTTCGCCGAGCCTTCGTGGGCGCTCATCTCCACGCCGATGCGGACGTAGACGAGCCACGCGTCGTCGGTCGGGAACATGTCGTAGGCGACCTTGAGGCGGCCCGGCGCGACGACCTCGCTCCAGGCGAAGAGGGGCTTGGCCTCCATCGGCTGGTGGTTCTGGATCACGAGACGGAGAGAGCCGCCGTCGCCTTCGCTCACCTTCGCGGCGACGGGCATGCGCACGGGGACCTTGCCGAGCGGTCCGTCGACGTGACCCGTGCACATTGCACGCGCTTCGCCCTCCGCGACGATGGCGTCGCACGCGCCCGAAGGCGCGAAGGCGTCGAGCGATCGCGCGATGGCCTTGAGGCGCGCGGCCTGCTTCTCGCCGCCGGCCGCCTTCGGAATGCGGTGGAGCACGACGGCGGCGGAGTGCGTCTTCGTGAGGCCGAGCGCGCGGAGACGGAAGCGATCGTCGGCCGTGAGGTTGCCCTCGGCCGTCGAACGACGAACCACGCGACCGCTCGCGAGCTGCGGCAGCGCGGCGGCGTTCGGCGCGGCGTCGAACGGAGTCCCCTGGAGCGACGCCGACTCGGCCTTCGCCGCGCTCCCGCCGAGCCCCACGAGGAGCGCACACGCAAAGGCCCACCTCCGCCTCATGCGGGACCTACGCGCGCGAGGCGCCGCCGGATCGGTCGCTACGGCGCCGGCGCGACGGTGGAGCGGATCCTGAACGACGTCGTGGCCGTGATCGTCTCGAGCTCGAAGCGGCCGTCGTGATCGCGGTCGACGCGCTCGCGCGTCGCGACCTTGCCGCCGTCGAGGATCGTGACGTCCGGCGCGAAGTCGACGAGGTTCACGGCGGGAACGAGATGTTCGGCCGACTCGATGAGGCGATCCACCTTCCCGTCTCCGTCTTCGTCGAAGAGCTCGAAGGCCTTCTTGCCGCGATCGGCGACGTGGTCGATCTTCCCGCTCGTGCCCGCGGAGTAGGAGAGCGTGCCGATGCGCACGGCGTCGCCCCTGCACTTCTCGCGGCGCATGATCTCCTTGCCTTCGGCGTCGTCGAACGACTGCTCGAAGCAGCGCTCGCCGTTGGGTCCGAGCTTCACGACTGGTTGGCGCGGCGTGAGCTCCAGCGCGGCGGTGCGCTCCTCGACCAGCGCGTCGATCGATCCACCGATCACCGAGTCCGTGGGCACGGCGATCGCCGACGGGAGCTTGCGCTGGAGCATGCTCGCGACGCGCGTGGTGACGACCTCCGCCGGCGGCTCGGGCTCGGGCTCGGAGGCACAACCGACAGCGACCAAACCCAAGGCGACGATGAGCGCGAGCTTCATGGCCCGTGCGCGTGCGAGCGATGTGCCACGCGGCGACGCGCGAAAACATGGCGCTTCGCGGCGGCGCGCGAGAAGAGAGCGCGGGTCCGAGACCTCGATCGAGGTCGCTCCGACGCAGTCGCGACGCGCGAGAGCTACGGGAGCTTCACCGCCTTCGCGTCGGCGTTCTCCGGATCGAGCTTGAGCGCCTCGTCGAGGTGCTTTTTGGCGTCACTGTTCTTCTTCAACGCCACGAGCTCCTGCGCGAGGAGCGCGTGCGCCGTCGCCGACTCCTTCGGCTTCATGTTGCAGAGCAGCGCCGACTCGAGCTCGAAGACCGCCTTGTCGTGGGCGTTCTGCGCGGCGAGCGCGCGCGCGTAGAGCGTGTGCGTCACGCCTCCGGTCACGTCGACGAAGACGGCGCTCTCGCCGATGCGCCGCGCGTCATCCCACCGCTTCTGCGCGACGAGCCGCTCGAGGAGCATGCGCCACACCTTGCGATCGTGCTGTTCGAGCTGCGCGAGCTTCTCCAGCGCCGCGAGGGCGTCGCCTTCCCGCTTCTCCTGGCTCGCGAGATCGAAGAGGCCCTTGAGCGGCTCGCTCTGGCTCGGATCGAAGCGATGCGCGGCCTCGAGGTGGAAGCGCATCCGCGTGTCGTCTTTCTGCTCCTCGGCGATGTCGGCGAGCATCGAATTGACGACGTAGCCGTCGTTGCCGGTGCCCCGCATCGTGTCGAGGTGCTTCTTCGCGGCGTCGAGGTTCTTGTCGTGCTTCGCGAGCTGCGCGGCGACGAAGTGCGCGTCGGCGTTCTTCGGGTCGACGGCGAGCGCCGCGTCGATCTCCTTCTTCGCCTCCGGCGCCTTGCGCGCGCGCACGTACGAGAGCGCGAGCTCGACGTGCAGCTTCGGATCGTTCGGCGCGGCCAGCGACGCCTTCTTGGCCTCTTCCAGATCCTTCGGCTTGAGCGAGAAGAGATACTGATTCTTGTAACGAGACAGGCGCGCGAGCTGCCACTGGCGGTAGCCCGCGTCGTAGTCCTGCGGCGAGACGCCGAAGGCGCCCTTGATGACGTCGGGCGTCTTCTTGCCCTGACCCCAGAGCCGGAGCGCCTCGACCACCTTGCTCATGCCGAACTTCTCGACCGTCCACACGAGCATCTGGCTCGCCGCGTAATAGGCGACCGTCACGTCGCTCGCGTCGCTCGCGTGGGTGAAGGCGCGGTTCATGTCCACGGCGCCGGGCAGCTTGCCGCTGGTGATCGACTGATAGAGCTCGGGGTCGAGCTCGCGCGCCCACTCCGGGCGCCGCGCGATCGTCTCGTACTCCGACAGGCCCTCGGTGAACCACCGGGGCACGTGGTTCTTCGAGAGCTGGATCGCGAAGACGTGACCGAGCTCGTGCCAGAGCACGTTGCCGTAGTTGAAGGGCTCGGCCTTCGGGCTGATCGCCGCGATGACCCGGCCGAAGCACACGCCCTGGATACCGATGTTCGGCAGGCCACTCGTGCGCACGCTGAAGGTCTGGCGCGACGCGTACATCTCGACCTGCACCGGCACCTGAGGGACGAAGCCATAGCGCGCCTTCATCGACGCGAACGCTTCGCCGAGCATGCGCGGGACGTAGCGCTCCATCACGGGGCGCTCTTCCTTCGCGTAGCGGATCTTGAAGACGCCGTCCGGGAGGAGCTCGTACTGATTCGGGATGTCCTGCTCGTACATGTTGAGCGTGTTGAAGACGCGGACGTTGAACTTGTCCTTGCTCCACGCCTTCTTGATGCTCTCCAGGCCGGCGGCCTCGTCGCCGCTCCGCATCTGGGTGAGCCCGAGCTGCGCCCACGCCTTGCCGTCGTCGGGATCGAGCTTCGTCGCGTCCTTCATCATCGCGACGATGTCGTCGTAGCGGTGCTCCCACTCGGCGTACTCGCCGACGATCGCGTAGAAGCGCGCGTACTGCGGGTTCTTCGAGAGGACCTCCTTCTTCGTCGCCTCGAAGCCGGGCAGATCGTCGTCGAGGAAGCGCGCCGCGGCGCGGAGGCTGAGGAGCTCGAGGTGGTTCGGGTTGACCGCGAGGCCCTCGGCGATCGCCTTCTCCGCGCCCTGGATGTCCATGTCGCGAAGGGCGATGCCCGCGCGCACGGCGAGCGCGCCGGTGTGCCTCGGGTTGATCGCGAGCGCCTGCTTCACGAGCTTCTCGCCCTCTTCGAAGTCGAGCGTTTGATCGAGCTTCACGCGCGCGAGCAAGACGATCGTGTCGGCGCGCTTGGGCGCCACCGCGAGCGCGTCTCGCAGCTCTTCTTCCGCGTGACCGGGATCGTACTTGTCGAGGAAGAGCTCGGCGGCCCAGAGCAGCGTCTCGACGCGCTTCTTGTCGGCGCGCTCGCTCTCCTTGAACGCCGTGTTCGCGTCCTTCGGGCTCCGAAGGAGGAACGCCGCGCGGCCGACGTGGCCGAAGCCCTCGGCGTCCTGCCCGGTGATCGTGTTGTCGTTGTACTCGTCGATCACCTTGTGGAGCGGATCGTCGGCGTCGCTGCGCTTTCCGATCTGGATCAGATAATCGCCGAGCAAGAGACGCGCGCGGCGCACGTCGGCGCCCTTGCCCGTCTTCACCGACTCGAGCAGCTTGATCGCCTCTTGCAGCTTTCCTTGCTCCGCGAGGATCTCCGCGCGGAGCGACGTCGCCCTCACGCGGTGCGACGCGGAGGCGCCGGCGGCCTGCGCGTGCCTCTCCGCGTCGGCGAGCTTGCCCTGCTCGAACGCGGCGCGCGCGAGAGCGAGCTTCGCGTCGGGCTCGCCCGCGCCCTTCACCTGCGCGAGCTCTTGCTCGGCCTTCGCGTAGTCGGTGGCCGCGAGCGCTTCGAGCCCGCTCGCGAGCGGCCCGGAAGACTTGGGCTGAGCGTCGAGCGTTCCGGTCGCGAGGAGAGCGGCGAGAGCGAAGAGCGGTGCGAGGCGTCGCATGTCGAGATGGAACGTAGCGGAAACACCGCGCTTGGGCGCCCATCGCGCGATCGAGCTCAGCCGGCGACGCCGAGGCTCATCTCGATCGCGTCTTCGCCGTCCGCGTAGTAGCGCTCGCGCACCGAAAACCGGGTGAAGCCGAAGGCCTCGTAGAGACTGATCGCGGGCGCGTTGCTCGCCCTGACCTCGAGGAGGATGCGCGCGACGCCCTTGTCGCGCGCGTAGGCGAGCAAGTCATCCATCAGGGCTCGGGCGACGCCTCGGCGGCGCTCGGAGGCGGCCACCGCAACATTGAGGAGATGAACCTCGTCGACCACGTGCCAGACGAGGGCGTATCCGACGACGGCGTCGCCTCTTCGCGCCACCCTCACGCGCGCCCACGGTCGCGCGATCTCCTCACGGAGCTGCTGGTCGCGAAGAACGCGAGGATCCTCACGTCCCGCGCCGATCTCGGACGGCTGGAAGGCCTCGATGTCGATGGCGATCGCAGCGGAGACGTCGCCTGCCGACATGTCGTCGATGCGAAGGGAGGCCGAAGGCACGAGATGAGAGTACGATGAATGGGATGGGTCGGTCGCGCGGCGCTCGACTCCTTCGGGGGGTCATCGGATCATTCGCCGTCGCGGCGTTGGCGTGGGCGACCGCGTGCGGGACGCTGCTCGCCATCGACGACTCGGATCCTTCGGGCGGCGGCAGCAGCGGCGGGACCGACGCGAAAGACGGCGCCGACGAGAGCGGCGACGACGCGGCGACGACCCCGGACGGGGACCCGCCGAAAGAGACGGGTCCGTCGGACCACAAGCACCGCGTCTTCGTCACGTCGACGACGTTCCTCGGCTCGGAGGTCCCGCGCGACTCGGTATGCACGGCGAGCGTGATCGTCGGAGGTCTGCCGGGCAAATTCCGCCCGTGGCTCTCGCAGGGGGCGAGCGGCCCGCCTCTCGTAGACTACGGGCCGTGGTACCTCGTGGGCACCGACGACATGGTCGTCGCGAAGCGTGAGGATCTCGACAACCCGGCCGGGCTGAAGAGGGCGATCAATCGAACCGAGAGCGGCACCGTGCTCGACACCCAGGTGTGGACGGGGATGCGGGCCGACGGAACGCCCGACGGCTACGACTGCGACGGCTGGAGCTCCGCGGGCGGTGCGCAGGGCTACACCGGACGCAGCGGGTTCTCCGACGACCGCTGGACTCACGTCATCGTGTCGTTCTGCAACACACCGCGCGCGATCTACTGCTTCGAGCAGCCACCGTAGATCAGCGCCGCGAATACGAAGGCGGCGGCCGCGACGGCGGCTCGCTCACGCGTCCCTCGGGCACGCGGCCGAGCGCGCGCGCGCGCGGCGCGAGCGCGTGGACGTCGAGCGCGAGGCGCAGCGAGCCGTCGCCGCGTACGATCGCGCCGGCGAAGGGCCCCATGCCGCGAAGCAGCGGCGAGAGCTCGCGCACGAGCACCTCCTCCGTCGCGCCGACCGCGTCGATTCCGATCGCGAGCTTCTCGGAAGTGTCGATGCCGACCTCGAGATCGACGACGAACGGCGCGCGATCGAGGTTCGCAGGCTCGAGGCAGGCCGCGAGGTGGGGAACGCGCTCGGCCTCGGGCCCGTCGTTGAGGCGGATGCCTCGCGCGTGGAGCGCGGGCAGCGCGTGCTCGAGGCCTCCGGCGCCGACCCAGAGCACCGTCGCGAGCCCGCTCTCGATCGGCACGTCGACGCGCGCTTCGAATCCCCATCGATGACGGCTCGAGAGACGGATCGTTCCGCCGAGCTTCTGCACGGCCGCGAGGGTGATGTCGAGGCCGATGCCGCGGCCCGCCAAGAGATCGGGGCTCTGCCCGCGCGTCGAGAAGCCGGGGAGGAAGAGGAGCTCGAGGAGCGTCTGATCGTCGGCGGCCTCGGCGAGGACCTCCGTCACGACGCCCGTCTCGACGGCGCGCGCGCGCACCGCCGCGACATCGACGCCCGCGCCGTCGTCCGCGATCGTGACGACCAAGAGGCCCGCTTGCTTGCGCGCGCTGAACGTGATCGTCGCGTCGCGCGGCTTGCCGACGGCCTCGCGTCGATCGGGCGTCTCGATACCGTGGGCGATCGCATTACGTGTAAGTTGCAAGCAAGGCTCGACGAGCTGCTCGGCGAGCTGGCGATCGATCGGCTCGTCGGCGCCGACTGTGCGGATCGCGAGGAGCCGGCCCGTGCGCCGCGCTTCGGCGAGCGCCGCCGCGGCGAGCCGCGCGAACATGCCGCGGATAGGCGTCTGCCGCATCGCCGAGAGGAGCTTCTTCGCCGCGCCCGCGTTGTCTTTCAGGGCGTGATCGCTCTCCTCGAGCTGCTCGGAGACGTGATCGAGCTCGTCGCCCATCTCCGCGAGCGTCTGCGCGGCGCGCTCGACCCTTCGGAGCGCCGCCGCGGGCGCGCCCCAAGGGCGAGGCGGCCCGATCAGCCGCAGCGCCTCCGCGAGCTCGCCGCGCAGGCGGCGGAGCGTGCGCGCTTGGGAGCTCGCGCGCACGACGCGCGCGGCGACCCGCTCGCGCGCGACGGCGATCCCGCCGACGTGATCGAGCAGCCGATCCACGCTCTGCGCCGAGACGCGGATGGTCGCGTCGCCGTCGGCGCGCGCGTCGTCTTCCGGCCACGCGCTCGGGCGGCTCGACGAACGCATCGTCCGCGGGCGCGGCGCCGGGTGACCGAACGTCCCGCGGAGCGTCGCCAGCGCCGCTTCGGGATCGTCGAGCAGACCGCCGAGCACCGCTCGGTGCTTCGCGACTTCCTGAAGGGTCGCGGTCGCCGCCTCGCCGCTCGACGTACCGCCGCGGATCTTCTCTTCGAGGCCGTGACAGAACCACGCCATCGGCTCGTCGCCTGCCGCGCTCGCGGCGCCCTTCATCGTGTGGACGTGGCGGTAGATCGCCGACGCGGCGTCGATCGGATCGGAGGGAGCGCCCAGCGCTTCGTCGATCTGGGCGAGGCGATCGGTGAGCTCGGCGACGTACTGCGAACGGAGGATCGGCTCGAGCGTTCCCGGCGCGAGATCGGGCGGCGGGTCGGGCCACTCGCTCCCAGCCACCGCGGTCTCGCCCGCGCTGAGCCGGCGAATCGCGCGCTTGATGATCGTGATGACGTCGGGGAGCGCGCGCTCGTCGCCTTCGCGCAGGCGCCGCTCGATCGTCTGCATCGCGCTCGCGAGCTCGGGCTCGCCCGCGAGGCCGGCCGATCCCTTGAGCGCGTGCACCGAGCGACGAATCGGCTCGAGCTCGCCGTCGTGCGCCGGCCTCTTCGCGACCTCCTCCTCGAGCGACACGAGGTGTCGTTCGAGCTCCTTCGTCAGCAGGCGAGTGAGCTCGGGATCGCGGGCCGTGGACATCTAGCGCGGCTCTTCTTCGGGCTCGTCACCCTCGAGCATCCGCGACAGCGGCTCGAGCACGGGCCGCAGCGCGCTCACGACGAGCGCCTGCGGGACCTTGCCGCTCAGCGTTCCGAGCGCGCCGACGAGCGCGCGCGCGTGCTCCGTCGCCTCGGCGATCGCGCGCGCGGTCTCGGGATCGCTCCCCGTCGCCTTGCGCAGCCGATCGCCGATCTCGACGAGCGCGCGCTCGGCGTCGGCCGACGCGCCTCCGACGCGCGCCGCCTCTTGGGCCACCTCGGCGGCGGCCTCGCGCGTTCGGTCGAGGCTCGCGTTCACCTGGAGCAGCTCGCTGCCGATCTCCCCCAGCGTCGTCGAGAGCTCGCGCGAGGCCTCCGATCCGCGCGTGGCTTGCGCGCGGACCTCGTCGGACACGAGGCCGAGCGCCTGCGCCGCGCCCTCGCCCATGCGCGCACCTTCGAGGCCGGCGTTGAGCGCGACGAGCTCGAGGCGCGCGAAGGAGTCGACGATGCGGGAGAAGCTGCCCGAGAGATCTTGCGCGCGCGCGGAGACGGCGCGCGCGCGATCGGCGAGCGCATCGACGGTGCCGCGCTGCTTCGCGACGTGAGACGCGATGCGCTGCGCCGCGTCCCCCGAGTCGCGCACCGCGGTCGACGCGCGCTGGTGGGCCGACCAGAGCGCGCTCTCTTCGAGCGCGCTGCGCCCTCCCGCGGCGCTCCCTCGCGCGCCACGGCGCAAGAGCCGGAACAGTCGGCGCTTCGAGTTCTCGGGAGGCGACGCCATCGAGAGGGAGGCTAGCGACAGTGCGGGAGGGAGAGAACAGAGAACCGCCCGGCGGAGGTCTCAGACCGCCCAGCGGCCCTCGCCCAGGCGCGCGACGACCGCGCCCACGTCGAAGCTCCGCGCCCGCGCGCCCTCGTGATCGACGCCGTCGTCGGTCGGGGTGAAGCTCCCGGTCGCGACGACCTCGATGCCGACGAAAGCGACACGCTCGCCGAGGAACGTGCAGACCAGCATCGGGCGGTGATCGCGGCCTCGCGGCTCGGTCGTCGGGCCGACGGCGACGACGGGGATCACCTCGCCTTCGACGAGCGCGACGCCCACGAGATCGGGCGGCGCGCCCGGAACCCGCGCGACGCTCGGCATCGGCAACACCTTGCCGGCGATCGTCGCCGGCAGGAAGAAGAGCTCCTGCTGGACGCTGAAGACGACCCCGCCGATCACGCGGAGCCCGTGCGGCGGCGTAGCACGCGCGCCTCGATGAACTGAACGAGCACGCGGCACGCGTCGAAGCTCGACATGTGGCTCGCGGCGATGATCTGACGAATGGTGCGCTCGCCGTCGACGACGTCGAGGACGACCTTCTCCTTCGCCGGAAGACCTCCGGCGTCGAACGACGCGAGCGCGATGTCGTCGCGCAGGAGGACGGTGTCGAAGCTCCCCAGCGAGCGCTCGAGCAGCCGCCACTCGTCGACGCGGCGAAAGCCTTCCATCACCACCGAGGCGACGGGGAGCCCGAGGCGCGCGCTCGCGACCGCGTCGCTCGCCGGATCTTGCCGAAAATCGAAGCGGCCTTTGGGCCAGCGGAGCACTTCGTAGAGCAGCTCGCTCGATTGTCGCGTGAGCGCGCTGCGAAGCTGCGACTCGGTGATCTTGCCGTACGCGAGCAGCGTGGCGCCGAGGAGCCGCGGCTTGGGCGTCGTCTCCGTCGCGGGGCCGTCGTGGCCGACGAGGATGCCGGCCGACGTCGGCGAGAGCGACGGAGGCAGACCGGGAACGGTGGCGCGCGAGTGGAGGTCGTCGCGCGTCGGCCGGGCGTCGGGATCGCGCGCCGTGATCACCGGCTCGCTCGTGTATTCCCTCACGAGCGCCTTGGCGTGGACCTGCGACCGCGGCGCCTCGAGCTCGTCGTTCCTCGGAGGCGGCGTGCTCCGGGCCCGGTTCATGACGTCGTCGATCTGCTCCGGCGTGACGATGCCTTCTTCGACGAAGAAGCGCCCGAGCCTGAACTCGTCTCCCGCGCCGCTCGACTGCACGAGATCGATGAGGCCGTTGCGGAAGGCGGCGACGACCTCGGCGCCGCCGCCCCGACACACGAGCACGCCGCTCTGGTTCTCGGTCTGCAAGAGCTGGAGGATCGCGCCGATCGGGACGATGCCGAGATCGCCGCTGAGCACGTGACCGCCCGTGCCGCCGCGCTCGAGATCGCGCACGGCCTCGACCATCTCGAGGAGCGCGTCCTTCGCGAGGCGGTCGGCGAGGGCCGCGGCGAGCTCTCCCGGCGTCGCGTCGGGATCGTCGGCCATCGCGCGCGTCACGATGTGCGCGAGCTTCGTCGCCACGATCTGCGCGACGTGGGTGCGGCGCGTCTCCGGCTCGGGGGTCGCGTCTTGCTTCGGCTCTTCGGGATCGAGATCGGGCAGCCGCGCCGAGCTCGCGCGGCCGCTGTTGACGCGCCGGAGGGCGTTCTCGACGACCGCGACGAGGGCCTGGGCGTCGAACGGCTTCGTGATCGCGTCGAGGGCGCCGGTCTGCTGAACGAACTGATCCCTGATGCGATCGCCCTTGGCGCTCATGAGCACGACCGGGGTCATCGCGATGGCGACGTCGGCGTGACTCCGGAGCGCGCGACAGAACTGGTAGCCGTTCATGCGCGGCATGACGAAGTCGAGCAGGATGAGGTCGGCCTTCACCTCGCCGCTCGCGAGCGCTTCCATCGCGTCTTCGCCGTCGGAGGCGAGCGCGGGTTCGTAGCCGGCCCTCTCGAGGATCGCGGAAACGACCCGACGAATGGTGGGGCTGTCGTCCACGACGAGGATGCGCGAAGCCATTTCGAGCGGGGCGAGGCTAGCATGATAGGCTCCTTCGCCGGTGAAGACGCTGATCCGCGGCGGAACGCTCGTCACGTGCGACGCGCGAGGGACGGTGACCGAGGGCGACCTCCTCGTCGAGGGCGGCCGCATCGTCGCGCTGGGCCGCGTTCCGCCGAGCCTACTCGCGCGCGGACCGGTGCGCTTGATCGACGCGAGAGGGTGCGCCGTGGCCCCCGGCCTCGTCCAGGCCCACGTGCATCTTTGTCAGGTGCTCTTCCGTGGCATGGCCGACGATCTGCCGCTGCTCCAGTGGCTCCAGCGGCGGATCTGGCCGCTCGAGGCCGCGCACGACGACCGA
>JAHBWD010000037.1 GCA_019637175.1 Labilithrix sp. | reverse complement strand
GCGCTTCGATCGCCGATTCGCCCCAGCACGCGCGCGGCCCACACGCGCGATGGCCCTTGCTCGATGTTGCCGAGCATCTCGAGGAGCGAAGGCAGCGCGATGCTCCCGAAGCGAACGAGCGCGTCGGCGATCCGCGGCGACGCGTGCTCGTCGACGACCTCGAGCTCGCGCACGAGGAGGGGGACGGCGCCCGGATCCTTGAGCGCCGCGAGCGCGTTGGCCGCCGAGAGCTTGACCGAGGCGGCGTCTTCGTGGGGATCGCGGATGGCGGCGACGAGCGCGGGCACCGCCTTCGGCGACGCGCCGAGGCCGAGGACCTCCGCGGCGTGCGCGCGATCGGCCCACCGTCGCGCTTCGCGCACGCGCTTCGAGAAGCGCTCGACGAGGCCGAGCTCGGTGAAGAGATGGATCGCCCACGGGCGGGCGCCGTCGCGATCGCTCCTCAACATCGTCTCGAGCGCCCTCTCGAGCGTCCCTTCGTCGATCCGGCGCACGAGGGATCGAAGGTCGTCTGCGGGCGGCTTGTTCGCCGGATCCATCGACGAGAGCGCGCGCTCGAGGCGCTCGACGGCGTGCCGCGTCGTCCAACGCAGCCACGCTTCGCGCGCGAGCACCCACGTCGCCGTCACCGCCACGATGGACGTGAGCGCGACGACGAGCCAGACGACGACGGAGAGGGTGCTCATCGATTCGCGAGGAGCCCGCCGATGCGCTCGACGACCACGGCCGGATCGACGGGCTTGTTGAGGAAGACGTCGGCGCCGGCTTGCTTCGCCCAGAACCGATCGGCCGAGTCGACCTTGGCGGTGAGGATGATCACGGGGATCTTCCGATCGATCGCCTTGATCTCCCGGCACGCTTGGTAGCCGTTCAGCTCTGGCATCGTCACGTCGAGGACGACGAGGCTCGGCGCCTCGCGCCTCACGTGCTCGATCGCCGCCTCGCCGTTGGTGACGATCGTCGTGCGATAGCCGAGCGAGCGCAGGCGCTGCTGCAAGAACTCGAGGATCTGCGGGTTGTCGTCGACGAGGAGGATGGAATGTCCGCGGCTCACGGTCGCTCCTCGAGCTCGCTCTCGCGGCGGCGCACGTCGACCGGGAGCTCGACGACGAACGCCGCGCCGCCGAGGGCGGAGTCTTCGACCTCGACGCTCCCTGCGTGCGCGAGCGCGATCTCGCTCACCACGGAGAGCCCGATGCCTTGCCCGTCGATCTCCGCGTCGCGCCCGAGCCGGACGCCGCGCTCGAAGACGCGCAGGCGATCCTCCGGTCGTACGCCGGGACCGCTGTCGGACACGGTGATCCGTACGTTCGCGCGCGCGTCGAACCCGCGCGCCGACTTCGGCGTCGCGCGCTCGACCGCGACGACGACGCGACCGCCGCGAGGCGTGAACTTGAGCGCGTTGACGACGAGGTTGACGAGGATCTGCTTGATCTGGACCGGATCGCACCAGGCGCTCACCGGCTCCACGTGATCGAACGCGAGCGCGAGGCCGGCTTCGGCCGCCGTCTCCGTGAAGAGCGAGATCGTCTCGGCGACGAGGTCGTCGACGCGGACGTTGAGCCGCTTGGCGACGCGCTTGGCCGCACGGACGCCGGGGCCGGAGGCGAGCGCGGGGCCTCGCTCGAGGAGCGCCGAGGCGTCTTGGAGCGCGGCGACGACGCGCTCGAGCGACGCGCGCTGCTGATCGTCGACGGGCCCGTTGATGCCGTCGCGCAGATTGCACGCGAAGCCGAACGCCACCGCGAGCAGCACGCGGACGTCGTGCACGAGCGCGCTCCGATCCTTGGCCGTCGCGTCGATGTCGCCGGACAGCTCGGCGGCGCGCTGCTCGAGCTCGAGAATCCTCTGCGCGTCGGCGCTCGCGCTGCGGGCGCGGAGGGCCATCTCGTCGACGACGGCGACGAGCGCCTCGTCTGCCGCGCCGGCCGGAACGAGGACGCTCGCGGTCGCGCAGAGCTTCTCCGACGTGGAGGGCGACGCGACGATCGCGCGAGGCACGAGGCGCGCGCGAGGATCGGCGCGCAGCTCGCGAACGAACGCGAGCGATCGCTCGAGCGAGAGGCCGGCGATCACGATCGCGTGGTACGACGGCTCGCGGGCCGTCCAGAACTCCTCGGGGTCGAGGTGGACGACCGTCGCGCCCGCGCGCTCGAGCGCGCCCGCGTCGTGGCGGCCGACCACGCCTACGATGACGCCGTCGAGCTCCTTCACGTGGCCCCCGGCGCGAAGCCCTTGCGCGCGAACTTGTCCCAGCCCTTCTTTCCCTTCAGAAAGTCGTAGAACCCCTTGAGCTGCCAACCGACGAGGTACTGGCGATAGCCGAGGTTCGAGACGAAGCCGGCGACGAAGAGCAGCAGGATGTCGGTGACGCGCTTGTAGGAGAAGAGCGAGAGAACGTCGGCCTTCGCCGTCACGGCGCGCTCGGAGCGGATGCACAGGAGGATCGAGAGCGTGCTCAGCGAAAAGTTCAGCGCCATCGCGAGCGCCACGAACGTGACGACGGCCTTCGGCGAGAGGACGCCGGCGACGCCGGTGATCACCAGCGAAACGTACCCGAGCAGCTCGATCTGGGGCGCGAGCGCTTCGAAGAAGAGCTGATACGGCAGCGAGAAGAGACCGATCCGCCGGAAGCGCCGGCGGAAGAGGACGGCGCGGTGGTACGTGAGCACCTCGAGGAGACCGCGATACCAGCGCGCGCGCTGCTTGCCGAGGTCCTTCATGTTCTCCGGGCACTCGGTCCACGCCGTCGCGAACGGCAGGATCTCGATGCGCCCCGGCAGCCCCTTGTCGAGCAGGTAGCGGTGGAGGCGCACCACGATCTCCATGTCTTCGCACACGGTGTGCGCGCCCGCGCCGCAATACTCGACGCCGATGCGCGTGCGCATCCCCTTCGTCAAGAACCCACCGACGGCCACGACGATGTCGCGCCGCATGAGGGCGAAGACGCCGGAGAGGATGAGGAGCGAGTCGAGCGTCGCGAGCGCGACGCGCCCTTGCGCGAACGAGCGCATGTACTCGACGATCTGGAAGCGCGCGAGCCAGCTCTTCGGCAGCCGCATCTCGACGACCTTGCCGTCCTCGACGAGCGAGCCGTTGGAGATGCCGACCTGAACGCCGACCGCGACGATCTTGCCGGGCTCGTCGGCGATCGGGCGCGCCGCGAGCAAGAGGGCGTCGGGCGTGAGGAGGCTGTCGGCGTCCATGCTCGTGACGAAGTCGCCCTGCGCCGCGTTGATCGCCGCGTTGAGCGCGTCGGCCTTGCCGCCGTTCTCCTTGTCGATGAGCAGGAGGCGCTTGAGCCCGTGCGGCAGCGCCATGCGCGACTCGTAGAACGCGCGGATGTCGGCGCACGCGAGGTGCGATTCGTACTCGATCTCGACCCTGACGAAATGAAACGCGCGGCGCAGCACGTCGACGGTCTTGTCCTTCGAGCCGTCGTTGCAGATGATGATCTCGTAGGATGGGTAGCGAAGCCGAAGGAGCGAACGGATGCTCTCCGCGATCGTGACCTCCTCGTTGTACGCCGGCACGAGGAGCGTGATGTGCGGAAGAAAATGACTCGACTCCGATCGCAGGGCCGGTTGGAGGTGCTCCGTGCGTAAGGCCCGGCCGATGTTCACGTGACTGAGGGCCACGAACGCCAGGTTGATCGCGAAGTACGTCGCCATGTAGAGGACGACGCACGCGTCGAAGAAAGAGAGGCCGACTTCGAAGACTCGCATGAACGCGCGAAGTCATCGATTTTACGTTTCCGCGGCGCCTGGCTCAAACTACATGCGATGCGCACGGTGTTTCGCCTCGCCGTCGCGGCGGGGGCCTTCGTCTGGGCGCTCGCCATGGGGGCGCGGCTCGCCGAAGGGCGTGAAGTGTGCGCAGCGTCGAAGACGGCCGAGGTGACGGGCACGCGGCGCGAGCTGCTCCGCGCCGCCAAGGGCGACGCCATCGTCGGGGAGCGGGCCCGAGCGCGCGCGATCTACCTCGCGCTCCTCACGCGCGACCCCGAAGACGCCGAGGCCGAGGCCGGCCTCGCCCGCGTCGACGCGTGGGACGGCTGCTGGCTGCTCGCCGAACGAGGGTATCGGCGCGTGCTCGAGCGCTACCCGAACGACGAGGACGCACGCGCAGGCCTGGTCGACCTCCTCTTGTGGCAGTCTCGCTTCGCCGAGGCGGAGCTCGAGCTGCGCGAAGGCCTCGCGCGGACGCCGGCCTCCGCCGAGCTGCTCGTCCGCCGCGCGCGCCTCGCCCATTGGCGAGGCGACGAAGCGGCCGCCATCCGCGACGCCGAGGCGGCCGCGCGTCTTTCACCACTCGACCCCACGATGTCGGCGCAGCGCGATCAGCTCTTCCTCGGGGAAGCGCGGCTCGGCATGCGGCTTCAGTTCTTGCCCGCGCAGTACGACGACATCGTCACCAACGACGCCGAGGTGATGCAGCGCTTCGGCCGCGCGCGCGTGCACCTGCTCCACCAGCTCGTGACCCGAACGGGCGCGTTCGGGGCTACCACCGTCGTCGACGCGCGCCGTGCCGTGGGCGCTTACTACCACTACGCGCCCGGCGGCTGGGCCGGCCTCGAGCTCGCCTTCACGACGCCGGCGATCGCGCTGCCGCGCTGGGCGGCGACGCTCGCGATGCTCGTGCCCGTCAACGCGCGCGTCGGCCTGTACGTGGCGACCGGGGCGTGGAGCTACTCCGCCGACAAGGCGGTCTACCTCGTCGCGCCCGCCGTGTCGTTGGCGCTCACCGACACCCTCGAGATCGGCCTTCGTTCGTGGGTCTCGACCGTCGTGACGAGCGTGCCGGGCCAGAACACGGCGACCGAGACCGTCGTCTCGGGAGGGCTGCGCGGCCTCTGGAAGCCGGAGCCCGCGACGGTTGTAGGTGCAGAGTACACGTATGGCGTCCAGCTCGATCAGAACCCGACGGTCGCGCAGCTCGTGCAGCTTCGGAGCCACGTCCTCACCGTGTTCGGCCGGCACATGTTCACGCCGACGGTCGGCGTCCAGCCCGTCCTCGCGGTCGAACGCCGGGAGAACCGAACGAGCGGCGACGTCATGTTCGTGCCGGCCGTCGAGGGGTCGGTGCTCGTGCGCTGGTGAGCGTCACGCTCTCACGAAACTTCGAGGCACGAGACGCGAGGACGCTCGATTCGTGTAATCATGAGCGATCCCCGGAATGACCGTTCCAGCAGTCCGTCGCCGAAAGACCGCGCTTGCCCTTGGATCGCTCGCCGCGCTGGTCTTGGCCACCGACGCGTGCTCGGCCCCCGCGAAGCCCGAGCGCGTCGAGATCCGCACGTCGAACCTGAGCACCACGCAGCCGGGCGACGGCGTGCAGCACAGCTACACGCTCACGCTGAAGACGTTCACGGGGCAGGTCGTCGAGACGGGCATGGGCCTCTCGATCCTCGGCATCGTGAGCGCTCCGGTCGTCGACGGCGTCACGTTGCAAGCGACCGACGTCGTCTGGCAGGGCGACTGGGTGTACGCGAGCTACAACGTCCGCGGCGACAGGTTCCTCGGCGCCCTTCAGCTCATCGACGCGCGCGATCCCAAGAACCCGCACGTGTCGGCGGAGGCGATCTACCGCGGCACCGATCTCGCGCGCCTCCAGGTCTCGGGCTCGCGCATCCTCGCGGCGGGCGCCGACGAGACCGAAGGCGGCACCCTCGAGCTCTTCTCGCTCCGCGACGGCGTCTTGACGTTCGACGGCTTCGAGAAGACGGGGAGCTACGCCGCGACCTTCCTCGATCTCCACCAGCAGGACGCGTACGTGAGCTACGGCGACGCGAAGGGCGGCATCGCCGTCTTCGATCTCCGCGCGCCGGCGCCCGCGCTCGGCGCTCGCCACGAGATCCACGACGCGCGCTGGGTCACCCGTGATCCCATGGGCATCCTCTACGTCGCCGGCACGCCGAGCCGCCTCGGGCGCGTGGGCGGACCGGAGGTGAGCATCTCCGGCGCGACCGTCGGCGCGCCCACCTGGGCGACGCTGGATCACGACAACCTCTATCTGTCGTCGGACGACGCGGGGCTCCTCGTCTACGACGCGCGCGATCTCAGGCTCATCGGAGCGCTGCCCACGACGGGCAACGCGAACGGCGCGGCGATCACCGCCGACGGGCGGCTCGCGTTCCTCGCGAACGGAGAGGAAGGGCTCGTCGTCGCCGACGTGATCGATCCGACCAAGCCCACGAAGGTCGCCTCGATCGACGTCGTCGACGACAAGGGGAGCGCGAACGCGGTCGCGATCTCCGGCAACCACATCGCGCTCGCCGACGGCCTCGGAGGCGTGAAGCTCCTCGAGTACGTCAGGCCGCCCGTCGCGCCGGCCGACTGCGACGGCGACGGCATCCCCGACGATCTCGACGACGACGACGACGACGACGGCGTGCTCGACGTCGACGACGCGGCGCGCTGCGATCCGGCGATCCAGTGCCCCGCGCACTTCATCGACGTGCAGGCTCGATTCGTCGGCGACTTCTTCAACCTGCCGTGCGATCACAAAGACGTCGAAGGTCCGATCACGGGCGTCGTGCGCGGCACCAAGCCGACGGACTTCGACTGGTTCGACGCCAAGTACTACGCCTTCTCGCTCGCGCGCGACTCGCTGATCATCAAGTACTCGGAGAGCTATTTCCCCGTCGACACCGGCCTGTGCGGCGATCCGTTCTACTTCGCCGCGCACTGGTACACGACGGCGACGGCCACCGAGAGCGGCAGGTATCGCTTCGAGCTCGGCTCCGACGACGACGCGTGGCTCTTCATCGACGGCAAGATGGTCTCCGACCTCGGAGGCATCCACGCGATCGTGCGCGAGTCCGTCGAGGTCGATCTGACCGCGGGAGCGCACCGCTTCGACATCTGGTTCGCCGAGCGGCACGTCGTGCAGAGCGGCCTCGAGTTCGAGGCCGTCGGCTTCCCTTCCACGACGGCGAAGATCCGCTTCACCCAGCACCAGTGCCTGGATCCCGACGGCGACGCGGACGGCGACGGCATCCCGAACGGCGTCGACATCGCACCTCTTCAGCGTCCTTGAGCTAAAGAAGCTCGGCGCGCCGCCGTTCTCTCTCGGCGTGGCGCTGACGATCGCGAAGCGGGTGCATGGGCTTCTCTCGGCGGCGCGCGCGGCGCGGCGCGCGGGTGACGAGGGCGCGGCGTTCGCCGCCATTCGCCAGGGCGAGCGCGAGCTCGTCGCGGCGATCGCCGAGCTCGGCCGCGGCGAGGCGCTGGTCGAGCGTCACCTCTTCGAGACGTACGCGCAAGCGGCCCGCGCCATGACCGAGGCGCGCGGAGACGACATGTCGCGCGGTGTCGACGTGGCCGCCGGGCTGCTCGCGCCCCTCGCGAGCCTCAGCGATCGCCCTTCGTGCCGATCGTGAAGTAGAAGGTCGCACCTCGATCGGGCTGGCCTTCGGCCCAGATCCTGCCGCCGTGCCGATCGACGATGCGGTGCACGGTGGCGAGACCGATCCCGGTACCCTCGAACTCGCTCACGCTGTGGAGCCGCTGGAAGACCTGAAAGAGCTTCTGCGCGTAGGCCGGATCGAAGCCGGCGCCGTTGTCGCGCACGAAGAAGATCTCTCCCTCGCGCCCGACGGTGATCTGCGCCTGCGGCTGCTTCGACGTGAACTTCCACGCGTTGCCGACGAGGTTGTCGAGGACGATCCCGAGCAAGCCGGCGTCGCCCTCGACGGCGAGGCCCTCCGCGATCGTCACCTCGACGTTCCGCGCCGGCTCCGCCTGCCGCAGCCGGTCGAGCGTGCGCCTCGCGAGCGCGCCGAGATCGATGTCCGTCCGACGGAGCTCCGCGCGGGTCACGCGTGACAGCGCCAACAGATCTTCGATCAGACGATTCATCCGCTGCGCGCCCTCGCGGACGCGCTCGAGGTACCCCCTGCCCGTTTCTTCGAGCGCGGCGCCGTACTCCTCGATCGCCGCGCGGCTGAACCCGTCGATGGCCCGGAGCGGCGCGCGGAGATCGTGCGACACCGAATAGCTGAAGGCCTCGAGCTCTTCGTTCTTCCGACGGAGCTCGTCGAGGAGCTCGGCGCGCGTCGCCGCGAGCTCGCGCGCCGCGCGGGCCTCGGCGGCTTCCATCTCGGCGCGGAGGAGCTGCTCGCGCACGCGCCGATTCTCGTCCTCGAACTGCCTGCGCCGGATCTGCGCGGCGACCCGCGCCTTCAGGACGTGAAAGTCGCTCGACTTCGAGATGTAGTCGTCGGCCCCGGCCTCGAGGCCCTCGAGCATCGTCTCACGATCGTCGACCGCCGTGAGCATGATGAGCGGCGTGTCTCGAATGTGCGGGGCGGCCTTGATCCGACGGCACGTCTCCTTTCCGCCGATGCCGGGCATCAAGAGGTCGAGCAGGATGCAGTCGACGGGCTCGACGGCGAGCAGCTCCAGCGCGTCTTCGCCGCTCATCGCCAGCACGACGTCGAAGCCCTCCCCTCGCAGCACCTCGGCGACCTCCTGGAGGTAGGTCTTGCTGTCGTCGATCGCGAGGATCTTCTTCGGGCCGAGCGAGCTCGACCCCGCGGTGTCGCCGCCCTCGTACGCGGAGCGGAGGACCGCCGCGAGCCGCGCGAGCACCACGCTGATGTCCTCCTCCTTCAGGATGAAGGCGTCGGCACCCGCGTCGAGCGCGTGGACCTCCCCGCGCGCGTCTTCCGATCCCGTGAGCAGCATGCACGGCGTCCGGCGGAGCGCCGTGTCGAGACGAACGTGGCGGATCACCGAGCGGCCATCCATGCCGGGCAGCACGCCGTCGACGATGATCGCGTTCGGCCGCACGTCGACCGCGACGCGGAGCCCGTCCTCTCCGCTCGCCGCCGCGATGACGTGATAGCCCGCGTCTTCGAGGGATTGCTTGAGCGCTTCGCGGAACGTGACGCTGTCGTCGATGATGAGGATCCGCGCCCGATCCCCCGACGGCGCCGCGCCGCTCTTCCGCCGGAGGAGCTCGCGCGCCCGAGAGATGACGTAGGTGATGTCGTAAGGCTTTCCGACGTACTCGTCGGCGCCGTGCGAGAGACCGCGTATGCGATCGTGCACCTCCGCCTCGGTCGACAGCAGCATCACGGGGGCCTCGCCGCACGTATCGCTCGCGCGGATGGCCTGCATGAGCTCGACGCCGTCGCCGTCGGGGAGCAGCACGTCGAGGAGCACGAGGTCGAAGACGCTCGCGGCGAAGGCAGCGCGTGCATCGGCGACCGTCGCGCACGCGACGACGTCGAACCCCGCGCCCTCGAGCGCCTCGGTGAGGTTCATCCGAACCGTCAGGCTGTCGTCGACGACGAGAACGCGCACCTTCATCCTCCACTCCGAACGAGCGCCGCGAGCGCTCCGCCGATCTCGCCGAGGGGAAGCACGCGCTCGGCCGCGCCGAGCAGCGCCGCCTCACGGGGCATCCCGTAGACGACGCACGTCGCCTCGTCTTGCGCGATGGTGAGGCCGCCGCGCTCTCGTATGGCGAGGAGGCCCGCCGCGCCGTCTCGACCCATCCCCGTCAGGAGGCAGGCCGCGCACGATCGCCCGAGCTCCTCCGCGAGCGACGCGAACAGCACGTCCACCGACGGCCGGCACGAGTGCCGCGGCGGATCGCTCGTGAGCTGCAGCGTGCGCGATCGGAGGAGCATGTGCTGTTCGGGCGGCGCCATCGTCACGCAGCCGGCGAGCGCGGAGAGCGGCTCGCCACCGCGCGCGAAGGCGACGCGGTGAGGCGTCTGCGTGTCGAGCCAATCCGCGAACGCGCTCCCGAAAGGCGCACCGATGTGCATGACGAGCAAGATGGGCAGCGGATAGGGCGCGGGGAGCGCGCGGAGGATGTCGACGACGGCGCCGGGTCCGCCGGTCGACGCGCCGAGGGCGACGGCCGCGATCGATCGCGACGCGGGCGGCCGCGCCGACGGATGCTCCGAGCGCGCTTGCGGGCGACCGAGCGAGCCGAGGCGAAGGCGCGGGTGCGTGATCACCTTCACGCGCGAGACGAGCTTCACGGCCGCGATGAAGCGCTGCTCCCACCCGTCGTCGTCGTCCGTCGGCTTGTCGAGGGTGTCGACCGCGCCGGCCGCGAGCGCGTCGTAGGTCTTGAAGAGCTCGCCTCGATTCACGGAGGCCGACACGATGAGGATCGGCGTCGGGCAGTGCGCCATGATGTACTCGGTGGCCGCGAGCCCCGTCATCACCGGCAGCATCATGTCGAGCGTCACGACGTCTGGTCGCAATGTCGAGCAGAGCTCGATCGCCGCCTTGCCGTCGCCCGCCTCGCCGACGACTTCGAAGTCGTCGCTCGCCTCGAGCACCTCGACGAGGCGCTTGCGCACGGTGATGGAGTCGTCGACGACGAGAACGCGGATCTTCCCCATGATCAGCTCCGAAGGCCTCGAATCTCGTCGAGCAGCACCTGCTGGTCGAACTCTCCCTTGACGATGAAGGCGCGCGCGCCGACCTCTTTGGCGCGGCGGCGCTCTTCGGACCCGCTCCGCGAGGTGACGAGGATCGCCGGGGTGTCGCGCAGGGTGGGATCGATCTTCGTCTGCTCGATGAACTCGAAGCCGTTCATGCCGGGCATCTCCACGTCGACGAGAAAGAGCTGATAGCGCCGCGCGCGCGCCTTCACGAGCCCCTCCTCGGCGGACGTGGCGAGATCCACTTCGTAGCCCGCCGACTCGAGGATGCTCTGCTCGAGCCGCCGCGTGGTCAGCGAGTCGTCGATGACGAGGATGGGCAGCGCCTGCTCTCTCGGACGCGTCACGGGCGCGCTCTGCCCCCGCGCGGCGAGCGCGACGAGGCTCGCCGGATCGAGCACGAGCTGCGGAACGCCCTCGGCGTCGAAGGCGGCGCCGACGACCATCGGCCCGGTCCGCGCCGTGCGCGGGAGCGGCCTCACGACGACGCTCGCGGTCGCGAGGAGGCGATCGACGCGCATCGCCGCCGCCGTCTCGCCGTCTTCGATCACGACGACGGACGACACGGCGCCCCCGCGCGAGCCCTCGTCGCCGAAGGAGCGCGCGAGCGTCATCAGCGGGATCATCTCGCCTTGGCTCGAGATGCTCTCGCCTCGCGCCGTCCGCGCCACGTCGGCCTCGCTGACGCGCAGCGTCTCTCGCACGGCGCCGAGCGGAACGGCGGCCGCGACCCCGCCGGCCTCGACGATCAACGCGTCGATCGCCGCGAGCGCGACCGGCACCGAGAGCTCGACGGAGGCGCCGCGACCCGCTTGATTGTCGACGCGAACCTCTCCGCCGAGCACCGCGGCGACGTCGCGGACGACGTCGAGCCCGATCCCACGTCCCGCGACCTCGGTGACGCGGTCGAACGTCGTCAGCCCACCGCGCAGCAAGAGCTCGAGCAGATCGCCTTCCTTCATCGCCGTCACGGCGCCCGCGGTCAGCCCGCGTCGCACCGCGACCCTCCGCACCGCTTCGAGATCGAAACCGGCGCCGTCGTCGCGACAGGCGAAGACGACGCGCCTCCCGTGGCGTACGGCGCTGACCTCGATTCTCCCTTCTGCGGGCTTGCCGAGACGCACGCGCTCGGAGGAGGCCTCGATGCCGTGCGCGACGGCGTTTCGAACGAGCTGAACGAGCGCGCTCTGCACCGAGCCGAGCACGTCGGCGTCGACGCGGATGTCGTCTCCGCGCGTGACGAGCGACACGCGTCGTTGGGTGGCCTCCGCGGCGTCGTGCGCGACGCGCTCGAGCGCCGTGAACATCGCGCCGACCGACACGAGGCGCAGCCGCTCCGCCGCGCCCCGGAGCTCGAGCAGCTCCGCTTCGACGCGGTCGAGTCGCTGCACCATCTCGAGCGAGCCCAACGCGCGCTTGAGCGAGCGCACCTCGATGCTGATCTCCGCGAGCCCGTCGAGGAGCCCGTCGACGTCCGCGAGATCCGCGCGGACCGTGCGAATCGGCTCGGCGCCCGCCGGCGCTCGCTGCGGCGGCGCGGGATCGAGCGCCTTCACGTCGGCGGCGATGCTGTCGATCAACCCGAGCACGCTCTGAACGACGTCACGGCCGAGCGCGGCGCCCGGCGTCCGCAGCGGACCCAAGGCCTCTTCGATCGTGTGCGCCCGCTCCGCGACCGCGCGCTGCTTGACGACGCGCGCCGCTCCCTTGAGCGTGTGGGCCAAGCGGAGGAGGCGCGCGGCGAGGGCCGGCGTCGGATCCTTCTCCAAGAGCAAGACGCCGCGCCCGAGCTCGTCGACGATCTCGCGTGCCTCGACGCGAAAGTACTTGAACGGATCGGGCGACGCGCTCAAGCCGCGGCCTCGGGCTGTATCATCCGCGACAGCTCGCGCGAGAGGGTCGTGAGCTGCGAAGACGTCTGGAAGGTCTGCGTCGCGCCGGCCTCCGTCTCGCGCGCAGCCTGCGCCACGTTGGCGACGGCCACGTTCACCTGCTCGACCGCCGTCGCTTGCTGCTTGGTGCTGAGCTCGATCTCCTTCGCCGCGTCCGCGGTCGTCGTGACGAGGGCGACGATCTGCGCGAACGACGCGGCGGCGTCCGAGAAGTCGCGCGCCCCGGCGTCGACGGCCTTCGAGCCGCCCTCGGTCGCCATGACCGTCGTGTTCACCGCGGCGCGGATGTCGTCGACCAGCTTTCGGATCTCCTTCGTGCTGCCGCCGACGCGGTCGGCCAGCTTTCGAATCTCGTCGGCGACGACGCCGAAGCGCTTGCCCGCTTCGCCGGCGCCTGCAGCCTCGATCGTCGCGTTGATCGCGAGGATGTTCGTCTGCTCGGCGAGCTCGTTGATGATCTCGAGGATGCCGCCGATCTGCTGCGACGTCTTCCCGAGCTCGAGCATGTGCGTGACGATGACGTCGACCTGCCGGCGGATCCCGCCGACGGACTCTTGCGTCCGCTTCACGATGCGATCGCCGCCGAGCGCCGCGCCCCCCGCCTGATCGGCGATCTTGACGACGCGCTGCGAGCTCTCGGCGATCTGACGCGACGTCGCGAGCAGCTCGTTCATCGTCGTCGTGATCTCGTTCATCGCGGTCGCCTGCTCCTTGGCGCCCGAGACCTGTTGATTCGCGGCCGCGTGCAGCTCGGTCGAGGAGCTCTGTACGTGCTTCACGGCAGCTCCGATCTGGCTCGTCAGCGAGCGCGTGATCGTCACCGCCGCGGCGAGCACGAGCAGCAGCGCGAGCGTCGTGCCCAAGACCATCGTCGCCCGCGCGGTGCTCGCCGCCGACTCCACGTCTTCGGCTCGCTGCTTGAGCAGGTCGCGTTCTTCGCGGTCAATCTGGTCGGCGATGCGCCGCACCTCATCCATCGTTCGCTTGCCCTCGCCGCCTTCGACGAGCTTGGACGCCGCCTCGAAGCCGCTGCTCCGTCGGACCTCGAGCGTCCGCTTGAGCACGCTGAGCTTGGAGTTGATGAGCGGCTCGAGCTCGGCGAGGCGCTTTCGTTGCCCCGCGTTGTCGCTGACGAGCTCGCGGAGCTCCTTCGTCGTCTTGTCGATCTCGCCCAGCGCGCGCTCGTACGGTTCGAGGAACGACTCGTCTCCGGTGATCACGAAGCCGCGCTGCCCGGTCTCGGCGTCCTTGAGCTGCCCGAGCAGCGTCGCGATCCTCTCGAGCACCATGTGCGTGTGCGAGACCGCGTAGCTCGACGTCGTGAGCATCGTGACGCTCCGGTATCCCACGATGCCGATGACGAGCAGGAGGATGAACGGCAGCGCGAAACCGACGGCGAGCTTCCTTCCGAATGTCCACATTTCAAGGCTCCACTTGCGAGATGACGGCGAGCACCGAGGCGACGTCGATGACGGCGCGCGCGGGCGCGCCCTCGAGGACCGCAGCGACGTGTCTGCGCTCCCGCCCCGGGGCGAGAGGGCTCACCGCCGATGGGGCGATCTCGATCTGCTCCTCCAGCTCTCCGAACGCGAGGCCGACGGGATCGCGCGCTCCGCACAGCACGAGCCAACGAGGCTGCGCGATCGGCTCGTGCCCGAGCAACGCGCCCAGATCGAAGACGGGGACCAACGTCCCGCGGTGGCCTGTCAGCCCGAGGAGCTCGGCGCGAGCGTCGGGCAGAGGAACGATCTTTCGCGCCGCTGCGAGCACCAGGAGCTCGCTCAGGCGCAACGCGTAAGGGATCCCCGCGATCGCGATCGCCAGGAAGCGCTCGGAGGCCTCGCCTCCTCGGCGCTCGGGCTCGGCGAAGGACTTGTCGAAGGCGCGCCGCAGCTCTGCGGCGGAGACGATTCGCGCGTCAGCCATGCGCGGCCTCCCGCGCGAGGTGACTCCGACACAGCGCGAGGAGCGCATCGCGCCGGAAGCCGCCGCCGAAGAGGAGGATGCGCGTCGGGTCTTCGCCTTCGAGCAAGACGAGCGCGCGCGAGAACGCCAAGTTCGCCGCGTCGCCGTCACCGGCGCGCGTGGCGACGAGCCCGAGGTGAAGCCACGGCATCGCGAACGAGGCGTCGATGCCGACCGCGAGACGATCGTGCTCGCGCGCGCCCGAGAGATCGCCGGCCGCCTCTCGGCAGAGCGCGATGAGATGGTGCGCGCCGGCGCTCGTCGTGTCGAGACGAAGCAGCTCGCCGCACGTCTGCTCCGCGCCGACGAGATCGCCCGTGTGCGTCTGGAGCACGGCGTGGAGCAGCATCACGCTCGGATCCCTCGCCTCGGCGGGAGGGAGCGCGCCCAGAAGCGCGATGGCGTCGGCGAAGCGCTCGCGCTCGAAGAGGTCGATCGCCGGCCCGAGATCCGGACGGCGTACCGGCGGCTCGGCGGCGCGCTGCGCGTCGGCGAGGGAGCGCACGCGTTCGCTCGCCGACGCGATGACGTCCGCCCATGAATCGGGCGCGCGGGGGCTCGTTCGTGCGCCCGAGCGCTGATAGTAGAAGGTGCCGTGCGTGTGGCGCGGCTCGAAGTCTTGCGAGACTCCGCGCAGGCTCTCGGCGTGACCGAGGAACAAGTAGCCGCCCGTAACGAGGCTCTGCGCGATGCGATCGACGACGACGCGCACGGCTTCGGGCGTGAGATACATGAGGACGTTGCGACAGAAGACGACGTGGAACGGCGCGCCGTCGAAGACGCCGCCCTCCGCGAGGTTCCGCTCCTCGAGCTGCACGCTGTCGCGAAGGTCGGCGCACAGCACGTGATCGTCGCCGTCGCGATCGAACCAGCGCTCGCGCACGTCGGGGGGCACCTCGCGCAGCGACCACGCGCCGTAGCGCATCCGCTCCGCCTTCTGAAGCGCCGCACCGTTCACGTCGACGGCGCGGATCGAGGCGTTGCCCACGCTGCGTTCGCGGAGGAGGATCGCGAGCGTGTAGGGCTCCTCGCCCGACGCGCATCCGGCCGAGAGGATGCGAACCGGCGAGGCGCTGCGCGAGAGATGGGGGATCACGACCTCGCGGAAGACGCGGAGCTGGTCGTGATCGCGAAAGAAGTAGGTCTCCCCCACGGTGAGATCCTTCGCGATCGCGCCGAGCTCCGTCCGGGCGAACCCTCCCGCGCCCCGCAGGCGCTCGACGTACTCCGGCGCGCAGACGCCGAGGGCGTTCGCCCTCCGGTCGAGGACGCCGGCGAGCGTGGCGCGCCGGCCATCGTCGAACGCGAGGCCCAGCCGATCCGCGATCAGCGCGCGGAAGGCCTCGAGCGTGTGGCTCATCGGGCGGCTCCACGCTCGATCGCCGCCCAGGCCGCCTCGGAGACGATCCGCGCGCTGTCGACGAGGAGGACGATCTGGTCGTCGAGCGCGGCGACGCCTTCGATCTCCGCGCGGGCGGAGCGCAGGAGCGGCGGCAGCGCGGCGAGCGTCTCCGGGGGCATCGTGCGGATCCCGATCACGGCGTCGACCGCGAGCGCGACCTTGCGCGTCCCCGTCCGGACGACGAGAAATCGGTTGGATACGGGATCTTCATGACCTTCGAGGTCTTCATGATCTCCGATGAGAGCGCCAAAATCGACAACGGCGAGCGGCCCCCCCCGAATGACGGACAGGCCCAGGACCGGCCGCGGCGTGCCGGCGAGCGGCTCGACCGGCAGCGGGCGCATCGTCTCGACCACACACGCGATCGGGAGGGCGCACGTCCGCCGGCGCGCCCGGAAGAGAAAGAGCTGGGGGCCGCCCACGTCCGTCGAGGGTAAGGCGAACGGAAGCGCCGGGGCAACCGAGCCGCAGCGATGCGACCGCGCTTCGCATTCCAGCGCGAAAAATGCTTGCCGGCGCGCCTGACGAGCCGGAGACGCCGCTTCAGCGCGCGAGCGCGGCCCGGAGCGCGTCGATGGACTCCGCGCCGGAGATCCGGACCTCGCCGTCGACGAGGAAGAACGGCACGCCGCTCACGCCCATCCCGCGGACGCGCTGCTCGTCGTCGCGAACAGCCTCGGCGTAGCGCTGCTCTTCGAGCGCAGCGGCCGCGTCGGCCTCGTCGAGGCCCGCCTCCTTGGCGAGGCGGACGAGCACGTCGCGGCTCCCGATGCGGAGGCCGTCGCGGAAGTTCGCGCGGAACATGCGCTCGACCACTTCGTTCGCCTTCGCGTTGCCTCCGGCCGCACGGGCGTGATGCACGAGCTGGTGCGCGTCGGACGTGTTCGACGAGCGCACGCGATCGAACTGGTATTCGATCCCGACCTCCCGACCCATCGTCACGAGGCGCTCGTGCAAGGCAGCAATCTGGACGCGGCTCATGCCGAGCTTCGTCACGAGCAGCTCGGTCATCGGTACGTCGCGATCTCGAGGCGCCTTGGCGTCGAGCTGAAAGCCGTGGGTGACGACCTCGACATCGGCGCGCCCGGCCGTCGCGGCGTCGAGGCGTGCTTTGCCGAGCCAACACCACGGACAAACCAAGTCGTACCAGACATCGACCTTCATGGTGACCTCGGCCTTCGATGCTGGTCGGTCCGAAGCCGTTGCGGTCGCGGAAGCGTGGCTCCTCGCGGTCGAGCAGGCGGAGAGCGCACGCGAGCGCGCTCTCCGCCCCTCTTCGCGTCCGCGCGGCTACTTCTTGCTCGCGCTCCGCTTCTTCGTGCTCCGCTTCTTGGGCACCTTCGCTCCGGCCTCGCGCCCTTGCGACAGCCCGATCGCGATGGCCTGCTTGCGGCTCGTGACCTTCTTGCCCGAGCGACCCGCGCGGAGCGTGCCCGCCTTGCGCTCGTGCATCGCCGCCTCGATCTTCCTGCCGGCGGCCTTTCCGTAGCGTCGTCCTGATTTCTTCTTGGCAGCCATCTTCTCCTCCTCCTGTGGAGCGTTCGTCGCTCTCTCTGGTTCGCGTGCCCGAGGAGGCGCGTCGAGCAACGCGGTCGCACTCATCGGATGGCCTCCTGGACGGACGAGTGCAACCCAGGTGCCGTCGGCGTCCGCGCGCGGAACGGCGAGGCAGGTTGTCACTCGCGAGCGCCCGTTGGCGAGGTGCGGCGCGGCGCTTGCCTCGTACGAGGCCATGAGAGACGAGCGTGTACGATTCGCCGTGGTTGGGCTCGGGAACATCGCGCAGGCCGCCGTCCTCCCGGCGTTCCGCCACGCGCGGGAGGGGTGCGTCCTCGCGGCGCTCCTCTCGAGCGATCCGAAGAAGATCGCCCCGCTGAGCAAGGAATACGACATTCAGCACTGCGGCCCGTACGAAGACCTCGAAGACGTCCTCGCGGACGCCGAGATCGACGCCGCCTACGTCGCCGTTCCCAACTCGCTACACCGAGAGATGACCGAGCGATGCGCGCGCGCGGGCGTCCATGTGCTCTGCGAGAAGCCCATGGCGATGTCGACACGCGACTGCCAGGCGATGATTCGGACGTGCGACGACAACGACGTGAAGCTGATGATCGCGTACCGCCTCCACTTCGACCCCGCGAACCTTCGCGCCATCGAGCTCGCACGATCCGGCAAGCTCGGCCACCTCCGACACTTCACGTCGACCTTCGCCCACGACGTGCGCGCCGACGACATCCGCACGAAGTCGAAGACGGGCGGAGGCGCGCTCTTCGATCTGGCGATCTACTGCGTCAACGCCGCACGCAACCTCTTCGGCGACGAGCCCGAAGAGGTCTGCGCGTTCCAGTCGCTCACCGACCGCGGCGTCGACGAGACGACCACGGCGATCCTCCGATTCCCCGGAGACCGCTTCGCCCAGCTCACGGCGAGCCAGAGCGCCGCCGACGCCGACGTCTATCGAATCGGTGGGACCCGAGGGACCCTGCGCGTCGAGCCTGCCTTCGACTACCGAAGCTCGCTGGCTCACCACCTGACGATCGGAAAGAAGACGACGACCAAGAAGTTTCCGCGGTCCGATCAGTTCGCGCCCGAGCTGCTCCACTTCGCCGAGTGCATCGTCGACGACGAGGAGCCCGAGCCGTCGGGCGAGGAGGGCCTCGCCGACGTGCGCGTGCTCGAAGCGCTCGTCGAGAGCGCGCGGCTCCGCCAACCCGTCACCCTCGCGCCGTTCGAGCGGCGGAGGAGGCCGAGCCGCGCGCTCGAGCGCACGAAGCCGCCGGTTCGACGTCCGACGATCGTGCGCGCGCCCGGTCCGGACCGTTGACCGGCCCCGCCTGCGATCGACGACCTCTCCATCGTGGCGCAGCGCGTGCAAACGCGTCGTGCATGGCCGATCCCGACGACGAGCGGAGCCTCGACGAGCTGCTCTCGGAGACGCGCATCCTGCTGCCCGGCACGCAGGTGCTGCTCGCGTTCCTGATGACGCTCCCGTTCACCGATCGCTTCGCGCGCCTCCCGGAGCTCGAGCGCGTCGTCTACTTCTGCACGTTCCTCGCGACGCAGGTCGCGCTCGCCTGCTTCGTCACGCCGGCCTCGTACCACCGGATCGCGCGGCCGATCCGCGACAAGGTGCGGTTCAAGAACTTCGTGAACGTCTTCCTCGTCATCGGGCTCATCCCGACCTCGATCTCGACCGTGCTCACCACGTTCTTGATCGCCTCCGTCGTCGCCGGCCGAGCCTACGCGTACCCGACCGCGGCCATCGTCGCCGTCTTCGTGATGATCATGTGGTGGTTCGCGCCGCTCTTGCGTGTGCACGAGCGATACGGCGGCCTGCGGAGAGCCGAAGCGCGCTGACGTGCTTCGAGCGCTTCGAGCTCTCCGCGCGCGCGCCTCACTTGCAGAGCGGGTTCGTCGCCAGCGCGTCGAGCGTGGCCTTGCAACCGGTCTTGAGCGCGGCCTTGCCTTCGGCCGTCGCCGCGCTCGCCTTCCACGCGTCGACCTGGACCTTGAAGCCCGTCTCCGCCGTCGACTTCGAGGCGGCCGGCATCTTGTCGATGCACGCCTGATACTGCTTGATGTAGTCGTCGCACTCTTGGACGCCGATGGCGCCGCCGCTGGCGCTCGCCTCTTCCTTCTTGTTGCAGGCGAAGGCGCACAGACCGCACAGCGCGATCACCCCTACGATCATCTTCGTCATGTCTCCACCCTCCATATCCGGCAGGCGCCGAAGTCGGCGTGCAGACTGCCACAAGTGTCGCGCGGGAGGCTAGCCTGCGCCGGAGAACGGCGCGACCCAGGCTTCGCTGCGCTTCCACAGCTCGGCGGCGAGCTCCGCGTCGTCGGCGGCGCGCGAGACCTTCGCGATCGCGCACTTGTCGTAGTAGGCGCCGTCTTCGACGCGCTCGGCAGTCGCACAGTGCAGCGTCGTCGCCGCACCTTCTTCGTTCGAGAGCATGAAGAGCTTCATGATCGAGCGGAGCGGCCACGGGATTCTTCGCCACACGTCGCTGGCGACGACGCCGGGGTGGAGCGACACGCTGACGACGCCGGCCCCCGCGCGACCGCGCGCGAGCTCCTTGGTGAAGAGGATGTTGGCGAGCTTGCTCACGGCGTACTCGTGTCGGCCGACGACGCTTGGCGTGGACGTTCGAACCGCGTCGAAGTCGATCGTCTTCGCCTGGCGATGCGCGAGGCTCGCGACGTTCACGATGCGCGGCTTGTCGTCGTATTCGCTCGTGGGCCTGAGGAGCGGGAGGAGAAGCTTCGTCAGCAGGAAGTGGCCGAGGTGGTTCGTGCCGAAGTGGATCTCGAAGCCCTGCTTGGTGATCCCGCGCTGCGCGCCGACGCCGGCGTTGTTGACGAGGACCGCGAGCGGCTCGCCCCCCTGCACCACCTTGGCCGCCGCGTCGCGGACGCTCTCGAGATCGGCGAGATCGAGCGGGAGAAACTCGGCGCTGCCCGCGTGGGTGCGGATGGCCTCGATGACGGGTCGCGCCTTCTCCTCGGAGCGGCAGGCGAGGATCACGTGAGCGCCGCGGCGCGCGAGCTGCTCCGCCGTCACGCGCCCGATGCCCGTGTTCGCGCCCGTGACGAGGACTCTTTTTCCGGTCAGATCGCTCAACGGTAACGTCGAGCTTGACGGGGCTCGGGCGTGGCGTAAAGCGGTAACGACATGCCTCTCAGCGATCAGCAGCGCCAGCAGTTCGACGACCTCGTGAAGCGGAACAAGGTGGTCCTCTTCATGAAGGGCAACAAGCACTTCCCCCAGTGCGGGTTCTCCTCGCAGGTCGTGGGGATCCTCAAAGAGCTCGGCGTCGGGTTCGAGACGGTGAACGTCCTCTCCGATCCGGCGGTGCGCGACGGGATCAAGGAGTACTCGAGCTGGCCGACCATTCCGCAGCTCTACGTCGAGGGCGAGTTCATCGGCGGCTGCGACATCGTCAAGGAGATGTACGCCGCGGGCGATCTCCAGAAGAAGCTCGGCGTCGTCGAGCAGCCGCTCACCCCGCCGAAGGTCACGCTCGACGCCGGCGCGGTGAAGGCGATCCAGGAAGCCGACGAAGGCAACGGCGAGCACCTCCGCCTCGAGATCAGCGACAAGTACCAGTACGAGCTCTACTTCGGGCCGAAGCAGCAGGGCGACGTCGAGGTCGTGGCGAGCGGCGTGACGATCCTCTTCGATCGCGCGAGCGCCAAGCGCGCCGACGGCATCCGCGTCCAGTGGGTCGACACGGCCGACGGCGGCGCCTTCAAGATCGAGAACCCGAACGAGCCCGCGCGCGTCAAGTCGCTCACGGCGCCCGAGGTCAAGGCGTGGATCGACGAGGGCAAGGCCTTCGAGCTCTTCGACGTTCGCGGCGACGACGAGCGCAACGTCGCCAAGATCGATCGCGCGCGCGCGCTCGACGCCGCCGGCGAGAAGCACCTGCTCTCGCTCGACAAGAAGACGGCGATCGTCTTCCACTGCCACCACGGGATGCGCAGCCGCAACGCGGCCGAGCGCTTCCTCCGCGAGGGCTTCGGCAACGTCTACAACCTCGAAGGGGGCATCGAGGCGTGGTCGCAGAAGGTCGACCCCAAGGTCCCGCGCTACTGATGGCCACCATCGAAGAGACGATCCGCACCGCGATCCTCGAGAAGATCCCGGACGCGGCGGTCGACGTCGCGCCGGGATCCGGCGGGCATTTCACGCTCCAGGTGGTCTCGCCGGTGTTCGCCGGCAAGAGCATGCTCGAGAGCCAGCGCCTGGTGCTCGGCGCGATCGCCCACCTGATGAAGGGCGACGGCGCGCCGGTCCACGCCATCGACAGCCTGAAAACGAAGACGCCCTGATCAGCGCGCGGTCGGCTTGCCCATCCGCACGCGCGGCGGAGGCGGCGGCGGAGGCGGCGGCTCGACGGGGATCGCCGTGGCCGTGCCCATGACGACGGGCATCTGCCCCATCACCGGCTCGACCTCGCCCTTCACCTCCGTCGCGTTGCCGTGGGTGACGAAGCTCGGCTCGACGGCGCCCATCGTGCGCGTCGCGCAGGTCGTCTTTTCGAACGCCGTCAGCGTCGCCGCGGCCATCGCGCCCGCGCCCGCGATCGCGATCGCGAGCTTCTTGCGGCGCTTCGTCTTCGCGCCTTCGGGGCAGTCCTGCGTGAGGATCGTTCCGTCGGCGCGCTGGTAGAAGCGCACGCAGAGCTCGTTGCCCATGCGCTCGCGCAGGAGCGCCTCGGCGTCCGCGCGCGTCATCGACGAGAGGTTGTAGACGTTCTTCTCGCAGCTCAGACAGAACCGCACGCGATCGTCGCCGAGCATCTCGCTCCACTCCGCCTTGCACGGGCTCGCGACCTTGATGTCGTCGAGCATCGGGAGCGCGCGCTTCGTTCCCTCGCGGCCCAGCGCCCCTTCGACGCCCGCGAGCTCCTTGGCGAGCTCGCTCTCGCGCGCCCTCAGCGACTCGAGCTGCGTCGTCTGCTCGCGCAGCTTCGCGAGCTCCTGCTGGAGGCTCTCTTTGCGCTCGCGGAGAGCGTCGATCTCGCTTCGGTAGGGGCGCGGCGTCGTCACGGTCCCTCTCCGACGGACGGGACGGCGGTTCGATCTGCCGCGCTCGGCGCGCCGGCTACCCGGGCGTCGCGGAGGCCCCCTCATCGGGGTACAAGGCTTCGATTTCTTTTCGATATTTCTCGTTCACGACCTTCCGTTTCACCTTCATCGTCGGGGTGAGCTCGCCGCCCTCGATGGTGAACTCCCGCGGGATGATCGTGAACCGCTTGATGGTCTGGACGCGGGCGAGCCGCTCGTTGACGCCGTCGATCTGGCGCTCGAGGTGCTTCTTGAACGTGTCGCACCGCGCGGCCTCGTCGACGCTCTTCGCGGGGCTCCCCGCGGCGGAGGCCTCGGCCTTGATCCGCTCCGGATCGAGCGTGACGAGCGCCGAGAGGTACTTGCGACGGTCGCCGATGACCACCGCCTGCGCGACGATCGGGATCCCCTTGAGGTGCCCCTCGAGCACTTGAGGCGCGATGTTCTCGCCGCCCGCCGTGATGAGGAGATCCTTCTTGCGATCGGTGATCTGGAGGAAGCCGTCGCGATCGATCGTGCCGATGTCGCCGGAGTGGAGCCAGCCGTCTGCGTCGAGCGCGTTCTTCGTCGACTCCGGATCCTTGAGGTAGCCCTTGAACACGTGCTTGCCGCGCATGCAGATCTCGCCGTCTTCGGCGAGCTTGATCTCGGCGCCGGGAAGGCAGATGCCGCACTTGCCGGTGCGGTAGTTGTCGGGCGGCGAGTACGTCGCCGGGCCGGTGCACTCGCTCATGCCGTAGACCTCGAGGATCGGCAGGCCGAGGGCGAGGAAGAACTCGAGGGTGTCGCGCGAGATCGGCGCGGCGCTCGTCACGCAGATGCGCGCGCGATCGAGGCCGAGGCGCTGGCGCACCTTGTCGAAGACCAGCTTCTTCGCGATCGGGAAGAGGAGCGGCTTCTTCTCACTGCGCTGCTCGGCGAACCCGCCCGCGAGGCCTTGCTTGCGCGCCCACGCGACCAGCTTCTTGCGCACGGGAGGCGCGCTCGCGCCGGCCGCCACCATCTTCGCCTGGATCTTCTCCCAGACGCGCGGCACGCCCATGAACAACGTCGGGCGAACCTCCGCCAGGTTCTCGCCGAGCTTCTCGAGGCTCTCGGCGAAGTAGAGCAGCGAGCCCATCGCCATCGGCCCGTGGATCGTGAGCATCTGCTCGGCGACGTGCGAGAGCGGCAGGTAGCTGAGCGTCACGTCGTCGGGGCCGAGGTTCAGCGTGTCGAGCAGCGAGCCTGCGGTCCACACGAGGTTCGTGTGGGTGATCATCACCGCCTTCGGCTCGCCCGTCGTGCCCGAGGTGTAGATGAGCGTGCAGACGTCGTCGGGCTTCTGCTCTTTCATGCGCTGCTCGAGATCGGCCTCCGGCGCCTCGTCGCCGATCTTCAAGAACGCGTCCCACCCGAGGACGCGGAGCTTGCCGCCTCCGGCGTCGGCCGCGGGCTCGCCGATCATCTGCACGACGACCTCGAGGTGAGGCATCCGGTCCTTCTCGGCGACGAACTTCTCGACCTGCGCAGGCGTGTCGGCGAAGGCGACCTTCGCCTCGCAGTGATCGGTGATGTACCGCACCTGCTCGGCGCTGTTGGTCGTATAGATGCCCGCGGGCATCGCGCCCGCGAGGATCGCGCCCACGTCGGCGATGAGCCACTCGGGACAGTTCGCGCCGATGAGGCTGACGCCCTTGCCCTTCTCCACGCCGAGCTTGATGAGCGCGCGCCCCGCGCGGCGCGCGTCGCGGCCGTAGGCCGACCAGCTGACGGTGCGCCAACCTCCGTCGCGCTTCACGCGGAGCGCGGGTCGGTCACCGCGCTTCGCAACCGTGTTCGCCAGCACCTCGTGGACCATGGTCGCCATGGCCGGGAAGCATAGCGTCTATTTCGGCGGAGGCGGACGGCGACTCAGCCGAAGCGCTCGTCGAGGTGCTCCTCGAGGGCGGTCGCCGTGGCGAAGAGGCGCTCGACGGCGTAGCGGAGCTCGTCGACCGCGGGCCGGTTCGCGCCGAAGGATCCGCCGTTGGCGACGATCGAGAGCGCGAGCAGATCGGCGCGGACCGCGTCGTGGAGCTCGTCGAAGTGGAAGTTCTTCGCCTCTTCGATCCGCCAGCGAACGAGCGCCCAGTCGGGCGACAGATCGCGGAGGCTCGACGCGAGCTGGTCGAGCGCGCGCACGAGCGCGTGCGCCCACGCGTAGATCCCGCGCAGATAGTCGGCGAGCGGCGAGTCGGGCACGAAGAGACGATGCACGCGCGAATCCGCGGTCGCGAGCTGCAGCGCCGCGAGCGCGTCGCGCAGCGCGCACAGATCCGCGAGGCGCATCTCGAGCGTGCGCAGCGCGGCGCGCGCCGACGGATCGCGCGGGGCCTGCTCGACGGCGCGCTCGAGACACGCGAGGTTCATCCCGAACGTGAGCTGGTCTTCGCACAGCTCGTCGAGCAGATCCTGCGCGTCGAGGAACTCGATGTCGGCCGAGCGAGGCAGCGAGCTCGCGTTCGGCAGGGCGCGCAGCCGCACGTGCGAGTCGCCCGCGTTGCGCCTCGGCGGAGGCGAGGGCGGAGAAGAAGAAGAGGAGGACGACGGACGCGCCGCGTGAGGCTTCTGGGCCGGTGCTGCGAACAGAAGTGGCCGGAAAGAATGACGTTTCTTCGGATTCTGCGGCGGCGTGGTCATCGCGTTCATCCCAGCCCGGTTGTACGGCGCGGGTGTGACCATCTCCCCTCATCGGCGACCTTCTCACGCCGAGAACTGGCCCGCGGCGCCACGAGCGCGCACACTTTGATGTGGAGGTTGAAGTCTTGGTCCTCCATAGCCCGATAACGAAAGCGATTTTTCTTTCTGCCATCCTTGGTCTGACCTTCGCGCCCGCCGAGATCGGCGGCGGCGGAGGCGGCTCCGGCGCCGGAAATCGTCCGCTCTCCACATCCCCATCGACGGCGGCGCCCGCACCGCAAGCGCCTGCCCAAGCGAAACAGGGTGCTGCGGACGCTTCGAGCGGCGCGTGCCCGAGCGGCATGGCGCTGGTCGACGGCGACTACTGTCCCGAGGCCGATCAGGTCTGCCTCAAGTGGCTCGATCCGCCGCCGTACCAGAACCTCCGGTGCGGTGAGTACGCGAAGCCCGCCAAGTGCAAGGTCGCGCGCCAGCATCGGCGCTTCTGCATCGATCGGGAGGAGTACGCCGAGACCGGCAGCCCCGACCCGAACGATCCGCTTCCGCTCGTGAACAAGAACTGGGGCGAGGCCAAGGCGCTCTGCGAAGCACGCGGCGCGCGCCTCTGCAAAGAGAGCGAGTGGGAGTTCGCCTGCGAAGGACCGGACATGCATCCGTACCCCCACGGGTTCAGTCGCGTCGCCGGCCACTGCAACATCGACCGCACCGATCTCGGCGGGCCGATGGATAAGCTCCGCGATCATCGCGCGCCGATGAGCCAGTTCAAGGCGTGCATGAGCCCCTTCGGCGTGCACAACATGACGGGCAACGTCGACGAGTGGGTCGAGCGCGAGACCTCGGCGCCGCCGAACCGCTCCGCGCTGCGCGGCGGCTGGTGGCTCCCGGGGCGCAACCGCTGCCGCGCGGCGACGCTCGGCCACGACGAGAGCTACTCCGGCAAGCAGGTCGGCTTCCGCTGCTGCAAGGACACGAAGTAGCGCGGCCTCAGCCGAAGTCGTTCGCCGGCCGCGGGCGGAGGACGAGCGCGTCGATGCGCGTCGCGTCGTCCGCGCGCCCGAGCTCGCGCGCCGTCTTCGCGTAGCGCGAGAGCTCTTCGGGGCCGATGAGCGTGCGCTCGGCGGCGAGCAGCGGGAGGAGCTCGGCCCACTCACCCTCGATCAAGAGCGCGTACGCGTAGATCCGCAACGCGATCGCGCGCAAGTCCGACGACGCGCGCGGAGAGAGCGCCGGGCGGAGCAGCGCGATCGCCTGCGCGCCGTCGTGGCGCTCGAGCGCGACGTACGCCGCCTCGATCGCCACGGCGAGCGGCGCGTCGGCGGCGCGCGTGTCGGCCTGGCGCAAGGCCTGGACGTTGATGTACGCGAACAGCCCGGCGAGGACGCCGATCCAAATCTGCCCGAAGAGCGTGGCGAGGGCGAGGACGCAACCGGCGATGATCGCGGAGACGACGCGCGCGGGCTTCTCTCCGCGCCCGCCCGTGAAGATGTGGAGCGCCGAGCGCATCACGTTTCCGCCGTCGAGCGGGAGCATCGGCACGAGGTTGATGATGCCCCAGCCGATGTTGACCCAGAGCAGGCTCTTGATCGCGTGATCCGCGAGCGCGTGCCCCGGTTGGATCAACTGGCTCGCGACGAGCGTCGCCCCGCCGAGGATGAAGCCGGCGAACGGCCCCGCGAGGCTGATCGCGATCGACCGGCCGTTGCCGACGTCGCGAGGCTCCTGCCACGACGTCGTGCCGCCCATCATGTGGAGCTCGATCTGCGGAGAGAGGCCGAACGCGCGCCCCACGAACGCGTGACCGAGCTCGTGAACGAGCACCGAGACGAAGACGACGGCCGCCCAGATGCCGAGCTTCTGCGGCTCGCGCGCGTTGGCCCCGCCGAGCAGGACCGCCATGAAGAGAAACTGCACGCGGATGCGAATCGGGATGCTGCCGAACCGAAACTGCACTGCGCGCTCAGCTCACGATCTTGCGAATCTTCGCGACGATGTCGGAGATCGGTGTGCTCTTGAGCACGTACTGGCACGCGCCGAGAACGAGCGCCTGCGTCACGTCTTGCGGGCTGTTGCGCGACGAGACGAACATGATCGGGACCTTCTTCATCGTCGGGTTGCCGCGCAGGATCTTCGCGAGCGTGAAGCCGTCGACGCGGGGCATGACGACGTCGCAGACGATCATCGCCGGGGGCTGCACCTTGCCCGCGAGGTCAGCCGCCTCCATGCCGTCTTTCGCTTCGATGACGTCGTAGTACGGCTCGAGGCCCTCCTTGAGCTTCGCGCGCATCGCCGCGTCGTCGTCGACGATCATGATCGTCTTGCGCCCGCCGACGAACGAGGCCGGCGCCGTCGACGGCCGACCGAGATTGCCGCCGGAGATCGCGCGTGCCTCCGTCAGCGCGTCCTTGACGTTGGACGGACGCTGCGAAGGTCCGATGGACGGAGGCGGGCGGGTCGAGGCGGGGCGCTTCGGGATCGTCATGGCGGTTACGCAGGATGAGTCGTCGAGACGGTCTTATAGCAATAGCACGGCTCTCGCCAGCCATCCCGACGTGGCTCGAGCGCCTGCGAAGATCCGCCGCAAAAAAAAGAAGCGCGGGCAGCGCCTCTCACGCTCAGTAGAGGCTCTCGGCGCAGGAGTAGATCCCGAAGCCACACCCCGACGTCGCGCTGAGGCAGCTCTGCATCTTCGCGCGACCGGCCGCGTTGAGCCCGGCGAGGTACGTCTTGCAGTCGGTCATCGAGACCGAGCGGCACGCGGCGGTGATCCGAGCGCACGTCGCGTCGGCCGAGGGATCGGGGCACGCCGTCTTCATCGCGAGATCGCCGCACCGGTACGTGTTGCACGCGTCGCAGACCTGCTGGCTCGTGAGCTTGGCAAGGCAGTCGATCGCCTTGTCGGCCACCTTGGGCTTGAGGAAGCGCCGATAGGCTTCGCACTTCTGCATGGGGAACGGAAATCTCGAGCTCGAGCAGCTCTTCATCGCGCACGCGCGCGCGGTTCCTTGATCGTCGTTGCACGTCGAGGTGGGCCGCGTGACCGTGCTGGGATCGACGAAGCCGCACGGCGCCCATGCGGCGTCGCCGCCCTCGAGGGCGGAGCTTCCGATGTCTTCCTCGTCGAGCGGGTCGTCGGGCGAGACGTGACCCTCGACGTCTTCGATCTTCTCGGCGGAGACGGGAGGCGTAGCCGCGTCGGGTTGCGGCGGCTGGACCGGGATCTCGACGACGCTCACGACCGGCGCGCTCCGACCCGTGTTGCACGCGAGCCCCGCCATGCCGAACGTCAGCGAAGCGAAGAGCGCGCGATCGATCCGGAGCGCCTCAGCCATTCTTGCGGCGCTCCCGCTTCTTCTTGTTCCGCTCGCGACGACGCGCATCCGGATCGAGCTTCGCCGCGACGCGCGACGCGGCGTCGAGGCGGCCGGCGCGCAGATCCGCCGAGAGCTCCCCGAGCGTCGTGACGTAGCCCTCGCGCATGCGCTCGCTCACCGCCGTCGAGGGCAAGACGCGCTCGCCGGCGACCCAGCGCGCCGACAGATCGTCGTCCAGCGCCGCCGGCAGCGCGACGGCGAGATCGTACGGACCGGGATCGAGCCCCTCGGCGGCGCACGCGGTCATCATCCCGAACGAGTACGCGTGCGCGACGTGGAAGAGCGCGGGGTTGATGGGCAAGAGCGGATTGGTCTCGCACGCGTCGAAGCCCTTCTTGCACGCCTCGACGCTGCCCGAGTGGTATGCGCGACAGGCGATCGGGCGCACTGGATAGACGCCGCACCTCCCCGACGCCTGATCGAGCAGCGGGCATGGCACCTTCTCGACCGCGCGCTGCTCGAGATCGAGCGGCGCGACGCGCGCGGCGGTCTCCTTCGCGCGCGTGCGCAGCGCCGCGAGCTCGTCGGGCGATCGCGTCGCCCGGAGGTGAGCGGCGACGCGCAAGATCTCCGCCGACGACGCGAACACCGGGCCGTGGCAGCAGTACGCGCAGCCCTCCTGACACACCGGCAGGAGCCTGCGCGTCGACGGGACCTGCTCGCTCATCTCTCGCGCGCCGGCCTCGGCGTCGGACGTCGCGGTGTCGGCGACGCGCTCGACGAGATCGCGCGCGCTCCAGACCTCGTCGCGCGCCTGGGCGAAGACGTCGAGGATGATCTTCGCCTCGACCTCGATGAAGGGGCGAAGGCCCGGGTCGGTGTGATCGAACGATACCTTGGGCAAGACGCGGTCGCTCATCGGGGCTTCTCGGATCTTCGCACGAAGGCGGCGATCGCGTCCGCCGCGGCGGCGAGCGCCGCTTCTTGGCGGCCGGCGCCCTCGCGCTTCGGCAGCGCGAGGGAGTGATCGCCGCCTTTGACGAGGTGCAGCGCGGCGCCGGGGAGGCGCTCGACCAGCGCGCGGATCGCCCTCCCGTCGCCGAACGCGTCGCGCGATCCTTGCACGAAGAGCATCGGACACGGAACGCGCGGCAGGTGCTCGTCGCGGCGCGCGCGCGGCTTGCCCGGCGGATGAAGCGGATAGCCGAGGAACACGAGCCCGTCGATCGAAGCGTCGCCCGCCGCCGCGACGTGCGACGCGATGCGGCCGCCCATCGACTTGCCGCCGCAGAAGAGGCGCTCCCTCCCGATGCCGCCGCGCGCCCGCACGCTCGCGATCGCCGCGCGCCAACAGGCCTCGAGCGCGCCCGTGCGGTCGGGCAGCTTCCTTCCCCGCTCGCTGTAGAGGAAGTTGAACGTCACGACGTCGATCCCGCGGTTCGCGATCCGACCGGCCATGTCGATCATGAACGGATGCGTCTGCGGCGCGCCCGCGCCGTGCGCGAGGATCAAGGTCGCGCCGGCGGGATCGGGCGCGCGATAGACGAGAGCGGACGTCGTGCCTTGGCCTGGGACGTCGAGCTCGAGCTTCGCGGCCAAGACGAAGCGGAGCGTACCTCACGCGACGATCAGAGCGCGAGCGCCCACTTCGACCAGAGCGCGTGCGCTTCGGTCGGCGTCATCCCGACGACGTCGGTGAACGCCTTCACGCCTGTCGGATCGCTCTCCGCGGTGTCGCGCCAGCGTTGATAGAAGGGCCAGAGCTTGCCGCGCTCGTCGAGCCACTGGCAGACGTAGCGCGCGAGCGCGTAGTTTCGATCTTCGCCGTCACCGCGGAACGTCTCGTCCTTCATCCCGAAGAGCGTGTCGAGACGTGCGAGCGACTTCTCCGAGGCCGAAGTCATCGCGCGCTTGAGGCGGGGATGGCGCCAGTTCTTCACGCCGTGGATCTCGCCGGGCTTGGTGATGACGGGCGCTTCGAAGACCGACGCGATCCCCTCGTTGAGCCACGTCGGCGCTTCCGGGAAGTCGGCCTCGACGAGCGGATGGACGATCTCGTGCGTGAGCGTTCCGAGGCCGAGCCCGGCGTTCATGACCATGTAGCGGTTCGCCGGTTGATAGAAGCCGTAGTGCGCGATGCAAGGCGCGTCGTACTGCTTCTTGCAGAACGCCTCGTAGGGCTGGCCGCTCGGGAAGAGGTACACGCTGATCGCGCGATCGGGCTTCTTGCCGAAGCGATTGTTCATGTAGCCGGCCATCGAGCTTCGCATCAGCGACACGCTTTGCTCGAAGGCCGCGCCCTGCCAACCCGGCGGACCGATCACGACGAAGATGTCGGACACGACGGTCACCTGCGTCCGCGATCCCAGCTCCTCCTTCGCGGTGCGCGCGCGCCTCTCACGATCGGCGGCGAGGTCGTACGGCGGCTCCGTCTTCGACGCGGCGGCCGGCGGCGTCGCGGCCTCTCGCGGCGGCGCTTCATCCATCTTCGACGGCGGTACCGGGGGCTTTTGCTGCGCGATCGTGCGGGCCGCCGTCGAAGGCGCCGCGGAGCCGGCCGGCGCGGGCCGCTCGGATCCGGTGCAAGCGACGAGGAGCGCGGCGAGGCTGAGCAGGGAGAGGTGACGCATGCTCCCGGTCATCGAGGCTCAGACTCGAAGTGTGACACGATCTTGGGCGAAGAAGCGGGCTCGCTCAGGCCGCGAGCAGACGATCCGGCAGCGCGAACTCGTAGGTCGCGCCCTGGAGGCCGATCTCGACGACCCGATCCCAGTAGCGCGCGCCCACGGCGATCGCGCTCCGCTCGCCGAACGGCACCGCGCGCGTGAAGCGCTCGACGCTGCGCACGAGGCGCCTCACCATCGGCATCGCATAGCGGAAGCTCGTACGCTCGACGCCGAGCTGATCGGCGAGATCGTCGCCCACGAGCTCGCGGCAGATGGTCGTGCCGAAGAGGACCTTGCGCGCGGCGTCGCGCTTTTGCTTGCGCGTGTGCGCGCCGTCCCACGCCGCCTGGAAGAGCGCGCGCGTGAGATCGCGCGAGTCTCCGTCGGGCGGCCCCATCGTCGCCCCGATGAGATCGGCGAGGCGCATCGCGTCGGGCTCCGACGTGGGGAGGATGTCGCGATGAACGCCGATGACCTGGCCGACCCATCGCCACAAGTGGACGTAGCGCTCGGCCTCGTCGGCCTCGATGCGCATGCCGAGCTTGCGGAGCCCGTCGATCATCGCGACCGAGAAGAGCAGCGTCGTGCCCGCCATGTCGTGCTGATTGACGGGGACGCCCCACGCGCCCTCGTTCCACTTGCCGCTCCCGAGGATCATCTTGCGGACCTGCGCGTGGATGAGGCGAACCTTCAGCGTGATCTGCCATCCGTCGGCGAACGGGCGCATTCCTCCGGGTCGACACACGGCCTGAACGAAGCGCGACGTCTCGTTGAGGCGCTTCAGCGCCTGCTCTTGGAGGCGGCCCGACATGACGAGCGGCTTGTTGCCCGCGGGCGACGCGTAGCCGAGCACGAGCGACCTCGCCCCGAGCACCGCGCCGCCGAGCGGACCGGCGCGCATGAGGAGCTCGCCGCCGCGATCGCACGTGTCCCAATCGACCCACACGGGAACGGAGGCGGCCTCGTCGATCAGATCGCGAATCGCGCGAGGCGCGCTCGCGATCGCCGCGGAGCCTTCGCGCACACCTCGGTCGAAGAGCCGCCAGCCCTCACCCTTCGGCAGCGACTCGATCGCCTCGACCACCGCGTCCGCCGGCGCGTCGACCTTGAGGAGGTAGCTCCCGAGCCGATCGACGCGATCGCCGAAGCGAAGCCGCGCCGACGTCAGGTTCACGTACCGCGAAGGGAAAGCGACCACCCTTCGAGGATAGCCCGCTCAGAACGCGAGGGCGAGGATGGGCCCGACGCCGAAGGCCTGGAAGTTCGATCCCGTGATCGTCTGGAAGTTCGCCTCGACGCCGAGGCCGAATTTCATGCTGAAATGGATCATGAAGCCGCCGCCCACCATGAGGGCCGCAGCGGTGCGTGACGTGATGTCGCCGTCGGCCGAGACGTGCCCCACACCGGCGCCGCCTTCGATGAACGGGGCGAAGCGGTCGATCGGGTAGACGAGCTTCATCACCGGCATGCCGAGGTACACCGCGCGCTCGAGGAAGTAGCCGGCGAGGCGAACGCCGGGCACGACGATCACCGAGCCGGTGTCGAAGCCGTAACCGAAGCGCAGCCCCATGAAGAAGCCGGTCTTGCCGTCGACGAACGCGATGCCGGGCGCGATGCCCCACTGAAAGCCGCTGTTCCACGCCGAGGAGATCGCGCGGCCCTCGGACATCGGTTTGTCGTCCGACTCCTCCGACATCACCGGCAGGTCCACCGACGGCGGCGGCGGCGGCGTGGGCTCGACGAGCGGAGGCGAAGGCTCCGCGGGCGGCGGCGGCGCGGGCTCGGGCGGGCTCGGCTCCGCGGTCGCCGGCGGCTCGGTCGGCTGCGGCTCGGTCGGCTGCGCGAGGGCCGCACCGGAGAAGAACGAGAACGAGAGGGAGAGCGCGGCGGCGACGGCGAGCTTGTTCACGCGCCGCATCCTAACAGAGTCTCGATTACCCCGACGCTGCGGCGCGCGCGCGCTTCTGCCGATACATCGCGCCGTCGGCGCGCATCAAGAGCGACTCGGGCGACTCACCTTGCGTCGCGACGGCGATGCCCGCCGAGAACGACGTGCCGAACGGGCGCGTGAGCGCCTCGAAGCGATCGCGGAGGCGCTCGACGGCGGCGTTGGCCTCGTCGGGCAGGGCGTCGAGCACGAGCACGGCGAACTCGTCGCCGCCGATGCGCGCGATGACGTCGCCCTGGCGGAGGACCTCGCGCGCGGCGGCGCCGAGCGCGCGCAGCACCTCGTCGCCGGCGGCGTGACCGTAGGCGTCGTTGACGTTCTTGAAGCGATCGAGATCGATGAAGGCGACGCAAGCCTTGCGGCGGCGGCGCTGGCGGAGCTCGTGGCTCACGAGGCTCATGAAGTGGGCGCGCTGCGGGAGGCCCGTCACCGGATCGGCGCTCGCCTCTTCGAGCGCCTTCTCGAGGAGCGCGGAGGTGACGATGATCGGATGGCTGCCGCTGTGCAGCGTCTTCCGCGGCGGCCGGAGCGTGAGCAGATCGAGCGCAGCGACGCGAAGGTGAACCTCGCGCTCGAGCGAGGTCGCGAGGCCACGGCGGTGCTCGAGCACCTGACCGAAGAACGCGCGCGCGTCGTCTTCCGAGATCTCCTCGAGGCCGACCAGACGTCGGAGCACCTCGGCGTACGGCGTCGCCGTCCGCGCGGCGAACGAAGCGACCACGCCCTCGACGTCGGCGTCGGTGCGGACGCGATCGAAGGGGTCATCGTGGATGAGCTGCCACGCGGCTTTGGGGTACGACATCGAGGGCGGCGTGTCGAGGAGGCCGGCCCGTGCGCCGCGCGGGTCGCGAGGTCTCGAGGCGAGAGACACGACCTCGGCTTTACGGCTCACACATGCCTCCTTGCACACGACGAATTGCACGCGATGTGCCCGCATTATTCCCGGCGGGTGCGTGCTCTAGCCCTCTGTGGACGAAGAACTCGCGACGATCCGTCGAGGTGCGCGGCGCCCGCACAGTCACGTCGTGTGGCGAAGCTGCGCCGTGAGACGTGATGAGACGCGCGCCTCGCGCGCGCGCGCAGAGAACGGCGAGGTGCGGCCGTTGCACGACGTCGAGGCCATGCGCTGCGCCGTCGTGTGGTCCCTGGTCGTGCTCGGCTGCGGCTCGAGCGTCGCGCCTTCGGTGGAACCTTCGGTGGAAGGGGAGGCCGGAGAAGCTCGCTCTCGTCGTCGCCCGAGCGAGCGCGACGAGATGCGACCGGAGGTCGAGCTCGCCACGAGCGCGTCGAGCGATCCTCGAAGCGACGAGCGAGCGCGCGTCGAGATCGCAGAGCGCTCCCCTACCCTCGAGCACGTCTCCTGCCCCGACGCGACCCCCTATTTCTGTCCGGGCGCCGACGCCCGCACGTGGGACTGCCGCGAGCGACCGTGTCCGCCGTCATGCGCGCGTGTCGGCTGCCCGAGCGCGTTTCGCTGCGTCGACTGCGGCGCAGGCCCGGACTGCGTGCCGCGCGATCACGTCTGCAAGTGAGCCGTCACGCGTCACGCGGGTGGAGCTCGATCTCGGTGATCTCCGCGGGCGCGCCCACGCGCATCGGCGGCCCCCAGTAGCCGGTCCCACGGCTCACGTAGATCTGCGCGCGCGCGAGCTTGTGGAGCCCCGCGACGAAGGGCTGCTGGAGGCGCACGAAGAAGTTCCAAGGGAACATCTGCCCGCCGTGTGTGTGACCGGAGAGCTGGAGATCGACCCCGAGCGCGTCGGCGAGCTCGATGGCCTTCGGCTGATGCGCGAGGAGCACGACCGGGCGCGAAGCGTCGCGCCCGGCGAGCGCCTTGCGGAGGTCGGAAGCGCGCGACGTCGGATCGTCGATGCCGGCGAGGTCGAAGCCCTCGTCGCCGCCGATGCGGACGTGCTCGTTCGACAGGACGCGGACGCCGAGCTTGCCGAGCTGCGCGATCCACTCGTCGGCGCCGGAGTAATACTCGTGGTTGCCGGTCACGAAGAAGACGCCGTCTCTCGCCTTCAGCTTGGCGAGAGGCGCGACGTGCTCGGCGAGGGCCTCGACCGATCCGTCGACGAGATCGCCGGTGATGGCGACGAGATCGGGCGAGAGCGCGTTGATCCGCGCGACGACGTGCTCGATGAACGCCTTGCCGATCGTGGGTCCGACGTGGACGTCGGAGATCTGGACGATGCGGTAGCCCGCGCTCTTCTTGCCGAGTCGATCGATCGCGACGCGCACGCGATTGACGGCCACCGGCGAGAGCGCGCTCACGACGCCGAACGCCGCCGTCCCGAGCCCGAAGAGCGCGGCGGCGCCGCCGAAGAGGCGCGCGATCGCCTGGCGTCGATCGGGATCGATCGGTCCGGGATCCGGCCGAACCGCGATCGCCTTGACGAGATCGGCGAGGCCGAGCGCGATCACGAGGAAGAAGAGCGTGCCGAACCAGACGTAGCCGACCCACATGAACGGCGACGCCGTCTCACGGGAGACCGCGCGGTACGCGACGAAGCCCGTCATCACGACGAGGAACAGCGCGCCGAGCAAGAGCGTGGCGACGCGGCCCCACGGCGACGGCAGCGCGGCGTCGCGCACCAGGCGCGCCCACACGTAATAGTGAGCGCCCCCGATCACGAGGACCGCCACGGAGAAGAACAGCAACATGCGCGCGGCCATGAGCCCCGGATCTTACGATGCCCGACGCCGCGGCGCCGTTGCGCGCGTCAGGGCTTCGTCTGAGCGAGCGCGAGGACGGCGGCGAGCTCGTCGGCGCTCACCGGCGTCACCGAGATCCGCGAGCGCTTCACCAGCCCCATCTTCGAAAGCACGGGGTGCGCCTTCGCCTGGGCGAGCGTCACCGGCTTCTTCAGCTTCTTCACGGGCTCGACGTCGACCGCGCTCCAGTCCTCGTCTTTGGGCGCCTTCGGATCGGGATAGGCGGTCCGCGCCACCCGCGCGATCCCGACGATCTCCTTGCCCACGTTCGAGTGGTAGAACAGGCACAGGTCGCCCTTCTTCATCGCGCGCAGGTTGTTCCGCGCTTCGAAGTTGCGGATGCCGTCCCACACCGTGCGTCCGTCGTCGACGAGCTGGTCGAACGAGTACACGGTCGGTTCGCTCTTGATGACGAAGCAGGCGCGCGGCATGCGCGCACGGTACAAGAGAACGCGATGAAGAGGTACGTCGCGGTGGCGGGGACGATCGGCGCGGGCAAGACGTCGCTCGTCTCGTGGCTGGTGAAGCGATACGGGCTCGAGCCGTTCTACGAGCCCAACGACGAGAACCCCTACCTCGCGGACTTCTACCGCGACATGAAGGCATGGGCGTTCCACTCGCAGGTCTTCTTCCTCTCGCACAAGCTCAAGCTCCATCAGGAGCTGCTCGCGGCGAACCTCGCGAAGCGATCGTGCGTCATCGATCGGACGATCTACGAAGACGCGGAGATCTTCGCCCGCAACGCGCGCAGCCAGCGCTACATCAGCGCGCGCGACTGGGCGGTCTACGAACGCCTCTACGAAGGCATCAAGAAGACGCTGCGCCCGCCCGACGTGCTCATCGCGGTCTCGTGCAGCCTCACCGCGACGAAGAAGCGGATCTCGCGCCGCGGACGGGCGATGGAGAACGCCATCCCCGACGCCTACCTGCGGCGCCTCCACCGCCTCTACGAAGACTGGTTCGCTCGCTACGATCTCGGGCCGATCGTGAAGATCGACACGACGAAGCTCGACTACGTCGAGGATCTCGTCGATCTCATCGCGCTCCAGAGCACGCTCGACCGCGCGCTGCGATGAGCGCTCGTGTCTCAGCGCACGGGGCCGACCGGCGCGCTCGTCGTCGAGCCCGCGCCCCAGAACTTGAGGCCGCTCGGCGCGTTCGCGATCGGCAGCGGCGTCACCTCGAGCTTGCCGGTGTCGAGGGTGAGGGCGAGCAGCTCGCCGCCGTTCGTGAACGCGAACACCTCGCCGCCCCAGAACGCGAGGCCGAAGACGTCGGCCTTGCCGATCGATCCCCAGTTCTTGATCAGCTTGCCGTCGGCCGGATCGATCTCCGCGAGGCAATCCGCGCAGTCTTTGCCTTTGACGGTGACGAACGTCTTGCCGCCCTTGACCGAGACGAGGTCGCCGCTCGATTGCAGGCCGTCGCCGATCTCGCCGAGCTTCGTGACCGCGCCGCTCTTCGGATCGATGCGCACGTAGTCGCCGCCCTGGAAGCCGACGAGCGCCTCGACGGTCGCGTCGACCGTGCCGGCGGGTACGAACGAGAGCGAGTTCGGAAACTGGCCCGTCGCGATCCGCGTGCAGCGCGCCGTGTTCGTCTCGATGAAGAAGAGCTCTGTGCCGGTCGAGCCGTAGATCGTCGACGACTCGTCGAGCGCGATGTCGGCGATGTAGGTGCAACCCTGGAAGACGCCGATCTCGGCGACCTCGCGCGTGCGCGTGTCGACGCGAAAGAGCGCGCTCTCGCTGTGACCGAAGACCTCGCCGTAGACGCCCGGCGTGGGCGTGGGCGCCGCTTCGTTGTTGGCGAAGGCGCCGCCGTCGACGGGCGCGCTCGGGTCGAAGCCGTCGCGCCCCGATTGCGCGCACGACGCGACGCTCGCGACGGCGCCGGCGCCAGCGAGGAGAACGAAGACGACGCGAGAGCGCACGACACCCACGCCGGCCCGTTTAGCATGCATGGTTGGCCTGCGCATCGCGGCCGAGCCATAATCATCGCCGATGAGACGCGAGCCCGACGCGGCGGTGGAGCCCGACGATCCGGCGATCGATCGCGCGGTGCGCGAGCGGCAGCTCGTGGCGGGCTATCGCGCCGCGGCCCGCAGAGCCCTCGAGCTCGCGCGGCGCTATCGCGCGGAAGAGGGCGCCGCCGGCGGCGATCGCGAGCGCGCGTGCATCACGCAGGCTCGGATCTGGCGGAGCGCCGTGCGCGATCTCCGCGCGGGGATCGCGGTGGCTCCCCGGCCCGGGCTCGCGCGCGCGCTGCCCGAGCGCGAGGATCGAAGCCGAGAGACCGGCTGATCAGCCGGACTTCTTCTTCTTCTCCGCCTTCTCGTGGACCGGCTTCGGCTCGGCCTTCTTCGGGCCGCCCTTGACGGTGTCGTTCTTCGCGGTCGCGACCTCGGGCGCTTCTCCGCCCGGCGCGCTGCCCGCCGCCGCGACGCTCCGCTTGAGCGCCTCGAGCAGATCGATGATCTGCGCCTTCGGCGCTTCGGGCGGCGTCACCACCTCTTCGCCGGCGATCTTCTTGTCGACGGCTTCCTTCACCTTGTCGGCCCACGTGTCGCGGAAGCGCGAAGGCTCGAAGCTCTCCTGGTCGAGCTGCTCGATCAGCTTGTTCGCGAGCTCGAGCTCGATCGGCTTGAAGTCGAACGCGCCGCCGGTCTCGACGTCGTCGAACGAACGGACCTCGTCGGCGTAGTAGCACTCGTGCAGGATGAGCCCCTTCTTGTAGGGCCGCACGAGCACGAGGTTGTCTTTCCCTCGCTGGGCGAAGCGCCCGACGGCGACGCGCTGCGCGCGCTCGAGCGACTCGGAGAGCAAGCGATACGCGCGATCGCCGCCCTTGTCGGGTCCGAGGAAGACGGTCTTCTCGATGTAGAGGAAGTCGACCGTGCTCGCGGGCACGAACTCGAGCAGCTCGAGCGCGTCGCTGCGCGCCGACTCGAGCGCCTTGAGCTCCTCGTCGGTGAACTTCACGTACTGGTCGCGCGCGTACTCGAAGCCGCGGATGGTGTCCGAGCGCTCGACGACGACGTTGTCGACGGGGCAGAGCAGCTGCTGCTTGAGGCGCGAGCCGCACGCCTTGTGGAGCATGTTGAAGCTCACCGACTTCGCGGACGTCGCCGTGTAGAGCTTGATGGGGATCGAGACGAGACCGAAGGAGATCGTGCCTGAGCCGATCGAGCGCGCTGCCATGGTGGGTCGATCGTAGTAGGCCGCGCCTGCCCAAGTCGAAAAACGCATGAGCGCTCGGCCGCCCACAGATCGGCACCCAATCATTTCAGACACTTACAGTGTCACTGGCCGATTCCTCCTTGACGATAATGTGAGCTGGAGTAGGAGAACCCCGCCTACTGAAGGTTTCTGTCGGCAAGGGAGCATCGGTCATGGGCAAGGTGGGGTTTTCGCTGGTCGTTCTTTCCGCGCTGTCGGCCGTCGCGTGCGCGCGACCGGTCGTGGTCGAGGGCGCGCGCGTCGCCGCGGCCCGCTCTCCCGTCGCCTCGGATGCGACGCCCGTCTCCGCCACGCTCGCGACGGCCATCGGCGGCGAGCAACGACACGAGGAGAAGGCCGAGGAAGCGCCCAGTGTTCCGACGACCTGCGGCGCCGAAGCGACGCTCAAGGACCTCAAGCTCTGTCTGCCGCAGGACGCCTACGCGAAGAAGCTTTGCGGCGGCGTCTACCCCGAGGTCGCGCTCGGCCTCTTCGGCAAGGGCACGCCGTGGACGCGCGTCTACCTCGCGGGCGACGTCGAGGCGTGGAACGCGACGTCGGGCGCGCGCCTCACGCATCGAGCGAAGCTCGCGTTCGACGAGGAGGTCATCGTGCTCGGCAAGCACGGCGCGCCGGCCGGCGGCGGCGTGGTGATGACCGGGGTGCAGCCGAGCTACGACGTCGTGCGCTGGGACGGCACCTGCGTCTCGGTCATGGAAGGCGAGCTGACGACGAAGAAGCCCCCGGCGCCGAAGCCTGCCGAGGTTCCGTGGAGCCGCCTCGAAGAGACGACGCGACGCGCGCTGCTCGCGTCGCCCAAGGTGAAGAGCGCCTACGAGGCGCTCGGGAAAGCGTGCAGCAGCGTCTCGACGCCGGCGGAGAAGAAGAGCTGCGAGAAGGCCGACAAGGCGTTCACGCAGGCGATCGTCGACGTCGTGCGGGCCGGAGCGACGCTCCCGGCGCCGGCGCGACGCCCGTAGCGCGCCGTCCGATGATATGAGTGAGGCACGATGCCGCTAGCGGCGACGGCCTCACGATCGCGGACGATGTCGCTCCGCGCTCCGATCACGAGCGAGGCGGAGCGAACGCTCTTCCAGCGCCGCCTCGGGCTCGCGTCGCTCGTCATCTTCATCCTCTCGTTCGGCTTCTTCGTCGTCGCCAACGCGTCGCTCGCGATCTTCGCGCCCGAGCGGCTCTGGGAGCCGCTCAAGCAGTGGACCGGACAGGTCCACATGATGACCATCGCGGGCTCCCTCGTGATGTGGCTCGTCGTGCGCCGCGGCACGCAGAGCCGCGCGCTCCTCGACGCCCTCGACGCGCTCGGTGTCTTGGGGCTCTGCGCCGGCTGGATCATGATGATCGCGCACCTGCCCGCCGACGCGCGCCCGGAGTCGATCGCGCTGCTCGCGTGCACGTACACGCTCGTGACGCGCGCCGCGCTCATCCCGAGCACGCCGCTGCGCACGGCGGCGCTCGGCGCGCTCGGCTTCGCGCCGCTCGTGCCGGTGACGAGCAACATCTACGCGGTGGAGGTCCCCGCGGTGATGCCCCTCCCACCGACGATCTACGTGATCATCTGGAGCGCGCTCGGCATCACCGCGACGACCGTGATCTCCTGGGTCATCTACGGCCTCCAGCTCCAGGTGCGCAAGGCGATGCAGCTCGGCCAGTACCTGCTCGAAGACAAGATCGGCGAAGGCGGCATGGGCGTCGTGTACCGCGCGAGCCACGCGATGCTGCGGAGGCCCACGGCGATCAAGCTCCTCACGGGCAGCACCGGGCAGGCCGCAGAGCGCTTCGAGCGCGAGGTCCAGATCACCGCGCGCCTCACGCACCCGAACACGGTCGCCGTGTTCGACTACGGGCGAACCCCCGACGGCGTCTTCTACTACGCGATGGAGCTGCTCGACGGCGTCTCGCTCGAGGATCTGGTGGAGGCGCACGGCGCGCAGCCGATCGCGCGCACCGTGCACATCCTCGTCCAGATGTGCGGGGCGCTCGAGGAGGCTCACGCGGCGGGGCTCGTGCACCGCGACATCAAGCCGGCCAACGTCATGCTCACCGAGCGAGGCGGCGTGCCCGACGTCGTGAAGGTGCTCGACTTCGGTCTCGTGAAGGAGACGCAGCAGGTCGGCCCCGCGATGAGCGCGGTCAACACGCTGCTCGGCACGCCGCACTACATGGCGCCGGAGGCGATCGTCGATCCCGCGAAGGTCGACGCGCGCACCGATCTCTACGCCATCGGCGCGACCGCGTACTTCCTCCTCACGGGCAAGCGCGTCTTCGACGGCAAGAGCATCGTCGAGGTGTGCAGCCAGCACCTTCATCAAGGCGCGCCGGCGCCCTCGGCGTCGAACGACGAGATCTCCGAGGCGCTCGACGCCGTCGTCTTGGCGTGCCTCGCGAAGAAGCCCGAGGATCGGCCGGCGAGCGCGGAGGCGCTCGCCGACATGCTCCGCGCGGTGGGCGCGCGCGAGTGGACGCGCGAAGACGCGCGTGCCTGGTGGGCGGACCGCGGCGGTCCGAAGGCCGCGCGACCGAAGGCGAACCGCGACAGCGATCCGGCGCTCGGCAAGACGGTCGCGGTGGCGCTCGACGACCGCGGCGCCGCCTGAAAGAGGCCGAAAAATCGACCTTGCGCCCCGGCCGAAGTGTGCCACACCTACGGCGCCCTACATGAGCGCACTCCGTCTTCTTCTCGCTGGATTGGCTGTTTCCCTCGTCGCTTGCGCCGCGCCCGCCGGCGAGGCCGAAGACGTGAGCGCGTCGGAAGACGAGCTGCGCACGACCTACGGCGATCTGTTCGAAACGCTCGCCGACGCCGATCTCGATCGCTGGGTCGACGTGCGCGCGAAGCTCGCCGCGGGCTTCGATCGGATCTGCGGCGACACGATCTGTAGCGGCGACTACTCGAACCTCACGACCGCGCGCCTCCGCTGCTCGTCGACGCACGCGACGAAGAAGCTCCGCGAGTGCGCGTGGATCCTCGGCGGCTCGATCGAGTACGTCGACGGTCGCACCGGCAAGATCACGACCGACGCGCGCGCGTTCACGTGCAAGATCCCCGTCGGCGGGACGGCGAAGGCGATGCTCGACACGCTCTCGGCGTCGCGCGATCCGCTGATGACGCCGCTGCCCGCGACCGGCACGTCGTTCTACGACGGGCTCGTCGCGTGCTTCTCCGGCGTGATGGGCGGCCCTCCGCCCGCGTCCGAGGCGACGTTCTACGCCGAGCTCGACGAGTGGCTCTGGGAGACCGACGGCGACGCGGCCATGTCGTGGAGCGGCACCAAGCGCGCGCTCGTGAAGGGCTTCCACGACGTCTGCGGCGACACGTTCTGCGAGGGCGAGTACTCCGACGTCGAAGGCCTGCGCTTCGTCTGCTCGGTGAACCGGAATTCGAAGCGCGTCGCGCGGTGCAGCTGGAGCTTCGTCATGGCCGACACGTCGGTCGACTCGCGCGGTCGCATCACGACGCGCGCGAAGACGAAGACGTGCAACGTCGAGGTCGGCGCCCAGGCGAGCGCGCTCACCGCGGCGCTGAAGGTCGACGATCCGTTGCACGCGAAGCTGCCCGGGCGACAGACGTCGATCTACGACGCGCTCGTTCGCTGCCTCTGATTCACTCGCAGGCTTGCGTCGCCGAGCCCGGCGTCGCGAGCATCGTGCAGAAGTCGGCGGCGTTGTCGTTCGTGTCGGCCGCGCCCGACTTGCGTCCGAACGTCCGCCGCCGGGAGAACTGCGTCGCCGACGAGTTGTTGGGAACCACCGCGGGCTTGGTCTCGACGGTCTGCGTCGGCGGCGGCGTCGCGGCCGCCGGGGCGCCGCCGTCGGGATCTTGGTTCCAGCCGACGACGTCGAGCACCGTCGTGCCGCGAACGAGCTGCACGGCGCCGGGCGTGTCGAGCCCCCACGTCGCGAGCGGGATCTCGCGATCGACGCGCGCCCCCGGCGCGTTCATCTTGTCGATGCGGTTGCAGCCCACGACCCAGACGCCGCTCGCGCCGACCTTGTTCCCCGCGACCCCGACCGCGATGTCGGTGGTCGCGCCGTTCGGTTTCACGAGGCGCAGCTTGAGATCGTCGACGGCCGTGCCGGGCTCCGCGCGGAGCTCGACGAACTCGGCCGCGTCGCCGTCGAGGATCGTGTCGACGTAGATCTCGTTGATGACGACGACGGCGTTGGCCGGCGCGTCCTTCGGCGCGTCGGCCGGCGCGTCGGCGCCCGTGTCTCTCGGCGCGCCGTCGGGCAGCGTGCCGCCGTCGGGATCGTCGGGGTTCGAGCCGACGTCGAGCGCGGAGGCGTCGAACACTTGCGTGGGGATGGGATCGCCGTTCGACGCCGAGCAGGCGGCGTGCGCGAGCACGGGCACGAGACACGAAAGCAAGAAGAGACGGCGCTTCGACATGAGGAGCTTCCCGCTCCATCTTACGTCGTCCTACCGAAAAGGCCCCCCGAAGGCGTCACTTCAGCGCGGCGAGGAGGGCCGCCTGGACGTCGCCGACCCTCGCTTCGTAGGCGGGCCAATCGAGCCTCGTCGCGCCGAAGACGACGTCGATGCAGGGAAGATCGGGGCCGTCGCCCCCGAGCACGTCCTCGAGGATCCGGAGCTCGACGATCCCTCCGCCGGCGGCCGAGGCCGGCAGCGCCGCGGGCTCGAGCGCCGCGAGGATGCGATCGCGGTCGGCGGCGTCGCGCGGGAGGATCCCGACGTGACGGACGCGCATCGTGTAGCCGTCCGCCGTGGGCGGATGCCCTTCGCAGCTCGAGTACGTGATGCAGTCGAGCGCGTCGACGAGGTGCTCGACGAGCGGACGCACGCCCGGCTCGAGCGCTCGCGCGAACTCGGCGTCGGCGGGCGTGTAGATCGCGGCCGACATGCACCGCGCGTTGCCCTCGATGTTGATGTGACCGTCCGCGCTCTCCTGGTTGTCTTGCGGATCGTGGCGAGGGCGCGCCTTCGCGACGTCCCACGCGGCGCGGAACTCTTCGAGGCCGGCCACGCGATTGATCGACTCGCTCATCCTGCCTCCCGCATGTCTCCGGCGCGCTCCTTCGCGAGCGTGTCGAAGAGGCGCTTGCGCGCGTTGACGCACGCGCGCGTCTCGGTGCCGTTCATCGTGCCGAGCTCGAAGAACTTGTTCGTCGCGAAGCCGCCGCCGCAGAAGCTGTAGTACGGACACGACGCCTTGCACGCGTCGACGCCGGCGAGAAAATCGAGGACGTAGGGCGTCTTCTTCGCCCGCCGCACGAGATCGTCGAGCGTGTCTTCGAGGATGTTGCCGATCTCGAACGTGCCGTACTTGCCCGCGTCGCACTGGAGCAGCTCGGTGGAGAGGAAGACGACCCCGCCGTCGTAGCCCACCGTCGGCAGGTAGTTCGATCGGTAGGTGATCTGCTCTTCGGGCGGCGGCGCGGCCCCGCCCGTCGCGCGCCACCAGTCGTCGAAGAGCGCGAGCTCGCGCACCTCGACGACCGGGTTCTTGCGGTACGCCGCGTGAAGCTCCGACCAGAAGCGATCCACCCTGGCGGCGCGCACCATCGGCCTCACGAGGTTCGTGCCGACGCGCTCCTCGATGTTGATCCCGAGGCGCACGCAGCCGATCTTCGCGAAGAAGTCGTAGAGCTCCTGGGCGTCGCCGAGGCGATCCTCGGTGACGACCGCCAAGAGCACCGTCTCGCAGCCGATCTCCTTCAGCCGCTCGATCCCGCGCAGCGTCTTTTCGAACGACTCGCGCCCGTTCCAGTGGAGCCGGTGCTTGTTGGCCGGCGGCGGTCCGTCGAGGCTCACCGCGATCTCGACGTTGTGCTCGATGAAGAAGTCGCACCACGCGCGATCGACGAGCGTGCCGTTCGTCTGGAGGCGATGGGCGATCTTCCCGCGCGCGCGGAGCTCTTCGAAGGGAGCGAAGAGGGCCTTCATGTGCTTGGGCCCGACGGCGAGCGGCTCGCCGCAGTGCCACAAGAGATAGATGGGGTGCTCGTGCTTCGGCAGGGCCGCGAGCGACGCCGCGAGGCGCTCGGTGACCGCCGGTTGCATCCGGCGGTCTTCCTTGCGATGCGGGACGTAGCAGTAGCTGCAGTCGAGGTTGCAGAGCGACGTGGGCTGCAGCACCACCTCGTTGAAGAGGAAGCGCGGCGCCATCAGCGGAACGACTGCGCGAGGCGGGTCGCGACCGGCTCCCAGATCGCGTGGCCCATCGGGGTGAGCGCCTTGCTCTTCGCGAGGAGATCTTCGAGAGGAGCGAGCGTGTCGCGGAGGAGGATCGCGCGCTCGCCCGCGTACGGATCGTCGATGCCCGCGAGCTCGCACGTGCGGAGCACGAGCGCCTCGTTCGCGAAGGCGTGGTACGTGAGCACGATGCTCGTCAGATCGCGATCGGCGAAGACGAACGGCGAGTAGTAGAGCGCCGTGTCGCTGCCGTCGTCGATGCGCCCCGCGCTGCGGGCGAGGAAGTAGTGCTGGTGCGCGTTCTCGTGGCCGAGGTTGGCGGCGAGGCCCACGGGCTCGCGCGCGAACGGGAGCTTCACGACGCCGGGGTTGTCGCGCAGGCTGCCGCCGCCGATGTATCCGCCGGGCTCCGGTTGAACCGGAACGAGGTTGCGGAGGAGGCGATTGACGAACGGCGCGTAGACGGGGGCGAACCGCGCGAGGACGTCGAACGCGGAGCGATAGCCGCTCCGGATCGTCGCGAGCACCTCGTCGTCGGCGACGAGCTCGTGCTCCATGTTGTCGCGGCCCTCCGGCGTCTCCGGGACGAGCAGGTTGATCGTGCGCGCGCCCGTGTCGAACGTCGGGATCGCGAACGCCGCGGGGCCGCTCTCTTGGCGCCACTCGCCGTCGCGCTCGAAGCGAAGCACCGAGCGTTCGCCGCCGTGATCGATCGTGGCTTCGAGCGCGTCACGCTCCGCCGCGATCTCGATCCGCTGGCCCATGGGGAGAACGTAGCGGCCGAAGCGGAGGCGCTCCGGGCTCGCGAGCTTCACCGAGAAGCGGCCCTCACGGCCCATCTCGGCGAGGCGAAGCCCGACGCGCGCGCCCGAGAGCGCGACCTCGTCGTCGCCCATGCGCTGCGCGAGGACCTCGCGCATCTTGCCGAACGCGACGTGCCACATCGTCTCGAAGTCTCGAGACGACGCGTCTTCGGCGAGCCATCGCTCGAAGAGGTCGACGACGCCGCTGCCCGTCTCGCGGAGAAAGACGCCGTGGCGAGCGACGAACGTGCGGAGCGCGCGGCGGTAGTGCGTCGCCGCGATCCGTCGCATGAAGTCTTCGTCGATGGCCTCGTGGGGGCACGAGAAGCCACGGTAGCGGTCGTATTCGCTCGTCGTCGTCACGAGTTCCTGTTCCACGCTCGACACCTCCGCGCTGAAGCCGTTTCACCCCGAGAGACGAGACCCGCCGGTCGCCTCGCCCACCTCGAACGGCCGGTGAGCGAGACGAGGCAGGTGGTCATCACTGCTGCTTGATGACCGTCGAGCCGCCGCCCGGCAGCCCGCCGTAGAGCGACTTGATGTGGATCGCGGAGCTGCCGTTCGGGAGGCGCTCGGTCGTGGTCACGACCTTCGGCGCCGCCGCGCCCGGGCGAACCGCGCCCGCGCCGCCGGTGACGTCGGCGAGCTCTTCCTCCGTGAGGCCCTCCTCGTTCTTCTCGTCCTTCTTCTCGTTCTCGTTCGACATGTGCTGCTCCTTGTCTGGGTTGAGGGTTGGATTTGAAGGTTGGATGGAAGATTCGATCTCGGCGTCAGCCGGCGAGCGCGCGGCCGATGGGCGTGAGCGCGCGCGTCGTCTCGAGTGGGCGCGCGAGCTCCTCGCAGCACCGCGCGTACGCGTCGACCATGCGCCGCGAGAGCTCGGGATCGACCTCGCCGTGATCGCGGCACGCGCGCCAGAAGCCGAGGACGTTCACGAACGCGTGGTACGCGAGGAGGATCTTGCCGATGGGGCGATGCTCGCCGCGGGCGGGCGACCAGTAGAGCTCCTCGTCGCTCCCGTCGTCGACGGGGCCGAGCTGCTGGAGGAAGAAGACGTGCTGATGGCTCGCCTCGTGGACGAGCGCGTCGGCCAGCATCACGATCGGGCTCGCGTCGGAGAGCGCGACGACGCCCGGCAGATCTTCGAAGCTCGAGCTCGTCGTCTTGCCTCCGGGGGTCGCGACCGGCAAGAGCGAACGAACGGCGCGCTCGATCCACGGAGCGTGCGCGGGAGAGACGCGCGCGACGAGCGCGAAGGCCTCGGCGTATCGATCGCGCACCGACGCGGTCGCCGTCGAAGCGACGAGCCCGTCGGGGAGCGGCGCGGAGAACGGCAGCGACCTGAGGACCGCGACGTCGCGCCGCGACGTCGCGACGAACGGAAGCGGTTCCGCGAGACCTCGCCAGCGCCGGTCGCGCGTGAAGACGAGATCGATCGTCGATCGATGAACGAGCCGCGCGCGCGCGTGACCGCCGTCGCTCTCCCACGCGATCGCGATCGCCTCGGGCAGCACGTGGCCGCCGAAGACGAACGACACCGGTCGCTCGAAGGTGACCTCGAACCTACCCGCGCGACCCCGCTCGGCGTCGTGCAGCGCGAGCCCGGTCGCCGCGACGAGCGCGCGATGCGGATCGCGAGGCGACGCGAGCAGCGCGCGCCGGATCTGCCCGATCGCTGCCGGCCACGCGCGCTCGAGATCGAGCGCGCCGGGCGCCTCCATGAACGTCGCGTCGAGGCCCGGGCCGCGGGCGGCGAGCGTTCGGCCGAAGCACTTCACGAACAGCGCGCCGAGGCGCGCGCGGCGCTGCACGAGGAGCGACGCGAGCCACGCCTCGTCGATCGACGAGCCCGCGCGGGCGAAGCCGCGGAACGCGCTCTCCTCCGAAGCTACCGTGCGTGAGTGCTGGGTCGCCGTCATGCGTGCGTCGCCGGAGCCATGTTCGACGGGCTCGGGGTCCGAACCATCTATCACGCCCCGGTCGCCCGAACGAGGGACAGCCCCGCCCTCTCGCGTTCGCGTGTCACCCGATCGGCGTGCTTGCAGAAGAGGCCCTCGCGTGGCGAAGTGATCCCACCGTGGGGATGACGACCGAGCTCTTGATCCCGTTCGCTCCGACCGAGGTGAACCGCTGGTCGATCGCGCGCGTCGTCGTCGCGAGCGAGGCGGAGCAGCCACTGCTCGCGCGCCTCGCCGCGTTCGGCCCGGCGCACTATCCCGCGGGCGCAGGGCGCGCGATCGTCACGCTCGCGGATCAGCGCGAAGGACTGCTCGATCTGCTCGAGCGCGAAGGATCCGTGGAGGTCGTCGCGCACGAAGACTACGACGCGTCGTGGCGCCTCCCTGCAGAGCCGGTGTCGCTCGCGGGAGGGCTCGAGGTCGTCGCCGCGGCGCCCGCGGTCTCTCCAGGCGCGAAGCGGATCGTCCTCCATCCCGGTCTCGCGTTCGGCGACTGCAGACACCCCACGACGCGCCTCTGCGTCGAGGCGATCGCCGAGCGCGCGCGCGAGCGGCCGCTCCGATCGCTCCTCGACGTCGGTTCCGGCTCGGGCGTCCTCGCGCTCGCCGCCTACCGGCTCGGCGCGAGCCGCGTCGTCGCGACCGACATCGATCCCTACGCGCGCTTCGTCACCGAAGAGAACGCGCGCCGCAACGGCGTCGCGCTCGAGGTCACGCATCCGATCCCGGAGGGCGCGCGCTTCGACGTCGTCGTCGCCAGCGTCTGGGCGAGCGCCTTCCCGAGCCTGGCGCCGTCGCTCGAGCGCGCGCTCGCCGGCGACGGCGTGCTCGTCGTATCGGGCTTCCCCGCGACCGAGAGCGCGTCGATCGCGGCGCTCTTCCCCGATCTTCGCTGCACGCCGGCGGTGATGGAGGGCTGGGGCGCGCTCGTCGCGCGCCGTCAGAACACGTAGGAGAACGAGTACGGCACGCACGCCGTGCCCGTCTGCGAGATGCGGATGTAGAAGTCGGCCGAGTCGTCGTCGGTGAGGCCGGGGCAGTCCCACTTCGGCGACGCCTGCGACGGCCCGGTCGCGCAGCAACCTTCCATGCCGATCGAGCTCGTCTTCTTCACGCCGCCGGCGCACGTCGACACGGTCGTCGCGCCCTGCTTGCACTTGACGAAGACGCACATCTCGACGCCCGACGTCTTGATCTCGAACGCGTCGTCGATGGTGCGGAAGCTGAGATCGGTCATCGAGAGCTTGTAGAAGTCGACGTCGACCGCGCCGTTCATCACGCCGTTGACGGTGATGGGCACGTTCTGCGCGTCGTCGGTCGGCGGCAGGACCTTCGCCGTCACCTCGCTGCTCCCGGGATCGTCGTTGTCGACGCAGGTGTCGCCGCCGTCGGGCGTCGGATCGACGTTCGGGTCCTCTTCGAAGCCCGCTTCGAACGCGGGGCGCTCGGTCGGCGCCGGCTTCGACGTTCCGTTGCCCGTCGCCTCGCTGTTGTTCCCGCCCGGTTCGTCGGGGTCGCCGTTGCTCGTCGCGCAGCCGAGCCAGCCGACGCCGAGGGCGACGGCCGCGAGGAAGAAGAGCGGGAGGCGCGCGGCGGGCATGTCTCTAGGGTGACCGAACCGTACCTACATGCAAGATGGTGTGCGCACGATCCAGGCGGCTCACGGCGCCGACGCGCCGCTCGGCCGCTCGACGCCGACGAGCGCGAAGCCCTTCTTCGGCCCGAGATCATAGAGATGCGCGCGGAGGACGCCGGGCGCCTGACCGTTGGCGACGTCGACGATCACGTAGCGCGACGCGTCACTGTCGGGCGATCCGCCGTCGGGCGCGCGATGCGGGACGCTCACGCAGATCGCGCCGTCTCTGTCGGCGCGGACCGCCGCGTCGCCCGCCGGCGAAAAGCCTGGTCCGCTGAACACCCTCGCGCGGTACCGGAACGACGCTTCGTCGAAGACGTTCGCGTAGCGCGCGAGATCGGTGCCGCAGAGCTCGCCCGCGGGGCTCATCGCGAGCTCGCCGAGGGGCGAGAGCTTCGAGAAGTAGCGCTTCAAGATGATGTCGCGGCGCGCGATGAGCGTCTTGGTCAGAAACTCCGTGTCGTCCGGGTTGCTGTACTTGCCGACGCGCACCGCCGCGGCGACGTGCTCGTCGCGGAAGCGCGCGATCTTCCGCGCGGCCCACGCCGCGTCGCGCTCGACCATGCGAACGAACGCGGGGTTCGGATATCCGCCGCGCCACGCGTCGGGATCGAAGTCGCGCGCGTGGAAGTAGCCGAACGTTCCTTCCTTCTTCGCGCGCTCCCACGGGCGCTCGACGCTCCCCGCCGTGACGAAGTCTTCGCCGACGTGCTGGAGATCGAGATAGTACGAGTGACCGAGGCGCCGCGAGAGCTGGTCTTCGGGCCACTGGCTGCCGAAGCAGTCGCCGAGATCGATGTACCAGTGACGAATGTGACCCGGCGACGAGTCGGGCTTCTTCGGATCGAAGGACATCCACGTGTCCATCGAGTTCTGCTCGCGCGAGTCGAAATGATTGAGCCACGCGGCCACGACGCGCGCGCCGCGCAGGTCGCGCCGATCTTCGTGGGCGACGACGTCGTTGGGATCGTCGCTGCGCTTGCCCTCGTAGGTGAACGGGCCGAGCGTGCGGCCGGGGAGCCACTTCGACGCGACCATCCGAACGAGCTCGCCGCGATGCTCGGCGACGTCGAGCACCTTCTTCAGCGCGGCGTCGTCGAAGCTCTTCGCGACGCCGCTGTTGTCGGTGACCTTCAAGCCCGGCTTCAGCGCGAGGACGCTCGGACGGAAGTAGACGACCGAGTCGCACGGCGCCCACCAGCCGAGCGCGTAGTAGATCCGCGTCGCGATCGCGGTCGCGCCGGTGGCGCGCTCGCCCTCGCCCGCCGGATCGGCCTTGAGCATGAACTTGCCGATGCCGGGGACGTTGACCCGGAAGCCGGGGTTCGCGCCGTTCGGTTTGCCTTGATCGATCGGCCACGCGCCGCTTTCGGCGTTCGTGTCGAGCTCCTTGTCGCAATAGCCGCGCGTGACGTCGTCGGCGCCATACGGCTTGGCGCCCATGCGATTGACGAACCACGCCGAGTCGGCGACCTCGTCGAACGCGTTGACGTTCTTCGACTCGCCCGCGGGATCGACCGCCCAGAGCCGCGCGAAGGGGCGGAACGCGATCTGGTTGGCGCCGTCCCACGCGAACGGCGACTCGTAGGGCTCGGGCGTGCAGACCTGCTTCTTCCCCTTCTCCTTGTCGTCCTCTTCGCGGCACGCCACGTACACGGGATCGAGATCGCCGTCGCGCGCGAGCGGCGCCTTGAGCGGAAAGCGCCGCGTGCCCGCGCATCCCGTCGCGAGGAGCACGAGCGAGAGACCACCGAGGAGCGTCCGCATGACGGGACCCAGGCTATCAGAGGCGACGCACGCTCGAGCGCCCGACGAGCTCGCGCAAGAGCTGGCCCGCTCGCGCGTGGCCGGCGCCTTCGAGGCGCGCTCGCACACGCTCCGCGGCGACCCTCGTGGGCTTGCGCGCGCCGCGCGGCAGATCGTCCCACGCCGCGTCGAGCGCGCCAGGCTCGCGCTCGGCGAGGATCGCGAAGAGCACGGACGCCTGCTCCACGTCTTTCGTCTTCTTGTCGCTCGCTCGATCGCGAAGCTCGGAGACGAGCATCTTGTGCCATGCGTAGCGCTCCGGTCGCGGCACGTTCACCGGCACGACGGCGCCGCGGCCGAGAACGACGCTCTCGACGGGCCCTTGCAGGAGATAGCGGAAGTACGGCAGCCCGGTCGCGTGGGCGCCGAGATCGCGCACCTCGAGCACGGTGATCGTGCGCTTCGCGGTCGGCACGAGCAGATCGACGCGCAACCGGTCGGCGCCCGGGGGCTTGAAGGAGGTCGACGGCTTCTTGCGGTCCTGCGGCACGGGATGGAGCGCGATCTTCGAGTCCGCGAGCATCTGTTCGAACGACCTGCCCGGCGGCAAGTCGAGCGGCCGGTCGCGCGCGAGGTCGACGTGCTCGGTCGCGTAGGCCGCCGTTCGCGCGCCGAGCTCGTTCAGGATCGCACCGTAGGCGTGCGAGCCCACCAAGACGCCGCCCGCGCGGAAGAAGCCGTTGTTGGCGAGCCCGGCGAGGATCGCGTCGGTCCGCGCGTCGACGCGGTGATAGCCGGCGCGCGCGAGCATGCGCGCGATCTCCAAGGTCGCGTTGGCCACCTCGATCTGCTCGCGGATCTGGCCCGCTCGCGCGGCGGCGCGCGGATCCGTCACCGAGCCGATGTACTCCGCCGCCTTGGCGCCGGTGGACGCGTAGAACTGTCGATAGAAGAAGTCGCTCCCGCTCACCGTGCGCGTCGTCACGGTCCCAGGCGTACCGGCGAGGAGGAAAGGCTGCTCGAGCGCCTGGCGCTTCAGGTCGGAGAACGCCGTCTGCAGCGACAGCAGCTGGGTCGCGAAGAGCTTCGCCATTGTTCTCTATACCCAATATTAGAGAACAAACACTTGTTGTCTAGTATTGGAAATAGATAACAAGCGCTCAGCCGCCGAACGGGAGCATGCGCTCGACGACCCAGGCGCGGACCTCTTCGTGGGTCATTTCGCGCGCGGCGACGCGGACGAGCACGTCGGCGAGCTCGAGGGGCGTCGCCTCGAGCTTGAAGCCGAGCGTCTTCGCGTGCCACTCGACGACGAGGACGCTCATCGCGCGGAAGCCCGCGAAGCAGCGCGGGTAGCGGCCGAACGCGAACAGCAGCGCCGCGGGAACGTCGTAGACGTCGTCGGAGAGATGGTCGGCCTCGCGGAGCGCCGCGCGGACGGCGGGCTCGCTCACGCGCGGCGCGACGCCGAGATCGGCGGCGATCGCCTGGTAGGCGAGCGTGATGACCTCGGGCTCGGGGATCATCGGCTCTCTTCTCCGTCGCCGCTCTCGCGCCGCTCGCGCGCGACGTCCTCGCCGAGCTCGCGATCGCGCGCGGCGAGCAGGTCGTACTGCGCGCGCCCTTCGGGCCGGAGCGCGCGAAAGAACTTCACGAGGTCTTCGGCGAGAGTGTTGGACAGCCCGCTTGCCACCCATCGTTTCTAGCGCATTTGCGCACCTGACACATGTAGGAGGTGCGGCTCGTCTGCGGCACGAGGAGAGCCGGTGATGTTGACGGCCCAGAGGGCCCTCGTAGCATTCATGGTTGCGTGCTCATCGACCACGTCATCGGCGGCAAGTACCGCATCACCGAGCTCATCGGCCAAGGTGGCATGGGCACGGTGTTCGAGGCCGTCCACACGGGGACGGGATCGCGCGTCGCGATCAAGCTGATCGTGTCGAACGACATCAAGGAAGAGGTGTTCGTCCGCTTCCAGCGTGAAGCGCGCGCCGCGGGCACCATCGACTCGCACCACATCGTCCGCATCTTCGACATGGGGACGGACGAGCGAACGCGCAGCCCGTACATGGTGATGGAGCGGCTGTACGGCGAAGATCTCTCACAGCTCATGCGGCGCGTCGGTCCGCTCATGCCGCAGGCCGCGGTCGCGCTCGCGGCGCAGGCCGCGCTCGGGCTCGCCAAGGCGCACGAGTCGAGCATCGTCCACCGCGACATCAAGCCGGCGAACCTGTTCCTCCACGACGGCGGCGACGCCGGCGAGGTCGTGGTCAAGCTGCTCGACTTCGGCATCGCGAAGGTGTTGATGGACGCGATGCAGCGCGCCGAAGAAGGCGGGCTCACGCGGACGGGGAGCATGCTCGGCTCGCCGCACTACATGTCGCCCGAGCAAGCGCAGGGCCTTCGAACGATCGATCATCGATCGGACATCTGGTCGCTCGGCGTCGTCCTCTACAAGATGCTCGCGGGGCAGACGCCTCACGCGCACGTGCAGACGCTCGGTCAGGTGATCCTCGCGATCTGCTCGCAGGCGCCGCGCCCGGTGCAGGAGCTCGCGCCTTGGGTGCCGCCCGAGGTCGCGCGGATCGTTCACCGCGCGCTCCAGCACGATCCGAATCAGCGCTTCCAGTCGGCGCACGAGATGTACGCCGCGCTCCAGCCGCTCATCGCGGGGCTCCCGCCGATCAAGCGCGCCGAGGTCGTTCCCCTCTCGATGATGGCGCGCTCGCAGGTCGCGCAGCCGCTCATGAGCTTCAGGCCCGACGTGCCGACGCACGGCGGCACCGACGCCGGCGTGTCGCAGACGCAAGGCGCGACGCCCGCGAAGAAGGGCAACGGCGTCGCGATCGCGATGGCGTCGCTCGGCGTGATGGCCGCGCTCGGGCTCGCGGGGATCGGCGCCGCCGTGATGGCCAAGAAGCCGGCCGCGGCGGCGCAGCCGGCGCCCCTGACGCCGACGACGGTCACGGCGGCGGCGCCGACGAGCGAGCCCGCCGATCCCACCGCTCCGCCGAGCGTGCCGGCCGTGATCGCCACGGGCCGCGTCGTCTCCGTCGCGATCGCCGCTCCGAGCGGCGCGATCGTCGAGGTCGACGGCGAGAAGCGCGAGCTCGTGGACGGCGCGATCACGCTCAAGGGTCCGCTCGGCTCGGTCGCGCAGGTGAAGGTGAAGGCGAACGGCGCGGAGACGACGACGCCGGTCGCGATCACCGAAGGCGGCGCGATGCCGCCGAAGATCGCGACCCCGAGCACCACGGCAGCGCCGACGCCGAACACGCGCCCCGGCGGGAAGACGGGCGGCGCGCCGGCCACGCCGGTGAAGCCCGCGCCGAGCGGCACCGGGACCACGCTGAATGCCCAGCGCACCTTCGAGTAGACGTCACCGCTTCACCGTCAGAGTCGTCGTCGGGATCGCGCTCCTCGCGGGGACGGCGTTCGCCCAGCGCGGAAAGCCGCATCCGGCGCCTCACCCCGCGCCCGCGCCGCCTGGAGCGACGGAGGCGAAGCCGGGCGATCAGAAGAAGGAGGAGGCGAAGACCCGCTTCGATCGCGGCATGACCCTCTTCGACAAGAAGGTCTGGGACGCCGCGCTCGTCGAGTTCCTCGAGTCGCGCGCCGCCTATCCCACGCGCAGCAACACGCAGAACGCGGCGATCTGCCTGCGCAACCTGAACCGCTTCGACGAGGCGCTCGACATGTTCGAGGCCCTCGTCAAAGAGTTCCCCAACCTGAGCGCGACCGATCGCGCCGCGGTCGACAAGGAGATCGTCGAGCTCCAGGCGCTGGTCGGCGCCATCGACATCCGCGCGCGCGAAGACGGCGCGCAGATCACGATCGACGGGCGCGAGCGCGGCCTGACGCCTTCGCCGCCGCTGCGCGTCTCGGCGGGCACGCACGTCATCCGCGTGTACAAGGAAGGCTTCGCGCCGGTCGAGAAGCGCGTCGAGGTCGCGGGCAAGCAGACGCTCGTGATCGAGCCGAAGCTCGAGACGCTCACGCAGTCGGGCCGCCTCTCGGTCGCCGAAGACGGCGGCAAGTCCGGCTCCGAGGTGTTGGTCGACAACGTCGTCGTCGGCAAGACGCCGTGGCAAGGTCTCGTCGCCATCGGCGATCACGTCGTCTTCCTTCGCGGCCAGGGGAACCTCGGGACGCAGCCGGCGTCGGCGACCGTGCGCATCAACCAGGTGACGCCGATCGTCCTGGCGCTCGAGCCGCTCGACTGCAACCTCCGCGTCGAGCCGACGCCCGCCGGCGCGACCGTCGCGCTCGACGGCGTCGCCGTCGGGAGCGGCCTCTGGGACGGGCGACTGCGCAAAGGGCGCCACAAGATCGAGGTGGCGCAGAGCGGCTTTCTGCCCCAAACGCGCGAGCTCGATCTGACGCCGGGGCGCGCCGAGCGCCTCGCCGTCGCCCTCGAGCGCGATCCCGACTCGCCGCTCTGGCGCGCGGAGAAGCCGAACCGCATCTACGCCGAGATCGCGCCGAGCTTCCCGATCGCGCTCGTCCTCGGAGGCGAGACGGCCGACGGCGGCGACGCCTCGTTCCCGCTCGGCGTCACCGGGCGCGCGCACGTCGGCTACGAGCTGCGCTCGGGCGTCGGCTTCGGGCTCGCCGCCGGGTACTTGTATCTTGCACGTACCGTGGAAGACCGGCCGAGCGTCCTCCGCCCCGTGGGCAAGCCCGAGGCCCCTGGCACCGCCGATGACCGCCTCTCCCTCAAGGGGCTCCTCATCGGGGCGTCCGCGCACCTTCACCGCAACACGTTCGGGGAGAAGGTCCCCCTGCTGCTCCGTGTCGGCGTCGGTGCGCTGCTCGCGAACGTGAACGATCGGCGCTCGGGCGACTTCACCGTCCCCGGAGGCGCGTCGATTCCCGTCGTGACGGCGCGGACATCGGTCGATGTTCCGTACCTCTACCTCGCTCCCGAAGCGCGCGTCGGCTACCGCATCGCCGACCGGATCGAGCTCACGGCCGGCGTGGAGGTGATGGTGATGGTCGCACTCGAGGAGGCGCGGTGGGAGCCCCAGAACGCCGTCATCCTCGGCAACCAAGGCCTCGCGGGGTACGACAGCGGCACGATCTTCGGGAGCACCCTCCTCCTCGTGAACCCCGGCGTCGGCGCGCGGTTCGACTTTTAGCCGAGGGCGCCGGGAGGATACGCTTGGTACTGGTGCCTTCCCTTCGATCGGCGGTGCTCGTCGCGTCCGGCGTGGTGCTCGTGGCCTCGTGCTCGAGCGATCCGCGCGCGCCAGGCGCGACGACGTCCTTCGCTCCGGCGGAAGCGAGGCCGAGCGCGTCGAGGGTCGAGCCCGCGGTGGATCTCCAGACGGTCGTGCGACACGCCGCGCTCGCGTTCCGAGCCGAAGGCGGCGCGCTCGCGGCCGCCGGGAGCACCTTCGAAGCGAAGATCGCCGCCGGCAGGATCGAGATGACGCCGCGCCGAGGCGCGACGCTCTCGCTCGAGACCACGCTCGTCGCGCGCGGCTCGCGCGTGATCGCCGGGCGCCAACCGCCGCGCGCGGTCGTCGAGCGGGACGGGACGGTCGTCCTCGCGCGCGGCGAGGTCGACGAGCACGTCGCGAACGAGGGCGACGGCATCGAGCAGAGCTGGGCGTTCGCGCGCGCCCCTTCGGGCGAAGGCGATCTCGTCGTGCGCGTGCGCACCGCGGGCGAACGTCACGCCGCGACCACGGCTCACGGCCTCCACTTCGAAACGAAGGGAGGCATCGGCGTGCGCTACGGCACGGCGACCTGGGTCGACGCCTCGGGCAAGCGCACCGTCGTGACCCCGCGCATGGTGGGCGACGAGATCGTGATGATCGTGCCCGACGCGGTCCTGAAGGCGTCGCGATACCCCGCGGTGCTCGATCCGACGGTCACGCCGGAGGCCGAGATCGACGCGCCGGTCAGCGGCAGCTCGGCGAGCGGCGAGCAATACAGCCCCTCCGTCGTGTCGGCCGGACCGGGCAAGGGCTACTTCGCGGTTTGGTTCGATCGCCGCGGGATCCGGCCCGCGATCTACGGCGCGCGCATCGCGTCCGACGGAACCGTCATCGACGGCAGCGGGATCGCGATCGCGACCGGCGTGGGATCGACCGTGCCCCTCGTCTCGGCCGCGAACGACGGCTTCCTCGTGACATGGGCCGTCTCCTACTTCGATACGTTCCAGCCGCCCGGCGTCTACGGCGTGCGCCTCGACGCGCAAGGCACGCCGCTCGACACGACGCCCCTCGTCCTCGCGGCGAACCAGACGAACGTCGAACAACCGTCGTCCGCGTTCGACGGAACGAGCTGGTTCGTCGCGTGGCAGCGCTACGGAGGCCCGTCGAGCTGGGACATCGCCGGCGTGCGCGTGCCGCGCACGGGCGCCGTCCTCGACGCGACGCCGATCGAGGTTTCGAAGCTCCCCGAGGCCGAGTATCAGCCGATCGTGCGGTGGGACGGCGCGAGCCACTTCGTCATGTGGCGATCGTTCAACACCCTCTACGGTCGCAAGTTCGGCACCGACGGCAAGCCGACCACCGCGCGACTCACGCTCGCCGCGAGCAGCGGGAGCTCGGTCTACAGCTACCAGTCGGCGTTCGACGGAACGCAGCATCTCCTGGTGTGGAGCGACTACGGCACGGGCTCGATGGACATCTTCGCGCGCAGGATCAACCTCGCGGGCGCCCCCATCGATCCGGCCAACATCGTCGTCTCGTCGGATCCGTTCTACGAAGATCGCCCGCGCGCCGCGTGGGACGGCGCGAGCTTCGTGGTGACCTGGTCGCGATCGGGCCAGCTCATGGGGAGGCGGGTGAGCAGCGCCGGCGGGTTGCCCGACGGGGCGCCGATCGCGCTCGCGACCGGCGGGAGCTGGTACGACTCGAACCTGGCGAGCGACGGCCTGGGGAGCCTCGCCGTCGCGCAGCAGTACAACGCGGGCCTCGCGTCGTCGGACGTCGCCGGCGTGAAGCTCGCCAAGCCTCCGGCGCCGAGCACGACGTTCGTCGTGTCGAAGGCGGCGAACTCGCAGACCGAGCCGGTCACCGCGTGGAACGGCTCGAACCACGTGTCGGTGTGGATCGACACGCGCGACGGGCGCGCCGCGCTCTACGGCGCGCTCCTCTCGCCGGACGGGCAGCCGGGGGCCACTTCGCAGATCGTCTCCGACGTGCGCTACGCGAGCGGGCTCGGACGCGCGCGCATCGCGACCGACGGCGCGAGCTACCTCGTGGTGTTCAACGCGTACGACACCACGACGAGCAAGTACGGCATCCGCGGCATCCATCTCGACGCGACAGGGAAGCCCGAGGGATCCGTCTTCGACGTCTACGTCCCGGCGAGCACCAGCGAGTACACGAACGAGCCCGACGTCGCGTTCGACGGCACGAACTACCTCGTCGTGTGGGAGAACCAGACGAGCGAGGGCGGCGGGCAGACGGGCATCGCCGGGATCCGCTTGGCGCGCACGGCGACGACGGCGCTCGACAACGAGCCGCTCCGCATCACTTCGTCGACGCCGGTCGAGGCGCGCCTCCTGCCGTCGATCGCGTACGACGGCAAGAGCTACCTCGTCGCGTGGATGACGTCGCGACCCGCGGCGGGCGGCAACATCGAGGTGAGCCATATCTTCGCGACGCGCGTCTCGAAGGAGGGCACCGTCCTCGACGGCGAGCAGGTCGTGTGCGACGCGTTCCTCTTCCAGCGCGCGCCCCAGGTCGCCGCCGACGTGCAGAACGGCGGCTTCATGGTCGTGTGGGAAGACTACCGCACCGCGCTCGAGGCGAGCGACGTCTACGGCGCGCGCATCACGTCGGACGGGCAGAACCTCGACGGAACGTCGGGCATGAAGATCGCCGTCGGCGCGCACGACGAGTCGCGGCCGCGCGTCGCGCGGTCGGGCGACGGCACCAACTGGGTCGTCGCGTGGCGCGATCTTCGCGGCAAGCAGAGCTACGACCTCTACGGCGCGTGGATCTCGAAGGCGGGCAAGAACCACGATCCCGCCGGCCTCTTGCTCTCGGCAGAGCCGGGCGACGAAGACGCGCCTTGGCTCAGCCCGTCGGTCGACGGCAAGCTCCTCGTGACGTATCAGCGCCTCGATCCGCGCACCGGATACGGCAGCTACCGCATTCGCGCGCGCGCGATCGCCGGCGGCGCGAAGGTCGGCGCGACTTGCGCGAAAGACGACGACTGCGCCTCGCGGAGCTGCGTCGACGGCGTCTGCTGCTCGACCGAGTGCGGAGGCTGCGGCGTTTGCAACGTCGAGCCCGGCACGTGCACGCCGCGCGCTGCGGGCGCGGAGGCTTCGTCGTGCCCCGGCTACAAGTGCAAGGGCACGCTCGAGTGCCCGGCCAAGTGCGAGAACGACGACGACTGCGCCTCGAACGCGACGTGCGATCCGGCGACGAAGACGTGCGTCTCGCGCGTCATCTGCATCAGCGACACGTCGCTCAAGGATCTCACGGGCAAGGTCACCGACTGCACGCCGTTCAAGTGCACCGCGGATGCGTGTCGCGCGCAGTGCGGATCGGTCGACGACTGCGCGCCCGGCTTCGTCTGCGACTACGGCGGCCGCTGCGTGCAAGGCCCGGGAGAGAACGACGGCGGCTGCGCGAGCGCGGGCTCGACGGGCTCGTCGCCCGGAGGCTGGCTCCTCGTGGGGACGGTCTGCGTCGCCGCGTTCGCCGGTCTCCGAAGGCGCCGTGCTTGAGCGCGCCGGCTGATCTATGCTCGCCGCGTGGCGATCGCGATCGGGCTGCTCAAGATGCTGCTCGAGCTCCAGGAGGCGCGCAAGACCGGCGCGGTCGTCGTCTCCGGCAGCGGCGCGGCAGACCACGCGTGGAGGCACGATCGCGGCGCGCGCGTCAGGGTCTTCGTCGAGAAGGGCGCGATCGTCTTCGCCGACGAAGGGACCGTCGGCGAGACGCTCGGGCGCATTCTCGTCCGCGAGCGGATCCTCACCGACGATCAGTATGCGAGCGCGCTCGAGCGGATGGCGAGCGATCGTGTGACGGGGAAGTGCTCGAGGCTCGGTGAGGTGGTCGTTCAGCTCGGACTCTTGTCGCCCGAGCAGGTTCACGCGGCGCTGTCGGCGCAGGTGCAGGAGAAGCTCGTGCGCGCCCTCGCGTGGACGGCCGCGCGCCTCGACTTCTTCGAATGTCACGGCGCGCTCGACGTGGCGGGAAACTTCGCGACGCCGCTCGAGCCGCTCGTCGTCGCCGCGCTCAAGCTCGCGGATCGCGAGAAGCTCGACGCGCTCCTCGCGCAAGCGCGCAGGCGCTATGCGTCGCTCGTCAAGCGCGACGCCATCGCGCGGATCAACGCGTTCAGGCTCCGCCCGGCGGAAGACGGGTTCGCGCGCGCGCTCGACGGAACGCGAACCGTCGAGGAGCTCCTCCACGGACAGGTGGGCGTCGACGCGGCGGTGATCCTGTCGGCGTTGCTCTTGACCGACATGCTCGATCTCGACGCGAAGGCGACGGGAGCGAAGATCGCGCCTCCGCGCCCGAAGATGAGCGCGAGCGCGAGCCTCAGCGCGATCGTGGCGGCGAAGAGCACGAGCGCGAAGGCCTCGCCGGGCGCCTACGAGATGGTGTCGCTCCCCGAGCCGCCGAAGCCGCCGCCGAGACCGGGTACGGCGCCGTCGGTGCGCGCCCTTCGACGACGGGATCACGCGAAGAAGATCGCCGCTCGCTTGCAGAAGGCGAAGGAGGCGAAGAGGAAGCTCCCGGCGCTCGAGGAGCCGGAGCCGGCCCTCGAAGCGACGCCGCGCACGCTCGGGCCGATGGCGCCGCTCCTCGCGGAGAAAGCATTTCAGCTCGGCAAGAAGCTCGTGCGCGCGAATCGACTCGGTGAAGCGGTCGTCGAGCTGCGGCGCGCCGCTTCGCTCTTCGGGGCCGCCGAGTACGATCTCTGGGCGACGTGGGCCGAGGCCCGCGCCGACGCGACGAACGGCGAGGCCCACGCGCCGCGTCTGCGCGCGGCCGCGCAGAAGGCGATCGAGCAGGAGACGGAGCGCGGCTTCGCGACGTTCGTGCTCGGGCACCTCGCGCGCCGCGCGGGCGACGAAGCGCAGGCGGCGATCCTGTTCGAGAGGGCGCGAAGGCTCGATCCGGAAGCGGTCGAGACGGTCTCGGACGTGAGGCTGCGACTGTCGCAGACGAGATCGGTCACCCGAGGAGACGTGCGTGCGCTCGCGCCGCTGCTCACGGCATCGCCTTCACCGCCCGCGGGCCTGGCGGGCTTGGAGGAAGAAGCGCCTCGGACGATGCGAGGGATTGGGCCTCTGGCGAGGACGGGAGAAAAAGACGAAGAGGGAATACAGAGCGGAGAACAGGGGACCGGGAGTCGCGCGAGCGCGGCGGCGATCGCGACCACGAGCGAGAACGGGACCGCGATCGCGACCACGAGCGAGAACGGGACTGCGATCGCGAGGACGGCGCCGGAAGAGGCGCGCGAGGAAGAACCGCCGGAAGAAGGAGCGCGCGAGGCGCCGGGGGAAGCGAAGCGTGGCGGGTGGATGATCGGGGTCGGGGTCGCGGCGGTGGCGGCGGGGCTCGCGGTGTTCGTGATGATGGATCGGCCGGTGGGCGGCGGGGTGACCGCGGGGATGAACGGCGCGGTGGCCACCGCGAGCGCGCGCGCGACGGCGGCGGAAGAGGACGCAGGGCCCGAGACGGTCGCGACGAGCGCGCCCGCCGAGAGCGCGACGGTGGAAGCGGCGTTGTACGCCGAGGCGGGCGCGGGCCTTCCCGCGGTCGACGCGAACAAGGGGATCTTGCGGATGCCGCCTGCCGCCGACGGGCATCGCGTCTGGATCGACGGGCGGCTCGTGGGCTCGCCGCCTCCTCCGATCACCGCAGCATGCGGAAAGCACACGGTGAAAATCGGGTCGCGCGGGCGCGACCAAGACGTGATCGTGCCGTGCGGAGGCGAAGTCTCCGTCGGCTACCCGTGATCACCCGTTCCCTGTCACGACCGTCACGTTGGTTACGGCAGTTACGATCGAATCGCGAACGGTGGCCCGCGCGTGGCACAGATCCGTGGCGCAGCGATCACGGTCGAACGCGGGAATCGAAGGCGATCTTTCGTGCGCAACGGACCGCGGCGCCGGGGCATCGGCCTTGCACCCGTGGAGGCCGCCTTGCACGCTCTCGATTTACATGACGAGCTGCTTCCGTCGGATCGCCCGACGATCCCCGTCCCCCGGGAGTCGGGCGTCCGACTGAAGGTCTCTCGCGTCGCGTTCAGCGCGGCCACCGTCGACGTCGTCGTCTGTGACCTCTCGCGCGATCCGCGGAGCGAGTACTACGTGCCGAAGTCCGAGCGCTTCGTTCAGAACGAGAGCCCGCCGTCGACGTCGATCGTGCGCGCGTTGAGGTAGTCGCACTCGATCGCGAACTTCACCGCGAGCCAGATGTCGTCGGGCAGACCGATGCGGCCGACGGGGATCTGCGCGACGACCGCGTCTCGCGCCTTCTGGTTCATGCCTCGCGTCATCGGCGTCTCGATCATGCCCGGCGCGATCGCGCAGACGCGGATTCCGAAGGGAGCGAACTCGCGCGCCCAGGTCAGCGTGTTGGCGGCGAGCGCCGACTTCGCAGCGACGTAGTTCGACTGCCCGCGGTTGCCGTGCCGCGAGATCGACGACATGTTCACGATGACGCCCGGGCGCGTTCCGCTCGCGACCATCTGCGCGGCGAGCTCGCGGACCATGAGCGTGGCGCCGGTGAGGTTGACGCCGATGACCGCGTTCCAGTCGTCGAGAGAGAGCTTTTTGATCGCCTTCGTCTCGCGATCCTGCTTCACGAGCAGGCCGTCGCGCAGGATGCCCGCGTTGTTGACGAGCGCGTTGACGCCGCCGAGCTCCTTCGCGCTCCACTCGACGAACGACGCCACGTCGTCCTCGCGCGAGACGTCGAGCTTGCGGCGCGCGATCCCGGCAGGGAGCTCGCCGAGGAGCCCCTCGTTCACGTCGCCCACCGCCACGCGCGCGCCCGCCTCGTGCAGACGCTTCGCAAAGTGCGCGCCCATGCCGGACGCGCCGCCGGTGATCATCACTTTCAGATCGTTCAAGTTCATCGTGTTCTCCGACGTTGGAGGTTCTCTCTCAGATCCCGAGCTTCATAGGCGGCTCTCCGGCGTGAGCGCGCGCTCACGCACCTCGCGCGCGGTGTGCTCGGTGAGCCACGCGCGGAGGCGCGGATAGAGCTCGCGCGCCGCGCGGCTCCCGACGACCGCGCCGACGTGACCGCCGGGGACGGAGAAGACCTCCTTGACCCGCGAGCTCGTCGCGTCGTTGAGCGCCGTCGCGGCCTTCGGCGGACAGATCGCGTCGCGCTCGGCCACGATCGAGACGACCGGACAGCGAATGCGCGAGAGATCGACGCGCTCGCCGCGCACCCGGTGCTCGCCGCGGACGAGGCGGTTCTCTTGGTAGAGCTCCTTGATGTACGTGACGTAGGCGGCGGCGGGGAACGGGATGTTGTCGCTCGCCCACGTCTCGAGGGCGCCGAAGGCCTCACGCGCCTTCGGATCGTGCCCCTTGTCGGCGAGCCCGACCCACTTCGAGATCGATCCCGTCGGCGCGAGCGCGAGGAAGCCGCTCTGCATCTGCACGGCGCCGAGGTTGCCCGCGGCCGTCATCGCCTCGGGATCGAACCACCGCGCGTCGACCATCGTGCCGAGCCGGCCCGCGTGGGTGAAGTCGAACGGCCCGGCGATGTTCGCGAGCGCCGCGACGCGCTCGGGGTGGAGCGCGGTGTAGATCCCGCTGAGCGTCGCGCCCATGCAGTAGCCGACGATCGCCGCCTTCGGCGCCCCGGTCGTGCGGAGCACGTAGCGGACGACGCGATCGAGCCGATCGACCACGGCGTCCCACGTCTGGTAGCGATCCTCGTCTTCGGGGATGCCCCAGTCGAAGCAGAACGTCTCGAAGGGCGCGTCGGCCGACAGCCCCGCCGCGAGGCTCGCGCCTTCGCGGAGGTCGACGACGTACCACCGGTTGATCATCGACGGGACGAGGATCACCGGCAGGTTCGGACGGGCGGCGGAGGCGCCACGGAACCGGTAGAGGCTCCCCCGCCCTTCGCGGAAGACGGTGTCCTTCGGCGTCGGCGCGACGCGTGCTTCGAACATGGCGCTTCCTCCGGTCGAATCAGGTGGAAGGGGCGAAGGCGGCCTGCGCCTGCTTGAACGACTCGAGCGTGAGCTTGCGCCACTCGGCGCCGAGCTGCGCGCCGTACGCGAGCGTCTCCTTCTGGAGGACCGCGATCTCGTCGATCGCGACCGCGGTGCGCTCGATGCCCTTCGACTCGAGCTTGTCCATCTCGCCGTAGAAGGCCGTCGCGCGCGCGAACGAGTCGTTCGCCGCCTTCTGCCACGCCTCGAAAGCCTTGTTCATCTGCCCGAACGGATCGAATTTCATGAGCCTGACTCCTTCATGGTGCGGCGCAACATGACCGCGCCGGCACCCTAAGGATCGGCCCCCCGTCCGTCAACCCATTTTGTTGCAATGCAACAAACGCGGCTGGCTCAGCGCTTCTTGCGCGTGGACTTCGCAGGCTTCTTCTTGGCGCGCGACGGCGGGGAGAGCGACTCCTTGAGCGCCTGGATCTCGCGGCGGAGGCGGGCGACGTCGTCGGCGACGTCCGGGCGGAGCTCCTGCGGAGGCGCCGGCGGCGGCTCGCTCGGCGGCGCCTCGACGACCGGCATCGGCGGCGGCGCCGCCGGCTGCGGCATCGCGGGCGACGGCATCGTGGTGGACGCCATCGGCGGCGGGGGCATCGGCTGCCCGGCGTTGCCCCACTGCGTCGCGCCGAGGACGAGGCGCGCGAGCGCGTCGGTCGCGGCGAACGGCGCCGTCGCCAGCGGATTCATGGGCATGAGCGCGCGCGCGCCCTGGCGCGCGTGCACGTACATCTCGAGCGCCCACGAGACGTAGCGGCCCAAGAACTCGGCGAGCGCTTCGTCGCCCAGGCGGATGAGGCGGAGCAAGAGCGGGACGGGCAGGAGCCGCGCGCCTCCCCGGCTCTCGAGGATGATCTGCGTGAGCGTCGCCTGCGTGAGATCCGCGCCCGTCGTCGCGTCTTGAACGAGGACGTCGGAGCCGGCCTTGATGCGATCGGCGAGATCTTCGAGCGTGATGTAGCGGCTCTCCGCGGTGTCGTAGAGCCTGCGGTTCGGGTACTTCTTCACGACCAGCATCGCCCCAGCCTAATCTTTGTGCGGCGCAACATTCAACTTGACGAGCTGCCCTCCAGGACGTACCTATCGCCCGCTGTTGTTGTGCAGTGCAACATCAGCCCAACGGCGAGGTACGCGATGGCGGCTGGGACGGTTTCCCTCGGGATTTCAGCGACGAAGGCGACGGTCGAGGACCTTCCGCGGCGCCCGGTGCTGGTCGTGGCGATGTGCGCCGCGATGCACGCGATCGGCGGCGGCCTCGGCTGGTCGGTCATGCCGGCGCTCATGCCCGTCGTCGCCAAGGACATGGGCCTCGGGCACGCCGCCTCGGGCTTCGCCTTCGGCGCGGCCTCGCTCGGGATCGCCCTCGCGTCGCCGATCGGCGGCGCGGCCGTCGATCGCCACGGCGCGCGCAAGGTCGCGGGCCTCGCGATGATCGCCGGCGCGCTCGCGTGCGCCGCGCGCGCGTTCGCGACCGGCACCTGGTCGCTCGCCGCGGCGATGTTCGTCTTCGGCCTCCACGTCGGCTTCACGGCCCCCGCGATCCCGAAGGCGCTCTCCGGCCACGTGAAGCCGCAGCAGATCGCGCGCGCGAACGGCTTCGCGCTCCTCGCGTACACCCTCGGCACCGCGGTCACGATCCTCGTGGCGCGCACGGTGCTCGTGCCGGCGTTCGGCTCGTGGCGCGCGGTGATGGTCGCTTCGGGCGCCGCGATGGCGATCGCCGCGGTCGGCTGGCTCTTGCTCGTGCGCGACGGCGCGAGCCTCTCGCGACACGCGAAGGTCACCGACGCGCTCGCGCTCGTCCGCGACGGTCAGATCCGCCGCGTGGCCGCGATGCACTTCCTCGTGTTCGGCGGCTACCTCGCGCTCCTCTCGCTCTTGCCCCGCGCCCTCATGGAGAGCGGGATGTCCCCGGCGCGGGTGGCGGGCGCGATCGCCACCTGGCTCGTGTGCGCCGGCCTCGCGAACTTCGGCGGGCCCTGGCTGAGCGACGCGATCGGCCGGCGGAAGGCCCTCTTCCTGGGCGGCGCCCTGCTCGCGGGCTCGGCGCTCTTGGCGGTCGCCGCGGCGGCGGCGTTCGCGCCGTCCAAGGTTCCGATCTTCCTCGCGATTGCCGCGATCGGCGGCGGCTCGTTCGCGCCTCTCCTGCTCACCGCTCCGCTCGAGCTTCCGGGGATCGGGCCCGCCAAGGCGGGGGCCGCGCTGGGCCTGCTGATGCTGGTCGGACAGATGGGAGGCTTCTTGCTCCCGGTCGTTTCCGGTGCCATGGCTCAGGCTGCGGGCTCGCCCGCGGCTTTGGCGGTCTTGGCGGCCGCGCATCTTCTCGTCGTGGTTCCCGCCATCGGTCTCCGGTCTCGCTGAGGTCCCGCCGTGCGTCATTCGATTCAGGCCATCGCGTTCGTGGGGGTCGCCCTCGCGCTCGTCGTCGTCGCGTGCAGCGACGGTGACGCTCGCGAATGCCGTGTCGGCGCCGATTGCGCGTCGGGCGCGTGCACGCCCGAAGGTCGTTGCGTGCGCGAAGGCACGACGCCGGCCCCCGACGCGAGCGCCTCGAACGACGCCGAGCCGCCGGGCGACGCGAGCACCGATGCGCCCTCCGACGCCGCGCTGCCCGGCTGCTCGCCGAACAAAGACGGCGTCATCACGCGCGAGGAGATCCCGATCGCCGCCGGGCTTCACGCGACCTACCGGATCGGCCGCAACGAAGACGTGTCGACCGCGGGAACGCCCGCCGCCGGCAACAAGCGCGCGTGGGACTTCTCCGCGCCTCTCGCGAGCGACGTTCGCGTCCTCGTCGAGACGCAACCGCTCACCGGCAAGTGGTACGGCCCCAAGTTCTCCGGCGCGACCTACGCGGCGAAGCTGCGCGAAGGATCGGAGCTGATCGGCGTGTTCCAAACGTCGCCGGGCGCGTTCCTCCTCCGCGGCGTCGTCTCGCCCGACGAAGGTCTCACGAAGACCGAGCTCACCAACGATCCGCCGGTCGAGGTGCTCAAGTTCCCCTTGAAGCTCGCGGAGACGTGGAGCACCGACACGACGGTGACGGGAACGGCGCAGGGCGTCTTTCTCGTCATGCCGTACAGCGAGAAGTACGAGTCGCAGATCGACGCGGAGGGCACGCTCAAGACGCCGCTCGGCACGTTCGACGTCTTGCGCGTCCGCGTGCTGCTCACGCGCACCGTGGGGCTGCTCACGACGAGGATCCGCACGTTCGCGTTCGTGACCGAGTGCTACGGCACGATCGCGACGGTCACGTCGGCCGACAACGAGACGGACGTGGAGTTCACACGGGCGGTGGAGATCCGGAGGCTCTCGCCGTGATGCGAGATCTCTGGCTCCTCCTCCTCTTCCTCCCCTTCCTCGCCTCCTGCTTCTCGTTCCACAAAGGACCGATGCCGGGCGAGCCGGCGCAGGCGCGCTTCACCGACGTCGACGGCGTGCGCGTTCGGTTCACCGACACCGGCGAGCCCGAAGCGAAGCCCGAGCCCGCGCAAGAAGGCGCGCCGCCGCCCGCGCCGAGGCCCACGGTGGTCCTCGTGCACGGCTTCGCGTCCGCGCTCGAGGTCTGGAAGCCAGTGGTCCCGGCGCTGTCGAAGACCCACCGCGTGATCACGCTCGATCTCAAGGGCTTCGGCTGGACCGATCGGCCCGAGGGCGACTACTCGCCCGACGCGCAGGCGCGACTCGTGATGCGCCTGCTCGACCAGCGAGGCGTCTCGCGCACGGCCATCGTCGCGCACTCTTGGGGCAGCTCCGTCGCGCTCGCCGCGACGCTGCAAGCGCCCGAGCGCGTCACGCGGCTCGGCCTCTACGACGCGTGGGTCTACGAAGAGCAGCTCCCGACGTTCTTCCACTGGTCGCGCGCCGACGGCGTCGGCGAGGCCCTCTTCGGCCTCTTCTACAAGCAGCGCGCCGACGAGCGCATCGCCCTCGCGTTCTACGACAAGAAGTTCGTGACCGAGGCGCTCGTCGAAGACGTCGACGCCGCGCTCGATCGCCCGGGCACGGTCGCCGCGGCGCTCGCGGCCGTCCGCGGGCAGCGCTACGCCGAGGTCGAGACGCGCTATCGCTCGATCGACAAACCGACGCTGCTCCTCTGGGGCCGCGAAGACATCGTGACGCCGCTCCGCTACGGCGAGCGCCTCTCGCGCGATCTCCCCGGCTCGAGGCTCGTGACCTACCCCCGGTGCGGGCACTTCCCGATGATCGAGGCGATCGCCGCGTCGAACCGCGACATCGCGGCCTTCCTCGCCGAGGGGGAGAAGGCGCCGTGAAGCGGCTTTGTTGCGCTGCAATATGCGCCGCGGCGGCGCTCGTCGCGCCACGCGCGGGCGCCACCGGCTTCCACGAGGTCGGCCAAGACTACGTGCCTCGGGAGAAGACCGAGGTCGAGGCGTCGGGCTACCTGCGAACGCGCGGCGAGGCGCTCTACAACCTCGATCTCGACCGCGGGCTGATGCCCAACGGCCAGCCGCTCTTCCCCGTGCCTCAAGGGGATCCGCGCGCGCAGACGCTGACCCACTGGGACATGCGCTTCCGCACCGACGTGCGTCTCTACGCGCCCGGCTCGATGGTCGGCGTGAAGGCGCGCTTCGACGTGCTCGACAACGTCGCGCTCGGCAGCCTGCCCGAGGGGATCCCCTCGGCGACGGTCACCCAGCGATCGCCGGCCGACGTGCTGCGCGTGCGCCGCGCCTACGGCGAGCTGCTCCTGCCGTTCGGCCTGCTCGCCGCGGGCCGCATGGGCACCCACTGGGGCATGGGCATGGTCGCGAACGGCGGCGACTGCCTCGACTGCGACACCGCCGACGCCGCCGATCGCGTCGCGTTCATCACGCCGCTCTTCAGCCACATCTTCGCGCTCGCGTACGACTTCAGCGCGACCGGTCCGCAAGCGGGGCGTCCGGGGCAGAACCGCACGATCGGCTTCGAGCCGACCACCGACGTGCGCACGGTCACGTTCGCGTGGCTCCGGTGGAGAGACGAAGAGACGCGGCTTCGAAGGCGCAAGGCGAACAAGGTCACCGTCGAGTACGGGAGCTACATCACCCATCGCTGGCAGAGCGACGACATCCCCGGCACGTACCTGCCTACGGCGCAGCCCGTCGATCCGTTCGCGAACGGCGGCTCGGGGATCATGGCGCGCGGCTATCGCGCGACGGGCTTCGACGCGTGGCTCCGCTTCACCCTCCCGTGGGCGCGCATCGAAGCGGAGGGGGCGCTCCTCACGGCGACGGTCGATCAGCCGTCGCTCGTTCCCGGCGTGCTCTTCCGCGATCCGGCCAAGAGCCGACAGATCGCGGCGGCGCTGCAGACGGACTTCGGCGCGGTCGACGGGGTGGTCGCCGGCGGCGTCGACGCGGGCTACGCGAGCGGCGATCCCGCGCCGGGCTTCGGCGTCGTGCAGCGGCCGAACGCGCGCGCGCCCCAGCCCGGCGACATCGACGGGCCGCAGGCGATCCCGCGCCGCGACAACCGCGTCGACAACTTCCGCATGCACCCGGACTTCCGGATCGATCGCATCCTCTTTCGCGAGATCCTCGGCGCCGTCACCGACGCGGTGTACGCGCGCCCCCACGGCCGCGTCCGGCTCGCGCGCGCGAAGAGCGCGCAGCTCACCGCACACACCGCGGTCATCGCGTCGACCGCGGTCGAGAAGACGTCGACCCCTTCGGGCAAGGCGCCGCTCGGCGTCGAGGTGGATCCGTCGCTCGTCTTCGAGACGCACTCGTTCCTCGCCGCCCTCGACTACGCGGTGCTCTTCCCGCTCTCGGGCTTCGACAACACGGTCACGAACGTCTCCGCCAAACCCGCGCAGCTCGTGCGCCTCCGGCTCAACTATCTCTTCTGAGGCATGTCATGATCGATAGGGAAAGAGAGACGCCGAGGCGCGCAAGAGAGTTCTGCAAGAGGCTCTTCTGCGCCTTCGCGCCTCTCTTTCTCATCCTCTCGTCCTGCAACGACAACGAGACGCCCCCGCCGGCGAAGGGCGCGTACGAAGCGGCGCCCGTCACGCCGCTTCCGTGCATTCCCAACCTCGACGGCAAGATCGAGTCGCGCGAGCTCACGCCGCAGATCGGCATTCCCTCGACGTACCTCGTGACGCCGCCGGGCAAGGAGCGCCAGGTCGATCTCGCCGGCCGCACGAACGCGAGCGGCAAGCTCGAGTGGAGCTTCGCCGTCGACTACGCCGACGACGGCGTCGCCAGCCTCTCGGCGCAGAAGCTCGACGGCAAGTGGTACGCGGGATCGTTCGGCGGCGTATCCAACCCGGTCGTCGTCGCCGTCGACGTCGCCGGGCGCACCGAGGGCGTCTACACGCACGACGAGAGCGGCTTCTTCCTCCACGGCGTCGCGTCGGCCGAGGCCGATCCGCCCGAGGGCCGCACGCTCCTCGTCTACGACACGCCCATCATGCTCTTTCGCTTCCCCCTCGAGGCGGGCGCGGCGTGGACGAGCGTCGGCGTCGTGCGCGACGGGCGCCTTCGCGGCCTGCCGATCGCGACGCGCGACACCTACGAGGTGAGCGTCGACGGCGCGGGGCAGATCAACCTGCCCGACTTCATTCTCACGCAGGCGCTCCGCGTCCGCACGAACGTGACCATCTCGCCGACGCCCGGGCAGGTCACGACGCAACGTCAGGTCGGCTTCCTCTTCGAGTGCATCGGCGAGGTCGCGCGCGCGACGAGCAAGCTCAACGAAACGGAAGAAAACTTCACCGCAGCCACCGAGCTGCGCCGCCTGGGGCTCGCCCCGTAACCCAAGGAGACCAAGTCATGATCTGGGAGACCTGGAAAAAAGGATTCGACGCGTGGGAGAACGCCACCGCCAAGTACGTCGAGCACTGGCTGAAGAGCCCGCTCGTCCTCGGCCCGAGCGGCATGATGCTCGGCTCGGCGATGAAGGCGAAGGCGGCCTACGACAAGGCCGCGTCGCAGTGGGTCGGCGCGATGGGGCTGGCGACCAAGCGAGATCAGGAGCGCGCGCTCCACACGCTGAACCAGCTCGAGAGCCGCCTCATCGATCTCGAGGAGCGCCTGCTCGAAGCGCAGGAAGCTCAGAAGAAGAACATCGCGTCGTAGGGGATCGCCATGGACATCACGCCGTTTCTCGACCTCAGGATTGCTCCTCGCGCCGTCTTCGACGCGCTCGCCGACCGGAGCGCACGCGTGCGCTTCATGGTCCCGACGTCGACCGCCGAAGGAAGTTGGCGCGCGGTCACGTGGGGAACGTTCGCGCAGGAGATCCGCGAGCTCGCGCTCTTCCTCGGCACCTTCCTCAAGGCGGGTGAGCGCGGCGCGGTCTACGCGCCGAACCGCGTCGAGTGGGCGAGCGCGGCGCTCGCGATCCAGGCGGCGAGCGGCGTGATGGTCCCGATCTACCCCGCGTCGACCCCGGAGCAGGTCGGCTACGTCGCCTCGCACAGCGACGCGAAGGTGATCTTCGTCGACACCCCCGCGCTCCTCGGCCGGCTCTTCGCGACGTGGAGCTCGCTCGATCAGGTCGAGCGCATCGTCGTCCTCGACGACGGCGTCGACGTCGCGCGCGTCCACGCCTCGGCGCGCGACAAGGGTGGCGCCGTGCCTCCGCTCGAGGACGTCGAGCGCAAGGTAATCTCGCTCTCTCGCGCCCGCGCGATCGGCGCCTCGCGCGATCGCGAGGATCCGGCGGCGTTCGAGCGCACGATGAACGGCGTCTCGCTCGATCAGCCGGGCATGATGCTCTACACGAGCGGCACGTCGGGCAACCCGAAGGGCGTCCCGCTCACGCACCGCAACGTCGCGGTCAACGGGCTCGACTGGCTCAAGTGCAACGCGCCGCTGCTCGAAGAAGGCGGCGTCGACGTGCTCTGGCTCCCGATGAGCCACATCTTCGGCTTCGGCGAGATGTGCCTCGGCAACACGCTCGGGTGGACGTCGTACCTCTCCGATCCGGCGAGCTGTCTCGCGCGCCTTCCGGAGGTCAAGCCCACCGTCTTCATGAGCGTGCCCTCGCACTGGGAGAAGCTCGCGGTGCAGGCGATGCACGAGCCGACGCCCACGGCGCGCCTCGACAAGATGAAGGCCGTCAGCGGCGGCAAGCTCAAGTTCTGCCTCTCGGGCGGCGCCGGGCTCAAGCGCGAAGTGAAAGACTTCTTCTACTCGTGCGGCGTGCTCTTGATCGAGGGCTACGGGCTCACCGAGACGTCGCCGACGTTGACGTTGAACCGCCCCGACGCGTTCCGCTTCGACACCGTCGGCAAGGCGCTCCCGTCGGTCGAGCTGCGCCTCGCGGAAGACGGCGAGATCCTCGCGCGCGGCCCCAACGTGTTCGGCGGCTACCACAAGGACGCCGAGGCGACGCGCGACGCGTTCACCGCGGACGGCTGGTTCAAGACGGGCGACGTCGGTCGCTTCACCGAAGACGGCTTCCTCCAGATCGTCGATCGCAAGAAGGACATCCTCGTCACCGCGGGCGGCAAGAACGTCCCTCCGGCGAACATCGAGATCCGCTTCCGCGACGATCCGTTCATCGCGCACGTCGTCGTCTACGGCGAAGGGAAGAAGTTCCTCGTCGCCGGCGTGTGGCTGAACGAAGAAGCGGTCGCCGCGCACCTCGCCGGCGTCGCTCCCGAGGGCCGCGACGCCGCGCGCCGCGCGCTCGTGCAGAAGCGCATCGATCAGGTGAACACCGAGCTCGCGAGCTACGAGACGATCAAGAAGTTCGCGCTCATCGACGAGCCGCTCACCGTCGAGGCGGAGCTCCTGACGCCGTCGCTCAAGATCCGCAGGAAGAAGGTCTACGAGCGCTTCCGTGACGTCTTCGAGGGCCTCTACGAGGACACGCGAAACGCCGCCGGCAACGGCAAGGACGGAAACAGCGGCGCAAAGGTGGCAGAGGCCTGAGCGCCGGCGCCTCGGTGCGCTATACCTTCCCCTCGGGACTGCCATGAAACGTCTCAAGAACCTCGCCTCGCTCCTCACGCGCCCGAAGCCGCCGGTCGGCAGCACGCCCGCGGACGTCGTGCATCGCGAGAACAAGTGGCGCCTGCTCAAGTACAAGCGGCCGGCCGGACAACCCCGGAAGTTCGAGACGCCCGTCCTGCTCGTGCCGTCACTGATCAACCGGCACTACGTGATGGACCTCTTGCCCGGCAAGAGCATGGCCGAAGACCTCGTGGCGGCAGGGCACGACGTGTACTGCATCGACTGGGGTACGCCGGCGGACGAGGATCGCTTCGTCACGTTCGACGACGTCTGCGACAAGTACCTCGGCCGCGCGATCCGCCACGTCGCGCGGACGTCGCCGCGCAACAAGGCTCACGTGCTCGGCTACTGCCTCGGCGGGACGCTCGCCACCATCCACGCGGCCGCGCGCCCGGAGCACATCGCGTCGCTCCTCCTGCTCGCGGCGCCGGTCTCGTTCACGGACGAGGGGCCGCTCGCGGTGTGGACGCGCAGCCCGAAGTTCAACGTCCGCTCGATCGTCGACGGCTTCGGCAACGTCCCGTGGCAGCTGATGCAGGGGGCCTTCCACCTCCTGCGGCCGACGCTGACGATGGCGAAGGCCGTCGGCGTCATCGATCGCGCCGCCAACGACGAGTTCCTCGACGGCTTCCTCGCGATCGAGACGTGGGGCAACGACAACGTCTCGTTCCCGGGCGAGTGTTACAAGCAGTACATCGAGCAGCTCTATCGCGGCGACGCGCTGATGCAGGGCACGTTCTCGCTCGCGACCATCCCGGTCAGGCTCGAGAACATCGCGTGCCCGGTGAGCTGCGTGGTCTTCGAGCACGACAACATCGTCCCGTGGCAGAGCGCCGCCGTCTTGCTCGACCGCGTCTCGTCGAAGGACAAGGTCCTGCTCAAGCTGCCGGGCGGTCATGTCGGCGCGGTCGTCTCGAAGGCCGCGCAGAAGAACCTCTGGCCGAAGATGACCGCGTTCTGGGCGGAGCGCGACGGCGAGCCCGTCGTCAAGCGCGCGCCGCCGCCGGCGCCGTCCGCCCCGCGCCCGAAGCGGGCGACGGCACGCGTCGCGAAACCGCGCGCTGCGAAGGTGAAGGCGCAAGCGACCGGCTGACGCCGCCGAACGGGAGGAGCCGGCGCCGGACGAGCGGCGGATCGCGCTCGCTCGTCCGCGGTCGCGGTCGCGGTCGCGGTCACCTCGGCGGCCGTGGCCGATGAAGCGGCGTCGCGCTGTCCTGGGCCCATCGACTCATCGGAGACGGACAGGGCCCGCGCGCGATCACTGCATGCACGCCCTCAGCGGCTCGCACTCCGTCGCCTTGAGGACCGCGAAGGCACACGGGTCGGCCGCGTCCACCTTGATGCACGCCTCGACCTCCGCGACCGTCGCCTGACAGGACGGGAGGTTGATGTCCTGGAGGCACGCCGCCTGGTTCTTCGGCGTCGAGACGCTCACGCCTCCCTCGCATGTCGTCTTCTTGCCGTAGCCGCCGCGCACGCCCGCTTGCCAGTCGCAGAGCGCCTTCTTCTCGCTCGAGCCGAGCTCGCCGAGCGTCTTGTCGGGATCGACGCCCGACGTCGGACCGACGGTGGGCGTCGCGTCGTCGGGTTTGTCCTTCGAGTCATCGCCGCCTGAAGACGACGAGGGCGGATTCGACGGGCTCGGAAGGTTCGCTGCCGTGTCGTCGCCGGTGTCCTCGGTGCCATCGCGGGTCGCAGGGGGATTCGGATACTCCTCGGTCGTGCACGCCACGAGCGACGAGGCCCCGCAGAGACACGAGAGGAGAACAAGAACGGAAAGACGCATCGATACCTCCGAGCGAAAGAACGCGCCGCACGTGCGCGCAGGGCCTTGGACGATCGCACGCGCCGGAGATTCACTGCCGGCGCAGTGCGATCGCCGCATGCTGCTCGAAGCCCTCCACATCCCGCCGCTGCCGCCTCGTTCCGGCGGCGCGCTGCGCCGCTGTTCGTGATCGATCTCCGCGCCGACCGCACGTTCGGAGACAGGAACGCCCCGGTCCCTCACCGATGCGTGGCGAGATCGAGCCACCACGATGTCGCGTCGTTCGCGAGACCAGCCACTTGCAGCGGGCGCGCGAGCTGCAACCGCGCGCGCCCTCGAGCCTGCCGCTCATGGGCAGGATTTGCGGAGGTCACGATGAACTGGGAACGCGTCGAGGGTCAGTGGAATCAACTGAAGGGCGAGCTGAAGTCGAAGTGGGCAAAGCTCACCGATGACGATCTGAGGCACGTCGGCGGCAAGAGGGACCAGCTGATCGGCAAGCTCCAGGAGCGCTACGGCGTGATGAAGGACGAGGCCGAGAGGCAGGTCAACGAGTGGGTCGCGAGGCTCGGAGAACGCGATCAGCGGAGCCCGAACCGCCAGCACTGATGGCGTAACCCGTCGCGCGGGGCCGGCGTGTCTGCGAGACGCCGTGCCCCGCCGGCGTTCTCCGCTGCGCGGAGCGACACGGGCGACACGGACGCCGACCCCGCTTCGCCTCCACCGGTGCAGGCGCTAGGATCGGCCGCCGATGACTTCTCCGCTCCACCGGCTGCTCCTGGGCTCGCTCCTCGCGTCGGGCATCGCCGTCTCCAGTGCGTGCTCCGACGATCCTTCGACCACCGGAGGTGGAGGTGACGCGACCGACGGTGGCTCGCCGTCGCGGAGCGACAGCGGTGCGACCGGCGACCAGGGCGACGACGCGACCGACGGCGACTCGGGCACGAGCGAGCGCGACTCCGGCGACGAAGATGCCGGAGCGTGCGGGCCGATCGTCACCACGCCCGGCGAGACCTGCGTCGGCTTCGGCGCGAAGGCCGAGACGTGCGATCCCGCGTGCGGGCAGCCTTACGGCTACGTCTGCTTCGACGGAGCGCCTCCGGGGTTCGACGGCTGCCGGAAGGTGAGCGACTCGGCGCTCGGGCAGACCTACTGCTGCCCGAAGAACGAATGCGTCGCGCAGCCCGATCAGGACACGATGTGCAACGGCACCGCCGGCAAGCCTCACCGGTTCCAGTGCCCTCCGAACGGCAACGGTGGAAACGTCGCCCCGCCGGCCGGCTGCGAGGAGAAGGGCTCCGGCGGGAGCGAGGTCGAGAAGTTCTACTGCTGCCCGTGAGCCGTCGCCGGCCGTCGCCGACTACTTCGGCGCCGCGCCCTTGCAGCCGACGAGCGCCTCGATCTTCGCTCCCGCGCTGGCGTTCGCCGTGTCGCAGATCCCCTTGCAGAGAAGGATCTTCGACGGCTTGTTCGCGTCGTCGTAGTGCCAGCCGTTCGGGTTCGCGGCGCACTTCGACGCGTCGGTGACCTGCACGAGCGTCTGCGGAGCGCCTCCGCCGCCAGGCGTCAGGCGGACCTGGACCTTGCTCGGATCGGCGGCGTCCGCCGTCGGATAGCCCAGCTCGCACGCGAGCTTGTCGACGATGCCCTTGCCGATGTTGTCGAGCACGCCGGAGTAGTCCGTCTTGCACACGGAGTCGATGATGCCGCCCGTGAGGAGCGCGAGCTCCTGGTACCGGACCCCGTCACCGTCGGCCGTGCTGCACTTCTCGTTCGAAGGCGGAGTCTTCCCCGGCGTCCAGCCGCAAATTGCATGATACACGTAGTTGCGCTTGTCCGCCGTTCCGAACTGCCCGGCGCCCTTGGTGATGAGCGCGCTGTCGAAGGCCGCGCTCGTCTGATCGGTGCGGCCGTCGTCCGAGACGCCGACGATGACCTTGAACGCGTCGCTCCGGAGATGCTGTCCCCAGGCAAGGCTCGCGTTCGCGTTGTCGTACGTGCTGAGGACGAGCGACAGCGAGTTGCTGCTTCCGACGGACTGGTCGATGTGCCGGAACAGGGGCGGGTTGTCCGCGCATCCCGCCTTTGCGAGCGGCTCGGGCACACAGATCTTGTGACCGCTCCTCGACTTGTTGACGATGAAGATGACCTGGTAGTCGAGGCCGCTGCTTCCGATCTTGCCGACGAACGTGTTGATGTTCGCCTGCACCTGGGCCATCTCCTCGCTCATGCTGCCGGAGTTGTCGATGACGAAGATGATGTCGACCTTCGCCTTCGTGGTCGGCGCGACGCTACCCGCGCACGTCGCGCCGTCGCCGTCACCTCCGTTGCCGTTGCTGCCGCTCGAGCCGAAGCCGCCCGACGACCCGTTCGAACCGTCGTTCGGATCGCCGCCTTTGTCCGCCACTCCTTGATCGAAGCTCGACGTGGAATCGCTGCCACAGGCGACGAGCGCGAGGCCGGAGGCGATCGAGAGGGAGAGGAACGTACGGGCGAGGCTCATGGACTAGATGATGACGAGAAGCTCTTCCGTCGGCTCCGCAAAAAACACGTCTCGATACAAAGAGATGCGCGAGTGCGCGACAGAATCCGACAGCGCCTACCCTGCCCGCGATGCCGACCAACATCAGGTCGGTCGCGCCTCGTATCGAGCGAGCGGCGATCGCCGCGCCGCGAGCAAGCATCAATCGCACGGCGGAACGGACGCGTCGTAGAGCGGAGCCCACGCGTCGGGCTCGCCGGCCGATGCATCCGAGGACGGACACGGCGGAGGCGCCGCGTCGCCGGGCTCGTCAGGCGGCACCGCTGCATCCCCGGTCGAAGACGACGGCGGCGGCACGCCGTCTCGATCCCGGAGCGCGCCGTCGCCAATCGCCAACGTGCAGCCATTCAGCGCAACGAGCAGAACAGCAAGGCCCCTACGAACCGCCATGATCATCACCTCCAAGCGACGCTGCATCGCGCGTCCGCTCTGTGTGGTGACCACCGCGACGGCGATCGATCACGACTTCGATGCGCTCACAAGTACGGGCACACGCATGTGGCCGTGAGGCATGTCTCGAGCTCGGAATGGCGCGCGGACGTCCCGAGATGACTGCATGCGGAGTTGCAGTCCTGGATGCTCGCGGCATCGGAGGCGCTCGCATCGGGCACGATCGTGGCCTGGTGGCATCTGTCGATGCAGTCGACATGGGGCGCGCAGGCGCCTGCCGCATCGGTGGTCTCCGAGAAACATGCCGTCATCTGCGGTCCACGGAGGGCCTGCCGTCGCGACGGCGTGGACCCGCACGCGCCCCTGCGTGGCCCCAGCCCGGACGAGCGTGCGGATCGACTCTCTCACCGCCTCCGTCGAGGGACACCCTTCGGGCGCCACCCACTCGAACGTCGCCGTCGGATCGACATCGGCGTGTGCAGCGCGGGCGAACGCGACCGTCGCGACGACGGTCGCCGCAAGGATCGACCCAGGCATCCGCGCGCGCGTCACGGAGCCCACTTTGTCACATTCGGGACGGGACGCGACCGGCCAGGTGCGACGCCGCACCTCGAGGACGTCAGACGTCCATGTCCTTCCAGCGCTTGCTCACCTGCGAGAACGTCAGGATGCCGACGAGCGAGCAGAGGCCGATGATCGCGAACGGGTACCAGACCTGATACGGCCGGTACGTCGTCCAAAGGAGCTGGTTGACGGCGTTCGGGTCTTGACCGAGCTCCTTCACGAGCGTCGCGAAGGCGACCTTGCGCTCGACACCGGCCACGGCTTCGAGCGTGTTCACGTCGCCGTTCCAGGCACGCCCCTCCGCGAACGGCGTCTTCTCGACAAGGTAGCGGAGCGAGAGCATCGCCTTCTCGCCGTACGAGCCGTACTGCCAGGCGGCGATCTTCGCGCCGACGCTCTGGCCGATCGCGACCGGGATGTTCACGTAGCCGAGATAGAGCGCCTTCTTCCCCTTCGGCGCGATGAGGGCGAAGTACTCGGTCTTCTTGGGGCCCGTGAGCATCTCACCGAGCGAGAAGAACACGATGCCGAACGCGCAGACGTAGAGGCTCGGCGACGTGCCGTAGATGACCGTGCCGATCGTCGCGATGAGCACGCCGATCGTGATCGACGTCATGACGCGGATCCGCGCCACGAGGAACGACATCGGGATGACGAACGCGACGATGAGGCACGCGTTGATGTTGAGCGCGATCTCCTGTTTGAGCTGCGGCCCGCGCGGGTCCGTCGTCGAGACCCAGTTGCTCGGGAGCCAGGTGTTGCTCTGCACGAAGCCGAGCGTGTCGACCCAGTCCGTGTAGAAGTTCGGCATCAGATCCCAGAGCTGGTAGAGCATCATCCAGAAGCCGCTGAAGAGCGCGACGACCAGCATCAGCTTCGGGCTGCCGAAGAAGTTCCCGACGGTGTCGACGATGACGCGGCCGAGCGGCTTGTTCTTGTCGGCCCCCGAGTCGACCTCCTTGTACGTGAGGAGCATCGGGAGGTTCAGCGACATGACGAGCGCGGAGCCGAAGAAGACGAACGGCCAGCCCTTCCCGCGCATGAACGCCGCGTAGAACGGGCCGATGAACGCGCCGACGTTCACGAGCCAGTAGAAGAAGCCCCAGCCGACGCTGGAGTTCTTCTTCGACATCGACTGCGCGAGCGTGCCCTGGATGCCCGGCTTGAAGATCGCGGTGCCGAACGCCAGGACGAGGCAGCCGGCCATGAAGCCGCCGAAGCTGTGCTGCGTCCCCATCAGCGTGTAGCCGGTCATCGTGAAGAGGACCGACGCGATGATCGTCTTCTTGTAGCCGTAGCGGTCGGTGATGCCGCCGCTCACCATCGGGACGAGCGACTGGAGGAGCGCCCACCAGAAGAAGATCGTCCCCTTCTGCGCCTGCGTGAAATGGAGGCCGTGCGGGTCGTCCGCCTGCGCGATGTAGAGGCCGACGACCTGGCGCACGCCGTAGTACGCGAGCCGCTCCCACATCTCGATCCCGCATCCCATCCAGAAGGAGCGGGGGAACGTCTTCATGGTCTCGAAGAAGCCGAGCTTCGGCTCCGTGCCGTCGGGCGGCGGAGGCGCGGCAGAGGTGCTCTTCGACTCGAGGTCCGAGGGTGCGGCGGAGGCCATGGGGGCCGCGGTCTAGCATCGCGCTCGGCGGGTGACGAGCGCGGACGCGCACGGCCGCTATCCCCACTTTTTTGGCCCTTTTCGCCCGGTCGTGCACGTTCCCGGCATGCGGTACAGCGGTCTCTGCCTCCTCGTGGCTCTCGGCGCTCTCGCAGGAGCGTCGGGGTGCAAGAAAGGCGACGATCCGCCCGCCGCGGCGATGATCGCGTCGGCGACGCTCCCGGGCGAGGCGCCCGCCGTCACGATCTCGAAGAAGGCGAAGATCGCGGCCATCGGCATGCACACGGGCGTCTACGCCCAGCCGAACACGACGAAGAAGATCGGCTACCTCCGGCTCGGCTCGATCGTCCCGCGCTCGGACGCTCCGGTGGGCACCGACGGCTGCCCCGGCGGCTGGTACGGGGTGGCGCCGCAAGGCTTCGTCTGCAACGGCAAGTACGCGACGCTCGAGCTCGACGCGCCGATCGTCCGCGCGGCCGACGTGCGGCCCGACACGAGCAAGCCGCTCCCCTACGCGTACGGCTTCATGCGCTCGGTCTCGCCGCTCTACTTGCGCGTCCCGTCGCGCGCGGAGCAGGAGCGCCAGGAGTACAAGCTCGCGAACCACTTCCGCTGGTTCGAAAACCACATCGACGAGCAGAAGGTCGACAAGGGCGCGAACGACTTCGCGCGGGAGCTCATCCCCGACGCCGCGGCGGTCCCTCCGTCGGACCAGACGCCCGACGGCGTCCTCCTCGGCGGCAAGACGAACAACGACGCGCCGCCGTTCTGGATCGAGAACGGCAACCGCTCGATCCCGAACGTCACCGGCTTCGAGATCCAGCCGCAGTCGTTCTTCGCCAACCGCATCAAGCGCCACACCGGCGTCGCGTTCATCGGCGCGTTCGACGCGGGGCCGAGCCTCGACAACCGGCGCTTCGCCGTCACCGTCGACATGCGGCTCTTGCCGATCGACAAGGTGAAGCCCGAGGTCGCCTCGGCCTTCCACGGCGTCGAGCTCACCGACGACATGAAGCTCCCGGTCGCCTTCGCGCGGCCGTGCGATCCGAAGAAGCGCGGCGCCGCGCTCACGGACTGCCGCCCGGTCTTCCACCTCGACGGCGGCCGGATGCGCCGCGACGACAACGTGCTGCCGTCGCGCGCGTTCCTCCAGCTGACGGGCGTGCGCAGGGTGTTCAACGACGTCCCCTACTTCGAGACGAAGCCCGGCTACTGGGTGCGCGTGAAGGACGTCGGCGTCGCGATCACGCCGCACCGCTGGCCGGGCGCGGCCGAGCGCGGCGAGAAGTGGATCGACGTCTCGATCGAGGACGAGACGCTGACGCTCTGGGAGGGCAAGAAGCCCGTGTTCGTCACGCTCGTGTCCGCGGGCCAGGACGGGCTCAAGGATCCGAAGACGACGAAGGCCACCGTGCGCGGGTTCTTCCGGCTGAAGAGCAAGCACATCACGGCGACGATGGACTCGAGCGAGCGCTCGAGCCAGTCGGGAGGCGCCGCGCCGAACCCGTCGGCGGGCGAGTCGCAGGACGCAGACGACAAGAACGACTCGTCGTTCGAGCTCCGCGACGTCCCGTACGTGCAGTACTTCCACGAGGGCTACGCCATCCACGCCGCGTACTGGCACGACCGCTTCGGCATCCCGCGCAGCCACGGCTGCATCAACCTCGCGCCGATCGACGCGATGCGCGTGTTCCGCTTCAGCGATCCGCCCGTGCCGGAGGGCTGGCACGGGATCCAGATCGAGCCGAACAAGGGCACCGTCGTCATCGTGCATCAGTAGAGGCCGCGGCCGGCCGCGCGCCCGGCGCCGCGACGGCGCTGTCCGGGGTTGCCTTGCACGCAACCGGATCCTGCGAGGCCCAAGGCGTCGCGCCGATCGCGCCGGGCCTCTCGCGCGACCCGCGCGGATTTCCCGGCAAATTGGGCAGACGCAGCCTCGCGGCGGGATCGACGGCGATCCAGATCGAGCGCGGCGCGCAGCTTGCACCGAGAGTCCGTCGTCATGAGCTTCACGAGCGACTACGGCCGTGACCGGACCTCGGATGCCCCCATCTCGATGGACCTGTCCGACGGCATGAGCCTGCCGCAGCCGCAGCCCGCGGGGTTCGCCGGCCTCGCCAACCTCGCCGCGAGGCTCGGGATCCCGCAGTCGTGGGTCGGGATGAGCGGCTACCTCGTCGCCGGCATCTTCCTCGGGCTCGTGCTCATCCTCGCGCTCAGCATCGGTCGCGGCGGTGAGGCTGCGGCGGCGACCGGGCCGAACGCGGTGGTCGACAACGTCGTGCGCCTCCACGCGCAGGAGATCGGCTCGTCGTGCTGGCAGGGCTACGACAAGCTCGGTCCGGCGCGGCTCACGGTCGCCCTCGAGGTCGGCATCGACGGGAAGATCCGCTACGCGGCGGCCTCCGGCGAGACGCCGGCGATGCGCAGCTGCGTCGAGCAGCACGTCAACGCGTGGGAGTTCCTCCCGCAGCAGCAGGCGCAGACGATGGCGCTGCCGTTCGAGATCGATCGCCGCTGAACGACGTCGACGAGCGGCGTCGCGAAGCGTGTGCGCGCCCTTCGAGCGGGCGCGCGAATGCTGCACGCCCATGCGAGTTATGACACGCTGAGGAGATGCCCCTCCGGCGCCTGGTCGTCGCCACGAGCATCGCGCTCACGGGGGCGTGCAGCCTCCTGATCGACACCGACGATCTCGACGCCGGGGCCACGACGATCGCGCCGATCGACGACGCCGGCGACACCGGCGCGGACGCGTCGCGCACGGACGCGGCCTCCATCCCCGACGGCGGCTCGCCGGCGGATGCCGACGCGGGACAGAGCTCCCCGTGCACCCAGCCACACGCGTTCTGCGACGACTTCGACGACGGCAACGACGATCTCGCGACGCGCTGGGACAGCCTGACGACCGAGTCCGGACCGTTGAGCTTCGCCACCGACCTCTGGATCTCGGCTCCGCGCTCGCTCCGCGCCTCGGTGGGTCCGCACGACGGCATCCGCCGCACCGGACTGCGGAAGGCGCTCCCGATCCCGAACGGCAAGGTGCGCGTCGAGGTGGACGTCCACGCCGCGGCGACGGCGGGAACGTACGGCGAGGTCGACCCCGTCGAGATCATCCTCCGACCGGGGCCGCCTGGGCGCGAATACCACTCGCTCTACCTCATCATTCAACCGAACCAGCGGCTCCTCGAGTACTACCTCCCGAAGCTCGAGGGCGGCGCCGACAACATCTCGCAGCCGGTGACGTTCACGAACGACGCCTGGCACCACCTCGTCTTCACGTTCGAGAGCTCGCCGGCGCGGGCCGCGCTCGCGATCGACGGCGTGACGATCGCACTCACCGCCTTCGCCGGGCCGGCGGTGACGTCGCTCGAGCTGGGCGTCGGCGCGGCCTACACCGAGGGCGTCACCAACGACTGGAAGCTCACGCTCGACAACGTGGTCGTCGACACGCCGTGAGCGGGCCGGGCCGCCCGTGGCCCTTCCCATCGCCCGCCTGCTTGGGTAGCTTCCCCGCCCATGCCGAACCCCACTGCGCTCCTCGAGACGTCGCTCGGTAACATCACGATCGAGCTCTTCTCCGACAAGATGCCGATCACCGCGGGCAACTTCGTGAAGCTCGCGAAGAGCGGCTTCTACGACGGCCTCCACTTCCACCGCGTCATCAACGGCTTCATGCTCCAGTTCGGCTGTCCGCACAGCAAGGACCCGAGCAGCCGCCGCGCGGGCACGGGCGACAGCCCCGACGGTCCGCTCAAGGACGAGCACCCGCCGGACGCGAAGCTCTCGAACGAGCCCGGCACGCTCTCGATGGCGAACACCGGCCAGCCGAACAGCGGCTCGTGCCAGTTCTTCATCAACACGGTCCACAACGCGTACCTCGACTGGTTCACGCCGGGACCGTCGAAGCACCCGGTCTTCGGCAAGGTGGTCGAGGGCATGGACGTCGTGCAGAAGATCGAGAAGACGAAGACCGATCCGAACGATCGCCCGGTCACGCCGGTGCGGATGAACAAGGTCACCGTCTCGGAGTCCTGATCCCGCCTGCGAGCACTCGCCGGCGGCGTGATGTCGCCGGCGGAGCTCGACGCCTCCGCACGATCGTTCCGTGAGCGAACGGTCGACGGGGACGAAAGATCGAGTCTCCGTCCGCGGCGTGGAGCGCTCGCCCCGATCGTTCCGTGAACGCACGATCGGCCGAAGCGGTAGGTCGGGAAGAGACGCGCGGGCTCGTCTGCGGGAGACGCCCCGCTGCGCCCGCGTCCTGCGGCAGAGGTCGCTGCGCAGAAGCTGCACGAAGCGCGAAGGTTGCGCGGATCCGTGCGGCGTTCACGTGAAATTCCAGGGCCCGAGCGCCGCCGTCGGAGGTGGCTCGATGCGTGCAGTCGTGCGGGTCGCGATGTTCTCGAACGACGGCACCACCTCCAGGACGCAGACCTCCGAACGCCCGACGCGCGCGGCCGTCGTGCTGACACTCGCAATGATGGTCGCCCCGCTCTTCACGCTCGTCGTATCGGCCGCGGGATGCACGCGCCCCGCAGCGCGGGCGACCGCGTTCGAAGGTCGCGCCGGGAGCGAGGGTGCTGCTGGCTTCGATATGGCGCCGCAGAGCGCGGGCGCGAAGCACACGTCAGAGTAATCGATCGCCCTCTTGGGCCACGAACGCGCGCCGTCATCACCGTGCGTCGCGCTGGGCGCGCCGCGAACGATCAGCGCCCACCAACCGAGCGAAGAGCTGTTCGAGCGAGGGCTCGAGGTCTGGTAGCGAAGGATGCGGGGGAAGCCGTCCATCGCGCTCGAAGCACCATCGACGTGGTCTCTCTCGAACGGGGCCGAGGGACGCAGCTGAACGACGCCCCGTCGCGCCCTGCAGCGAGCGATCCCCTGGCCCGGGCCAGCGCGAAACCGGCCCGGGCGAGCATCACGAATGCGCGCGGGGCCCCCTGGACAGGATGAATCTGCGGCCCAACGCTGTCGTCCATCTCGCGTCCGTGAGCCGAACCGGGGCCCCGTGTACTCATGGGGAACTTGGAAGGGAGCTCGGTTACGGCGCTACCAAGCAACCCACCCGCAAGAGCCCCACACGCTGCACCGAGTCGTGGTCACCCCACGGCGCCGGTCGCCTCTCGTGGCTCCTGCACTCGGGTCGCTCGTGTCGAAGTCGCCGTCGCCGGTCCGTGGACCTGCGCGACGGATGCTCCCTCACCGGCGTCCCTTGTCAGGACGCTGACGCTGGGGTGACCCTGTGCTTCCGAGGGGAAGGCGCCGAGGGGAGACACGCCCATGACCAACACGACCCAGAACTCGAACGCGATCCTCGCCGAGGCGCAGAAGGGCCCGGCCGAGAAGATGCTCGATCTCGTGCTCGGCTCGTCCGCGCACCTCTGGCACAACCGGCCCGGCCTCGACGTCGGCGGAACGTGGCACGCAAAGGGGCCCCCACGTACTCGTGGGGATGGGAACGGCCGTGGAGCGAAGAAGGACGTCGCTTCGCGCGGAACGCCCGTCGCGCCCGGCCTCTTCGTGCCGGCGGCAGAGCGGCTCTACGCGCGCCTGCTCGACATCTACAACCTGAACGCGGAGCTCATGGCGCGCTTCGCGAGCTACGCGCTCACGCAGACCGAGTGGCGTGACCTCAAGGTCGCGTGCGCGGCGCTCATGCTCGTGCAGCCGCACGCGGGTCAGCCGATCAAGGAGGACGACGGCTCCGTCGCCTTCCACGACGACGACTACCGCGCAGTGGGTGAAGCGATGGCGCTCTTCTACGAGAAGAAGAGCACCAAGATGCTCACGCCGAAG
>JAHBWD010000036.1 GCA_019637175.1 Labilithrix sp. | reverse complement strand
CCGCTGGGGCGAGCTCGTCACGTTCTCTCACACGATCTTCATGATGCCGTTCGCGGCGGCGGCGGTGGCGCTCGCGCTGCGCGAGCCTCACGAGGCGCTGACGCCGCTGCGCGTGCTCGCGATGATCGGCTGCATGGTGACCGCGCGCTCGAGCGCGATGGCGTTCAACCGCTGGGCCGATCGCGACGTCGACGCGAAGAACCCGCGCACCAAGGGCCGCCCCGTCGCGTCCGGGCGCATCAAGGCGGGCGAAGCGCTCGCGGTCGCGATCGTCTCGGGCGCTGGCTTCTGCGCGATCGCGACGACGCTCGGGCGCTGGCCCGCGCTGCTCGCGCCGCCGGTGCTCCTCGTTCTGCTCGGCTACTCGTACGCCAAGCGCTTCACCTGGGCGGCGCACGCGTGGCTCGGCCTCGCGCTCGCGCTCGCGCCCGGCGGCGCGTGGATCGCGACGGGCGCCGCGCCGTCGCCCGGGATCGTCGCGTTGATGATCGCGGTGCTCGCGTGGCTCTTCGGCTTCGACATCCTCTACGCGCTCCAAGACGAAGCCTTCGATCGCGCCGAGGGCCTCCGCTCGGTGCCGGCGCGCTTCGGCGCGAAGCGCGCCCTCGCGATCGCCGCGGTCGCGCACGTCGTGACGGTCGCCGCGCTCGCCGCGACCGGCGTGCTCCTCCATCGCGGCGTGATCTACTTCGCGGGCGTCGCCCTGGTCGCCGTCGTGCTCGTCGTCGAGCATCGTCTCGTGCGTCCCTCCCCAACGGATGAAACCTCCGGCCCCGTCGACTTCGCCCGCATCGGGAAGGCCTTCTTCGACTGCAACGCGTACGTCAGCCTCGGCTTCTTCGCGACGACCGCGATCGACGCGGCCGTGTCGCTCTGACGATTCACTCGCCGATCGTGACGACGGCGAAGTCGGTCGTGAGATCCTTGCCGACGCCGGCGAGCCGCTTGCCGAGGGGAATCGCGGCGGGGAAACACGCGCCGTCGTCGCGCCAGAAGAGCTCGGTGGGCGTGACCTCGGCGCCGGAGGCGTAGATCGCGAGGCGTTGGTCTCTCCATTGTGCGACGAAGCCGTATGCGCCGACCACGGTGAGCGGCGTCGTGCAGGCCGCGTCGGCGTAGTAGTAGGCGAGATCGATCGCGGTGTCGCTCGTGTTGGCGAGCGGCAAGCAGCGCAGCGCGCCGTCGCGCGCGACGCGGGGCGCGCAACGAACACCCGTGTTGCCGTCGAAGAGCGCAGCGCCGGGATCTTCCGGCCACGGCGCGCGCGCTTCCGCGGGACCATAGACGACGCTCGGTTGCCGAACGGCAGCGCCGACGGTCACCTCGCGCACGAAGACGAAGTCGGAAGCCTCGCATCCCTGATTCGCGACGAACGCGCGCGCGTCGTCCGTCTGGACGTCGTCGCAGCCGCAGGGGATCGCGCCCGGCTGGGGGCGGGAGCTGCAATGCGCATCCGGTCGTTGAACCCAGAACGCGCTGCCTGCGATCGGAGTGAGTGGCCGCGGCGTTCCTCCGACGCTCGCGAGACGATGGGGGAACCTCGCGAGAGCCTCGGGCTCGAGCCGATACACGTCGGCGCCATCTGCGCCGCAGCCCGCCGGTTTCGCGGTGAAGCCGAACGCGCCGAGGAGCTCCGGGAGCAGAACGCCCGTGGCTGCGCCGTTGGTGCGCCATCCGAACGCGCCCACGCCGTACACGACTGCACCGAACGCTGCGACCTCTCCGAGCCACACGCGCGAGCCGTCGGAGCCGACGCTCATGACGGCCTCGCCGGCAGCGTCCGTCGGCTCGGCTCGCGTGAAGACGACGAGATCGCTCGGAGGCGTTCCCGCGACGTAGAAGTCTCGATCCGGCGGCGCGGCGACGGGCTGACAGTTCTCGTAGATCGTCTTCACGCGCGGGCCCGCGAGCGGCGGCGGAGGAGCCTCGTGCGCTACGCCCCAGACCGGCGTCTTGCAGTCGCTCGTCGTGTAACCGGCGCCCATCGTCAGCGCTTCGCGTGACGCGCGAGCGGAAGGCACGCACGCCCCCGCGGTCGCCGCGAGCCGCGCGTCGCGCGGATCGGTGACCATGCAGTCGAGCGCGAGCTTGGCGTCGTGGAGCGACCAGAAGATGCGACTACCGTCGCTCGCCGTGACATGGTGAACGCGAATGCGGTCCCCGGCGACGTCGGGCGCGCGGAGGAACGGCGCGGGCGCCGAAAGATCCGCGCGCTTGGGGCACGGCCCCGACCACGAGGCGTCGTGACCTCTCGGCAGATCGGTCGACGCTCCGGGCTGTGCTTCGTCGGCAGAGCACGCGACGACGGCGACGACGACACAGCCAGCGGCGATCCGGCGGCCCCCCACGGACCGAATTCTAGCGCGCGAGCGCCAGTCGCGCGAAGTCGGTGATCTTCCGTTGATATCGGATATCTACCGCCGCGAGGGAACTCTTGGAGGAGACGGAGCGTAGATCTCTTCGGATGGGAGACGTACTCGGACGGGTCGTAGGGTCGATTCAGGGTTGGATTCGGGGCGAGACGGACGGAGAGCGGCTGAAGCAAGCCGCGCGCGAGGGCGACGAGCCGCGCGCGCGCGCGCTCGTCGCGGCGTGCCGGAAGCTCGAGCCCGAAGCGCGAAGGCGCGCGCTCGAGGAGGCGTTGCTCGTCGCGATCGAGCACGGGAGGCGTGGGATCGCCGCCGATCTGCTCGCGGAGGGCGCGCCGCCGAACGAAGGCCTGCGCGCGTCGGCGAGCGCCGGTCACGGCGATCTCTGCATGCTGTGCCTCGAGCGCGGCGCCGATCCGAACGGCGCCGACGCGCGCGGGCACACGCCGCTGACGCTCGCGGTGCTGCGCGGCGACTACGGCATCGTGCGCTACCTCCTCGAGCGAGGCGCCGATCCGGAGCGCGCGATCGTGAGCCGGCAGGCGCCCGTCGGGATGGCGGGCGCGACGCCGCTCCTCCTCGCCGCATGCGAAGGTCACGCGGAGATCGTCGAGCTTCTGCTCGCGTTCGGCGCACGACAAGACGCACGCGCGCGCGCCGCGGCCGAGGCGCAGGTCGCGTACCTCGCGGCGAACGGAGCGGCGGCAGCGGGCGGAGCGGCGGCAGCGGGCGCAGCGGGGCAAGCCGCCGCGCGGTCGTCGCACAGTCGCGTCGTCATGCTCCTGCAAGCTTGCTAGCCTAGGAGGCATGGGCAAGAAGCGTCCTGCGGGGATTCAGAAGGACACCGCTTCGTTCTCGTGGAAGCACGTGCTCTTCGGCGGCGGCGTGTTCGACAACACGTCGGCGCGCCAGAACAAGAAGGGCTGGGACATCTTCGAGCTCGGTCAGAAGTCGTTCTGGGCCGTGCCCACCGCCGTGCCTTGGGACGAGCCGGTGCGCGAAGATCCCGAGTACGCCGAGCCGATCGCGGCGATGCTCACCTTCCTCTGCCCGGGCGAGAAGACGGCCGTCACCGGCGCGAGCTACATCTCCACGATGGTGCGCACCGAAGAGGCGAAGTTCTACTTCGTCGAGCAGGCCATCGAGGAGGCCAAGCACTACGACGCGCTCCGGCGCTTGATCCCGAAGATCACCGGCAGGCCGATGCCCGAGCCTTCGCCGCTCGTGCGCGCGCTCTATTCGTTCGGCGTCGTCGATCGCGAAGACGTCGCCTTCATGATGGGCAACATCAACATCATCGGCGAGCACCTCGCGAACCAGATCTTCCACCAGATCAACCACGTCGCGAAAGACGAGACCGTCCGCAAGGTCATCGCGCTCATCGGCAAAGACGAGTCGCGCCACATCGCCGCCGGCCAGCGCTTCTTCGGCGAGGTCTACCCCGAGCTCAAGAAGCGGCGCTCGACCATCCTCGTGAAGAACCTCGCCACGACGGTGATCCTCGCGCTCGCGACGTACGAGCTCGTCAACCCGATGCGCAAGCTCAAGATCGACCTCGATACGGTCATGAAGCGCATGTACGACCACTACGAAGAGGTCACGGGCTCGCTGCCGCCGTTCCCCGAGCAGGCCATTCGCGACGCGATCATGGAGATCGTCCGCCAGGGAACGACGAAGACGATCCGCCGCATCGAGACGTACACGCGCGCGGACGGCGAGGTCGACTTGAAGCGGATCCTCGAGACGTGCGAGCGCGCCATCCGCTCGCCGAAGGCGCTGCGCGAGCTCTTCGCCGCATGAGATCGGCCGCGAGCCCGGCCGCGGTCGTCATCGGGTCGGGCATCGGCGGCTCGGCGGCGACGCTCCTGCTCGCCGACGCGGGGATCCCGGTCACGCTCGTCGAGAAGAACCGCCGCGTCGGCGGATCGTGCTCGGGCTACGAGAAGCAGGGCTTCCACGTCGACATCGGCACGCACATGTTCTGCCGTGGAAACCGCGGCCCGCTCGGCGACGTGCTCCGCGCGGTGGGCGAAGACGGCGCGCTCCGCTTCCGGCGCACGCGCGACATCGCCGAGCTCCGCTTCCTCGATCCCGACGACGCCACGCGCATCCGCGGCGTCGCCGTGCCCGCGGATCTGTCGCGCATGCCTCGCTTCGCCTACGAGATCGCGCGCGCGCTCCAGCTCTCGGCCGCCGACGCCGTCCGCGCCGCGCGCCTCTTCACGTACATCCTCGCGATGAGCGACAGCGAGGTCGCCGCCTGGGACCATCGCACGATCGAAGAGTTCGTCGAGCCGTTCACCGATCACGCGCCGACGATCGGCGTCTTCGGCTTCCTCCTCGGACTCTACTTCATCCTCCCTTACTGGGAGGTCTCCGCGGGCGAGGCGCTCTGGTGCTTTCGCCGCATGGCGCGCGACAACGCGCTCAGCTACCCGAAGGGCGGCTCCATCGCGATCCCCGAGACGTACGTGCGCCTCGCCGAAGCGCGCGGCGCGCAGGTCCGCACCGGCGTCGGCGTTCGGCGCGTCGTCGTGCGCGAGCAGCGCGTCGCCGGCGTCGAGCTGTCGGACGGCACGGTCGTCCCCGCGAACCTCGTGATCTCGACGTCGAGCGTTCGCACCACGGTCAGCAAGCTCGTCGGCGCGGAGCACTTCCCCGCGCCGTACGCCGCGCGCGCGCTCGCCATCAAGGGCTCGTACATCGCGGTGCAGGCGAAGATCGGCCTTTCGAAGAAGCTCGTCGACGCGGGGTGCATCGTCGGCGGCGTGGGAGAGAACGTCGACCTCGCGCGCACGTCGACCGGCGACATGAAGGAGATGTTCGCGCACCTCACGCGCGGCGAGGTGCCGCCGATCGTTCCGTTCTACTGCCCCGTGCCCACCAACTTCGACCCCGATCTCGCGCCGCCCGGTCACCAGCTCCTCACGCTCTGCGCGGTCGCGCCCACGAGCGACGTCGCGCTGACGTCGCCGCCGGCGGCGTGGGAAGAGGCGATGCTGCGCACCATCCGCCGCGTCGTGCCCGGCCTCGACGAGCACGCGGTCTTCATCGACACCTTCGGCGTCGAGTTCATCGAGAAGTGGATCGGCAAGGAGTTCGGCCCCGCGGTCTCGACGGGGCAGACGCCCGATCAAGTCGGCGCCAAGCGTCCGCCCGTCTACACGCCGCTGCGCGGCTTGTACCTCGCAGGTTGCAACGCGGGCGCGCGCGGCGTGGGCACCGAGCTCGCGGCGGCGAGCGCGATGGAGTGCGTCGATCGCGTCCTCGCCGACCTCGGCCGCGAAATTCGGCGAGGGGCGCCGCGCCCGTCGCCGGCGGAGAGCGCCGCGCGGCTCATCGCCCGCGCCGCTGCGAAGCCGGTCGCGTGGGCCGCGCGGCGCTGACGAGCGCGTGCGCGCGCCGCCCAACACTGTTAATGTGTGCGGCCGTGCGGGCGCGTTGGGGCTGGCTGGTGATCGGCGCCGTGGCGGCGTGCGATCGATGCGGGAGCGAGAGCAAGGGTGACGCGGGGTCGAAGGCCGACGTGAGCACGATCGCCGACGCGAACGTGGAGACGAGCGTCGACGCGAACGTGGAAACGCGCATCGACGCGAGCGTGGACGCGAGCGTCGATGCGAACGACGCCGGCGACGCGGGCGCTTCGGCGTGCCGTCTGATCCACGGACCGACGGAGCAGCCGTTCCGCGGGCCCGCGGCGATGGTGGTCACGCCTTCGGAGCTGCGCCTCGTCGCCAACGACGCGGGGAAGCCGCGCGTGTTCACGGTCCCGATCCCGCCCGCGAGCGTGATCGTGGGAGAAGGCCCGAAGCCCGCGTCGTTCGTCGCGATGCGATGGTCGCCGTGCGAGGTCGCCGGCAAGTGGGCCTACTGCCAGGCGCAGGGAGGCAGCGTGTATCGCACGACGCTCGGCACGACCGACACGAAGCAGATCGCGAAGAGCGCGCCCTCGACGCGCATCGCCGCTGCGGCGCTCGGGAGCGACCACGCGGTGCTCGCGACGCTCGACGCGCGTCACACCACCGAAGGCGTCATGCTCCAGGCGTTCGCGACGCTCGACGACGGAGAGACCGTGCGCCTGTCGGAAGACGGCGCGGGAGCGACCACGATCCGCCTCGTGTCGCGCGGCGACAAGGTCGTCGCGCTCTACCTCGACACGCGCACGGCGATGGTGCCGGTGCACGCGCGGACGCTCGGCCTCGGCGCGAAGGGCGAGCTCGCGCGCCTCGACGACGCCGTCGTGTTCGTCGGCGGGCCGCCGGAGCGCGGCATCGACTTCGCCGCCGCTCAGAGCGCGAAGTCTCTCGTGTTGCTCCTCCCGTCTTCGCAGGAGACGACCGCGTTCGGCATGGCGGCGATCCCGATCGCCGATCCCCCGAAAGACGACACGCCGGCGATCTGGTCATCGTACCCCAACGGTCTCGATCCCGCCCCGATCGGGGCGTCGGTCGATCCGCGCGGCGCCGCGCTGCCGTACGTCGCGCGCGTTCGCCCGCGCGAGGCCGCGCCCGGATCGCCGCGCGTCGTCGAGCTCGGCCGCGTCGACGAGGCGGGCGCGTTCAGCTCGCTCGGCCCGATCTCCGCCGGCAAGCACGTCACCGACGTCGCCGTCGCCGTCGACACGCACGGCGCCGTGTGGATCCTCTACGGCGACGCCTCGGCGACCTGGCTCGAGCGCCGGCTCTGTCCGTGACGATCGACGGGTGTCTGCCAGGCGGAATACGACGCCACGTTGGCGGTTCCAGATGAACACGGTGGTTCGATGTGCGCGATCACGACCGGCCGACGCGTGCCATGGCCCAGCGCGCGCGCTTCGCGCGACAACGCGATTTCGCCAAGACTCCTTCGGCGACGGGTTATCGTCATCGCGCGTCGCTTCAGCGCGGCATCCGCGACCACGCAAGCGCTCTCCGCCGCGTCCATGGGATTCATCCTCGACGAAGTCTGCGCCCAGCCCTTCCTCCGACCAAGCCGCGCGCGCGAGGCTCGGGCGCGAGACGTCGTGAGCGCAACGACGAACCCGCACCGCGCTTGGCGCGAGCTCGCTGAGCGTGGCGTCATTCCAGCCGAGTGGCTCGACGACGCGAGGCGTCGCTTCATCCTCGTCGAGGACGACGGGCTTCGCATCGGAAGCAACAACGCCGCTCCACCCGCGCTCGCGCATCCATCGACGATTCGGGCTTGCATCACGATCGCGAGCGATCCCGAGGGCGTCTTGAAAGCCGAGGCTGCTGCTCGCGCCTACATGACGACACTCGCTCCGTGGGGTACCGGCTCGAGTCGGGTTGCGGTGTGGGACGTGGTGCTGAGCAACGAGCTCGCCCCTTACTCGATCGGAGCCCCGAGTGAGCTGTTCGTCGCAGGGGATCTGGCGTACGAGGCCCTCTCACAACACGACGAGCGTGCGACGGAGGACCTCGAGCGCGCGGTGCGAGCGGAGTTGAAACGCTCTCTCTGCGTCGCGGATGCTCCGCGCGCGCGAGTACGCCTCGACGACGCAGTGGTCGGGGGTTGTTTCTGGCAACGCGCCTGCGATCTCGGGTTGTCGTTACCCGCGATATCGAGCGACCCGATGGACGACTCTGCGGCCGCTGTCACACCGCGCCCGGCCGAGCAGCGTTTCTCCGACGTGGAGAACCCATTCCTGCGAGCATTCGATGTCTGGCGAACGGGCTACGCGCTCGTGAGCACCGACGACGCGATGGTCCTGGTGGCGCTCGAGGCTTGAGATTCGCCATCGAGCTCGTCTGCTCGTACGGCACTCGTCTGGAGTGCACTACTCCAGCACGCCCGGTGCGCCGACTCTCTCTCCCGGGCCTCGTCTACGCGAGCTCCTACATGCCGAGCAGGACGGCACGTTGGAGTGACTGGAGGTTGGCGAGCGCCCCGTCCTCCTCCGAGACGGTGGGAAAGCCGAAGGCTACGAGAGGCGGCGGAGGCGTCGTAGGCGATCTCACCATGAGGATGACGTCATGGCCAAGGACCGTCGGCGGTTCATCCGCTGCTGCCGGCATGACCGCGAGCTGTCTCTGGATCGCGCCGATGTCCCGCGATAGTCGCTCGACGGATCCGTCTTCGGGGCCGAGATGGAGAACGCCGGCCGCGCCGAGGAAGAGGGCGTTCGCTTCAGGGCCGGAGAGCTCACCGTCTGCCCCGTACAGCTTCCATTCGAGGAAGAAGTCGCGGACCTTCTGGCCTGCGTGGATCTCCATGTGATGGACGCGGAGCGACGAAGCGTTGATGGAGAACCTAGAGGGCGGCGTCGACAGATCGGCCCCTCCCGCGTGCTTGCCAGCAAATCGCTCCCGGATGGCGGCGAGGAACGCGGCCGCGCGCCCCGCGCCGCTTGGATCGACGATGAGCAGCTTGAACGCCAGGAGTCGATGCTCCATCGACATGACCTTGGGCATCCGCGGGGCCCGCGCCGGGCGCACGAAAGGAGCGTGAGATGTCATCGGATCGATCAAGCTCCGCGGAGCCGTCGTGGCACCGTCCGTCGCAGCGTTCGGCGGCGCCTTTCGTGAGCACCCCGCGATGACGAGGGCAAGGACCGCGACGACCCCACGAGCCGATCCGCGTCGTCGCCGCATGCGGCGTGCCCTAGCACGGATGTGTGCGCCGAGCACGGGTTGGCGCGCGCCATCCTCTCGCGTCCCTCACCAACCGAGGGCTCGTGACGCGGGCTCCGGCTCGTCGTCGGGACGACTCGAGGATAGGCTGAGCGACGTGGAGTTCATCCTCGCCGCGAAATACCGCGTGACGCAGGAGATCGGTCGCGGCGGCATGGGCGCCGTCTACGACGCCGTCCACACCAAGACAGGCCGCCGCGTCGCGGTGAAGCTGATCCAGGACTCGGAGCGGTCCGAAGAGTCACGCGTGCGCTTCGAGCGCGAGGCGCGCGCCGCCGGTGCGATCGACTCGAGACACGTCGCTCAGGTGCTCGACTCGGGAGAGGACGAGACCGGCCGGCCGTACATCGTGATGGAGTACCTCCACGGCGAAGATCTGCGATCGCTGCTCGCGCGGCTCGGGCCGCTCGATGCGCCGGTCGCGCTCGCGATCGTCGCGCAGGCGTTGCTCGGCCTCCACAAGGCGCACGAGGCCGACGTCATCCACCGCGATCTCAAGCCGGGAAACGTCTTCATCGCCCGCACCGACGACGACGAGTGCGTCGTGAAGGTGCTCGACTTCGGGATCGCGAAGGTCGCCGACCTGGGGATCGACGAGCGGAGCAGCGACGGCGTCATCGCCCTCGAGAAGCTCGCGGCCGACAGCCGTGGCTGCCACGTGCTCACCAAGACGAGCGCGGTCGTCGGCTCGCCTCCCTACATGTCGCCCGAGCAGCTCGGGACGCCGCGCGACGTCGACGCGCGCACGGATCTCTGGTCGATGGGCGTCGTCTTGTACGAGGCGCTCAGCGGGAAGACGCCGACGTCGCACGTCGTCGATCTCGGCGCGCGCCTCGCGTCGATCCGGCGCGACCCGCCGCGCGACATCCGCGAGATCAACGCGTCGATCCCGCACGAATTGGCGGCCGTCGTTCACCGCGCGCTCGAGATCGATCGGGCCCAGCGCTACGCCTCGGCGCGCGAGATGCTCGAGGCCGTGCGGGCGCTCGCGCCGGCGGGTACGAAGGTCCCTGCCGAGCTCCTGCGGCGCACGGACGACTCGGTGCCGCCGTCGGCGTACGTGACGACGAGGCGTCAGTCGCTCGGCGCCCCGGGCGGCGATGACGGGGGCGGGGAGACGCGCCGAGAGCGGCTGTCGGCGCCGAGGTCCGCGCCGTCGTCGCTGGAGCCGTCGATCGACACGACCATGTCCGAGGCGACCACGTCGGTGATGCCGGGCCCGAGACCGCCCACGCGGATCTGGCGGAGCGTGGCGCTCGCGGGCGTCGCCGTCGCGATCGCGATCGGCGCGAGCGCGTTCGCGGTCGAGTCGACCTGGTCGGGGGCGCCGGCGGCCACGCCGCTCGACCCCGCGCCGAGCGCGAGCGCGGAGCCGGATGCGCTCGCTCCTGACGCCGTCGTCGCGCCGTAGCGGGGACCGCGAAGCGCGCGACTATTTGCCTTTGCAGATCGGAACCAGGGCGTCGAACTGCGTGCGGAGCATCTTGTCGTCCTTCGCCTTGGGCGCGTCGTCAGGACCCTTGGCGTCGTTGATCGCCTTGAAGGCCTTCAGCGCGGCGCCGCAGTCTCCCGCCTTGGCGAAGCAGAGCGGCGCGGTGGCGCCCATCGCGGTGAGCGGCTTTTCCGGGACCTGACTGTCGCTCGCGTCCTTTCGCTTCACCGTCGTTCGAAGCTTCATGAACGTGTCGAACGCGGCCTGACACTCGGCGACGGTCTTCGACTGCACGCCGAGGCCGCCCTTGGTCAGATCGCTCATCGCGCGGAGGTACTGATCGCGCTCCGAGAGGTTGCCTCCGGCGCACGACTGCGCCGCCGTCGCGTCGGTCACGCGATCCATGTGCTCGGGGCCCATGTCGCCGCTCTTCGTCGCCGCGAGCGCCTTGCGGAAGTGCGCCTTGCCCGCCTCGCACTGGCCCGCGAGCATCATGCACTCTGCACGCAATCCGGCGTTCTTCCCGCTCGCGGGGTTCGTCGAGAGGCCGGCGGGTCGCGGATCGAGCGCGTCGTGCTGGGTGAGCTCGTCGAGGCAGCCCTTGCCGTCGCGCGACTGCTTCTTCACGTTCGCGCTCTCGAGGTGACCGAGCGCCTTCTTCTCGGCGTCGGTCGTCGCCTTGAGCTGACCGGCGAGGTTGAGCGAGGCGTCCGTCTCCGGCGCCGACGCCGCCGACGCCGCGGGATCGCTCCCGCCTTCGATCTCGCGCAGCGTGAGCCGGATCGGCACCTTGCACGACTCGACCTCCTTGGCCGACTCGCCCTTGCACGCGGAGAGCTCGCCGCCTCGCTTCTCGGCGTTCGTCGTCGAGCCCGTCTTGCCGCCCGCCTTGAAGCCGAAATACGATCCGTCGACCTGCGCCTTGAGCGACGACTGCGACGCGAGCGCGAACGCGCCGAGGTTGTACGCGTAAACGAAGTGCGTCGCCTCCGCGCAACGCGGGTTCTTCGCGAGGTCGCCCTTGTAGACCTTGTCGCGCGTCGCCGTTCGCGTGCCGCTGACGTAGTACTCCATGTGGAACTTCTCGCCGCTCTGCACGCGGCCGCTGAGCGACGCCGCGCCGAGGGGGAGCTTCGCGTACAGCTCGCCCTCGTCGTGGATGTCGATGCTCTCGACGCCGCCGCTCGTGAACTCGACCGGCTTGTACGATCCGAGCGAGCCCTTGACCGAGTCGTCGCGGCAGCCGTCGAGGGCCTTGAGCTCGCAGCCCTGGTAGCGCACGAAGATGACGTCGCTCGCCGCGAGCGCCTGGAAGCTCGATTGATCCGTCGCGTCCCACTCGACGATGAACGGCCGATCGGCGTTCTTCGGGTTGCACTTGTTCTGACCGGCGAAGGTCTTGTCGATCAGCTTGTGCTCGCCCGGCGTGGGAAGGCTTCCGCCGCCGCAGGCGGCGACGAGGACGAACGAGAACGATACGAAGACGGGAAGCGCGCGCATGGCGGGCAGGCTATCGTGGTCGCGCGCGGCGCGTAAGGGACGTGCTAGAAACCATGGCCCCATGGCGATGTCCGAGAACCAGCCAGGCGGCGACGGTTCGCTCGACGCGAACCGCGCCTACTACGACGAGTTCAGCAAGAGCTACGAGAAGCACCGCCGCCCCAACGACGGCGACGGCTACCACGCGATGGTCGACGACCTCGAGGTGGAGCTGTGCGCGCGCTACGGGCGCGACCGCGACGTCCTCGAGTGCGGCTGCGGCACGGGCCTCATCCTCGAGCGCCTCGCGAGCTTCGCGCGCCGCGCCGCGGGGATCGATCTGTCGCCGGGGATGCTCGAGCTCGCGCGATCGCGCGGTCTCGACGTGAAGGAAGGCAGCGTCACGGAGCTGCCGTTCGACGACGCTTCGTTCGACGTGACGTGCTCGTTCAAGGTGCTCGCCCACGTGCCCGACATCGGCCGCGCTCTCTCGGAGATGGCGCGCGTCACCCGACCCGGCGGCGTGATCCTCGCGGAGTTCTACAACCCGCTCAGCTTCCGCGGCCTCGCCAAGCGACTCGGCCCCGCGGGGAGGATCAGCGACCGCACGCGCGAGAGCGCCGTCTACACGCGCTTCGACGCGCCGTGGGTCCTCCCGCGCATCCTGCCTCCGGGCACGCGGATCGAGGCCGCGCGCGGGATCCGCATCGTGACGCCCGCGGCCGCGGCGATGCGCCTCCCGGGCCTCGCGGGAATGCTCCGCCGGGCCGAGCGGTTGCTCTGCGACTCGCCTGCCGCCGTCTTGGGCGGCTTCTACGTCGCCGTCATCCGTAAGGCCGCGTAAAGCGAATACCGGCTGAGATCATTCGCGATTAGGCCGGACAGGCCTCGTCGCGCGTCTATACTGGATCCGATGCGTATCTTCGCACGCGCGCTCAAGTTCCTCGCGCTCTTCGCCGCTTTCGGGATCGCCAGCTGGCTCGCCCTCCGCCTCCACGGCGGCGGCCTCTGGGAGGGCCTCGCGCCCGCCAGCGCCGCGAACGGCGAGAAGGACGGCAAGTCGCACACCCCGGCGAACTACGACCTCACGCAGCTCAAGGTCGTCAACGAGGTGCTCAAGAACGTCCGCGACAAGTACGTCGATCCGAAGCGCGTCAAGCCGAAGGACATGCTCCTCTCGTCGCTCAACTACGTGCAGCGCGACGTCGCGCAGGTCATCGTCCTCCACGACGAGAACCAGCCGACCGTGAAGGTCCGCGTCGACACCCAAGAGCGCGAGTTCCGCGTCGACAACGTGCTCGGCCTCTGGGACGTGAGCGCGCGCCTGCGGGAGATCTTCGGCTTCGTGCAGGAGAACCTGAAGGGCACCGAGGTCGATCTCCGCGAGGTCGAATACGCCGCCTGCAACGGCATGCTCCACACGCTCGATCCGCACAGCGTGCTGCTCTCGCCCGAGGCCTACAAGGAGATGAACCTGTCGACGAGCGGCCAGTTCGGCGGCCTCGGCATCGTCATCTCGATCCGCGATCAGCAGCTCACCGTCATCAACCCGATGCCGGGCACGCCGGCGTTCCGCGCAGGCGTCAAGAAGTACGACCGCATCGTGAAGATCGGCGGCGAGTCGACCTTGAACATGGGCCTCAACGAGGCGGTGCAGCACCTCCGCGGCGCGCCCGGCACCAAGGTCACCGTCTGGATCCGCCGCGACGGGCCCGACGGCTGGCAGAACCCCAAGCCCTTCGAGCTCACGCGCGAGGTCATCAAGGTCGCGAGCGTCGAGCACAAGTCGCTCGGCGACAACGTCGGCTACGTTCGCATCAAGCAGTTCCAGGCGAACACGGCCAAGGATCTCGACGAAGCGCTCCACGATCTCAAGCGCAACGGCGAGCTCAAGGGCCTCGTGCTCGATCTCCGCGGCAACCCCGGCGGTTTGCTCGAGCAGGCCGCACGCGTCGCCGACAAGTTTTTGACGAGCGGCCCGATCGTCGCCACCGTCGGCAACCCGGGATCGGGTGAAGATCGCGAAGAGAAGGTCGCCCACCCCGAGGGCACCGAGCCGAACTATCCCATCGTCTTGCTCGTGAACGGCACGTCGGCGAGCGCGAGCGAGATCGTCGCCGGCGCCCTCAAGAACCACGACCGCGCGATCATCGTCGGCGAGACGACCTTCGGCAAAGGCTCGGTCCAGCTCGTCTTCACGGAGCTGCCCGATCGCGCCGCGCTCAAGCTCACGATCGCGCAGTACCTGACGGAGCCGGGCGACATCTCGATCCAGGGCACGGGCGTCACGCCCGACATCGAGCTCGATCCGATGACCGCCGATCCGCAAGAGATGGATCTCACGGTCGACACGGGCACGATGCTCAAGGAGCGCGATCTCTCGCGCAGCCTGCTCAACGCGCGCGCGCGCGACGGGCAGAAGCCGCAGGAGATCGTCCGCTACAACCTGCCGGAGTCGCTCCGGCGCGAGCTCCGCGAGCGCGGCGGCGATCCCGACGAGGTCATGGGCGCCGACTTCCCCAACAAAGACTTCCCGGTGAAGTTCGGGCGCGACATCGTTTCGAAGATCCCGCAAGGCAAGCGCCTCGAGCAGCTCAAGGCCGCGCGGCAGGTCATCGCCGACGCGCGCACGAACGAGCTCCAGAAGGCGTCGAACGATCTCGCGAGCCTCGGCATCGACTGGAGCGACGCTCCCGCCGACGTCCAGCAGGCTCCCGCGGGCGCGACGCCGCCGAACGTCGAGGTGAAGGTCGAGACCGATCGCGCGGGCAACGAGGTCACGGCCGGCGATCCCATGCACCTCAAGGTCACCGTCACCAACAAGGGGAACGTGGCGCTCCACCGCCTCGCCGCGGTCACCAAGAGCGACAACGGCCTCTACGACAACAAGGAGCTCGTCATCGGCAAGCTCGAGGCGGGCAAGACGAAGACGGCGAGCATCCCCCTCGGGTGGTGCGAGGTCGAGGGCCGCAAGGCCGGCTCGACGGCGCCTCTCCCGACGAACGCGCCGCGCGTCTGCCGCATCCCGCGCGACACGCTCTCGCGTCAAGACGGCATCTCCGTGCGCTTCGACGAGTCGCGCGGCCGCGCCCCGGCGCAGCAGCAGCTCCGCGTCGCGGTGAAGGCGCTCGAGCGCCCGATCTTCGCCTACAGCTACCAGATCGCCGACACCCGCAAGGGCAACGGCGACGGCAAGGTGCAGAAGGGCGAGCACCTCACGATGTACCTCTCGATCAAGAACGTCGGGAAGGGCAAGAGCTACGAGACGCAGGCGAACCTGCGCAACCTCTCGGGCGACGGCCTCCTCCTCCACGAAGGTCGCTTCGACATCTCGAACATGCAGCCCGGCGAGGTGAAGAAGGTGACCTTCACGTTCGACGTCGAGTCGCCGCTCGCCGATCCCGAGGCGAAGGTGGAGCTGTCGATCGCCGATCGCGATCTGCGCGAGACGGTCGTGGAGAAGGTGCGGATGCCCATCGCCGTGCCGACACCGCTCACGGCGGCGAACGGCGCGATGCGCGCGAAGACCGGCGGCGCGACCCTGTTCGAGGCCCCCGGCGGTGAGTCGCGCACGTTCGGGCGCCTCGGCGCGGGTACGGGCGTCAACGCCGTCGCGACCGCGGGCGACATGACGAAGGTCGCGCTCGGCGACGGGCGCTTCGGCTTCGTGAAGACGAGCGAGCTCGAGCAGGGCGGCGCACCTTCCGCGCAGGTTCCCTTCGAGGAGGTCATGCGCCGCTACCCGCCGTCGATCGAGGTGCAACCGACGCCGCTCGCGACGCGCGACGCGACGACCGTGATCAAGGGCGGCGCGAGCGACGCCGATCGCTTGCTCGACGCCTACATCTTCGTCGGCAACCGCAAGGTCTTCTACCGCTCGAACCGCAACGGCGCCGATCCCAAGCGCATGCCGTTCGAGGCTTCGATCCCGCTGCGCCCGGGCGTGAACGTCATCACGGTGGTGGCGCGCGAGAACCCGGACACGGTCGGTCGCAAGACGATCATCGTCCGCAAGGACGGCCCGAACGGCGAGCTGCTCCAGACGCCGAAGACGGAAGAAGACGGCGAGCAGAGCGCCGAAGACTGAGTCGAAGCGTCAGCCGGTGACGTCAGCGAGCTCCTTCTTGCGCTCGGCCGAGAGGCCGAGGCCTTCGGTGACGTCCCAGATCGCTTGGCCGAAGACGTAGGCGGTCTTCGATCCCGTGCTGCGCCGCAGCACCTTGTTCTTCGCGAGATCGACGAGCTCGCGCAGGAGCGGATCGTTCGTGACGTTGCCGAACGTGAAGCGCGACGCCTTGCTTCCGAAGATGCAGTTCTTGTTCGCGCAGAACAGATCGAAGCGGAAGTACTTCGTCGCGCCGGCGGGGATCGTCAGATCGTGATCCTGGAGGATGATGCCGTTCTGCACCTCGGGATCCTCGGAGATGAAGAAGAGGCCGGCCGGGATCTTGACCACGATCTCCGCGCCCGTCGTGTTCTTGAGCCCGACGCAGGCGGGGAGGAGATCGCCGCCGTACTCGACGTCCTCGGCGGTTTCGCACTCGGGGGTGGAGAAGTCGCCCGTGATCTCTCCGACCTGCTCGACGCCGGCGGGCAGCGCGAAGGGCGTGCCCGCGGGGTTCGCGTAAGCGGCGTTCGCGCCGACCTTGCACCCGCCGCCGTCTCCGGCGTCGTTGCTCGAGCAAGCAGCCGAGGCGAGGGCGAACGGCAAGGAGAGGGCGAGGGCCAGGCAGAAGCGTCGCATTTCCAGCGTCCTAATGTGAAAGCGCCGCGACTTCAATGAGGCGTCGTTTCTCAGGAGGACGACGCCGCGCGGCGGGGGATGGAAGGTGCTACCGTCGGGCCGCCATGCGCCTGCACATCAACGTCGATCACGTGGCCACGCTGCGCAACGCTCGGGGAACGACGTACCCCGATCCCGTCGCCGCCGCGCGCATGTGCCTCGACGCCGGCGCGCACGGGATCACGGCGCACCTCCGTGAAGATCGACGGCACATTCGCGACGACGACGTCGAACGGCTCCGCGGCACGCTGCGCGCGACCTTCAACCTCGAGACGGCGTCGACCGACGAGATGATCGCGATCGCGTGCAAGGTCGGCCCCGACGTGGTGACGCTCGTGCCCGAGCGCCGCGAGGAGCGCACGACCGAAGGAGGCCTCGAAGTCGCGAAAGCGGGTCCCTCGCTGCGCGCGCACGTCGAGCGCCTCCGCGCCGCCGACATCAAGGTGAGCCTCTTCATCGCGGCCGATCTCGCGCAGGTCGAGGCGTCGCGCGCGCTCGGCGTCGAGCAGATCGAGCTGCACACGGGCGAGTACGCTCACGCCGCGGGCGATCCCGCGAAGGCGAGAGCGGAGCTCGATCGCCTCGCCGCCGCGGCCAAGCGCGGGCGCGAGCTCGGGCTCGAGATCGCCGCGGGCCACGGCCTCACGACGAAGAACGTCCCCGCGCTCGTCGCGATCCCGGAGATCGTCGAGCTCAACATCGGGCACGCGGTCATCGCGGACGCGGTGTTCTCCGGCCTGACGGCGGCGGTGCGGGCGATGCTCGCGGCGAGCGAGCGGCGATGATCGTCGGCCTCGGCATCGACGTTTGCTCCATCGAGCGCATGCGTCGAGCGCTCGAGCGGCACGGCGATCGCTTCTTCTCGCGCATCTGCACAGAGGTGGAGCGGGGTGATCTCGGCGGGCGCGACACGGCGACCGCGCTCGCGGGCCGCTTCGCCGTGAAGGAGGCGTTCGCGAAGGCGCTCGACGGCGCGCGCGGCGTCGGCTGGCACGAGGTCGAGGTGCGCCGCGCGCCGAGCGGGCGCCCGGTGCTCGAGCTCAAGGGCAACGCTTCGAAGATGGTCGCCGACTTCGGGGCCGACGCCTGGCACGTGAGCATCACGCACGACGCCGGCGTCGCGGTCGCCGTCGTCATCCTGGAGAAGACGAAGTGATCCCGGTGCTCTCTCGCGCGCAGATGAGGGCGTTCGACGCGCACGCGATCGACGTGTGCAAGGTCCCGAGCGTCGTGCTCATGGAGAACGCCGGGCGCGGCGCGGCCGACGTGATCGAGCGCGAGATCCTCGGCGGCCGGGCCGAGGGCAAGCGCGTCGTCATCCTGTGTGGAGCGGGCAACAACGGCGGCGACGGCTTCGTCGTGGCGCGTCACCTCGTCGCGCGCGGCGCGCGGGTCGACGCGTGGCTCGCCGGCGACGCCGCGAAGATGACGCACGACTGCAAGGCCAACCACGACGCGTTCGTCGGCCTCGTCGGGCGCGTCGACGCCGTCGTGCCGTCGGCGCTCGATCCGCTGCGCGTCGCGCTCGCGGGCGCCGACGTCGTCGTCGACGCGCTCTTCGGCACCGGGCTCGATCGCCCGCTCGGCGATCTGTTCGCCGGCCTCGTCACGTTCGTGAACGACGCGCGCGCCAAGCGCGTGGCGCTCGACGTGCCCTCGGGCATGAACGCCGACACGGGCGCGGCGATGGGCGCCGCCGTGCGCGCGGATCTCACGGTCACGTTCGGACACCTGAAGCTCGGTCACGTGACGGGCCCGGGCGCGCACCTCTCGGGCGTGGTGCGCGTCGTCGACATCGGCGTTCCGCCGACGCTCCGCGCCGAGCACGCCGCGGGGCTCTCCGAGGCGCGCGACGTGCGCGCGCTCCTCCGCCCGCGGCCGGTCGACGCGCACAAGTACCGCGCGGGGCACGTGGCGATCCTCGCGGGCTCGCAGGGCAAGGTCGGCGCGGCGCTGCTCGCGGCGCACGGCGCGCTCCGCGGCGGCGCGGGTGCGGCGACGATCGTGACGTGGCCCGACGCGGCGTCGTCGCTCGAGTCGCGCGTCGTCGAGGTGATGACCGCGCGCATCGGCGAAGAGGGCGCGGAGCTGATCGATCAAGTGGAGGCCGCGATCGCGAACAAGCGCGCGGTCGTGATGGGGCCGGGCTTCGGCACCGGAGAGAGAGCGCAGGCCGCCGTGCGGCACGTGCTCTGCGAGTACACCGGCCCGATCGTCGCCGACGCCGACGCGCTCTCGATGCACGCCGGCGCGATCGAAGACTTCTCCGCCGCGTCGGGCCGCGCGATCTTGACGCCTCACGCAGGAGAGCTCGCGCGCCTCCTCGGCACGACGAGCGAGGAGATCGAGTCCGATCGCTTCTCGGCCGCGCGATCGGCGGCGGCGCGCGCGCGCGCGGTGGTCGTGCTCAAGGGGCCGTACACGATCATCGCGTCGCCCGACGGGCGATGCGTGGTGAACCCGACGGGCAACCCCGCGCTCGCGACGGCGGGCGCGGGCGACGTGCTCGCCGGGCTCACGGGCGCGCTCGCGTGCTCGCTGCCTCCTTTCGAAGCGGCCTGGTGCGGCGCGTACCTCCACGGCGCCGCCGGCGACGCGTGGAGAGCGAAGCACGGCGACCGCGGTCTCCTCGCGGGCGAAATCGCCGACGAGCTACCGAACGTGCTGCGCGAGCTCGTCTCTGCGTCGGCGTGAGGGCTTCAGCCGTCGGATCGTTCCTGACTTCACGTCGGAGCTGGTCTCAGCTCTCCGCTCTTCCGCAACGCGGTCCTGATGTCGAGGTAATCCTCGAGGGCTGCGAGGAGCCAGCGCGTAGGCACCTCGTACACACGGATCGGGTCGTAGAGCACTTCGATGCGCGTGATCTCCGGGCCGACGTCGACCACGTAGTCGTTCAAGCCCCTGTCTGCACGCGGGAGCGTCCCGCCGATCACGGCCTTGAGGACCTCGATCTCTTCGGTCACCTTCCCGCCCGACAGGAACACGCCTGTCCAGTAACCGTTGAGCCACGTGTAGGGCTCCTCGAAGTCCATCAGCAGCAGGCGGTTCCAGATCGTCGTCCGGTACTTCAGCATTCTCATTCTCCTTGCCATACGGGGTAAGCCGAGTCGATGACGCCTCGGGCTTCAGCCGTCGGACCGAAGATCATCTCGACCTGGTCTTCACGATCTCCTTGCGATACTTCAGCGTCGTCAGCTTCCTCGACGCCGCGATCTCGATAGCGCAAGGAGATCGGTGCCGAGTCCGATCCCCCACACGACCGTGATCGCGGCGAAGCTCCAGAAGAGCGGATAGAGCGGTGCGTACACCGCCACGGTGATGAACAGGAAGGCGGCGGTCTGCACCGCGTGGACCACAGCCAGTCGCTCGAGGTCGGCGCGCGACCTCGGGACCCCGAGTCTGCGCACTCTCTTCGCGAAGTCCGCGATCTCGCGGAGCTCGCTCTCGACGTCGACGTGTCTCGCGGAGCGATAGGGCGTCATCGTCACATCCTTTGGGGGGTGATGTTCGACGCCGCGTACCAGCAGTCGCGCTCCTCGAGCTTCTTGATCGCCTGATCGTAGACCTCGGGGCCCTTCTGCTTCTTCGCCCAGACGAGCGCGTCGAAGCCATCGTGGAACGCCGCGTCTCGGGCGTAGGCCTTGGCGACATCGGGGTGCGCGTTCATGAACTGGTCCTTCGACCAACCCGACGCGAGAAAGTCGCGCGCGGCGTTCATGCCGCGGTCGGCGTGGAGCTGCAGCGTCGCGATGAGAGACTTGTCGGTCGTCGCGAACGGCGTCGCCATCTTCTGCACCGTGCTGTCCGAGGTGCGGCCGGCCTGATCGCGCTCTTTGAACTGCTCGGTCTTGTAGCCTTGCGGGAGATCGAGGTGGGTGAGCATGGCCACGCGCATCTCGTCCTTGACGAGGGCAGCGTGCTGCTCCTTCCCGTTCAGGTACGCGTGGTGCCATTCGGCGACGCCGAGCGCGAAGCCGGCCACGGCGCCACCTCCGACCGCGACCGCTCCGCCGGCCGCACCAGCCGCCACGACGGCCGACTCGACGGCGTGAATCTCGGCGATGTGAATGGCTTCGATCGCGGTGTGTCCGAGGGACAGCCCGCCGAGCACGCCGACATGCATCTTCTGGTCGTTCTTCACCGTGCGCCACGGCTTGTCGTCGCCGCGCACCTCGACGTACTCCGACCCGGCGCTTGCGTCCTTGCGCACCTTGTTGAGGATCTGGCTCGTCGACATGTCGCGCTCGAGCTCTTTCTCCTCTTCGGGGCTGAAGTGACGCTCTCGCTGGCTGCAGCTGTTGATCCGATCCATCGGCAGACCTCTCCGCGCCCCGTCTCGTTCTTGGGCGTCGGTCTCCCTCTCGGCCGCGCGCGTGCCGGAGTTGCGCACTTTCGAGCGCGGTGTGGCCCGGGCCACGCGGGGTTGGCTCGGGGGACACACGCCGCGCGTGCCAGCGCCTGATTTTGACGTGATTTCGCGAGGGTCTGCCGTGGCACCTGGGTTGCTGAAGCCCGTGCCCGGGAGACCTCGATGCACACCGCAGCTTCTTCTTCGACCTCGCGCAACACCCGCACCCCTCTCGTCGCCAAGGACCTCTCGAGCCTGAGGCTCGGCCTCGTCGAGCTCGTCCCGGAGCTTCGCGGACGCGCGTGTCGGCTGTCCGGAGATCCGACGACCGCGGAGGACATCGTGCAGGACACCATCGAGCGCGCGCTCAAGTTCGCGTCGCAGTACGAGCGGGGGACGAACCTCCGCGCGTGGGTCTACCAGATCCTCTTCAGCGTGTTCGTCACGCGGTATCGGCGCACGCGCCGCGAGAAGAACGCGCTCCGCGCGCTCGCGAGCGATCCGTGCGCGTGGACGACGCCCGAGCGCTTCTCGTCGCCCGAGGCGGGCGCCGATCTCTCTCCGACCGCCAAGGGCAAGCTCGAGGCGCTGCCCGAGACGTTCCGCGCGGTGCTCAAGCTCGTCGATCTCGACGAGCTCACCTATCGCGAGGCCGCGACCGAGCTCGGCGTGCCCGTCGGCACCGTGATGAGCCGCCTCCACCGCGGCCGCAAGATGCTGGCCTCGCAGCTCCTCGAAGCGGCGTGACTCACTTCTTGGCGCGAGGCGCCCACGGCACGTCGTCGACGCCCGCCTTCACGTTGGCGTAGCGCGCGAGCACGAAGAGCAGATCGCTCAGGCGGTTCAAGTAGATCACGACCTCTTCGCGCACCGTCCGGCGGTCTTCCGCCGGACCCTCGGAGATCTCGTCGCACCAGAGCACCGCGCGCTCGGCGCGCCGGCAGACGGTGCGCGCGAGGTGCAGCGCGGCCGCCTGCGGCGAACCGCCCGGAAGCACGAAGCTCTTGAGCGGCGGCAGCGACTTCTCGACGAGATCGATCGCCTGCTCGAGCCGCTCGGCGTCTTGGTGCGAGAGGAGCTGCATCTGGAGCTTCTCCTCCTTGCCCGGCACGCAGGCGAGCTCCGCGCCCAAGGTGAAGAGGTCGACCTGCGCCTCGGCGAGGATGCCCTCGAGCAGGGGATCGAGCTTCGTCGCCCGCGCGACGCCGAGCGTGGCGTTGAGCTCGTCGACCGCGCCGTACGCCTCGACCACGCGCGAGGCCTTCTTGACGCGCGCGCCGCCGAAGAGCCCCGTCGTGCCGTCGTCGCCTGTCTTCGTATAGATCTTCACCGGTCGCTCCTTGGATCGTCGGGGCAGTCTAGCGCGCTCGGGCGGCGAGCGATCGCCTGCGACCGAAATCGAATTTTTCGCGCAACCCGACCGGCGGACCGGCCGATGGGGGACTCACGGCGCGATGGTCGCGTCGTCGAGGAGACCCACGATGAATCACGATTCGAAGCTCGTCGAGCTCATGCGGCTGGTGGAGCGAAACGCAGACGAGCTCGACAAGATGCTCGCCGCGATGCGCGACTTCGAGGAGCTGCCGGTCGCGTTCTCGCGCCAGGCGCTGCTCGACGAGCTCGAGTCCCAGAGTGTCGTCGTGGATTCTCCCCTGGTTCCGTGCGGCGCGTTGCGCGCCTGAAGGTGATCGAAATGACAATCGCTGTCGAGAAGAGGATCGCAACGACCGAGACCGGTCGCCCGTATCACGACGAGAAGATCGCGCTCGCAAGAGCCGCCGGAGCGGGGGCTGCCGCCGCGATGCTGGAGATCGACCTCATGGACCCGGAGACGCTGCTCGCGTTCTTCGGCGAGCAGATGAAGGATGTTCGCGGCAAGCTCGCGGTAGCGATGCAAGACCAGGAAGACCGCAACACGCGGATCAACGAGCTGGGAGCGCTGGAGAACAAGCTCACCGCGTTCATCGAGAAGGGCATCACGCCGGGCGACCCGAAGTGGGCCGAGTTCGCGGAGACCGCCAAGGCGCTCCAGGACAAACTGGGCGACAGCGCGGCGGGCACGCAGCTCCAGGACCTCCTCGCGAAGTGTCTGGTGGGGCAAGTGCAGGTCCACGAGTTCGACGATCCCGTGAAGTGCAAGGAGTTCATGGACGCGCGCGCGAATGCGGGCGGCTACTTCAAGATCCTCAGCTCGAACGACCCGATCAGGATCGAGACCAATGCGCCGTACGGCCTCGACAACAACGAGGTCAAGCGCCTGCAGGACACGATCAAGGGGTTTCGCGACCGTCTCCAGGGCGACAACTCGATGAACATGATCCGCGTCCAGCAGCTCGTCGAGCAGTCGAGCCAGATCATGAACCTCTGCTCGAACATCATGAAGAAGCTGAACGACATGGCGATGGCGCCCATCAACAACATGCGCTGACCATGAACACCGCCACCTCGATCACGAATGCTCACGAAGCCTCTTCGCCCGCCCCCGCGCGGGCCCTCGAAGGCTTGTACGCCGTCGCGCACGCGCTCTTCGAGGACGGGCGCCTGCTCGAAGCGACACGCGCGTTCCGCGTGATGATCCGGCTCGCACCCACCGACGAGCGCGCTTGGCTCGGTCTCGGCGCGTGCCACGAGCGGCGTGACGAAGACGACGTGGCTCGCGAGCTCTACGGCGCCGGCTCGCTCGTCGCGGAGCCGCGCTCGGTTCGCTGTCTCGTCGCGCTCGCCCGCGTCGTGCGTCGCGCGGGCGACGACGACGCGGCGCGATCTCATCTCGAAGACGCCTTGGCAATCGCCGAGTCGCTCGGCGACGAGGTCCTCGAGCGGTTGGTGTGCTCCGAGCTGGAGGTCTCGCCATGAACGCCGTCGGCTCCGTCTCAGGACCTTTGGTCGCGCGAGGCGCGGCTTCGGCGGGGAAGGCGGGGGTGGCGCCGCCGCTCCTGCCGTCTCCGGCGATGGACTCCGCCGGCCTCGCCGGCGTGGAAGACGCGCTGCTCATTCTCTACGCGGATCGGGTGAAGCAAGGGGCGATCGAGATCCGCTCCGGCGAGGTAGAGGTCGCGAGGAACCGCAAGGCGTCCGAGGTGGAGCAGAAGCGCGCGGCCGAAGCCCGCGAGCGTCAACGCGAAGCGGAGAAGGCGTCGAAGGGGTTCTGGGGCTTCCTCAAGAAGGTCGCGTCGACCATCGCCAAGATCGCGACGACCGTCGCGAGCGCCGCGGCCGCGGTCGTGACCGGCGGCGCGCTCGGCGCCGTCGCGATCGCGGCCGTCGCGCTCTCCGTGGGCGGGACGGCGGTGAAGGAGCTCAAGCTCCTCGGGAAGCTCTCGGACAAGATCGGGATCGCGATGGAGCTCGGCGGCGCCGCCTTGTCGGTCGGAGGGACCGTCGCGAGCGCTTTCAAGGCGACCGAGGAGGTCGGCAAGACCGCCCTCGAGCTCACCTTGAAGAAGGCCGAGCGGGGCGCGCAGATCGCGTTCGGCGCGGCGACGGCGACGGGGGCGGCGGCGAGCGTCAAGGTCGCCGGCTACGAGCGCGATCGCGATCTCGCAGCGGTGGACGTCGAGGCGGCCAACGGGGCGATGGCCCGATTTCAACGCGAGACGCGGTGGATCCTCGAGGCGCTTCGCTCCGCGAAGGAGGCCGAGGCCGAAGACTTGAGGACCATCATGGCGACGATCGAAGGATGCAACCGGGCGGCCGCGGTCGCCATCGCAGGAGTCAGAGGATGAGCGGTATCGAACGAGCGAGCCACGGAACGGCGGCGAGCGCGATCGGGGGCGACATCTCGCCTTCGGGCTCGCGTGCAGCGGCAGGCGCAGAGCAGGTGCTCCCGGAGCCCCTGTTCGCGTCGGTGGACGACGATCTGATGGTGGCCATCGCGGTGATGACGATGAAGCAGCGTCAGACCGACCGAGCGCAAGCCGATCAGCAACGCGTGGCCAGCGCGTCGAGCCAGGACGAGGCGCACGCCCGGAAGATCGAGGCGATGCGCGAGCTCGCCGACCACACGTTCCTGCAGGCGCTCGTCGAGGGCGTGCTCGACGGAGCGTCCGCGTTCGCCTCGGTCACGTCGGCTTTGGCGAGCTACGCCGGCGACATCGCGAACGCCAACGCGGGCCTCTGCAAGGAGGGGTCGGAGCTCGGGGCGGAGCTGAAGGCCCAGTGGCAAGAGGTCGGGGCTCACTTCACGCGCAAGGGCAAGCTGTGGGACGCCGCGGCGAAGGGCCTCTCGGCTTCGTCGCGCTTCTCCGGCGGGATCGCGCGCAGCGCGCAGGAGCGCGATCGCGCCGACATGGCGGCCATCGATCGAGACATCGATCGCGCCAAGGCGGCGGTCGACGGCGCGGCGGCCGAGCGGAGCAAGGCCGATGAAGACATTCGCGAGACGCTGAACACCATCCGCGGCTACCTCGCCGCGAAGTCGCAGCTCGCGAACGCGTCGATCCTCAAGGGGTGAGGCGGCGGAACACGCCCGCGAGGCCGCCGTAGGCCTCGCGGCGGAGCGCGAGCATCTGCCGGAAGCGCGCGGTGTTCTTCGGATCGGGCTCGTGGCGGATCTGTTCGCCGCGCCACGTTCTCGCGTCCTCGGCGCTGCCGAGCACGCCGGCGCCGAGCGCGGCGAGGATCGCGGCGCCCGCGACCGTGCCGGCGCCCTTCGGCGTGTACGCGAGCGGAACGCCGAGCGCGTCGCACAAGATCTGACGGAAGAGCGCGCTCTTGCCGCCGCCGTTGGCGGCGACCACCTCGCGGAGGCGCACGCCGCCCTCCTCGAGCACCGCCTGACAGTCGACGAAGCCGAGCGCGATCCCCTCGAGCACCGCGCGCCAGAGGTGGCCTCGTCCGTGCGTGAGATCCAGGCCGATGAACGCGCCGCGCGCCGTCACGTCCCAGATCGGCGTGCGCTCGCCCTGGAGATACGGAAGGAACAAGAGACCCTCGCTGCCGGCCTCCACGCGCGCCGCCTCGGCGTCGAGGACGTCGTGCGTGGGGAGCGCGCTTCGAACCGCCGTATCGAGCGTTCCGCCGCGCGCGATCGCGTGACGAAACCACTCCTGCGCGCCACCAGAGAGCGTGCCGCCGAGCGAGAGCCAGCGCTCGGCGCCGACGTGGAACGCGTTGATGAGGCGCGGATCGGTGCCGGGCGTCGATCGCGGAACGAGCAAGTTGCCCGCCGTGCCGAGCATGAGGCACGCCTCGCCCTCGGCGACGACGCCGGCGCCGAGCGTCGCGGCGGCGAAGTCGCCGCCGCCGGCGACGACGGGCGTTCCCTCTCGCAGCCCCGTCGCCGCCGCGGCCTCGGCCGTGACCGCGCCGAGCACCTCGTGCGCGCGTCGGAGCGGCGGCATGAGTCGATCATATGCACTATGCACCCATTCGAGCGACGCGAGATCGAAGAGCGGAAGCGCCAGCGCGGCGGTCGACGGATCGACGGCGACCTCGCCCGTGAGGCGCATCGCGATGAAGGCGTGCGACTGGAGCACCCACCGCGCGCGCTCGATCGACCGAGGCTCGTGTCGCGTGAGCCAGGTCAGCTTGGGCCCGAGGTAGTAGGCCTGCGTGCCGAGCTCGCGCGCCTCGGCGTCGGCGCGCGTGTCGAGCCACGAGATCGCCGGGCGGATCGCCGCGCCGCTCGCGTCGACGAGCACGGCGGTCGGCGCCTGGCCGGCGACCGCGACGCACCGGACGTCGCGCGTGACCGACGCGCCCACCTCGGCGAGCGCGCGACAGGCCGCGCGCCACCACGCGTCGGGATCGGCCTCGGCCCATCCGGCGCGAGGCGCGTCGTGCGGACAGGCGACGCTCGCGTCGGCGAGCGGCGCGCCGTCGGGGGTGAACACCGCGGCGCGGACGCCCGTCGTTCCGATGTCGATGCCGAGGAGCACGCCGCGACGAGCGTATCAGTGCGCCGAGACCGGGGGCGCGGGAAGGCCCCAGCCCGACTCTGTCTTCACGAACGCGACCGTGGCCTCGCCGGGAGGTCGCGTCGCCGTGCCGCACGCGGCGTCGATCGCGGGGAGCGACGGCTTGAGGCCGATCTCGCGCGCGTACGTCACGTCGGCGTGCGTTTCGTCGGTCGTCTTCACGCGCAGGATCTTCTCCGCCCGCGCCTCGGCGCAGTTGAAGCGCCCGTCGCGGAGGTTGCCCGCGAGCTCGACGCACGTGCTGAAGACGAGGTTGCGCGCACGCCGCTCGTAGGCGGGAACGTCGCTGAGGCTCGAGGCCGACACGTCGTCGGGCCACGCGACCATGTAGTCGTCGGGCATCCGGTGCGTGATGTTGGCCGCGACGAGCGCCTCCACGCACGCCTTGACCTTCGGCGAAGCTTCCTTGGGCACGCAGATGCCCTTGGTCGCGTGCTGGACCTTCAGCGAGGAGAGGATGTCGAGCGGGAGCGTGCAGCTCCCGTCTTCCTTGATGCCGGCCTGGATCGCGTCGAGCGCGGCCGCCTTCGACGGACCGTTGCTGCACGCCGCGATCCAGAGCGCGCACGTCACGACGCCTGCGAACGACCACCTCCGAACGGAGCCCTCGGCTACCCGGCAATCCACGAGGCGATTGTACTAGAGGCGCCTACGCGCGGAACATTTCGTCGACGTTGGCCTGAAGAACGGCCTCTGTCACGCCCTTGGCGGCGGCGAGCTCCTTCATGAGGAGGCTCTTGGCCTGATCGAGCAAGCGCCGCTCGCCGAAGGAGAGATCCTTGTCGAACTTGAGGCGGTACATGTCGCGCAGCACCTTCGCGACCTCGTGCGGCGAGCCGCTCTTGATCATCTCGGTGTACGCGCGGAAGCGCCGGCTCCACGGCTGGAGATCGACCGCGACCTCGCGCGCGCGCATCGTCTCGAGCACGCGGTCGGCTTCCTTCGCCGTCATGACGGGCCGCAGGCCGGCGGCGCCGGCCGAAGCGCGCGGCACCATCACGCGCATCCCGTTGTCGAGGATGCGCAGGATGTAGAACTCGCCCTTCACGCTGCCGATCTCGCGATGCTCGATCGCGGTCACCTCACCGAGGCCGTGCGAGGGGTGCACGGCCTTGTCGCCCACGTGGAGCTGGAAGTCGCGCGGAGGCGGCGGAGGCCGCGGGATGTCGACGAGGGGGACGTAGCCGCGCGGGACGATGCCGGAGACGCGCTTCTGCGCCTCGGGCTCGGCCGCGGTGGCTCGGACGTCTGCGGCCGGGCGTTGGGCGCCGGCTGCGGCCGGCCGTTGGGCGGGCGCCGGGGGCTTCACGGACTTCGCCGCCGGGGCCTTCGCGGGCACCGCCCGGAGGGCGGCCTTGCGCGGAGCCTTCGCCGGGGCGGGCCGAGCCGTCACCTTGCGGGACTTTTCGAGGGAGGAGGAGGAGCGGGTGGAGCGAGCGGTCGATTGGGCCACGTTCGCGCGCGTACCACTGCTAGCGTTCCGGCGTCAACGGGCGCCGCGATCAGTCTTCTTCGCTGCGCGGATCCCGCTTTCGGATCGCGGAGACGTCGACGGCGACCATGCGGCGAACCGTGGGCCGCGTGTGAACGTTGGCGCTCCAGCTCGGCGCGCCCTCGGCACCTTCCTCGGGCAGGTCGCCGGGGCCGATCTCTTCGAGCTCGTCGAGGTTCGCTTCTTCACCTGCGCCGGCCTCTGCGATCGCGTGCGGGCGCGCGGTCACCGGCGCCGGATCGTCGAGCTCGTCGAGCGCGAGGCGCGCGAGGCGCGTCGGCGTGGTGTCGGAGTCGGGGGCCGCCGCGAAGACGGCTTCGGGCTCGGCGCCTTGTTTGGGCGGCGCGGTCTTGCGCTCGGTCTCGCCGAGGCTCCGCTCGTCGATGCGCACCGCGACGGCCTCCTCGGCGCGCTTCTCCGGCGTGAGGAGCGGCGTCAGCGTGATCTTGCCGACGTCGTCGGAGATCCGCAGCGGAAGGACGAGCGAAGGCGAGAGCTCGAGCGCGCGAGCGAACTCGTCGAACGGCACGCGCAGCTCGGTGGGCGGCAGGAGACGCTCGCGGATCCCGACGCCGTACTCGCACATGATCGTCAGCGTCGTCTTCTCGTCGTCGCCCGTGAGCTCCACGCGCAGCTCGCCGCCTTCGAGCCAGTCTTGTCCCACGAGGCGCGCGACCGCCATCAGCACCTTCGGACAGCCCGAGCCCGGCTTCGCGATCTCCGCCACGCGCTTGAGCAGCGTGCGCATCTCGGCGGAGGATCGCGCCGCCTGCTTTGCGTGCTCGACCGTCAGGTCTGCGCATCGAGAGAGCGATGCAAAGTCCAACACCGGCTCTCGATTATGCACGAGCCGCGCGCCACGGTCGACCGCGAGGTAGAGACTTCAACGCCGCATGATCTCGCCCACCTCGGCGTCGAGGGCGTCGTGGAGGCCGCGCGCCAGGGCCATGCCGTCGAGGGTCACGTCGAGGATCAGCGCGTCGGGCGTGCCGCGTACGGCCGGCGCGAGGACGGGGTGGTTCAGCGAAAGGAGCCGCCCGAAGGGGCTGTCGGCGACGACGTTGGCGGCCGCGATGAAGCGGTCGGCGGCCGCCTGCGCGTCTTTTCCCCAGGCCCCGGTGAGCACGATCCGCACGGCGATCTGGGCCGGAGGCCCGGCGAACCGGGCGGAGCCGCCGACGGCGGTGCTCGCGCGCAAGAGCCCGCCGAGCCCTTGGGCCAGCTCGCCCTCGAAGGGCCCGGGCGCGAAGGCGCGCGCGGGCGCTTCGCCCAAGAGCTCAGCCGCGCGGGCGAGCGTGGCTTTGAGCGCCGGGCTGGCGCGTTTGAGCCTCCCGAGCGCGAAGGCCTCCGCGGCGCGGACGCGCGGGGCGGACCCCGCGGCCCCTCGGCCGGCCTCGAGCGCCACCGCCTCGCGCGCGAAGATCGTGAGGGCCTGGGGCTCGCCGTTCACCTCGCCCCACTGGCGGACGACCGGCGGGTTCGGGACCACGAGCGTGCGCCCGCCCGGGTTCGTCATGCGATCGGCGAACGCCGTCTCGACGCGCGCGGGATCGAGGGGGCCGCGCGCGATCGTGAGCGAGCTGTCTTTGTAGCGCGCGACGCAGAGCTCCTTCATCTGGCGCACGTCGAGCCCGCCGTGCGTCGCGGCGAAGGCGGCGAAGCGCGCCTCGGGGACGACGAGCGCGATCGCGGGGATGAGATCGGGCGTCTCGGCGATCTCGCGCGGGCGCGCGTCGACGATCCACTCGAGGCCTGCGGCGGGTGCAAGCTCGCACGCGTGATCGAGCTGGAGCGCGACGGGCGGCGGCCCGGGCGGCGGAGGCGGTGACTTGGGACCGCACGCCGACGCGAGCGCGAGGGTCAGGGCTCCGAAAAGCCCGACGCCGCGTCTTCGCCCAGCCACGGAGGGCTGGGCGGCCCTTCGCGTCACGGCGCGACTTCCACGTACGCGAAGCGCCGGTTCTTCGAGCCGACGCGGAGGAGGTAGCGCTTGCCCCGCTCGAGCTGGAAGTTCACGTCCGACACGCGCGCCCGATCGACCTCGACGCCGCCTTGCTCGACGAGCCGCTTGCCCTCGCCGGTCGACTTCACGAGCCCGGCGAGCGACAGCGCCTTCGCGATCCAGAGCGTCGGGCCGTCGGTCGTGACCGTCTTCGTCTCGACGTCGTCGGGCACCGCGTCGGCCGAGTAGACCCTCTCGAACTCGGCTTGCGCGCTCTTCGCCGCGTCTTCGCCGTGGAAGCGGGTGATGAGCTCGCTGGCGAAGAGCGCCTTGATCTCCTTCGGGTGGCGCCCGGCCGCCTTCTCCTGCTTCAGCGCCGCGATCTCTTCGTTCGAGCGGAGCGACAGCAGATCGAAGTAACGAAAGATGACGTCGTCGTCGATCTGCATCACCTTGCGATGCATGGTGAGCGGCGGCTCGGTGAGCGCGATGTAGTTCTCGGCGCTCTTCGACATCTTCGCGCCGACGACGACGCCGTCGACCATCTTCGCGTCGGTGCCCTCGAGCAGCGGCGTGGTCATGACCATCTGCGGGCGCTTGCCGTACTTGCTCATGAGGTCGCGGCCGACGAGCAGGTTGAAGAGCTGGTCGGTGCCGCCGAGCTCGATGTCGTCGTCGAGCGCGACCGAGTCGTAGCCCTGGAGGAGCGGGTAGAGGAACTCGTGCTGGTAGATCGCACGTCCCTCTTCGAAGCGCTGGGCGAAGTCTTTCCGCTCGAGCATGCGCGACACCGTCATCTTGGCCATCAGCTCGACGATGTCGACGGGGGTGAGCGTGTCGAGCCACTCCGAGTTGGTGCGGATCTCGGTGCGGCTGCGGTCGAGGATCTTGAAGGCCTGCTCGGTGTACGTCTTGGCCGCGGCGTTCACGTCTTCGCGCGACAGGCGAGGGCGGGCGTCGTTCTTCCCGGTGGGATCGCCCACCATCGCCGTGAACTCGCCGACGAGCAGGATCGCGGTGTGACCGAAATCCTGGAACTGCCGCATCTTGTACATGAGCACCGCGTGCCCGATGTGCAGATCGGGCCGCGTGGGGTCGAAGCCCGCCTTGACGCGCAGCGGCTTGCCGCTCTTGCGCGACTCTTCGAGGCGCTGTTCGAGCTCGCTCTTGACGTGCAGGTCGACGACGCCGCGCGTGAGCACGGCCATCTGTTCGGAGACGGGCGGGAACATGGAGAGCGATCTAGCCTAATCGCCCGAAACGCTCAGTCGTCTTTGTCGTCGCCGCCCGTGATCGTGGCGTGCGTGAGCCGGCTGTTGTTGACGAGCTCCTTGAGCTCCTTGCCGACCTTGAAGAAAGGCAGCCGCTTCGGAGGCACCGGCACCGGGGCGCCCGTGCGCGGGTTGCGACCCGAGTAAGCCTTGTAGGGTCGGACAGTGAAGCTGCCGAACCCACGGATCTCGATGCCTTCCCCCCGCTGGAGCGCCTCGGTCATCGCCTCGAAGACGCAGTTGACCACGAGCTCTGCGCGCGCTTTCGTCAGCTGACTGCGCGCCGCCATCGCGTCGATGAGTTCACTCTTCGTCATCTCGTTGACTCCCGCTGGTTCTGCCGTAGTGAAGCCACGTTCTGGCAAATCGTCAACGAGATCCTTGCATTAGGGCAAGGGGCATGCCGTTTTCCCCGTTTCCGGTCTCAGGGGCGGCGCTTCAGCGTGACGCGGTCGAGGGCCACCGGCCCTCCTCGCGCCTCGAACGTCAGCGTCGCCGCGGGCGGCTCGAGGGGGAGCTCGCGCTCGGCCAGATCGGCGCATGCGGCGCCCGGAACGTCGACCCAGTCCCATCGCGTTTTGCCGATCATGACCGCGCCTCCCACGACGGCCGAGCCGCGCGGGGCCGTGAACGGCACGCTCACGCCCTGCACCACGCGGAGGCCGACCGCGTAGCGACCCGCCTCGGGGACGGGGACGGAGATCGTCGCGACCGCGACGGCGCCGATGGGCGCGGGCGTCAGCACGAGCGCGCGCGATCCCGAGGCGCACGCGTCGGCCCACGCCGGCGCCGCGAAGCCTCCGCGCTGCGACAGCGGTGGCCACTCGGCCTCGGCCTCGAAGCGCAGCGGATCGCCGAGCGCGGGCGGCGCCCACGGCACGATCACCGGCGCGGCGACGGGCGCGCCGGCCGCGCCCGGCGGCAGCGGCGGGATGTCGAACTTGTAGAGGTAGGTCGTGGGATGATCGAGGCGGTCGTAGAGCAGCCTGTCGCGATCGTCTTGGCGAAGTCGCGCGACGACGACGCCGTTCTTCGTGGTCGCGTGCGGATCGTGTCCGAGGCCGAAGCCGTGATCGGTGTCGACGAAGACGAGCCCGTTGTTGACGCTCGCGCGCGCGAGCAGATCGGGCTCGAACATCGGCTTGCCGCCCTCGCGCTCCGCGAGCTTCACGTGCTCGAACGAGGCGTGGAGCGCGAAGCCCGCGAGCGAGACCGCGACCGCCGCGAAGACGCCGCGCACGTGGTGCCTGCTCGCGAGGCGCGCGATCGCGATCGCGAGCAGCGCGTGCTCGATCGGCAGCACGTCGGCGAAGAGCCTCGCGCCGCCGCCCGGGTAGTTGCCGTCGAAGTAGAACGGCGCGTAGGCGAGGATCTGGAGGCCGATCGCCGCGCCCGCCGCGACGATGGCGCGCGAGCCGTGGGGTCGGATCAGCGGCGCGAGCAAGAGGAGCGCGAAGGGCTCGAAGCTCGCGACGTCGAGCAGGTGCATCTTCAGGCGCCGCAGCGTGGTCAGCAGCGATTGCAGCGGGCCGTAGCCGTGCGGGAGCCGCGCCGCGACGAACTCGCCGTGCTCGTGGAGGCAGCCGACGCCGCTGCCGAAGCCCCAGCGGAAGCAGCCGGGCGGGCCGTCGCTCATTGCATAATACATCTTTTGCGTCGACGCCCCCCACGCGCCCGTCACGGCGTGCTGCGCGCCCGCGAGCAGCGCGAGCCCCGGCAAGAGACCGAGCGCGAGCGCCTGAAGCCGCGCGCGCGAGCGCGATCGCCAGAGGAGCGCCGCCACCACGATCCCGATCGCCAACCCCGTGATCGGACGCGTCGCGATCACGCCGCCGACGCACAGGCCCGCGATGCCCATGCGCCCTCGCAGCGCCGCCTCGAGGGCGAGCGCGACGCCGAGCGCCGCCGCGCCGTGCGACATCGTATCGGCCGTGTGATAGCGCAGCGCCGCGCACACGACCGAGAGGAGCGCCGCCGAGCGCGCGACCGTCTCCACCGTGTCGTGCCGCGCATGACCTTGGCCGAGCCGGTGCGGGCCGCCGAACGCGTCTTCGGCGATCGCGTGCGCCAGACGATACGTCGCGACCACGATCGCCGCCGCCAGCGCCGGACCGACGACCATCGGCGCGCCGATCGTGAAGCCCGCGGCGAGGAGCAGCGGATAGCCGGGCGGGAAGATCCCGCCCATCACGCCGTCGCGATGGAGGAGGAAGCGCCCGCGGAAGCTCGCCGTCGGATCGTGCGCGCTCCAGGCGAAGTCGCCGTGCGAGAGCGCGCGGCCTTGGAGGAAGTACGTCGTCGCGTCGATGATGCGCGGACCGCCGCGCAGGTAGAACGCGATGTAGAAGATCGAGAGCAGCGCGGCGATGAAGCCCGTGATCCAGAGGAAGAGGCGCCTCGGGATCGGGTAGGGGCCGAGCCCGAGCAGCGATCCGCCGCGCCCCGTCGCGCAGATGAGCAGCGCGGCGACCGCCGCGGCGGCCGCGAGCATCGACGCGTTGTCGGGCGGACGACCCCAGGCTCCGATGATCGGCTCGAGCTTCTGCGCCAAGGTCACTGGGTCAGCCACTGGTGGTAGTCGACGAAGTCCCCCGGTCCGTCGTTGATCAGCTCGAGCCGCATTTCGTCGTCGACCCGTTCGGGTGGAATCGGGACATCTACCTCGATCCAGCCCAGCGTGCGCTGGAGATCGAACGATCCGATCTCGGTTCCGCCGACCTTCACGCGCACGTGCGTCGCCGACTCGGGGGCGGTGCGCACGACGAGGTGCGCGGGCGCGCCCTTGGCGGCGCCTCGGGCGATCCAGCCTTCGCTCTTCCCGACGGCGATGCGACGTCCGCCGTCGAAGAGGTCGCGCTTGGGATCGACGGGGTCGGCGAGGATGCGCATCTCCGTCCAGCCGTTCGACGGCCGCTCGAACGCGTAGCCGTGAGCGTGCTCGCTCACGAGATCGGCGACGTCGAGCTCGGCGCGGATGCGCGTGCTGCCCGCGGGCAGGTTGCGGATCCGCTCGCCGCTCCCGAGCAGCCGCCAGTCGGCGCGATAGACGATGTGCTCGTAGCCCCCGCAGATGACGTTGCCCTCGACGGGGAAGCGCTGCATCACCTCGCTGCTGAACCAGATCGGCAACACGCCCCACCACGTGGGGAAGATCGCGAGGACGTCGGGCCGATCGGTCTCGGGGATGCGCTCGATGAGCTCGAGCGTCGCCGGCAGGCCGTGCACGCCGGCGCGCGCGAACGGCAGCCCGCGGAAGCCGCCGAGGCCGATGATGTCGAGGCCCGGCCGATCGGACTCGTAGAGGATCGCGCCGGCGTCGCCGACGAGGACGCGGTGCGGGCGCAGCTCGGCGAGGTAGCGGCCGAGCGTGAGGTGTTGATCGCGGATGTTGCGCGACGCGCGCCCGAAGAACCACTTCTGATCGCGCATCTTCGGGATCTGGTGGTCGTAGGCGAAGAGCGTCGCCGCTGTGATGACGAAGGCGCGCGCGCGCCACGAGCGCACGAGCAAGAGCCCGAGCGCGCCGCCGGCGAGCGCGAGGAGCCACGAGAGGCGGAAGGTCGGCAGCGTGCCCGCGGGCCGCGTGAGCACGCCGATCACCTGGACGAGCAGCGCGCCGGCGACGATCGTGGTCGCGATCGCGGGCCGCGCCGGGCCGCCGCGGCCGTGCACCTTCGCGCGCCGACGCAGGCCGACCGAGACGCCGAGGGCGACGAGGATCATCAGCCACGCGACCGCGGGCATCACGTAGCGCTCGTTCTGCCAACGAACCTGCCCGTTGAGCGCGACGACGGCGACCCACATCACGATCTGCGCCCAGAGGATGATCGCGACGCGGCGCGTGCGGACGAAGAGCAAGGGCAACGTCGCGATCGCGAGCGGGATCATGCCGGCCCACCACGCCGTGCGCGCGAGGTAGGTGAAGAGCGGAGTCGCCCTCGTCGCGTCGAGCGCGGCGTCGAGGTGCGTCGCGCGCGCCGCCGAGAACAAGAGGGCCTTGATCGGCTCGTCGGCCGCGGGCGCATCGAGCAAGGCGCTCATCCGCTCGCCCTCGATGTGCGCGAAGTGATAGTCGAGGTTGCGGAGCGCCGCGTACTTGAGGTTGCCGACGTAGTCGTCGAGCTTGTCGGCCGCGGTCATGTACGGGTTGTTGAGCGCGAGCTTGACGACGGCGCCGTTCGCGCTCCACTCGCCCGTGAGCGCCTTGTTCGCGATCGACTGGAGCGCCAAGACGACGAACGCGGGGAGGCCTGCGCGCACGAGGATCCCCAGAGCCTTGCCGTGGCGCCGGTGCGTGAGCGCGGCGGCGAAGCCGAAGATCGCGACGGTGAACGCGCCCTCCGGGCGCGTCAGGACGAGCAGCGCGCCGGCGAGGCCGAGCCACCACGCGTGGAGGGGCGCGCGCGAGGGCTTGCCCTGTTCGAGGCGACGCCAGGCGACGAGCGCGAGCGCCCACGTCGCGAGGAAGAACGAGACCTCCATCCCGCTCCAGAGCGACCACACGAGCGCGCCGACGCCGAGCAGCGCAGGCGGCAGGAGGTACGACGAGAGCTTGCCCCAGTCGTCGTGCTCGCTCTCGATGAAGAGGCTCCGCGCCGCGAGCAGCGTCCCGAAGACGCACATCATCGCGACGAGGGCCGCCCAGATCATCAGGCGCCGCCCGGTGAAGCCGACGAGCCAGCCCGCCGCGAGGACGAACGGGTAGGTGAGGCTCGTGTTCCCCGACGAGTAGCCGTTGCCGACGGTCCACTCGAACGGGTGGCCGAGCGCGGTCGCGCGCGCGTAGTCGAAGTGGATGAAGACGTCGTCGAGCGGCGCGCTCCACTCGCCGTTCGTCTGCTTGAGCATGTAGCCGTAGAACGCGCGCGCCGACGCGAGCGTCTGCGCCGCAGCCCAGATCACGTAGAGCGCGGGATCGCCCCGGCGGAAGGCTGCGCGCAGAAGCTGAGGCGCGATGGCGATGGCGTTGCGAACCACGACGGCGAAGGGGAAGTTTTCTATCACGCCGAGCCCGAAACGAGTGTGTTAGCGTCACGCGTCGAAGACTCGATGTCGCGCGCGTCCGTCCTTGTCGCCGCGTGCTTCGGCGCGCTGGCAGCGCTCTCGTCCCTCGAAGCGCTCGCGCAGCCCGGCGGATCCGTCGCGCAGCCGAAGGAAGAAGCGCCCGCGCCGCCGCCGCCGAAGCCGGCGACGATCACGCCGCCCGTCTTGAAGAAGGACGAAGGCGCCGCGTATCCGGCGCAGGCGACGCAGGACAAGGTTCGAGACGCGGTGACCGTCGATCTGATCCTCGAGCTCGACGCGACGGGTCGCGTGACGAAGGCGACCGTCGAGAAGGCGGCGGGCCACGGCTTCGACGAGGCGGCTGAAGCCGCCGCGATGAAGCTCGAGTTCGAGCCTGCCAAGCGCGACGGCAACCCCGTCGCGGCGAAGATCCGCCACCGGTACGTGTTCAACCCGCCGCCCTCGCGCATCGTCGGACGGATCACGACGCAAGGGCAGGGCACCGCGCCCGAAGGCGCGCTCGTCACGGCGACGGCGCCCGACGGGGGCCGCTACGAGGCGAAGGTCGCCGCCGACGGATCGTTCGCGCTCGAGGGCCTGCCCGCGGGGACGTATCGCGTGACCGTCGCCGCGCCGGGGCACGTCGCGCAGGCTTTCGACGAGGCGCTCGATCCCGGGCAGGAGGCGCGCGAGAACATCCGCCTCGCGCTCGAGGCGCCCGTCGTCACGCCGATCTCGCCGGGCAACGACGTCGTCGAAGAGGTGCAGGTCCGCGGCGTGCGCCCGGCGCGCGAGGTCACGAAGCGCACGCTCGAGCAGCGCGAGCTCGCGCGCATCCCGGGCACGAACGGCGACGCGCTCCGCGCGATCCAGAACCTCCCCGGCGTCGCCCGGCCGCCGGCGATCGCGGGCCTCCTGATCGTGCGCGGCGCGGCGCCGAACGAGACCAACATCTACGTCGACGGCACGCTCGTGCCGATCGTCTACCACTTCGGCGGTCTCTCGAGCGTGATCCCGACGGAGATGCTCGAGAAGATCGACTTCTATCCGGGCAACTTCAGCACCTATTACGGGCGCGTCACCGGCGCGATCGTCGACGTCGCCGTCCACGATCCGCGCGTCAAGAAGGACGGCCGGATCCACGGCCTCGCGCAGGCCGACCTCATCGACGCGCGCGTCCTCGCCGAAGGGCCGATCGGCAACACGGGATGGAACTTCGCCGTCGCCGGGCGCCGCTCGTACATCGATCTGTGGCTCAAGCCGCTGCTCGAGCAGGCCGGCGCCGGCGTCACCACCGCGCCCGTCTACTACGACTACCAGCTCATGGTGCAGCGCGACTTCGGCAAGAAGCACTCGCTCCGCTTCTTCTTCTTCGGATCCGACGATCGGCTCGAGATCCTCTCGCCCACGGTCAACGGATCGAACCCCGGCATCGGCGGCAACGTGACGCTCGGCACCGCGTTCTATCGCCTCCAGGCGCGGTACGTCGGCAAGCTGAGCGACGACACGGAGATGAAGCTCACCGCCGCGGTGGGCAAAGACGCCCTCGACTTCGCGATCGGCGACAACTTCTTCGTGCTGAGCTCGACGCCGATCAACCCGCGCGCGGAGCTCTCGCACAAGCTCGCGCCGGGCGTGCGCAACAACGTCGGCCTCGACGTCTTCTATTCGCCGTACACCGTCGAGGCGCGCGTTCCGGCGCCGCCACGACCCGGCCAGCCCCCCGCCGGACCGTTCGGGAGCCAGCCGCCGCTCGAGGTCTCCGACTCCGACGCGATCTACCGGCCGGGCCTCTACGACGAGATCGAGCTCACGCCGTTCCGCGGGACGCGCATCGTACCCGGCGTGCGCCTCGACTACGCGAAGGACACGAAGCGGTGGGACGTGCAGCCCCGCATGACGGTGCGCCAGGATCTCACGCGCGAGTTCCCGCGCACGACGCTCAAGAGCGGCATCGGCCGCTTCGCGCAGCCGCCGCAGCCACAAGAAACGAACGCGACGTTCGGCCTGCCCGGGCTCCGCTCGAACATCGCGAACCACTACGGCTTCGGCGTCGAGCAGGAGATCACGCGCCAGATCGAGGTCTCGACCGAGACGTTCTACCGGCAATACGATCAGCGCGTCGTCCAGCGCATCGGCAACATCGGCGAAGGGCGCGCGTTCGGCCTCGAGACGCTCATCCGCTACAAGCCCGACGATCGCTTCTTCGGGTTCATCGCCTACACGCTCTCGCGCAGCGTGCGCAAAGACGGGCCCGGCGAGCCCGAGCGCCTCTTCCCCTTCGATCAGACGCACATCCTGACCGCGATCGGCAGCTACCGCCTCGGCCGCGGCTGGGAGATCGGCGCGCGCCTGCGGCTCGTGTCCGGGAACCTGCGCACGCCGCAGACCTACGGCTTCTACGACGCGACCGTCGGCGCGTATCTCCCGCTCTCCGAGTTCCCTCCGGCGGGCGTGCGCAACCCGATGTTCCACCAGCTCGACGTGCGCGTCGACAAGACGTGGCAGATCGGCGAGGGCTTCAAGCTCAGCGCGTACCTCGACATCTACAACATCTACAACGCGGGGAACGTCGAGGGCGTGAGCTACAACTACAACTACACGTTGAGCACGCAGGCGACCGGCATCCCCTTCTTGCCGAGCCTCGGGCTCCGCGGAGAGCTGTGAGATGAAGGTTCGCCGTTCGATCGCGCTCGTGCTCCTCGCCGCCGTCCTCGGCGCGCTCGGCGCTGTCGTGGCGTGCGGCGGCGGCGGCTTCGATCCGCAGAGCAGGGTCGACAGCCTCCGCCTCTTCGTGGTGCGCGCCGACAAGCCGTACGCGAAGCCGGGCGAGACGGTCACGCTCGAGGCGCTCATCGGCGACGGCCGCAAGGTCAAGGATCGCGCGCCGAAGAACTTCTGGATCCCGATCGCGTGCGTGAACCCGCGCGAAGATCTCTACTACCTCTGCTTCGCGCCGCCGGGCGACGGCGGCAGGCAGGCGGGCGCGACGAGGCTCGTGCCGCTCGGCCCGCTCGCGGCGATCGCCGGCGACGGAGGCGTCGAGGCGGGCGCGTCGGGCGGGGGCGCGAACCCGTTCGCGAGCATCCCGACCGACGTCGATCTCTCGCCGTTTCTCCCGGAAGGGCCGACCTTCTCCTTCCCGATGCCCGACGACGCGATCCAGCCGCGCGAGGGCGCGAGCGCGCCGTACGGTCTCGTCATCGTGTTCAACGTGCTGTGCGCCGGGCAGGTTCGCTTCGTCGCGCGCGATCTCGAGGGCGGCGCGCAGCAGGTGCCCGTCGCGTGCACCGACGACGAGGGCAACAAGCTTCCGCCGAGCGAGTACGTCGTCGGCATCTCGCGCGTCTACTCCTACGCCGAGCGGCTGAACGCGAACCCGGTCATCGAGAAGGTGCTCCTCGAGCAGCAAGAGATCGACCCCGCCGTGGGCGTCGTGGTCGAGCGCTGCACCGACGGCACGCGCGAGCGCGAGTGCAAGGAGAACAAGATCGATCTCCGCATGGCGGAGTCGAGCTGGGAGGAGAACCCCGGCGACGTCACGCGCGAGGGCCCGCTCCGCGAGCAGATCTGGGTCACCTACTACTCGGACATCGGCACCTTCGCGCAGGACGCGCGGCTGCTCTTCGACACGCGCAAGGGAAGGGTGGCCGACAGCGACGTGAGCTTCCGCGCGCCGCGTGCGCCGGCGAGCGGCACGCTGTGGGCCGTCGTCCACGACAACCGCGGCGGCGCGGCGTGGGTCGTCGTCCCCATCCACGTGCGCTGATCAGCCGGCCTTGCCCAGGCGATCCTCGATGCGTCCGATCCTGGCGCGGAGCTCGTCGTGCTCCTGCTTGTGCGCTCCGGTGAGGAAGTTGTCGAAGCGACCGTTGAGCGACTGCACTTCGCCGATCAGCTTGACCAACACTTTCTCGTGCTGGTCGAGGCGAGCGTTGGTCTGGTCGAGGCGAGCGTTGGTCTGATCGAGGCGGCCGGTGAGGTCCGTGCGGAGCGTCTCGAGCCCCTCGTTGGTCGAGCGGATCTCGTCGCGGATGCTCTTCAGGATCCGGATCGTCAGATCTTCCACGCCGCCGTTCGGCCTGCGCTTCTTGCTCGCCATTGCATGAAGTATAGCGGATTCCGCCGCGCGGCTACGGGAGGTCGATCTTCACGACGCGGTGGCTTCCAGGAGGCAGCCGCTCGTAGAGCGTCACGCGCTCCCCGCCCGCGCCGACGAGCTGGAGCCGATGCGAGCCCGCGGCGACGTTCACGTCGATGGGCGTCTCTCCGAGCTTGTGTCCGTTGTCGAGCACCAGCGCCGGTCGGTCCGTGTCCAGCTCTAGGCGCGCGCACGCCAGCCTCGTCACGTCGATGTCGCGCGAGACGCCGAAGGCGAAGAGGAGCCCGACGATCCACGCGCCGGCCGCCACCGCGACGAGCGCGATCGCGAGCGATCTCCGCTTGGGCGGATGCGGCAGCTTCGCGTCGACGCGCGCCGCCCATCGAAGCTGCTCTTCGATCGCGGCGAGCTCCGCGCGCGCGTCGGCGCGAGCCCGCTCGAGATCGACGAGCGCCTTGCGCAAGGTGCGCCTCCGGTCGGCGAGGATGAGACCCGGAATGCGGTAGGCCATGATGAGCTCCTTCCGCCGCTCCCCACCCAGACACCGTGACGAGCGATCCGCCGCGGCGCAACCGTCGCCACGCCGCCTCGCGACGAGCGGTGTCGCGTCGTCGATGCCTGACAAGCTCTTCTTCGAGGCGGCTCTCGAGTGCCGTCCTGACGACGGTCCGACGAACGGTGTCGCCGTGTCGGCAGAGCATGCATGATGCAATGATTCTCGGTGCGCACCCTTTCCTACGCCTTGCTTTCCGGCGCGGCGTGCGATCGGTGTGTTTTCGCGCAGTTCCGCCGTTGGGCCCTCTCCTCATAGAGGTTCGGCGGGCGAACGACGGACTGGAACTGCCGCGCCTTCCGCGCCATGCTTGAGCGGAGCTTTCCCGATGCTTCGCGTGCGTGGTCTCGGCGTCCTTGCGCTTCTCCTCTGTCTCCTGCTCGCGCCGGCGTGCGGCAAGGAGACCGAGCGCGGCGTGCTCCAGGAGATGGACTTCCAGACGCCCGAAGGCCTGGAGGTAGGCTTCGACCGCAACGAGATCCTCGACACGGCCTCGTTCGCCGACCCCGACGGCATCGACGCGGCGCAGGTCCAGAAGTTCTTGCACCGGACGCCGTACCAGCGCGCGAGCTTCCTCGAGACGTATCAGTCGAACGGTGTCCGCGCGGCCGACGCGATCGCCAAGGCCGCGCGCACGTATCGCATCAACCCGCTCATCCTGCTCGTCTACGCGCAGGCCGCGCAAGGCCTCATCGGCGAGCCGAACTACCCGTTCCCTCCCGAGCGCGTCGAGTACGTCTTTCGCTGCGGCTGCCTCCAGGGCAACAACTGCCAGCCCGAGCTCGCGGGCTTCGATCGCCAGGTCGACTGCCTCGCGCGGATCCTGCGCGTCTCGCTCGAGCGCATCGCGACCGACGCGCAGACCGCCGCGGGGTGGGGACCCGATCAAACGAGCATCACGCTCGACAATTTGAAGGTCACGCCGGTCACCGAGGCCACCGCCGCCATCTACGATCGCACGCCACGCGTCGCCGAGGGCGAGGCCGGCGGCACCTGGCTCATCTGGAACCTGTGGAACGTCTACGCCGGCGGCATCGACTACGCGGGCCCGATCAGCGGCGCGATCGGCGGCGGCTGGATCGGCGATCCGTGTCAGTCGAGCGCGGGCTGCGGGATCGAGAGCGGCTCGTGCGCGGTCGACTATCCCGGCGGCCTATGCACGGTCGCCTGCCAGGGCGATTGCCCCGCGCAGCCCGATCGCCCGGAGTCGTTCTGCGCCGACTTCAAGACGAGCGGCGGCTTCTGCCTCCAAGTATGCAACCCCGGCGCGTCCGCGTGCCGCGAGGGCTACAAGTGCATCCGCCTCAAGCGCTTCGGCGCGATCGACGCCAGCGACTCGAAGCACGTCTGCTCGCTCGATTAGTTCCTCGCCGTCGGCGCCGCCGGCGGCACGGGAGGCGGCTCCGTCTGACGCGCCTTGCGGACGAGCGGGCTCAGCACGGCGATCGCGTCGATGCTGATCTGACCGCTCGTGAGGATGCCCTCGTCGGTCGGCTTCTTCGCGAGGTGCTCGCCGACGCGATGGTAGGCCTCGAGGTAGATCCGCTCGCGCCCGAGCCCGGGTGACGTGCCGTCGCCTCCGCGGAACGCGCGCTCCGACACCAACACCGCCTCGGGCACGGTCAGGTGGTGCTCTTTCACGAGCGCTTGCACCGCGTCGGTGAACGTGGCGCCGCCGTCCATCGCCTCGACGGCCAGGTGGCGCGCCGCGAGCTCGCGCTTGCGACGCGGCGTGAGGTAGCCGTGGCGATCCTCGAGGACGAGCGCGAGCCCTTCTTGATCGTCGATCCCCCGCGCGGTGCCGATCTGGAAGATCGCGAGGCGCGCTTGCGACGCGCGCTGGCGCGGGATCGCGTGCGCCTCGATCTCGTGCATCACGGTGCGCTCGACGTCTTCGCGCGTCGTCATCCGCCCCGCGGCGACGAGAATGTGACGCTCTCCGGTCGCGGCGAGCGCCGAGAGCGACGGCTGCACGACGACCGCGAACGGCAGGCCGAGGCGGCCGACCTCTTCGCGCATCCTCGTGAGGAGCGATCCGGGCACCGGCGCGTCGCTCACGAGGAGATCCGGCGCTTCGGGCGCCTTGACGTCGTGGGCTTCGGCCATCCACTTGCGCGCGAGGATCGTCGCCTCGCCCGCCGCGTGCGGGCTCGCCGACCGGAAGCGCGCGCGCGCGAGCGCGCCGAGGACCGCCGTGCCCGCTTCGCTCGCGAGCGCCGCCTCCACCTCGAGCTCCCTCGCCCGCGCGGCGTAGAGCTGCGCGATGGGGTGTGACTCCGAGCTCAGGCGCTGGGCCGCGCGCGCGAGCGCCTTGCGGAGCAGCGAGTGATCGGTGCGCGCGTACGACCAGCGCGGGGTCGCGGCCTGACCGCCCTCGAACGAGGAGATGAGCCGCGCGCGCTCCTGTGGCGCGTTCCGCGGCACCACCGATCCGAGGAGGCGCACCGAGCGCACCGCTTCGATCAGCAATCGCTCGGCACGGACGAGCCAAGGCGGCATGTCGGTCCGCGCGCGTTTGCGGATGGCGGGCCGCTGGATCGAGTCGCTCATGGGACCGACCCAGGATACGCGACCCGGTGCGTCGCCGCCTCGTTTTCCTTGCAAGAACCCCCCCGCGAGGGTACGTGCCCCAGCAGAGCGGATGAAGAAGAACTACGTCCTCGACACGAACATCCTGCTGCACGACCCCAACGCGATCTTCAAATTCGACGACAACAACGTCGTCATCCCGATCTACGTCATCGAAGAAGTCGATCAGTTCAAGCGCGAGGGCTCCGAGCGCGGGCGTAACGCGCGCCAGGTGGTGAGGCTCCTCGACGAGCTTCGCGAGACCGGCGGCTCGCTCTCGAAGGGCGTCAACATCAAGTCGGGCGGCTTCCTCAAGGTCGCGGTCCCGACCAAGCGGCCCGAGCTCCCGAGCGCCATCGACAAGGCCGCGATGGATAACGCCATCCTCCAGACGGCGTTCGACGTGCGCGACGAAGACGGCGGCAGGCCGACCGTGTTCGTCACGATGGACACGAACCTCCGCATCCGCGCCGACGCGCTGGGGATGGTCGCCGAGACCTACGAGAACCAGCGCGTCGAGCCCGAGCGCGTCGAGACGGGCGTGACCGAGATCGAGGTGTCGGCCGAGGAGATCGACGCGTTCTTCCAAGACGGAAGCCTCTCGCCCGCTCCAGGTCTCATCGCCCCCGAGCGCGGCGAGCGCGGCGAGCGCGGCGCCAACGGCGACGGCCCGCGTGGCATCTTGACGGCCAACCTCTGCGTCCTCTTGCGCGATCGGTCGAACCCGTCGCACACCGCGCTCGGCCGCTACGACGCGGCCAAGCGCGAGATCGTCGGGCTGCGAACGCCGCGCGAAGGGCTGCTCGGCATCCGGCCCCGCAACAAGGAGCAGAGCCACGCGCTCGATCTCTTGCTCGACGAGAACATCCGCCTGGTGACGCTCGTCGGCAAGGCGGGCACCGGCAAGACGCTCCTGGCGCTCGCCGCCGGCCTCAAGCGTACGGTCGAAGACGGCATGTACACCCGCATGCTCGTCTCGCGTCCGGTGATGCCGCTCGGCCGCGACATCGGCTTCTTGCCCGGCGACGTCGACGAGAAGCTCAACCCGTGGATGCAGCCGATCTTCGACAACCTCGAGTTTCTGTTCTCGAGCGGAACGCGCAAAGGGCCGCGCGCCTACGCCGAGCTGCTCGAGAGCGGCCAGCTCCAGGTCGAGCCGCTCACGTACATCCGCGGGCGCTCGTTGCCTCAGCAGTACATCATCGTCGACGAGGCGCAGAACCTCACCCCGCACGAGGTCAAGACGATCATCACGCGCTCGGGCGACGGGACGAAGATCGTCCTCACCGGCGACCCCGGCCAGATCGACAACCCCTACGTCGACAGCCAGTCGAACGGGCTCTCGGTCGCGGCCGACCGCTTCCGTGGTGAAAAGGTCGCAGCACACATCGTGCTGACACGGGGCGAGCGCAGCGAGCTCGCCGAGGTCGCGGCGAACCTCCTGTAGGGAGTTGCGCGGCGCCCGCCGGACGCTCATCATCGTGGACATGAAGGCGAACGCTGCTGCGGCGCTCCTCGCCCTCGCGCTCGCGGGGTGCTCCTCCGTGGGCGGCAGCGCGATTCGCACGGGGCCGGTGCAGCTGCCTTCGTACTCGGGGCCCGTCGCGATCTACGCGACGGGGCAGCCGCCGCCGGGCGCGGTCGATCTCGGCGTCGTCGAGGTGCACGCCGCGCAGCAAGAGGCCTCCGTCGATACCTTGATGCCTCAGTTCGTGCGCAAGGTCGCGCAGATCGGCGGCAACGTCGCGGTCGTCGACGGCATTCGCGCGCGCTTCGAGCTCGTCGGCCGCACGCACGTCGAGACGTTCTACTACCAGTGCGCCCTCGGCGCGACCTGCGCGGGCACACGCGTGTATGCCGCAAACGACGAGCTGATGATGGTCTCCATCTTCGGCCGCGCGTTCTCCACCGAGGTCGTCCCGCCGGGGGAGCAGCCGCTCATCCCGCTCACGCCGCCGACGTCGATCGATCCGGGAACGCCCGAGACGATGGCGCCGCAGCCGCGCGAGGTCCCCCAGCAGACGCAGCCGGGAGGCGACCTGTGAGCCGCGCGGCGCTCGGGGCGATCGCCCTCGCGACGCTCGCGGGTTGCGGTCACACCGAGACCCACGCGGCCATGCTGCGCGCGCCGCAGGCGCCGTCGACGCAGCCGGTGGAGCTGTACGTCATCGATCAGGCCGCGCCGGCGCGACCGTTCTACGACATCGCGATCGTCCAGGCGATCGGCTTCGGCAACGACGCGAACCCCGAAGACATCGCCAAGGCGCTCAGCGCGAAGGCGGCGTCGCTCGGCTGCGACGCGGTGATCCGCGTCTCGTTCGACGTCGGCTACTCGCGTGCGCACGGGTCGGGCGTCTGCGTGAAGTACCTCGGGCCCGGCGCCGCCGGTCCCGCGCCGGTGCTGCCTCCGAACCCCGAGGCCAACCCCGCGCCGCCGGCGATGCGCCCGGCGCCCGCGCCGCGCATCGAGCCGCTCCCGTCCGCGCCCAATCGCGGCCGCTGAGCCCCCTCGACGCGCGCGCTGACCGGGCGCCCTTGCGCGGGCGCGCCGGTTCGCGCATCGTTCGCGTCATGGACGAAGACGCTTCGCCGAGCCCTCAACCACTGCCGAGCGAGATGGAGAGGACGGCGGAGTCGCCCGCGTTGTCGTCGGTGCGCCCGCACACCGCACGCGTCGAGCTGCTCGACGCGCCCGCGGCCGTCCGGCTCGCCGAGACGACGATCGGCAGCACGCTCCTCGAGGCGATCGATCAGAGCAGCTCGGCCGCGTCGCTGCTCGCGACGGCGCGCGAAGCGGCGGAGAAGGGTCGGCGCGTCGCCATCGTCGCGCGCGGCGAGGCGTTCTCGTCCGCGCGCGAGGCGATGCGCGAGATCGCCTCGTCGCGGCTCGCCGTCGTCGCGCACGCGCTCGCCGGCCACGGGGGAGAAGATCTCGCCGCCTTCTCCGATCTCGGCTGGGGTGTGCTCTGCGCGTCCGGTCCTGAAGACTCGTTCGACCTCGCGCTCGTCGCGCGCCGCGCCGCGGAAGACGCGGGCGTGCCGTTCCTCGTCGTCCACGCGCTCGCGCACGCGTCGCCGGCCGGGCGCGCGGTCGCGATGGCGGCGCTCCCGCAAGAGAAGAGCTGTCAGGCCTTCGTCGGGCCGGCCGCGCGCATGCGCTCGCGCAACGATCCGGCGCACCCGTCGTTCGCTCCCGCGTCCGATCGTGCGTTCGCCGAGCGTGCTCCCTTCGCGCTCGGAAGCGCGCTGCGCGAGTACGGCAACGTGTCGGGCCGGCGGCACGACGTCTTCGACAAGACGCCGCTCGGCGAAGCGCCGCTCATGCTCGTCGGCATGGGCCCGGTGGGCGACGCGCTCTTCTGCGCGATCGCGGAGCTGCGTCGCCTCGGCTACGACGTCGGCGGCGTCCACCTCTCGACGCTGCGACCCTTTCCTGGCGCGCGCCTCGTGAAGGCGCTCGCGCGCGCGCTCGCCGTCACCGTGCTCGAGTCGGCCGACGAGCCGCTCTCGCACGGCGGGCTGCTCGCGCGCGAGCTGAAGTCGGCCTTCACGGACGCGCTGACGTGGGCGCCGGGATTTCCCGGCATCGGTCGGATCCCGAAGCTCTTCACCGGCGTGACCGGCCCGTCGTTCGATCTCGCCGATCTCGCCGCCGTCTGCGACAACATGCTCGCCGACGAGCGCGGCCAGCGGAGCTTCTCCTTCGCCGACGCCGAGCACGCGCTGCCGCGCGCGCAGTCTGGGTCCCACCTGCGAGGCGGGCCTATCGCGCTCCGCTGCATCTTCGACGACGACGTCACGGCGGCGCTCGCGCTCTCGGCGACGACGGCCGTCTTCGCGTCGGCGCTCGGCCTGCGCGCGGAGGCCATCGCGACCGGCACGACGATCGATCTCCTCGCGGCGCGCGAGCACGCGAGAGGGGGCATGGCCCGTCGCTTGCCGCGCCTCGTGCTGGCGACGGAGCGAGGCGTCGGGTCGGCGTCGGCCGTCGCTCCGCTCGCGCCCGGCGTCGTCCTCGGCGTGGTCACCGCGGGCAGCGAGCCCTTGCTGCCCGACGCGGCGCGCGCGGTCGTTCGCGAGAAGCGCGTTCGTGCGCTCCCGCTGGCGTGCGGCGGCGGCGAGGGCGACAGCGCGCGCGCCGTCGCGTTCGCCGCGACCTGCGCCGGCGCCGCGCTCGCCGCCGGTGCCCGCCCTCGAAGCGCAGCGGGCGAGGCGCCGCGGTCTGCTCTCGACGGAGCGGCGGTCGCGCGCGTCGTCACCGAGTACTTCGCCGCCCGACCAGGCACGGATGCCGCAGCGACGAGCCATGCGGCGATGTGCGCGGCGCGCGCCTTCGAGGCGACGCTCGAGGCCCTCGGCGCGGCCGACGCCGAAGCAGCCGACGGATATCGCTCCGGCACCGCACCCGTGTCATGATCCGTTCGATGGAGGATCGCGACGCGTGAGCCGCGGGCGTCTGGCGTTGGTGCTCGCGCTCGCCGCGGGGATGCCGCTTCCGATCGCGCTCGCGCAGAAGGGCGGGGGCGCGGGCGTGGCGACCGATGACACGCCCGGCAAGGGCGCCGCGGCGACCGAGCCGCCCCCGGTGGGCGCGGCGACCGAGAAGGAACCGCCGACGCCGGGGGCGAGCGCCACGGCGGCGACGCCCGACCTCGAAGGTGACGAGCCCGATCACGCGTCGACGCCGCCGCCGAAGGAGAAGCCCGCGCCCTTCGTGAAGCAGCCCACGGTCCTCAAAGACGGCATGCTCCGCATTCCGGGCGGGCGCTTCACGATGGGATCGTCGGACAAGAAGGCGCCGCCCAACGAGCGACCGGCGCGCGCGGCGACCACGCCGCCGTTCTGGATCGACAAGACGGAGGTGACGGTCGGCGCCTACCGCGCCTGCGTCGAGCGCGGAGGGTGCGCCCGCCCGCCGCGCACGAGCGGGGCGTGCACGTACGACATGGGCGATCCGCAGCTCCCCGTCTCGTGCGTGCCGTGGACGTCGGCGAACGCGTTCTGCCTCGCGGTGGGCAAGCGTCTGCCGCGCGAGATCGAGTGGGAGCTCGCGGCGCGCGGAACGACGCCGATTCGCTATCCGTGGGGCGGCGCCGGCACCGCGTGCGGGATGGCGGCGACGCTCGCGGCCGACAACTCGGCGCGGAGCTGTAGCGGCAAGAAGCCTGCGCGCGCGGGCGCGCACGCCAACGGAGCGAGCCCCTACGGTGTGCTCGACATGAGCGGCAACGTCGAGGAGTGGGTCGCGGACTGGTACGCCGACAGCGTCTCGGAGCTCTCTCCTCGCGCCGGCGCGAGCCACGTGCTGCGCGGAGGGGGTTGGCTGTCGATCCCGTCGCTCGCGAAGACGACGAGCCGAAACTGGGGATCGGTGCGCGAGGCCGGCCCAAACGTCGGCTTCCGCTGCGCGCGCGACGACTAACGACAGGTGCTTCCGTCGGCGCGGCAGAACGAGGCGTCGAAGGTGCCGGTCACGCGCTCGCCGGCCTCGAAGAGGAGATCGTAGCGTCCAGAAATCTCGCTGCCACTGGTGAGAGTCGCGATCTCAACGGCTCCGGCAACTGCGCGTCGACGCACGTCGGCCCGCGCGCCCCCGTTCGTAACCCAGGTGGTAACGGATGCTGAAGCCCCCCTCCAATCCTCGGTGACCCTGCGGACTTCGTGGGCGCCCGCGCGTGAAGGTACGTGGATGTAGAGAGACGTTCTACGGGAGCCGGTCGGCGAGCGATCGAAGTGGCGGTTGAGGCATGCGTCCTCGTGCGGACTTACGATCACCAACGTCTCGTCGGGTGTGAGAAGGGAGGTCTCTGCCGTGACACTGCGTGCAATGAACACGGCATCGCCAACCGCGATCGTGACTGAGTCACCGGGTCGGCTGCAGAGCGTGACGCTGCCGCCGCACCCGCTCGCTGCCGCGGTGGTTACCAGACCGACCACCAGAAGACGGATCGTGGTGCGCCGCAGCCGAGCGGAATACGCGCTCGACGCTTGACAGTGAGGGGGGGGCGGATGTTTGGCTGAAGGACGCTGGGTGTCTCGCGCGCAGCAAGGGGGATCGATGCGGACATGGTTGGCTCGCATGGCGACTCTGAGCTTCGGGGCGCTGCTCGCGGGCTGCGGCTCGGAGGATCTGCCGATCGCGGACTGCAACGACGACAAAGTAGTGTGTCCGACTTCCTCGAAGACGGCAACGAAGGTCGGATGCGCTTGCACCTGCGACACCGGGCCGTTCTCGAACGAGTACTCGAGCACGATCCCCGTTTGCATCACGCCCGACCTGAACCCGAAGACCGGTTCGCCGCAGCAGCAGGTTGACTTACGAGAGCTGGAGCAGAAGACATACGATCAACGCATCTTCCAACAGTGCAGCGTGCGGACCGCCGACTTCCTCACGAGGATTCTCAAGGATCAGCTCGACCGGAACACCAACACGTGTCTCGCGCCCGTGTTCTGCGAGTGCACGACCAAGGGAAGCGACCGTCGAATCGATCCCATGCAACTCGCCGTGTAAGGACGTCGAGTGCACCGGCAATCCCTCTCCCGATCCAGGCACGGCCCTCTGCTTGCCGCTCTTGAGGACCGACACGCGCCCGGACGGCACCGTGCGGCACGTCCTCGATTTGAGCGGCTGTGACTGCACGCGGGCGAGGGCTTGCGGTCGCACGGAGCCGCCGCCCGAGGAGACTGCCCTGTGCCGAGCGACGATCGGGAGCGGAGACCCGCCGGAGAATCCGTTCGGCGTCATGGGGGGCTTCTTCGCCGCCGAGTCTGCGGCGGTCGTCGATGCGGAGGCCTCGTCGGCGGTCGTGACGGTCTCGTTCGTCGACCACCTCGGCTTTCCCCACTCGGACACGCGAACCTCTCGACTCTCGGGCGAGATCAAGGTCTACGGACGGCAAGACTCGGACGGCAGCGCAAATCTCATCGTCGACTTCGGTCTCGAGGGGACGAACATGACGTACGAGTTCGAGGGCGTCGACATCTTCGGCAACCCCGAGGTTCCGATCACGAACCTCTCGATTCACGGGGGTACGGACACGACGACGGTGCACATCAGGCCCGACGGCATGGGGATGATCCCGACGGGCGTCCTGATGCTAGGCTTCGAGCTCAGCGTAAAGGGGAAGAAGGTGATCGCGCATGCGGCCAACGACCGGCCCGTGGCGATCAAGGTGGACTTTGCCGGCGGTGTGTTCGCGATCCCGATGTTCGAGGCCGCGGTCACGTCGACGATGCGCGGTCGCGTTGCGCTCCGCGGCACGTTCATCAACCGGCCGCCTCGCGTCGACGCCGGGCCGGACCAGATCGTCGAGTGCACGTCGGTCGCATCCACGCCGGTACAGCTGAAGGGAATCGTCACCGATCCTGACGGGCCCGCGAACGTGAGGCAGATCTCATGGTTTCGCGGGTTCGAGTATACAGGCGGCAGCTTCTCGAGCGATCTCGCGCCCACCGTGTCGCTGCCCCTGTCGCCCGGCGGCGCGCCAGACGTCTTCACGCTGCTCGCCCGCGACGGCTCGTTTCAGGCGGATCTCGCGCGCACTCGGGTGACCGTGCGGGACACGACGCCACCGGTGCTCGATGTCTCCGTGTCGCCCGACTGTCTATGGGCGCCCAACCACGAGATGGTCCTCTTCGAGCTCGGGCGCGAGCTCTCCGCGGTGGCCACTGACGCGTGCGACCCCGCGCCGGCGATCGGGATCGCGAGCGTCACGAGCAGTCAGCCCGTCGTTGGCGGAGGCTCCGGCCAAACGAGGCCCGACGTGATCTTCGGAAAGCGCGCGTTCTGTTTGCGCTCCGAGCGTCAAGGCACCAGCGAGGAGCCGCGCGCTTACGCGATCTCCGTCAAGGCGACGGACGCGTCCGGGAACGAGACGAGCAAGGTCGTGACCGTGAAGGTCGGCCACGACCAGGGTGCGTTCCGGTGCCCCAAGGTCGACGGCGCGCGCATCGTCGAGGAGGGAGATCCGCGGTGTTCCGCGAACTGAGGGGGAGAGCCATGAACCGTAGTCGCGTCTCGATTGGCGTCTTGGTCCTCGCCTTCGTGGCGTGCAAGACGAGCGAACCGCCGGCGCCGCCGATCGCCTTCGAGACGTGTGTGACGGGCTGGTGGCTCGGTGACGTGACGTCGCCGTGCCCATGCGAATTCGTCGACAACCCGGAATGCAGCCAGCGCGACTGCCGCGAAAACTTCTTCGAGGGATACCTCGATGGCGGTCGCTACTACACAGGGATCTACACTTACTCGGAGACGTCGAAGACGATGAGCCTCGTCGCCGAGAGTTGGTCGGCGACGTACACGGCGACTTCCGCGGGCGTGACGGTGACGCCGCCCGGGAAGATCGCGGCCAAGAAATGCGACGCGCAGTTTCTCACGAAGAGCTATTCGTCGGTCGTACGCGCTTCTCCGACCTTCGCGCGCGCGCTCGATCGCGCCACCAAGAACGGCACCGAGAAGATGTTTCGGGGCGAACGCGCCGAGTAGAAGGCGAAAGTCCCGCGGCGCGATATACTTGCCCCGCGGATGTCGAACGACAGCGGAAACAACCGTCGCCGGCCGATCGTTCGCCCGCGCGCCGGGGTGCGGCCGCTCGCGCCGTCGGGGCACGACGACGACGACGCGCCGACGCGCATCTTCACGCGTCCGGGCGCGCCGCTCGCGCCGTCCGGCGCGAAGGCGCCTCGGCCCGCCGCGCCTCGGCCTGCGGCGGGCCAGCCCGTTCGGCCTGCGTCCGCGTCCAAGCCCCAACCCGCGCAGCCCGCGCAGAACGACGGCGCCGAGCACACGATGATCATGGCGGAGGCGCCGGTTCGTCAGCCGCTGCCGCGTCCGTCGGCGCCGCGCCCGAGCACGCAGCTCCAACCCCGACCGCAAGCCTCGCAAGCGTCGCCGCCGGCGCAGCACTCGCCGCTCCCGCCTCCGCAGAGCTTCTTTCCGCAGCCTCAGTCGGCGCCATGGTCGTCGCGCGCGCCGGCGTCTTCGCCGCTCTCGCAGCCGCAGCCCTCACAGCCGGTGGCCTCACAGCCGGTGGCCTCGCAGGATCTCTTCAGCCCGCCGCCGCCGTCGGTGGAGCCGCGGTCGGGCGATCCCGCGCTCGTCTCGCGCCTGACGGGGCAGACGACGCCGCCGCCCCCGGTCGCGAGCTCGGCCGTGCCTGCGCACTTCTACGCCCACGCGCATCCCAACTCCGCGCCCATGGCGGTCCCGCGCGCGGTGCAGGAGGCGCTGCCGCCGCGGCGCTCGGCGCGTCCGCCCGCCCCGGCGGCGCCGCTGGCGCCGATGGCCCCGGGTGATTACGTGGTGCCCTGCCTCCTCCTCGGCGTGCCGCTGCTCCTCGCGACGGCCGTCGTCGCCGTCCTCGCGCTCGCCTGAGCGGCGCCCACGCCAGGCGGGCCAATCGCGCCTGAAAATGGCTGCGATTGACCCTCCGTGGGTTCTCGACTAACTCCCCCCATCCCGGAGACCCGCCCCCATGTCGTCGTTCTTCTTCTTCCAGCAAGTGCAGCCGAAGGGCACCCCCGGCGTCGCCGATCCCGGCGGAGCTCCGCCCGCGCAGGGGGCGCAGCAAGGCCCGCCGCCCAGCATGATCACCATGCTGCTGCCGTTCCTCATCCTCGTTCCCTTCCTCTTCCTGAGCTTCCGCCGGCAGAAGAAGGAGCAGGCGGCGCGCAGCTCGCTGAAGAAGGGCGACAAGGTCGTGACCCAGGCGGGCCTCATCGGCGAGCTGGTCGATCTCGACGACCGCATCGCGAAGGTGAAGATCGCGCCGGGCACCACGGTGCAGGTCCTCGCGAACGCGGTCTCCCCGTTCGAGGCGGCGGCCGGCGCGAAGAAGAGCGACAAAGACCTCGAAGACCTCAAAGAAGCCCGCGCCGCGGCCGACAAGAAATGATCGGCAACGGCCGCCGGTTATAGCGCGGCCCTCCAGAACATGAACTCGTCGAAGCGCAACACGCTGCTCCTCGCCCTGGTATCGGCCGTCGCCGCTTACCTCTTCTTTCGCGCCGACAACTTCTGGGGGCTCGTCACGGCGTCCCTGATCGTCGTCTGGGCGCTCGTCGGCGCCCTGCCGATCATGGATGGCCCGTGGCGCACGAAGGTGGGCTTCGTGGTCGCCGTGTTCTTCGGCTCGCTCGTCGTCTTGTGGCCGACGCTCGAGGGCATGAGCGACGGCAAGATCCCGTGCCCGGCCTACGTGAAGGACCGCATCGACTTCGGGATCGTCAAGGGCCTCGACCTCCAGGGCGGCCTTCGCCTCGTGTACACCGTCGAAGTCGACGAGGCCATCCGCGACAAGCGCGACAAGTTCGCCGACGAGATGCGCAACGAGCTCGCCGTGGCGATGAAGATCCACGAGGGCGAGGGCCTGCTGAAGCGCGAAGAGCTCACGAAGCTCGAAGAGAAGGTGCACGTCTCCGCGCCGGAAACCGCCATCCTGAAGATCAAGTTCAAGGATCCGGCCGACACGAAGTACGTCGACGAGCGCTTCGCCAAGAAGTTCGGCGGCGAGCTCACGCAGCTCAAGGGCGGCCCGGGCGAGGTCATCTTCAAGATCCGCTCCGACGTCGAGACGCAGATCCGCGACAAGGCCGTCTCGCAGGCGAAGGAGACCGTCAACCGTCGCGTCGACGAGCTCGGTCTTCGCGAGGCCAGCGTCACGACGCGCGACGAAGACATCATCATCGAGGTCCCGGGCAAGGACGAGAAGGCGTTCAACGAGATCAAGGAGATCATCCGCAAGACGGCGCGCCTCGAGTTCAAGATGCTCGACGACGACGCCGACTTCTTCGGGAAGATCCCCGACTCCGACGTCCCCACGTCCGAGAACATCGAGATCCGCTTCGAGAACGCGCCTGCCGGCCCGGGCAAGAGCGTCAAGACGCACTTCGCGCGCATCGAGAAGCGCGAAGACGAGTCGATGGGCCAGGCCCTCGAGCGGCTCAAGAAGTGGACGTCGACCCTCGAAGTCCCCGACGACCACGTCATCGGCTTCGAGAAGATCGAGGATCCCGACGAGGAGACCGGCAAGTTCATCGAGAAGGGCTGGCGCACCTTCTATCTGTTCTCCCGCGCCGAGGTGACCGGCGAGTACATCACCGACGCGACGCGCGCCGTGAACACGCAGAGCGGCATGCCGGAGGTCTACGTCGCGATCACCTTCAGCCCCGCGGGCGCCGACCGCTTCGAAGAGGTCACCGGCGCCAACGTGCAGCGCCGCTTCGCGATCATCCTCGACGACGTGATCAACTCCGCGCCGGTCATCAAGACGAAGATCGGCGGCGGCAAGGCGAGCATCACGATGGGCGCGGGCGATCCCGACACCCAGCTCAAGAACGCCGAGAAGCTCGAGATGGTGCTCCGCTCCGGCGCGCTGCCCGCGCCGATCACCCCGTCGAACGAGTCGCTCATCGGCCCGACGCTGGGCGACGACGCCATCAAGAAGGGCGCGATCGGCGCCATCGCGGGCGTCGGCCTCGTGCTCGTCTTCATGGTCTTCTACTACCGGAAGTCCGGCTTCGTCGCCGACGCCGCGGTGCTCTTCAACCTCGTCATCCAGCTCGCGATCCTCGCTTCCTTCAGCGGAACGCTCACGCTGCCGGGCATCGCCGGCCTCGCGCTCACCGTCGGCATGGCCGTCGACGCGAACGTGCTGATCAACGAGCGCATCCGCGAAGAGCTACGCGCCGGCCGCAGCATCCGCGCGGCGGTCGAGGCGGGCTACGACAAGGCGTTCTCCGCCATCGTCGACGGTCACGTGACGATCTTCATCTCCGGGCTGATCCTCGCGCAGTACGGCACCGGCCCGGTGAAGGGGTTCGCGGTCACGCTCATCATCGGCATCGTCGCGAGCTTGTTCACCGCGGTCTTCTGCACGCGGCTCGTCTTCGACTGGTGGGTGCGCGGCGCGAAGGTGAAGTCGCTCAGCGTCGGCGCGGAGTTCTGAGGCAGCCATGGAGTTCTTCAAGTCTCACAAAGTCTACGACTTCATGCGGGTCCGGAAGTACTGGATCCCGTTCAGCCTCATCCTCACGCTCGGGTCGCTCTTCCTCCTCGTCGTGTACCCCGGGCCGAACTACGGCACCGACTTCCGCGGCGGCACCGAGATCGAGGTCGCGTTCAAGCAGGCGGTCGACGCGTCCGACGTGCGCACGGCGGTCCACAAGAGCGGCCAGTTCTCCGAGCCCGACGTCGTTCAGGTGACCGATCCCGCCCACCCCTGGCGCTACATCATCCGCGTCCAGGAGATCAGCACGGTCGACGACACCACGCGCGAAGCGGTCAAGAAGGCGCTCTGCCTCGGGATCGAGGGCCCGCCCGACGATCCCAACTGCCCCCTCAACGCGCGGGCGACGGAGGTCAAGTTCAGCGCCGGCGGCGACAAGCTCGGCGTCCGCTACGACGCCGCGCCCGATCTCGAGCGCATCAAGGCGCAGCTCGCGGGCGTCCCCAACGTCAAGCTCCGCGCCGGCGAGCGCAACCCGCAGGTCGTCAATCCCCGCGACCACCGCGTCGAGATCCAGCTCCAGAGCAAGGGCGATCAGCTCCTCGACGCCCTCCGCGCGCAGCTCGGCGCCGAGAAGGTGCCGGACGCGGCGCTCCGCGTCGAGTGGGTCGGTCCGAAGGCCGGCAAGCAGCTCCGCGACAGCGCGCGCAACTCGGTCGCGATCGCCATCGTCTTCATCATGCTCTACCTCGCGCTCCGCTTCGACCTGCGGTTCGCGCCCGGCGTCGTCCTCGCGTGCGTTCACGACGCGCTCGTCGTTCTCGGGGCGTTCGTGCTCGCCCACAAGGAGATCACGCTCTCCACGATCGCCGCCGTCCTCACGATCGTCGGCTACTCGATGAACGACACGGTCGTCGTCTACGACCGTATCCGCGAGAACCTCGGCAAGCACCGCGGCAAGTCCTTCGGCGTCATCATCAACATGAGCGTCTCCGAGACGCTGAGCCGCACGATCCTGACCTCGGGCGCGACGATGCTCAGCGTCCTCGCGTTCTTCATCTGGGGCACGGGCGTCATCCAAGACTTCGCCTTCGCGATGGTCGTCGGCATCGTCGCCGGCACCTACTCGAGCATCTACGTCGCCGCTCCGCTGACGGAGTGGATCGACGCGAAGATGTCGCGTCGCGGCGCCGCGAACGTGAAGAAGCGCCTGCGCGCCAAGCCCGCCTGATTCTGCGCCTCGCGCGCGGATTGTCCGTGCGCTCGAGCTGAGCCGTGGTATGTGGCCCCCCGATCGGCGGGGGATCGCCGGTCGGAAGGGTCTCCGATGAAGCTCCTCGGCCTGCTCGCGCTCGCGTTTTCGCTCCTGGCGGGAGATCCGGCGGTCGCCGAGGGCGGGGCCCAAGGGGGCGCGCTCTCCACGGATCGGCACGTCCACGGCGTCATCACGTCGGTGGAGCCCGCCGTCGTGACCATCGCGAGCGCGCAGCGCACCGTCACGGGCCGGATCGACCCGGCGCGGACGAAAGTCACCGTGCGCGGCAAGGCGGCCAAGCTGGGCGACCTGAAGATCACGGCGCACGCGAAGGCGGAGCTTTGCCTCGACGACGTCTGGCTGACGATCGACACGCACTGAAGCTACGCTGGCCGGCATGGCCGCGGGCGAGCCGCTGATCCGCTTCACCGGCGTCAAGAAGACGTTCGGCACCAAGGTCGTCTACAGCGACCTCAACCTCGACATCCATCGAGGCGAGACGATCACCATCCTCGGCGCCTCCGGCAGCGGCAAGAGCGTCATGCTCAAGATGCTCATCGGCCTGTTCGAGGCCGACGCCGGCGCGATCATGTTCGACGGCGCCGACGTCACGAAGATGGAGGAGCGCGAGCTCTACGACGTGCGGCGCCGCATCGCCTACCTCTTCCAGGGCGCCGCGCTGTTCGACTCGCTCACCGTCGGCGAGAACGTCGCCTACGGGCTCCGCGAGCAGAACTGGAACACGATGAGCGACGAAGAGATCCAGCGCCGCGTCGCGCAGTCGCTCCAGTCGGTCGGCCTGCCGGGCATCGAGGAGATGCGGCCGAGCGATCTGTCGGGCGGCATGAAGAAGCGCGTCGGCCTGGCGCGCACGCTCGCCCTGCAACCCGAGGTCATTCTCTACGACGAGCCGACGACGGGGCTCGACCCGATCAACACGGCGCGCATCAACCACCTGATCAACGGGATCAAGCGCGCGCTGGGGCTCACGAGCGTCGTCGTCACCCACGACATGGGGACGGCGTTCGCGGTCTCGGATCGCCTCGCGATGCTGGGAAAAGGTCGCGTCCTCATGGAGGGCGCACCCGAACGCTTCAAGCAGACATCGAACCCCTACGTGCGAGACTTCATCGACGGCAAGGCGCCGGAGGTCGAGGACGTCGACGTGCTACTCTCGACCTCGTGAGGCCCTCGTGAGCACCTCCGGCAACAGCACTCGAAAGGGGCGCTCGCTCAAGGTCGGCGTCTTCGTGCTCGTGTCGTTCTTCCTCGCGGCGATCGCCGTCTTCTTGATCGGCGACAACCGAAGGGCGTGGGATCGGAAGGTCACGTTCAACGCGAAGTTCAACGACGTGGTCGGGCTCAAGTCGGGCTCCGCCGTCCGCATGGGCGGCATCGACGTCGGCACCGTCACCTCCGTGGCGCACAGCGGAGATCCGGCCGACCCGAAGATCTACGTGAAGATCGCCGTCGCGCGCGACGAAGCGGAGCGCGTCAGGCCGGACACGGTGGCGCGCGTCGTCAACAAGGGGCTCCTCGGCGACAAGATGATCGATCTCTCCGGCGGCGATCCGCAGAAGCCCGCCGCGCGCGACGGGACGTTCATCCTCAGCGAGGAAGATCCGAGCGACATGGGCAAGGCCATCGAGAAGATGACCGACGTCGCGAAGAAGGCCGACCTCACGATGGACGCCATCAAGCGCACCAGCGAGCAGCTCGCCGATCCGCAGCTCAGCGAAGACATCAAGGGCAGCGTCAAGTCGCTCCGCGCCATCCTCGACGGCGTCGCCACGAACAAACAGGGGCTCGCGCACAAGATCATCTTCGATCCCGAAGAGGCCAAGCGCGTCGATCACATCCTCGCGAACCTCGACGCCACGACCGCGAGCCTCGCCGTCCTCAGCGCCGACGCCCGCGAGATCACGGGCCGCGCGAAGACGGGGCCGGGCCTCGTGCACACGCTCGTCTACGACGACCAGCTCGCGCAGGGCACGACCGGCACGATGGTCGAGCTGAACAACAGCCTCAAGGCGCTCAGGACCGGCAACGGCCTCGGCCACGCGATCGTCTACGGCGACGACTCGACCCAGCACGTGATGGGCAACGTGAGCGCGATGAGCGACGATCTCCGCGAGATCATCGCGAACGTCAAGGCGGGGAGGGGAACGCTCGGCGCGCTCCTCGTCGATCCGAGCGTGTACGAAGACATCAAGAGCCTCGTCGGCAACGTCGAGCGCAACCAGGTCTTGCGCGCGCTCGTGCGCTATTCGATCAAGCAGAACGAGGGGCGCCCGCACGCCGAGGTGAAGGAGACGCCGCCGGCCGCGACGCCCCCTCAACCCGGCGCGCAGCGCTGACGCTCACGCGGAGCCGAGCTCGCGCGCGGCGCGCGCGGCGAGCGCCCTCACGGTGAGCGGCGCCGAGCCCTCCGCTTTGTTGTTCACCACGACGAACGCGTCGTCGCAGCCGTGCTCCGCCGCCGCGCGCAGGAGCGCGAGCACGTCGTCGTGCATGTCGGGCTGAGGCGCGACGATGCGGTCGAACGGCGCGAACGCGGCCTTCTTCTCGTCGTAGCGCGCGAACGGAGGCAGCATCAGGCGCGCGACCACGAACCGCGACGAGATCGCGCCTGCGTGGGCGAGCTGCGCGCGGATCGACGGCATCGCCGTCCAGTAGGTGAAGACGTGCGCGGCGCCGTGCGCGCGGAGCACGTCGAACCAGCGCGCGCCGAGCAGCTCCTCGTTGCGCAGCTCGAACGCCCAGCGGAAGCCGCCTGGCAGGCGCGACAGGAAGCCGTCGATCGCCTGCGTGAGAGAGACTTCGTCGAGCGCGCCTCTCGGCATCGGCGTGAGCTCGAACACGAACGCGCCGGCGTGCGCGGCGAACGCGCGATAGGGCTCGAGCACCTCGGAGAGGAAGCGATTCGCGTCGAGGAAGTGTGGGTTGGGCTGGCCGGCGCGCGCGCCGTAACGAGGGTGGCGCGGGAAGACCGCGGTCGTGATCTCGTCCCACACCTTCGAAACGAAGCGAAAGGGCGGGAGCGAAGGCGCCGCGGCGTGCGCCGCGTCGATCTGCGCCGCGTACGTCGCGACGTCGTCGGCGCGGAGCGGCCCGTAGTAGCTCCGATCGATCCCCACGGTGCGAAACAGCGGATGGCGCGCGTACGCGTAGAGGCCGGCCCGCGCGAGGCTCTCTTCCGTGAGCGTCGCGCTGGGCTCCCACAGCACGCGGGCCCAGCCGGGGAACGACCAGCTGCTCGTGCCGAAGCGGATGAAGCGCGGGAGGCGCGCCGCGGTCTCGCGGTCTTGCTCTTCGATCCGCGGCTCGATCGCGGTGACCTGCGCGGCCGGCGGCGAGGCGCCCTCGAACAGCGAGAGCTGATCGCCCATCAGCGGATCGTGCCGCCCGCAGGCGAAGGGTTCTCCCACCATCGATCGGTCGCGCCCTGACGCATCACGGTCAGGCGCAAGAAGTCGATCTCGAGCAGCGCGACCGCGCCCCGGGCGAAGGGCTCGCCCGAGAGGCTGAACATGTCGGCGCCGACGCCGAGCTGCATCCCCCAAGGACCGCCGCCGATCACCATCGCGTGCATCGGGAAGCGCCCGTAGTCTTCGGCGCGGCCCCAGCCGCGCCACTTCGGACCGACGTCGAGCGCGAGGCCCCACTGCCCGCGCGCGAAGCCCCCGGACGCGACGCGCACGTAGAGACCCAGGTCGGTCCCGAGGGTGAAGTGCGTCGTCGAGCGAAAGAGCCCGCCGACGACGACGTTGCTGATCGGCGTCGATCCGACGCCGACCGAGAACGTGAACGCCGTCGCGCGGTCGTAGTAGTCGCGCGACTCGCTCCGCTGCAGGGTGTAGCCGCCGCCCATCGTGAACCACGAGCTCACGTCCGCCCGGGCGGACGGCGCGTGCATCATGCACAGGCCGCCGGTCAGGGCGGCGACCGCGATCGCGACGGATCTCCGCGTCTTACGGGGCGTGCGAGGTGTGCGAGGCGGAGGCGAGCACATGTGGGCTCCCGGTATACGCGCGTCCGAACCTGGGCGCCATCGTTTGAGCTGCTACGCTGGGTGCCTCATGCGCGCTTCCGCGTTCGTGGCCATGGCGATCGTGCTGGCGGCCAGCGCCGCCTTCGCCACGCCGCCGGCAGCAGGCCGGGCCGCGCCGCGCGTCGCGCACGCGCCGCCGCCGTCGGCCAAGCGCGCGCTCGCCACGGTGAGCGCCGCCGGCGTCGACGTGAAGGCGGCCTGGGCGACGTCGCTCGGCGCCGTCGAGGTCAAGAACCGCAACACGGGCGCGCGCGGCAAGATCCGCCTGTACGACGAGCACGGCGCGATCGATCGCGGGCAGGCGCGAGCCTTCATGCGCATCGCCGGCGCGAGCAAGGAAGCGCCCGACGACGCGTCCGACGACGACGAGCGCCTCGACCTCCGGCTCGTGCAGCTCACGCTCCGCGCCGCGTATCACTTCAACGCCGCGATCTCGATCGTGAGCGGGACGCGCCCGGGCGCGCGCGGCCGGCACGGCACGGGCGAGGCGCTCGACTTCGCGCTCGACGGCGTGAAGGCGCCGCTGCTCGCGGCCTATCTCCGAGGGACGCCGCGCGCCGGCGTCGGCATCTACACGCACCCGAAGACGCAGTACGTGCACCTCGACGTGCGCGATCACAGCTTTCACTGGATCGACGCGTCGCCGCCCGGCGTGACGTGGCGCGAGCAGCTCCTGCCCGATCCGAAGCAAAAGGCGCGCGACGGCGCGTGGAAGGCCGCGATGGATCTGCCCGAGGTCGCGCTCAAGTGAGCTAGAGCGCCGGCTTCTGTAGCTTGCGCACGCGCTCGACGACGTGCGTGATCGACTCCGCGTCGAAGAGCAGCGAGTTGTGCCCGCGCCCGGGGAGCACCACCACGTCGCCGCGGGGGAAGACCGCGCTCTCGCCGGGCACGACCATGGAGTCGGCTTCGCCGACGAGCGAAGTGTGAGGCACGTCGTGCTCGTGCGCGCGCGCGCGGAGGCGCGCGAGCAGCGGGCTCGTGCGATGGAGATCGGCGCCGACGAGGAACCGGAACGGACGCGCGAGCTCGGTTCCGCCGAAGGGGCTGCCGAGCGAGATCGTCTGAGCGACGCGCGCGTGGCCGCCGAGCTCCTGCACGTACCAGCGGGCGACGAGGCCGCCGAGGCTGTGTCCGACGAGGTGCACGCGCGTCACGGGGCCGATGCGTTCGACGATCTTGGCGAGGCTCCTCGCGATGCGCTCGACGCCGACGCCGGGCGCGTGCGTGAAGCTCGCGACCTTCGCGCCGGTGCCGTTCTGCAGGTGCCGGCGCATGGGGCGGAAGACGCCCGCGCTCGCGAAGAAGCCGTGGATGAAGACCACGACGTCGTCCGTCGGCTCGACGGACGCAGGCACGCGAGGGGGGATGTCACGCGCGAGGAGCGAGACCTCGCGCAGCGTCGCCAGCGTCTCGGTCACGCGCGAGCGGAACGAGGCCGGGACGTAGCTTCCGTAGAGCGGGGGAATGGCGTCGTCGGGAAGCGGCACCATTCGGCGATCAAGCACGATCCGTGCGAGGACGGCCAAATGAGCGGCGTCGATGGATGGATTTCGGAGCGATATCAGCGGCCTACGATGGGCCAAGGCGGGCGCCGCGGCGCGCTCGCGAAGGCCCCGCGTGCGTCCGCTCTTACGCAGTGACGGCCTCGCGCTGCGAAGGGGCGGTGTCGAGCGCACCGCTCATCGCGCGGGTCCGATCCACACGTGATAGTCGCGGTACTCGCGCCCGATCGCCTCGAGGGTGATCGTCTCGCCGGCGACGACGCCGTCGAGGATCGCGAAGGCCTCGCGCCACGCGCCGTCGCGAAGCGCGCCGAGCTCGAGATCGACGGCGCGCCCCGCGCGATGTGCGCGAATGCCGCCCGCGTCTCCGCTCGTGCGCACGACGAGCCGCGCGCGGCCGCGCGGTGCCCGCGCGACGACGAACGACTCCACCGCGCCCGCGGGGATGATCCGCCCGCCGTCGAAGCGGCGCGCGCCGGACGCGTCGAGCAGCACATCCATCGTCGTCCAGCCGCCGTGAGGGACCGGCGGCGCGTAGCCGTGCGCGGCTTCGCTCACGACGTCGCCGACGTCGAGCTCGTCGCCGTCGACGTCCGTGCGCGCCGGTTGTTCGTCGAGCCCGCTCCAGTCGGCGCGGTAGATCACCTTCGTCGCGCCGCCGCAGATCACGTTGTCGGCGATCGTGACGCGATCGATCTCGACGCCGAAGCGGCCGGTGATGCCGCCGAACCAGTTGGGGTAGAGCGCGAGGTGCGTCGGGCGCTCGCGCGGCGGGAGGCGCTCGATGAGCTCGACGGTCGCCGCCTCGCCGTGCACCGCCGCGCGCGCGAACGGCAGCGCGCGGTAGCCGCCCAGGCCGAGCGCGTCGATCGCGTCGCGCCGGGAGACGAACGGGATCGCGCCCGCGTCACCCACGAGGACGCGCGCATCCGGCGGCGTCGAGGCGGCGAGGCGCGCGCCGATCTCGATCTGCTGATCGCGAACGTTGCCGGCGGCGCGGCGAAAATGGCTGATCTGGCCAGGGATCCGCCCGGCGGTCACGACGATCGACGTCGCCAGCAGCGCGCCGGAGGCGATCCCGCCCGTCCTTCCTGCGCGCGCGAGCGCGGCGGCGCCCGAGCCGGCGGCGGCGAGCACGAGGAGGAGCGCGGGCGCGTAGTAACGAAAATTGTGGTGAGGCGCGTTGCCGTTCCACGACGCGAGCAGGATCCACGCGAGCGCGCCGGCGAGGCACGCGGCCGAGACCGATCGTCGCGCGCGAGAGACGAGCGCCGCGGCGGCGAGCAGCGGGAGCACCCAGCCGAGCGCGCTCACCGGCGAGAGCTCGGCGCGCAGGCCCTTGAGGAAGAACGTCACGAGGTTCTCGACGAACGCCCGCGCGCGGTCGACCTCGGACAGATAAGGATTCGACGAGAGGAGCTTGAGCTGCGCGCCCGCGGCGCGCGCGTCGCCGGTCGCGATCCGGTTCATCCCGAGCAGGAGCGCGGTCGCGATCGCGCCGGGGAGCGCGGCGCGGAAGAGCGCGGCGACGCCCGAGCGGCGACGCGCGCCTCGCGCGGCCACGATCGCGAAGATCGCGACGAGGACGACGGCCTCGGGACGCAGGAGCACGAGCGCCGCCGTCCACGCGCCGAGGCGCCACTGCGCGCGCTCGCGCGTGAGCCCGCCGCGCTCGTCGAGGCCTCCGCGCGCGCGCCCGAGCGCGAGGAGCGCGCCTCCGAGGACGCCGGCGAAGAGCGCGACCTCCATCCCGCTGAAGATCGCCCAGTCGACGATGCCGACGGAGAGCGAGAGCAGCGCGATCCCCCACGAGAGCCACCGGGGGCAAGGGCGCGCGACGATCTGCGCCGATCGCACGAACGAGGCGAACGCCGCGATCGCCACGAACGCCGCCCACACGCCCGCGAGGCGCCCTCGAAGCCCGAGCCACCACCCGACCGCGAGGACGAACGCGTAGAGCGGCGACGTCTCCCCCGACGAGTAGCCGTTACCCGGGATCCACTCGAACGGGTGGCCCTCCGCGAGCGATCGCGCGAAGTCGAAGTGGATGTAGACGTCGTCGAGCGGGGCGGGGAAGAAGCCGCGCGCGGCGGGCGCCGCGGGGATCCAGAACGCCGCGCCGACCGCGGCGGTGAGCGCCGCCGCGGCCAGGAAAGAGCGTCGATCTGTCGTCGCGAGAGGCCGCATTTGCGCGTGCGTGGCCGGGCATGCTAGCCCGCTCGGCCATGGACCGCGATGCCGCCCACTGGGAAGCCGTCGAAGAGGCCGTCGAGCTGCTCCACGAGGAGCGCTTTCGCGAAGCGCTCGAGGTGCTCCGCGAGATCGTGAAGGCCGATCCCAAGAACCCGTACGCCTTCTTCTTCACGGGCCAGGGGCTCTACGAGGTCGGCGAGATGGAGCCGGCGCGCGACGCGTATCGCGCCTGCCTCGCGCTGGCGCCCGCGCACCTCGGCGCGCGCATCGCGCTCTGCCACGTGCTCCGCAAGCTCGGCGATCTCCGCGAGGCGATCAAGGAAGGCATGAAGGCGATCGAGCAGGCGCCCACCGACGGCGACGCGCTCTACGCGGTCGGCCTCGCGTACGCCGCGCGCGGAGACGACGTCGCCGCGCGCCGCTACCTCGAGGCGTTCCTCCGCGCGCAGCCCGAGCTCGAGACCCGCCTCGAGGTCGAAGCGATCCTCGGCGCCATGAAAGACTCCAACTAGAGCTCTCGCGCGGCGCGCGCGAGGCCTACTGACCGCAGTTTTCGAAGCGGAATTGGGCCTTCGTGTTGCAGGTGCGCTGGCCCTGCTCGTACTCCGAGGTGTCGCACTCGACCTCGGCCCAGACGCGGCCCGCGGCCACGGTCTGGAGCGGCCCGACGAAGCTCGTCTTGCAGTTGGCTTGTTTGTACGCGCGGCCGTCTCTCGACATGATGATGTCGATCGGCTCGTTCGTCTGACCGGGCTTGAAGAAGCCGGTGATCTTGAGGAGGCCGCTCGCGGTGCCTGCGCCGTTGAGCTGCGCGGTCGCGGCGACGTCGAAGCCGTCTTCGCGCGGGATGACCGAGCAGGTCACCGCCACCCTGCCGCCGAGGGTGATCTCTTCGCCCCCGTCGTCGACGGGGCGCGGCGGATCCTTGAGCGGGCTCTCGGGGTTGTTCTCGTCGACCCTCCCCGCCGCTGGATTTCCGAAGCTGCCGATCTGGATCCACGTGCCCGTCTCGGGACACTCTTTGTTGGAGCGACCGGCGCCCGGGCTGATCTGGCTGTCGATGACGACGCGCGGCGTCGCGACCTCGTCGTCGGCGCAGGCCGAGAGCGACGTCGAGACACCGATGACGACGAGGCTCGCGATGAAGTGATGACGTCGGAACATGGGAGATCTCCCGTTGGAAGAAAGCACGACCCTGCCGACATTCTACATCAACGCGACTTCAGCGCCGAAGAAGCAGCCGTGAAGCCCCGGTCGAGGTCGTCCCGGAGGTCGGCGACGTCTTCGAGGCCCACGGAAAGCCGGAGCAGGCCGTCGCCGATGCCCAGGGCGCGGCGGGCCTCCGGATCGAGGCTGGCGTGGGTCATGATGGCGGGGTGCTCGGCCAGCGATTCGACGCCGCCGAGGCTCTCGGCGCAGGCGAAGACGCGGAGGGCCTTGAGGAAGGCGGTCGACGCGGCGAGGCCGCCGGCGAGCTCGAAGCTGATCATTCCGCCCGGCCCCTTCATCTGGCGCGCGGCCACGTCATGGCCGGGATGGGAGGGCAGGCCGGGGTAGAAGACGCGCTCGACCTGGGGATGGCGCGACAGGTGCTCGGCGAGCGTGCGCGCGCTCGCGACGTGCTGCCTCATCCGTACGCCGAGCGTCTTGAGCCCGCGCAGGACCATGTAGCAGTCGAACGGGCTCGGCACGCCGCCGACCGACTTCTGGAGGAAGTGGAGCCTCTCGGCGATCGCGTCGTCGTTCGTGAGGACGGCGCCGCCGACGACGTCGGAGTGACCGTTGAGGTACTTCGTCGTCGAGTGCACGGCCACGGTCGCGCCGAGATCGAGCGGACGCTGCAGCATGGGCGTCGCGAACGTGTTGTCGACGACGAACATCGCGCCGGCCTTCTTCGCGATCGCGGCGATCGCGGCGATGTCGAAGATCTTGAGCATCGGGTTCGACGGCGTCTCGAGCCAGATCATCTTCGTGCTCGGACGGATGGCGGCCTCGACCTTCGCGAGATCCGCGAAGTCGAGCGACGTCGACGCGAGACCCCACGGCTTCATCACCTTGTCGAAGATGCGGAAGGTGCCGCCGTAGACGTCGTCGCCGCAAAGCACGTGATCGCCGGGCGCGAGCGAGAGCAGGATCGCGCTCGTCGCCGCGCATCCGCTTCCGAACGCGACGCCGTGCTTGGCGCCCTCGAGCGCGGCGAGGCAGCCCTCGAGCGCGCTGCGCGTGGGGTTGCCGGCGCGCGAGTAGTCGTAGCCCTTGTGCGCGCCGGGCCCGTCTTGCACGAACGTGCTCGCGAGCACGATCGGCGTCATGACGGCGCCGGAGATCGGATCCGGCTCCTGGCCCGCGTGGATGCAGAGCGTGTCGAGGCGCTGCCCTTCGTTCATGGCTCGTCGTCTAGCACATCGCGGCGAGGACCTCGCGGGCCGAACGAGGGCGCGCGCGCGGATCGAACGCCAGGCACGAGAGCACGGCCGCGTGCGCGGCGCCTCGCGCCGCGAGCTCCGCCGGGACGGCGAGCGGGTCTTCTGCGGCCGCCGCGAGCACCGCCGGCAGGCTCGCGCCGGGGCGCGGGGGCGCGCCCGTCATGGCGTGCAGCAGCGACGCGGCGAGGCCGAACAGATCGCTCGCCGGGCGGGGCGCCTCGCCGCGCGCGATCTCCGGCGCGACGTAGCGCGCGGTCCCGCGGAACGCGCCGTCGCGCGGAGGGCCTTCGCGCCACGACGCGAGCTCGAGATCGAAGAAGACGACGCGCGCGCCCGCGTCGTCGACGGCGACGTTCGCGGGGCTGAGGTCGGCGTGCACGACGCCGAGCGGGCCGTCCGCGTCGGCGCTCTCGTGCAGCGCGGCGAGCGCTTCGAACGCGGCGCGCGCCGCGCGCTCGATCCACCACGGCTCGAGGCCGCGAGGAGCGCACGCGAGGCGCGCCGCGAGCGTGGGGAACGCGATCTTCTCCGCGCGAAACCAAGGGCCGCGCTCGTCTTCACCGCGCGCGACGAGCCTCGGGGTCACCGTCGCGATCCGCGACAGGCGTTCGAGCAGCGAAGACTCGCTGCGGAGGCGCGCGACGGCTTCGGGCTCCGCGCGCTCGCGCGTCGAGAGGCGCTTCTCGACGAGCGCGGCGCCCCCTTCGGTGATCTCGTCGACCTGCATGGATTCTTTCGGCGAAAATGGTCTGGCCCGGCGGCAGACTCCGGTTCATGGTAGGCCCGTGCAGAAGCGCTGGCTTGCTCTCGTCTTACTCGCCGCCTTCGGGCTGGCGGCGGCGTGTAACTCCGCGGAACTCAAGGGCGCAGCGAGCAGCGGCGGGACCTCGAGCGGCGGACCCGAAGAAGAGATCCCGGTCGATCCGATCGAAGGTGGCCGAGATCCGGTCGCCGATCTCGACGGCGGCACGATCCCGACGAGCACCAACGTCACCATCCAGGTGCAGCCGAGCGACTCGGGCGCGCAGATCCTGAGCGCGATCCGCGGGGCGACCAAGAGCGTGCACATGACGATGTACTTGCTCACCAACGATCAGATCATCGACGCGCTCGGCGATCTGACGGCGGCGGGCAAGGACGTGAAGGTGGTCTTGAACCAGTCGTTCCCGCCGAACGGCGGGAACAACACGGTCGCCTTCAACAAGCTCAAGGCGCGCAACGTCCCGGTCGTGTATGCGCCGGCCGCGTACACGTTCACGCACGCGAAGACCGTCATCATCGACGGCGCGCGCGTCCTCATCATGACGATGAATCTGACGCAGACGAGCGCGCGCGAGAACCGCGAGTACATCGCGACCGACGCCGATCCGGCCGACGTCGCCGACGCGGAGAAGATCTTCGCCGCCGACTTCGCCGCCACCGCGCTCACGGTCAACGGCAAGCTCGTCGTCTCTCCGCAGGCGGCGACGCCGATCGACTCGCGCGCGCGCCTCAAGTCGCTCATCGACGGCGCGAAGAAGACGCTCGACGTCGAGGTCCAGTCGCTGAGCGACGGCGCGCTGACCGACGCGCTCATCCTCGCGCATCAAGACAAGGTGGCGGTGCGCGTCGTGATCGCCAGCGGCTTCGAGGCGAGCCCCGCGCAGAAAGACGCCGTGGCGAAGCTCAAGGCTCACGGCGTGCCCATCCGCGCGGCCGCGAGCCCGTACATCCACGCGAAGGCGCTCGTGGTCGACGGCACGAGGGTCTTCGTCGGCTCGCACAACTTCACGCCGACGGCGCTCTTCAACAACCGTGAGGTCGGCGTCGTGACCGATTCGGCGATCGAGGCGGCGAAGGTCAGCGCGGCGATCGATCAGGACTTCGCGTCGGGCGTCACGCCCTAGCCTTACTTCGGGCGGTAGGCGGTGCCGACGAGCGTGACGACCGTGCGCCCGCTGAAGTCCCACGCGGCGTGGGCGGTCACGTCGTCGATCGCGACGAACGAAGCGTTCTTCGAGGCCGCCTGGTTGCGAAGCTGGTTGAACGCCTGCCGCATCGCGTCTTGCGACTCGCGCCCGATGACTTGGGCGCTCACTTCGCCCGCCGGCTCGTAGACGTCTTTGTTGGGCGGCTCGGTGATGATCTCGACGTTGGCCGCCTCGGGCAGCAGCGCCACCTTCTCGGGCAGGTTGATCGCGCAGCCGGCGGCCCCGTGGGCCAGGGCGAAGAGAAGGATCGGGAGGAAGCGTACGGCCATGCCTCGATCCTGACCTCCGCAGGCCCATTGGTAAAGTTCGTGGCGGCTCGCGGCCAATGGGCTTGCAAGTCCGTGAGGCGCGGGTATGGTTTGAACCGCGTTCGCATACGGTGGCCGTAGCTCAGTTGGTAGAGCGCTGGATTGTGGCTCCAGTTGTCGCGGGTTCAATCCCCGTCGGTCACCCCGCCTTCACTTCAACCGACGATGAGCTCGCCGAGCGCGCGCTCCGCGATCGGCCGCGCTGCCGCCGTCGCTTCCATCAGCGCAGCGCGAGCGGCGGCGCGCACCTCGGGTGAGCTCGAGGTCTTCGCCGCGGCCGCGACCTTGAGCGCGACGTGCTCGTCGATGCTGCGGAGCTCGCGCAGGCCGCCGATCGCGGAGATGCGCGCGGCGTCGTCGCCCGCGAGGAGACCGAGCAAGACCGATCGCGCCCGCTCGCCCCAGAAGCCGACCAGGGCGGAGACGGCCGCCGCCGTGAGCGAGACCGACGAGCGTCCGTCGAGGTAGCGCGCGGTCACCGCGCCGGCGGCGTCGTCGGAGACGCGCGGCGCGGCCTCGAGCAGATCGGTCGCCATCTGGATCGCGACGGGGTGGTCGCGCCGCTCGACCAGCTTCGCGAGCCCCGCGCGGATCATCGGCAACGCCGCGACGCCGAGGCGACGGATCGCGGAGACGAACCGCCGGCGCGTCGCCTGGTGCGCGGTCATCTTGAGGCGCGTCGAGTACATCGCGTACGCGGCGCCGCTGCCGGCGCCGATCAAGAGCTCGTCGAGCTCGCGCGGCGGCGTCTCCATCGTGAGCGCCTCCTCCGCGAGGCCGCCGAGGAACGAAGGCTCGGCGAAGAGCTGGAGGAGCGACCGCGCGATCTCGGCGCGCCATACGTCGCCGCTCGTCTTCTCCGCCGCGAGCACGTCGAGCGCGCTCCGGACGGCGAAGAGCACCTTGACGTTGCGAGACTCGACGAGCAGCGGCATCGCCGCGGCGAGCTGGCTCGCGAGCGCCTCGAGCGGCGCTCTCCGATCCGCCTGCGACAGCTTCGCGAGCCACGCGTCGGGTTTGGACGTCAGCTCGGCGAACAGCGCGCGCGTCGCCGCCGACGCCGATGCGGTCGACGCGGTCGACGCGGTCGACGCGGTGGGCGATCGCGCGTCGATCGGCGGTTTCGGCGCACGCGCCGCGGCGTCCGACTTCGGCTCCGCCGAGCTAGGCGCCCCCGCGAGCGCGCGCAGCTCGCCGCGCAGCTCGCGCATCGTCGGCTGGCGATCCGCGGGGCTCTTCGCGAGCGCCTTCACGATCACCGCCTCGAGCTCGGGCGCGATGTCCGGCGCGAATCGACGCGGCGGCGGCGGCTCGGCGCTCATGTGGCGGTTGCACATCGCCACCGGCGTGGCCGCTTCGAACGGCAGGCGTCCCGTCGCGAGCTCGTAGAGGACGACGCCGCAGGCGTAGACGTCGCTTCGTCCGTCGATCGTCCGGTCGCCGCGGCACTGCTCCGGAGACATGTAGTCGGGCGTGCCCATGATGATCGGTGACGCCCCGTCGGCCTCGGTCATCGCGATGCCGAAGTCGCAGACCTTCACGCGCTCGACGTCGTTGTCGTCGTCGTCTTTGGCCGCGACGAGGACGATGTTCTCCGGCTTCACGTCGCGATGCACGATCCCGCGCCCGTGCGCGTGCGCGAGGCCCGCGCAGACTTGGACCATGACGTCGATCGTGCGCTCGAGCGGCATCGGGCGGGGAACGCTCGCGAGCGTCTTGCCGTCGAGCCACTCCATCGCGAGGTAGAGCAGGCCGTCTTGCTCTTGACCGAAGTCGAGCACGCGCACCAGGTTCGGATGATCGAGGCGGCTCGCGGCCGTCGCCTCCGCGTGGAAGCGGCCGCAGAACTCGATGTCGTGCTGCGCCTCTTCGTGGAGCACCTTGACGGCGACGGCGATGCGAAGGTCGCGATGAAACGCCTTGTACACCGCGCCCGTCGGCCCCGAGCGAACGACGGCGTCGAGGCGGAGCTTGCCGTTCGCGAGCTCGCGGCCGATCAGCGCCTGCGGCACGGCGACGCCGGCGACGCCGTCGAGATCCTGCGTGTGGCGTTTCGAGAGCTTGTGCTCGCGGATGCTCCGCGCGCGAAGCGGCGCGGCCGCCGACGCCGATGACGCCGATGACGCCGATGACGCGGGCTTCGCTTCCGGCGCTTCGCGGGCGGCGCGCGCGAGGCGCGCTTCGGGCTTCGCCTTCGGATCGAAGGGCCGGATGCGCAGCGGAAAACCGACGACGGTGGGCGCGCCCAGCGGCTCGGCGAAGAGGACGAGCGGCTCGACGGATCCCGGCGTGTAGATCTCGAGGACGTGCGTCTCGTTGTTCGCCGGCGCGACGATCAGCGGCAGGTGCACCTTGCCGCCCGCGAGGGCGATCCCCATGAGGAAGTCGCGCGCGGCGTCGTCTGCGAGATCCGCAGCGAGCACCGGGAACAGCCCTCCAGTGGGGGAAGCGTCCTCCACGAAAACCGAGCGATGGTCGCGCGCGGTCGCGGAGCCGTCAAACGATCACTTCGCCTTGAAGCGAATCGCGCGGAACTTACGGCCGTCGGCGATCACCTGGAGCGTCGTCGCGTCGGCGATCTTGAATTCCATCGTCTTTTCGTGCGCCGTCGTGCCGCAGCGCGACTCTTGGAGGATGAGCGCCGTCCTCTCGGTGCCGATCGCGGTGCTCTCCGCGTCGGCCCACCCGCCGAAGATCATCGCGTGCCCGCCGCCGTTGAGCGCGTCGCCGGGCAACAGATCGGCGATCGTGATGACGGCGCTCACCGACGTGTCCGTCGGCGCGAGCGTCCGCGTCGTGCGTCCGGGAGGCGGAAGCTCCCATGCCCACGAGACGAAGCCGGAGCAATCGGTCCGGTAGTCGTCCCACTCGGCCTTCTTCGCGCGGCCCGTGCGCTCGCACGTCCCGCCGCAGATGAGATCCTTGCCTCCGTTCGGCCCTCCGCAATACGGCATCTTCGCGTCGATCCAGAGGCGCGCGCGATAGAGCGTCTTGTCGCCGAACGTGTTGTCGCGCGAAGGCGGCGGCTCGGGCAGACCGATGGGTCCGTCGTCGTCGTCGTCGGCGGCGCCTCCGCCGGGATCGCCAGCGTACGGATTGGCGCCCCCGGTCAGCGACCCTGGATCAGCGCTGCACCCGGGAGCCAGGGCCAGCACGCCCAACAGTGGGAAAATGTAGCGAAACGTAGGCACCGCGAGGGTACCTCAAGCATTTCGCGTGCCTCCGTTTTCGGCGTCCGTGTGGTCGGTCCGTCGTGGGTCAGTCGACGGAGCGCCACGCGGCGCGGGCGACCTTGCCGGCGCGGGCGACGTCGTCGGAGTCGGGCTCACGCGCGATGTCGGTGGCGGTCCCTTCGATGATCCCGCGCGTCGCCGCGAGCAGGCCCGACTCGAGGGCCACGAGGTCGTAGCCGCCCTCGAGGACGAGCGCGATGCGCCCCTCCGCGCTCTTGTCGGCGACCTGTCGAAGCGCCTTCGCCATCCAGCCGAAGGCGTCGGCCGAGAGCGTCATCTCGGCGAGCGGATCGCGCGCCGAGGCGTCGAACCCCGCGCTCACGAGGACGAGCTCGGGCGCGTACTCGTCGAGCACCGGGAGGATCACGCGCTCGAACGCGGCGCGATAGACGCCGTCGCCGCCGCCGGCGGTGAGCGGCAAGTTGACCGTGTAGCCCTTGCCTTCGCCCTCGCCCGTCTCCATCACCGCGCCGGTGCCCGGATAGAACGGGAACTGGTGCGTCGAGACGTAGAGCACGCTCGGATCGTCGACGAACGCGTCTTGCGTGCCGTTGCCGTGGTGGACGTCCCAGTCGACGATCGCCACGCGTGAGAGCCCGCGCGCGCGCGCGTGCGCGGCGGCGATCGCGACGTTGTTGAGCAAACAAAAGCCCATCGCGTGGTCGGGCTTCGCGTGATGACCCGGCGGGCGAACGAGCGCGACGCCGCGCCGATGAGGTCCGTCGAGGATCGCGTCGACCAGCGCCACCGTTCCGCCGGCGGCGAGCTCGGCGATCGCGATGCTCTCCGCGCCGACGTAGGTGTCCGCGTCGATGTAGCCCTCGGTTCCTGCGAGATCGCGGAGCCGCGCGATGAAGCGCGGGTCGTGGACGCGCTCGAGCTCCTCGTCGGTGGCCGGCCGAGGCTCGACCGGGGCGAACGAGAGCTCGGACCGTTCGATCGCCGCGCGGGCCGCCTCGAGCCGCTCCGGCCGCTCGGGGTGATACCCACCGGAAATGCCCGGAGGTCGGTGGCGAAAAAACCTGGGGTCCGAGAGGAGGACGGCGTCGGTCATGGTTGCCGCGGCGGAGCTGCGGATGATAGCGTCTTCCGGGACTTTCCCAGAAGGGTTCCGAGGGCGGAATGCGAAACAAGATCATCGCCGTCAACGCCGTGATCGTGCTCATCGTCGGTCTGCTCGCCTTCGCGATCGTCCGCACGCAGCTCGCGGCCGAGATCAGCAGCACCGATCAGTTGAAGCGGAGCGCCCGGCGCGACGTCGCGGGAGCGGCCGCGCAGCTCCAGCTCGACGGCCTGCGCGCCGAACGGTGGCTCGCGACGAAGGCCGCCGAGCCGGCGACCCGCTCCGCGCTCTCGAAGGCGACGCCCGAGGCGCGCGGCGACGCCGCCCGCCAGCTCGCCGATCAGATCGCGAGCGCCGCCGCGAGCGCCCTCGGCGCGAAGCCCACCATCGTCGCCGTGGTCGACAACGCGGGGAAGATCGTCGGGCGAAACGGCTCCGACCTCAATCGCGGCGACGACGTCGCGGGCGCGTATCCGCCGTTCAAAGAAGCGATCGCCAAGGCCCACCCCGGCTCCGACGTCTGGGCCGAGAAGGGGCGCTCGGATCAGTACATCGCGTCGTACGCGCCGGTCCGCGAGGAGAGCGGGCGCGCGGCGGGCATGTTGGTCCTCGGCGTGGCGATCAACGACGCGCTCGCCCGCGTCGGCGACGCGACGACGGGCCGCGGCGTCCTCCTCGTCAATGCGGCGGGCGACACGGTCGCGAACACGTCGAACGCGGGCGATGACGTGAAGGCCGCCGTCCAGGCCGGCGCGGCCGACGTGAAGGCGGCGCTGACGACGGGCAACTACACCGCGAGCGGCTCCGGCGAGATCATCTTCGCCGTCGCGCCCCTCGCGGGCTTCGGCGACGGGCAGCGAACTGCGGTCGTCGCGGCGGCGCCGCCGTCGCTGCTGCCCGGCGCGGGCGCCATTCCGCTCTCGATCCTCGGCGCGATGGCGCTCGGCTTGATCCTCGTCTTCGCGGGCGGCTGGTTCCTCGGGAATTACATCTCCCGACCGATTGCTGCGCTCGAAGAGGGCCTCTTGATGATCCTCAACGGCCAGACCGACAAGCGCTTCGAGCTCGATCACGCCGAGCTCGGCGGCCTCGCGTTTCGCATCGATCAGCTCTTGAACCAGCTGATGGGCGTCGAGGAAGACAACACCGACGACGAAGGCCGCGTCTCCAAAGCGCCGACGGCGGCGAACTTCGGCGAGGCGCTCTCGGTCGACAAGAGCGGAGGTCACGCCGCCCAGAGCGCCGACGTCGACGCGAGCAAGCTCGCGGCCGAGCCGGCCGAGGCCTACTACGCGCGGCTCTACCGCGAGTACATCAACGCGAAGAAGGCGCTCGGCGAGCAGGTCGACCACATCACCGACGCGGCCTTCAAGAGCCGCATCCAGGGCATGGAGCAAGACGCGACGAGCAAACACGGCCGTCCCGTCCGCTACCACGTGCAGTCGAACGGTCGCGAAGTCGTCCTGCTCGCCGTTCCGCTGTGACCCGCGGGCGCAATTCTCGCTAGACCGAGGAGTCGATGGGTCTTTTCGATCTTTTCAAAAGCAAGGGCCAGAAGGCCAAGGACGGCGGCGAGAAGAAGGCCAACCCCGCCGCAAAGTGGGCCGAGGCGGCCGCGAGCAAGCGTGCGCAGGCCTACGATCGGCAAGAGGCCATCGCCGAGCTGTGCAAGCTGAAGTCGGCCGAGGGTGTCGAGGCGCTGATGCGGCGCTTCACCTTCGCGACCGATCCGTCGATCACCGATCAAGAGGAGAAGGAGGCGGTCTTCGAGGGCATCGTCTCCGCCGGGCGCGAGGCGATCGAGCCCGTCCGCGCGTTCGCGGGCAAGGCCGAGAGCCTCGGCTGGCCGACGAAGATCCTGAAGGAGATCCTCACGGAAGAAGAGCTCGTCGACGAGCTGCTCGCCTGGCTCTCGAAGTGGGACACCGAGTACGCGAAGTTCATCGACCCCAAGCTCCAGATCCTCGCCTCGCTCGAGGAGTACGAGAGCCCGAAGATCCGCGCCGCGGTCGAGCCCTTCCTTCAAGACGCGAACGAGCAGGCGCGCCACAACGCCGTGGCCGCCACGCTCGCGCAGAAGGATCCCGAAGCGATCGGTCCGCTCCTCGACGCCTTCCTCGAGGAGGAGAGCATGCGCGTGAAGATCAAGATCGCCGAGGGCTTCAGCTCCCTCGGCTGGGAAATCCCCGAAGATCAGCGCGACGCCGTCCGCAAGCTCTTGCCGTACGACTACTCGGTCGACGGCTCGGGCATCGTGAAAAAGAAGGGCAGCTGACCTTCCGCCGTCGCCGATTGTCGGCGTGCGAAGTCTCCGTCGACCTGGCGACGCTTGCGTGGCGACCGTCGGCGTCAGCGAGCCGACCGTCAGCGCGGCGACGCGTCAGCGAGCCGATCGTCGGCGTGCGACCGTCGGCGTGGCGACCGTCGGCGTGGCGACCGTCGGCGAGGCGACCGTCGGCGAGGCGACGCGTCAGCGAGCCGATCGTCGGCGTGCGACCGTCGGCGTGGCGACCGTCAGCGCGGCGACCGTCAGCGAGGCGACCGTCAGCGCGGCGACCGTCAGCGTGCGACCGTCAGCGCGGCGACCGTCAGCGCGGCGACCGTCGGCGTGGCGACCGTCAGCGCGGCGACCGTCGGCGTGCGACCGTCTCCGTCGTCGTGCCGCTCGTCGGCGCGTGATCGCCTCCGTCGGCGTGCCGCCTGTCGGCGCGTGACCGTCTCCGTCGGCGTGCTGACGTCTCACGTCTCCGTCAGCCGGCGAACGAGGATCGTCCGCACGCTGACCGTCGGCGTCGTTCGTCAGCGAGCCAACGTGTCGCCGCCTGTGCTGGCGACGCTGGCGGAAGTGCACGTTCGTGTGCGAGCCAACGCGTTGCCGGCCGCGCTGGCGCAAGTGCGCGCTCGTGAGCGAGCCAACGCGCTGGCGCAAGTGCGCGCTCGTGAGCGAGCCAACGCGTCGCCGCCTGCACTGGCGACGCTGGCGCGAGTGCACGTTCGTGTGCGAGCCAACGCGTTGCCGGCCGCGCTGGCGCAAGTGCGCGCTCGTCAGCGAGCATACGCCGACGCGTGGCTGCCAGCGCTGGCGCAAGTGCGCGCGTTCGTCAGCGTGCGAACGCGTCGCCGCCTGCGCCTGGCGAGCCGAAGATTCGCGGAACGAACCTTCGGTTCGGATCAGTCGCTGATCGTCGGCTTCGCCGGCAGCGAGAAGCCGATGTTGAGGCCGACCATCTGGTTGAACTTGAAGGTCCGGTCTTCGCTGTTGATCTTGTTGTCGGGGAACGACGCGTCCGGCGGGCCGCCGCGCGAGTCGAAGCCGCCGCGGTTCCACGAGAACGGGAACGCGCGGTACTCGAGGTTCACGCTCACGAGCCCGGAGGTGTAGAGCGTGAGGCCGAGACCGAACGACGGCGCGATCGCGGTGCGCGAGCCCTGCGTGAACGACGCGGGCGCGGTGCAGAGCGGCTGGCCGGGGATGTTCGTGTCGCCGCAGTCGACGCGCTCCTTCACGCCGACGACCGCCACGCCGCCGTGGAAGTAGAGGTCCGTGTCGACGAAGAGCTTCTGGAAGATGGCGAGCTTGCCGCGGAACGGGCTGAACGTGACCTGCGGGTTGATGAGGTACGTCATCTTGCCCGTCTGCTCGTTGAACAGACCGCGGCCCGGCGCGCCGCCCGGCACGTTCGCCGCGGTGCGCGAGTTGCGCGGGGCGTTCGCGTCGATCTGGTCGGTGAGGTCGGTCGAGACGCTGGCGACGCCGTAGCCTCCGAAGAGCCCGACGCCGAGCCAGTCGAAGATGTTGTATTGAAGGCGCGCGTTGACGAAGAGCGTGCGCTCGTACTCCGAGAGGAGCGTGTACGCGACGCCCGGCGCGATCTCGAAGCGCCCCTGACGATAGAGGCGCATCTTGCGCACCGACGGAGCGCCGGCGAGCGGACCCGTCAGCTGGATCTCCTGCGCGGCCGCTTCTTGCGGCGCGAGCGTCGCGATCCCCAGGATTGTCGCTGCTGCGGCGAGGAGCTTCTTCATGGCGGTCGGCCTCGATGAGGAGCGCATCATTTCGGCAACCGATACTCCCAGCTGAACGGCAGGAAGATGCTGATGCCGAGCTGGGCTTGAACGTTGTTGGTGAGCGGCTTGTCGCCGAACCAGGTGTTGGGATTGCGTTGCTCCACCTGCGTCGCAGCGACGTTCGTGTTCTCGAGCTGCTCGATGTAGATGTAGTCACGAATCTCGCCCGTGACCGCAAACCACCGATTGAAGAAGACGCGGAGGCCGATGCCGACGGAGAAGGCGAGGCGCCAGTCGTAGTCGAACTTGCGGTTGTCGGGATCGATGACCGCGATCGGGCGCGTGCGCAGGGCGCCGACGCCGCCGACGATGTAGCCGTCGTAGTGGAAGATGAACTGGTTGAAGCCGGAGAATTTTCCGTACATCGGCACGTAGGTGAAGTTCACCGTGCCGGCGGCCTGGTACTCGTTGAGCGGAACGGCGAGGCGCGTCGCGCGGCGGTTCTCGAAGTTGAACTCCGAGTCGCCGTTGAACGGCTGGTGGAAGGTGCCGCTCAGGCCGATCGCGAGGACGTTCGTGAGGTAGTAGTTGACCCCGATGCCGGGGCCCGGGTGGGTCACGAACTGGTCGTTGAGGCTGAAGCTCCAGTAGGGCATCAGCTCGAAGCGGCCGCGTCGCAGCGCGTAGATCTGCTGCACTGCGTAGACGTCTGCGCGGACGTTCTTGTTGGCGAGCTTGGCGATGTCGCCCTGCTTGGGGCAGGCCGACGGATCGATCTCGCAAATGCCGCCGCCTCCGCCCGCGGGCGGCACGCCGCCCTGATCCCCTGGCGGGGGCTCCGGCGGCTTCGTCGGCTCGTCGAGCTCGATGTCACCATCGGCCGCCGGCGCCGTGGGCGCTGTCGGCGGGGGCTTTGCGCCTCCCGGCTTCTTCGGCTGCGCCGAGGCCGCCTGTGGCAACAGCAACAGAGCTGCCGCCAAAAGGAGCCAGCATCGAGCCTGCTTCATCGAGAAACCCCTTCCGCTTCGACGTGCACGAGGGTGCCTAACGCTTGAGAAAAATTGGGGAATCCGGCCAACACCAAAACCGCGCAGGACGATATCATTGTTCTTCTTAGCTGAGCAATCTCAAAGAGGGTCTCCGCGGCTCGTGCCCTGGTCAATCGACGATCGGCACGTGATTGCGGATTACACTTGACTAATTGCATCATGCACGCATCGCCGCTCACGCGGCGGCGGCTTCGTCGTCGTCTCTGCCGAACAGCGCCTCGACGAAGTCGGCCGCGACGAACTCGCGGAGATCTTCCGCGCGCTCGCCGAGGCCGATGTAGCGCACCGGGACCTTGAGCTCGTCGCACACGCCGAGCACGACGCCGCCCTTCGCGGTGCCGTCGAGCTTCGTGAGGATGATCCCCGTCAGCTCGAGGGCCTCCTTGAAGAGGGCCGCCTGCGTGAGCGCGTTCTGACCGGTGGTCGCGTCGACGACGAGCAGCGTCTCGTGAGGAGCGCCCTCCATCGCCTTCGTGATCGTGCGCTTCACCTTCTTGATCTCGTCCATCAAGTTGACCTTCGTGTGGAGGCGGCCCGCCGTGTCGACGAGCAGCACGTCGGCTCCCGCCTCGGTCGCCTTCTTCGTGGCCTCGAACGCGACGGCGCCGGGATCGGCCCCCTCCTTGCCCTTGACCACCTCGGCGCCGACGCGCTTGCCCCACACCTCGAGCTGCTGGACGGCGGCCGCGCGGAACGTGTCGCCGGCGGCGAGGACGACCTTCTTGCCGTCGCCGTTCCACTTGGTGGCAAGCTTGCCGATCGTCGTCGTCTTGCCCACGCCGTTGACTCCGACCATGAGCACCACGGTGGGCTTGGCCTTGAAGTCGCGGTTCGATCGCGGCCCGCCGAGATCGAGGATGCGCGTCGCCTCGGCGCGGAGCGCGGCCCAGACCGCGTCGGCGTCGGCGAGCTCCTTCTTCTCGAGCTGATCGCGGAGGCGCTCGAGGATCGCCTGCGTCGTCTTCACGCCGACGTCGCTCGTGAGCATGACCTCCTCCATCTGCTCGAGAATGGCCGGGTCGATCTCCTTCTTGCCCGTGAAGAGCGCCTTGAGCCGCGCCATGAACCCGCCGCGGGTCGCCGCGAGGCCCTTGCGGAGCCCGGCCACGTCTTTCTTCGAGACGACGGGCGCCGAAGGCGCGGCCGTCTCGACGGTGGCGGGCAGGCTGACGGACTCGTCCGGCAGCACGTCGGTCGACGGCAGGGCCTCGGGCACGGCCGGCTTGCCCGGTTTCGAGGGCTCCTTCGCGACGGAAGGCTCCTTGGCCGGCTTGGGCGCCTCGGCCGGCTTGGCGCGCGTGGTCGGAGCGGCCGCGCTCTCCTCCGGAAGAGCCTTCTTCCGGAAAAAGAGGAGGTAGACCAGCACCGCCACGACCGCGATGACGCCGAGGACGATCGGGAGGTTATCCATGGAGGCCAGTCGTTATAAGGAGGGGCCCCGGAGCCCGTCAACGGCAACCCGGCTTCACGGGGCGTTCACTCGGGCTTGGGGCCGGCGTCTTGGTTCGCTTGGTTGGCGGGGGAGGGGGCCATCCGCTCGATCTCGCCCTCCGTTCGCGCGTCGACCTCGCCGCCGGAGAACACGGCCTTTTCGATGGCGTCGGCCCAGCGCGCGGTCTGGAAGTCGTCGCCCGCCGCGCGGCGGACGTGGCCGGGCGTCGGCTCGGGCCGAACGTCGAAGGGCTTGCCCCGACGCTTGGCCCACGAGACGAGCCGCGCGAGCAGCGCGCGCCTCCGCAGCACGAGCGCGATCGAGAGCTCGCCCGCCGGCGGCAGCGGTTGCGCGAGGCGCGAGTGCAGCGCGGCCTCGACCGCGATCTGCTCGTCGCCGACGACCTTGCCGATGTCCGGCAGCGCGAACTCTCCGCGTGGGCCCGTGGCCACGCTCGCGAGGATCGCGCGACCCTCGAAGCTGCCCCGCTCGATCCAGACGCGCGCACCCGCGATCGGCGTGCCCTCGTGCGCGTCGATGATGCGCCCGCGCCAGCCCGTCTCTCCCTTCGCGGCGGGCCGCACGACGTCGAGGCGCGGCTTGCCCATGCGCGCCGCGACCGCCTCGGGCTCGGGCGCGGGCTCGGGCTTGTTGGTGCGCGAGGCGACGCGCCCGATCAAGAAGAAGGCGAGCACCGCGAGCCCGGCGGCGAGGATCGGCGCCTTCGAAAGGAGCCCGGGGCCGCGGATGGGGACCTTGATCGTCGGCTCTCCGAGCGGCTCGTACCAGGGCGAGCTCGGCACGTAGCGGAGGCGAACCGGCGCCTCGTTGCCCGGCGAGGTGAACGTGAGCGTGAGCCGCGCGATCCCGCGCTCGACGGGCGCGGCGCCGACGACCAGCTCGCCGATGCGCGCCTCGACGCCTCCTTCGGAGACGGGGCCCAGCGTCGACGCGACGTCGACGACGATCGGGATCCCCTCCTCGGGGACCGCGGCGACGAGCTCGCCTCTCTCCGCCGCGGGCACGCGCAGCGTGACCTTCACGCGCCGCTCGATCTCGGCGACGTGCGTCGCGAACGCGGTCTCGCGATCGCCGGCGAAGGAGACGCGCAGCTCTCCGCGACCGGGCGGCCCGAGGCGCGTCGCGTCGACGTTGAAGCGCGCGCGACCGGATGCGTCGGTCTCGGCGCGGGCGAGCTCGTCGAGCTTGCCGTCGGCCGCGGGCTCGCGCGTGAGCGCGAGCGACAAGCCGCGCTTCACGTGGGTCGTGCCGTCGTCTTCGACGAGCGCCGCCGCCTCGAAAGAGAGCTTCGGCGTGTCGAGCGCGACGACCCGCGGCGTCGGATCGAAGCGGAGCATGAGCGTCTGCCGCGAGAGATCGAACGACAGATCGGCGTCGGCGGCGTCGACGAGCTGCGTGCCTCGCCACGACAGATGAGCTCGATGGCGATCGGGGACGAGCTTGATGCGAAAGCAGAAGCGCCCGGCTTCGTCGGTCACCGCGAGGACCTCCGGCGCGTCGGGTGGGCCGGTGACGGTCACCGCGTAGGCAGCTTGCGGCCGATCGGCGCCTCTGTCGCACGACCTGGGCGCGCGAAGCGCCTCGATGACGCTGGGATCGCGAGGGTCGCTCTCGCGGGTCACCCCGATCGCGACCTTCTCCCCGCCGAGCGGTTGGCCGGCGTCGTCGGCGAGCGAGCCCGAGAGGACGAGATCGAGGCGGCCGTCGGGGGCGGCGTTGTCGCGCGGCGTCTCGCGCGAGGCGTGCGCCACGATCTTCGCGCTGCCCCGGACGCGCACCTTGAGTCCCTGCGCGTGCGCGGCGTCGATGCGAGTCGAGCAGACGAAAACTAAGGGCAGCGCCCACACGAGCCAGACGATGAAGCTTTGGCGCCGTACGTTCGTCGATCCCATCGCGTCGAGCACCCCTCCGAAGGCTAGCGAAAAGGGAGTGCGGGAGCCCTGACAATGCATGGTACGTTTCGAATGGCGATGAGGGGTTTTCGGCCCAGCGCCCGGCACAAGGCAAAGGCCTGCGCCTGGTTGTTCGGTGCGCTCGCCCTGCTCGCGCCGCACACCGCGTTCGCGGACGCCGAGCGCGTGAAGTTCCTCGCCGACAAGCTCAAGTCCGACGACTTCCGTGTCCGCACGAACGCGGCGCTCGCGCTCGGCGCGGTGAACGACGACGGCGCGGTCGATCCGCTCTGCGGCGCGCTCTCCGATTCGAGCGAGGTCGTCCGTCAGGCCGCCGCGGTCGCCTTCAAGCGCCTCGCGCGTCCGAAGGCGCTCGACTGCCTCCGCGCGCGAGAGAGCCGCGAGAGCGACAAGAACGTCCAGGTCGCCATCACGCGCGCGATCGAGGCGCTCGGCAGCGGGGGCGGCGGCGGCGGCGGCGGCGCGGAAGACAAGATCAAGGAGAACCCGAGCGCGAAGTATTACATCGCGCTCTCGACCATCGCGAACTCGACCGGGCGCGGCCAGTCGGACATCGAGACGGTCGTGCGCCGCGCGATCAAGGCGAAGCTCGAGAGCGCGGGCACGATCCAGATCGCCCCCGCGACCGAGACGGCCGACGGCGCGCGCGACGTGATGAAGAAGCGGAAGATGAACGGCTTCTACCTCGCGATCGCCGTCGACAAGTTCGACTACTCGAACGGCAACCTTCGCGTGAAGGTGAAGATCGGCGTCTTCACGTACCCGGGAAAATCACTGCTCGGCAACGTCGACAAGACGCTGACGAAGGAGGGGGTCTCGCGCGACGACAAGTCGTCCGAAGACCAGATGTTGGACCTGGCGGCGGGGCTCGCGAGCGAGCAGTTCGCCCAGAACGCGAGCGCGTTCCTTTAGTCGAGGAGCTTCATGACGACGTCCGCACAGCCTGCACCGACCGCGAAGCCCGTGAAGTACAAGCGGAGTCTCAAGAACTACCTGCTCGACACGCGCTTCCAGCTCAAGTGGACGGGGATGATCATCGCCGTCGCGCTGGTCATCAGCGCGATCATGGGCGTCTTCCTCTATCGGACGAGCAGCGAGGTCACCGCGCAGACGCAGAAGGTGATCGGCCAGGGCGAGGAGCTGATCAAGGAGAGCCAGAAGAACAGCGACCTCGTGAAGATGCAGATCAAGAAGGAGTACGCCGACGCTCCCGATCTCGCCGACACGTTCAACAAGGGCGCGGCCGACCTCGACGCGCAGCTCGAGGAGAAGCACAAGTTTCTCCTCTCGCAGCAGCAGGCGACGATCAAGCAGCAGAACACGATGCTCACGTCGCTCGTCGCGGGCCTCGCGCTGCTCGTCGTGCTCATCGGCATCCTCGGCATCTACTTCACGCACAAGGTCGTCGGGCCCATCTACAAGATGAAGCTGCTCCTCAAGCAGGTCGGCGACGGCAAGCTCAATTTCCAGGGCCGGCTCCGCAAGGGCGACGAGCTCCAAGACTTCTTCCTCGTGTTCGAGGCGATGGTCGAGAAGCTGAAGGATCGCCAGCGCAACGAGGTGAAGGAGCTCGAGGCGGCGATGGAAGAGGCGAAGGCCTCGGGCGCGAGCGACGAGGCGATCTCGAAGATCCGCCACGTGCGCGACGAGATGAAGGCGGCCCTCGAGCTCTGAGCGGCTCGGGCGAGCCGTCGCTCGATCGGGTGACACACGTTGGGGCGACGGGCGGTCGCGGCGGGCGATGGACAGGTTGGAGGCTCGATGACGATGAAGAGCTGGTTCGTGGGCCTCGTGATCCTCTCCTCCTTCGCGTTCGGCTGCTCGCGCGCCGACACGAGCGGCGCGTTCACCAACGAGCTGAAGGGCGCGCCGGGCGCGCCCGTCGGCCGCCCCGGAAGCAAGGACGACTCGGTCAGGCCGGTGGTCCCGGCGGTGAAGGGCGTCAGCCCTCAGCCGCTGCCGCAAGGGAAGGCCGGCGGCAGCGACGACAGCATCAAGCCGGCGCCGAAGCCGGCGCTCGGCGGCATCCCCGACGACAGCATCAAGCCGAAGCCCGTCGTCGGCGGCACCCCCGACGACACGATCAAGCCGAAGGGCCTCACGCCGTCGCCCGTGCCGACGCGCTGATCGTTCGACGCCTCAGCCTTCGTCTTCGGTGATCGCGCCCGCGATCCACTCGACCCGAGCGCAGCCCTCTTCGTCCCAGCTCACCGCGGCGACGTCGATGCGGACGCGCGCGACGTCGGGCCATCGCGAGAGGCGACCCTTCCAGAGCGCGCGCGTGGCGCGCAAGAGCATGCGGCGCTTGCTCCACGTGACGCTCGCGAGCGGCTTCTCGAACGCGCCCGGACCGCGCGCGCGCACCTCGACGACCAAGACGAGATCGCGCTTCTTCGCGACCAGATCGATCTCGAGCATCCCGATCCGCAGGTTCTGCCAGAGCACGCGGAAGCCGTTCGCGCGCAGCCGCTCGGCGGCGATCGCCTCGGCCTCGCGACCGCGTTCGAACGGCGCCGGTCTTCCCACGCCGCCCCATCGGCCGCGCGTCTCGATCCGTTGCGCGAAATCGTCGCGCGCTCGGACCCGCTAGCTCAGTCGCACTTGCGGGCGACGGGATCGCAGTCGCCCTGGTTGCACGCCGAGTCTTTGTTGAACGACGTGCCGACCTTGATGCAGTACGAGCCGGTGAGGCCCTCGTTGCCCTGGCCGATCGACGTGACGAGCTGCTCGCAGACGAAGCCGTCGGGGCAGTCGCAGAAGACCTGATCGCTCGGCTTCTGGCCGTTGATGTCGGCGCAGCGGCACGAGCAGTAGACCGCCTTGTCGGCGTTGCGATCGACGCACTGCGCGGGCACGGCCGCCTTCTTGCGCTGATCGCGGAAGCTGTCGGGCTTGTTCGGATCCGTGAGGCCGGTGACGGCCTGCGACGTGCCGGGGATGAGGCAGCCTGCCTTCGCGCCCGCGGGCGCGTTCCCTTCGGCCGACTGCCCGTACGGACACGACGCGCGGCCGCGGAAGTGATTCACGAGGCAGATGCGCGTGCGGCACTGGAAGCTCTTCGACTCGACGTTGACTTCCTTCTCGTCGAACCCGATGAAGTCGGCGTTGTACTCTTGCTCCGGGGTGCACGGATCGCCGACGCCTTCGTCGGCGCAGCCCGGAGTGACCGCGGCGATCAGGCCCGCGCCGAGGAGCAAAGCAGTGAGAATCGCACGCGTCATCGTGGGCGGGGACGGTACTTGTTGGGAGCGCGGAGCGTCAAGCATGTCTTCTCGATGGCCGTTCGCGACCCGAACCGTCGTCGTCTCCAACGCGTCCCGCGACGCTCGGTCCCAGCGCTGCCCGAGACCCGTCGCGAGCCATCCAAAGAGAAGAAGTGGCCGTGGGTCCATTGGCGTCACGAGGACGTGTGCGTCCCCTCGCCGGCTCACACACGATTCGCCCTGAAATCGGCCATTGACAAACGCGAATCAGCCTCCGTAACATTCCGCGGCTTTACAGGTTTTATCTTCTCAAAAACGTTGCGCTTTTCGACGCCAGGCGTCGACGACGAACGCGCCGATCGAAATCGGCGCGCGCACTCTCCACCTCCACGAAGCGCGAGGATCTCCGATGCGTCACCGCTTGTTGGCTGAAGGCTCCTTGTTGCGCAGGCTGCTCATCGCGACGGGCACCACGATGCTGTCGCTCTCGCTCGCGAGCACGCCCGCGCATGCGCAGAAGCCGAAGCCGAAGCCGCCTGCAGCGAAGCCCGCCGGAAAGCCCGCAGGCAAGCCTGCACCGGGCCACGGCACGGAGTCGATCGAGCTCGACGAGCCCGCGGCGCCTGCGTCGACGCCGACGGCCGCGCCGGCCGCGAGCGGGCCGCCCGCCGTCGCCGGTCAGATGACGGAGCAGGCCGCGCAGGCGAAGCGTCTCTTCGACGGCGAGAAGTGGGGCGACGCCGCGCTCGCGCTCTACCGCGTCTACAAGGGAGAGACGGGCGACGACGAAGGCAACAAGCAGCTCGCGCAGTATCACCTCGCGATCTCGCTCTACCGCCTCAAGTTCTACCAAGGCGCGTACGGCATCTTCTCCGAGATCGCCGACAAGCCGAACCACCTCAAGTTCAACGAGACGCTCCTCTGGCTCGCGAAGCTCGCGACCGACCTGCCGGAGCCCGCCGACATCGTCGAGCGCGT
>JAHBWD010000035.1 GCA_019637175.1 Labilithrix sp. | reverse complement strand
GCGCCGACCGAGAGCGCGCTCACGGTCACGATGCGGCCCGTCGACCAACCTCGTGAAGACTCGCCAGGCGGCGGCTCGACGATCGGGCCGCTGTCGAAGTCGAGCTTGGCTTTGGTGACGGCGCCTGCGGAGCATTCGACGACGACGCTGCGCACGCGGCCGTCGAGGCTGGCTTCGATCTTGTGTGAGCCGGGCGCGACGGGCACGGGCTCGCGCGGCGTCTCCTCGAGCGGGCGCCCGTCGATCGACACCTTGGCCGCCGACGGGACCTCGATGTCGATCTGGCCGACCTTCTTCGAGACCTCGGCGGCGTTTTGCTTCGCCTTCTCCCGCATGGCGTCGGTGATCTTCGGATCCGTCGCGGCCGCCTTCAGGAACTGACGATAGTGCTCGAGCGCCTCGAGGTCGTGGCCCGTGAGCTGCTCGGAGCGCGCGAGGTTGTAGAGGACCGCCGGCGCCTTGAAGACCGCGACGGCCTGCTGGAACTTGAGGCGCGCGGCTTCGTGCTTGCCCGCGTCTGCGAGATCGAGGCCCTCCTGGAAGCGCGCTTGCGCCTCCGCGACCGCGGCGTCGTTGGCGCGGGCGGTGCCCTCGAGCGCGATCGGCGTCGCGAGGCTCATCATGCAAGCGAAGATCAGGTGTCGTCGCATCGTTCCTCGAAGTTAACGAATCAGAAGTCGCGGATGAAGTCGTCGCGCGGCGGAGGCTTGGACGGCTCGATCGGCGTCACGTGCGCCGGCGTAGACGACGGCGAAGTCGAAGAGGCGCCGCGCGGCTCGCGACGCTTCGGCGGCTCGCTCGGCGTCGACGTCACCGGCGAGGGAGCCGCCGGCGCGCTCACGACGATCGGCGCCGTCTCGGTCGCCGGTGGAGGCGGAGGGATCTCCGCGATCCGGCTCGCCGGAACGGTCGCCGTCGCCGCGGAGATCGTCGTCGCCGCGCTCGGGCCCGAAGGCGCCGGCGAGTTGCGCCCGTCGCTCGTCGCCACGTACGCGACGGCGCCTCCGATGAGCAACATGAACGCCGCAGCGCCGCCCCACACCGCCAAAGGCGGCGCGCCGCTCTTGCGAGCGATGACCACCGTCGCGACGTCTCGCTGCGACCGCGCTCTCGGCGCCGTCTTCTCGGGCGAGGCCGAAGGCGCCGGCGAGGCGCCCGCCGCGCGCCCGTCTTTGTCCTTCTTGCGCGCGTAGTAGTCGACGAAGTCGCGCTCGTTCGAAGGAAGCTTCGGCTCGCGGCCCGGACGATCGAAGCCGGCCAGCAAATCCTCGGTCTCTACGCGCTCTTGCCGCTGCGCGGCCTCGAGCACGTGCACCGGCGGAATGTCGTCAGGGGTCGTCGCGCCGACGTTCACTTTTTGGTCCTCCGGGGCCGAGCCCGCTCGTTCGACGTGTCGCGGATCTCCTTCGGCCTTCGGCATGGGAAAGTTGCCTGGAAAACGACGGACCCGAAGGGTATCTCACCGCCGCTCGCGCCGGCACCTTTTGGTCGAGTCGGAATGCGTGCTCGGCGGACCATGCCGAGTGCCGGCCCCCGGTCGGCGGGCCTGACGTATGTCTCTGCACCGCCTCAGAATTCGCGGAGTGGGATGGATTGGCCGGCAGGAGCCTCCGGCAGCGTCGCCGGACCGGTTGGCGTGCTCCTGGTGATCGCAGGCTGACCCTCACCGCCGCTGCCCGCGAGCAGGTGGAGCGTTTGTGTCGGTGAGTCGGGACGCTTGCCGTGGACGAGAAACGCGATCGACGGACCCGCGGCGCCGTGACCGCCGAAGCCTCCAGTTCCGCCCTTTCCCCCGTTGCCACCAGGCGCGCCGCTTCCCCTGTCGGGCAGGCCGGCCGGGGGCGGGTGCGCACGCGTGTCGGCTCCACCGAGGCCACCGACGAGGCCTTCGAGTCCCTCGCCACCCTTCCCGGCGGCGCCGCCCCTCGCCGAGTAGACCAGCGTATCCGTGAAGATGATGTCCGAGCTCATCATCAAGACACCGATGCTCGCGCCGCCACCCTTTCCTCCCGTTCCGGGGGTGCCGCCGCAGCCACCGGCCCCGCCCCCGCCACCCGTCGCGGTCTTGAAGGGCGCGTAGGAGAAGCACGTTGCGCATGTGGAGTTCGAACTCCAACAGTTCGAGCCGCGTCCGCCGCCTCCGCCCTGGCCAGGAGCGCCGATGGCGCCCGTCGCGCCGTCACCCGGGATGAAGGCTCCTGTTTCCGGGTCGAGCGTCCACAAACCACGGTCGCCGTTTGGTCCGTTTGCGCCAGGACTGCCAGTGCCGCCACCCCCGAACGCACCGCCCACCGCCGTGGTCGCGGTCGCCACGAGCGGTCGCCCCGCGACGACGAATCCCGTGGGTTCCGTGCAGGGAAACTGTGTCGCCCACATGCCGTCGCCACCCATGCCGCCGGGACCGCCGTTCGGCCCCGTGGCGCACTGGCTCGTGCCACCAGCGGCGCCGTTGTACCGGCCACAGCTCACCAACAAGCACTCCATTTGGACTTGGGCGACCGATGCCGATCCCCTGGGGCTACCGCTCTCCACGTTGTTGGCAGCAGGCGGGCTGCCCGGGCCGCCGGGAGCGCCATTGCCCGCGCGGAAGGTCATCTGGCCGAAGGCGAGGCCAGTGCTCTTGCCAATCGACGCCGCGACGGACGTGCCGAGCTCGGGCGCGGCGGCAGGCGCAGCATCGAGGTTGGGAGCGATGATCTCGAAGCCTTCGAGGCGCGTCGGAAGCTTGATTCCCTGCGCCACGAGCGCAGGGCTGACGGGGGCCTTCACCTTGGCGCGGCGTTCGGTCACCTGCTTCCAAGGATCGGCGTTGCAGTCGAAGTACCCGTACGCCGAGACACCATCGACGACCTCGACGTTCTCCTCGTACGTCTCTGCGCACGCGAGCACGCGCAGGCCTTGCTGTTTGGCGAGCGCGAACGCCGCTCTCAGCGTCTTGAGCGGACGCACCGGCGATCCGCTGCCGCCGTCGTCGCCTTTCGACGCGGAGACGTAGATCCCAGGAATCGGCTTGCCGTCGACGGCGGACGGCGGCTGGGCATTCTCTGCCGGCGTTCCCTGCTCGCCGTCACTCGCGCCGAAACCGCCGCACGAGACCATCGCGCACAAGATCAAGCAACCAACAGCTCGCATCTTCCCTCCCTCGGCAATTCTACTCCGCCGTCACGCCCCTTTCGACCGAAGAACGGGGAAAAAGGGGAACTTCGCGAAAGTCCATGGTGGCGCATCCTTTTCTCCGTCGGCCCGGCCGCGAGAAAAGTTGCGTGCTTTCGTCAGGGCTTCGTCGATCCGCCGAGATCGCGGATGAACGAGTCGTCGGTCTTCGCGGGCTTGGGCGGATCGGGCGGGCTCGCCGGGGCGGCCGGCCTCGGCGGTTCTTCCGGCCTCTCGGGAGCCGTCACCTTGCCTGGCTTCGCCGCCGCCCCAGGCCGCGCGGGCTTGGCCGTCGGCTCCGGCGCATGGGCGGATGCTGCGGGCTCCGCGCTCGGAAGAAGAAGAGGAGAAGGGGAGGCCGAAGACGGAGGCGGCGCCGGCACCTCCGCGGGCGGCTCGGGACGGCGATCGACGAGGTGCGCTGCGCCCGACGCCGCGCCCGCGGCCGGCGCGCGCTCGCGGAGCGCCAGCCACGAGCCCGCGCCGATCAGCGCGACGAGCGCGACCGCGATCGGGATCGCGATCTTGCTGCGCGGCGCGATGCCCGCGCGTCGCGCGTCGGACTCCGCCGAAGCGAAGGTGTCGGAGTCGTACGTGCCCGGCGCGAGCTTGCGCGTCGTGTGATCGGCGAAGGATCCCGCGTCGGTCGCCGCCTCGATGCGCGGCGCGCTCGGCGGAGCGTCGAGCGTCGGCGCTTCGATCTTCTTCGAGACCTCGATCTTCTTCGAAGAGGCGACGCGCGCGGCCTCCGCCGCCGGACCCGACTCTCTCTCTCGCTTGGACCGCGGCGCGAGATCGAGGCGCGCCGCGAGGCCCGCGAGCAGCGCCTCTTCTCCCGGCGACGTCGGCTCGTGCGGGTTGCCCACGCCGCGGAGCGTCGGCCCGTCGTGCTTGGCCGAAGGCGGCACGCCGATCAACGGAACGTTGCCGATGCGATCCTTCGCCGGCGCCGCCGCCATGTTCTTGCTCGACGGCTTTCCAGCGCCTCCCACCGTGCTGAGCACGCGCGAGAGAGGGCCCTCGGAGGTCTTGTCGTGCGGATCCTTGCCGTCGTTCGCCCACTCGAGCTCGAAGAGGCGCTCGGCGAACGCGTACGCGTCGCGCGGCCTTTGCCGCGGGTTCTTCGCGAGCGACGCGTCGATCAGCGCGACGATCGACGGCGGCACCCAGGGCGCGAACTTCGAAACCGGCGGAGGCTTCTCGTACATGTGCGCCTGCGAGACGAGCTCGCCGCTGTCGCAGTGCTCGAAGGGACCGATCCCGCAGAGCATCTCGTAGAGCACGAGGCCGACCGCGTAGATGTCCGTCGCCGGCGTCGCGCGCTCGGCGCGGATCTGCTCGGGCGCGGCGTACTTCCAGGTGCCGACGAAGGTGTCGTCGTGCTGTCGATCGGCGACCGCGACGACGCCGAAGTCGATGAGCTTCACCACCGGCTCGCCGTGGCGCGGCGCGTGGAGGAAGATGTTCTCCGGCTTGATGTCGCGATGGATGACCGGGATCGCGTTCGTGTGCGCGCAGTGCAGCGCCTCGCAGAGCTGCCTCGCGATCTCGAAGGCGACGCGCGGCGGCACCGTGCCCATCGTCGCGATGACGTCGCGCAGCGTGCGCCCGTGGAGCAGCTCCATCACGTAGTAGGGCGTGCCGTCGGTGAGCGAGTCGTAGTCGAAGACGCGCACGATGTTCGGGTGCTCGAGCTGCGCGAGCACGCGCACCTCGTCGAAGAAGCGCGTGCGGAACTCTTCGTGCTCGGCGAGATCCGTGCTCATCAGCTTGAGCACGCCCTGGATCTCCGGCGGCTTCACCACCTGATACACGACGCCCATGCCGCCGGCGCCGAGCTGCTTCACCACGCGGTACTTCGTGCCGGGCAGCAACGCCCCGGGCTTGAGGTCGGGTCCTCGCGCCGCCATCAGTAGTACCCCTGCATCCTCTCCCAGAGCCGGCTCGCCGCCGCGCGCGCGCGCAGCACCAGATCACGCTCGTCGATGTCGCAGAGCCTTCGATCGCGCACCACGAAGCGCCCGCCGACGATCGTGTCGCGAACGTGCGCGCTCTTCCAGCCGCGCGCGAGGTGCTCGACGACGTTCGACGGCGTCATCGGCGTGAGCGGCGCGTAGTCGAGCACCACGAGATCGGCCCGCGCGCCGGCGACGATGCGCGGCGGCTGCGCGTCGCCGAAGAGCTGCGCGACGAGCTCCTGCCCCGCCGTCACGCGCACGCCCGACTCGCGCGCCAAGCCGTCGTGCGCCTCGCTGTGGCGCAAGTAGTACGCGCGCGCCTCCGCGATGAGATCGTTGTCGATGCCGTCGGTGCCGAGCGCGACGTTGCTGCCGGTGAGCGGGCAGACGCCGACGCCGTGCGCCATGTTCGAGCGCGGGTTCGTCACGAAGAAGGCGCCCGCCTCCGTCATCCGGCTCGCGCTCTCGGCGTCGAGCTGCACGGCGTGCGCGATGACCGAGCCCTCGCGCGCGATGCCGAGGCGCTCGAGCCGCTTCGGCAGCGGCGTCTTGCGGATGCGCTCGGCGTCGAGGTGATCGGTGAGATCCTCGGCGACGTGCATGTGCATGCCGACCGCGTACTTGTCGGCGAGCTCGCGCATCGCGTCGAGCGTGTCGTCTTCGAGCGTCATCATCGCGTGCGCGCCGACGAGCGCGCGGTGCGGCGTCTCTCCCTTGCGCACGCGCTCGAGGAAGCGTCGGTTCTCGCGGAGGCCGCCGTCGCGCCGGCCCTTGCCGTCGCGATCGCTCGTCTCGTAGCAGAGCACCGCGCGGAGCCCGACCTCGTCGATCGCGGAGGCGATGAGATCGAGCGAGCCGTCGATCGCGCGCGGCGAAGAGTGATGATCGATGATGCTCGCCGCGCCCGCCTTCGCCGCCATCGCGGCGCCGACGAGCGCGGAGACGTGCACGAGATCGTCGTCGAGCGCTTTGTCGAGCGCCCACCAGACCCACTCGAGCTTGTCGGTCAGCGTGCGCGGCGGAGAAGGCGGCGGAGGCATCCCGCACGTGAGAGACATGTAGAGGTGCGTGTGCGCGATCGCGAACGCGGGCGACACCACGCAGCCGCTCACGTCGACGCGCGGAGCGCCTTCGGGCATGCGCCCGCCCACCTGCGCGATGTGCGAGCCGCGCAAGAGCACGTCGGCGAGCCCCATGCGCGGCGGGTTGAGCTCCACCAACGTTCCGCCCGCGAGGATCGTCGCCGCCTCGTCGCCGAGCGCCGTCTCTCCTGCTCCCGCCGTCGGCGCCGCCGACTTCAGCGTGGTCTCGGACGGAAGCATCCGGCCAAGTATAGGGGACCGGACCGAGAAAATCGTCAGTCCGCGCCGCCGGCGTCGCCTGCAATCAGAACGCGTGCATCGCCTTCGATTCGCCCACGACCGCGGGGAGCACCTTGACGACGGCGCCGCTCGTCTGGGTCTCTTCGGGATAGCCCTCTCCGCCCGATCCCGGCACGAGCTCCGCGTCCACGAGCTTGGGGGGCGCGCCCGAGTGGGCGAGCGCGATCGACGGCCCCGGTGCGCCGTGTCCGCTCACGCCGCCTGGGCCGCCGTCTCCACCGTTGCCGCCCTTCGCGCCCCAGTATGCGGCCGGCCCGCCGGCACCGCCCGGCGTCCCCGGCGTGCCGAGGAATCCGCGGCCCGCGCGACCGCCGAGCGACGTCTCGATGCGCGTTCGCTCGAAGCTGATGTCGCTGCTCACCACGAACGCGCCGATGCTCGCGCCGCCGCCCGTCCCGGGCGTACCTGTGAGTCCTGGACATCCGCCGGCGCCGCCGCTGCCGCCGGTGTCCGACGTCGTGTGCTCATTTTGGGGGGGCGTAGGGCATTGGCCACCGTTCGGAACGATGCATCGGTGGAACATCGAGCCGCCGCCGCCTCCTCCGCCTTGACCCGCGCCACCGTTCGATCCGCCAGTCCCGTTTCCGGGAACGAAGCCCGCCGGACCGAGCGTCCACACGCCGTTCTGGCCATCCGCGCCCGCTGTGCCACGCGCGCCATTCGTACCTTCTAGGCCGCCTTCGCCCCCGACCGCCGTCGTGGTCGTGGCGGCCAGAGGGAGCCCTCGTGTGCCCGGCGGATTGGTGTAATAGTTCGGCTGGTTGCCGTTGTACCAGGTGCCGGCGCCGCCGGCGCCTCCCGCGCCCCCGCCGGGCCCGACGGCGCATTGACTCGTTCCGCCGGCCGGCCCTGGCCACAGCTTGGTCGCGCAGTTATTGATGCTCAGAACGCACGTCGCCTCGCCCTGCGGTTTGGCGGCGGTGCCCGCCACCGCCGCCGGGGTCAGCTGCGCGTTCACCGCCGGCGCCTCTCCGTCGATCCCCGGCGCCGCCTTGCCCGCGCGGATCAGCGATTCGCCGAAGACGAGCCCGCGCGAGTCGCGCACGTCGACGGCGACCGACGTCCCCGACGTCGCGGTCGCCGGCTCGCCGTCGAGATCGGTCGCGACGATCTCGAACCCCTCGATGCGCGTCGGGAGCGTGAGACCCTTGGCGATGACCGCCGGCGTCGCGCCCGTCGACGTGATCTTCGCCCGCGCGCCTCCGCGCTTCCACGGCTCGACGTTGCAGTCGTAGTAGCCGTACGCCGAGACGCCGTCGACGAGCTCCACGCTCCCCTCGTAGGTCTCGGCGCACGCGATCACGCGCAGGCCCTGCTGCTTCGCGAGCGCGAAGGCGGCCTTCAACGTCTGGAGCGGGCGCGCCGTCGAGCCGGTCCCGTCGTCGCTGCCTTTCGAGCGCGAGACGTAGACACCGGGCACCGGCTTGCCGTCGACGGGGTCGGGCGGAGCTTGCGCGTTGTCCGCCGGGCTCGCCGGTTGCCCCGGCGGTGCGTCTTCGCGTCCCTCGCCGAGCTCGTTGGCTCCGCAGGCGATCGCGACGGAGAACAAAGAAACGAGCGCCCCACAAGTGAACTTCTGCATGTCCCCCTCTATCGGCCGGACGCGGCCACACGTTGCTAAGTTTCGTCAGCCCGCGGAAGTGCGCGAACAGCTCGTGCACGAACGACCGCGCGAGCCAAAGAGTATACGGGACCGGACCGAGAAAATCGCATTACACTGAGCGCGCGAAATGGATCGCTCCACGGACCTGATCGTGCTCGGGAAACGGGTGGTTACGCCCGCCGGCGAGCGTCCTGCGGCCATCCATGTCCGAGACGGGTCGATCGTCGCCGTCACCGATCGCGAGGCCGCGCCCGCCGGCGTGCCGACGATCGACGCGGGCGATCTCCACGTGCTGCCCGGCCTCGTCGACACGCACGTCCACATCAACGAGCCAGGTCGCACCGAGTGGGAGGGCTTCGAAACGGCGACGCGCGCCGCCGCGGCCGGCGGCGTCACCACGCTCGTCGACATGCCGCTCAACAGCGTGCCGCCCACGACCACGCTCGAGGGCCTCCGCGCGAAGGTGCGCGCCCTCGAGGAGAAGGCGCGCGTCGACGTGGCGCTCTGCGGAGGCCTCGTGCCGAGCAACGCCGGCATCGGCGCGGGGCTCGCCGAGCTCTTCGCCGAGGGCGTCATCGCCTACAAGTGCTTCCTCGCCGAGAGCGGCGTCTCCGAGTTCTCGCACGTGCACGAGGCCGAGCTCCGTGAAGGCATGAAGGAGATCGCGCGGCTCGGCGCGCCGCTGTTCGTGCACGCCGAGCTGCCCGAGCCGCTCTCCGAAGGAGAGCAGGCGGCGCTCGGCCTCGATCCGCGGCGCTACGAGACGTACCTCCGGTCACGCCCGCGCACGGCCGAAGACGCGGCGGTCGATCTCGTCCTTCGCCTCGCGCGCGAGACGGGCGCGCGCGCGCACGTCGTGCACCTCTCGTCGTCGGACGCGCTGACGACGTTCCGCCGCGCGAGAGACAGTCGCGTGCCGCTCACGGTCGAGACGTGCCCTCACTACCTCACGTTCGCGTCCGAAGAGATCCCCGACGGCGCGACCGCGTTCAAGTGCGCGCCGCCCATCCGCGAGACGAACAACCGCGAGAAGCTCTGGGACGCGCTGCGCGAGGGCCTCGTCGATCAGGTCGTGACCGATCACTCGCCGTCGTCGGCGGAGATGAAGTGCTCGGGCTCGGGCGACTTCATGAAGGCCTGGGGCGGGATCTCCTCGCTCCAGATCGGCCTCTCGGCCGTGTGGACGGGCGCGCGCGCGCGCGGCCGCACCGTGCGCGATCTCGTGGAGTGGATGAGCGCGGCGCCCGCGCGCCTCGCCGGACTCACGGGCAAGAAGGGCGCGATCGCCGCCGGCTGCGACGCCGATCTCGTCTTCTGGGATGCCGAAGCAGAGCACGCGATCGACGCGGCTTCGCTCGAGCATCGGCACAAGATCACGCCGTACGAAGGCAGAAAGCTCCGCGGCGCCGTCATGAGGACGATCCTGCGCGGCGAGACGATCTACGAACGGGGGAAGGCATTCACGAGCGCGCCGCGCGGGCGGTGGCTCAGGAGATCTCAGGCATGACCGGTTTCACCGATCTCGTCGATCTCGCCGCCGAGCGCCTCGGCGGCTCGGTGCTGTGGGCGAGCGACGATTTTTTCGCGAGCAAAGACAACCTGCTCAAGCCGCAAGAGGCCGTCTTCATCGAGGGCAAGTACACCGATCGCGGCAAGTGGATGGACGGCTGGGAGTCGCGACGCAAGCGCGAGTACGCCTACACCACGCCGGGGCCGCACCCCGACTTCGACTCGTGCATCATCCGCCTCGGCATGCCCGGGATCGTGCGCGGCGTGATCGTCGATACGGCGTTCTTCACGGGGAACTACCCGCGCGCGTGCGCGATCGAGGGCGCGAGCATCGCGGGGCACCCGAACCTCTCGACGCTCCTCTCGGAAGAGATCCAGTGGACGCCGATCCTCGCGCGCTCCGAGCTGCTCGGCGGATCGAAGAACCCGTTCGCCGTCACGTCGGGCCAGCGCTTCACGCACCTTCGCTTCCACATCTATCCCGACGGCGGCGTCGCGCGGCTCCGCGTTCACGGCGACGTCATGCCCGACGCGCGCTGGCTCGGCACGCGCGCGCGCCCGCAGCTCGTCGATCTCGCGGCCGCCGAGCACGGCGCGCTCGTCGTCTCGTGCAACGACATGTTCTTCGGATCGCGTCACAACCTCATCATGCCCGGCCGGGGCGTGAACATGGGCGACGGTTGGGAGACGAAGCGCTCGCGCCGTCCGGGCCCCGACTGGGTCGTCTTGCGCCTCGCGACCGAAGGGACCGTCGAGCGCGCGCTCGTCGACACGCTCCACTTCAAGGGCAACGCGCCCGACAGCGCCGCGATCGACGTCACGCGTGTCGCTCCGGGCTCCCCCGATCCCGAAGGCGACGTCGACGATGGTTGGATCCCGCTGCTCGCGCGCACGAACCTCCAGCCTCACACGCCGCACGTCTTCGAAGACGAGCTCGCGTCGCAGCCGGGCGTACACGCACCCGCGACGCACGTGCGCCTTCGCATCTGGCCCGACGGCGGCATCAGCCGGCTTCGCCTCTACGGCGTCGCGACCGACGCCGGGCGCGAGCACGCGGGCATGCGTTACCTGCGCGCGATGCCCGAGCCCGAGCTCGAGGCGGCGCTGCGCTCGTGCTGCGGTTGCTCGGCGTGGGTCGCCGGCATGAAGACGAGGCGACAGCGCGGCGCGTTCACCTCACTCGACGCGCTGAAGAGCCACGCCGCGCAGGTCTGGAGCGCGCTCGCCGCCGACGACTGGAACGAAGCCTTCCGCGCCCACCCTCGCATCGGCGAGACGAAGGCCGAGGCGGCGCAGAGCGCGGTCGCCGCGGGCTGGAGCGCGTCGGAGCAGAAGAAGGTCGACGCCGCGAGCGTCGCCGCGCGCGAGGCGCTCCGCGCGGCGAACGAGGCCTACGAAGCGAAGTTCGGACGCATCTACATCGTGTGCGCGACCGGAAAGACCGCCGAAGAAATGCTCGCGATCGCCAAGGAGCGCATGACGAACGACCCCGAAACGGAGCTCGCCCGCGCCGCCGAAGAGCAGCGGCGCATCACGGATCTCCGCCTCGAAAAGCTGGTGCTCAGATGAGATCGATCTCCACGCACGTCCTCGACATCACCCGCGGAAAGCCCGCCTCGGGCGTTCCCGTCACGCTCGAGAAGAAGGAGGGCGCCGCCTTCGCGCGCGTCACCGGCGCCTCGACCGACGGCGACGGCCGCGTGAAGGAGCTCGTGCCCGAAGGCAAGCTCACCGAGGGGACGTACCGCATCACGTTCGACACCGGCGCCTACTTCGCGGCGCAGAGCGTCGAGGGCTTCTACCCCGAGGCGAGCATCGTCTTCGTGATCAAGGACGCGCAGGCCCACTATCACGTGCCGCTCCTCCTCAGCCCCTTCGGCTACTCCACCTATCGCGGGAGCTGAGATGGCAGCGGTCGTCACCGAGTGGCTCAACCTCTTCGTCCGCTGGGCGCACGTCATCAGCGGCATCATGTGGATCGGCAGCTCGATCTTCTTCAACTGGCTCGACAGTCACCTCGACGAGGTCGAAGGCGCGAAGGAGAAGGGCGTCGAGGGCGAGCTCTTCATGGTGCACTCGGGCGGCTTCTATCACGTGGTGAAGAAGCTCGTGGCGCCCGAACAGATGCCGAAGCGCCTCCACTGGTTCAAGTGGGAGGCGGGCTTCACGCTGCTCACCGGCTGGCTCTTGCTCGACATCGTGTTCTTCCAGGGCGGCGGCGTCACCCTCGTCGATCCGAACGTGTCGAGCATCAGCCCGACGACGGCGACGATCGCGTGCGTCGCCGGCCTCATCGGATCGTGGTTCGTCTACGACTTGCTCTGGCGATCGCCGCTCGTGAAGAACATCGTCGTCGGCGCGATCATCACGTACCTGCTCGTCATCGGTGTGCTCCAGCACCTGACGCACGTGATCAGCGGGCGCGCCGCGTTCCTCATGACGGGCGCGATGATGGGCACGTGGATGGCGACGAACGTCTGGGTCCACATCATCCCCGCGCAGAAGGGCCTCGTCGCCGCGGTGAACGCGAAGAAGACGCCCGACCCCAAGCTCGCCAAGCACGCCAAGACGCGCTCGCGGCACAACAACTACATGACCTATCCGGTGGTGCTCATCATGTTGAGCAACCACTTCCCCGGCGTGTACGGCCACAAGCACAACTGGCTCATCCTCGCCGGGATCATCCTGCTCGGCGCGGCGATCCGTCACGTGCAGAACGTGAAGAAGGAGCTCTCGCCCGCGATCTTGATCGCGGTGCTCGCGGGCATCTTGACGGTGACCCACTCGGCGCTCACGTCGAGCGCGCCCTCCGGCGCCGACGAGAGCGCGACGGGGCCGCTCGCGGCGAGCGAGCCGTCGAGCACGGGAGGGCCCAAGCAGGTCGCCAACGAGAGCGTCGTCGGCATCGTGAAGGGCAAGGTGACGCTCGACGGCAAGCCGCCCGCGCCGAAGGAGCTGAACCTCGGCACGTGCACCACCGACGTGAAGGGCCCCGTGTACGACAACGTCGTCCTCGCGAAGGACGGCAAGCTGCAAAACGCGTTCGTCTGGGTGAAGAAGGGCCTCGAGTCGTACAAAGGGCCGCCGGCGCCCGTCGAGCCCGTCGTGATGGATCAGAAGGGCTGCCTCTACGCGCCGCACGTCATCGGCGCGCAGGTCGGTCAGAAGATCATCTTCCTCAACAGCGATCCGCTCCTCCACAACGTGCGCACCGTCGCCGAGGAGAACGCGCCCTTCAACGAGATGATGCAGACGAAAGACATGCGTCTTTCGAAGGTCTTCGACAAAGCCGAGGTGATGGTGCGCGCCAAGTGCGACGTTCACCCGTGGATGTCGGCCTTCGTCGGCGTCGTGCCACACCCGTTCTTCGCCGTCTCGAACGAGGCGGGCGAGATCGTCTTGAACAACGTGCCCGAAGGCGACCTCGAGATCGAGGCCTGGCACGAGGCCTTCGGGCGCCAAACGCAGAAGGTGAAGGTCAAGGCGCGGGAAACCGTGCAGGTCGCGTTCACCTTCCGCGTGGAGTGAAGCCGCCGCGAAGCGGTGATACGCTCGCGCTGTGCGTCTCGCTCGCGCGGTCGTCGCTGGGTCGGTCATGGCGTCGCTTGCGTCGTGGGCGTGCGGAGCCTTCGACGCCGAGGCTCCACCACCCGGCGTCGATCCGATCGAAGGCGGCGCCGACGTCGTGAGCGTTCCCGACGGCGCGGCGACGGAGGCCGGCGCGTGCCAGCTCACGCCGGGCGTGGGGCCGCCGCAGCTTCGCCCGGAGGCCGGCCCGCCGGAGGTCCTCTGCGGGAGCGAGAGCGTGCAGCTCGAGACGTCGCCCAAGAACTGCGGCGCGTGCGGGCGTGACTGCGGGCCCGGCGTGCAGTGCAACGTCGGGCTCTGCGTGTCGACGCAGATCGTCGACGTGGGCACCGACGTCTTCCTGCAAGCGCGCGCCGGCGATCACGTCTTCGTCACCAACCAGTCGCGCGCCTACGAGCTCGCCCTCACGGGCGGGACCGTGCCGACGGCCTTGCTCGAGCTGGAGGCGGGCTGTTGCCTCGGCAGGATCGTCACCGACGACGAAGCGATCTACGCCATGGAGGCCAACGAGCACATCTGGCGCCGGCCCATCGGTCCCGGAGCGCCGGCGCTGCTCGACGTCCGTCGAGTCGGCGCCGAGACGCTCGCGCTCACGAGGAACGAAGCGGTCTTCGGCAACGCCGGGCTCGGCCTCGTCCTCGCGGTCGACAAGCGTCCCGGCGGTGGCTCCGCGCGAACGATCTCCACCGCGGAGTCCGGCGTGCGCTTCATCGTCGCCGACGGCGACGTCGTCTACTGGATGAGGGTTCCGAGCTGGCTCGACGCGGCCGGGTTGCCGAGCGAGATCGTGCGGCACGACACGGCGAGCGGCGACACGCGCCGATCCGTAGCGCTGCCTCACGCGCAAGCGCTCGCGGTCGACGAGAGCTTCGTCTACTTCTACCAGGGCACCACCGGCGAGATCCGCCGCATGCCCAAGAACCTGAGCGGCGAAGGCGAGGTGCTCGGAACGTGGAATGACGCGCCCGAAGCGCGCACGCACGCGCACCACATCGCGCTCACCGCCGACCACGTCTACGTGCTCATCGGGACGGCCAACGCCGGAGCGCGGGTCATCGTCCGCGTCCCCAAGTGCGGCGGCGCTCCGATCCCGATCTTCTGGTCGAAGTTCGCGCCCGTGAGCGGCCCGATCATCGACGACGAGAATCTGTACTTCAGCGAAGGCTCGACGCTGCGTCGCGTCGCGCCCTGAGAGCGGGCGGGTGCGCTAGAGTGGCGTCGTGAAGATCGGCGTGATGGGGGCAGGGGCGATCGGCTGTTACGTCGGCGGCTGCCTCGCGGCCGACGGCGCCGACGTCGTGTTCGTGGGGCGCGATCGCATCAAGCGCGAGGTGGCGTTCTCCGGTCTCGTGCTCACCGATCTCGACGGCGCGCGCTCGAAGGCGGTCCCGAAGGAGAAGCTCGCCTTTACGACCGACGCGGCGAGCATGAGGGATCGCGACGTCGTCTTCTGCTGCGTGAAGACGGCGCAGACGGCCGAGGCGGCGCACCTCTTGAGGGGCGTCTTGCGGAGCAGCGCGATCGTCGTGAGCATGCAGAACGGCCTCCACAACGCGGAGGTGTTGCGGCAGGGCCTCGCCACGCAGACTGTGCTCGGCGGCATCGTCGGCTTCAACGTCGTTTCGAAGGGCGCGGGCGCGTTCCGCCGAGGAACGAGCGGGCCGCTCGTCATCGAGGCCTCCACCGATCTGCGCGTCACGAAGGTCGCGGCGGCGCTCGTCGCGAGCGGCTTCGAGGTCGAGGTGCGCGAAGACATTCGCGCGCTCCAATGGTCGAAGCTCGTGATGAACCTGAACAACGCGGTGAGCGCGATCACCGATCGGCCGACGCAAGATCTGCTCTTCGTCGACGAGTACCGGAAGGTCCTCGCGGCGATCATCGCCGAGGCGGTCGACGTGCTGAAGACGGCGAAGGTCCCGACGGCGCGCCTCGGCGCGCTCCCCGTCGAGCTCTTCCCCATGATGCTGAAGCTCCCGACGCCAATCCTCCGCGTCGTCGCGCGCACGCAGGTGAAGATCGATCCCGAGGCGCGCTCGTCGATGTGCGAAGACCTCGCGAAGGGCCGCGCCACGGAGGTGGATTACCTGAACGGAGAGATCGTGCGCCTCGCCGAGTCGGTCGGCGCGCGCGCGCCGCTCAACCGGCGCATCGTCGAGATCGTGCACGAGATCGAGCGGCGCGGGACGGGCACGCCCAAGCTCGGCGCGCAGGCGCTCTGGCAGGAGCTCCATCGTTGAATCGGCCCTCTGATGATCTCGCGGCGCGGCCCGTGATAGCGTGAGACGGGTGGCTCGTCGTGCGCTCGTGACGACACTCGGCGCCGGCGCGGCGCTCGTCTGCGCCGCGATCGCGAACGCCTGCACGTCGTTCGCCGAGAGCGCGGAGCCCGTACCCGAGGCCGACGCTGCAGCCGGCGCCGACGCCGCGACCGCGTGCGCGCCCTCGGCGCTCCTCCTCGCGTGCAACACGTTCGACGATCCGTCGCCCGTCGGTCCGCTCTCGTTCTTCACGAGGCAAGACGGCGAGGCGACCGTCGAGGTCTCGCGCGCCCGCGCGTCGTCGCCGCCGGCGTCGCTCCGCGTCGCCGTGGGCTCCGGCGGCGGGAGGGGCCAAGTCGCCGCGGCCTTCACGACCACGAGGACGAAGCTGACGGCGACGATGAAGGTCTTCGTCGGCGCGCCCACGACGACGCCCGTGCGCCTCATGGTGATCGAGAGCTCGGACGGCGCGCGGAGGCTGTCGCTCGTGCTCACGGGCGTCGCCTTGGCGCTCGCGGTCGATCGGCCGGGCGACGGCGGAACGACGACCGACATCAAGCCTTCGACGCTCGCGATCGGGCCCGGCGGATGGTCCGACGTGCACCTCGAGGTCGAGCAGCTCGACTCTTCGTCGCCGAACTACTACCTGGGCTCCACCGATCGCGGCAAGCGCATCACGGGGCTGCCGGGCATCAAGGACGCCCAGATCATCGCCTTCGGCGCGGAGACGTCGGCGCCGGCGGGGGCCGCGGAGATCTTCATCGACGACGTCGTGATCCTCGAACGCTGAGTCGAGATCCGTCGACCTGCTATCATGACGCGCATGGTGCGCCTCTCACGACGGCAGATCATCGCCGGAACGACCGCGAGCGTCGCGCTCGGCTGCAAGATGCCGCCTCCGCCGGCGAGCGGCGCGAGCGAGCGCTCGATCGAGAAGATCGTGTCGGCGCAGCGCACGAGCGACGGCGCGGGCGTGAAGCTCAATCGCGCGCTCGGCGGCGGCGCGCTCTCGATGCTCGATCCGTTCCTCCTCCTCGACGAGTTCCAGTCGGACGATCCCAACGACTACCTCGCAGGCTTCCCCGATCACCCGCACCGTGGATTCGAAACCGTCACCTACATGATCCACGGCGCGATGGAGCATCGCGACAGCGTCGGCAATCGCGGCCGCCTCCGTCCGGGCAGCGCGCAGTGGATGACCGCCGGCCGCGGCATCGTTCACTCGGAGATGCCCAAGCAAGAGCGCGGCCTCATGTGGGGGTTTCAGCTCTGGGTGAACCTTCCGCGCGCGCGCAAGATGATCAAGCCGCGCTATCAAGACATCGCGCCCGAATCGATCCCCGAAGCTTCGCGTGACGGCGCGCGCGTCCGCGTCGTCGCGGGAACGGCGGAAGGCATCACCGGTCCGGTCTCGGGGATCGACGTCGATCCGCTCTTCCTCGATCTGACCCTGACGAAAGGCGTCGCGTACGCGACGCCGCTGCCGGCGACGCACAACGCGTTCGTCTACGTCACCGACGGCGCCGTGCGGATCGGTCCGTCGAAGACGGAGCTCCGCCGCGGCCAGCTCGCCGTCTTGAGCAAGGGCGATCGACTCTCTGCGAGCTGCGACGCCGAGTCGGGGCGCATCATCGTGGTCGCCGGTCGTCCGCTGGGCGAGCCCGTCGCGCGCCGCGGCCCCTTCGTGATGAGCACCGAAGAGGAGATCCGCGAGGCGTTCGAGGACTACCGCGCGGGTCGACTCGTCGGCGGATAGCGCTTGGCGCTCCTCGTTCTCCTCTCGGTCCACCTCCACTCGATCGCCTTCGGGCTGATGATGACGGGGAGCCGCGCGCGGCGCCTCGTGGTGGCGCTCATCGGGTGGACCGCGCTGGCGATGCCCTTCTACGTGCGCTTCGAGCCTTGGCTGCCGGGCATCACCGCGCTCATGCTCGTCGGCGTCGCGGTGCGTCTCTACGATCTCGCGATGGAGAAGGAGGTGCTGCCCGCGTGGCGGCGCGTGCTGCACGCCTCGGTGTGGATCGAGATGCGGCGCACGCCGCGGATCGCGCCGTACTTCCATCGGCGCTCCGTCGGCGCGCTCGTCGTGTTCGGCGGCCTCGCCGCCGCGGGGATCGAGCTCGTCTTCTCGACGCAGGTCTTTCTCCTTCGCTGGATCGGCGGTGCGCTCGCCGCGTACGCCTCGTTCAGCGCGTTCTGCGCGCTCGCGATGCTCTTGTGGAGCGCGCTCGGCTTCGCGCTGCCGCGCCTGCACGATCATCCCATCAAGTCGCGCACCATCGCCGAGTTCTGGGGCGAGCGCTGGAACCGCATCGTCGGCGCGTGGCTCCGCACGAGCTGCTTCATGCCGCTCGCGCGGCGGAGGATGCCGCGCCTCGGCCTCGTGGCCGCGTTCACGGTGAGCACGATCCTCCACGCCTACCTCGCCTGGGCCGCGCTCGACGCGCGCGCGGCGCTCTACTGGTGCGTCTTCTTCATGCTCCAGATCCCGCTCGTCTTCGCCGAGCGCGCGCTCCGCGTCGCGCGCTGGCCGCCGGCGCTCGGCCGCGCGTGGACGATCGGCGTGATGTTCCTCGCTTCGTACTTCTTCGTGGAGCCGGAGATCCGCTTCTTCGACTCGCTCCGCTGATCTCCGCTCAGCAGCGCGCGAGCTTCTCCGGGTTGACCACGATCCAGACGTCGACGATCTCGTCGCCGGCGATCGAGAGCGTGACCGCGCTGCGCGCGCCGTGCTCGTCGCGGATCACGATCCCGGGCTCGCCGTTGATCCGCACCACCTCCGCGGCGGCGCCCGCGGGCTCCTTCTCGAGGACGCCGAGCAAGAAGCGAACGACGCGCTCGCGGCCGTGGATCGGCTTGAGCGCCGCGTGCACCTTGCCCCCGCCGTCGGAGCGGGCGACGACGTCGGCGGCGAGGAGCGCGCCGAGCTTGGCCGCGTCGGCGCTCGCGCACGCGGCCATGAAGGCCGCGAGCAGCTCGTTCTTCTTCTCTTCGCTCGCCGTGAAGCGCGGACGGTTTTCGTCGACGTGGGCGCGCGCGCGCGCGACGAGCTGGCGGCACGCGACGTCGGTCGTTCCCAGGATCGCAGCGACCTCGGGGAACGGCTGCTCGAAGACCTCGCGCAGGAGGAACGCGGCGCGCTCGAGAGGGGAGAGGCGCTCGAGCATCACGAGGAACGCGAGGCTGAGCGACTCGGCGAGCTCGACCCGCGCGTCGGGGCCCGCTTCGTTCATCGAGGTCATCGACACGAGCGGCTCTGGCAGCCAGGGCCCCATGTAGGTCTCGCGCCGCGCGCGCGCCGACTTGAGGTGATCGAGGCAGAGCCTCACGACGATCGTCGTCAAGAACGCGCGCGTCGACGCGATCGGGGCGCGATCGGCGTCGTGCTCCGCGAAGCGAACGAACGCTTCTTGGAGGATGTCTTCGGCCTCGGCGGCGCTGCCGAGCATGCGATAGGCCACGCCGAAGAGATGGCGCCTCTCCGCCTCGAACGCGTCGGCCGTCGCGGATGTGTTCATGTCCCGAGCACCTTCTGCGTGTCCGCGCGCGCCGCAGGCGCGCGAAGCCAAGCGTAGCCGACTCCGCGGCGCTCCATCGCGTTCGCGCCCGCGGCGAACCTGCAGACGAGCTCCTTGAGCCAAGCCGCCGGCCTTCCGCCGATGAAGGCGCCGGGCGCGTCGTGACGATCGGTGAGCTGGACGATTCCGTCGCGCCGCCCGAGGCTGATGCTCCGCCCGGGGTAGCCGAAGGAGAACGTCTCGCGCGTACGGCCCTCGATCTCGCGCGCGATGTCGTCGGCGGCGAACGCGCCTTGCGGCGTCGCGGTGGCGCACGCCATGCGGACCGGCGCGAGCGCGCCGCGTGAGTCACGCGTCATGACGCGCGCGGCGTCGCCGATCACGCGGACGAAGCCGTGAGACGCGCTCCGGAGGCGCTCGTCGACGTGCGCCCGCCCGATCGCGTCGACGGTGAGACCCGCGAGGCGTCCGAGAGGCGCCGCTTCGAAACCTCCGGTCCAGACGGAGGCGTCGCTCGGCAGCGCGTCGCCCGACGCGAGCACCACCGCGTCGACTTCGAAGGCGGCGACGCGATCGCGTTCGCGGATCGACACGCGGAGCGAAGTGAGCACGCGGCGAAGGTGCGCGCGCGCGGAGGGCGAGAGATCGGCGCCGAGCTCGCCGGCGTCGACGAGCGTGACCGTGAGATCGCGACGCCGCTCGGCGATCTCGGCCGCGAGCTCGATCCCGGTGAGGCCGCCTCCCACGATCACGATCGCTCCGCCCGAGAGCGCGTCGAGCCGGGCGCGGAGCAGGGCGGCGTGCTCTGCGGTGTCGCACGAGAGCGTCGACGCGAGGCCCGGAACGGCGGGCCTCGACGCGCCGCTCCCGGTCGCGAGCACGAGATCGTCGAAGGCTTCGCCGACGCCGTCGACGAGGGCGCGACGGTGGACGAGATCGAGCGCCTCGACGCGTCCGACGCGGAGCTTCACGCGTGTGTCGCGGATCCGCGAGGCGATGCTCGTTCGCGTCGCCACGCTCTGACCGGCGGCGTCTTGATGCAGGCGGACGCGCTCGACGAACCACGGACGCGCCTCGACGAGGACGATCTCCGCGTCGGCCTCGCGCGTCTTGCGCGCGAGCCGATTGGCGCAGACGAGCCCCGCGTACCCTCCACCGACGATCAGGATGCGACGTGCCATGCCGCGAAGACGAGGTCGCGTTCGCGCTCGTGACACGGCGCGCAGAAGTGCGCGAAACAAAAGGTCTATCGGGCCTGCGTGAGCCGCGCGATCTCGCGCTGGATCTCCGTCGCCTTGTCGATCTGACCGATCATGTGGAACGCGCGCACGAGGAGCGACAGGACGGCGACGTCGCGCGGGTTCGCTTGGAAGCAGAGCTGGAGCTTCGTGAGCGCGTACATCCCGTCGTGCGGCGGCCGGCTGCGCGCGAGGTAGAGCTCGGCGCAGACGCGCGCGTGTCGCGGATCGGGTCGATGCTGGAGCAGGCGCTCGAGCACCTGGAGCGCGTCGTCGCGGCGATCGGCCTCGATGAGGAGCGTGGCGGCTGCCTCGAACTCGGCGACCGCGCCGTCGATGTCGCGCGCGCGAGAGAGAGCTTCGGCGACGCGGAGGTGCGCGAGCGGGTTCTGCGTGTCGATGGACGCGATCTGCTTGAAGCACTCGACGGCCTCGAGCTCTCGGCCTTGACGGAGGTGCCCGTTCGCGACCTCTTCGAGCAGCGCGAGCGCCTCGTTGCCCAAGCCGAGCTCGCGATACAGCTCGGCGAGCCTCGGCGCGATGTGCCCGTAGCGGATCTCGAGCTGCGGCATCTGCCGCGCGATCATCTCGCGGATCTGCTTGTAGACCGCGACGGCCTTCTGGGCGAAGCCGCCGTCGGCGTAGAGCTTGGCCGCGCGCTCGAAGGTGTCGACCGCCTCGGCGATCAGGTTCTGCTTGGCCTGGAGCTCGCCGATCTTGTGCAGCGTCCGCGCGTCGCTCGGATCGGCGTCGACGACGCGCCGGAGCTCGACGACCGCTTTGTCGTACTTGCGCTTCTCGATGTACTTCTGAGCAGCCTCGAGGACCTTCTCGCGGTTGATGGCCACGGACCCATCGTACAACCGACGGCCGCGAGATGGAGCAAGGTCGCTAGTCCGAGAAATCGTTGGTCATATACAAGCGGCCGCCGACGTAGACGTTGCCGATCCCGATGCGGCGGAATTTCGGGTTCATCATGTTGTCGTAGTGGCCGCCGCCGGGGCCTTCGGCGAACATCATCTCGAGCATGGTGTCGATCTGCCGGCGCGCGTTGGTCGCGGGATCGGGGTGGAGCGACGGCACGCCGCGAGGATCGCCTTGGTTCTCGGCGCTCCGCGAGCCGAAGCGTTGCGCCTGCGCGTTCTCCGCGAAGTGAGCGTGTGGAACGTGATCGCGCGCGAGCCGCTGCGATCCCTGGACCGCGAACGCGCTGATGCGCGCGTCGTAGAGGAGGGGAGGGAGGCCTCCTCGCGCGCGATAGGCGTTGACCCGCTCGACGTTGTATCGAACGAGCGGATCGCCGGGATACGCGTCGGCCGGCCGCGCCGGAGGAGGCGGCGCCGGGACGGAGCGGCGCGTGATCGTGGTCTTGCGCACGCTGCCGTCGGGCATTCGCTCGTAGACGACCTCGGTGATCTCCCCGCTCGGCGCGGTCGGCTCGCTGCGCGATCCGCAGGAGAGGGCGAGGATCGCGAGGGCGACGAACGCGACGCGCATGATCGAGAGACTACCGCGTCTCGCCGCTGGCGGTCGTGCTTCGCGCCGTCAGATCCTGATCGAAGAGCGCGCGCACCTCGTCGAGAGACATGCCCGTGGGCGCGAGATCGGCCTCGGAGAGCGCGCCGCACGCGACGCCGCGGAGGAAGAAGCTCACGAGGCCGCGGCCGGTCGCGGCGTCGTCGAAGACCTGACCCGAGCGCGTCGCCTGCTTGGATTTCTTGACGAAGCTCTCGAGCCGCGCCGCCATCGGCGCGCGCTCGGCGAGGAAGAAGGCGTAGAGCGCCGCGTAGCGCGCGGGGATCTGCGCAGGGTGCAGATCCCAGCCTTGATAGATCCCGAGATCGAGCGCGCGCGAGACCGCCGCGGCGTGGAGCACCCAGGCGCGCCTGCGCGCGTCGGGATCGTCGCCGAGAGGCAGGAGCGTCGTCGCGCCGTCGACCACGGCGACGCCCGTATCGGCCAAAGCGATCTGCATGAGCACGCGCGCGAGCTCGCACGCGGGGTGCGCGAGGCGCTGCGCGGTCGCGGCGACGCCGAGCGCCGCGGTCAGATCGTAGGCGCCGAGGTGCGCGGCGACGCACCGGCCTCTCGCCGCGGCGACGATCGCCGGGAGCGCGACGCGGCCCTCGGCGTCGACGAGCGTTCGCGGCGTCTCGACCATGATCTCGATCGCGATGCGCCCGCTCTCGATCCCGAGCTTCGACTCGAGCGCGCCGAGGATGTCGACGAAGAACGCGACGTCGCTCGGGCGCGCGACCTTCGGCAGCGTCACCGTGAACCCGTGGGTGAGCGCGCCGCTCGTCGCCTGCGCGAGCGTCGTGACGAAGAGGTCGAGCGTACGCAGCGCGCGCCGGCGCGTTCCTTCTTCGAGCGACTTGATGCGGATCCCGACGATGGGGCGCTCGGCGCCGAGGACGGCGCGCGCGCGCGCGAGCTCTTGGGCGGTGCGCGTCGCGTCGGCGTCTTCTTCCTCGTCGGGCCGCGGGCCATAGCCGTCTTCGAAGTCGATGCAGATCGACTCGATCGATTCGCGATCGAGCTTCTCGCGCACCAGCGCGCAGAGCTCCGCGGCGAGCGAGGGATCGCGCATGTCGACGAGCGCCGCGAGCTCGGCGTCGCTCTTCGCCACCGCGTCGAGCGAAGCGCGCGCGATCTTGCCGAGCTTCGCCGCGCTCTCGGCCTTGTAGAGGTGAGCTCCCCCGTAGAGGACGTGCACGGGCCGCGCGCCGATCGTCATGCGTCAGTTATAGACCCGGAACGGGTCAGCGGACGTAGACGAGCTCGCCCCCGCCTGCGGCGTTGATTCGCGTGAGGAGGAAGTGCTCGGCGCCGTCGCCGTCGAGTGCGCTCACCATGTCGCCGCCGGAGAACGCGCGCGCCGCGAGCACGTCTTCGATCGCCCAGCTCGCGCCGGAGGCCGACGCGAGCTTGAGCATCCCCGACGTCTCGTCGACGTAGGCGACGCGCGCGGCGCCGCTCGCGTCGAACGCGAGGCTCGAGAAGCGACCTACTGCGCCGTCGGCGTCGACGACGGAGGCGGACCACCCCGACGCGCCGCGGACCGCGAAGCGTAGATCGTAGCTGCCCCAGTCGAGGTGGCTGATGCTCGGCGCGCCGCTCGCGGCGAGCGCGATGGAGCACGAACCGCCGCTCCGGCCGCCCTTCTCGACGAGCTCGCGCGTCCACCCCGTCGCGCCGCGTCGCGCGTACTTGAGATCCGCCGCCGACGACACGGGAGGCAGCGATCGCGACTGCGCGTAGCAGACGTGAGGCACGTTCGCGTCGTCGAGCACGAGCGCGGCGCCCCCTGTCGTCTCGACGCGCCAGCCCGGATCGTAGACCTCGCCCGGATCCACGATCTCCGGCGCGAAGCCCGCGCCCGCGCGCGCGGCGTACTTGACGCAGCCGCGGCTCTGGCCGTCGGGCGTGAGCGCGAACGCCGCGTACACGACGTGCTCGACGCCGTCGCTCCCGACGGCGACGCGAGGTCCGGGATTCAAGAGGGACGCGCCCGCGTCGGCGTCGACGAGCTCGCTCTGCCACGAGCCGGCGACCCTGCGCGCGAGCATGATCTTGCCGCGCTCGAAGAACGCGACGTGCGGCTCTCCTTCAGCGTCGACGGCGAGGCCGGTGCCCTCGAGGGCGCTGGCCGAGGCGACCTCTTCGATCGCGAAGGGCACGCCGCCGGCGATCGGTCGATGAATGTAAACTACATGATCGTCGGCGCCCGCGCGCGCGACGAAGGCCGCGTGGATCTCCCCGTGCGCGATCTGCATCGCGAGGCCTCGCGGAAGGCCGTCGCGGATCTTCTCCGCTGCGCGCCCGGCGCTTCGGCTCGAGGCGGCCTGCTCGGCGGTCGCGTCTTCGGGTTGCGCTCCCCCTGCGCACGCCGCCACCAAGAGGAGGAGGGGGACGAGCGGCGCGCGCAGGGAGAACGACATGCACCGACGTCTAGCAACCGACCTGCCAGTCCTGATTCCGCGCATCTGCGTTCGGGCCGGCGGGGTGATCTGGATCGGTGTCCGCCGCTCTTCGCGACGCGTTGCGGCCTCGAGGCTGCACCGGACGAACGTCGATCACGCCGCGGCTTCGGCTTCGGTCTCGAGCTCCTTGAAGAGCGGCGCCAGCTCCGGCTTCGCGCGGAGCGGCTTGCAGAAGCGCGTCGTCAGCTCGAAGAGCTGCGTCTCGATCTTGTCGGCCTCGTTGCCGTTCGTCTCGATCGTCTGACGGCACTTTTCGCGCTCTTCGTCGAGCTGCTGCTCGAACTTCGCGAGCGCGCTCCGGAGCTCGCGGATCTGGAAGTCGAGATCGTTGACGACGCGCTCGGCCGCCTCGGCGACCTCCTGGGCGCGTCGCTCTTCTTGGCGATACGCGTTCCATTCGTCGACGGCGTCGGCGGTCGCGCGATAGGCCTGCGCGAGATCGCTCCAAGGCTCGAGCATCCCCGAGCGCCCTTCCCAGACGACCATCTCTTTGTGCGCGGCGTCGAAGCGCGCGCGCGCGCCCGTGCACTCTTCCTCCGCCTTGCGCTGCGCCTCGCGCGCGGCGCGGAGATCTTCCTTCGCCTTCGAGCTGTCGACGCCGAGCTGATCGACGGCGAAGCCGAGCTGCGCGCGCTTCTCGCGACCGCGCGTGTCGATACCTTCGAGCGCGTGCTGGGCCTCCATGCCCTCGCCGCGCAGCTGGACCACCTGGCGCACGAGATCGTTGACCTCGTCGAGCAGCTTGGTGAGCTCCCCGGGCGCGCGGTTCTTGGCGCCGAAGGCGCGGGAGAGCATCTGCTCGAGGACGAAGATGCGCCGCGCCCATTGATCGGCGGCGCCCGCGGTGAGCGTGATCGGGGCCGCCACCGTGAGCGGCTCTTCGTCGGCCGACGGCGGGAGCGCGCCCTCGCGCTCCTTCTGGATGTCGAGCAGATCCTGGTGCACGCGGTGCGCGTCGACCGGCCTGTCTTTCGGCTCCTTCGCGAGCATCTTGACGACGAGATCGTCGAGCGCCGGCGGCACCTTGGCGTTCAGCGAAGCGAGCGAGCGCGGCGCTTCGTTCATGTGCTTGACGAAGAAGCTCGTGACGTCGGGGGCGCTGAAGGGGAGCTCCCCCGTCAACATCTCGAAGAAAACGACGCCGAGCGCGTAGAGGTCGCTCGCGCCACCGGTGTCGTTGCCCATGATGCGCTCGGGCGCCATGTACTGAGGCGTCCCGAAGAGCTCGCCCTGGCCCGTGAGCCGCGAGTCGTGCCGGCTCTTGGCGATGCCGAAGTCGAGCAGCTTCACGAGGTCGGAGCCGTCGTCGCGCTGGCTGAGGAAGATGTTCTCGGGCTTGATGTCGCGGTGGATGACCTCGAGGTCGTGCGCGCGGGCGATCCCGCGCGCGACTTGGATCATCACGTGCACCGCGCGATCGACCTCCAGGCGCCCGCGGGCGATCGTCGTGGCGAGCGACTCTCCACGGAGGAGCTCCATCACGATGAAGCAGGTGCCGTCTTCGGTGTCGCCCTGATCGAAGATCTCGATGATGTTGGGGTGCGCGAGCTTCTGCGCGCTCCGGGCCTCGCGCCGGAATCGCTCACGGACGATCGGATCGCTCGCGAGCAGCGGGTTCATGATCTTGACCGCGACCGCGCGGTCGACGAGCTTGTGACGCGCGCGATAGACGGTGGCCATGCCGCCCTCGCCGATGACCTCTTCGATGACGTAGCGGCCCGTGAGGAGCGTGCCGATCCGCGGATCGGGCAGCTCGACGAGCTCGGCGCCCTCGACGAAGCAGAACGTCGCCTCGTTCGGGTAGCGCATCTTGCACTGCGTGCAGGTCTTCACGCCTCTGGCCTATGATCGCGAGGCCCAGCCGCACAGGGCTGGGCCTCGCGATCATATCCGACGGATCTTGGGATTTGGCCGTGGATGACGGATACTCGCGCGAGCGTTTCGTCATCATGTCCTTCCCTCCGCCGCCGAACCCACATCCGCGCACCGGTCCTGCGGGGCCGCCCGCCGCGATCTACGTTCGTCCGGCAGCGGCGCCCTCTCGATCCGGGTCTCGTCGCTGGGGGCTGCGCGCAGGCCTCGCCCTCGGGCTCGTCGCCGCGACGCTCGGGTCGGGGCTCTTCCTGCGCGCGCGCTACCTGCCGGAGGCCTTCGTTCTTCCGGGCGTCTCCGTCGACGGCGAGCGCCTCCCCGACGGCGCCGACGCGGCCAAGGTCCGCGAGATCGTCGAGGCGCGCGCGAAGAAGCTCGCCGCCAAGAAGGTTCATCTCGCGCCCCCGGGCGGCGGCGCCGCCGTCCTCGAGTCGACGCTCGGCGAGCTCGGCCTCGCGGTCGACGTCGACGAGACCGTGAAGCTCGCGTCGCGCGTCGGAAAAGACACCGATCTCTGGTCGCGCGTCGAGGCGGCGCGCGAAGCGCGCGCGGGGCGGATCGACGTTCCCCTCCGCCTCGAGCTCGATCGCGTCGAGGCCTTTCACAAGCTCGAGGCGCCGAAGGACGCGACCGACAGCCAGGCCGTCTCGGCGCGCCTCGATCTCGAGAAGCACGTCACGATCCCCGAGAGAGACGGCCGCTACGTCGACGTCGACGCCGTCGTCGCCAAGCTCGAAGCGGCGGCCCGCTTCGAACGCGGCGACGCGATTTCGCTCGAGCTCCCGATCGCGACCTTCGCGCCGCGCATCTCCTCGGCCTTCCTCAAGAACCTCGAGATCACGACGGTCGTCGCCGAGTACGAGACGTTCTTCTCCCGCGGCGGCGATCAGCAGAAGCGCGGCAAGAACATCGACAACGCTTCGCAGAAGCTCGACGGCCTCGTCATCTCGCCCGGCGAGATGATCAGCTTCAACGCCGTCATCGGCGAGCGTAGCGAGTCGAACGGCTTCCAGAAGAGCTGGGAGATCTTCAAGGGCGAGATGGTCGAGGGCGTCGGCGGCGGCACCTGCCAGGTCGCCTCGACGTTCTACGCCGCAAGCTTCTTCGGCGGCTTCGACGTCCTCGAGCGCCTGCCGCACTCGCGCCCGAGCGCGTACATCCCGATGGGGCTCGACTCGACGGTCGTGTACCCCGGCGTCGATCTCAAGGTGCGCAACCCGCACCCCTTCCCCGTGGTGGTGCACGCCAAGACCGAGGGCAACAAGCTCCGCGTCGAGCTGCTCGGCAAGATGCGCCCCGTGGAGGTGAGCTTCGGGCGCGACGTGGTCTCGACGATCCCCTACAAGCGGAAGGTCGTCGAGGAGCCGAACCTCGCCGGCAAGAAGGTGCTGGTGAAGCAGCACGGCATCAAGGGCTACCGCATTCGCCGCTCGCGCCTCCTCAAGTACCCCGACGGCACGACGCGGCGCGAAGACGCCACCGACTTCTATCCGCCGACGACGGAGATCTATCACGTGCCCGTGGGCTTCGACGTCGCGGTCCTGCCGGCCTTGCCCGGCGGCGAAGGAGAAGACTCGGATCTCGGCGGCAACCCCTCCGCCGCTCCGGCGGCGGCGCGCGCGCCGTCGTCGACGGGCGCCGCGGCGACGGCGTGCACCGACTGCGAGAAGCCGGGCGACGGCGTCGAGTTCGCCGACGCGCCCGGCGCTCACGCGCCGAACTCGGCGCAGCGCGATCCGGCGCGTTCGCTCCGCCTCAAACGCTGAGGGCGCGTGACGTCCCGCGATACGTGCGGAATGCGATCGACGATCTCGTCGTCATGGCCCGCTGCGCACGAAACCAGACGCTAATTTGACGCGCGCTCGTCTCTGGGGGAATGCTCGTGCCATGCGGTCGAGAAGTCGATGGCTCGTCCTACGTCCGCTCGCCGCGGTCGCGTTCTTCGGGGTCGTCGGCCCCGCCGCGCCCGCTCTGGCCGCGCCGCCGTCGTCGCCGCCGAAGCCGTCGTCGTCGAAGCCGTCGACGGCGAAGCCCTCGGGATCGCAAGCGCCCGGCGCGACGAAGAAGGAAGCGCAAGCCCCCGCTCCGGCGAAGGGCCCGCGATCCCAAGACAACACGGTCCGCCGGCAGGTCGCCGGAGGCCCGACGTTCGACGACACCGCGATCGGCGCCGACTCGCCCGAGCTCCGCGCGCTCCACGCCGCCGAGCGCGAGCTCTTTCCGCCCGCGTCGCCGGCGATCGGAACGACGTGGCCCTCGGAGCTGCCGTTCCCGGTCGCGACGAGCGACGATCGCCCCCGCGTCCACGCGTCGGGCCTCGCGCCTGCGCCTCCGTCGAGCGCGCCGCCTTCGGAGAGCGCCGGCAAGGACACCGCGTGGCTCGCGAAGCTCGACATGCCCGATCTCCCCGTCCGCTGGGAGGCGCGCGTCGTTCGCTACCTCGAGTTCTTCAAGGACGATCCGCGCGGTCGCTCGACGCTCACGACGTGGCTGCGGCGGTCCGGTCGCTATCGCGAGACGATGCGCAAGGTCTTCCGCCGCAAGGGCCTGCCCGAAGATCTCACGTGGCTCGCGATGATCGAGAGCGGGTTCGAGCCCACGGCGCGATCGCCCGTCGGCGCCGTCGGCCTCTGGCAGTTCATGCCCGAGACGGGAAAGATCTACGGTCTCTCTCAAGATCGCTGGGCCGATCAGCGCATGAGCCTCGTCGCCGCGACCGAGGCGGCCGCCGATCACCTCGCGGATCTCCACCGCCGCTTCGGCAGCTGGGATCTCGCGATGGCCGGCTACAACATGGGCTACGGCGGCGTGCTCCAGGCCGTGCGCCGCTACAACACGAACGACTACTGGGCGCTCGCCAAGCTCGAGGGATCGTTCCCTTGGGAGACGACGCTCTACGTGCCGAAGATCATCGCGGCGGCGATCGTCTCGCGCAACCTCGCGACGTTCGGCTACCAAGACGTGTCGCTCGACGCGCCGATCGAAGGCGAAGAGGTCCCGGTCGCGCCGGGGACGGCGCTCTCCGCGGTGGCGCAGGCGTGCGGCGTGACGACGAAGGAAGTCGAGCAGCTCAACCCCGAGCTCCGCGCGCAGCGCACGCCGCCGAGCGACGCCGACTGGCCCGTCCGCGTTCCTGCGGGCAAGGCCGGCGGGTGCTCGCAGAACCTCGCGAAGACCAAGCGCGAGCAGCCGCTCACGGAGCGCTACGTCGTGCGCTTCGGCGAGTCGCTCGAGCAGATCGCGCAAGCGCGCCACGTGCCCGTGGCGAAGCTCGTCGAGCTCAACGCGCTCACGCCCGGCGAAGCCGTGCGCGGCGGGATGATCCTCGTCGTGCCCAAGGCCGACGCCGGCACAGCGACCGACAAGCCCGACGCGAAGAAGGCCGACAAGCCCGTCGTGATCGTGCCCCAGGACGTGTTCGTCTACCCCGATCGCAAGCGCGTCTTCTACCGCGTGCAGGTCGGCGACACGCTGCGCGAGGTGTGCGCCGCCTTCAAGGTGACGCCCGACGAGCTGCGGCGATGGAACGAGGTCGATCCTTCGGCGCGCCTCGTCGAAGGAATGACGCTCCAGATCTTCGCGCCCGGCGACGCCGATCTCGGCCGCGTGGTCGTGATGCGCGAGGGCGAGGTCCGCACCATCGTCGCGGGCACCGAAGACTTCTTCCTCCACTGGGACGACAAAGGTCGGCGCCGCGTGGTCATCACGGCGAAGGCGGGCGACACGCTCGACGCGCTCGGCAAGAAGCACGGCGTCACCGCGTCGCTGATGGAGCGCATCAACCGCAAGGGTCGCAACGAGGCGCTCGCCGAGGGCGAGCAGGTCGTCCTGTGGCTCGCCGCGCCCGCGCCGCCGAGCGGCGCCACGAGCGGAGGCGCCCACGCCACGCTCGCGCGGCCCGCGCCTTCGCCGGAGCCGACGCCGCCGCTCGGCGCGCCTCCGTCGCCCGACCACCTCCCGCCTCTGCCCTAGAACTTGTACTGAGCGCCGACGCCGAGGATGATCGCGCGTGCGCTGTAGTCGCCGCCGTTGACGTACTCGGTCTTCGTCGGGTTGCCCTTGACCGGGTTGACGCGCGGGACCATCGCGTCGGCGGGATCGAGCTGCGTGCCGTCGAGGAGCACGAGCGCGGCGAGGGCGTCGAGCCTCCAGTGCTCGCCCGCGTGGATGCTGCCGCCGAAGCCGCCGATGAACTTGTTGGCGTCGTACGTCAGCGGCGAGACCCAGGCCTCGGGGATGCCGCTCGTCTCGTACGAGATGCCCGCGCGGAGATCGGTGCGGTTCGACTTGAAGATGCTCTTCGTCGAGTACTCGAAGCCCAGGCGGAACGAGTTCGAGTCTTGGAAGTTTCGCGGGATCGAGATCGGCGCCACGCCGAACGGGCTCGGGAAGCCCGTGACGTTCAGGAGCTTGATGTTCTCGGGGCGGATGTCGATCGAGTCGTGCAGGCTCCAGAACTCGCGCACGTACGCGACCTCGATCCGCAGATCGCTATCGTCGCCGAGATCGGCGCGGTACTCGGTGCCCACGCGGAGGATCGGCGGCAAGCGAAAGCGCACGCGCGCGTCTTCGCCGTCTTGTTCGGCGCGATCGAAGGGCGCCGCCGTGGGGAGGCGAACGCGCACGGTCGCCGGCGCGTTGATCCAGAAGGGGAGCTGCGCCGAGAGGCCGATGCGGAAGCGCTTGTCGGGCACGGCGACGACGCCGAAGTTGCCGCTCGGCGTGATGATCGGCCCGACGTCGAGCTGGCTCAGCGAGTCGTACTCCGGCTGCTCCGGCGCGCCGATCAGGCGATCGCTGGGGCTCGCGCTGAAGACGACGCGCGAGGCGAACTTCCCGACGAGGGCCTGGAGGCCCATGCCGATGCGGATCTCCTCGATCGGCTTGTAGGCGAAGTACGCGCCCATCTGGACGAGCGCGGAGCCGTCGAGGGTGACGAGCGAGTAGCGCGACGGCGACGGCTGACCGTCGACGGTGAGCGGATAGCTCGCGATCGCCGTGTAGGGCGCGAGGATGCCGAACGCCGCCGTGAACTCCTTCTTGTCGCCGAAGTTGTAAGTGCCGCCGAGCGTCGGGATCGGCAAGAACGGCGTCGTGCCGCTGACCTGCGGATACTCGTACGTGCGCAGCGTGCCGGCCGCGTCGGCGACCTCCGTCTTTCGCCGGAACTCGGAGCTGAAGTTGAGCCAGGCGAAGTCGACGTAGATCGTGGTCCCCGCGTCGGCGAGGCCCGCGGGGTTGTACCAGATGGCCCCGAGATCGTCGGCGCCCGCGACGAAGGCGCCGCCGCGCCCGAGCGGACGAACGCCGCGATCGGCGGTGAAGAGCCCCGCCGCCGACGCTTCCGAGGCGACGAGCGCGGATACGGCGACGGCTCCGAGGAGGAGGCGAGCTCTCAAGTCTCGTGCAGGCTACAGCCTAAAGGCCGCGTCGTGATCAGAACTTCGTGCCCTGGCGAATGACCTCGTAGAACTGCTCGAGGCCTCGCTCCTTGCTGAGGAGGAAGTCGACGACGTTCTCGCTGACCGAGTTGTAGTCCTTCGGATCGAGCGTGCCCTCGTAGGGCTGCGTCGGGTCGATGCGGTTGACGTCGGCGATGACGTCCATGATCACCTCGAGGGGCGACTGACCCTTGAACGAGCCGTCGTTGATCGGGGTCACGAGGTTGCCGAGCGCGACGGCGAGCACCTGGTTGGGATCGATCTCGCGCCGGCAGATCTCCTTGCCGTCCTTGTCGAAGTACTTGCCGCTGATGCGGGCGAGGAGCGCCATCTGCGCGTCGACGAGGCTCTTCTCGACGGTCTTGCCCGACTCGTCTCTCTTCGCCTCCATCGCGCCCGACATCAGGTGGTAGATGGGCACGAGGTTCTCGTCGTCCTTGAGGAGCTGGATCATGTCGTTCGCCGACGCGAGCGTGCTCGCGAGGGCGTCGTTCTTCGAGGCGGCGTCGAGCAGGTAGGTGAGCAACAGGCCGAGCTCCTTGCGGCCCTCGGCGTCGGCGCGGATCGCCTCGACGACGTCGAGCCCGGTCGACATGAGCGGGCCGCTCATCGTCTCCTCGGCCTTCTTCGCGAGCTCGTCGCGCGCCCAGGCGCACTTCTCGTAAGGAGGCGTGAACGACTTCGGGCAGCGCGCGTTGAGCTGCGCGCGGAGCATGTCGATGATGACCGGCGTCATCTTCGTCATCGTGGGGTTCTTGAAGACCGCCGTCGACTTCGCGCCGCTGACGCCCATGAACTGATCGACGAGCTGCGAGCGCGCGCGCCGCCAGTTGGCGCGGCGATCCTTGTCTTCGGGGTTCTGCGCCTCGTACTGCTCGAAGGCCTCGTCGATCGCGTGGAGCGCGTTGGCCATGAGGTAGGCCGGGGTCGTCTGCGCGACCTTGGTGCCGTCGTTGCGCACCGTCTCGGCCTTGCCGCGACGATCCGTCAGCCCCAGCGTGTTCTTGGCGTAGTCGGGATCGAGCATCGCGCGGCCGGCCGCGGCGGCGACGTCGATGCCGCTCACGTTCGTCTGCTTCGTGCACAGCTTCGTCGTCGGATCGACCGTGTCGCAGCGCGCGATCGCGAGGGTGTCGAGCGTCTTGGCGAGCTCGCTGAGCGCGGGCAGCACGTCGCCCGCGAGCGCCTCGGCGATGAGCGGCTCGTAGGTGTTCATGCCCGCCTTGGGGCACGTCTTGTTGCCGGCGAGGCGGCAGTCGTCGGCGCTCGCCTCGGGGCCGGGCCAGTGCTTGTACGTCGAGTTCGCGAGCTCGAGGAACAGATCCTCGCGATTGTGCTTCACGAACGCGCCGAGGAGCGGCTTCATCGCCGTGTAGAAGCCGAAGTTCTCCCAAGTGAAGAGCGTGTGCTTGCCGCGCTGCTGGAGCCACTGCCCGTTCGGGCAGTTGCGCAGGCCGCGCACTCTGCCGTCGGGCGAGGCGTCCGGCGCGCTCGGCATGGGATCGGTGATGACGCGCTCGGGGCACACGCTCGTGCCGATGAACTCGCCCTGGAGATCCTTGATGAAGAGGTTCGTCTTCTGATTGACGTTGTCGCCCGCGAGATCGAAGAACACGAGGCGGTTCAGCCACTGCGGCTTCGGCGAGAGCGTCGTCGAGCCCGAGTCCGTCCAGAACCCGGTGAGGCCGCTCGAGTCTTCCATCAGGCCGACGGTGGCCGCGCCGATGCCGGCGATGCCCGTCCGGAGGAGGTTGTTGCGGAGGTAGAACGTGCCCTTCTTGTTCGGCTTGTTGGCGGGCTCGTACTGCGCCGCGTCGGCGATCGCGTCGAGGTAGAACGCGGCGAGGTTCTCGAGCTTGAAGACCTCGCACTCCTCGTAGGTGCCGCCGCCGATGGGCATCGTCACGCTGAGGCCGAAGGCCTTCGCGTGGACCTTGGCGCCAGGCTTGTTGCACGCGGTGACGCCGCTCGTGTCGCTGATGAGCTGGAGGAAGCGATACATCGCGCTTCGGTTCTTGCCCGTGAGCGGCTGGCTGCGATCGACCGGCGTCTTCATCTCCGACTTGCTGTTGGTCGTGAGGTTCAGCGGCAGGCCGTTGATGTCGTTCTTGTCGTACGTGATCTCGTCTTTGAAGTTCGCGAAGCGCGAGAAGATCGTGCCGAGCTGCGCGCTCTCGGGCGTCGCGAGCGCGCGCAAGACGTCTTCGAGGAGGCCGGGCTCGCGCGCCATCTTCCCCATCGTCTCGAGGTTCTCGTCCCAGAACGTCGCCTGATGGGGGATCTTCGAGTCGTGCTTGTGGGCGATGTCGAACGCTTCGATCATCGCGCCGGTGATGCGCGCCATCTCCTTCGGCTTCGTTGCGAAGAGCTCGCGCGCCATCGCCAGCGTCGTGTCCGACGTGCGATCGCTCAGGATGACGCCGATCGCGTGGATCAAGTCGAGCATCGGCGAGTCGGAAGGGATGCCGGCGTACTTGACCGAGCGGCCGCCGGGGAACGACTTCGACTTCTCGACGCGCTTGCCCACGGCGACGTGCATGCCGCCGAGCATGTCCATCAACGTCTCGTGCTTCGCCTCGGGGTCGGCGTTCACGAGCGGCCGGAGGTCGACCATCATCTGCGCGGCGAAGGTGCGGCTCGTGTCGATGTAGTCGTAGAGCAGGCGGTTGCCCGCGAGCGCGCGCCCTTGCGGATCGCGCGACGCCTCGGGGGCGCCGGGGAAGGGGAAGGGCGACGGGGCGAGCGAGCCGTCGGTCGTCTTGAAGCGCCCGAGCTCGTCGACGTCGGGCAGGCCGTCTTTGTCGACGTCGAGGAACGGCGCGGGAACGCTGCCGCCGGTGATCGCGGCGTACCCGCGCGGATCGCGGCGCACGATGTATCGCGGCGAGCCTCCTCCGAACGCCGGATCGGGCGCGAAGAGGATCTCCTGCATCATCTCGAGGTTGTCGCGCGGGCGCGAGAGCACGACGCGGCCGGCGGGATCCGTCGTCGTCACGAGCGCCGTGAGCTTCGCGTCCGGCTTCGAGGCGAGCAGCTCTTCGTGCGCCGCTTCGAGCATCTTGTCGAGCGCGGCGTTACCCGGGCCGGGCACGGGGATGCGCCGCCCGTCGGCGTCGAGCTTCGGATCGAGCTCGTAGGGCACCGAGTCGGCCGACAAGAGGCGGAGGCTCGCGTTGGCGAGGTTGCGCAGGTTCGGATACGCGATGACGGGGCGCACCGCGCCGAGCGCCGTTTCGATGGGCCGGTAGCCTTGGCGCGCGCTGAGACGCGACCACGCGGCCTGTGCTTCTTTCGAGTCCTTGAAGTCGGCGATCAAGCGGCCGAGCGACTGCGTCGAGCTCGGGAGCGTGCCGTCGTTGTAGAGATCGCCCATGCGGCCGAGCATGTCGGCGATCTGATCCGTGAGGAGGCCCTCGCCGCTCTTCTTCGGCGCCTCGCACGACTTCGTCTCGTCTTCGGCCTCGAGGTTCTTGATCGGGATCTTGCTCTCGGGGAACGTCGCGTCGAACGCGCGGATGAGATCGTCGCGGCGGCGCGCGAGCGCCTCGACGCGGCCCACGGCGGCCGCGCGGTTTCGCTGCTGCTGCTCGACGCTGACCGACTGACCCTTCTCGTTGATCGCGCTCGGATCGACGCTCGGCAGCTTGGTCTCGTCGACCGTGTCGGAGAACTGCCCGCCCTTCGGCCGATGACAGACGCTCTTGAACGAGGCGCCCGTCAGATCCTCGCGGAGCGCCTGCGCCGCGACGCGGTCGCAGATCACACCGAACATCTCTTCGCCGACGCTCCCGCGCGCGGGGATCGGGCGATCGGTGTCGAAGGCTTCGTGGCAGCCGGGGGTCAGCGCCGCGAGCGCGGCGAGCCCGACGACGCCGAGGAGATTGACGCAGCGGGCCAACGGATTGGAGGATCGATCGCGATCCAGCCTCGATCGGCTAGAGTCGGCGTCCGCCGCTTTCCTCCCAGAGAAACTGCGACGTTGTCGCATATCCGCCTCCATCTCCACTCACTCAACAAGCGAAAGGTGCGCCATGCTCGATTCGACCACCGCGGTGATTCTCGCTGCGGGGCAAGGCACGCGAATGAAGAGCGCCTTGCCCAAGGTCCTTCACGCCGTCGCCGGCCGCCCGCTCGTCCACTACCCCGTACGCGCAGCCCTCGAAGCGGGTTGCGGGGAAGTGGTCGTCGTGGTCGGACACGGACGAGAGCAGCTCGAAGCGTACCTGGCTCAGGCTTTCGGCGCTACCGGCGCCGGCGAGGGCAGGGTGAAGACGGCGCTCCAGAGAGAGCAGCGCGGCACCGGCGACGCCGCGCGCGCGGGGCTCGACGGCGTGCGCGCGTCGAGCGAGCGCGTGCTCCTCTTCTACGGCGACGTGCCGATGCTCGAGGCCCGCGACGTCGCGGCGGTGGCCAAGGCGCTCGACGACGATCCGGCGGCGGCGATCGCGATGGCGACGTGCACGACCGACGAGCCCTTCGGGTACGGCCGTGTGATCCGCGACGGCGTCGGGCAGATCGTCGAGATCCGCGAGCAGCGCGATCTGAAGACCGACGCCGAGCGCGCGATCAAGGAGTGGAACCCGGGCATCTACGCCGCGAGCGTTTCGTTCTTGAAGGAGGCGCTCGCGTCGCTCTCGCCGAACAACGCGCAGGGTGAGTACTACCTCACCGACATCGTGAGCTTCGCCGCCAAGCGCGGGCAGCGCGTGATCGGCGTGCCTTCGCGCCCCGAGGTGATGGACGGCGTCAACGATCGGGCGCAGCTCGCGCTCTCGGATCGCGCGATGTGCGAGCGCCTCCTCGCGAAGCACCGCGTCGCGGGCGTGACCATCCGCGACGGCGCGCGCGTCGAAGACTCGGTGACGATCGACAAGGACGCGATCGTCGAGAGCTTCGCCGTGCTGCGCGGGCGCACGCGCGTCGGCGCGGGCGCGATCGTCGACGTCGGCTGCGTCCTCACGAACGCGGAGATCGGCGAGGGCGTCGCGCTCAAGCCCTACAGCGTGGTGACCGACGCGGTCGTGCGCGCGCGCGCGCAGATCGGACCGTTCTCTCACCTCCGTCCCGAGAGCGACGTCGGCGAAGAAGCGCACATCGGGAACTTCGTCGAGACGAAGAAGACGAAGCTCGATCGCGGCGCCAAGGCCAACCACCTCGCGTATCTCGGCGACGGCTTCGTCGGCGAGGGCGCGAACGTCGGCGCGGGCACCATCTTCTGCAACTACGACGGCTTTCAGAAGCACGTGACGCGCATCGGCAAGGGCGCGTTCATCGGCTCGGACTCGCAGCTCGTCGCGCCCGTCACGATCGGCGACGGCGCGTACGTCGCCACGGGCACGACGGTGACGAAGGACGTGCCGGCCGACGCGCTCGCGATCGGCCGCGCGAAGCAGGAGAACAAGGAAGGCTACGCGGCGCGCCTCCGCGGCCGCCTCGAGGCGATGAAGGAAGCGGCGAAGAAGGCGTGACGCCACGGGTGCAGCCTCCTTCACTTCGAGCGCACCTTCGCGTCGCCGACGCGGCGCAGACTTCTTCGAAACGACGCTGTTTTCGCGCCGGCGTGCGCGTTGCACCGCCACGCCGGCTGTGTGGTCGTCGCCGGCGCTCCTCCTCTCGATCCTCGTCATCGCGCTCGGCGTGATCGGGCTCTGTCTGGTCGTCTTTCATCGCGACGGCGTCCGGATCGAGAGCCGGCTCACTTCGGGCGCGTCGCTCTCGGAGCTCGGCTTCCGGCCCGGTGAAGGCCTGCGCGCGCACGCCGTCGGCGAGCTGCTCTTCACGGACGAGATCGACATCGTCGGCCACGAGGCGGGCGGCGAGCCCTCTCGGGTCAAGACGACGCTGACGACCGACGATCGACTCCTCGTCGAGGTCAACGGGCACGCGACCTGGTTCGGCTCCGCTTCGCGTCCGAAGATCCGTCCCGTCGGGCGCATCATGACGAAGGACACGACCACGGCGCTCGACCTGCTCGCCGGACGAAGCGAGACCGCGATCTACTACATCCCCGACGGCTACCCGACGCCCGCGGGCGTGACGCCGAAGACGCTCGAGAGCGACGCGGTGGGCGTCGAGGAGGTCTACGTCCTCGAGCTCACGGCGTCCGGTCGCCCGCCGCTCCGCTTCGAGGCCGTGCGCAGCGCGGCGATGGCGCTCTGTCATTGGTCGCGCGCGTCGCGCGCGCGCGCGCAGGCCGGCGCGACGCTCACCCGGCTCGCCTTCGAGGACACGCTGAGGTCGAGGTTGTCGCGGGCTTCTTGAGGTCGCGCGTTGAAACTTGGCGCCGGGCCCCGCTTAGGGCACAAGACTGTTCATGGACGCGCTCCGCATTCGCGGCACCGGCAAGCCCCTTCAGGGCAACGTTCGAATCAGCGGCGCGAAGAACGCCGCGCTCCCGATCCTGTGCGCCACGCTGCTCTCCGACGGCGCGAGCCGGCTGCGCAACGTTCCTCGGCTCCGCGACATCGAGACGACCGCGGCGCTCCTGCGCTTCCTCGGCCGCGACGTGAAGGTCGACGCCCCCGAGGTGCACGTCGCCGCGGGCTCGCAGGTCCGCCCGGAGGCGCCGTACGAGCTCGTCAAGCAGATGCGCGCGAGCGTGCTGGTGCTCGGCCCGCTCGTCGCGCGCTTCGGCCGGGCGAAGGTCTCGCTCCCCGGCGGGTGCGCGATCGGGGCGCGCCCGATCGATCAGCACCTGAAGGGCCTCGAGGCGATGGGGTGCACGATCCGCCTCGAGCGCGGCTACGTGATGGCCGAGGGGCCCGGCGGCGGCGGGCGCCTCAAGGGCGCCGAGGTGTACTTCGATCTCCCCACCGTCACCGGCACCGAGAACCTGATGATGGCCGCCGCGCTCGCGAAGGGGCGCACCACGCTCGTGAACTGCGCGCGCGAGCCCGAGGTCGAAGAGCTCGGTCGCATCCTCAACAAGATGGGCGCGGAGGTGAACGGCGCGGGCACCGACGTCATCCACATCGTCGGCGCCGAACGCGGCGAGCTCGCGCCCTTCGATCACGCGATCATCCCCGATCGCATCGAGGCCGGGACGTACATGGTCGCCGCCGCGATCATCGAGGGCGGCGACGTCCTCGTGGAAGGAGCCGAGCTCCGCGATCTCGAGGCGCTCGCGACGAAGATGCGCGCCGCCGGCGTCGAGATCACGAGCGAAGGGCAGAACGTCCGCGTGAAGCGGACGGGCCCGCTCCGCGGCGTCAACGTGACGACCGCGCCTCACCCCGGCTTCCCGACCGACATGCAGGCGCAGTTCCTCGCGCTCATGTGCGTGGCGCGTGGAGAGAGCGTCATCAGCGAGACGATCTTCGAGAACCGCTTCATGCACGTGCCCGAGCTCCAGCGCATGGGCGCGAGCGTCGCGCTCCGCGGCAACACCGCGGTCGTGCAGGGCGTGCAGAAGCTCTACGGCGCCGCGGTGATGGCCACGGACTTGCGCGCGAGCGCGTCGCTCATCATCGCGGGGATCGCGGCGGCAGGCGACGAGACCGAGGTGCGCCGCGTCTATCACCTCGATCGCGGCTATGAGCGCATCGAAGAGAAGCTCCACGGGCTCGGCGTCGACGTCGAGCGGGTCAAGGGCGCCGAGGCGTGAGCCCGCGCCCCCAACTCAAGATCGCGCTCCCCAAGGGGCGCACGCTCGGGCACGTCTCCAAGATTTTCGAGCGCGCGGGCGTCGCCTGCGGCGCGCTCACCGACGAGAGCCGCGCGCTCGTGCGCCGCGCGCGCTTCGGCGAGCACGACCTCGAGCTCTTCCTCCTCAAGCCCGACGACGTGCCGACGTACGTCGAGTACGGAACCGCCGATCTCGGCGTCTGCGGGCGCGACGTGCTCGTCGAGCGCGAGGTCGACGTCTACCAGCCCGTCGATCTCGGGATCGGCCGCTGCCGCCTCGTCGTCGCCGGCCCGGCGCGGGCGAGCTCGCCTGCGGGAGGCGGCTGGACGGGGCGCATGCCTCGCGTCGCCACGAAGTACCGGCGCACCGCCGCCGCGCACTTCGCGCGGCAGGGTACGCAGGTCGAGATCGTCGACGTGCAAGGCTCGGTGGAGCTCGCGCCGCTCACCGGTCTCGCCGACGTGATCGTCGATCTCGTCGAGACCGGCACGACGCTGGCGGAGAACGGCCTCGCCGTGAAGGAAGAGATCGCCTCCGTGTCGACGATGCTGATCGCGAATCGTGCATCTTACAAGCTTCGCGCCGACGTCATCGGGCCGCTCGTCGACGCGCTTCGAGGCGCCGTCGGCTGAGCGCGAGGCTCAGGGCGATGTCGAGGGCGACGTGGCGCGCGTCGAGGAGGCGGCTCGTCGCGACGACGACGCCCTCGCGGAGGTAGACGGTCGCAGAGATGAACCGCGGAACCGGCAACGATCGCGGAGCTTCACCGCCTTTCGAGGACCTCGACCCGGTCCGGGTTGCTGCTGTCCGTGCCTGCGTTCGCAGTGAACATCATTAGCTTCGACCCCACCGCGGTAAACGTCTTCCTTGGCGCATCCGAGCGTCCACCAGGAGGCACGCACGTCGCGTCTTCCACCACGCGGGTCCCCTTAGTGGTCACTCGCATCGACCCCCTGAGCTCCCTCTCGTGATTGCCCCCGACCGAGTGGCCAACGAGCTGGAAGCACCCACCGCTGATCAGCACCGTGGCCGTGACCTGGCTAGTGGGGCAGCGCGGCACGTTGTAGTAGGTCTGTGCGACCAGGACGTACGTGCCGTCTTCGATGGTACCCCCGCTCCCGGCCGGGACGTCTCCCGTCAGGCAGGTGGGCATTACTGGAACGCCGACGTCGCGTACGTCATTGCACGAGCCTCCGTCCGTGATCTCTGCCCCACACGTGTCGCTCACGGCAACGTGAGGTTCAGGGGAGGCGCCCGCTTGCCTTGGATACGATACCGGCGGCGGTGCAGGTGGCATCGGCGCGGCCTCCACGCACGCGCCTGATGGCACAGCGCCGACACCGAAGGACAGGACGGCCAACGCGCGCACGGCGAAAGACCGAGGGGTTGCGCGAGACATGAGGACATCTTCGCTCCTCGCGGGCCTCACGCGCGTACGCACGTGCACATCGTATGCGCCCAGGCCAGCGACGCACCAGCGCGATCGGAAGGTCGAGCCGTAAGGACACGATCCGCGCGCCGCGCGCGTGAAGACGCTCGAGATCGCGACGCTCGACGGCTGAAGGTTTGGTCGCGATCGGCGGAGCGCCTCGAGAATCGGACGTGGACGCGGTCGATGCGGCACTGCGTCGGCTCGCCGTCGTCGGCCTCGATCGGGTGGACGATGATTGTGCCTTCGCGAGGCGCGACAGCGGCTCGACGTCGTCGCGCGTGCCGCCCCGCGACGGCGCTCATGGTGCTCCCGCGTCTGCGGCCGGCGGCGCGTCGAGGCGGACGAGCGGGCGCCACTTGATCACCGTCTTGCGCCCGATGCCCTTGACCCGCAACAGATCCTCGACGCGCTGAAAGCGACCGAGGCGCCGCCGGAGGTCGAGGATCGCTTCGGCGCGCTTGGGCCCCACGCCGGGGAGGCGACGGAGATCGTCGACGCTCGCCTGGTTGAGGAACACGGGCTCGGCCGAGGTCGCGCGCGCGCTCGATGCGTGCGGCGCGGTCGCCGCGGGAAGCGACGTGACGGCGACGGGAGCGCCCGCGTCGATTGCGTTCGAAGGCGGCGCGGGCGGCGCCGGTGGCGCGGGTGCTGACGGAGCAGGAGCGATCGGAATGGGATCGGCCGACGCCGATCGACCGATCCAACCGAGGGTGACGAGCGCGACGCCGACGGCGAAGACGCGCAGGCCGATGACGAACCACGTCGAGCGATACGCGCGTTTCACGAGCGCGCGGAGACTCGACGGTTGCTTCTCTCGAGGGGGCTGCATGCGGCGCGCGAGTGCGAACGCCGCGCCACGCGCGCGCGCGAGCGATCCCGCGATGTTGCGCGCAGTGACCCCATGGCCCGGCCAGGCGCGAGCTGGCCTGGGCCGCGATCGCGCGCGTGCTTACGTCAGCTCATGCGTCGAAAGTCGCTCGGGTTTGTCCGGTGCACCGCGGCCGTGCTAAGCCGTTGGAGAGCGGAGGATCCCATGGCAAGCCGGGACGAAGATCAGATCGCGCGCATCGAAGAGGAGCTCACGCCCGGCGTCACGCGTCGCGCGTTCCTCGGCACCGCCGCCGCCGTGGCCGCCGCAGCGACGGCGCTCGCGCCGTCCGAGGCGCTCGCCGGTCCGACGCCGAAGCCCCTCGCGGCTTCGCCGCCCGCGGGCTTCACGCCCTTCGCTGCGCCCGGGCGCATCGTGAAGGTCACGAAGAAAGACTGCCTCCAGGCCAACCAGCTCTACCCCAAGCCCGACGCGGCCAAGGAGATGCTGACGAAGGCGCTCACCGAGCTTACCGGCAAGCCCGATCTCGTGACCGCGGTGCAGCAGTTCGTGCACAAGGACGACATCGTCGTCGTGAAGGTCAACGGCATCGCCAAGCAGAACATGGGCACCAACAAGGAGCTCGTGCTGCCGTTCCTCGAGGCGCTCATCGCCGCCGGGTGCGCGCCGTCGAACATCACCGTCCTCGAGCAGTACGGCGACTTCCTCTCGGGCACGCGCATCAACGCGCAGAACGTCCCCACGGGCGTGAAGGTCGCGACGCACAACAACGGCAACGCGACGATGGATTACCGCCTCATCCCCGGTACGGGCACGAGCACGAAGTTCGTGAAATACCTCACCGAGGCGACGGCCGCGATCAACTTCTCGCTCATCAAGGATCACTCGATCTGCGGCTACACCGGCACGCTCAAGAACATGACGCACGGGTGCAGCATCAACCCGCACGACTTCCACATCCACCACGCGAGCCCGCAGATCGCGCAGATGTACGCGCAAGACGTCATCAAGAGCCGCGTTCGTCTCTGCATCACCGACGGCTACAAGGTGATGGCCGACGGCGGTCCGCTCTGGAAGCGCCCGGAGATGGTCAAGCCGCACGAGGCGGTCTACGCGACCACCGATCCGGTCGCGATGGACACGATCGGCTGGGAGATCGTCGAGAAGCTCCGCGCCGAGCTGAAGCTCAAGACGCTCACGGAAGCGGGCCGCGAGCCGGCTTACATCAAGGCCGCCGCCGATCTCGGGCTCGGCATCCACGAGCGCGCGAAGATCCAGATCAAGGAAGTCGCGGTCTGACGCCGAGGCGTCACCAGTCGGTGACGCCCAAGGTCAGCCCGAAGACCGACGACGTGGCGAGGCGCACGCCGGCGGCGCGCATGTCGGCGTCGCCGCCGAAGAGCATGCCGTCGACGCACGCGCCGAAGCGCTTGCCCGCCGCGCAGAGCGAGGCCTTGCCGACGTGCACCGGTCGGCCCGTGAGCGTCTTCTTCGCCTCGATGCGCATGAAGCTCATGTCGAGGCGGACGTAGCCGAACTGCGACGACAAGAAGCCGCCCCACTCGAATCCGTTGAGCTTCCGCCGCCCTTCTTCGCCGGGGTTGTAGAACCCCGCGAGCACCGCGCCGCCCCGCATGCCGCCTTCGATCACCGTGCGGCCGGCGAGGTACTGCCACCCGACGGTCGCGCGCGGCAGCTCGAGGAGCGAGAAGTAGAGGAGGTCGTTGCCCTGGAGGCGCCCGTCGAATCCGATGCGGCCGAAGGGGCCGTGATCTTCGCCGACGGGCACGCGATAGCCGATGTCGATGAGCCCGGTGAGCGCGCCTTCGAAGCCGGCGCCGCCGCCGCCGAGCGCGAACGACATCGCGCCGTGCGTCGTTCCGTCGAGCGCGTAGGAGTCGACGGCGCCGGCGAGCGAGACGCTGGCGGCGGTCTCGCTGACGGGGCCTGCCGACACCTGGGTGAGCGAGCCGCGGAGGCCGACGACCGACAGGCTCACCTTCGGCTCGTAGCGGCAGCCGCACTTGCTACAGCAACGCGCCGCGCAGACGCAACCTCCGCCGCACGGGTTCGCGGAGCACGACGACGCCGAGGCCGGCGCGGACGCGACCGGCGCCGAGGGCTGCGCCGGCGCGGCGGTAGGCGGAGGAAGCGGAGGGGGCGCGAGCGTCGGGATCGGCTCCGGCCCCGAGGGATCCTGCGCTCGCGCGGACGGCGACGCGAGCAGCGCGGCCGTCACCGCGAGGAGCGAAACGCCCGTCGTGCGCGAGAATGCTCCAAGGAATCGCGGGCGCATGTGGAATGCGGCCTGGCCGGCTGCGGCGGGGCGCTCGTGCTTCGGTGTGCGTATTAAACGAGCCTCGGCCGTTCCGCATTCAAAAACGCGGCTTTTCGCGGCCGCCTCTCGCGCTGGGGCATGGGCGGCGCTACCCTGATCCTTCATGGAGCGGGCCTTGTCTTTGGGGCTCGTCGCGCTCGGCGTGGCGGTCCTCGCGTCGTCGTGCGCCACGGGGAACGCGGACGATCCGAACACCGGCGGCGCCGTCTCCGAAGCGACGGGCGACGCCTCGACCGGCGGCTGTCCCTCGCCGTGCGCGGCGGGCGAGGTCTGCTCGAACGGCGTGTGCCTCTCCGGCTCGACCGACGCCGACGGCGACGGCTACCCGCTCTCGAACGACTGCGACGATCGCGACAAGTCGATCCACCCCGGCGCCACCGAGGTCTGCAACGGCAAGGACGACAACTGCGACGGGAAGATCGACGAAGGCTTCGACGAAGACGCCGACGGCTACGTGAGCTGCGCGCTGCCGGGCAAGGTCGCCGACTGCGACGACAAGAACCCCGCGATCCACCCGGGCGCGACCGAGGTCTGCAACAACGTCGACGACAACTGCGACGGCAAGATCGACGAAGGCTTCGACAAGGACAACGACGGCTTCTACACGTGCGCGCACGGCACGATCGCCATCGACTGCGACGACACCGATCCGAAGATCTACCCAGGCGCGATCGAGATCTGCAACAACAAGGACGACGACTGCAACGGCAAGATCGACGAGATCCCGAAGAGCATCATCGGAACGCTCACGCCCATGGACACGCACTGGGCCGTCGCCGGCAACGCGTCGCCCGCCTTCCTCAGCGGCTCGTACTTGAGGCTCACGGCCGACGCCATGAACCAGGCCGGCGCCCTCTGGTGGAACGCGTCGTACCTCTTCGACACGTTCGACATGACGGCGACGATCTGGATCCAAGACAAGCCGACGGGCGCCGACGGAATGGCGTTCGCGTGGGTCGCGGGCACCAACGTCGCCGCGGTCGGAGGCGGGCCGGGCTTCGGCGTCGCGGGCATCGCGGCGGCCAACGGCTACGCCGTCGCGATCGACACCTACCAGAACACGGGGGAGCCGGCCGTCCCGTACATGGTCATCTTCAAGACCGACAACCTCGCGGTGCCCATCAAGCGAACCACGATCCCCAACGTTCGGAACGCCGCCGACCACGTGCTCCGCGTCCGCCTGGAAGACGGCAAGCTCAACGTGTGGCTCGACGGGATCCTCTACGAGAACAACCTCATGCTCCCCGGGTACGTGCCGTTCAGCGGCCTCTGGGGCTTCACCGGCGGCACCGGCGGCGCGAGCGAGACCCACTGGGTCAAGGACATCAGCATGCAGTTCCCGAACGGCCAGGGCTGCGTCCCCTGATCTCACGAGGCTTTGCCCGCCATTTGCGGGCAACGTAGGATAGGCGCTGCGTGGACCCGAAAGATCCCCGGCCCTACGACCGCGTCACCGCGATCGACATCGAGAGCTTCAACCAGGTCTCCCAGAGCGGCGACCGCGCGTGCCTCGTCGTCATCTACGGGCCCGAGCTCGGCAAGCGCGCGGCGCTCTCGCAAGGCACCTTCGAGATCGGCCGCTCGTCGCGCTCCGATCTGCCGATCGACCAGGAGAGCATCAGCCGCCATCACGCGCGCATCACCTTCGACGGCCGAAGTCACGTCATCGAAGATCTCGGCTCGACCAACGGAACGTTCGTCAACGACGTCAACGTCAAGAAGAAGAACCTCCAGGACGGCGATCAGATCAAGCTCGGTCGCTCGATCCTGAAGTACATGTCCGGCGACAACATCGAGGCGAACTACCACGAAGAGATCTATCGCCTGATGACGATGGATGCGCTCACGCAGACGCACAACCGTCGCTACTTCAACGAGGCCCTCGAGCGCGAATACAACCGGAGCCTCCGCTACCGCCGCGCGCTCTCGCTCATCCTCTTCGACATCGATCACTTCAAGAAAATCAACGACACCTACGGTCACGTCGCGGGCGACAGCGTGCTCCGCCAGCTCTCGCTCGTGGTGAAGCCGCGCCTCCGCCAGCAAGACGTGCTCGCGCGCGTCGGCGGCGAAGAGTTCGCGGTGCTCCTCCCCGAGGTCGACGGCCCGGGCGCGACCGTCGCCGCGGAGAAGGTGCGCAAGCTCGTCGAGCAGGCGCGCTTCCTCGTCGACAACAAAGAGTTCGGCTGCACGGTGAGCGTCGGCGTCACGACGTTCGACGCGCGCATGACGTCGGCCGCGGTGCTCTACGACACGGCCGACAAGAACCTCTACGCCGCCAAGAACGGCGGTCGCAACAAGGTCGTCAGCGGCTGATCATTGATCGGCAGCGTCGCTCGCGTCGGCGCCGCTGTCGATCACGCCGCCGTCGATCACGCCGCCCTCGCGGGGCGCGCCGGCGTCGGCAGGCGTCACGATCCCGCAGCCGCCGCACTCGGGCACGCCCTCGCCCTTCTTGAGGTTCTGGATCCAGATGCGGATCTTCTGGCGCTCCTCGAACGTGAGCGGCGCGTCCTCGTAGCCTTTCACGCTCGCGAACGGGAAGGGCATCTCGCGGCCGAGGATGAAGTCGCTCAGGATCGCGCGCTCGATCGCGTCGGCGCCGCGCTGCGCTTGGGGCGCGAGCGGCGCGAAGTCTTGGGCGACCTTCGGCTCGAGCAGGCCGTTCGTGCACGCGTAGCCCGGATCGGCCGCCGGGTTCGCGGGGAGCGCCGCGAGCTCGATCTTGTAGAGCAGCCAGCTGCTCCCCGGGTTCCCCGGCTCGATGAGCGGCATGTCGACGCCGAACGGACGGCCCACCCCCGGCGGCGTCCCGGCGCCGGAGAGAGGACCCGTGTTCGCCCCCTGCGCGACGCGGCTCAGCGCGGTGTTCGCGACGCCGGCGCTCGTGTCGAGCACGAGGCTCGCGGCCGCGCGATCGCTGCTGCCGTGGCACGTCGGCACGTTGCACTTCGCGTAGAAGATCGGCAGCACGTCACGGCAGAAGCTGACGGGCGGATCGACGGGGCGGTTCGCCGGCGGCCCGACGAAGAACGCATACGAGAGGGGCTGGCCCGCCCAGAGCGTGGCGCGATCGATCGCGCGGAGCCCGCCCACGTCGGAGTCGCCCTCGGGGATCGCGAAGATCACCTTGTAGGGCTGCCCCTCGGTGAGCCACGGCTGCTTCGGAGGCCCGAGCGTGACGGTGCGAGCGACTGGATCGTAGGTGACCGTCGGCGCCTGGTCGGCGGCGAGCGGCTGGTTCGCGGCGTCGACGATGACGACCGACTGCCGGTTGACCGTGATCGGGTTGAGGTAGCGATCGAACGCGATCTGCACGACGCCGTCGGCGGGCATGGGACGCCCGTCGCCGACGTTGAGACCGAGGATCCGAATCTCGGGGCCGACCGTCTTCTGGTTGTTCTGGTGGCCGGCGTCGCACGACGCGAACGCGCCGAGGGCCGCGCACGCGAGCGACGCGCCGACGAACGCGCGCCTCAGGACTCGGCGTACATCGAGAGCTGCTCGCGCATCACCTGCTCGTTGATTCCGCTGCGGAGGTGCTCCTTCAGCACGTCGGCCAGCGTGATCAGCAGATCGTTGACGCCCTTGTCCTCGATGAGCTTCTGCAGGAGCGCCTTCGCTTCGCGGCTGTCGTCGCCCCGGAGGAACTGACGCACGGTGTCGAGCGAGATCTCCCCCTGGAAGTCGAGGTACATGTTCTCCAAGAGGTACCGTACGAGGTCTTTCACGGGGGGCCTCCTTAGGCGAAGCGGGTTCCGACGAGCCGGACAGGTTCGTATAGTCGTCGGCGGCCCCCGGACGCAAGCAACAACCGCCCGCATTCCGCGTATTTTCGCCCTCGTGCTCGCGGATGCGGCCGTGGGATTTGGCGCTCATTTGCACCTCTGCAACACGCTCGCGCCGGGATCGTGGCAGACGTAGCAAGGCCTCGGGTTTCGCTGGAACTGCGTCGCGCAGCCGGCGGAGAAGCCGCCGGTGTGGGGGTTGAAGCCGCCCCCGATGCCCTGGCCGCCGTGGCAGACGACGCAGTCGCGCTCGATGTGGCAGCTCACGCACGCGTTGAGGTTCCGCATGGCCTCGAAGGCGTGGTGGCCGGGCCGCCTCGGCGGATCGCTCCACTCGATCTTCGGCGGGTGGAAGCGGCCCGAGTCTTTGACCGGCCCGCTCATCGAGACGCCGACGCGCTGGTGGCAGCCGAGGCAGAAGCTCTGCTCGCGATGGCAGCTCTGACACTTCTGCGTCGCGAGCCGAGCCTCGACCGCGTGCATGTTGAGGTAGTCGTTCGGGTGGATGCTCCGCGGGCGCACCCGGCCGTCGTGGCACGCGGTGCAGTACTCCTCTTTGTGGCAGTTGCCGCAGAACTGCGAGTCGTTGGCCGCGACGTACTTGTGGCGCTGCACGAAGTCGGCGCCGTGACCGGCGTTGTGGAGCCATCGCGGCGGCTGGAGGACGCCGCTCGCGAACACCGTCTTGATGCGCCCGCCTTCCTTCGCGCCGCCCTTGATGTGGCACGTCTCGCACGCGCTCTTCGCTTCACCCCGCGCGGCCGAGTCGGGGTGCTGGTGGCACCCGAAGCAGCCGCGCATGCGCGGGAGCTGATCGCGCGTCGCGAGCTCGAGCTTCTCGACGTCGCCGTGACACTGTCCGCACCCGATGTTCCGCGCCGCGTGCTTCTTGTGGTTGAAGAGCATGTTCGGCGCGGGGATGTCGAACTTCGCGACCTTGTTGCCGTCGCCCTCTTTGTAACCGAGGTGGCACCAGTTGCACTTGCCGCTCGCGTCGTCGCCGGGCTTCACCGCGGCGAGGTCGTCGTGATCGGATCCGTGGCAGCCGTCGCACGTCGTCGCTTTGGGCGTGAGCCGATCGGCGGCCGACTCGCTCGTGAGCGCGCCGGCGTGGCACGTCTTGCACTGGAGCTTCTGCCCCTCGACGTGGAGCTTGTGGTTGAAGCGGATCGTGAGCTTCTGCGGCGGGAAGATCGCCTCGCTCGGCCCGCGATCTTGTTCGAACGCGCCCGGCGGCAGGAGCCGCAGCGGCACGTGCGCGTTGCCGGGGAGGTTGGCGAGGCCCGCCTCGAGCGGCACGTTCGTCGTGAACGTGACGGGCAGCGCGGGCTTCGACGGCGGCGGCTCCGGAGCGGGAGGCGCCGTCTCGGCGGGCGCGGGGGTGGGCACGGGCGCGGGCGCCGGCGGCTCGGACGGCGGATCCTGCGCGAACGCCGTCCCGATCGCGAAGAGGATCGCGACGAGGAGGAAGACGCTCGGGAGGATCGACTGCTTTTTCACTTCGACACCGCCAAGGTCAGCCAGAGCATCACGCGGAAGCGATGCCCCGCGATCCGGTTCATGTTGTGCTCGAGCTCCGCGAACGCGAGCGATCGCGGAAAGAGCTTGTAGCCGGCGCCGAGCACGTACTGGAAGCTCGTCGCGTCGCGATCGGGCCGCAGCTCGTCGTCCCAGCGCCAGAGGCCGGTGCGCGCGCTCACGACGTAGCGCGTCTCGATCGTGCGCTCGCCGTACACATCGAGGCCGAGGCGGCTCCCGTTCTTCGAGAAGTCGCCCGAGCCGCGCGCGCCGAGCGAGCCTTCGCCCCAGCGATAGCGCGCGGCGAGGTTGCCGCCGGCCATCGGCTCGATCGCGCTCGAAGGATAGTAGTTTCCCGCGGCGAGGTTGTTGGGCGAGGTGTTCTGTACTGTCGACTCGCGCTCGGGCTCGGTCTGGAGCTGGAACGCGCGGCCGCGGAGGCCGCCGGCGATCGCGAGCTTGTCGGTCGCGTCCCAGCTCGCGCGGACGCCCATGTCGTTCATGGGCATCGACATGAAGAAGTTCCAGATCGAGTCGCCGTCGAAGGTCGGCGCGAAGTAGTCGTAGTCGAGGCTGAGCGTGACTTTGTTCGACGCGTACACGTCGAGCGAGCCGAAGATGTTCGCGAAGCGCGCGTTGTACAGATCGTAGGCGAGGCCGCCCTTGACGCCGCCGACGTCGGGCAGCGTTCCGTCGAACGCGTAGCCGAGGCGCTCGCTCGAGATGCGCGTGCCGTCGTAGGCGACGGGCGCGCGCAGGCCGTTCGCGAACTGCGAGGCGTTCGAGGCGCCGGTGTTGTGGACGCGTCGATACGTGAGCCGCCCGTGCAGCCACGTGAAGCCCGCGGACTCGAGCGCCGCGCCATAGGCCGGGGCGACGTCGTTCGGCTGGAACGACGGATAGAGCGACGGATCGTAGCCCGTGCGATCGCCTCGCCAGACGCCGTCACGCTCGTAGCGCGGCGTCGAGAGCGGCATGCCTCCACGCTGCTCGAGGCCGCCGTAGAGCTCGGCGGCGAAGAAGTACGGCGTCGTGATCTTCACCGAGCCGCCGTCGAACGACCACCAGCCGAGCGCGTCGACGACGTACTGCCGACCGAGCTTGAAGCCGAGCCAGCCGCGCAAGAACCGGCGGCCTTCGACGTAGCCGTACATGAGATCGACCGGCCCGCGGTCGAAGCCGGGCACGACGCGGCCGAAGTTCGTGACGTCGGTCTCCGCGCCGCTGCCGCCGTAGTCGGCGTCGTAGCGCATGCGCGCGCGGAACGTGAGCGAGGGCCCGTTGGGATCTTCGGGCTTGTCGTAGAGATCGTAGACGCTCACGCCGAGCGTCGTCATCAAGCGACGCCGCGAGATGACCGTCTCGCCCGTCGGGCTGCGCACGTCGTAGAACTGCGCGGCGGTGTCGCTCGTGATCTCCGGCTCGAGCGCGAACGACACGCCCGGCGTCAGGAGAACGGCGGCGCCGAGGAGGAGCAGGGATGCGCGTCGTGCGGACATCGCGAAGGGGCCCCGCGTACTCGCGGGGACGAGAAAGGGGCCCCGCCTCTTCCTTCGTGGGGGACGAAATGGCGCGTCGCTCCGCACTTCGAGCGCTCGCGGGCGGCAGCATCGGGGAAACGAGCGGGCGCTGTCAACGTTCACCTTTTCCTACGTCGCTCGCGAACGTGAATCACGCGCATTGATTTCATGAACTTAGGAGGTGGTGTGGGCGCGGCGGGAAAGGGTCGGAGACAGCGCGCCGGCGCTCGGGCAGAACGAGCTTCGCGCTCTCGGCGTCGCCGTCGAGCTCGACCCGCGGCCGCGCCGAAACCGTCCGACGAAACGCCCCCTCCGTCGGGGGCGCAAGCGCGGAACCGTTAGCGTTCTTGACGCGTCGCGCTCCAGGGTGGCACGCTCTTTTCGTAGGTCTGCCGCCTCCATGACCGAATCCGCACAGCAGCGATACCGCGTCGTCGAGAAGCTCGAGTCGGGCGGCATGGCGGAGGTGTTCCGCGCGGAGAGCGAGGGCCTCCAAGGCTTCCGCAAGCAGGTCGCGATCAAGCGCGTTCTGCCGCACCTCAGCGAGAAGAAGAAGTTCATCGCGATGTTCCTCGACGAGGCGCGCCTCTCGGCGCAGCTCTCGCACTCGAACTGCGTTCAGGTCTTCGACATCGGCGTCGGCGACAACGCCTTCTTCATCGTCATGGAGTACGTCGACGGCGCGAACCTCAAGGGCATCGCCGAGTCGGTGAAGAAGCAGGGGAAAGACTTCCCCGTCGCCGCCGCCGCCTACATCGCCCACGAGATCTGCAAGGGCCTGAGCTACGCCCACGAGCTGACCGACCAGAACGGCATGCCGATGAACCTCGTTCATCGCGACATGTCGCCGCCCAACGTCCTCGTCACGAAGTACGGCGAGGTGAAGATCGTGGACTTCGGGCTCGCGAAGGCGAGCTCGCAGCTCGAGAAGAGCGAGCCCGGGATCATCAAGGGCAAGTTCTCCTACCTGTCGCCGGAGGCGGCGATGGGGCAGGAGGTCGACAGCCGCACCGACATCTTCGCGGTCGGGATCATCCTCTGGGAGCTGCTCGCGGGGCAGCGCCTGTTCCTCGGCGACACCGACTTCCAGACCGTGAAGAAGGTGCAGGTCGCGCAGGTTCCGCCGATCTCGCAGATCAACCGCAAGGTGCCGCCGGAGCTCGAGCGCATCGTCAACAAGGCGCTCGCGAAGGACATGCTCGCGCGCTACGGCACGTCGCGCGAGCTCGGGCAAGACCTCACGCGCTTCATGTTCTCCTACGGGCAGGCGATCAACAGCTACGACATCGCGACGATCGTGCAGGGCACGATGCGCGAGAAGCAGCGCGTGCGCCAGCCGCAGGGATCGATCATCGACAAGCTGATCGAAGAGGCGCTCTTCGAGTTCACGTCGCTCAAGGAAGACGGCGCGCCCGCCTCGGGCAACATGAAGGTCGCCGCCGCGGCGCCGCTCAACACCGACGCGTTCGTCGATCCGACCAACTGGGCCAACGAGATCGCCATCCAGGACATGAAGCGTCCGGGCTACGACCCGGTGCGCGCGTCGCTGCCGCCCGAGGTCTTCGAGCAGGGCAACCTCTCGGCGCTCGAGGACGATCAGCCGATGCCGCCCTCGAACCGTCAGGCGCCGCCGGTGGTCGGGCCGCCGACGCCGCTCCAGCCGATGCATCCGCAGCACGCGTCGGCTTCGGGATCGATTCCGGTGCCCGGCGCGGCGCAGTCCGGTCGCCAGCCGGCGAAGGGCGGCGGCGGTCCGGGCGGCGCGGCGATCGGCGTCGTGCTCTTCCTCGTCGTCGCGGCGGCCGCGGGGGCGGCCTGGTTCACCGGGCTCATCCCCCACAACTCGCCTTGAGGCGCGCAGGGCGCGCGATTTGCGCCGCGGCGTGGGTTGAGCTAACCGATCGGGCCGTGGTCGCCCGCCGCCTCCTCACCGTGATCGTCGCGTCGGTGACGATCGGCTGCCTGTCGGCGAGCTCGCCTTCCGACGGAAAGGGCGGCCCTTGCCCTGCCGGCATGGCGCACGTCGCCGTCGCCGAAAAGCGTGCGTTCTGCATCGATCGCTGGGAGGCGCAGGTCGTCGAGCTGCGAGGCAAAGAAGAGGTCGCGCACGCCCCGACCCGACCGGTCACGAACCTCAAGGTGAAGGCGATCACCCGCGCCGGCGTCGTTCCTCAGGGCTACATCTCCAAGAACGAAGCCGAGGCGGCGTGCAAGGCGGCGCGCAAGCGGCTCTGCACCGGCGAAGAGTGGGAGCGCGCGTGCCGCGGCCGGACGCCGACGACCTTTCCCTACGGCGACGTGCGCAAAGCCGGGTACTGCAACGATCAAGGTCGCGCGCGGCTCGCGTCGCTCCACCCCGAGCTCGGCGACGGCGTTTATGCGTCGGGCGAAGCGATGAACGATCCACGCATCAACGAGGCTCCGAACTCGGTCGCGCCGACGGGCAGCTTCGGCAAGTGCAAGAACGCCTTCGGCGTCTACGACATGGTCGGCAACCTCCACGAGTGGATCGCCGACGTCAACGGTTCGCGGGGCACGTTCCGCGGCGGCTACTACCAAGACACGCACCTCAACGGCGACGGCTGCACCTACCGGACGGTCGCGCACGACGTGAGCTATCACGACTACTCGACCGGCTTCCGCTGTTGCGCCGATCCCAAGTAGCTGTAACGCTCTTGGATCACGGAGGCCGTCATGGAAACGCGCGTGGTCACCGCGAGCGCGAGAGGTGCGGCCGTCGCCGCGGCCAAGGAGCTCGCCTCGGCGCTCGGGCGCGGGCTCGGCAGCGACAAGCCGGCGCTCATCATGGTGTTCGCGTCGACCGAGCAGCCGCTCGGCGAGGTCGCGCCGGTGCTCGGCGCCGCGTTCCCCGAGGCGACCGTGCTGGGCGCGTCGACCGCGGGCGAGTTCACCGAGCGGGGCGACACGAAGGGCGCGGTCTGCGCCGTCGCCGTCTCCGGCGCGATCAAGGTGTACGCGGGCATCGGCGGCGGCGTTCGCACCGCGCCCGATCGCGCGGTCGCCCAAGCGCTCGAGGGGCTGCCGCGCGCGCTCGCGGGATATCCGTACCGCACCGGGCTGCTCCTCATCGACACCATGGCGGGCAACTGTGAGGAGGTGACGCTCATCGCCGCCTCTCAGCTCGGCGCCGACGAGCAGCTCGCCGGCGGCGCCGCGGGCGACGATCTCCAGATGAAGTCGACGGTCGTCTCGTGCGGTCCGCACGCGGCGAGCGACGCGGTCGTCATCGGCCACATCTTCTCCAAGGCGCCGCTCGGGCTCGGCGTCTGCCACGGCCATCGGCCGCTCTCCGAGCCGCTCAAGATCACCCGCGCGCACGGCAACGTCGTCGAGCAGATCGAGGGGCGCCCCGCGTGGGACGTGTGGCGCGAGAAGACGCGCGACGCCGCGATGGGGCAAGGCCTCGACATCGACGCGCTCGCCCCGGCCGACGAGACGGGCTTCCTCCTCCGCTTCGAGGCGGGCCTCGCCGCCGGGCAGGAGTACAAGATCCGCGCGCCTCTCTCTCGCGACGAACGCGGCGCGATTCAGTTCGCGTGCGGGGTGCCCGAAGGGGCGGTCATCCGGATCACCGAGAGCGCGCCGCGCGACCAGGTCGAGAGCGCGCGCGAAGCCGCGCGGCGAGCGCGGGCCAAGCTCGGCGGAAACGCCCCGGCGGGCGCGATCGTCTTCGATTGCATCTGTCGCAACCTGATCTTGCGCGAAGAGTTCGGCAGCGCGGTTCGTGGCATGGTGGAGGAGCTCGGCGACGTGCCCCTCGCCGGCTTCGAGACGTACGGGGAGATCGCCCTCGACGTCGGCGACATGAGCGGGTTCCACAACACGACGAGCGTCGTGCTCGCGTTCCCCCGCTGATCCTCCCGCATGAGCGGCCGCCGCATCACCAAGGACGAAGTCAGCGTTCTGCTCGCGGCCGCCCTCGGCCAAGAGAAGAGCGAAGAGGTCGTCTTGCAGACCGCGAGAACCCTGGCGATTCCCGGCACCGTGTGGAGCGGCGTCGAGGTGCGTGCGATCTTCGCGAGGCTCTCCGAGGCCGAGGGTCTCATCGGCGTGGTCGCGCGCTTCGCGCTGTCGCGCGGTGACATCGACAAGCTCGTGGGCCGCGAAGCGCTCTCCGTCGCGATCGACGTGGTCGACGCGGTCGACGCGATCGACGCGATCGACGCGATCGAGGCGCCCGCGCCCAGCTCGGCGCGACTCCGTTCGGTGGAGCCTCGCGCGGCTTCCGTCGATCTGCTGCCGCTGCTCGCGCCCGCGCTCGGCGCCGAGAAGGCGCGCGACGCCGTTCAGTCCACCGCGTTGCGCCTCGGCTTCGACCCCGCGCATCTCACGCGCGACCAAGGGCTCGCCGTGCTCGAGGAGCTCGCGCGCACCGACGGGATCGTCGGCGTCGTCGCGCGGTTCGCGACGGCGAGGTTCCTCCTCAATCCGAGCTGACGGTCACTCGCAGCTCACGCGCCCGCCCGCGCCGACGTTGCAGCCGGACTTGCGGCACGGTCGCGACTTCACGAACGTGCTCCCCTGGCAGATGAGCTCGCTCTGCTTGTCGACCGAGCAGACGACGTAGTTCGGCAGCCCGCAGGGATCGCCCTCGAGCGAGTACGTCGTATCGCACGCGGGCGCGTCGGCCTTCATGTAGCAGCCGAACTGTCCGCGGCAGAAGCGGTAGGTCGCGAACTTCCCGTCGCGACAGATCATCATCTCCTTCTGATCTTCGGAGCACGCGGCGGCGCCCTGGCTCCTGCATGGATCGCCCTTGGCGGCGACGGAAGTGTCGCACGAGACCTGCTGGCCGAGCACGGCGCACCCGGCCTTGCCACGGCACTCGAGGTGGCGCTCGAACTTGCCGTTCCTGCAGATCAGCGCGCGCTTCTTGTCGGCGGAGCAGGCGTACTCCTCCTCGTTCTGCCCCATGCACGGCTCGCCCTCGTTCGCCGTCGAGCTGTCGCAGCGCGCGTGCTCCTGGAACTTCGTGCACCCGAGCGGGCCTTTGCATTCGACCTCGGCGAGCTTGCCGTTCACGCACGTGAGCGCGGTGTCCTTGTCGAGGCACGTCGATTCGCCGGCCCTGCACTTGCTGCCGGTCGACTTGCCGCACGCGACCACGAGGAGCGCAGTGACGAACGCGAGGGTGAATCCAGCGCGAGAGACGATCATGGTGCCGTCGGATCGGCGCATCCGTAGAAGGCGGTCAGCACGCGGGTCATCATCGCGGGATCGCGCGCGCCGGCGAGCTCGCGGATCGAGTGCATCGAGAGCATCGGGTTGCCGACGTCGACGGTGCGGATGCCGAGCAGCGTCGACGCGATCGGTCCGATCGTCGATCCGCACGGCAGATCGGTGCGATGCGCGTAGTGCTGGACGGGCACGTCGGCGCGGGCGCAGAGATCGCGGAACAGCGCGGCGGTCGCGCCGGACGTCGCGTAGCGCTGCTGGCTGTTCGTCTTGATGACAGGCCCGCCGTTGAGCACCGGCTTGTGCCTCGCCTCGTGGCGCGACTCGTAGTTCGGGTGGACGGCGTGCGCCATGTCGGCCGACACGCAGAGCGAGCCGGCGAGCGCGCGGTGATGATCCTCGCGCGAGCCGCCGCGCGCGAGGACGATGCGCTCGAGGGCGCGGGGCAACGCGCCCGATTGCGCACCGTAGGCGGTCTCGCTGCCGACCTCTTCGTGATCGAACAGCGCGGCGAACGGCACGAGCTCGCCCGCGGCGGCGCCGTCGGCCGCGTCGAGCAGCGCGTGGATCGCGGCGTGCGACATGGCGAGGTTGTCGAGGCGCGCGGAGAAGATCATCTCGCCGGAGCGCCCGCCGAGCGTCGGAGGCACGACGTCGTAGAGCATGAGATCGCTGCCGCAGATCCGCTCCTTCGGGACGCCGAGCTCTTCGGCGAGCATCGCGGGCAAGTCCTTCGCGTCGCCGTCGGCGAGGCCGAAGATCGGCGCGAGGTGCTCCTGCCGGTTGAGGACGAGGCCCTTCTCGTTGACGTCACGGTCGAGGTGGATCGCGAGCTGCGCGACGCGGAGCATCGGGCGCGTGAAGCGGACGAGCCTGGGCTCGAGCGTCTTCGCGTTCTTGCCCGCGCCGCGGACCAGGACGCGGCCGGCGAGCGAGAGGTCGCGATCGAGCCACGAGCTCAAGAGCGCGCCGCCGTAGACCTCGACGCCGAGCTGGGCGTAGCCCTCCTTCTTGTACTCGGGGGTCGGCTTGAGCCGAAGGTTGGGGCTGTCGGTGTGCGCCCCGACGATGCGGAAGCCCGCGACGCGCTTGCCGTCGGGGATCACGAACGCGAAGAGGCTCGAGCCTCCGTGCGCGAAGGCGTAGCGGCCGGGCCCGAGCGCGGACCAGTCGTCGGTCTCGGCGATCTCCACGAAGCCTGCGGCGCGGAGGCGAGCGGTCGCGCTCGCGACGGCATGGAACGGGGTCGGCGACTCTCCGAGGAACGCGAGCAAATCGGCGAGGACGGGATCGGTCACGATGCTCGCATCCTAGTCCGGAAAGCGGCCGTTCGGACCGGGCCCTTGCGGCTCGGCGTCCGCAGCGCTAGTAACTCATCTATGAGTGACGTTAAGCTCGACGGTCCGGGATTCATGGATGCTTCGGAAGAGGAGTGCCCTCCGACCGAGCCGGATCCGGCACGCCAGCTCCCGCCGCGCGGCGCGGCGCTGAGCGTCTTGTGGTGGCTCGAAGGCGACTCGGACGACACCGCTTCGTAGCCGTCGCTACTTCTTCTTCGCCGGCTTCTTCGCCGGTGCGCTCTTTTTCGGCGCGGGCTTGGCGGCCTTCTTCGGCGCGGGCTTGGCCGCGGGCTTCTTCGCCGGCGCGCTCTTCTTCGGCGCGGGCTTGGCGGCAGGCTTCGGCGCGGGCTTGGCGGCGGGCTTCGGCGCGGGCTTCGCGGCCGGCTTGGCGGCAGGCTTGGCCGGCGCGACCTTCGCCACGCTCGGCGAAGGCGCCTTGCCCTTGACGACGGGCTTCGTCGGCGGGGCCTTCTTGCCCTTGGCCTTCGGCGCCTCCTCTTCTTCTTCCTCCTCGTCGTCCGGCGGCGGCGGCGGGATGCGGCGCGGCGGAGGATTGCGCGGATCGGGCAGATACTTACTGAAGTAGACGCGCATCGGGTTGACGTACTTCTCCATCCAACCCTGCTTGTACTGCTCCGCCTGACCCTCCGGGATCTCGGTGTGCAGGATGAGGATGCGCGTGCTCGTGCCGAGCGATTCGAAGTGGACCTCGACGCGCGAATCCGAAGCGTCGCGCGGGAAGTCCGACGTTCGCCAGCTCATGACGATGCGCCGGCCGAGGTCGAGGATCACGAGCTTTCCCGTGATGTACCCGTTCCACGCCGTGAACTTGGCGCCGACGTTGGGATCGATCTTCGCGGTGCCGCCCGTCATCGCGGAGTGATGCGCGCTGTCGATCCAGGCGAAGTAGAGCGTCGTGGGCGCCACGGGGATTGTCGCAGTGACGCGCAGGGCCTCCTTCTTCATGGCGTCGAGTGTAATCCGCCAGGGGCCCTCGGACCTAAATTGTGTGGTGGATCGGGAGGGATTCGAACCCCCAGTGTCGTGAAAGAACGTGGGTTACAGCCACGTGCGGCCAGCCAGTACCGCGTCCGATCCAGTCGAGCGTCTCCGAAGACTTGGCGCCGAACGTCGAAATCGAGCGGAAATCAGGCGACTCGAACGCCATACCCGAACGACTCGGGTACGCACCGGGTAGCAACCGGGCCCGCAACCTCTGCGGTCTGACTTCCAAAGAACGCCGGGATTTTCTTTTCAGAAGATCCCGGCCGTTCACGTGTCACGCCTCTCCCTTGGAGGAGGCCTCCGGGCCAGGGCCGAGGAAGCCCGAGGGCACGAGCGCGTTCATGCCCGACGCGTTCATGCCCGGAGCGAAGGCCACGAGCTTGATCTCGTGGATCTTCGCCGCCATCTCCTTGAGCGAGTCGAGCTCCTTCAGCCGCAGGAGCAGCGGCTGCTCGGCCATGAGCTTGGCGGTGTTCGCCAGAGAGCGCGTCGCGGCCGTCTCCTCACGACGGAGGATGACGTTCGCGGCCGCTTCCTTCTCGGCCTCGATGACCTTGTTGAGGAGCGTCTTCATCTCGCCCGGGAGCACGACGTCCTTCACGCCGACGCGCTCGACGCGCACGCCGAAGCGACGCGCCTTTCCAGCGACGTCGTCCTCGAGGTACTTCGTCATCGCGTCGCGGCCGGCGAGCAGGTCGTCGAGCGTCACGCCGGCGACGAACTCGCGGCTGGCGAGCTGGACGAGCAGGTAGATCGCGTCGCGGACGTTCTCCACCGCGTGGGTGGCGACGGCCGGATCCTCGACGGCGTACTCGACCGTGAGGGTGAGCCGGAGCGTGACCTTGTCCTTGGTCATGAGCTCCTGGCCCGCGATCGTGGCTTGCACGACGCGCATGTCGACGCTCTGGACGGCGACGGGCGACTCGCGCGTCGACCAGAAGGTGTAGCGACCGGGCGCGAGCGTCCGGGCGAGCTTGCCCTTCACGTGGAGGAGGCCGCGCTGGTGCTCTTGCACGGTGACCTCGACGTACTGGTCGCGCGGGATGATCGACGCGAGCTCGGCGGAGAGCTCGGGCATCTCGTCGTGGACCGACATGACCTGCGCGTGGAGCGGGTCGTCGACCTCCCAGTACCGGTGGACGCCGGGGCCGAGGAAGACCTTGGGACGGCCGTCGCGCCAGAGGATCGCGCGCTCGCTCGGCGTGAGCGTGATCTCGTGGAAAGAGTCGGGCGGCAGCGCGGCGCGGAGCGCGGGCTGCATCTCGAACACGAGGGGCGCGGTCGACCACCGACGCTCGGTGATGCCGAAGCCCCACAGGATGTGGCGACCAGGTCCGAGGGCACGAACCGGGAGGCCACGACGGAGGACCACGACGCGCTCGTCGAGATCCACGAACAGAATCTTCATCATGGTGGGTGGCCTCTTGGAGGAGATGAGAAGAGAAGAGAAGGAGGAGAGCCTTCGAAGGAAGGCACCCAAGAACGTGAACGCCTCGAAGCCATCACGTTCGGGCGACGTGCTCGCCGGCGAGCGATCGAGGGGCGTCGGCCGGCGCTTCGCGGTGGTCTTCGAGGGACGACCGCGGAGCTGCGGCAGGGCGGCTTCGATCGCGGGACGGGAGCGCGCCTCTCTCTCGAGAGGGGGGTGACTTCCTTCGCCGACTTCGTTTTCAGATTAACAGTCTGTTGCTCTACCTAGCTGAGCTACGCCCGCATGATTTCGGAGGGCTCGCGCGAGCGAGCGGTGCGGGCGACAGGATTCGAACCTGCGTCAAACACGTGCACGAGTTTCAGTCGCGCGACTGGCAACCAGCAAGCGGATCTCGCTGCGGAAACGACGAGCGGACGTCGCGCGGAGAAGGCCCTCGAGCGTGTGCGGCGTAACAGGCCGCTGCTCGAGGCTTCCGCGTGACGCGCCGGCGTCCTCGCGAGGTGCTTCATGGGATTCGAACCCATGGTGTCGACCGAGGGATTCGAACCCCCATCACGCACGGTTTGAGCGTGCTGCCTCTGCCGTTGGGCTACGTCGACTCGAAGACCAATCTTCCATTCGTGGTACGGGGCGAGAGGATCGAACTCTCCTTGCGCTGCTTGTGATGCAGATGCCGTCGCCAGACGGCGCGCCCCGCGCGTTCGCACCGGAGGAGGGATTCGAACCCCCACTCGAGCGGTTCAAAGCCGCCGATCCTGCCCTTGGAACACTCCGGTATGTCGTGGTCGCTGCGGACGGAGTCGAGCCGTCGCGCGCAGGCATATGAAGCCCGTCGTCCTGCCCAGGAGCGCAGCGAAGAGTGGAAGCGCGTGGCCCCCCGACGACACCTTCTCCGGTGAACGGCAGGGGACTCGGCGCTGGAGCGGTGACCGGGAATCGCACCCGGATTTCGAGCGTGGCGTGCTCAGGTTCTACTCTTGAACTATCACCGCAAAACGATTCGAGCCGTCCGAGGGACTCGCACCCTCCTTGTCCTCGCTACCAGTGAGGTGCCCCGCTCTCTGGGCGTGGACGGCGAAAAAGAATGGCTCCTCCTCAATGAGCTCCCGTGAAGACCTTTCGTGAGGAGGAGCAAGGGCGGCAACGAAGGTCGCGAAGGTGGTTTTCCCGAGGATGTAACCCTCGCGGGCATTTGCCGCGTTGTCTCGATCGCTAGAGCGCGATCGATTCGATCGCGCGAAGCCACGTGTCTCCGCCGAGCTCGCCGCGCGTGAACGACGCGACGACGTCGAAGACCGCGTCGGAGAACCCGCCGACGTCGAGCACGTCGTCGCGCTCGCCCTTGGCGTCGCGCGAGGTGCTCTGCGTCGTGCCGTAGGGCTGGACGTCGACGAGGATCAGCTTGGCGTTCGGGTTCCTGCCCCGAAGGCGTTGCCACTCCTCCGCCATCGCGGTGCCGCTCGTGGCGGATCGCGAAGGGTGTCGGAAGTCCGACCACGACTGGTTGTCCGAGACGAAGACGACGACGTCGGGCGCGTTCCCGTTCGCGTTGAGCCAGCGGAGCGGCGCCGAGCAAGCGGTGCCGCCGCTCGGGAGGCTCGCGAGGATCTCCGCGTTCTCGACGATCGAGCCGCCCGGATCGAGAGGCTTCGTCATCGGGACCACGTCGTCGGAGAACGGAATGACCGACGAGCCCGGGTTCTTCCGGAGGATCGCCGCGGTCACGAGGGCCGCGACGTCGACGCAGCGCACCTTCGTGGTCGCGCTCCCGCGGTGACCCGTCACGGGCGACTGCATCGATCCCGACACGTCGGGGCAGAGCACGACGCGCCCGACGAGCTCGGGGACGTTCGACACCGCGTGCTCGAGCGCCGTCGCGATCGCCGTGACGATGCGCGTCGGCATCCGCGCCTCGACGCCGCGATACGCGGCGAGGAGCTGGAACGGCATCATGCGCGCCCGGAGGATCGCCTCGCGGTCCGACAGGCGGGCCGCCACGGAGTCCACCATCTCGGGGTCGTCGAGGACGCCGTGACGGAGGAGCGTGTTGAGGTTGATCCGGAGCTGATTCGTCGTCATCCGACGCGCGAGCGCCTTCCAGTCTTCCGCGCTCAAGGGGAGCGAGGTGAGCATCTCGAAGGGCACGTCGGGCAGGCCGCCGGTCCTGCGCTTCCACGCCTCGAAGGCGCGCGCGAGCGCGGGGAGCTTGTCCGGATCCACGTTCTTTCCGATGAGGTAGCCGTAGAGGGCCTCACGAACGGCATCGGCTTCGCCCTTGTCGTTCCGCGGGGGAGGGCGAACCATCTTGATGACGTCCGACATGGACGGGCTCTGACCGATGGACTGACGAAAAATCGCGTCGGGCGAGCGGCTCGCGAACCACGCACGGAGCGCGCGCTTGGGGGCCGAGCCGAACGACTTTCGGCCGGTGACGCCCGAGCGGACGATCTGCACGAAGTTGCGGAGCATGACGCCGTCGTCGATGACCCGAGCGAACACCCGGCTCATCATCGCGGTGTCGCGGGCCGCGAGGTGGGCGACGAGGAACGCCGGCATGTCCTTCATCCTGCCGCGCTCGCGACAGTAGACGGCGGTCTTGGCGACGAGCTCGGGCGAGCACGCGCTGGCAAACGCGGACACGCGATCGAGCTGCTCTTTGTCGCTGGCGTAGAACGTCCCGTGGAACGTGCCGGTCGCGGCGTACTGGGCGAGCGCGTGCTCGGGAGAGAACGCGTAGGCCAAGCCGCCGGCTTCGTTGACGGCGTCCGGTCGCGGGCTCGCGAATAGCTGCTTGTTTGCCATGGTTCTCTCCTTTCTGGGCCAGTGGTGGGCGTGGATGTTGGGGTTTGGCGTTTCCGACGGGATTCGAACCCGTGTTACCCACTTGAGAGGCGGGTGTCCTTGGCCGTCTAGACGACGGAAACATAGGAAGGTCATCCGAGATCGACGAGCGCGAGGGGGGTTGATCTGGGACTCGAACCCAGACGCTCAGCTTAGGAGGCTGATGTCCTATCCATTGGACGAATCAAGTTGCGTGTAGGCTCGGCGTATTTGGATGACCTTGGTAGCAGCGGCCGGAGTCGCACCGGCGTCTCGAGGACATGAACCTCGCGGGGTCGCTCCTCCCCCACGCTGCGTCAGCACCTCCGCCCGGAGTCGAACCGGGAGCAACGAGCTTCGGAGGCTCGCGCCTGGATTCCGCCAGGACGAAGGTATTTTTGCGATCGCCCGAGTCGATCGTGCGTTGGGAGGGATCACGAAACGTCGGAGCGCTCGACGCTTCGAGGGCTCGGACGTTTCGTGTTCCCCGTCTTTTCAGGACGGTTGCTTGTAGGCACGTTCGGGATGGGCGATCGAAATCGTTGGTCTCCCTGCCAGGAATCGAACCTGGGAAAATCGGCTTCGTAGACCAATGCCTGGAGCCACCAGCAAGGAGAAAAAGAGAGGCGAGAGAGGAAGAGAGAGGTCTCGAACCCCACACCCGTGAAGGTGCGTACTGCTTTCGAGGCAGTCCTGGCTCCCAGCCAGTTTCTCTTCCGTTTCGAGGATGCAGTCGAGAGCAGAGGAAGGCAGAGGACTCGAACCTCGCACCTGGCGGTGCGAATCGCGTTCCAGGCGATCTCCGCGCCTCGCGGATGTACCTTCCGATATCGACGTAGTCAGGACGGCAGGATTCGAACCTGCGCTCTTCAGTCCCCCAGACTGACGCTTTTGCCAGGCTAAGCTACGCCCTGATCGTTTGAAGAATAGGAGGCCCAGTTTATTTCGTCTTGGGCCAGGACGCGGGAGCGCACGTCGGATGACGGGCGCAGCGCTTTCACGCCGAGAGGGACATCAGCCGAGCCAGGTCGCCGCAGTACGGCTCCCATTGCTCGGGCAGGTCACCCTCGTCGAGGCGGATCGGCGGCACCACGGGGAGGGTGTCCGGCTTGAGCGGCTTGCGGAGCAGCTTCATGCCGGCCTCCTCGGGAGTGCGGCTCCCCTTGCGATCGTTGCACGCGTAGCAGGAAGTGACGATGTTCTCCCAGACCGTCTTTCCGCCGCGCACGCGCGGGATCACGTGGTCGTAGTTCAGTTGCTTGATGGGCTTCCGCTCGCCGCAGTACTGGCAGCGGAACTTGTCACGCGTGAAGACGTTGATGCGCGAGAAGCGCACCGACTGCTTCGTCGAGACCGACCCCTTCGTGAGACGCACGACGGACGGCGCCTTCATCGAGACGCTGGGGCCGCGGAGATCGCAGTCCCAAGTCTCGATGACCTCGACCTTGCCGAGGTACGCGAGAACGACGGCGCGTTGCCACGAGATGATCTTGTGCGGCGCCATCCACGGGGTCAGCATCAGCGTTTGCATGGGTCACCTTCGCTTTTTCACTTTCATCTCCTTCGAGGAGCAAGGTTCGGGATCAGCAGAGAAGAGTCGTTTCGGGGATGCGCGCGCCAGTAGTGTCACCGGAGGGATTCGAACCCTCACACTCCGTAGGGAGCCCAGCACCTCAAGCTGGTGTGTATGCCGTTCCACCACGGTGACATTTCGAGAGACGTAGTGCCGAAGGAGGGATTCGAACCCTCACCCCCCGTTTCTGAGACGGGTACCTCTGCCTATTGGGCTACATCGGCGTGAAATCAGTCTGGGCAGGAGGACTCGAACCTCCGTCTCTCCCTTCCGAGGGGAGTGATCTGGCCTCTGAACTATGCCCAGCTCTCGGTACGGCGCGCGGGGATCGCACCCGCCTGTTCCTGCTTGTCGAGCAAGCGCAGTCACTAGACCGCCAGCGCCGCATCTCTCGTGGAGCTCGTCGTGGATCACCCGTGAATCGAACACGGTGCAGGCTCCTTATCAGAGAGCCCAGGGTAACCATCCCGTCGTGATCCGCTCGTCATGATTTCCTTTTTGGAGAGCCGAGAGGGAATCAAACCCTCATACGCGGTTTTGCAGACCACGGACCTCTCAGAGAATCGGCTCGAAAAGCGAGAGCGCTGCGCGCTCTCGTTTCCTTCTGTCTCGTGGGGGACTGCGTCCCCCCTCCACGCTGCGCGTGGAGTCCTCCCCCCTTTCGCCTTCGGCGAACCGTCGCGCGGAGCGCGCCGGGGCCAGAAGAGCAGGGGAAGAGGAGAGTGGAGCGGGCAGAGGGATTCGCACCCTCATCATCAGTTTGGAAGACTGAGGTCCTCACTCTTGGACGATGCCAGCGTATGGGTATTCGTGAATATGTACTTCGTGGAGTCGACCGGAATTGCACCGGCAACCTTCTCGATGCCATCGAGATGCTCTCCTGGCTGAGCTACGACCCCATTCGTGATGTCTGGTGGAGCGACGGGGAATTGCACCCCGATCCCTGCTGTGCGAGAGCAGAATTCTCCTATTGAAATACCGCCCCAGATGGCCGCGGAGGTCCGTCGGCCTAGGCTCGCCACTTCGTGGCGGCCTCGTAGAACGTGAGGGAAGGGACCACGCGGCCAGGGCGGCGGCGAGGAGCCTTGTTCACGTGCTGGCGGAGCCACGTCCAGAAGCGGACGGTGCACGCGCGGCACGCGAGGGTTCTCGGTCCGTACACGCAGCCCGTGGAGGGATGCGCGGGGCCCGAGCAGAAGGTGCAGGTCGTCATGAACGGTCACCTCTGGCACGTCGCGAAGGAATCGAACCCTCTCTCCGAGTTTTGGAGGCTCGGCCGGTCACCATGACTCTGCGACGCATGCAGCGCCTCGTACGGGAGTCGAACCCGTCTCGTCCCATAGACAGTGGGGTTGCGCCGCCGGGCGCATCACGAGGCGTGAGAATCGTTTCGTTGCGTGTCGCGTCCCCGGCAGGACTCGAACCTGCCTGTGGCGGTTTAGGAAACCGCTGCCTATCCGCTCGGCCACGAGGACCTGGATGCCTCTCCTGCCGAGCGAAGCTCGGTTTCGCCGCAGGCGAAGGAGAGGAGGCTCATCGGCTTCGCCGATGAGGGGAGCGAAGCTCCCACGAGAGAGGGACGAAGTCGCCGAACGAAGCTCGGCGGCTGAGGGGTGACGTACGGGGATTGCACCCGCCTCCACTGGGTCACGGCCAGTCCTCGTCACTAGACGAGTAACGCCACCGTACATTCATATGTGTCTCGCTACCTCACTTTGCAAGTGCGATGTTCGTCGTTCTTCGATATCGACGATATCGAGCTTTCGATGGTGGGCTGTCGTGGGCTTGCACCACGTTCTTCTGCTCTTCAGGCAGACGCTATCCTGCGACCAGCTCACAGCCCTGGCACCCCCGATCGGATTCGAACCGACGCCCTCCGATTGAAAGACGGAGCTCCTTGCCGCTAGATGACGGGGGTAGAGGATTTCGGCGGAGCCCACGTCTGGAGTCGCACCAGATCTTCCTGGGTACAAGCCAGGACGCTCGGCTCTCGAGCTGCGTGGGCGGAAGAGGTCGGAGGCGGCGCGGCTTGCGCTCACGCGCCAGCCTCCTGATGAGACGAGACCCGCGCCGACGAAGCTCGCGGCGGGGCAGGATCCGACGGCGGGGCTGCGCGCGAGGCGCAACGTTATAGCGGCCGGATTGAAAGGGGACCCGCCGTACGCGGCGGGGAGAGGATGCGTTCCATCCGAGTGAGCAAACCGGGTGGGATTATCGTCCAATAAACGATTGCCTTACCGTTAGGCTACGCCCACCGTGATGCGAGACGGCCTTGCAGGGCCGTCGGGGTAGGCGGTTGGAGTCGAACCAACTTTGTTTTTGCGTGTAGGGTCTGTTCGGGTGGATGAAACGAGAGCCCACGTCCGGAGTCGAACCGGCTCACACCGCGTACGAGGCGGGTGCTCGACCATCGAGTTACATGGGCAGTTTTCGCCCGAGTGGAGAAGCCGTCGTTCCGATTGACATTCGGGGGTCCTGCCGTTGGACGACCGCGGCCGAAGCCGTGGGCTGGAGTCGAACCAGCATCACCAGGTGCGTGTAGGGCCTCTGCCGAGAGGGCGAGAGCTCCAGCGGAAGGAATCGAACCTTCGAAGGGACCGGTTAACAGCCGGCTGCCTGACCATTCGGCTTCGCTGGAATGAGACTCGCCCGCGAGCGTGAAGCTCGCGCTCCGCGCGCGCGGACGAGTCGATTGGCGCCAAGTTTTCAGAGAGCGAGGGCTCCCTCGAAAGAGGAGAGCCTTGGTTCCGGGCACAGGATTCGAACCTGTGTTTCTGGGTTCAGAGGCCAGTGTCCTGCCAGCTAGACGATCCCGGAGTGTCGGCGACGGACGTCGCCCGTAGGTCCGGAGGGACTCGAACCCTCACCACCTCGATTAAGAGTCGAGTGCGCTTGCCGGTTGCGCTACGGACCCGCGATCGCGCGCTCGTGAGAGCGCGTGAACGAGAGAGAGAAGACGGACGGAGGCTGTGGGACGCGAGGGAGTCGAACCCTCATCCCTCGGGGTAAAAGCCCGGTGCTCGTTCCGATTGAGCTAGCGTCCCGCGTGGCGGACGAAAGAACTACGTTTGAGTCGGGCCTTCATGACTAGATTCCAAGCTTGAGAAGCATGATTGATTCTCCTAGACAAACTCGTACTGTTTCGGCGAACCCCGAGCGGGGCGCCGACCTTCGGGCTGCGATCTCCCTTGCCGTCCAGAGCGCGAGCGCGAGGCCAGAGGACCGCGCGATCGACCGCGATGGGGCGCCAAGGGCGCCGATCCGCGCCGCTCCGGGCCCAGCCGTCTAGGGCTGGGCGTTGGGAAGGCGCCGCAAATCGAGGGGCAGAAACGACGAAAACCGCCTCGGGGTAACCCCGGGCGGCCTTTCGACACCTGCTCCCTGTGAAGGAGATGGTACGAGGACCGCTAGGGGGATCCCTCCTGCTCTGCATTCGCGCTCGGATCGAGCGAGATCGAGGTGAGGGTGGACATGCGGCGCCCAGGCTTCGTGATGAAACCGGAGCTGCCGCCGAAGACGGGGACGGAGACGAGGCGCGAGCGATACGCCCGATGCCACGGGAGCGAGGCCTGCCGAAGACCTCGCCCCACGAAGCCCGCACGGAGACCGGCCAAGCGCGTCAGCGCTCGCGATTCCGTACAGGTTCGTTGAAGGGAGAGGATCACGGGGCAGTCACCGCGGGCTTTCCGCGGCCTCCTGGAGGTTCTGGTTGCTGCTCTTCGACGCTCCAGACGGGAGCGGCATTCAAGCTATAGCGCGCCGTTTCGGCCTTCGCAAGGTTTTAAATCACGAAAGTGATCGATCCGACGCTCCGATGAGACACGCTTCAAACGAGATTCTTGGGAAGCTCGTGCGCGCTGCTACCGCGCTCTCTCGCCAAGGCTCATTCGGAGGGAACGCTCGCGTCGCCGGCGGCGGCCTCGGCGCCTCCGTCGGTCGCGATCGGCGAGAGCTTCTGCGTTCGCGCCTTCAGCCGCTCGCACGCCGACGACTCGCCGAGATCGCACGCGCGCGCGAGGAAGCGCGCGCCCAGCGCCTCGTCGCGCGCCATGTTGCGCCCCGCGACGAGGCGATCGCCCGCGAGGCTGCAGCCGACCGCGCTGCCCGCGGCGCACGTGCGGTCGTACTCGGCGAACGCCGCCTCGGGGTTCTCGTTGTGCGCCATCTCGTGGGACGCCGAGCGCATCGCGCACGAGTCGAGGTGACCGAGCGCGCAGCCGGCCTCGAACGAGCGCGCCGCCATCTCGAGGTTCGGGGTCGGTCGAAGGATGAACGTGAGGCCGGCGCCGTAGCAGCCCACGGCGTGACGGTGGAGGCAGCTCTTGAGGAAGTACTCCGCCGCCTTGGGTTGGTCGTCGGCCGATTTTTCGCCGGCCTCTTCGTCGTCGGCCTTGATGTACGCGGCGATCGCGCAGGCGTCGCCGTGGCCCGCCTCGCATCGCGCGTGGCACGCGCGAAGGTTGCTCTGCGTGCAGCGCCCGAGGTTGCCTCCGCCGCAGGCGGCGAAGAGCACGGCGAGCGAGGCGAGGGAGAAGAAGACGATCGCGCGCATCACGAGCTCATCTTCGCGCACCCCCGACGCTGAAGTATAGGGAGACGATGGCGCGGGCGATGCGGGTCACCGGGATGGGCGTCGCGTCGCCCATTGGTGTCGGCTGCGCTGCGTTCTGGGAGGCGATCGCGCGGGGAAGCCACGCGATCCGGCGCGTCGAGCGCTTCGACACGAGCAAGTACGACGTCCACGTGGCCGCGGCGATCCCCGAGGCGACGATGGCCGAGATCGGCGCATCCGACCCAGCAACCGACGCGTGCGCCGCGCTCGCGCTCGTCTCGGCGCGCGAAGCCGTCGCGTCGTCGCGCGTGCTCGAGCGCCGTGGCGCCGCGCGCGTCGCGCTCGTCGTCGGCACGAGCGCCGGCGGCCTCTCGTCGCGATCGGACTACGAGCTCCGCACGCCGCCGGACGACGCCGCGCGCCGCCACGCGCTGCTCGAGCGGAGCGCGTTCCAGCTCCAGACGCACGCGGTGGCGCGCGCGCTCGGCGTCGAGGGCCCGCGCCTCACCGTCTCGACCGCGTGCGCCTCGTCGGTGCACGCGCTCCTCCACGCGCGCGCGATGCTCGAGAGCGGGCGCGCCGACGCGGTCGTCGTCGGCGGCGTCGACGTCCTCGTCGAGGAGCTCTTCGCCGGCTTCGCCGCGATGGGCGCGATGAGCGGCGCTCCGTGCGCGCCGTTCAGCGAGCCGATCGGGATGAACGTCGGCGAGGGATCGGCGTTCGTCGTCGTCGAGCTCGACGGCGACGCGGCCGCGTTCGCCGTGATCGCCGGCCTCGGCGCGTCGGCTGACGCGTTTCACGCGACCGCGCCGGAGCCGACGGGGGCAGGGATCGCGCGCGCGGTCTCCGCCGCGCTCGCCGACGCGGGCGTCGCGCCCGGCGACGTCGGATACGTCAACGCGCACGGCACCGGCACCGACGCCAACGACGCCGCCGAGCAGCGCGCGCTGGCGATCGCGCTCGGCGCGCGCGCCGACGCGATCCCGATCAGCTCGACGAAGGGCTACTTCGGGCACGCTCTCGGCGCCGCCGGCATGCTCGAGATCGTCGCGACGATCCTCGCCATGAACGAGCGCGCCGTGCCGCCGACCTTGCATCATCGAGGTGATCGCGGCGGCGGCCCGCGCGATCCGGTCGCGGCGAGCGCGCCGCGCGCGCACGACTTCGAGTGCGCGCTCTCGCTGAGCCTCGCGTTCGGAGGCACCAACGCGGCTGCGGCGATCGCGCGCGCGCCGAAGCTCGCCGCGCCCGTGGAGCGCGACGAGGTGGTCGTCGTCGGCGCGGGCACGCTCGTCGCTCGGGCGAAGTCGATCGAGCCGGCGATGATCGACGAGGCCGCGCTCGCCGACGCGCTCCGCGGACACGATCGGCGCGGCCTCGATCGATGCACCGAGCTCGCGATCGCCGCCGCCGTCCTCGCCGTCCGCGACAGCGGGCTCCGCCTCCGAGGGCCGCTCCGCGATCGCGCCGGGATCGTCGCGGGCGCGCCGCGGCTCGCGTGGGGGAGCGCCGACGCGTTCTGGGGGAGCATCCGCGCGCGCGGACTTCATCGCGCGTCCGCGCCCGCGTTCTCGGGTCTCGTGCTCAACGCGCCCGCCGGCGCCGTCTCGCGCGCGCTCGGCCTGCGCAACGTGCTCTCGGTCGTCGCCGCGGGCCCGTGCAGCGCGCTCGCCGCGTTCGTCGCCGCCTCGGACCTCCTCGCGACGAGGCGAGACGTCGACGTTCTCTTCGCTTCGTCGACGTCCGAGCTCGCGCCCGGGATGATCGCCGATCACGCGCACCGATTCGGCGCCGACGGCATCGCGCCCGCCGAGGCGGCCGCGTGCTTCGTCCTCGCGCGGCGATCATGGGCCGAGGAAGTCGGGGCGCGCGTCGTCGCGCGCGTGGGAGCGACCTCGATGGATGACGCGTGCGACGGCGACGACCTCGCGGGCGTCGTCGAGACGTTCGGCCGGAGTGAAGCGGCCGACGGCGTCGCGCTCTCGCTCGCCCTCGACGATCTTCGCGCCGGCCGCCGCGCGTCTGCGCGCGTCGTCGGCTGCGATCCCACCTCTGGCTCGTTCAGCGTGGAGATCGTCTCGCCTCGAGCCTCCGGACGTTGACGCGGTCGCCCTCGCGCCGTACGCCATGGCCCATGGATGAAGCGCTCCGCTCGCTGATCCGCCGGCGTGAGGCGATCATCGACGAGGTACGCAAGATCCTCGTCGACGATCTCTACGTGCAAGTGCCGCCCGCGTCGATCGAGGTCGACGCGCTGCTCTTCGCGACCGGCCTCGGGCTCGACTCGCTCGACGCCGTCGAGCTCGTGGTCGCCTCCGAGCAGCGCTTCGGCGTCGCGATGCCGATGGATGTCTTGCGCGGGCAGCTCCGCAGCATCAACACGCTCGCCGATCTCGTGATCGAGCTGCAAGACGCGAAGGCGCGATGACGCTCCACGAAGAGGCGAGGGCGATCCGCGAAGGCGCGGCGATCACGCTGCTGCCGTCGGTGTGGGCCGTCACCGCGCGCGGCGACGGAGCGTACGACGCGCTCGACGGCATCGTTCCTTGCGACATGTTCGTTCGCGACGGCCAGGTGCGTCACACGCTCCTCCTCGACGAGGGCGGCAGGCCGATCGCCGACGTTTACCTGGGCAACGACGACGGCGACTACTTCCTGATCGGCGAAGGGCCGTCGGCGGGCGAGGCGATCGAGCACCTCCGCCGCCACACGCCCGCGGGCGTCGACGTCCGCTACGACGATCTCTCGGGCACGCACGCGCTCCTCTCGCTCAACGGACCCTTCGCGTGGGAGGTCATGGCCGCGCTCGAGGGGCGCGGCGTGGTCGGCCTGCCGTACCTCTCCTTCTTCCATCCCGCGCCGGAGCGTACCTACATCCGCGCGGGCAAGACCGGCGAGTTCGGCTACGACCTGCTCGTCCCCCGCGCGTCGGTCGATGCGCTCCGCGCGCAGATCCTCGAGCGCGGCGCCGCGGTGGGCTGCCGGGTCGCGAGCGAAGAGGCGCTCCGCGCGTGCGCGCTCGAGAGCTGGTTCTTCGACGTCACGCGCCAGCGCGGCGAAGACGCGACGCCCGTCGAGCTCCAGCTCCAGTGGCGTACGTCGTTCAAGAAGAGCTTCGTCGGCGCCGACGCGCTGCGCGAGCGTCGCGCGCGGCGCGATCTCCGGCGCGCCACCGCGGTGCGCAGCGCGGTCGAGATGGCGCGAGGCGACGACGTCACGTTCGAAGGCGCGCGCGTCGGCGTGATGCTCGACGCAGGGCCCGCGCCCACGATCGGCGGCTTCGTGGGCCTCGCGCTCCTCGACGCCGCGTACGCGCACGCAGGCGTCGATCGCTACGCGGTGCGCGGCGCGCGCGCGCGCACCTTCTCGCCGCCCGCGATCAACAACCGGAGCCAGTTCGTCAACCCGCAGAAGCACAGCTACGCGACGCGCCACGAGATCGCGTTCCCGCCGGCCGCGCGCACGCCCTGGATCGATCTCCAGTGAGCCTCGGCGCGCTCTTCCTCGAACGGTGCGCCGAGGCTCGGAGCGTCTTCGTCGTCGATCGCGAAGGGCCTCACGCGTACGCCGACGTCGAGCGTCACGCGATCGCGATCGCCGCGCGGATCGGCGAGGTGGCGGCGCCGGGCGCGCGCGTCGCGATCCTCCTCGGCGCGGGCGAGCCGTTCGTCGCTGCGTTCTTCGGGGCGCTCCTCGCGGGGTGCACCGCGATGCCGATCGATCCGAGGCTCGCGCCGCCGGAGATCGCCTTCCTGCTCGAGCACGGCGACGTCGCCGCGCTCGTCACCGACGCGCGCATTTCGGCGCGGTGCGCGCTCGTCTCCGCGGAGCGCGGAGTCGGTGATCGTTGCGTCGTGCGCTCGGTCGCGGAAGAAGACGTAGCGGTGATGCTCCCGACGTCGGGATCGACGGCGTCGCCTCGCGTCGTCGAGCTGTCGCACGCGAGCGTGCTCGCCAACGCGCGCGCGTGGAATGCGCGATACGCGATCGACGGCGCCGACGTGATCGCGACGCCGCTCTCGCCGTGCCACTCGTTCGGCATGACGGCGTGCCTGCTCTCCGCCCTCGACGCGGGAGCGACGCTCGTCGTGTGTGACGATCCTCTCCCCGCGAGCGTCGGGCAGGCGATCGCGTCATGCCGCGCGACGGTCTTCGTCGCCGCGTCGTCGTTCTACGGATGGCTCGCGCGATCGCCCGCCGTCGAGTCCGCGTCTCTCTCCACGCTGCGCCTCGCGATGTCGGGCGCGTGCGCGCTGACCGACGCGGCGCGCGACGGCTTCGAGCACAAGACGGGCCTTCGGATCCTCGAGACGTACGGGCTCACCGAGGCTTCGCCCGTGGTCACCGCGACGCGCCCGGGCGAGGCGCGCGCGGGCTCGGTGGGCGCCGCGCTCGACGTCACGCTCCGCGTTCGAGACGACGAGCTCGAGGTGCGCGGCGCGACCGTGATGCGCGGCTACTTTCGCAACGCCGAGGCCACCGCGCGCGCGCTCGACGACGGCTGGCTCCGCACCGGCGATCTCGCGTCGATCGAGGGCGATCGCGTGACGATCCTCGGGCGACGCAAGGATCTCATCATCCGCGGCGGCGAGAAGATCTACCCCGAGGAGATCGAGGGCGTGCTCGCGTCACATCCGGGCGTGATCGACGTCGCGGTGATCGGCGACGCCGACCCATCCGCGGGGGAGATCCCGATCGCGTTCGTCGCCGGGAGCGCCGACGCGTCGAGCCTCCTCGCGCTCTGCCGCGCGCGGCTCGCCGCGTTCAAGGTGCCGCGGCGCATCGAGATCGTGAGCGTCATCCCGCGCAACCCGAACGGCAAGGTGCTGCGGCGCCTCCTCCGCGAGCGCGCGACGTGAGCGAGATGAGCGACGTGAGCGATCGCTACGACGCGGTCGTCGTGGGCGGAGGGCTCGGCGGCCTCGCGGCCGCGGCGCGCCTCTCGCGCGCGGGCATGCGCGTGCTCGTCGCGGAGCGACACGATCGCCTCGGCGGATACGCGTCGACGTTCGTGCGCGATCGCTTCGAGCTCGAGGTCGCGCTGCACCTCGTCGATGCGATGCACGAAGGAGAGCCGAACCACGCGCTCCTCGTCGATCTCGGGATCGATCGCGCGATCGAGTGGCTGCGCCCCGCGGCCCTTCGTCGCGAGATCTGGCCCGATCGAGAGATCGTCGTGCCCCACGGACGCGATGCGTACCTCGACGCGCTCGCGAGCCACTTCCCCACCGAGCGTGAGGGCCTCGCGCGCCTCTTCGCGATCGCGAGCGAGGTCGCCGGCGCGTATCACGCGGGGGGAGGGGAGGTGCTCGATCCGCTCGGCCCGCTCGCGAGGAGCTCGGCGGCGCGCGTCGTCGACGCTCAAGTCCGCGATCCGGCGCTGCGCGCGACGCTCTCGCTCTTCGCGCACGGGTGGCTCGGGCTCTCGCTCGAGGCGCTGGGGGCGATCTCGTTTCTCGTGCCCTGGTGCTCGTATCATCGTTACGGTGGGTCGTATCCGCGCGGCGGGAGCCCCGCGATCGTCGACGCGCTCGCGTCGATCGTCACGCGCGCCGGCGGAGCGCTCCGCGTGTCGACCGGAGCTCGTCGCATCCACGTCGAGCGAAGGCGCGTGAGCGGCGTGACCTTCGAGAGCGGCGAGCGCGTCGCGACGCGGCTCGTCGTCAGCAACGCGAGCCCGCAGGCGACGATCGATCTCCTCGACGATCGCGACGTTCGATGGAGCGCCAAGATCGATCGCCTGCGCGGATCGGTCTCGTGCCTCAAGGTTTGGCTCGGGCTCTCGTCGGCCGACGAAGCGTGGCGCGACTACGATCTCTATCGCGTCGACGAGCGAGGCGAGGCGCTCTCGATCACGATGCCCCACGTGCTCACGGGCGGGCCGCCGGTGATCGCGATCACGAAGCTCGTCGAGACTTCGCGCTCCGTGACGCGTGCCGACGCCGACGCGCTCGTCGCGGAGGCCGAGCGCGCGCTGCCGACGCTGCGCGATCGCGTCGTGCTCCGCGAGGTGGCGACGCCGAGCACCTTCGCGCGCTTCACCGGCAACCCCGGCGGCAGCATCTACGGCGCGCGCGCCATGATCGCGCAGAGCGGCGCGCGTCACCTCCCTCACGCGACGCCGTTCGACGGCCTCTGGATGGCCGGGGCGTGGGTGCAGCCGGGCGCGGGCTTCTCGACGGTCCTCCGCTCCGGCCGCGACGCGGCCAACGAGGCGCTTCGTTAGGGTCGCGATCGTGTACGCTCGCGGTCGATGGATCGACGCGATTTCTTGAGGCTCGGCGTCGCGGGGGCGACCGTGGGGGCGTGCGATCGGAGCCCGCCGATCGCGATGCCGGGGCTCGCTTCGCCGGCGGACATGGACGCGTTCTTCGCGCGCCTCGACAACGGCATGGTGCGCATCGAGCAAGGCAACCCGATGCGTCACGTCCTCGATCACCTGAAGCTCGGCGACACGTCGCTCACGGCGGCGGAGCTCCAGCGAGACGAGGCGCTCGTGCGCAAGTCGCTGCGTTCGCTCCTCCTCGTCGGCTCGTACGGCGATCTCTCGCCGGAGGGAAAGGCGCACCCCGAGATGATCGGCCGCATCGCGCGCGGCGCCGACGAGATGGACGACGCGGTCCGCGGCGTGCAAGCGCACTTCGACGCGCTCGGGCCGGAGCGGCGCGCCGCGATCCAGACGCGCCTCCGCGCGCAGCCCGAGCTCGGCGACGCGGTCGGCCACGCGCTCGACGCGCGCGCCGCGCAGATCGGCATCTCGATCGAGCGGCGGATGCATCTCCAGTCGATCGTGCAGCAGACGTCGTGGCGCCTCCGCGCGCAGCCGATGACGACGTTCGTCGACGAGCAGTCGGCGACGATCCGCAACATCGCGGAGCGGCAGTACCGACGTGTGCTCGAGGATCTCGAGGCCGCCGACACGTCGAAGCAGCCGGTGGTCAAGGAGCGGAGCGGCACGAAGGTCGTTCGCGTCGGGGCGATCCTCCTCGGCGTCGGCGCGGTGCTCGGCCTCGTGGGCGGCGCCGTCACCGGCGGCGGCAACATCGCCGGCGCGTTCATCCTCACGGCGGGCGGTACCTTCCTCATCGCGGGGCTCATCGTCATCATCGTCGGCGCGGCGATGAATTCGTCGTCCGACTGAGCCTCCTCAAGCGATCGAGCTGGCCGCGCGTTCGTGCTAAAGTTGCACATGAAAGTCAATTTCAACAGAACGGCGGCTCGGCCGCCGGCATCGGACGCGACATGAGCACGCCGGCGATGGGCCGCCTCGAGGGCGCGGTCGTTCGACTCTTCACGAAGGCGGCGACGGTCCGCGAGATCACGCCGATCGAGGAGAGCTTCCGTCTCGTCACGCTGCGAGGCGAGGCGCTCCGAGGCGTCGCGTGGAGCCCCGGCGACAAGGTCCAGATCCTCCTCGGCGGCTGGGTGCAGCGGACGTACACGCCGCTCTCGTGGAGCGACGACGAGGTGCGCTTCCTCGCTTACGCGCACGGCGACTCGCCGGCGTCGCGGTGGGTGAAGTCGCTGGCGGTCGGCGGCGCGTGCACGCTCTTCGGGCCGCGCCGCTCGCTCGATCTCGGCGCGCTCGAACGGCCGGGCCTCCTCTTCGGCGACGAGACCTCGATCGGCCTCGCGCACGCGCTTCGCTTCACGCCGCGCGGCGCCGCGGGCGTCGGCGTCGTGCTCGAGGTGACATCGAAGGCCGTGGCCGCGCACGTGATCGAGGCGATGGAGATCGGCGACGTCGAGCTCGTCGAGCGAACCGCGAACGACGCGCACCTCGCCGAGGTCGAGCGCGTGATCGTCGATCGCCTCGCGTCGCGATCGTCCGCGAGCTGCGCGCTCTCGGGCAAGGCGCCGTCGATCCAGCGCATCAACAGGCGCTTGCGTGAAGAAGGGCTCACGAGCCGGCAGATCCGTACGCGCGCGTACTGGGCGCCAGGCAAGGTCGGGCTCGACTGAAGCTGACGAAGGTGGCCGGGCCACCCTCGAAAGTGGCCGGGCCATATCGTCATTCGCTCATTCGAGGGAAATCGAGGGCGATCGCGGGCGGCACGCGGATCGCAACGGCGCGGCGTCATGCTCGCCACGGCACACAGCGCGGTCCTCGTCGGCCTCGCGGCGCACCCCGTTCGCGTCGAGGTTCAGGCCTCGCGCGGCGTTCCTTCGTTCGAGCTCGTCGGCCTCGCGGAGGTCGCGGTGCGCGAGAGCCGCGTTCGGGTCAAGAGCGCGCTCGCGCAGCTCGGCGTCGACATCAGCGAGTGCCGCCTCGTCGTCAACCTCGCGCCGGCGGACGTGAAGAAGCGCGGGAGCGCGTTCGATCTCGCGATCGCCGTCGCGACGCTCGTCGCGCTCGGCAGGCTGCCGGAGGGCGCGCTGGGCGAGCTGCTCTTCCTCGGCGAGCTGTCGCTCAACGGCGCGCTGCATCCGATGCGCGGCGTCGTCGCGCACCTCGTCGGCGCGCGTGATCGAGGCGTCACGCGCGCGGTCGTCCCGGCGGCCAACCGTGACGAGGCGGCGCTCGTCGACGGCGTCGACGTGGCGGTCGCCGAGACGCTCGCCGAGCTCGTGAGCGCGCTCGCCGGCGAAGAGACGCTGCCGCTCGCGACCCGGCGTCGCCGCGAGATCTCGTACTTCGCGCACGAGGATCTCTCGGACGTGCGCGGTCAATCGAGCGCGCGTCGCGCGCTCGAGGTCGCCGCGGCCGGCGGCCACAACCTCCTCTTCATGGGGCCACCCGGCGCGGGCAAGACGATGCTCGCGCGGCGCCTGCCCGGCATCCTGCCGCCGCTCGCGCACGAAGAAGCGCTCGAGGTGCTCGCGATCCACAGCATCGCGGGGCTGCATGGGCTCGCGAAGCGCATGGGCGAGCGTCCGTTCCGCGCGCCGCACCATACCGCGAGCGACGTCGCGCTCGTCGGCGGCGGCGATCAGGCGCGCCCCGGCGAGATCAGCCTCGCGCACCAGGGCGTCCTCTTCCTCGACGAGCTCTCCGAGTTCCGCCGCGGCACGCTCGAGGCGCTGCGGCAGCCTCTCGAAGACGGGCACGTCACCGTCTCGCGCGCGCAGATCTCCGTCACGTTTCCTGCGCGTCCGATGCTCATCGGCGCGACGAACCCGTGTCCGTGCGGCCGCCAGAGCGACGGCACGCAGCGCTGCCTCTGCAAGCCGGAGAAGATCCGCCAGTATCGCTCGCGCCTCAGCGGGCCGCTGCTCGATCGGCTCGACATCCACGTCGTCTTGCCGCCGGTCGACATCGCGTCTCTCCAGCGCGGCGCCGCCGGCGAGTCGAGCGCCGAGGTGCGCCGGCGCGTCGAGCGCGCGCGGGCAGCGCAGCGCGCGCGCTACGAGTCGGGCGAGACTTCGTGCGCGATCAACGCTCACCTCTCGCGGCCCGACGCCGAGCGCGTGTGCGCGCTCGACGAGGCCTCGATGCAGCTCCTCTCGAGCGCGGTCGAGAAGATCGGGCTCTCCGCGCGCGCCTACGGCAAGGTCGTGCGCATCGCGCGCACGCTCGCGGACCTCGAGGGGGCGACGTCGATCCTCTCGCACCACGTCAGCGAAGCGATCGGCGCGCGTGTCCTCGATCGCGGCGAGTGCGTCGAGCGCCCGCTCGGAAAGATCAAACCAGCACGCCGCGCGCCCACCCGCGTCGTGCAGTCTCCGCCTTCGGAGAGCCCTCGGTGAGCAGCGAGAAGGAGACGAGCATGCTCGAGCAGTTCGCAGAGAAGATGAAGGTCTTGAAGAACGTGATCGCCGGCGTCGAGAAGCAGTTCGGCAAGGGCGCGATCATGGCCCTGGGCGACGAAGAGAACATGGAGCCCATCGCGACGATCGGCACCGGATCGCTCGCGCTCGACCTCGCGACCGGGATCGGCGGCTATCCCCGCGGTCGCGTCGTCGAGATCTACGGGCCGGAGTCGAGCGGCAAGACGACGCTGGCGCTCCACGCGATCGCCGAAGCGCAGCGCGCAGGCGGCGTGTGCGCGTTCATCGACGCCGAGCACGCGATCGACGTCAACTACGCGCGCTCGATCGGCGTCGAGGTCGACAAGCTCCTCGTGTCTCAGCCCGACACGGGCGAGCAAGCGCTCGACATCTCGGAGATGCTCGTTCGCAGCGGCGTCGTCGACCTCATCGTCGTCGACTCGGTCGCGGCGCTCACGCCGCGCGCCGAGCTCGAGGGCGAGATGGGCGACGCCCACGTCGGCCTGCAAGCGCGCCTGATGAGCCAGGCGCTCCGCAAGCTCACGGCCATCGCGCACCGCACCGGCACGACGCTCATGTTCATCAATCAGTTGAGGATGAAGATCGGCGTCCAGTTCGGCAGCCCCGAGACGACGACGGGCGGCAACGCGCTGAAGTTCTACGCGTCGATGCGGCTCGACGTGCGCCGCATCGGGCAGGTCAAGGTCGGCGACGAGCTCGTCGGCGGTCGCACGCGCGTCAAGCTCGCAAAGAACAAGTGCGCTCCGCCGTTCACGGAAGCCGAGTTCGAGATCCGCTACGGCACGGGCGTCGACACGCCCAGCGAGCTCATCGACCTCGGCATCGCGCGCGAGCTGATCGAGAAGAGCGGCAACCACCTGTCGTTCGCGTCGACGACGCTCGGCAACGGGCGCGAGCGCTCGCGCGAGACGCTCGCGCAGAGCCCCGAGCTCCAGAGCACGCTGCGCCAGGCGATCTGGGCGGCCGGCCCCGTGAGGCCCGGCCGCCGCGAAGCGTCGGCGTAGCGCGCGGCGCCTCCAGGTGGCCGAGCCGGTCTCGGCCACCTGCGCGGCGTCTACTGGATCGCCCGCGGCTCACGCGGTCCGCGATGGACCCGCCGATCACCCCAGAAATCCCGTGAAAAATGGGCCTTCGAAGGGCTTGAGCGACGGCATGCTACATGTATGCAGGTCAACGACACGGCGCGATGCCGTGCCGGAGACCACCCGTGCGAGCTGCCCGTCACGTCGCCCCGTTTGCCATCGCCGCGCTCGCCGCCCTCGCCACCGCGTGTGGATCCGAGGACGGGCGCGCGTCGCCCGACGGCGACGCCGTCGAAGGCGACGTGCAGGAGTTCGGCACCGGACCGAAGCTCGCGTACGAGGAGTACACCGTTCTCTTCACCAACCCGGTGTGCCGCAAGTACGCGTACGGCGCGAACCAACAGGTCACGTCGAACGCGGGCGAGACGCTGACGCACAAGCCCGAGAACGTCTTCTGCGCGGCGTCCGACGGCGCGGCCTCGTCGGCGCGCGACACGTCTCCTCAGAAGAAGCTCATCGACTGGATCCGCGATCCCGAGACGACCGAGATCTTCTTCACGTACCTCTCGTTCTCCAACAAGGTCGTCGGCGCGGAGATCTGCAAGGCGGTCGAAGAGCGGAACGTCAAGGTCACCTTCGTGCTCGATCGCGAGACCGATCTCGGCGCGGCGAACACGCTGCTCGCGTGTCAGCCGGGCAACGGCGACCCGAACCTGAAGCCGCGGATGGAGCTCCGCGGGCACGACGCGACCATCGGCTACGCGCACAACAAAGTCTTCATGATCAACCCGCGGTCGGCGAGCCCGCGGATCGTGTTCTCGAGCGGCAACCTCTCGTCGGGCGTCGTGCTGCACCACGAGAACTGGCACTTTCTCCGCGTCCCCGCGCGCACGCACTTCGCGAAGGCGCACGTGTGCATGATGGACGGGATGCTCGACCACTACCGGAACAAGCAGGAGTACGGCAGCTTCATCCGGGGCTGCCGCGACGGCGCCGGCATCGGCGAGGAGTCGGACATCAAGACCTTCTTCGTGCCCGGCGACGGCGGCCGCGCGGGGCAGCACATCCGCGACGGCATCCGCGGCGCCTCTTCGATTCGGATCGCGGCGCATCGGTTCTCGTACTCGGTCATCCGCCGCGAGCTCGACGCGCGCTTCGCCGCGGGCAACCCGCCCGAGGTGAAGCTCGTCGCCGACGACGACATCTGGTGGGCGGGCCACGGCGCCGCGCGCGACGAGTTCCCCAACACCGCCGACGAGTTCGGATTCGTCGAGCAGCTCAAAGCCGACGGCCTCCAGGTGCGTTACATGGAGACCAACCACGCCGCGCGCTACCTCCACCACAACAAGTTCATCGTCTTCAAGACGCCGCAGGGCGAGGCCGCGTTCGCGGGCGCCGGCAACTTCACGGGCACCGCGTTCACCGACAACTTCGAGAACTTCTACTGGATCACGATCCCGAGCATCGTGAAGGCGATGAAGGATCAGCACGACCACCTCTGGTCGCTCGGCACCCCCGAAGAGAACCTCCCCACGACGAACATCCTGCCGCCCACCAACTGATTTAGGCCGACGCAGCGCGGAGTAATCCCCTCCTCCTCCCCCCTCCGTACTGAGTTGGCTTTGCCCCCCTCGGGTCGACCCCGAGGGGGGCCTTTTTTTCGAGAGAAAGGACGAAGGCCCTTTTTTCGAGAGAAAGGACGAATGTGGAAGAGCGAACACGGAACGGGGGACCGGGAATGAGGCGCAGCGCGGGGCTCGGTTCGTCGTTCAGCCAGGCGCCGACGCGCTGACACGGGCGGCGAGAGCGCCGGGGCTCGAGAGCTCCCGGTTCCCTGTTCCGTGTTCGCTCTTCCACATTCGTCTTTTCGATCCGTCAGTCTTCAGCCAGGCGCCGCCGCCCCGACACGGGCGGCGCGAGCGCCGGTGCTCGAAAGCTCCCGGTTCCCCGTTCCGTGTTCGCTCTTCCACATTCGTCTTCTCGATCCGCCAGTCCTCAACCAGGCGCCGCCGCCGCGACACGGGCGGCGCGAGCGCCGGTGCTCGAAAGCTCCCGGTTCCCCGTTCCGTGTTCGCTCTTCCACATTCGTCTTCTCGAGCCGTCAGTCCTCAACCAGGCGCCGCCGCCCCGACACGAGCGGCGCGAGCGCCGGTGCTCGAAAGCTCCCGGTTCCCTGTTCCGTGTTCGCTCTTCCACATTCGTCGTTTCTATTTGTCGGTCTTCGCCGGCGCGCTCGAGGCGTCCCACCGCGTCTTCAAGTAAGGCCAGAGCGTCTCGCCCATCGCGTGGATCTGCCGGATGTGATCGCCCGCGAGGATGCCTTCGTAGCCTTTGACGTGGAAGCTCCCGCGGTCGACGACGTACGTCTCGACCATCTTGCGCGGGCCGAGCACGTTCGTGGCCGTCTTCGCGCTCGACGTCATCTCGAGGAGCTTCGCCACCGTCTCCTCGACGCTCGGGTAGTTCTGCGTCGGGATCGCCGTGTGCGTGATGCCGAAGAGCTTGTCGTTCTTGCTCGCTTGGTCGACGAGCGCGACGAAGCGCTCGAGTGACGTCGTGTTGATGACGCGCTTCTTCGGGTCGGTGAACGACGTGAAGAAGCCGTCGGCGAGCAGCACCGCGTCGACTTTGTCGCCGTTGGCGGGCTCGCGCAGGATCTGAGAGACGGAGACGAAGCCGGCGCTCCACGCCGAGAGCGCGACCCGACGGATCTTCGAGCTCGGCGCGCGGCCGCTCTTGTCGATCTCGGCTTGCGTCTCCTCGAGGAGCTTCGGGAACGACTGCGCGTCGCGGAAGTGATTCGAGTAGCCCTCGGTGCCGACGCCGTGGTTGATGCTCACCACCGCGGCGTTGATCTGCGAGCGCTCCAGGTTCGCCTCTTGGAGCTTACCGAGACCGTGGAAATGGATGATGACGTCGTAGCCCGCCGGCGAAGGCGAGAACCAAGGCGGGATGTAGAGCTCGGCGCCGTGCGTCAGCTTCGCCCGGTAAGGCGCGCCGTTGTCCATCCGCTTCGGCGCTTCGACCACCGCCTCGCGCGGCGTGCGATCCGAGGCGTCGGCCGGTCGCGGCAGCTTCTCGTTCGAGCATCCGGTGCACGAGACGAGGAACATGCAGAGTGCAATTACACCGTACGAGTTCAGTCGAGCCGCACGGATCTCGAAGGCTCTTTGCATGTCGTACCGTTCTGCTGAGCCGGGCGAGCCGCAGGGGTGATGGACTGACGCCTCACCCAGGACCGCCGCCGCTCCGTCGAAGCACCGAAATTCTGACGGAACTCGCGGAGGGATCAAGTTAGCTGCATCCGGGCATCACCCTTGCCTCTGGATCCGCGCTTGAGCCGCGCTCGAACGGCTGAACTTTCTTGAGTCTACTGCCGAAGGATACGGAGCAAGCTCTCCTCGCTCCGTGGCCTGCTCGGATCGGCAAGCTCGTTTCTCACACCGTCCCACACCGAGAGAAGCATGGCCCATCCGAAGGTTCCCCAGCCGAGAGCTCCGCTGCCTCCGCAGCGTCCGTCATCCCCCGTCCCGCCGATGCAGCCTCAGGTCTCGCAGCCTGGAGGTGTCAGCTCGTCGAGGCACTCCTCGGGGATCGCGCCGCGCGCGCCGCATGCGCCGCTGCCGCCCGCCGTTCCACCGCCGCCGCCCTTGCCGGCGGGGATGCCGGGGACGGCGAGCGCGTTCCCACCGGGGAGCACGCCCGCGCCCGCGGGCACGTTCGGAACATCACCGGTGCCGCTGGCGGTCGAGCCGAGCGTCGATCCGGCGCCTGGCGATCCGCGACCTCCCGCGCAGACGATCCACACGGTTCGCCAGCTCATCGAGACGGTCTCGATCCCCCGGCTCACGCTCCAGGTCGAGCGCGAAGGCGGCATCGGCACCCAGCGCGCGATCGTGCACGACGGCGACGTCTGCAAGATCGGCTCGCACGCGTCGAACGACGTCGTGCTCCGCGATCCGATGGTGTCGCGCTTCCACTGCCGCCTCGTTCGCGAGGACGGAACGTGGAGGCTCCGCGACTCCGGCTCGATGAACGGCACCACGCTGAACGGCGTGCGTCTCCGCGACGGTGACGTCGGCGGCGAAGGCGTGCTCGCGATCGGCGACTCGATCGTGCGCGTTCGCGCGGGCGCGCCGCAGAAGGAAGACTTCGTCCCGATGCTGCCGTCGTTCGGCGCGCTCGTCGGGACGAGCCTGCCGATGCGACGCCTCTTCGCGCTGCTCGACAAGATCGCGCAGAGCGACATCAACGTCCTCATCGAGGGCGAGAGCGGCACCGGCAAGGAGCTCGTCGCGACGGAGATCATGCAGCGCAGCTCGCGCGCGGACAAGCCGTTCGTCGTCGTCGACTGCGGCGCGATCAGCCCGAGCCTCGTCGAGAGCGAGCTCTTCGGCCACGTGCGCGGCGCCTTCACGGGAGCCGACCGCGATCGCATGGGCGCGTTCGAGGCCGCCGACGGCGGCACCGTGTTCCTCGACGAGATCGGCGAGCTGCCTCTCGAGCTCCAGCCGAAGCTCCTGCGCGCCCTCGAGGCGCGCGAGATCCGTCGCGTCGGCGAGACGCGCGCGCGGCGCGTGAACGTCCGCGTCATCTCGGCGACGAACCGCGACCTCGAGCGCGAGGTGAACAAGGGCCGCTTCCGCGAGGACCTCTACTTCCGCCTCGCGGTCATCAGCGCGCGTGTGCCGCCGCTGCGCGAGCGCCTCGACGACATGCTCATCCTCGTGCGCACGTTCCTCCAGCAGCTCGGTGTCCCCGAAGAGGAGCGCCTCTTCCCGACGCAAGTGCTGCAGGACATGGCCAAGCATGACTGGCCGGGCAACGTCCGCGAGCTGCGGAACTACGTCGAGCGGAGCGTCGTTCTCCAGTCCGCGAGCCCGACCCTCCGTCGCGGGCAGGGCGCGGGACCGTCCGCCGCCGGGCCCATCAACGGGATCGACCTATCGGTGCCGTTCCGGATCGCCAAGGACGCCGTCATCGACTCGTTCGAGCGCTCGTACCTCTCGCAGCTCCTCGAGGCCGCGGGCGGCAACATGAGCAAGGCGGCCCGCATGGCCGGCATGGACCGCATGTACCTCCACCGGCTCGTGCAGAAGCACGGACTCCGCGGCGGGCGGAACGGCCAGGGCGCCTCCGGCGAGCATCAGTCGATCCGGGTCGGCCCGCAGCTGAAGGACTGAGCGTCGACCGCGCGCGGCGCCTTTCGCGGCGTCGCGCGCCTGACGATTCGGCGACGGATTGCCCCCGCGGACGAGCACGCGCCGCGCGATCGGGCACGGCGGCGGGGGCTCGATCGTTCGTTCGGCGAACGTGTTCGGCGAACGAACGATCCCCTCGGGAGGAAGCGGCGAGGCGGCGCGCATCGTTCGGTGAACGAACGGCGCGCTCCAGGGCGAAGCGCATCGTCCGGTGAACGAACGACGCGCTCCAGGGCGAAGCGCATCGTCCGGTGAACGAACGACGCGCTCCAGAGGCGGCCCGACGACGAGCGCGCCCCGTCTCCGTGTCACTCAGAAGTCGCGGCTGATCTCGCCCGCAGCGCGGAGCCCGGAGAGCGCGCCACCTTCCATGAAGCCCTGGTAGTCGTAGAAGGAGTCCGTGGTCTCGCCCGCGAAGTAGAGGTTCCCGATGGGCTTCCCCTCGTTGCCCGCGATCGTCGTGAAGTAGCCGGGCGCGTTGGCGGTGTACGCGCCCTTCGTCCACGGCGACGACGTCCAAGCCTCGAGGTGGCCGATGGGCTTGCCGCTCTTGTCGCGTCGTGCGCGCGCCTTCGCGCCGGGGATGATGCGGTCGAAGTCGTCGAGGAAGCGCCCGCCGTCCCGCTGAAAGTTCGTTTGCGAGCGGGCGAGCGCCGCTCCGGTGTAGTGGGTGATCACGCCCCGAGCGTCGTTGCCGAGCGCCGGGTTCGTCTCCCACGTCGTGTGCAGGGTCGGGAGGTCGCTGTAAGTCGCGCCGCTGCCGCCCTGCTCGATCCAGGGACGCCCGTTGAACCCGAGCATCAGCTTCGCGTTGTCACCGTAGACCGTGTTCTGGATCGCGTGCTTCTTCCACGCGGGGATCGCGAGGCTCGCGTGGAAGTCCACCTCGCGGAGCAGGTGGAACGGCACCGTGAGCACGACGGCGTCGTGTGTCGCCGTCACCGTCCGTCCGCCTTCGACGAAGGTGAGCTCGATGCGGCCGTCCGAGAGCTTCTTCGCCGCGACGAGCTTCCTGCCGAACCGGAGCTGTCCGGGCAGCTTCGCCGCGAGACCCACCGGGATCTGCTGGTTGCCGCCGATCACGTGATAGCGCTCGTCGCTCCAGTTGCCGAACAAGCGCAGCTTCGACTGACGTGACGCCTTCGCGAAGAGCAGGAATGCGAGGGCGCTCATTCGGTCGACCGGGACGCCGTATTCGATCGTGTACGCGACGGAGAGCAGCGCCCGGATGTGGGGCGGGGCTTCGCGTCGCTCGAGCCACTCGGCGAAGCTCATCCGATCGAGGAGCTGGTCGGCCGGTGTGAAGGAGTCGGCCGTCGGCGAGTTGATCGTGCGGAGGTCGGCGCGCATCGCATCGACGAGGACGCGATACTCGTCGACCATCCGCGACTCCGGGATCTTCTCGCCACCGAAGTAGTAGAAGGCGTCGCGCTTGGGCTTCGTGACATCCTCGAGCGAGAGCTTCAGCTCGCGGGCGTAGCCGATCATCGTCTTGTGACCGTTGTCGATGAGCTCGCCGCCGCGCTCGATCACCTGGCCGAGCCAGTCGACCGGGCCGGCGAAGCTCCCACCCATCGTCCAGATGCGCCCGCCGACGCGCGTGTTGCCTTCGTGGATCGTCGCTTTGACGCCGGCTCGCGTGAGCTCGTACGCGCAGGCCAGGCCGGCGATGCCCGCGCCGACGATGCCGACGTCGGCGTTGATCTTGCGGAGCGACGCGCGTGTCTGGGCGATCGGATCGTCATCGCCTTCGACGGGCGCAGCACATGCCCCGAGCACGCGCGGGGTGGCGAGCGTCGCGGCGGCGAGGCCGATCCCCTGGAGGACGCTCCGCCGCCCGATCGTTCGGTCGTGCGCGAGCGCTTGTTCGTCAGCGTGTGGGTTCGTGATGGTTTCGAGGAGTCGCCGGAGGAGAGGGGTACGCGGCATGGGTGTGGGGCCACGTGGGTGCAGCGAACGTGCCCGGTCAAACGGCTGATCGGACGCACGCTTGCGCGGAGGGCTCCGGTCCGCCGGAGCGTTTGCGATCCAGAGAGGAGATCCCAGGGCACTGCCGCTCACGCCGGCGTTGTACGCGCCGCGTGCTCGAGCGGCAGGCCTACGCGCGCTTCTTCGGGCGGACGATCGCGAGGACCATCGCGAGGTCGCTCTTTCCGAGCTCGCCCATCACCACGAGCGCGACGACGTAGCCGAGCGCGATGGCCGGCGCGACGAGCAGCGTGACGACCTTCCCGAAGCGTGGAAGGTACATGCCGAGCGCCGCAGTGACGGCGATGCAGATCCCGACGCGCAGCGCCGTCTTGAGCGGGATGAAGGCGCCTGCCGTGCGCCGAGCGCTGACGACGCCGAAGACGAGGGAGATGCCGAGCGCGCCTGCGGCCGCGGTCGCCGCCGCCATGATCTGGCCGCGCCCGAACGGCGCGTTCGGGACGAGGACGATGCAGGCGGCGACGAGGAGCCCCAGCGCGAGCGCGGTGAGCGTCATCGCCCGGCGCTCGCGACCGAGTCTCACGATGATCGTCGTCGCGAGGCCGAGCATCGCGAATGCCGCCTGACCGAGGACGAGGATGCGCAGCGCCGGTCCACCTGCCGCAGAGATCTCCGCGTCGTAGGCCACGCGGATGAGCGACTCGGGGA
>JAHBWD010000034.1 GCA_019637175.1 Labilithrix sp. | reverse complement strand
CACGAGAGCGCGGGCGAGACGTCCTTGCCGTTGCAGGTGTGATCCTTGGGGAACGTCTCGCCCTCGGTGATCGTCGGGCTCGACAGGGCGAACGGCTCGGGCGCCGCGACGTCGGCCGCGCCCGCGTCCGGATCCGCGCCTCCGTCGGACGCGCCGGGCGTCGTCGTCGAGGAGCACGCGAGGAGAAGGAGGGGAGCGAGAAGAAGGAGCTTTTTCACGGGGATTGTGACCTGCCTACATCACCATACGTGACGGGGCGTCCTTATGAGCGGCGGAGGTCGCTCTGTCAAGGCGGTCATACCTCGACGCCTCGCGCGAGGCTGCAAGCGCGCGATTCGTGGGGATCGAGGTCACGGCCCGAATCGTGCTCGACGCGCGCCCACGATGCGCTTCGTCTTCTTCTTCTCCGCTCTCTCGATCGCCGCGTGCGCGGGCAACACCGTCGACGAGGCCGCGCAGCCTTCCGGCGCGACGAGCAGCGACCCGACCTCCGCGCCCGACGCCGACGGCTGCTGTCCGCCGAGCCCTTCGATGAGCGGGAGCATGTACCTCGGCGGCGCCGCGAGCGAGGGACGCTGCTTCCGGACGCACGACTTCTGGTGCTCGCAGAACTGGCGCGTCGAGAAGGACGCCAAGGGCTGCGACCAGTGGCGCTACGACATGCGCGCGCCTCGCGAAGACGAGAGCCCGCAGTGCCAGCGCAAGGTCACGTCCGACGCGGGCGCCGATTGAGGGCTCAGCCCCACTCCGTTCGCTGCACGACGGGGAGCTGGAGCGCGCGCTCGCGATCGAGATCGAGGTTGCCCACGTGCAGGCAGAGCGGCGTCTGCACCCACTTGTAGATCGACTGCGTGAAGAGCCGCGCGAAGCGCGAGGCCCACCCGTCGATCTGCTTCGGATCGTGCTCGGGGAACATCGTGCCGAGCACGTCGCGCACCTCGGTCGGCGACATCTTTTCACCGGCGTAGAGCGCGAAGCACGCGTCGAGCACGGGGAAGGGCATCAGATCCTTCTCATCTTCCTGATCTTCGGCAAGCTCCGCCGACGCGGGCTTCTTCAACGTGAGCAGGATGCCGGGCAGCTTCGTCTTCTCGAGGAGGTAATCGAGGAGATAGTTGACGACGGTCTTGGGCACGTTCGCGATGACGCTGAGCGCGCCCTCCATGTCGCCGCCGATCGTGGTGTAACCGACGGCCTTCTCGCTCATGTTGCTCGTCTGGAGGAAGAGGCCGCTCGCGCTGTTCGTCCACGTCCACATGCGCGCCGCGCGGACGCGCGCCTGCACGTTCTGGCGCGCCATCGCGCCGAGCTTCTCGCCCGGCTGGAGCATCTTCTCCACCTCGGCGAGCTCGCGCTCGAACGCGTCGTCGATCGAGACGACGGCGAACGGCGTGTCGAAGTCTTTCGCGGCCTGCTCGGCGGCGTCGCGCGTCTCCTGCGACGAATAGCGCGACGGCATGAAGAACGCGCGCAGGATCTCGCGCGCCTTCTGCTTCTCGCCTTCGGCGCCGAGGTGACCGAAGCGCCGCGAGATCCAGCGGCGCGCGAGGTAGAGGCACAAGAGGCTGTCGCGCCCGCCGGAGAGCGCGACGCCGATCGTCTTGAACGCGCCGGTCTTCTCGAAGTAGTCGCCGAGGCCGAGCGCGAGCGCGTCGAGCAAGTCTTCGCAGAAGTCTTCGCGCGGCGTCGTCGCCGGAGCCGGGCCCGGGAGGAAGAAGCTCCGCCCCGCGGGCACCGGATACGCGAGCTTCGCGCGCGACGCCGCGGGCGCCGTCGATCGCACGCGCGCGATCCGAGGATCGGCGGCGGCGAACGCCTGCTGATCGTCGCGCCACGTCGTGTTCTCGTTGCGCAGGCGCCGCGTGCGATCGAGGTCGACGGTGATCGCCGAGATCCCTTCGCGATACCGGGCCGCGTCGAGGACCACGCGGCCGTTCTGGGCGACGAAGCCGCCGCCGTCGAAGACGAGCCCGTCGTTCGCGCCCACGAGGTTCGCGTACGCGACGACGCACTGGTTGTCGGCCGCGCGCGTCGCGATCATCTCGCGGCGCGTCGCGACGACGCCGAGGCGGAAGGGCGACGCCGAGAGGTTCAAGACGACTTCGGCGCCGGCGTACGATCGGCGGCGCATCGGCCCGTCGGGCGACCAGAGATCTTCGCAGACGTCGAGCGCCACGGTGCCGAAGTCGAAGTCGAAGACGAGATCGCCGAAGGGGACGCCGCGCACCTCGTCGACGAGCCCCGCGGCTCCGCGCGCGAACACGCGGGCTTCGTAGAAGACGTTGTACGTGGGGAGCTTCTCCTTCGGCACGACGCCGAGGACCCTCCCGCCGTGGACGAACGCGGCCGCGTTGTAGAGGTGCGAGCCGCGCGCGACCGTGAGGCCGACCGCGAACGCCGTGCCGAGGTCGGCCGTTTCCTTCGCGAAGCGCTCGACCTCGCTCCATTGCGCGTCGACGAACGCGCGCCACTGCACGAGGTCTTCGGGCGAGTAGCCCGCGACGAGCTGCTCGGGGAAGAGCGCGAGCGTCGCGCCGTCGGCCGCGGCCTCGCGCGCGAGCCGGACGGCGCGGTCGACGTTGGACTTCACGGCGCCGACCGTCGTGTTGACGTTCGCGAGGGCGATCCGAACGAGCCTCATGACTCCTCGTTTCCTACGTCGCCTGCGGCCCGGCCGACAAGCCGCTCGATCTCGGCGGCGAGCGCGTCGGAGGCGACGAGCTTCCGCGGAGCTCGCGGGGGCGCGGCGATCTCGTCGAGCTCGCGTTTCGCCGTCGCGCGCGCCTCCGCGAGGGCCGCGCTCGCGCTCGCGTCGCGCACCGGCGCCTTCCCGCGCCACACCGGCGAGAGCATCGCGCGGCCGCCGGGCGAAGGCTCGTGCGCGAGCGCGACGACGTCGTGATCGGAGAAGCGCCACACCTGGAGCTCGCCGGGCAGCGTCGCTTTCCCGGTGCCGTGCGCGATCTTCATCGTCGTCGCGCCGTAGCCGTTGACCACGAGCTTCGCGACGGCGCCCACGCCCGTGGCCGCGTCGGGCGAGCAGACGATGTTCTCGCCGACGCCGAAGCCGTCGACGAGCGCGTGGAGCTCGCTGACGCGGCCCTCGTCGAGCCCGTCGGAGACGTAGATCTTCGTGTGCGGCGCGCCGAGCTCGGCGAGGAGCGAACGCGCGCGCGCGATCGTCTCCGGCGTCACGTTCGAATCGATGCGGATCGCGCCGAGGTCGTTGCCGCAGGCCTCGACGGCGTGACGGATCCCGCGCTCGGTGTCGTAGGTGTCGACGAGCATCGTCGTCGGCAGACCGGCGAACGTCTTCGCGTACGCGGCGAAGAAGCCGCGCTCGGTCTCCGCGCGCGACGCGCCGGGGCGCTCGGCCGCCTGGATCGCGAAGTGATCCATCGTGCCGGTCGCGGTGATGCCCCAGCGCGCGAACGCGGCGACGTTCGAGGTCGCGGAGATCCCCGCGACCCAGGCCGCCCACGTCGCGTCGAGCGCGGCGGCGGGGTGCGTGCGCCTCTGCCCGAACTCCATCACCGACTTGCCGCTGGCCGCGAGGACGACGCGCGCCGCCTTCGACGCGACCATCGACATGTGGTTGACGAAGCCGAGCCACGGCGTCTCGAGGAGCTTCGCGCGCACGAGATCCGTGCGCACCTGGAGCAGCGGCGTGTAGATCGAGAGCGGCGCGCCGGAGACGAGCAGCGCGCGGCCGTCGGTCCGCGAGGCCGGGCCGGCGAACGCGAGCGAGCCCTCGGGCATCGCGTCGATCGCGCCCTCGAAGCCGCGGAGCGCGCGGAGGCGCTCGAGCACGCGCGGTCGCGCGCGGAGCGCCGGCCCGATCGCCGCGTGATCCGCGAGCGTGTCGAGCTCGGCTTCGTCGAGCGACATCTGCGCGGCGTGCTCGAGGATGCGCTGGAGCCCGGAGAAGACGACGAACGAGCGGTTCTTCGGCAGCCTCCGGAAGAAGAACGCCATCGACACTTGGTGATCGAGGCGCTCTTCGTCGGCGTGGGTGAGCAGCGTCGTCAGCTGGTACGCGTCGATGCCGAGCGTCGGGAGGGTCATGAGCGTCGCGCCATCCTAGCGTCTTCGATCCGAAAAGAACGTAGGGCGACGTAAAAGAGTGTCAATGACTCTATTGCCCGGCGTCCACCAAGACGTCGCAACGAGGGTCGAAGATCGAGAGCTTCACGTCGTTGCCCTGACCGTCGGCGAGGACGAGATAGCCGAAGCCTGCGGCCGAGGTCAGCGCGACGCGGTCGGCGGTGAAGCTCCCGCGCGGCCTGTCGGTCGGGAGCGTGACCTTCCGGCGCATGGGCGACGCCTCCGAGGGATCGCGCGCGAGCATGCGCACGGCGGTGAGGTCGCGGTCGGCCCCGAAGCCGCCGCTCGCGGGGGCGGCGGTCAACACGGTGCGCGCGTCGATCCAAGCCGCGAGCGCGGGGAGCGTCACGTAGGTCGGGTCGCAGACGTGACACGGCGCGAGCGGGATCTGCGGCGTCAGGTAGGTCTCGGGCTCGTGGATCCTGCCGACGTCGAGCGTCGTCGCGGTCGCGTTGGGCAGCGCCCACTGCAAGCGCTGGCTCGAGCGGCAGTTGCAGTCGGGGAGCGCCGGCAGCGGCGGGGGCGGAGGATCGGCGTTGACCGGGCCGATCGACACGACGACCCCGTCGGGTCCTTGCGCGAAGCGCGGCGCCGCGTACGCCGGCGGCGGAGGCTGGATGCCCTGATCGTTCTGCGTCGCCGCCGTCGTCGATCCTGGACCGGTGATGAGGTTGTACGTACCCGGGAAGCGATACGTCACGAGGCGCTCGCCGCTCGACGCCACGAGCGCCGCGCCCGGCGGCACGCCCGCGGCGCGGTACATCGTGTGCGTGGCCTCGGGATCGGCCCCGCCGTCGAAGACGCCGGCGTCGGCGGCGCTCGCCGCGCCGAGCCGTCCGCGCGCGGGCAGCGGAGGCGTGAGCCGCGCGGCGGGGAACGCTTCGGCGGGATCGGCGTACGCGAGGTAGAGCGCGCCGCCGGGCGCCGGAAGTCCGGTCGCGCTCGGGAACGGATAGGTGAAGAGCGAAACCTTCGCCGCGAGCGGCGCGGTCGGATCGCTCGGGACGTCGACGACGGCGACGGGGAGCTGATACGGCGGCGCGGTGCCTTGCACGGCGCCGATCACCCAGAGGCGACGGCCGCTCGCGACGATCTGCATGGGCCGCGTCGTCATGTCCGCGATCGCGACCTTCGACGGCACCTTCGCGAGCAGATCGTCGACGCGGAGCGCGACCACCTCGTCGCGCGTCCCGAGGAAGACGTAGGGGAACACCGCGGCCACGCACGCGGAGGCGTTCGGCCCGCACCCCGAGGTCGCGCCGATGACCGCGTAGCTCGTCGTATCGAATCCGTAGGGTCGCTCGCCCTTGCAGGTGAACGTCGTCGTGTCGCAGACGCCGGCCGCGCAAGCGCGCGCCTTCGAAGGACACAGCGCGTAGGTGCACGCGCCGAGCACCGTGTCGCATCGCGGCGTGTAGCACCCGTTCGGCGCGACGCAGTCGACGTCGGCGTTGCACGGCTCGAACGCGGGGCGCGCCGCCGGCCCCGCTTCGGCCTCGACCTCGCCGTCGCCGCCGTCGCCCTCGGGCGGCCGCAGGCCCTGCTCCTCGAGCCCGAAGATCAGGTTGCAGCCCGCCGCGCACGCGATCGCGACGAAGAAGGCCGCGCGAAGGCCGCGCATCTAGAACGTGCCTCCGATCCCGAGCGGGCTCACGTCGACGCGCGCCTTCGCACGTCCGGGCTGCACGCGCAGCTCGGGCGCGCCCACGATCCAGAGGTAGATCCCCGCGGCGGCGGAGGCGATCCCGAACCCGACGAGCGCGGTCGCGACGTTGCCCTGCACGACCGCGCGGCCCTGGAGCGACGCGCCGATCTCGTCACACCCTCGATCGTCGCAGTGAGGCGCCGCGTCGTCGTAGCGCGCCTTGGCCGAGAGCGCCGTGGCGAGCCCGGCGCCGAGGGTCACGAGCGCGGCGCCGCCGAGCGTGAGCGCCGCGATCCTCCGCGCGCCGATCGGCGACGGAGGCGGCAGCGCGACCGAGCGCGCGCTCGCGAGCGGAGGAACGATGACCGTCACCGTCGCGCCGTCGCCCCGCACCATGATCGCGCCTCGCCATGTCTCGTGACCCGGCGCCGACGCCGCGATGACGTAGTCTTCGGGATCGACCGGGACCGGATGATCGAGCTCGCTCCGCGGAACCGTCGCGCCGTTGCGCGTGATCTCGATGTCGGCGGTCGCGGGGGGCGCGAGGCGAATGACGAGCTTGGGCGCGCGCGACTCGATCGCGGTGAGCCGCTCGCGCGCGAACGCGGCGCGCTTCGGATCGCCCGTCGCGCTCGCGAGCACCTCGGCCTCGCCGTACGCGTCCATCGCGCTTCGAAGCCTGCCGAGCTGCTCCCAGCAGTAGCCGAGGTTGGTGAGCGTTCCGACGGCCGCCGAGAGCTCGGCGCTTCGCTTGAGCTTCGGGCACGCGTCGACGTAGCGCCCCTTCTCCAAGAGCTCGCGCCCTTCGGCGAACAGCGCGTCGGCCTCCTTCTGCGCCGGCGGCGGATCGGCCGCGCGCGCCGTCGCCGACAGCGCGGTCGCTCCCACGAAGACGAGGAGCCGCGTTCGTCTTCTCGTGCGGCGGCGCATCCGCCGATGCTATCGCACTCTCAGTCGTGTTTCGGCCGGTTGATCCAGCGAGCGATCTTCGCGCGCGCCGCGCCGGGGTTGCCGCCCGAGCCTTCGAAGCCGACGAGGTAGACGTGGTTGTCGTACCAGCCGGTGACGAGCGCGCGCTTGCCGTCGGGATAGATCGTGAGGCCGCTGCCGTGATCCATCCCCGGCACCGCGTAGACGCGCGCGGTCCAGTCTTCGGTGTCGACGATCGAGACGCTGTTCGTCTCCTTGCCGTAGTCGGCCGACCAGATCCATCGCCCGTCGCGCGAGACCTCGATCGTCTTCGGTGAGCTCCCGACGTGGAGCTGGTGCACGACCTTCTGCGTCGCCACGTCGACCGCGTGCACCATCGAGTCGTGGTAGCAGGAGATGAAGAGGAGCTTCTCGTCGGTCGAGAGCGCGAGGTGACGCGGGATGGGGCACGCGTCGAAGCGGTTGCGCGTCCCGAGCGCCGCGCCGCTGAACACGTCGATCGAGGCGCCGTTGAAGTTCGCCGCGAAGAGCGTCCCCGATCGCGTCATCGCCATGCCGCGCGGGTTGAGGCCCGCCGGCAGCGTCCGCACGACCTTCCCCGACGCGATGTCGATCTGCGTCACGGAGTTGCCCGACCAGTTCGCCGCGAAGAGCTGCTTGCCGTCGGGCGAGAGCACCAGGATCTTCGGGTGCGTCCCCGTCGTGATCTCGCGCACGACGCGCTTCTGCTTCACGTCGACGAGCTGCACGCTGTTGCGGAGGAAGTTCGACGCGTAGATCGTCGTGCCGTCGGGCGAGAGCACGCTCTCGACGACGTTGCCCGGCAGATCGATGTGGTCGATGTGCGCGAGCGTCTCGGCGTCGTAGATGTCGATGTTGTGCCCGTTGTGCTGCCCGAAATTCGTCACGTAGGCGCGCTTGGCGTCGGGCGAGAGGCTGACGCCCTTGGGCATCGAGCCGGTCTCCGCGACCGCTTGGACCTCGACGCGCGGAGGTTGAGCCGACACCGTGGTCGCGTACGCGAGGCCTAGCGCAAAGACCGCCCAGGAGAGACGTGAACCCACGAGAGAATTTCTACACGAGCCCGCGCAGACGACCAAGAGACCGTCAGGGCGACGCAGGCGAGAACGTGATCATCGGTGGCGGCGGATCGGGCGGCGCGAGGCTCGCCTCCACGGCGTCGGGGATCGTCCGGTAGCGGCGATAGAACTTGTTCACCTTCACGACGTAGTCGCGCGTCTGCTCGTACGGCGGGATCCCTCCGTACTGCATGACGGCGTTCTCGCCCGCGTTGTAGCCCGCGATCGTGAGATCGAGATCGCCGTTGAACATGTTCGCGAGCACGCGGAGATAGCGCACGCCTCCGAAGATGTTCTCGCGCGGATCGTTGATGTCGCGCACCTGCATGCGCTCGGCCGTCGGGGGCATGAGCTGCATGAGCCCGCGCGCGCCGGCGTAGCTCACCGCGCGCGGATCGTAGTCGCTCTCGACCTTGATGACCGCGCGGACGAGCTGCTCGGGGATCTGGTAGAGGGCCGCGGCCTGACGGATGTGATCGTCGAAGCGCGTGTACCGCGACGGATCGCGGTCTTGCGGGGCGAACGGGGTCACGCCCGGGCGCACGCCCGGCGCCGCGGGCGCGGGCGCGCTCTTCATGTAGACCTTCGCCGCGGGGTTCGCCGTCGGCTTGTTCGTGAAGTGCACGACGCCGTCGGGGCCGGTCCATTGATAGATGTCGGCCGCCGCCGAGAGCGGCAGGATCAGCGCGCCGAGCCATGCGGCCATCACGAGGGGGCGCCGTCGCGCGCGCTTCATCACACGAGGATCGTGCCGGATCACGGTCTTCCTTGCAACTTACCAGGAAGCCGCGCCGACTATTCCCCCTGTCGTTCTGGTAACGTGCGCTTGCCGCCGTGGACTGGCAAACCCCTCTCCTCGTCTCCGCCGTCGCCTTCGCCGCGTTCATGATCTTCCGGTTTCGCCCGGTGATCAGCGGCGACGGTCGCGCCACCGCCGCGGCGCTCAAGGGCGCCAAGCAGCAAATCGCCGCGGCCAAGGACGACGCGGCACGCGCCAAGGCCTTGTGCGACGCGGCCGACGCGTCGGCGCGCCTCGGCCGCTTCCGCACCGCGGTGTCGTTCTATCTCCGCGCGGTGCGCGCCGAGCCGGGCTCGAAGGAGATCGTGCAGCGCGCCTCGGTGAGCCTCGCGCGGCGCCCGGCGGCGCTCGAGAAGGTCCTCTGGCAGCAGCTCGCCGCGTCGCCGTGGACGGGCGAGGCGCGCGACGCCGCGCGGATCGCGCTCGAGGCGCTCGCGCAGTCGTACGCCAAGCGACCGCGGTTCGCGGCGCGCGCGCGCGCGATCGAGCACGCGCTCGACGCGCTCGGCGGCGACGCGGGATGATCAGCGTCGCGAGCGCGCGCCGCCGAAGGTGAGCGTCGTCGCGCGCTCGTCGTGAGAGAGGCTCGCGCGGACGGTGCGCCCGTCGGTCGCCTTGGCGACGATCCGGAGATCGCCGCTCGCTTCCTCCGGCTCGAGCTCGATCGCGACCTTCGGCGCCGCGACGCCGAGATCGACGACGCGATCGCCGATGCGCACCTCGACGATCGGCGCGTCGGCCGTCAGCTCGAGGTAGGCGCCCGTGCCGAAGTCGGGCTCGCGATCGGGGGCGTCGTTCGGCGCGGGCGCAGGCGCCGAAGCCGGCACGGGCGGAGATGTCGAGGCGGGCGGCGCGACGAGCGCCGCGGTCGAGCGCGCCGGGGTCGCCTCCTCCGTCGCCCGAGACGATCCCGCGCGCACGACGACGGCGAGCATCACGATCGCGAGCACGACGGCCCCGCCGAAGATGGCGAGCCTCCGCGGATCGAGATCGCGGACCTCGTCGTCGCCGACGGGCGGCGGAGAACGAGGAGGCTCGCGCGTCGGCTCGAGCGACGGGCTCGAAGGAGGCACCTCGATCTCGCTGAGCGACATCTCCTCGATCGGGATCGACAGCTCTCCAGGCGCCGGCGTAGGCGGCGCGGCCGGCCGGGCGTCGGGCGAGAACGGAGGGAGCCCGATCGCGGTCCGCACGCCGTCTTGCGTAGGAGCGAGCCGCGCCCGTCGCGCGTCGGCGACGCGAGCCTTGCGCTCCGCGAGGACCGGCCCGGCCAGTCGCTTGACGTGCTCGGCCACCTCGTCGGTGTCGGCGAGCATGCCGGCGCCTCGCGCCGCCGCGGCGAGCTCGCGCGCGAACGTCATCGCGTTCGCCGTGCGGTGATCGGGATCGAGCTTGAGCACGGACGCGATCGCGTCTTCGAGGGCCGCGGGTAGATCCGGTACGATCGTACGGATTCTCGGAGGCTCCGTCCTTACCGCCTCGAGGAGCGCGCGCGGATCGCTCGGGGGAACGAGCTTGCGCCCGCAGACGATCTCCCACGCGATGACGCCCGCGGCCCACAGATCGCAGCGTCGGTCGAGCGTCGCGCCCCGCGCCTGTTCGGGCGCGACGTAGCTCATCTTGCCCTTGATGAGCCCCGCCGCGGTGACGCTCACGCGCGACGCCGCCTTCGCGATGCCGAAGTCGGTCAGCCGCGCGACGCCGTCGACGCCGACGAGGATGTTCTGGGGAGAGAAGTCGCGATGAACGAGGTGAAGCGGATGGCCGTCTTCGTCGAGGTGCTCGTGCGCGGCGTGCAGACCGGCGAGCGCGTCGACGAGCGCCTTCAGACCGACGCGGGCGGGGAGCGGCGCGCCGTTCTCCTTCGCCGTGGCCGACAGCCCCGACAAGGAGTCGCCGTCGACGTACTCCATGACGAGGAAGACGCCGAGCGCGTCTTCGCCCACGTCGAGCACCGGGACGACGTTGGTGTGCCGGAGGTGCGCGACGAGCTTCGCTTCGTCGACGAGGTGCGCGCGCAGCTCGGGCTCGCTCCGGAGCCGCGGGAGCGTCACCTTGACGGCGACGTACCGATCGAAGCCCGCGGCGCCTTCGGCGCGCGCGAGGTACACCGTCGCCATCCCTCCCTTCGCGATGGGAAGGAGGATCTCGTAGCGCCCGACGCGCTCGGGAGCCTCCGCCGCGGCCTCCATCTCCTCCCTATCGTACCGAGGTCGCGCCGCCTGGTCACTCGAGCAGCGAGCGCCTCGCGCGCGCCCGGAAGAACGCGAAGGTCGCGAGCGCCAGGAGCCCGATCGCGACGAGGACGGCGACGCTCTCGATGCGATCGGCCAGCGCGTCGCGCGCCTGCATCGTGTCGATGCACGATCCCGTCGGCGTGTCGGGCGGCCAGAAGACGAGCGGCGTGCAGTGACGGCGCCTGAGCGCGAGCCAGTCCATCAGCGCCGCCACGGTGATGTGCACGAGGAAGCCCTGGTAGATGCTCTTCGTTCGCATCGAGAGCGAGCCCAGCGCGATGCCCGCGATCACGGCGCCCACCGCCTCGAGGTAGGGCTTGCCGTAGTGGATCATGCAGTAGGGCACCGCCATCGCGAAGATCGCCCCTGACCCCAGGCTCTTTCGCAAGACGCCGAGGAAAAAGCCGCGGAAGAACATCTCGAGCGCGAGGAACTGGAGGAAGTACATCGCCTCCCACGTGAGGAAGTCGAACCAGCTCCGCTGCGCGTTCTTGTAGAACGGGTAGTAGCTGCCGAAGTCCGGGCTCTTCGCGACGATGAGCATCGCCGGGAGCACGATCGCGAGGAACATGGCGTAGATCCACGCGTGGTCGAAGAACCCGCGCGTGCGCAGCCCGAGATCGCGCACGCTGTCTTTGCGGAAGACGATCTTCCAAACGAGGAACGGGAGCGTGTAGCCGAAGACGCGGGTCGCGGCCCACCACGTGAAGCCGGCGAGCTCGTCGTACTTCGCGATCCCGATCGCCTCCTTCCACGTGTCGTGCTTGACGATCCACGGATAGACCTTGAGGTCGAAGTAGACGCGGCCGCCGTAGTACTCCTGCATCGTCAAGACGAGCGCGACGAGCACGAGCGCCACCATCGGGCGCGGATCGGTCTTGCCCTGCGCGAGGATGGCGGCGCGCTGGCGCGTGGCGTCTTCGTCGAGCTCGCGCCACGTGTCGCGGAAGAACAGCCAGATCAGCGGCAGGATGACGAGGAGGACCGGGATCGGCAGGACCGGCTTCACCGTCTCGATGAAGCCGGCGATCCCCGTCAGATCCTTCGGCGAGGCGTGCGGCGTGAACGGGCGGAGGAGCAGCGCGGACCTCGATTCAACGACGCTCGGCGATCTCGGCCGCGCGCGTGAGCCGAGCGAGCGAGACGTCTTTGCCCAGCACGAAGAGCACCTGGAAGAGGCCGGGGCTCGCGGTGCGGCCCGTGAGCGCGACGCGCACCGGCTGGCCGATCGCCTTCATCTCGAGGCCCGCTTCGGCGAGCCACGCGTTGGCGCTCGCCTCGAGCGTTGCCTCGGTCCACTCGGGGGCCTTCGCCAGCGCGTCGCGGAGGCCCGCGAGGCGCGGCGCCGCCTCCTTGACGAGGAACTTCTCGACGGCCTTCTCGTCCATCGCCTGCGGCTCGCGGAAGAAAGGATCGAGCATCTCCGCGGCCTCGACGAACGTCCGGGCGCGCTCGCGAATGGTGTAGAGTGCACCTTTTGCGCGATCGGCAGAGGCGCCGGCGATCCCTCGGGCCTCGAGGAAAGGCACGACACGCGCGGCGTACGCGTCGCTCGGCGTGAGGCGCTCGCTCTTGAGGTGCTCGTGATCGATCGCGAGGAACTTCTTGGCGTCGAACTTCCCGTCGCCCCGGCCGCACGCCTCCCACGAGAACGCCTGGATGAGCTCCTCCTTCGAGAACACCTCCTGATCGCCGTGCGACCAGCCGAAGCGCGCGAGGTAGTTGAGGACGGCGTTCGGCGAATAGCCCGCGCTCTCGTACTCGGTGACGCTCACGGCGCCGTGCCGCTTCGAGAGCTTCTCGCCGCTCGGCGCGAGCATCATCGGCAGGTGGGCGAACGCGGGCGGCTTCGCGCCGAACGCCTCGTAGATCATGATCTGCGGAGGCGTGTTGATCATGTGATCGCGGCCGCGCGCCACGAGCGAGACCTCCATCGTCATGTCGTCGACGACGGCGCCGAAGTTGTAGAGGGGCACGCCGTCGGAGCGGAGGAGCACGAAGTCTTGCTGCTCGACGTTCGGCGTCGTGATCTCCCCGAAGACTTTGTCGACGTAGGAGACCGATCCGCTGCGATCGGTCTTGAAGCGGACGACGAACGGGCGATCGGGCGCGTCTTTGCGATCGCGGCACGTGCCGGGGTACTTGAACTGCGCTTTCGGATCGCGCTCCTTGAGGGCCTGGCGCTGGGCGTCGAGCTCCTCTTTCGTGCAGAAGCAGCGAAACGCCTTGTTCGCGGCGATGAGCTTCTCGGCGTGCTCTTTGTAGAGGGCGAGGCGCTCCATCTGCGTGTAGGGGCCGTGGCTGCCTCCGACGCCGGGGCCCTCGTCCCAGTCGAGGCCCAACCACTTCATCGATTCGAAGATGATCGCCCGGCTCGCGTCGGTGGAGCGCTCGCGATCGGTGTCCTCGATGCGGAGGATGAACGTGCCGCCCGTCTTCCTGGCCCAGAGCCAGTTGAAGAGCGCGGTGCGGACGCCGCCGATGTGGAGGTAGCCCGTGGGAGAAGGAGCGAACCTGAGGCGAGGCTTGGACATGACGCCGCGCTCACGAGTAGCAGGCCCCGCACGGGGAGGGAACTACACGGCTACCGGTCCTCCGAAGAGGCCGGCCGCCCGGGCGATCCAGAGGAGGAGATCGAGCGCGAAGACGGCCGCGAGCGCGTAGACCGAGGCGCGACCGTACCGGTGGCTCCACAAGGAGAGCGGCGTGCCGTGACGCAGCGACGTGACGACCGTCACCGCCGCGAACGCGAGCTGAGCCAAGGCCGTGGGCACCGCGAGCGGGTGCATCGCGAGCGAGCCGCCGAGATCTCCCGAGGTGAGGAGCGCGAGCGCGCGCGTCATTCCGCAGCCGGGGCAAGGGACGTGGAGATGGCGCGCCGTCGGGCAGCTCACGAGACCGAGCGCGCCGAGCGCCGTCATCCAGACCGCGGCCACGGCCAGCGCGACGCGCCGCGAGCTCGTCAATGCTGGCGTGATGGCTCGCGGCATGAGATCTTCATGACCCGGATACGTGCCATGAGCCAAATGCCAGGTGGAAGTGGATATGGACCTCCGCCTCCGGGTGGATTCGGTGCCGCGCCGCCGCCGACGGGACCTCAGGCGCCGGCCGTGGCCGTGTTCGCCCGGCCGCCGCAGACCGGCCTCGCGCTCGCGTCGATGATATGCGGCATCTTCGCGCTGCCGAGCACCTGCTGCTGCAGCGTCCTCTCGTTACCGCTCGGCATCGCCGCGGCGGTGATGGGCGGCATCGCGATGTCGCGCGCGAAAGCGCAGCCGGAGATCTACGGCGGTCGGGGGATGGCGATCGCCGGGCTGGCGTGCGGTGTCGCCGCCGTCGTCTTCGCGATCGCGATGCTCGCGATGGGCATGTCGCAGGCGCTGTACGAGAAGTACCAGCAGTCGATATAACGTCCGATCGATGGCGGAAGCCTCGCACGTCTGGGTCTGCCCACGAGGACCGGGGCCTCTCGTCATGGTGCGAAAGGCGCTCCTCGCGTCGTGGCGAGGCGTCAACGCGAGCGGGACGGATCGATCCGACTACGCGCGCGCGTGCGGCGCGGGCGAGATCGGCGCGATCGAGGTCAAGGGCGGCACCGTGCTCGTCTTCGGCGACGATCCGCTGCGCACGACGTGGATCGCGCGGCCGCGAGGCGGCGTGCTCGTGCGCTGGGTGACCGCGAAGGACGAGGCGGGCGCGCTCGCCGCGCTCGACGCGGGCGCCGACAGCACGTGGATGCCGACGGGGTGCACCTTCTCGACCGCGGGCGGCGAGCACCAGCTCTTCGACGCGGCGGAGGTCGGAGCGGAGCCGAGCGACGAGCGCGTGAAGCTCGAGCTGCTCGCGGGCGAGTACGACATCGCCACCGCCGTCCTCGATCGCGGCGACGCGACCGTGATCGCGTATCGCTTCTTGTGGCGGCCGCCCGCCCGCCGCTGACGCAGAAGTACTATCGATACGGCGAGCCGCCTTGGCTCGCGATGGTCATCGCGAGCAGGTGCGCGAGCAGATCGATCCCGTCGCGCGAGGAGCGGAGCCCACCCTCGGCGTCGGCGCGCTCGGCGACGCGACGGCGCACGAGCCGATCGTCGAAGACCGCCATCGACGACGCCTCTCGCACGCGGGCGAGCGTGCGCGTGAAGTTCACGAACGCGACCGCGCTCCGCTCGATCCCGAGGCCGACGTAGCTCGTGTGCGTCTCGCGGAGGAGCCAGGGTTTCTCGCCGCTGCGGCGGAAGAAATAGGCGACGTGCTCACGGTCGTGGATCTTCGACTCGGCGGTGAAGCCGGTGCCCGTGGGCATCAACGTATCGACGATGCCCGGGCGCGCTTGGTGCTCGACCCTCCCGCTGCGATCGTGGACGGCGCGGAGGATCGCGAAGACGTCTCCGTAGGGGAGCAGATCGCCCGTCGTGCTCCGGCGGACGCCGTCGGCGTCGAGCCGGAAGTCGTCGAGCTTGGTCATGCGGTCGCTGCTCACGAAGCTCTCTCCGTCGAACGCGTGCGCGCCGTGGCCGCGCGAGCGCAGGAGCGCGAGCGCGTCGGTCGCGCGATCGCGATCCGAGGTGGCGAGGAGGATCGACGGGGCCGGCGTCGCGAGCGCGAGGCGCGCTTCGTACGGCGTGAGGCCGAGACGAGGCGCGAGCGCTTCGGCCTCGCTCGCGCGGTTCAGGGCGCCGCCGAGGCTCGCGACGAAGACGAAGAGCACCTCGAAAGGCTAGCGGTGCTTTCGGGCCCGCCGCTACGCTCACGCTCATGGCGGCACGAAGCCCGACGACGCGCGAGGTCGCGCGGACGCTCACCGCGCTCTCGGCTGCGGAGATCGTCGACGCGATCGGCGCGCGGCGCGCCCCCGCCATCGTGCGGCGCGCCGTGGAGATCGCCGCGCACCTGCCGAGCCGCCGGCTCGGGCGCGCGCTCGCGCGCTTCGACGCGCGCGTCGCGGAGACGGGCCTGTCTCGCGCGGCCGTGGAGACGCTCGCGATCTTCGGCGTCCACCTCGAGGTCGCCGGTGAAGCTCCGGCGGAAGGCCCGGCGCTCGTCGTGACGAATCATCCGGGCGCGTACGACGCGCTCGCGACGATGGCGGCGCTCGGCCGCGACGACGTCGCGCTCGTCGCGGCCGATCGCGCGTTCCTCCGCGCGATGCCGCGTCTCGCGGAGCACCTCGTCTTCGTCGCCGACGTCCACGTCTGCGATCGCGCCGCGGGGATGAGGCGCGCGATCGCCTGGCTCGAGAACGGCGGCGCCCTCGTCCAGTTCGGCGCGGGCGCGATCGAGCCCGACGCGCGGTTCTTGCCTCGCGGCGTCGAGCCGCTCGCGCCGTGGCACCTCGGCACGGGGCTCTTCGCGTCGCGCGCGTGCGACGCGGGGGCGGCGATCGTTCCTTCGTTCGTCTCCGGCGTTCACTCGCGGCGGGCCAAGGAGCTCTTCGTGGTCCGCTGGGCGGAGCGCCGAGGGATCCACACGATCGCGACGCTGGTCCAGGCCGCGATCCCCGGCTTTCGCGACGTCTCGATCTCCGTCCGCTTCGGCGCGCCGATCTCGCGCGACTCGCTCGCGGCCGCGCACGGCGCTGCGAAGAAGACGGAGATGCTCCGCCGCGCCGTCCTGGCCATGGCGTCGTGATCGCCACGGAGCCTTCCTCGTTCGACACTCTCGTCGCTCTCCTTGCGGCCACTGCGCGTCGGGGTACTCTGTGGAGAGCCGCACAGAAGATGCGCGGAGGGGGAGCACGCGAATGGCCCGTGAGCCGAGGCGCTCGACGTCCACCGGTCAGCCCGTTGGCGCTGGTTGCACCGAACGGACATCGTCATGCGTCTGACGAGGTCCGTCGTGTGGGTCGCGATCACGGTGCTGATGGCCCTCGCGTGCTCCAGCGCGGAGAGCGAGCCAAGCGACCGCGCGGCGCTCACACCGGACGCATCCGGACCGATCGACGCTCGATGCTGGGGCGCCGGGAGCGTTCGCGATGACCTTCCGTCAGGAGCCTGTGTCGAGGGAGCTGTGTGCGAATTCACGAACTCGGTGCAGGTCTGTGCACCCGGAAAGCCGTGGGTCAAGGCGACGCCGAACACATGGCGATGCACGTGTCCTTCAGGTGCGTGGTCGTGCGAGATCATTCGCGGTGGCTTCGGTGTTCACCTGTGCCCCGACGACGACGCTGGCGACGGCGGTGCTGACGCCGCTGACGAAGGTTGAGTCATCGCTTCGGCTCGCGGAGAACGCCCGCGGTCGCGAGTCGGAAGGTATCGACGCAAGCTGACCACGTCGGCATGCGCGGCGCTGCCTCACGCGCGGCGGCGCGAAGCGAAGCGCGGAGCGCATCGTCGGTCGTGACGCGCCGAAGCGCCTCGGCGAGATCGTCGTCGTCGACGTAGGTCGAGGCGAGAGGACAGGGTGCAAGCGCTTCCGTCAGCGCGGGTGACCGCGCCGCGATGACCGGCACGCCCGCGCGCACGGCCTCTGCCGCGGCGATGCCGTAGCCCTCGAGCGAAGAGGCCAAGACGAGGACGTCGGCGTTGGCGAGCGCGCGGGCGAGACCACGATCATCGGCTTCTCCGGTCGAGACGACGCGCGCTTCGAGCCCGAGCCGCGCGATCTCCTGGCGAACGAGCCGCGCGTACGCGGGCTCACGCGTCGTGCTCCCGACGAGCGTGAGGCGCGCCTCGGGGTGCGCGCGGGTGAAGGCGCGCACGAGCTCGCGCACGCGCTTGCGGGCGGAGATCGTCCCGACGAAGACCACCTGGGGCGTCGCGTCTTCGGTCGTCGTTCGCTGCTCGATCGGCAGGCGATCGCTCCCGGGGATCGCCACTTCGACGGCGACGCCGCAAGCCTCTCGCTCGAGGCGGCGTCGCGTGGCCTCGCTCGTCGCGATCACGCGATCGCTCGCGCGGATCGCCGCGCGCTCGAGCACGCGCGCGCTCCGGCGCTCGTGCACACTTCGTTCGACCTCCCACGCCGTCAGGTGATGAACGAGCAGCACGCACGGCGCGTCGACGAGAGGGAACGCGATCGCGAGCTCACGGAAGCACAGCTCGTCGCCGACGACGACGTCGGGGCGCCGCGCGCGGATCGCCTTCGCGAGCGCGCGCGCCGGCGCCGGATCGCGCGAGAGGCGAACGCGACCCGCGACGACCGGGAGCGAGATCACGTCGACCTCGTCGCCCGCGCGCCGGAGGCCGTCGACGACGATCGCGTCGTACAGCGTGCCCCCCGTGCGCTGATCGAGGCCGCCGTAGAGGATCCAGGCGACGCGCACGTTGGCTAGAGAGGCCGTTCGAATGAGGCGTACGCGACCGGCGACTCGCGGAGCAGGACGCGGAGCGAGGCTCCGGCGACCGGCTTTCCGTCGGGCGCGATCGCCCCGATCTCACGCGCCATCTCGCCGGCCACGTGCTCGGCCACGCGCTCGGTCGTCGACGTGCGCCCGGGGAACGCGGGGTGATCGTCGAGGCAGCGGTAGTCGAGCTCGTCGAGGACGCGCCGGAGGATCGTGCGCATCGCGCCGATGTCCATCACGACGTGATGTTCGTTGAGCGAAGGCGCGCGCACCTCGACCTCGACGACGTAGGTCGCGCCGTGCATGCGCTGCGCGGGCCCGAACGTCGGGTCGGCGAAGCTGTGAGCGATCATGACGTGGTCGGAGACACCCACCGTGAACATGGTGTCGCCCGCGTATCACGCCCGCGAGATCAGCGATACACGAACAGGTGCGCCGGCGCGGCGTCGGCCTCGCGATCGAGGGCGGCGTAGAGCTCTGCCGCGCGGGCGAAGGGCACCGGCGGCGCGAGGAGCGCGTCGAGGCGCGGCTCTTCGAGGAGAGAGAGAACGAGCGCCCACCGGCGATCGCCGCTCCATCGACCGCGCAAGCGAGGCGGGATCGACGAGACCTGGCTCGCGCGCAGCTCGAGCCGGCGCCGATGGAAAGCGTCGCCGAGATCGACCGGCGCGCGCCGCGCGCCGTAGAACGACGCGATCACGACGCGCCCCTCCGTGCGCGCCCACGCGATGGCGTCGTCGAGCGTCCGCGGATCGCCCGTCGCTTCGACGACGACGTCGGCCGCGCCGTCGCCCTCCGCCTCGGCCACGATCGAAGCCTCGGGCACGAGCGCGCCGACCGCGGCGCGGCGCTTCTCGCTGCGCTCGACGACGATCACCTTCGCGCCCGATCGCGCGAGGAGCCACGCGGTGAGCGCACCGACGACGCCTCCGCCGAGGACGACCGCGCGATCGCCGAGGTCGATCGCGGCGTCCCACGCGCACGTGATCGCGGTCTCGAGGTTCGCCGCGAGGACGGCGCGCTCCGCGGGCAGCGCGCTCGGCAACGGCCGCGCGCTCGCCTCGCGGAGGACGTGCGCGTCGCCGTGGCTCGCGAGCGCGAACACGCGCGTGCCCTCTTCGAGGGTCGCGCCGTCGCCGCGCGCCGTCACCTCACCGACCCACGCGTATCCGTATCGGCGCGGGTACGTCTGCGCGCCGTCGGGATCGAGCGAGGGATCGAACCGCTTCGGTCCTTCGCCGCGATAGAGGAGCAGCTCGGTGCCCTGGCTCACGCCCGAGGCGATCGCGTGCGCGACGATCTCGCCGGCGGCGGGAGCGCGCAGCGCGCCCTCTCGAATCGAAACGCGGCGCTCTCCTTCGAACCAGAGCTCACGCGTAGACAACGTCGCCTCGCACGATCACGTTCTCGCCGAGGCGCTCGACCGTCACGCCGGTGAGCGAAGGCGCTTCGCCGATCGCGCCGACGCCGATCGCGCCCAGCATGCCCGTGCCGGGAGAGCCGAGGAGCCGCGTCGCGATCTCGACGCTGAGGCTGTCGACGCATTTCGCGCGGAGAAACGACGTCAGCACCTTCGAGCCTCCTTCGACGAGCAAGCGCCTCACGCCTCGCTCTGCGAGGATCGTGAGCGCGCCTTCGACGGCGACGCGCCCGTCTTCCGAGCGCGGGCCCACGATCACGGCGACGCCGGCGGCTTCGAGCGCCGCGCGCTCTTCGGCGCGCACGCGGCCCTCGGCGCCGATGACGATCGAGCGCCCGTCGCCGCCGAAGACGCGCGCGCCGCGCGGGAGGTCGAGCGAGCTCGCGAGCACGACGCGCAGCGGCGAGCGCGCTTCGGCCTCGGACCCGTCGCGCACCGTGAGTCGCGGATCGTCGATGCGCACCGTGCTCGCCCCGACGAGCACCGCGTCGTGCGACGCGCGCATCGCGTGCGCATACGCGCGCCCCTCGGCCGTGCTCAGCGGTGTCGCGCGGCCCTCGATGCCGATGCGCCCGTCGAGCGACTGCGCGACGTGAACGGTGACGAGGGGCCGAGCCACGTCGCTACAGTACCAGCCGCGGGCGGCGTCACCAGCGATTGCACGTCCGCGACGCCAAGACGGGCGCGACGAAGCTGTCGCAGCGCACGCGGACGGTCTTCATCGTCCACTCGACGTTCGGGCGCGCGCGCTCGAAGAGCTCGCGCGCGCCGCCCGCCTCGACGAAGAACAGGCGGCCCTGGGCCGCAAAGATCGCGACCCAGTAGACGTACGGCTTGTCGTCTTCGTCGTGGCCGAACTTGAGGAGGCGGCCCTTGGTGCCGTCGAGCGACGTCGTGTCCGCGCTCTCGAGGAGCGCGTAGCCGGAGATGTCGCGGAGCTGGAGCGTGACCGCCTGCGTCCAGAACCCGAGGTCGCCGCGCGTCTCGTCTTCGACGACGCGCACGGCCACGACCACGCCCTCGGGGGTCGTGGCGCGCCAATCGTAGTCCGTCTGGTTCTCGAGAGGCACGAACCCGGGCGCGGTGTGGACGTCGAACGGCCGGCCGCATCCCGCGACGACGAAGATGCCGAGGAGGATCGTGAAGAGGTGAAGGCGCATCACTTCGACTCGTTGAGCTGGAGGAGGTTCGGCAACCCGAGCTGCGAGAGCCAGGGGAAGGGCAGGCGGATCTTGGTCGCCTGGATCGACGAGCCCCGCGGCTCGAACGCCACGGTGATGGTGGAGTAGGCGATCTTGTCTTTGAGCAGCTTGATCTTGCCTTCGAGGAGCTCGAGCTCCTCGGTCACGCGGCGCATCTCTTTCTCGATCTCGAGCGCCTCTTTCACGTTCGCGCGCTCGAGGAGCTGCTTCAGGCGCGTCTGCATCGCGCGCGCGTTCTTGATCCGGATCTCGAGGTCGACGTACTCGTCGGTGACGTCTTGGGCCTGGATGTCGCGATGCAGAACGTCGCCCACCTTGTCGATCGCGGCGAGCGCCGGCTCGAACCGCGCGCGCGGTACGCGAATGGTGATCTCGCGGTCTCGCTTGACCGCGAGGTAGCCGCCCATGTCGCGCGCGATGCGCTCGACCGCGGTGAGGCCCTGGTCGACCTGATAGACCGCCATCGTGACGCGCGCGGTGTAGATCAGCATCGCCGTGTCGTGCGGTTGCTCCGACGCGTCGGGCGCCTTCTTCTTCTCGCCCTTGTCGCCTCCGGGTGGAGGCGGCGGAGGCGGAGGAGCCGGTTCGGGCGCCGGCGCGGCCATCTCGTTTCGCGACACTTCGGCGGGCGGAGCCATCGGCGCGGCGTCGCGGCTCTCGAGGACGCCGTCGCCGTCGCGATCCGCCGTCGCCGTCGCGTAGCTCGCGCCCGGGTAGCCGCCGTGATGCTGGGCGCGCGGAGGCACCCTCGCGTGCATCGCCCCTCCGCAGCCCCAAAGCACGAGCGAGAGCATCAGCACGATTGCTGCGCGGACCATCGTTCCTCCCAAAGCTCCGTCGGTTTCGACCCGACCCAACAGACGAGCGCGGACGACCTTACACCACTTTTCACCGTGCTTGCCGGGGCCCGGCCGCTCTGGTACTTGGCCCGCTTCACATCCGCGCGAGTCATCTCGCGCACCCCTCAGGGAGACGACCATGAAGAGCCCGCTCGCCATCATCAAAGACAAGTTCGGAGGCAAGGAGAAGCTCGTCGCGGAGCTCGAGAAGCTCACGAAAGACGACGACCTCTGGGTCTCGCGGATGAACAAGAACAAGGGCCTCGCCCACGTGTCGAACGCGAAGCTCCTCCGTCTCCAGGAGACGTTCGCCGCCGTGAAGGAGAAGTTCGGCACCCGCGCGAAGCTGATCGACGCGATCTGCGAGATCGAGAAGCGCGTGAAGGACGACGGCTTCAAGGCGCGCCTCGGCGCCTATCCCGTTCCGCGCCTGTGGGACATGTACAAGTCGGCGTCCAAGCGCGCGGGCAGGGGCGCGAAGGCCGAGGCGAAGAAGGCCGGCGGCGAGGCCGCCAAGAAGAAGGCGGCAGCGCCGAAGAAGAAGGCGGCGGCCGCGAAGAAGGCGTGAGCCTCCCGGCGCCGAGCCACCTACTTTTCACATTGCCCGTGGCGCGCGCGAGGTAAGCTCGCGCCGCGGTAGCATCCTCTTTTCGAACGAGGACTGGTGGGATGAGCAAGAAATGGAAGAACGCGAAGATCGTCCTGGGCGACAGCGGTTACCCGGTGATGAGCGAGATGTTCGTGCCGAAGGCGATCTTCTTCACGAACGGCGTCGGCATGCACAAGGATCGCCTGTCGTCGTTCGAGCTCGCGTTGCGCGACGCCGGGATCGAGAAGGCCAACCTCGTCACGGTCAGCTCGATCTTCCCGCCGCACTGCCGTGAGATCAGCCGCAAGGAAGGGCAGAAGTACATCATGCCCGGGCAGATCGTTCACTGCGTGATGGCCCGCCAAGACACGAACGAGCCGAACCGCCTCATCGCCGCGTCGATCGGCCTCGCGCGCCCCGCGGATCCGAAGCAGTACGGCTACCTCTCCGAGCACCACAGCTACGGAGAGACGGCGAAGAAGGCCGGCGACTACGCCGAAGATCTCGCCGCCACGATGCTCGCGACGACGCTCGGCATCGACATGGATGCCGAGAAGGCGTGGAGCGAGCGCGAGCAGGCGTTCAGGCTCGAGAAGAGCTTCCTCAAGACGCGCAACGTCGTGCAGAGCGCCGAGGGGAACGCCAAGGGCCTCTGGTCGACGGTCGTGGCGCTCGGCGTCTTCATCTTCTGAAGACGCTCTTCCAAAGTCATGCCCGAGCTCACGCTCCGCCACGAGTTCGACATCGACGAAGACGCCTACTGGTCGAAGTGCGTCTTCGACCCCGCGTTCAACAAGGAGCTCTATGTCGACGAGCTCCAGTTTCCGAACTGGTCGCTCCTCGAGTCGAAGGAAGACGACGCGAAGATCGTGCGCCGCGTCCAGGTCGATCCGCCGGTGGGCAACGTGCCCGGGCCGGTGAAGAAGGTGATCGGCGATCGCCTGAGCTACATCGAAGAAGGTACCTTCGATCGGAAGACGAAGCGCTACGCCTTCAAGGTCATCCCGAGCACGATGGCCGACAAAACGAAGGTCGCGGGCGAGATGTGGGTCGAGAAGCTCGGCGAAAAGAAGATCGCGCGCGTGCTCAAGATCTCCGTCGAGGTGAAGGTCTTCATGGTCGGCGGAATGGTCGAAGAGCGGATCCTCTCCGACCTCCGAACCTCCTACGACCGGGGCACGACCTTCACGAGGCGGGTCATCGCCGAGCGCGGGCTGTAGCGCGAAGTACCCGTATTCGTTTTGGAAAAGCTCGAGCACGGCCGCCGAAAGCGCGGCTGTTTACGGTTCTTTACCTGTCCTGACGGATGGGACCGGGCCTCCGCCACGTCATAATGTCCGGAGGTCATGATGAAGAAGGTCCGAAGCTTTGCCTTTGCGCTCGCCCTCGCCACGGGATCGCTCGCCGCGATCGGTTGCGGCGGCACCGTCGAGCAACCCCAGACGGCCGCGGGCGTGAGCAAGGCCCCCGTGGGTCAGAACACGCACGGCGTCGTGAAGCTCGTCGGCGACGCGCTCGGCGAGGTCCCGCTGCGGCCCGATCAGCGCGTCGAGCTCGAGAAGCTCGCGCAGGCGAGCGAAGCGCGCCACGTCGCGATGGCCGACGGGCGCAAAGAGCTCATGCTCGCGGTCGCCGATCAGGTGGAGAAGGGCGCGATCGACAAGGGCGCGCTCCAGCCCAAGATCGATCGCATCGTCGCCGACCTCGAGAAGAGCCGCCCCGAAGATCGCGCGGCGCTCGCGCGCGTGCACGCGATCCTCGACGCCGACCAGCGGAACCTCTTCGTCGACGCGCTCGAGTCGCGCTTCAAGGGCAAGCACCACCGCATGAAGGGCGGCGAGGGCGGCGAGCACGGCGAGCGCGGCCACCACAAGGGCAAGCACGGCTTCCACGGGATGAAGCAGCTCGCCGAAGATCTCAAGCTCACCGACGAGCAGAAGTCGCAGATCAAGGACGCGCTGATGAGCGGCCACGAGGGCGGCCGCGATCGTCGCGAGATGTTCCGCGGCATGCACGAGCGGATGAGCGAGGGCAAGCAGGCGCTCGAGTCGTTCCGCACCGACAAGTTCGACGCCAACGCGGCCGGTCCGTCGCCCGACAAGGTGCGCGTGATGGCCGCCGCGGGCAGCACGCGCTTCGTCGGCGCCGCGGAGAAGGTCCTGCCGATCCTCACGCCCGAGCAGCGCAAGATCGCGGCCGACAAGCTCCGCCAGATCGCGAATTCGGGCGGCGACCTCCCCTTCGCGCGCTGATCGCGCGCTGAAGAATCGGCATTCGGCGGGCGCTCGCCTACCATCGGCCGCATGAGTCGGCCGGGCGCGATCGCGGCGGCGTGGGAGATCTGCAAGAAGGACGTGCGCATCGAGCGGCGCACGGGCGAGATCACCGCGACCGCCGGCGTCTTCTCGATCGTCGTCGGCTTCCTCTCGAGCATGGCGTTCTACGTCAACGACGACACGAACGCCGCGACCGCCGCGGGCACGATCTGGATCACGATCTTCTTCGCCGCGGTGCTCTCCTTCGGGCGGGTGTGGCAGCGCGAGCGCGACGAGTCGGCCCTCACCGGGCTGCTCGTCGCGCCCGTGCCTCGGGCGTCGATCTTCGTCGGCAAGGCGCTCGCGACGTTCGGGATGATCATGATCGTCGAGATCCCGCTCGTCCTGTTGTGCATGCTCCTCTTCCACGTCGATTTCTCGGCGCAGGCGTCGACCGTCGCCGCGCCGGTGAAGGAGCCGACGAGCTTCCACGTCTCTTCCTTCCTTGCGCTTCTCGTGATGGGAACCGCGTCGCTCTCGTTCGTCGGCACGCTCTTCGGCGCGATGACCGTGCGAACGCGCGCGCGCGATCTCGTCCTCGCGATCGTGCTCTTCCCGCTCCTCTCGCCGGTGCTCGTCTGCGGCGTCGTCGGGACGCGGAAGGCCTTCGAGGTGCAGCCGTTCGAGAGCTACTCCGGCTTCCTCGGCCTCATGGCGATGTCGGTGACGCTGACCGCGGCGCTCGGCATCGGCCTCTTCGGCGCGCTCGTCGACGATTGAGCTACACCGAGAGGATCGTGGCCGCGGCGCGCGCGGCGTCGGCGTCGACGGCGGCGGCGTCGAGCGGGCAGCCCGCGAGCTCGCCGACGGCGTAGACGCCCTCTGCGGCGCGACCGCCGTCGGTCACCACGACGTAGCCGCGCGGCTCGTGGCGCACGGTCGCGCCTGCTTGCGTCGCGAGCTCGTACGCGGGCGAGCGCGGCGCGTCGACGAGCACGGCGTCGGCCGCGAGCGCTTCTTCCTTGCCCGCGGCGGTCATGACGACGACGCCTTTGACGCGGCTCGATCCCTTGATGCGGAGCGGCGTGCCCTGCACCACCGTGACGGTCGGCGCGTGCTTTCCCTGCCGTTGCATCGTGGCGCGGGCCATCGCGCGCGCGTACGACGCGCCGAAGGGCCCGCCGCCCTCGGGGATCACGACCACGACGCGCGGGCCGAGCAACACGCCGCGGCGGAGGAGCCATCCCCCGGCGCGCGCGCTCATCAGGCCGGGCACGTCGTTGCCCTCGAACGCGAGCACGCCGTCGTGCGCGCCGCTCGCGAGGACGAGCGCGCGCGCGAGCAGGATCTCTGCGCCCTCGGGGCCGGAGACCAGGAGATCGCGCCCGTAGACGCCGCCGGCGATCGTCGACGTGCGCAAGCGGACGCGCCCGCGCGCGACGAGATCCATGAAGGATGCATGGATCTCGGAGAAGGAGCTCGCGTCGTCGGCGTCGAGCGCGGTCAGGCCACCGCCGGGGGCATCTTGATCGTCGAGCACCTCGACCGCGCGCCCGGCGCGCGCGAGGCGGGATGCGATCGCCATCCCCGAGGGGCCCGCGCCGACGACGACGACGTCGGCGTCGCGCCGCGCGGCGGCGCGCGGCGGCGTTCCTTCCGCCGGCAGGCGGCCGAGGCCCGCGACCCTGCGGGCGAACGCCTGCATGACGTTCTGCACGCCGGGGATCCCGGCGAAGAGCTCGTGATGATCGAGGCCCTCCGGGAAGAACCAGTCGGTCATCCGCAGGAGATCGATCTGCCGCGGGCCGAGCCGGTTCTGCGACACGACGGCGGTGCCCTCGCGCGCCGGCGTCATGCACGTCATCACGTTCGGCGTCTCGTCGACGCGCGCGAGGCAGCCGTCGCACGCCGCGCGGAAGCACGAGGGGCCTCGCGGTCGATGGAACTTCGGGCTCCGCGCGACCATGAGCTTGCCTGCGGCGACGAGCGCCGCCGCGATCGGCTCGCCGCGCTCGGCGACGATAGGCTCGCCGTCGAGCGTGATCGTGACCGGATCGCGCAGCGGAGCCACGCGCGAGCGCGGGCTCTCCCGAGCAGCTTCCGGTGTGGCTGGACGGCGCCCCGACACGGCGGCGCAGCATAAAACAGCCAATCTCACCGAGCCCGCTTTACTTTCGCCGTGGGGCTCGGGAGACTGGCCGGAAGCATGCGCCTCGGCCTGCTCGGTCCAGCCGGTAGCGACGTCGGCGCCCTCGGGAGAGCTGCCGAGTTTCTCCTGAACGGCGCGCGCGTGCATCGCGCCATCTACCTGGGCAACGACGGCGCGCTCGACCGCGCGGTCGCGGCGTGGGCGCGCAAGCTCGTCGGCGACGATCCCAGCGACGACGCCGCGTGGCGCCGCGCGGCCGACATCGCGCTCGAGGGCAGCGCGGAGCAGATCGACAGGTTCGTCGCCACCGAGCGCGCGCGCTTGCGGCTCAAGTCGCTCGAAGCTCTGCCCGAGCAGACGGCGCGGACGATCGAGATGGTCGGCGATCGCGTCGCCGTGCTCATCCACGACAAAGCGATGCTCGACGAGGAAGACATCCTCGCGGCGAACCTCCTCTTCTTCGGCAAGAGCGAGGGGCCCCTCGTGCGCAAGATCGGCGCGCGCTGGTTCGTCACGCCCGGTCCGATCGGATCCGAAGGCGGCGGCATCGCCGTCATCGACGAGGAGTCGGACGACGTGCTGATCACGATCTACGACTCCACCGGCAAGCCGACGCAGCGCGAGGCGCTCACCGTCCAGCGCGGAGCGAAGATGCGCGTCCAGGGCACGCCGTCGCAGGCGCCGCCCGGGCCCGAGGGAGCAGGAACGGGCGGGGACGCGTGAGCGGCGTCACCGGCATCTTCGGCGGATCGTTCAACCCGCCGCACCTCGCGCACGTGCTCGCGCTCGCCGTGGTGCACGCGCGCTTCGAGGTGGAGAGGCTGCTCGTCGTGCCGACGTACCAGCATCCGTTCGCCAAGTCGCTCGCGCCCTACGACGATCGCGTGCGCATGTGCGAGCTCGCGATGGGCTTTCTGCCGCGCGTCGAGGTCTCCCGCGTCGAAGAAGAGCTCGGCGGAGAGAGCCGCACGCTGCGCACGCTCGAGCACCTGCGCGCGAAGCACCCGGAGTGGAACATGCGCTTCGTGATGGGCGCCGATCTGATGGCCGAGTCGTCGAAGTGGTACGCCTTCGACAAGATCAGCGCGATCGCGCCGCCGATCGTGCTCGGGCGCGTGGGGGTGGCGTACGAGGGCGCGCCGCCCGCCATCCTGCCGGCCATCTCGAGCACCGAGGTGCGCACGATGATGGGAGAGGAGCGATGGGACGAGCTCGCGGAGCTCGTGCCTCGCGAGGTGCTCGCGCACGCCCGCACGAGAGGGCTCTATCGATCATGAAGGTCTTCATCCTCGGCGCCGGCAAGGTCGGCCGCGCGCTCGCCCGCGCCCTGCGAAAGAAGGGATACGCCGTGACGCTGCGCCCCGCGCGCAAGGGCGTGCCGACGACGCCGATCGACGCGCGCGTCATCATCCTCGCGGTGCGCGATCGCCAGCTCGGTCCGGTCGCGGCCGATCTCGCGGCGTCGGGCGTCGTTCGAAGGAACGCGGTCGTGGTGCACAACGCAGGATCGCTCCCCGCCGACGCGATCGCGGCGCTCCGTGGATCGTGCGCCGGCATCGCGCAGATGCACCCGATGATCTCGTTCGCGTCGAAGACGTTCTTCCCCGAGCTCACGCGCGGGCATTGTCACGTCAAAGGCGATCCCGAGGCCGAGAAGCGCGCGCGCGCGCTCGCGAAGCGGCTCGGGATGACGCCGCGGACGTTCGCGCGGCTCGACACCGTCGGCTACCACGCCGCCGCGGGGCTCGTCGCGAACGGCGCGGCGGCGCTCGCGGCGATGGGCGAGGAGCTGCTCGTCGTCTCCGGCGTTCCTCGCAAAGACGCGCCCAAGATGCTCGGCCCGCTCTTGCGGAGCGTCGCCGACAACGTCGAGGCGCTCGGCTTCCCCGAGGCGCTCACCGGCCCCGTGCGCCGCGGCGACGCCGGCGCGATCGAGCGTCAGATCGCGCTCCTGCGCGAGCGGCTCGCGCCGGCCCTGCCGCTCTTCGTCGCGAGCGCCGCGGCCCAGCTCCCGCTGGCGCGCGCGATCGGCGACGCGCCCGCCGCGAGCTTCGACGCCGTCCGCGAGGTCCTCGCGAACGCGGCGCGGGCCAAGGGCGCCAAGCCCGCCAAGAACAAGAACGCGAAGCGCCGGCCCAGCGCCCGCCCGCGGGCGAACGGGCCCCGGAAGAAGCGTCAGCGCCGCTGACGGCGCAGCGTGCATTGCCTGACGCTCGAGCCTGCATCCTGTCATTTCAATGACTTGGACATGGACCAGCTCTTGCTGCTTCCACGCCTCAGGTCACGCCCTCCTCGCCATTTTTCTCCGGCGTTCGCCGAAGAGTGACCGGCGGAGAAAATTGCGAGGAACGGCGGGACGGAAGAGCCTTCCACGAAGAAGACGTGCCGTATCTGTCCAGCCCTGCTGCTTTTGTCTGAAAAAACCAGGCAAAACAGCGCCTTTGCCCTCCTGGCGCTACAATGACGGGAGACGCGACGGAGGCTGCTTCCGTCCTTGAACAAGGTCATCTTTCGAGTAGGTTTCGTCGGCTTTGGCACTACCCGCCGTTCCCCTCTCTCTGATTTCGCCCTCGAGCGCGCGTGCGTTCGTCGATCTCGACGAACGGATGCTCGCGGCGCAGCCGGGCGTCGTGATCGTGCGCGCGCCCTCCGAGGCTCACGCGCCGATCCTCGCTCACGCGGCGCGCCGCCTGCGCACGAGCGGTCACTGCCCGGTCGATGCTTCGGCCTGCACTGCCTACGCGCACGTCGCGAGCGCGGCGCCTCTCTTCCGTGAGGTCGCGACGCAGCTCGGGCTCGCCGTTCTGCCGAGCGATCCGGCCGCGTGCGCCGACGCGATCGCCCAGGCCGCGATCGCGCGGCGGGCCGCGATCGTCGCGCCGCTGCCGAAGGACGGCACGTGGGATCGCGCGGTCGCGACGGAGCTCTCTCGCGCGGCTCGCTCCCTCCTCCTCGTGTTCGTGACGGCGGGCGATCCGCCCGCGTTCGACGGCGCGACGATCTTCGAGCTGTCGCCCGATCTCTCGGCCTCCGACAAGCTCCGTTGGCTCAGCGCGGTCGCCGAAGAGGCGCAGACGGACGTCGCCGGGCAAAGCTTCGCGGCCCTCGAGGCCTGGTGGAGCGCGGCGCGGCGCTTGTCGTCCGCGACGTCGCCCTCGTTCGCCGCGCTCGGCGAAACGGCGCGCGCGGTGCTCGGCTGCCTCGCGCTCGCGGGCCGCTCGCTGCCGGTTTCGTCGCTCGAGACGCTGGGCGACGACGCGATCGGCTCGCTCGACGAGCTCTTCCGGGCCGGCTTCGTCACGAAGAGCGGCGCGCTCGTGTCGCTCACGCCGTCGTGCGACGGCCGCGCGCTCGAAACGTCCGCGTCCGACGGCGCACGCGTCGCGACCGCGCAGCTCCTCGGCGGCGGCGGCCCCGGCTTCGATCCCGATCCGTGGGCGTACGCGCGCGCCGCCGAGCTGCTCGTCAGCGCCGGCGCTCCGCACGCGGCCGACGCCGCGATCGCGAAGGCCGTCCGCGGGCTCGACGATCCCCACGCGGCCCTCGAGATCGGGAGCCGCTGGTTCGCCGTGGTCGGCAAGGTCACCGGCGCTGACGGGCTCTTCCTCCGCCTGCAAGCCGCGCAGCGATGCCTCGCCCTCGGCGAGGCGAACGACGCGCAGCGCTGGTGCGAGAGCGCCGCGGCGCTCGCGAGCGGTGCGGCGGATCCCACGATCGCCGTCCTCATGGGGCGCTCGCTCATGCAGCTCGGCGATCTCGTCGCCGCGCGCGTTTCGCTCCAGAAGGCCGAGGCTGCCGCGCAAGACGACGAGATGCGCGCGCGCGTCGCGTCGGAGCTCGCGGAGGTCGCGTACCTCGGCGGCAACCTCGCGCACGCGAAGGAGCAGGCCGAGCGCACGATCGCGCTCGCGACGACCTCGACGACGCGCCTCGCCGGGCGCAACACGCTCGGCAAGATCCACCTCTCCGAGGCGCGGTGGGACGCGGCCGACGAGCACTTCGCCGACGACGCGCTCGCCTCCTCGGCGGCCGGCGACGGCACCGCCGAGCTGCGCGCGCGGTTGAACCGGGGCATCGCGCTCATGTCGAAGGGTCTCCTCGACGAAGCGCGCGTCAGCCTCGAGCGCGTGCTCGACGACGGCGGCCGCTGCGGCGAGGATCGCGCGCGCGCGCACGCGCACTCGAACCTCGGCGTCATCGCCTATCGCCAGCACGACTACGCGGGCGCGCTCGCCCACTGGGACGCGACGACCCGCTTCCCGCAGGCCCTCCGCGGCCGCATGGCGACGGCGCTCACGATCGCGAACCTCGCGGAGCTCCGCCTCCGTCTCGGCCTCGTCGATCACGCCGAGCACGCGGTCGCCTTCGGGCGCCGCCTCCTCGCCGGGAGCGGATCGCCGGCGCGCGCCGCGCACTTCAAGCGCGTCGCGGCGCAGATCGCGCTCGTCCGCCGCAACAGCGAGCTCGCGCGCCGCGAGATCGACGCCGCGCTCGTCGAGGCGGAGAGCTCGGGCGATCGCGACGTGCTCGACGCCGTCTGCCTCGTCGCGGCCCGCGTCGCGCTCGAAGACGGCGACGTGAACCGCGCCGCGGTCGCGATCGAGCGGGCGAAGAAGCACGCCGGCAGCGGCCGCGCCAAGGCCGAGGTCGCGATCCTCGTCGCGCATCAGCTTCGCGCGTCGGGCCTCCCCGCGATGGAATCGGCGACCGAGGCGCTCGTGCTCGCGCGCGCGTCGGGCGAAGAAGATCTCCTCGCCGAGATCCACACCCTGCTCGCGATGCTCCATCGCGACGCCGGCGACAATCAGGCGGCGCAGTCGCACTGCGCGCGGGCGATCGCCGTGCGCGATCAGGTCGCCGCCGGCCTGTCGACCGACATCCGCGCGGCGTTCCTCGCGAAGTCGGAGATCGTCGCGCTCTCACGCCTCCAGGTCTCGCTCGCGAGCACGCCGCTCGAGGCCGACCCCGAGAGCGACGGCGACGAGGTCGTCGCGCGTGCGCCTCGCGCCACACGCGAAGGCGCCCCGGCGCGCGAAATCGTGGGCGATGATCCGCAGATCCGCGGCCTGCTCGTCGCGATCCGCAAGGTCGCGCGCGCGAACAGCACCGTCCTCATCCGCGGCGAGAGCGGCACGGGCAAGGAGCTCGTCGCCGAGGCGCTGCACCGCGCGAGCGAACGCGCGAACGGTCCGCTCGTCAGCGTCAACTGCGCGGCGCTCGTCGAGACGCTGCTCCTCTCCGAGCTCTTCGGCCACGAGAAGGGCGCGTTCACCGGCGCCTCCGCCCGCCGTCGCGGCCGCTTCGAGCTCGCCGAGGGAGGCACGCTCTTCCTCGACGAGATCGGCGACATCTCCCCGCGCACGCAGGTCGCGCTGCTCCGCGTGCTCCAGGAGAAGACGTTCGAGCGCGTCGGCGGCATCGCGCCGATCCGCGCGAACGTTCGCGTCATCTGCGCCACGCACCGCGACCTCAAGGCGATGGTCGAGCGCGGCGAGTTCCGCGAGGATCTCTACTACCGCCTGCGCGGCATCACCCTCGAGGTCCCCGCGCTCCGCGCGCGCCTCGGCGACCTGCCGAAGATCGCCGATCACCTCCTCGGGCGCATCGCGCTCGAGCGATCCGAGCAGCCGAAGGCGCTCGCGCAAGACGCGCTCGAGCTCCTCCAGCGTCACCGCTGGCAGGGCAACATCCGCGAGCTCGAGAACGTGCTCCGCGCCGTGTCGCTCTTCGCCGAAGGCGACGTCATCACGGCGACGGACCTCATCGACAACGTCGACGATCTCCGCACGCTCGCGCAGTCGGGCCCGGCTTCGCAGCCCCCGATGTCGCTCCGCGGCAGCCTGCTTCCGGCGCCGCCCCCGAGCATGCCGGTCAGCGTGCCGGCGAGCGAGGGCGACGAAGAAGACGGCGAAGGCGCGCTCCCCGAAGGTGAGTCCGGCGCCACCGCGGTCGCCTACGCGCAGGTCCGTCAGGGCGCAGTCTCCCTCTCGGACATGAAGCGACAGATCGAGCGCGACTGCATCGCCCGCGCGCTCCACGAAACCAAGGGCAACATCACGCGTGCCGCGACGCTTCTGGGGATGAAGCGCCCGCGGCTCTCTCAGCTGGTCAAGCAGTATGGACTCTCGGCGGCGTCCTCGGAGGGGAGCCAATGAATTGCATCAACCGTAACTTTCGTCTGCTACTCGCGGCTCTCGCCGCGTCCGCGCTCGCGCTCGGTGGTTGCGCGCTCCCTGCCGGTCCCGACGGCGACGACGAAACGGAGGAGGTCGACGACGTCGTCGGCGCGCACCTCGTCCGTGTCGACGGGCGTGAGGGGTCGAGCGGCCGCAGCGGGCCCGCCATCGGCGTGCCCGCGCACCCGACCAACGTCGACCCCAACGGGCCGCACCCCGACCCGTGGACGCCGAACGCGAACGGCAATCCCAACGGCCCGCACCCCGATCCGTGGCGCGGCAGCAGCGATCCGAACCGACCCGACAAAGACTGACTGAGTCGTCAAACGCGCTAGGCTTCGCCGCGTGGAGGACCTGCGCGCACGAACGACGCTCTTCTGCGGCGTCATCGCGTTCGCGATCGCGCTGTCGATGCTGCTGCGCGGCCGTCGCCTCCAGCACTGGCTGTTCGCGGCGTTCTCGACGTGCGTCGCCTTCTGGTACGTGAGCCAGTCGCTCCAAGACCTGATGAAGGACGTCGGGTTCGAGCGCGCGACCGCGGTGCTCACCGTCCTCTTGCCGCAGTTCGCGGTCCACCTGTTCCAGTCGATCTCGCCGCTCCAGGCGAGCCCCGGCGCGCGCGCCGCGCAGACCGGCTCGCGCCTCACGAAGGTGTCGGCCGCGCTCTCGCTGCCGATGCTCGCGGTCGCGCTCTCGCCTTATCACCAGGCGTCCGCGTTGGTTCGCGCGCTCGTGCTGGGCGCGGTCTACTTCTACGTCTTCGGCCTCCTCGCCGCGGCGCTGATCTCGCTATGGCTCCGCGGGCAGGAGAGCCCTTCGCGCGCGGTGCGCGACCGCATCCGCTTCCTCGCGGCGGTCGGCGCGCTCGCGATGACCTTCACCCTGGCGGACTTCCTCTCGTTCCTCGGCGTCTACCTTCCGCCCATCGGCGCCGTGTTGGCGATCGTCTTCCTCTTCGTCCTCGCGGAGTCGCTCACGCGGCCTCGCCTCGCCGATCTCTACGAGCTCTCCGGCCGGTTGCTCGTCTCGACGGCGCTCGCCTTCGCGCTCGCGGGGATCTTCTACATCTTCATCACGTACGTCGGCCGCTTCGGCGCGATGTACCTGAACGCCGTCCTCGCGGCGATCGTCTTCCTCGTGCTCTTCGAACCGCTCGAGCACGAGGTCGAGACGCGCATCAATCGCTTCTTCTTCCGCGAGCGCTACGACCTCGAGTCGAGCGTCGTCGAGCTCCGGCGCCGCCTCGCGCACACGCTGGAGAACGAGGAGATGATCCAGGTCGTGCTCGCGGGGCTCGAGCGCTCGCGCCGCGCGACGACGTGCGCCGTCTACCTGCGCGATCTCGACGGGAGCGGGTTCGACATGGTCGGATCCATCGGGGCGCAGCCGCCTGCGCGCCTCGACGCGCTCGCGATGCGTCCGCTGCTCGAGCGGCTCGGCATGTCGCTGTCGCTCGAGGAGATCGCGCGCGAGGCGGAGATCGATCGCGACGCCACCGGCGCGCGCGAGGCGCTGGCGCCGACGATGACCGCCGCCCTCGCGCTCGGTCCGCTGAAGTCGTCGGTCGTCCTGGCGATCCGTGGCGACGCCGAGGAGCTCGTCGGCGTCCTCTGCGTCGCCGACGAGCGCGTGCGCGACGCGTTCACGCCCGAGGAGATCGTGCTCCTCGAGACCGTCGCGGCGCAGATGGGCGTCGCGATCGCGAACAGCCGCATCTATTCGCGCATGAAGGAGCGGGATCGCCTCGCCGCGCTCGGCTCGATGGCCGCCGGTCTCGCGCACGAGGTCAAGAACCCGCTCGGCGCGATCAAGGGCGCGGCGCAGCTCCTCGAAGAGCTCGGCGTCGGCGTCAAAGACGCCGATCCCACGACCAAAGAGTTCCTCGGGATCATCCTCGAAGAGACCGATCGCCTGAACCGCGTCGTCGGCAGCTTCCTCGACTACGCGCGCCCGCACGCCGGAAATCCGATCCCCGTCGACATCAACGCCGCCGTGCGCCGTACGGTGCAAATCTTGTCGAGCGCGTCCCCCGCCTTCGACGGTCTCGAGCTCCGCCTCGAGCTCGGCGAGCCGATCCCGCGCGCGCGCATCGATCCCGAGAAGCTTCGTCAGGTCTTGCTCAACCTGATGCAGAACGCCATCCACGCGATGAGCGGACGCGGGCGCGTCACCGTGGCCACGGCGCATCGCAGGATGCCCGGCGCGGCGTGGAGCGGCGCGCGCCTCGGGCCCGCGAGCTCGCGCGGTCCGTCGGCGCGCGCTTCGGGCGAGGGCCCGGCGAGCGAGCGCTCGAGCGTGAAGCTCGACGACGGCGGCGCCGAGATGGTCGAGATCTCGGTGCACGACACCGGGCCGGGCATCAGCCAGAAGGTCTTGAAGAACCTGTTCGTCCCGTTCTTCACGACGAAAGAGAAGGGCACCGGCCTCGGGCTCGCGATCAGCCAGAGCATCGTCCAGAACGCCGGCGGCAGCATCTACGTGCAGAGCCAGACGGGCGCCGGCACGAAGTTCGTGATCTCGCTGCCCGCCGCCGACGAAGCGCTCGCGACGCCGCTGCCCGGCGCCGCCTTCGAGACGCCCCGCCCCGTGCTCGAGTGACCGACACGCTCTCCTAATCGTTCTGCATGAGCCCCTTGATCTTGCCGTTCGGCAGGAGCTTGATGCCGCGCGACGCGGGGACCTTCGGCAGGCCCGGCATCGTCATCATCTCGCCGGTGAGCGGGACGAGGAACCCGGCGCCGGCCGAGAGGCGCACCTCGCGCACCGTGATCGTGAAGTCTCGCGGGCGGCCGTAGATCGTCGGATCGTCGGTGAGCGACATCTGCGTCTTCGCCATGCAGATCGGGAGCTTCTCGTAGCCGAGCTCCTTGATGCGGGAGAGGTTCTTCTCGGCGGCCGCGGTGAACACGACGTCTTTGGCGCCGTAAACCGTGCGCGCGATCTTGCGGATCTTCTCGTGCGGCGCGTCGGCGTCGTCGTAGACGTACTGCGCCGGAGGCGGAGACGCGTCGGTCGCGTCGACGACCTCGGCGACGACGCGCGCGAGATCGAGCGCGCCCTCGCCGCCGCGCCCGAAGCCTTCGGATCTCGCGAAGCGAGCGCCGAGCTTCTCCACGGCCTTCTCGACGATCGCGAGCTCGGCGGCGGTGTCGTTGGGGAAGACGTTGATCGCGACGACCGGCTTGAGCCCGTACGCCTTCGCGGTCTCGAGGTGCTTCTCGAGGTGCTCGATGCCCTTCGCGAGCCGATCGGCGTCGGGCTCGCCGCACGTCTTCACGGGCGCGCCGCCGTGCATCTTGAGCGCGCGGAGCGTCGCGACGAGCACCACCGCGCGCGGCCACACGCCGGCGAGGCGGCACTTGATGTCGAGGAACTTCTCGCCGCCGAGATCGAAGCCGAAGCCGGCCTCGGTGATCGCGTAGTCGCCGAGGCTCATCGCGAGGCGCGTGGCGATGACGCTATTGCAGCCGTGGGCGATGTTGCCGAACGGGCCGCAGTGCACGATCGCCGGTCCGCCCTCTTCCGTCTGCACGAGGTTCGGCTCGAGCGCGTCGCGGAGCACCGCGGTCATCGCGCTCGCGGCCTGGAGATCGCCCGCGGTCACGGCCTTGCCCTCGTACGTCTGGCCGACGACGATCCGCGCGAGGCGCTTCTCGAGATCCGCGTGATCGGCGGCGAGCGCCATGATCGCCATGATCTCGCTCGCGGCGGTGATGTCGAAGCGCTCCTCGCGCGGCGTTCCGCTCGCCTTGCCGCCGAGGCCGACGATGCAGCGGCGGAGGAAGCGATCGTTCATGTCGAGCGAGCGGCCCCAGGTGATCTGTCGCGCGTCGAGCTCGCCCTTCTCGGGGATCACGTCGCCGAAGTAGATCGCGTTGTCGACGAGCGCGGAGAGCAGGTTGTGCGCCGTCGTGATCGCGTGGATGTCGCCCGTGAAGTGGAGGTTGATGTCTTCGGCCGGCGTGAGCGAGGCCTTGCCGCCGCCGGTGCCGCCGCCCTTCACGCCGAACACGGGCCCGAGCGACGGCTCGCGCAGCGCGAGCACCGCGTTCTTGCCGAGGCGGCGCATGCCCATCGCGAGGCTGATCGAGGTCGTCGTCTTGCCCTCGCCCGCGGGCGTCGGGTTGATCGCCGTCACGAGGACGAGGCGCCCCTTGCCGCGCGCGGGCCGCCCCAGGAGGCCGAGATCGAGCTTCGCTTTTCCTCTTCCGTAGACGACGTAGTCGTCGGTCGAGAGTCCGAGATCAGCGGCGACTTCGGCGATCGGGCGCGGGGCGTAGTCCATGAGGGCGGGGAGCAAACCGCCGTTGGGGCGGTCCGTCAAGGCTCCGCGCGCGTCCTCAGGCGTATCGTTTTTCGAAGAGCTGCCGCACCTGGGGGAGCTCGCGCATCATCGCCAGCGAGTGCTCGGCGTGACCCTGCGCGTAGCCGTTGCCGATCACGAGATCGACGTCCTTCGAGACGCCCTCGGCGCCGAGCGCCGCCTTCGTGAAGCTCGTCGACATCGCGAAGAAGTACGCGACGCCGCGATCGCGCGTGACCATGATCGCGCTCATCTCGGCGTCGGCACCGTTCACGCACGACAAGCTCAGATCGACCTCGCGGCCGCCGTTCGCCGCGAGCACGGCGCGGCGAACGCCGACGGGATCGCGCGCGTCGAGCGAGAGCACCTCGTCGCAGAGCCCGAGCGCGCGGAGCTCGTCGGCGTACGGCGCGTGGCTCTCCACCCCGATGACGCGCGCCGAAGGGCCGCCGCTGCGGCGCGCTTCGGCGGCGCACAAGATGCCGCTCTTGCCGCCGGCGCCGAGGATGCAGACGCTCGCGCCGGGCTTCACGAGGCGCGCCACCTGAGGCGCGGCGCCGGCGACGTCGAGGACGGCGAGCGCGAGCCGCTCGGGCATGTCGCCTGGCATCCTCGCGTAGCCGCCGGACGCGAAGAGCACCGCCTCACCCTCGACGTCGAGCTGCGCGCTCGCGACGCGCACCGCGCGCACGCGGTCGACGCGAAGCGGCGTGAGCGACAGGGAGACGAGCGTCGCGATCCGATCGCCGGGCTGGAGCGCCGCCGCGTCGGCGCGATCGGGAGCGACCTGAAGGACGCGCCCGAGGAGCATTCCGCCGGAGCCGGTCACCGGGTTGTGCTGCTTGCCGCGCTTGCCGACCGTCTCGAGCACGAGCCGCGGCACAGCTTGCTCCGGCGCCTCCCCCGACTTCGCCCCCTCCTCTTCCATCTGGCGGAAGCTGGCCGCGTCGACGTTCAGCGTATCGACCGCCAGGAGGAGCTCCCCCGCGAAGATCCTGGAGAAATCGTGGTCCAGCCGCCACGCGGGCTGGGGGAGCGCCCCCCGGGGCTCGAGGGCCCGGTGCGTTCCGAACGGGTCTCCCCCCTCGATCACGGACCTTCGCGGTAGTGCTTGGAAATCGGCAGAAGTACCCATCGGTCGCGGCATCACATACCGCGACTTGACCATCTTTGGGTGGGCTCGATAGTCTTTCCTACGGATTTGAGCGAAAGATCCCGCGAATCCGGCGGCTCACGCCTCGTGGTAAGCCCTTGTCGGGCCTCAAGCTGATGCAAGACCCTGCCCAGAAGGCATCCCCAGTCCCGTCGATGCGCCCAGGACAAGGGCGCTCGTACGTCTTGCGCTTCATCAGCGGCAAGTACCAGGGCGGCGAATTTCCGATCGTCAACGACAAGCCGATCATCGTCGGCCGCTCGAGCGATCTCGACATGGTCCTCGTCGAGGACATGGTCAGCCGCAAGCACGCTCGCATCACGATGCAGCAGGACCAGATCTGGATCGAAGATCTCGGCTCCACGAACGGCACGTTCGTCAACGGCGAAAAAATCAAGCGAGCGCGTCTGAAGGAGGGCGACCGCGTCCTCATCGGCACGAGCATCCTCAAGGTCATCGCCGGCGAGGGCTCGCGCGCTGACAGCACCGACGCGAAGCGCGATCTCGAGAACGTCGCGGCGGCGCGTCGCACGACGCAGGCGCGCACGATGAGCGGCAGCATCGAGGAGGTTCCGCTCCCCGACCTCTTGCAGCTCTTCGCGACGTCGAAGAAGAGCGGCGTCCTCGTCATCCGCACGGAGAGCGACGACATCGGCAAGATCTACATGCGCAAGGGCGTGATCTACTACGCGTCGATCAACGACCTCGACGACGTGCCGCCGATGAAGAGCATCTTCCGGATGCTCACCTGGCAAAAGGGCCTCTTCGACCTCGATCCGCCCGACGAGCGCGAGTTCCCGAACGAGATGAACCTCAGCGTGCAGGAGGTCCTCATGGAGGGCCTTCGCCAGCTCGACGAGTTCAACGAGATCCGCAACGAGCTGCCCGATCTCAACACCCGCCTCGTGCTGTCGCAGCCGGTCATCCCGCCGCTCCGCGACCTCAAGCCCGAAGAGCTCGACATCCTGCAGCTCGCGCACAACTACGGTCACCTCGAGACGGTGCTGAACAAGAGCCTCTCGACGGATCTCGACACCGTCCAGTTCATCCTGAAGCTCATCAAAGGCGCGTACCTCCGCCCCGAGTGATCTTCTAGACTCGCGACCCATGAAGGGTCAGCTGAAGGTCACGACGCCTGCTGAGTACATCGCCGCGCTCGCCGAGCCGCGGCGCTCGGAGATCGCGCGCCTCCACGCGCTCATCACCAAGACCTGCCCGAGGCTCGAGCCGCACATCCGCAGCGGCATGATCGGCTACGGCACGTACCGCTACAAATACGCCACGGGCCGCGAGGGCGAGTGGTTCCGTATCGGCCTTGCGAGCAACGCGAGCTACATCTCGCTCTACGCGTGCGCCGCCGACGAGCGGGGCTACGTCGCCGAACGCTACGCGTCGCAGCTCCCCAAGGCCTCGATCGGCAAGAGCTGCGTCCGGTTCAAGTCGGCCGCCGATCTGCCGCTCGCGATCCTCACGAAGCTCCTCCGCGAGACCGCGCGGCCGGCGTACGCCGTCCTCGACATGAGCGCCTCCAAGAAGAAGGCGGCCAAGGCCAAGCCGAAGAAGACGGCGGCGAAGAAGAAGACCCCGAAGAAGAAGGCCGGATGACGACGGTCGTCATCACCGGCGCCTCGACGGGCATCGGTCGCGCGCTCGCTCTCGCGTGGGCCGACGAGCCGTCCAAGCCGACGCTCGTGCTCTCGGCGCGCGGCGAGAGCGCGCTCGCCGGCGTCGCGCGCGAGGTCGAGGCGCGAGGCGCGCGCGCGATCGTCGTGTCGGGCGACGTCACCGACGAAGCCCATCGCCGCGCGCTCGTCGACCGCGCCGCCTCCGAAGGCGGCTCGATCGACGTTCTCGTCAACAACGCCGGCCGCGGCTTCTACGCGCCGGCGCTGAAGGTCGATCTCGACGAGCTCCGCAGGCTCTTCGAGCTCAACGTCATCGCGCCGCTCCGCCTCGTGCAGCTCGCCGCGCCGCACCTCGAGCGGTCGCGGGGCACCGTCGTCATGATGTCGTCGGTGGCCGGGATCGTCGCCGCGCCGCGCTACGCCGCGTACGCCGCGACCAAGTTCGCGCTCGAGGCGATCTCGATGTCGATGCGCTCCGAGCTCGCCGAGGTCGGTGTCCGCGTCGTCGTGATACGGCCGGGCCCCGTCGACACGCCCTTCCGTGCGAACGCCGCTCGGGCGGAGGGCGTCGTCGGATACGACGCGCCCGATCCGAAGTCGCAGTCGGCGGACGACGTCGCGCGCATCACGCTCCGCGCGGCGCTCCGCGGCTCGCCCGTCGTGGAGACGAGCCGCTTCGTGCGCGTCGCGTCCGCCGGCGCGCGACACGCCCCCTGGGTGCTCCGGCGCGTCCTCGCGCGCATGGCCACAAAACACGAACGCCCCGGCTCGTGAGAGCCGAGGCGTTCGCGGGTGACGGTCAGGGGCGGCTCAGCGGCCGTAGACGCCCTTGAGCTCGTCGGCGTTGCGGGTCCAGCCGAACTTCAGCATGGCCTCGCGCATGAGGCGCGGCACGGAGACGTAGTTCTTCATCCTCGTGCACTCCTTGCTGTTCTCGCACGACGCGACCGCCTGGCCGTTCGAGCGGTACTGGACCTTGCCCTGCGCGTCGAGCGTCGGGAGGTAGCCGATGGTCACGCCGTTCTTGACGATGGGCGTGGTCACGACGCCGGCCTGGAGCAGCTCGTTCGCGTACTCGAGGACGCGAGCGGCGACGCCCTTCTGGACCGTCTTGCCGAACAGCGTCTCGGTGCCGAACGTCTTCGCGATGTAGATCTTGCCGTCCGGGTTGTGGAACTCGATCCGGTTCTCGAAGCCGGGGTCGGCGTTCCAGCCGAGCTCCCAGACCTGGAACATGTCGAGCCACTTCGTGCGCGCGTTGTCGGGCAGGTACATGAGCGACTGGATGAGCGCGAACTTCTGCTGCTCCCAGCCGATCTGCGGGTCGATGACCGGACCCACGCCGCCGCCAGGGCCGGGCGTCGCGGAGAACGGATCACGGCAGGTGAGGCGCTCGCCCTGCGGGAAGCACGTCTCGGCGCCCGAGGTGGGCCACCACGACGTCTGACCGATGAGCGCGTAGCCCTTCGTGTCGAGCTCGGCCGGGCTGGGGCCGGGGCCGCCGCCCGTGCCACGCGTGAAGACGCCCTTGATGCTGTCGTCACCCGTGAGGTTGTTCGCGATCCACCGGCGGTAGCCGTCGGGGAACACGTCGGCGATCGACACCGAGCGGAAGCGCGGATCGGTGAAGTCGTCGCGGCTCGAGCTGATGAAGTTGTCCGCGGACTCGGTGAGGAGCATCGCGGTGAAGGCCTTCTCGTAGTACGAGCCGACGTTCTGCGTGAAGTCGCGGTCGTAGTCGCGACCCTGGTTGCGCGCGAGCGCGTTCTCGATCGGCCGGCCGGCCAGCGAGATCACGCCGAAGCCGCCCTGCACGCCGTTGGCGACGGAGAGGACCGGGCGGCCGCCGCTGGCGAAGCCACCGGTGCTGCCGTTGTCGTCCTGCCAGCGGAGGACCGTGTCGCCCGCGCTGCCCGTGCCGTGCGCGCCCGGCTGCGGCCGGGAGAACACGTGGGCGAAGTGGTCGAACGCGATCGAGCTCGCGACGGTGTTGTCGACGGCGACCTGCTTGAGGACGGCCGCGACGAACGCCTCGGGGTCGTTGCCGCTGCTGCCGTACTCGGCGACGGTGTCGCGGGCGAGCGTGGTGTAGAGGCCGATCGCCTTGGCCGAGTCGCGCATCTTCTCGTGGTAGCGGCTCAGCGTGCGCTGGAAGGTGCCGAACAGGTTGAAGTCACGACGACCGCGGCGGTAGTTCGTGAAGATGTGGGTCATCTCCTGCTGGGCGATCCAGAAGTGCATGACCTCGTAGAGGTCGGCGCCGTTGTCGTGACGGAAGACGGCGATGTTGCCGAGGTCCGCCCACTCGTCGCTCGCGAAGCCGTGGGGCACGCGGACACGACCGTTGGCGTCGGCCGCGTGCGTCTTGTCTTCGGCGTCCTTGAGCGCGTCCCACTGCACGAAGTCGACCTTCGGCTGCGAGCAGCGCGTGAACTGGCCTTCTTCGTTCGAGACGATGTGGCCGTCGACGATGTGGCTCCAAGCGCCGTCCTTCGCCTCGTCCCAGTTGCCGGGCTTGAAGGCGTTGATGTCGCTGACCCGGTCGCACTTCTCGATGAGGTTCGCGGTGTTGTCGAGCTGCGAGTAGTGGGTCGGGTTCGAGAAGTCGCCGTAGCGGAAGCCGAGGAGGCCGCCGAACTGGTTCTGGTGACCCTGCGCGATGACCGCCGGGGTCGCCGCGTTGCGGTTGTTGAAGCGCGAGTCGGTGTAGACCGTCGCGACCTCACCATAGAACATGCGCGCCGCGCCGAAGTCGTACGCGCCGAGGCCGAGCAGGTCCTGCGCGATCTCGCCGGGGTACTCCATCGTCGACGACTGCGTCCACAGCGTGATCATGTTCTTCGACTCGTTCGCCGTGACCGGGTCGAGCCAGCGCGGGCCGACGCAGGTCTTGCCGTCCGACGTTCCGTCGGCCTTGCAGGTCTGCGTGACCTTCTTGTCGTTCGTGCGGAGCTGCCAGTACTGCGGGCGGAAGTTCCACGCGTCGGACGACGACACGAAGTTGTGACGAAGCGCGAAGGAGTGACCCATCTCGTGCGCGATGACGGCGTAGCCGGCGCGGCGCTTGAGCCAGTCCTTCATGCGGTCGGCGCGCTCGTTCTGGACGTTCGGCGCGTCGCTCGGGTTGAACTTGCCGAACTTCTCCTGAACGATGTCGCTGAGCGCGATGTAGGCGAGGGGTGCCGTCGCCTCGAAGTTCATGACGCACGCGCCGCGCGCGGCGTACGCGAGCTCACGCTTGTGCTCGAGCCCACGGCGGAGCGCCGGGTTGAGACCGCGGAAGATCGACGTCGCCGCGACCTTCGTCGACGAGTCGAGCGCGATCTTGCCGAAGCCCGCCGAGGCGAGCTGCTGCATCGCGGGCGTCGCGACCTCCGCTTCGAGGAGCGAGCCCTTCGCCATCGCGGCGCGCGCCTGGTAGACGGGCGCGTTGGCCGAGGGCGCGTCGAACGCGGCCTTGGTCTGCTCGACGCGCTTCAGGTTGGCGACGAGCGCGTTGCGGAGCTTGGCTTCCTTGCCGCCGAGCGCGCGCGGATCGGCCATGGTCGCGCTGGTCGCGCGGAGCTTCTCGACCGTCGTGCCCGCCGCGGAGGCGACGCGCTTGTCGATCTCCTTGTCGTCCATGATGGGCGTGAACATGCCGTTGCCGCCCTTCGCAGCCGCCGCCCACTGGTCGATGTAGCGGGCGTCGGTGACGTCTTCGTCCTTGAGCTCGCCGCCGATGTAGCGGAGCGTGTCGATGACGCCGCGCGAGAACAGGTCGTTCACGTGCGTCCACATGTTGATGCTCGCCGAGATGTGCTCGCCGGTGAGCGGATCGTTCGAGTCCGTCATGATGCCCCACGGCGAACCGGTCTGGGGCTGGGCGATGTTCGTGACGAGGTGGAAGCGGAGGTCGCCGAGACGCGCGACCGTGCCCTCTTTGCCGCAGACGTCGAGGTCGGTGCGGAGGACCGGGCTGTGGCAGAGGATGACCATCGGCGCCTGCTTGGCGAGATCGATGACCGCCTGCGAGTAGCCGCGGGCCTCACCGAGCGCCTGCGCGTGACTCTCGCAGGGGCCTTCCCCGACGCCGATCTTGGCGTACTCGGGGCGGGCGTGGTTCGGATCGGCGAAGGGCTTGTACTCGGCGAGCACCTCACCGCGACGGCACGCGTTGACCTCCTTGACGAGGTACATCGCGTCTTCCTCTTGCGCGAAGTTGCCGGTGATGACCTCGGGGCAGTCGCTGCCGCCGAAGCGCTTGCACTCGGCGTACTTCGCCGAGGCGACCGCGCCACGCATCGCCGCGTCCCACTCCTCGCCGGCCTCGCGGGTCTCGACGTAGTAGTCGGCCGCGCTGCCGTCGGCGTAGTGCCACACGATCGGCTTCGCCTTGCGGAGCTGGTACGGCTCCGTGCACTTCTGGTTGTGCAGGTCGCAGTGCGACGCGCCCGACACGCCCTCGACGAGGATGCCGGAGCAGTCCGCGTCGGCGCGGCACTTCGTCTCCCCGGTCATGTTCGCCGGGTCGGTGTAGTGGTGGTGGCGCTCCCAAATGTTGTAGCGCGAGATGTAGCGCTTCCACATGTTGTCGCGCATGCCGTAGTCGCGGTTGTACCCGTTGCGCTCCGTGGTGAAGGCGCCGTAGGTCTCGAACTTGAAGCCGTCCCAGTTGAGCGGCTCGTAGTCGCTGTTCGTCACGCGCTTGAACGAGTGACGGATCGTGACCTCGTTCGGGTTGCAGTTGCCGACGGGGCTCGTGCCGCCCGCGATCAGGTTCGGGAGGAAGCAGCCGGGGAACGAATCGCCGCCCCACTCCTCCGGGAGCCGGATCATCTGCGGCTCGGCGAAGAGCTTGTTGGTGACGTCGAAGTAGCCGCGGTCGAGATCGAACACCGGCGCGTCTGCGTCGTTCGGGTTCCGGATGTCGAACTGCGTCGGCGAGTAGTTCACGCCGCCGTACATGCCGAGGAGCGAGAGCGTGTCGAAGTCGTAGGCCGTCGTGACCATGTTCCGCGAGAAGTCGACGCGGACGTACTCACGCTCGTTCCACGGACGGTCGGTCGAGTTCTCGACGACGACGTTCGCCTCTTCACCCGTGGTCGGGTTGTAGTCGCGGCGAATGTCGAACTGGCTGACGATCGGGAACTGATAGATGACGATGCCGTCGTTCTGCGCGATCGGCTTGCTCGGATCGCGCTCCGGGTTCGCCGTCTTCGCGAGGCCCTGGCCGTCGGTGCCGTCGAGGCGCTCGAAGCTGACCCGGCCGACGAGCATCGACTCCTGGATCTGCCACTTGATCTTCGCCATCGTGTTGATGGAGTTGGTGAAGAGGCCCCACTCGGCGCCCGACTCACCGTAGGGCACGTTGATGACCATCGAGCGGGAGTAGAACTCCGGGTCGTCGCTGGGGTCATCGAACTTCTCGCCGACGAGGAAGCTCTTGGGAATTGCGTTCAACTGAACGCGGTTGATGGGATCGCGCTCGGCCGCGCAACCGACCATTCCACCGGAGCTGGCCACCACCCCCATCACGAGGGCTGAAAGCCCGATCCTGCCCAACCACTTCGATTGCATCCCGACCTCCGTTAACGACTTTCAGACCACAACCCGAGAAAGCGCCGCGGCGCCCTCATGCAACTGTCAGTCCGGTTTCCAAAACTCTGTTAATTCAGCGCCTTGTATCTGCTCAGAGAGCCCAGCGTTAGGACCGTGACTCAACTTCCACGCCGCCCTCCGTCAGGCCCCGCACGCGAAGGGGCGGGCAGCGCCGCCTCCCGCGTGCGGATGGTGACCGCTCGGGCGTGCGCCTCGAGGCCTTCGAGCCTGGCGAGAGCGCAGATGGCCGTCTCGTCTCTCCGCAGGGCATCCGCCGAGTAGCGAATGAGCGAAGTGCGGGCCACGAAGTCGTGGACCCCCAGCGGAGAACCGAAACGAACCGCCCCTCCCGTCGGTAGGACGTGAGAAGGCCCGGCGACATAGTCTCCCGTTGCCTCTGGCGTCAAGCGCCCTAGAAACACTGCACCCGCGTTCCGTACGTTCGCGGCCAGCGCGTCGGCGGCGTCGGCGGTCGCGACCTGGATACTGAGATGCTCGGGGGCGATCGCGTCGGCGAGCTCGGCGATCTTCGACTCCGGCGCGACGAAGGCGTGCCCGTGCCCGTCGATCGACGCGCGCGCGATCGACGCGCGCGGGAGATCGGCGAGCTGGCGCTCCACCTCGCGCGCGACGGCCTCGGCGAAATCGCGCGAGGTGCACAAGAGGAGGGGATAGGCGTCTTCGTCGTGCTCCGCCTGCGAGAGCAGATCGGCGGCGACGTGCGCGGGATCGGCAGAGGCGTCGGCGATGACGAGGATCTCGCTCGGGCCGGCGATGGAGTCGATCGCGACGGCGCCGTAGACGAGCCGCTTGGCGCAGGCGACGTAGATGTTGCCCGGGCCCACGATCTTGTCGACGCGCGGGATCGACGACGTGCCGTAGGCGAGCGCGCCGATCGCCTGCGCGCCGCCGGCGTCGACGATCCCGGTGACGCCGGAGAGGTGCGCGGCGGCGAGCACGCCGTCGTCGGTCGCGTCGCCCGCGAGCGGCGTCGCGAGCAGGATTTCCTTCACGCCGGCCACGCGCGCGGGGATCGCGCTCATCAAGACGCTCGACGGATAGCGCGCCTTTCCGCCAGGGGCGTAGACGCCGACGCGCGCGAGCGGCAACACGCGGAGGCCGAGGCCGACGCCGTCTTCGTCGTAGCGGAAGCCGCCGCCCGAGAACATCGCGTCGCGCTCACGCTCGTGGAAGCGCGTGACGCGCGCCGCCGCGTGCCGGAGCGCGTCGCGCGCGTCGCGCGGGAGCCGCTCGAGCGCCGCGGCGCCGTCGAAATCACGCGTCGAAAGAAGGAGCGCGCGCGGCGTTCGCTTCTCGAACTTCTCGACGTAGCGAAGCACCGCCGCGTCGCCGCCGCGCTGCACCTCGTCGAGGATCTCGCGCACGGCCGGCTCGGCCTTCGAGAGATCGGATTGTCCGCGCGCGCAGAGCGACCCGAAGGCATCGGCGAACGCCGACGTTCCGTGGGTGCTGATCGCGAGCATGAGGCGGGGTGTGTAGCGCAAGAGGAGGGAAAAGCACGCTCAGCCTTTCCCTTCGACTAACGTCGTACTTGTGCACCCGGCACGGATCGCACGCGCCGCGCTCCTCATGCTCGCGCTCACGTCGCTCGCCTGCCGGGGGGCTCGCTTCACCGAGCCGCCCGCCTCGGGCTGCCCTGCGGATCTCCACGAGGTGCTCGGCGCGTGCGTCTCGGCCAAGGTCGCGGCGGCGTACTGCGGCGCGACCCAAGTGCCGTCGCGCGACCGCCGCACGTGCGTCGCCCGACCGCTGTGCGAGGCGGGGCGCGCGGTCGATCTGCTGAGCGCGACCGGAGCGTGCCTGCCACGGCGCGAGGTGCGCGCGCTCGCCGCCGAGAGCGGGATCGGCGCCGCTGCCGACGCCGTGATCGGGTGCGACGAAGGCGCCGTGCTGGTCGCCGGGCTGGGCCGCGTGGGGTGCCTCGACGAGAGCCTCCTCTCGACGCCGCGCGATCGGGCGCCCTCGAGAGGCGCCGTCGAAGGCGTCGAAGGGAGGCGACCGGTCGACGTCGCGCGCTGGGCGCGAAGCGCGATCGGCGTCGACGGCGCCTCCGGCGCGCCCGCGCTCTGCGAGGCGCTCGCGCGCGAGCCCGGTGCTCTCGCGTCAGGCGCGAAAGAAGGAGGGAAAGAAGGAGAAGCACGGATCGCGATCGCGCTCACGCTGCCGAACAACGACCTGAGCGCGGTCTTCGCCGAAGCGCGCTACCTCGAGCGGCGCGGCGGCTGGGAGCGGCTCTCGGAAGCGGAAGCGACGGCCGAGCTCGACCGCGTCGTGGGGCCCATGGTCGAGGCCCTCCGTCGCCTGGCCGGCCCCGGCGCCGGCGCCGCGCGCGCCCAGGCGCCGCAGACGCTCCAGGCGTCCGTGCGCGCGGTCGTCCTCTGCCGGCGCGGCGCGACGCGGCCGATGAGCCAAGCCAAAGGAGAAGAAGGCGCCGAAGGAGAATGAGAAATACCGTCACAATTCGAGGGCAAGGGGTGCTAACGTAGGCCCCCTCGCTCGACGCCCAGCCGCATGTTGGCTGGGCCCCTTCACCGCTCGGCGCGGTGGCTTGAGAAGGTGTCCGGTGGACAGTGATCTCGCAGATGCGGTCGACGGCCTGAAGGCCGTCTTTCAGCGCCGCAAGATCGAGTGTGCGTTCGGCAAGACGGACAAGGCGCTCATCGAGGATCTCCGCAAACAACTGCGGATTCCTTCACGTTTTCGGAGTTTTCTGGCGTCCGCCGACCCCCTCAAGGTCGAGACGGTCACGCCGGTCGAGCGGGTGCGCCTGCTTCCCTCGGCCGAGCTCGTGAAGGCGCAGAGCGCCGTCGTCTCTCCTTCTGAAGGCGGCAAGGCTCCGGCCGATTGGAAGCCGGCCTGGGTCGTCATCGCGGAGAGCTCGCTGCTCGGCGATCCCTACTTCCTCGACACGTCCAAGCCCGATCCCGAGGGCGACTGCCCGGTCTACACCGCGATGAGCGGGCAGGAGCGGTGGGTCCCCACGCTCGCGGCGTCGAGCTTCGCGCAGTTCCTCCGCATCCTGTCGACCGCCATGGAGATCGCCGCCGGCTTCGGCGACGCCATCATGGACGACGAAGACGAAGACAGCTTCCGCGAGGCGCTCGGGCCGAAGGTGAAGGTCATCGACGCCGCCGCGCTCCGCGCCGGCCACTGGACCTGAGCGGCGTCCTCGCTCACGTGCGTCGAGCAAATGGGGTATAGCCCCGCTCCATGGTCGAGAACGCGTACGCGCAGAGCCGCTACCGGGCCCCGGAGATCGCTCATCAGTACGGGCCGAACGTCCACCTTCTCGACGACCCGCTCGCGTGGACGCAGCTCGCGCGTCTCTGCGCGCGCGAGACGATCCAGCCCGAGGTCGGCACGCTCGTCCGCGCGCTCTACGAGCGCCTCGCGCAGGTCGTGCTCGCCTCCGAGTTTCCGCGCACGCGCGTCGCCGTCCCGACGCGCATGGCGGTGAAGTCGCCCGAGGCGGTCTATCGCGGCGTCGCGCTCGAGCCGTCCACGAAGTGCGTCACCGTCGGCATCGCCCGCGCGGGCACGATGCCTTCGCAGATCGTCTACGACCACCTCAACGGCGTGCTCGATCCCGCCGGCGTGCGTCAGGATCACCTCTTCATGTCGCGCGCGACCGACGCCGCCGGGCAGGTCGTGGGCGCGACGTGGCACGACGCCAAGATCGGACGCGACGTCGAAGGTCGCATTCTGCTCGTTCCCGATCCGATGGGCGCGACGGGCTCGTCGATCAACAGCGCGCTCACGCACTACAAGACGCGCCTCGAGGGCACGCCGAAGTCGTGCATCACGATGCACCTCATCGTCACGCCGGAGTTCATCCGCAACGTGGCGAAGGAGCACCCCGACGTCGTCATCTACGCGTGGCGCCTCGACCGCGGGCTCAGCCCCGCGAAGGTGCTCTCCACCGTTCCCGGCACGCACTGGGACGAAGAGCGCGGCCTCGACGAGCACCAGTACATCGTCCCCGGCGCGGGCGGCGTGGGCGAGATCCTCAACAACGCCTGGGTCTGAGCCGAGGGATCCGGCGCGATCCAGACGTCGGGGGCGAGGCCCACTGGGCGACGCCCCAAGACGTTGTTTTCCAGGCATCGCGGACTGGTCTTACATTTGCCTACAGCCCGGCGTGGCTTCGTTCCTTTCATCCCTTCGGTCGGTCTGCACGCTCGCGGCGTGCGCCGCCCTCGCCGCCGGCTGCGCGCAGAGCGACGTCGAAGAAGAAGAGACCGGCGCGTCGGAAGACGCGCAGGTCGCGACCGCCGTCGTGGTGGCCGACGCAAAGGCGATCGCCGTCGCGGAGGTCTTCGAAGATCGCGTGCGGCTTCCGCTCGCCGTCGCCGATCGTTATCGCCAGCTGACGCCCGGCGCGATCTTCGTCGGCGCGCGTGGCGCCTCGAAGAGCAAGAACCCCGACGGCTTTCTCCGCCGCGTCGCCGCCGTCACGAACGAAGGCGACGCGCTCGTCGTCATCACGACGCCGGCCACGCTCACCGACGCCATCGTCAACGGCGCGATGCGCGCCTCGTCGGGCGGCGGCAGCGGCATCGACGACCACGCGCTCACGCGGAGCGAGCTTCGCGGCATCGAGATCGACTTCGGCGGCGAGCCGCTGTTCGAGAACGTCGACGAGATCGACGTCGAGGGCGGCAAGGCTCGCTTCACCGAGTCGATCACGTTCGAGCGCGCGCTCCTCGCGGCCAAGCCGGTCGTCGAGGTCGATCTCCGGATCCAAGACTCGCGCATTCGCCGCTTCGTCGCCAAGGTCGAGGGCAACCTCGACACCTCGGCGCGCGCGATCGCGAGCGTCACGGCCGAGGGCGACGTCAACGACGCGACGCTCGCCGAGCTTCGCGCGCGCAAGCACGACGTGCGTCGCGTGATCTACCAGTCGCCGCGCGTTCCGCTGCCGACGATGTCGATCGGGCGCGTGCCCCTCAGCCCTTCGGTGCAGTTCACCGTCGCGCTCCACTGCAACCTCGCCTTCGGAGGACCGCTCGTCGCCAACGCCGGCGTCGAGGCGAAGTCGTACGTGCGCCTCGGCGCGGTCCTCGAAGGCGGCGAGTGGCAGCCGCCGATCGCGTCCGACTTCGACATCCGTCCTTCGTTCTCGATGGAGCGCGGCGGACAGGTCGAGGCGCGATGCGCCGTCGAGGTCGACGCCGAGCTCTTCGCCTACGGGACGTCGGGCGTGACGATGTCGGTCGCTCCCTACGTCGACTTCGGCGTGAGGGCGGCCGGGGGCGCGCCCGCGCTCGGCTTCCCCGAGGGGTATCGCTTCCGCGTCGTCGCGGGCGCCAGCGGCGCGATGCGCGGGCGGGCCGACGTCTTCGGCGTGCGGCCGGAGGAGCTCGATCGCGCGCTCGTCGAGTGGAAGGCGCCCGAAGCGCTCGAAGGCAGCGCTCGCTGAGGACGCCTCAACGCTTGTTCTTGTGTCGCCGGCGATTGTGCTTCGACACGAGCGTCAGGTAGTCGGGCATCGGCGCCGCTTCGGGGGCGGTGAACTTCTTGCTCGCCTGCTCGGCGTACGCGGGCAGCCGCTCGACCATCGCGCGCAGCTCGTCGCGCGCGGCCGCCGGCGGCGCGTCCTTCCACGTGTCGAGCGCGGCCACGAGCTCGGGCACGCGCGTCCCGCGCAGGTGCCCTCGCTTGCCGAGGTCGGCGTAGCTCCGCGCGAGCGCGTCGCCGTCGAAGCGGTGCTGCGTCACGAGCTCGAGCGCGACCCGCAAGACGCCCTCTGCGCCGAGCCTGCCGTCTTCGTGTACGACGAATGCAGCTTGCAAGTAATTGTAGAATGGCACCACGCGCGCGCCGTAGACCTCGAAGTCGCTCGGCGGCGTCTGCTGCTCGAGGTGGATCAGGATCCGCTCGACCGGCTCCGCTTGCGGCTCGTGCGCGCCGCCGAGCTGGCGCAACGACCTGAGCGCGCCCTCGAGGACGTCTTCGTACATGCGCCCGCGCTCGGCGATCGCGTGGACGAGCTCTTCGCCGACCCTCCCGGCGAGGATGTCGCCGTAGAGCGCGTAGACGAACGCGTCGGCCTCGGCGTCGTCGCCGAAGAGCGTCTCGCGGAAGGTGGCGGCGCCGGCGCCCGCGGCCGCGCGCGCCGCGAGCAGCGCGGGAAGCTTGTAGCCGAGCTGATCCTTGAGCGCGCGGAAGCGGAGGCGGAGCACGTTCTGGAGGTTCGGCTTCAGGATGAACGAATCCCACACGATGCCGTCGAGGCGCAGCTTGTCTTCGAGGCGGCGGCGCATCTGCTCGGGAGAGCCCGAGAGGATGTGGATCGACACGCCGGCGCGCGACATCTCGCGGAGCAGCGTCGCCGCGCCCGGGTTCGTTCGCTTCTCGTCGGCGCGCTCGAACGCCGTGCGCACGAGATCCCGGACCGTGTCGAACTCGGTCCGCAGGTACGTCTTGTCGAGATCCCAACGAGAGATGTGCGGCATCGCCTTGCTCGTGTCAGCCCGGGCTCACTTTAGTGGCTTCTTCCCGGATCGGGGACCACGAAGCGCGATCCTCCGGCGGCGCCGAGCTTTCTCGAGGCGGCTCCTTGTCGCGCCCGGTGAACGGCTCACTTCCCCGTCGGTTTGAGCACGGCCCGGGGCGCGGGCTCGTTCGAAGTGCAGGCCGCCACGGGGCCGCGCGCGGTCGGGTTGCACGAGCCCATCCCGAGCTTGCCGCACGGGATCTTGGTCAACCGGCCGGCGGCGCAGAAGACGATCGAGCTACCCTCGCACTTGGGGAGCATGTCGCGGTCGCACTCGACGTCGGCGGCGACGTAGCAGCCGGCGCGCGGCCCCTTGCCGGCGCAGCGAAGGCCGAAGCCGGAGCAGTCGCTCACGCGCACCTTGCCGAAGTGATCCTGGCTCGAGCACTCGATCAACCGATCGCCCTCGCAATGTCGGGCGCCGAGCAGATCGCAGCGGCGCCGGCCGGGGAGCTGGCAGCTCGCGGTCGCGTCGCCGCTCTCGTCGCGGTGCTCTTCGCACTTCGTCCCGGGCCTGCACGTCGCGCGCTCGATCACGCCGTCGTGGCAGGAGACGACCGCGTCGCCTTCGCAGCGCGCTTCGGGCGCGCCGGCAGGGCACTTCTGCGGGGCGAAGCAGCCGCGCACGACGAGACCGCCGGGCGCCTTCATCTCCTTGCAGGTCGCGCCGAGCGAGGCGCAGTCGGTGACGGTGCTCTCGAGTGCGTCGTCGTCACCACAGCTCACGAAACGATCGCCGTCGCAGCCAGAGACGACGCCCGGCCGCTGGCCGCAGAACGTCGCCGCGCGCGCGTCGCCGCCGCCGTGCATGCACGTGTTGATCTGCTCGCACGTCGTCGCCTGCGCGAGGCACTTGTGGAGCGGATCGGGGGCTTGGGCGTCGGCGTGCGCGAGCCACCAGTCGACGCAGGCGCTGGGGTCGCGCAGGCGCGGCGCGTCGTGGGCGTGGGTGCACGAAGCGATGCGCGCGCACGTCTCGGAGACCTGCTGGAGCGACGCGGGATCCTTGCGCGGGGGAGGGGCGTCGGGCGCCTTCGCGGGCGGCTCCTGCCCGCCGCACGCGGCGAGGATCACGACGAGCGCAACGACCGAGCCACGCCTCTTCATACCGCGATGGACTTCTTCAGATCCTCGAGCGAGTGCAGCAGCTCGTGCGCGCCCGACGCGAACGCGAGCTCGAGGGCCTCGAGCAGGTAGCGGTGCGCTTCGTCGTTTCGATCGCGGATCGCCGACACCTGCGCGAGCGCCCCGAGGACGCGCGCGCGATCGGAGCCGCTCGGCCCCGCCATGTCGAGCGCTTCGCGGAGCACGCCCTCCGCGTCGGTGAACTGCCCGGCCGCGGTGAGCGCCTCGCCGAGCTTGCGCGCGAAGATGAGGACGGCGCGCATCGGATCGTCGAGCTCGCCGCGGAAGAGCTCGCGCCGCGCGAGATCGAGGCCGCGACGGAGCGCGCCGATCGATCCGCCCTGATCGCCGCGCAACGTCGCGCGGCTCGCGACCTGCTCGAGCAGGATGAGCGCCTGAAAGGTGTTCTGCGCGCTGTATTCGTGGAGGGCGCGCGCCTCGAGCGGCATGTCGTTCTCTTCGCCGATCTCGGCGCACGCCGCGTGGAGGCCGCGGCGGACGGCGGCGGGGATCGTCGCGAGCACGACGTCGCGGATGAGGGGATGCGCGCTGCGGAAGCCGACCTGGGCCGTCTCGATCATCCCGGCGTCGGCGAGCGCGGTCGTCGCGTCGTCCATGTTCGTGCCTTCGGTCACGAGGTTCTTCACGATCGCTTCGTCGGCGGCGTCGCCGTAGACGGCGATGGCCTGGAGGACGCGGCGCGCGTCGGGCGGCAGGCGCTCGACGCGGAGCGCGATGAGGTCGGCGAGGCGCGTCGGCGCGCGGCCGCCTTGCTCGCGCGAGAAGCGGAGGAGCTGATCGACGTAGAGCGGCGCGATGCCTCGCCCGCCGATCGAAGAGCTCGGGCGGCTCGTGCCCGCGAGCAAGCGGGAGACGAGCCCGGGCGCGAGGCCCATGAGCACGCGCGCCGACGCGGTGCTCGCGGGCCAACCGGGATCGTGGCCCGGCGGATACGTGACGACGAGCACGGAAGCGACGAGCGGCGGCTCGCCCACCGCGTCGGCGAACGCGGCGCGGCTCGCGCCGTCGATCGCGTGGAGATCGTCGACGGCGACGAGGACCTTGTTGCCGCCGGCGCGCTCGCTCGCGCGCACGATCGCCCAGCGGAGCGCCTCGGCGACGGCGAAGCGGAGCTCGTCGGCGGAGAGCTCGCCGCGGTTCGGGTGCTCGAAGATGTCGGCGAGGCCGCGGCGCGCTTCGGCGCCCGCGTTCGCCCAATCCTTGGCGCTGCCGCCGTCTCTCGGGAGATCGGCGAGCGCGGTGATCGCCTGACGAACGGCGAAGTAGCCGACCTCGGCCCAGCCGGGATCGGGCGTGACCTCGACGACCGTGTGACCGTCTTTGTTCACGCGCGTGATGAACTCGCGCAGGAGGCGCGTCTTGCCCATGCCGACGTCGCCGACGATGCGCGCGCCGATGAGGGAGCTCTTCGCGTCTTGCAGGCGATCGTCGAGCCAGAGGAGATCCTCGTCGCGCCCGACGAACTCGAGAGGGAACTGCGCGCGATCGCGATCGACGATGACCTGGCGCTTGCCCGTGCCGGGCTCGACCGCGACGAGGTTGCTGACCGGCGGCTGGCTGCCGGCGGGCGGCGAGAGCGTGGGCTCGACGGCGGCGCGCGCCGAGACCGGGCTGCCTTGGAGCGTCTGACCGCACTCACCGCAGAACTTCTGCGTCGGCGCGTTGGCGGCGCTGCACTTGGGGCACTTGACCGTGCCCGCGGGCACGGGCGCGCGCGGCACGGCGGACTCGATCTGCGAGAGCGCGTCGGCGAGCGCCTCGCCGAACTCGTCGGCGTTGCCGAAGCGGTGCGCCGGCTCCTTGGCGAGCGCCATCAAGCAGACGTCGGCGAGGAGCGACGGGATCGTCCGCTCCGGCGCGATCGATCGCGGATCGGCGGGCGCCTCGGTGATGTGCATGAGCACGACCTGCGTCGGGCTCTCGGCCTCGAACGGGAGCCGGCCGGTGAGGAGCTGGTAGAAGATGACGCCGACGGCGTAGAGGTCGGAGCGCGCGTCGAGCGGATCGCCGCGCCCTTGCTCCGGGCTCATGTACTCGGGCGTGCCGCAGACGATGCCGGGGCTCGTGATGTTCGGCGCCGACGCCTCGATGCGCATCTTCGCGAGGCCGAAGTCGACGACCTTCACGAAGTCGCCGCCGGTGCGGACCTGCTCGAGGATGATGTTCTCGGGCTTGAGATCGCGGTGGATGATCCCGAGGTGGTGCGCTTCGGAGAGCGCCGCGAGCACCTGCCGGAGGATGCTCACGATGCGGCGGAACGAGAGCGGCCCCTCTTCGTACTGGACGCGCGCGAGGTCTTTGCCTCGCAAGAACTCCATGACGAGATAGAGCTGGCCGTCTTCCGTCTTGCCGAAGTCGATGACGGCGACGGAGTTCGGGTGATTCAGCCGGCTCGCCGCGCGCGCCTCGGTGATGAAGCGCGCGGCGGCGTTCTCTTCGCCGACGAGGTGCGGGTGGATGATCTTGACGGCGACCGTCCGCCCCAGGTTCGTCTGCTCGGCGCGATAGACGCGCCCCATCCCGCCTATCCCGACCAGGTCGAGGATCACGTAGCCGCCGGGCAGCGTCCGGCCGATGAGCGGATCGTCGGGCGCGGTCGCCACCTTCGCGACGGGGAAGCCGCACGACGGGCAGAACTTGTGCGTCTCCTCGCACGGGCTCTGGCACTGGGGACACGTCCGCATGGCCGGGGGGACACCCAGGCTATCACGGCGAAAAAGCGGAAAGAACCACCGTTAGCGCGACGGTCCAGGAGCTCAGCTTTATGGCGTAAAACGGGCTCGAGGCCGCGAGCTTTCGGCGGATGGTTGGCCCCGCTCTGGGCGGGTCGCTACCATCGTTCCGTGGTGTTCGATGCGAGCGGGGCCCCTCCGCCCGACCCAGGCGCGCGCGACCCGAGCGCGCGCCGTCCGCTGCTCGGGGAGCTCCTCATCCAGGCCAACGTCGTCACCGCGGAGCAGCTCGCGGACGTGCTGGCCGCGCAGAAGGAGCGCGCGCCGAGCGACAAGAAGATCGGACAGCTGCTCATCGAGCGCGGCTGGCTCAACGAAGCGCAGCTCACGCAGACGCTGAGCCTCCAGCTCAGCGTGCCGTGGGTGTCGCTCTATCACATCGACTTTTCGCGCCAGCTCTTGAACCGCGTGCAGCGAGAGCTCGCCGAGCAATACTGCTTGATCCCGATCTTCGTCCGCCACGTGAAGGGGCAGGGCGAGACGCTCTACGTCGCGATGGACGACCCGACGAACGAAGCCGCGCTCGCCGAGGTCTCGCGTCAGGCGAACCTCCCTGCGCGGCCGATGATCGCGTCGGCCACCGACATCCGCAGCGCGATCCGCGTCTATTACGGCGAGCCCGCGGGCGCGCAGATCATCGACGTGCCGGTCCCGCCGACGCGCGTCGAGCCGCCGACGACGACGCGCGAGGGCCGCCACGACGCGCCGATGACGCCTGCGGTGATCACGCAGCCTGATCCGCCGCGGAAGCCTTCGCAGCCTCCGCGCGCGCCGTCGCAACCTCCGCCTCCGCTCCCCGGGGCGCGGAGGCCTTCGGCGCGCCCGCCGGCGTCGCCCGACGAGGCCGAAGGTCCTCCGACGACGCGTTCGAACCCGCCGCCGCGCCGTCTCACGCCGGACGACGGCGTGATCACGCCCCGCGGCGAGGCCGACGCCGAGCCGCGCGTCGCCGCGCGCCGCGCGCGGATGCTCAGCCTCACGCTGCTCGACGGCACGACGATCCAGCTTCCGGCGAAGCAGAGGAGCGGCGAAGAGGGGCTGACCGCGCGTGACTTCGTCAGCGCCCTTCGCGCGACCGCGCACGGCGCCGACGCGACCGAGATCCTCGGAGAGAAGCCGCAGTGGGAGCCGGTCGTCGCCGCGCTGCTCTCGATCCTCCTCCGCAAGGGGCTCATCGCCGACTGGGAGTTCGTCGAGGAGCTTCGGAAGATCTAACGAATCGCGCCGTCAACGCGCAGCGCGGCGATCTCTTCTTCGCCGAAGCCCGCCTCGCGCAAGATGACGTCGGTGTGCTCGCCCTGCTTCGGCGGCGCGGCGTGCGCGCGATCCGGCGGCGTGAGCGGCGTGCGCATCTGGGGGATCGGCCCCGAAGGCGAAGGCATCTCGAAGAACATCTTGCGGGCGGCGAGGTGCTCGTCGGCCATCGCCTCTTCGGGCGTGAGCACGGGCTCGAGACAGCAGTCGCGCTCCTTGGCGAAGGCGACCCACTCGTCGCGCGTCTTGTCGGCGAAGATCTTCGCGAGCTTCGCCTTGAGCTCGGCCTGATGAGGGCCGGGCACGAGATCGCTCATGTCGACCTCGTGGCCGACGCCTTGCGAGAACGCCATCCAGAACTTCGGCTCGAGCGCGGCGAGCGACATCGCCTTGCCGTCTTTCGTCGCGTACGTGCCGTAAGGCGCGATGCCGCCGAGCAGCGCCTCGGCGCCTCGCGCGGGCGAGTGCCCGCCGAACAAGAGCCCGAAGCCCGCGATCGCGAAGGGCATCGCCGTCTCGATCATCGCGACGTCGACGACGGCGCCCTGGCCCGTTCGCGCGCGCTCCATCAGCGCGCCCATGATCCCGATCACGGCGTAGAGGCCGCCGCTCACGTCGGCGAGCTGGAAGCCCGGGACCGTGGGCGGGCCGCCGGCGGGACCCTGGAAGCCGAGCACGCCGGCGCGCGCGAGGTAGTTGAGATCGTGACCCGCGCGATGCGCGAGCGGACCGCTCTGGCCGTAGCCGGTGAGCGCGCACACGACGAGGCGCGGGTTCGCGGCGCGGAGCGTCTCGTGCGAGAGGCCGAGGCGATCGAGCACGCCCGGACGGAACTGCTCGAGCAGCACGTCGTAGCCGCGCACGAGGCGGAGCATCGCCTCCTTGCCCTTCGCCTTCTTCAGATCGAGCACCGCGCTCCGCTTGTTGCGGTTCAGCGCGAGGAACACGCTCGACGTGCCGTCGCGATGCGGCGGCATCACCCGGAGGTAGTCGCCGCCCGCGCTGTCCTCGACCTTGTCGACGGACGCGCCGAGGTCCGCGAGGACGAGCGACGCGAGCGGGCCCGGAAGGAGCCGCGACAGGTCGAGGACCTTGATGCCCGCGAGGGGCGCCACCGGCTCAGGCCTTGTAGCTGAAGAGCTTCTGCAGCTTCATCGCGAGCATCTGGTTGCCCGCGACCTTGAGCTTGCCGGCGAAGAACAGCTGCATGCCGTTCGCCTGGGGGTTCTCGACGAGCTTCTGGAAGTCTTCCGCCGCGATCGTGATCGTGCAGTCGGCGGCGCCGTTGCCCGGCTTGCACGACGGGCCGGTCGACGTCACGTCGATGCTCCACTCACCCTCGCCGGTGACGTTCATCTGGTACTTCGCGCCGATCGTCTTCGCGTCCTCGGCGTTCTTCTCGAGGGCCGCGGGGAGCTCCTCGTTGAACAGCTTCTTGATGTCCACGGCCATCGCGTCCTCCTCGGGCAGTCAGGTCACAAAAAGTGAATCGCGGTTCAGCGGAGTACCAAGCGGCGCGGAGGCCGTCAAGAGACGCTGCGGGGAAGTCCAATCAGCCGGTGCAGAAGCCGAACGTTTCGCCGGGCTTGATGACGCAGTTGCCCGCGGCGCACGCGTGCGCCGCGTCGCAGAGCGCGTGGCACTTCGAGTCGTCGACGTCTTCGCCGTTCTGAGGGAAGAACACGCACTCGGCGTTCGCGACGCAGCCGAGCGGGTCGTCGACGCACGAGGCGCCGAGCGCGAGCGCGCCGGGCACGCGGCAGAAGGCCGACTTCGCCGCCTTCGGCGGCTGGGTGACGCCGGCGACGTCGGGCGCGTGCGCGGTGCACGTGAGCGTGCCGGGACAGCCGCCGCCGAAGGGCGTGCACGTCGGGACGCACGCGCCGCTCGCGGGCGGTCCCGCGGTGAGCAAGACGCACGCGGTCGTGACGGCGACGCAGTCGTCGTCGCTCGCGCACGCCGCGCGGCAGAACGGGGTCGGCCTCCCCACGTCGGTGCAGACCATGCCGGGGCCGCAGCCGGCGGCCGGATCGCACGACAGCTCACCGCTCGGGAGCGCGTCGGCCTCGGGCGCGTCGGCCGCGCTCTCGCGCAGCCCGGCCTCGGGCTCGGCGCTCGCGCCGTCGGGCGCGCCGTCGTCGCCTCCTGCCGTTTCGCTCCCGCACGCGAGCAAGAGCGCGAGCGAGGCGGCGCTCACGGCGGCGATCCGCGCGAGGTCGACCTTCAGTCGCATGGGGCGGGCGGCACGTAGGGAGGCAGCGCGTCGATCTCCTTCTTCGTGACCTTGCCGCTCGCCGCGACGCGCGCGTACACCTGCGCGCTCGGACGCGCGGCGCGCGCGGCGGTCGCGCGATCGACCGTGTGGAGGCCGAAGCGAGGGCAGTAGCCGCTCGCCCACTCGAAGTTGTCGAGGAGCGACCAATAGAAGTAGCCGCGGATGTCGAAGCCGTCGGCCTGCGCCTTGCCGAGCTCGTAGAGGTGCTCGAGGAGGAAGCGCGCGCGGTTGACGTCGCGCGAGTCGGCGATGCCGTTCTCCGTGATCACGATCGGCAGGCCGAAGCCCTTGACCTCGTCGAGGATGATCCGGAAGCCCTCGGGGTAGATGTCCCAGTGGAAGTCGGTCTTCGGGCGATCGTTGAGCAGGCGATCCTGCTTGATCCCCGCGTTGATGACGGGCACCTGGATGCCGTTCACCGAGGCCCAGAGCGCCGAGTAGTAGTTGATGCCGAGGTAGTCGGATCGCCCGGCGAGCGCGGGGTCGCCCTTCTTGTCGTTCGGGCCGTCGAGGTTGCCGTCGAAGTCGTCGTCCCAGTCGCCGCGCACGACGGCGTTCAGGATCCACATGTTGTTGACGTAGCGGACGCGATCGGCCGCGGCGACGTCGTCGGGGTAGTCGGGATCCTCGGGCTCGACCGCGCGCTGGTGCTGCACGATGCCGACGAGAGAGGTCTTGCCGTCGCCGTCGGCGTCGATCGTGTCGGCCGCCTTGACCGCGTCGTAGCACTTCGCGTGTGCGCGCGCCTCGTTCTTGCCCGCGAGCAGCGCGCGCGGCACCGCGAGCAGGAGCCCCGGAGGAAACGCGCCCTGGATGTAGCCGGCGACGGGCGCGACCATCGGCTCGTTGATCGTCGCCCACCAGTCGACGGCGCCGCCCCAGCGCGCCGCGGCGCGCCCGCACCACGCGGCGAACGCGTCGATGATCTCGGGCCGCTCCCACCCTTGCGGCTCTTCGGGCTTGCTCGGATCCGAGAAGTAGTCGGGGAGCGTGAAGTGCTGGAGCGTGACGAACGGCGTGATCTGGGCGGCGCGGAGCGCGGCGAAGAGCTCGTCGTAAGCGGCGATGGCCGCCGCGTCCGGCTGATCGGCGTCGAACGCCGCGCGCGTCGGGTACACGCGCGCCCACTCGACCGAGAAGCGATACGAGTTCTGCCCCGACGCCTTCAGGAGCGCGACGTCTTCGGCGATGTGCGCGAGCGCGTCGGCGCCGCCGACGTCGGGATCTTCGCCGTCCTTGATCTTGCCGGGTGTCTTGACCCACTTGCCCCAGTCGGTGTTGCCGAGGCCCTTCTCGACCTGGAAGCCGGCGCTCGCCGATCCCCACAAGAAGCCGCTCGGGAACGAGACCTCTTCGGGCTCGGTCGCCGGCGGATCCGCTTCGTCGCTCCCGCACGCGGCGACGACGAGCAACGCGATCGCGATCCAGCGCTTCATTCTCCCTCCGAGCACACGCGGTTCTTGCCGTCGCCCTTCGCTTTGTAGAGGCGAGTGTCGGCGAGCGCGATGAGCTCGGTCGAGCCGCCTTCGGGCGCGACGTCGGGCAGCGAAGCGAGGCCGATGCTCATCGTGACGCGCAGTGAGCGATCGTCGACCGTGATCTCGAGCTCGCTGATCGACTCGCGGATCCGCTCCGCGAGGCGGATCGCGTCGGTCTTGCCGGTCGAGCGCGCGAGGATGACGAACTCTTCGCCGCCGTAGCGCGCGAGGAGATCTTCGACGCGGATGAGCCGCTGCATCTGCGCGCTCACGAGCCGCAGCACCATGTCGCCCGCGAGGTGACCGTAGGTGTCGTTGATCTGCTTGAAGTCGTCGACGTCGAGGAGCAAGACGGCGAGCTTGACCTTGTGACGTCGCGAGTAGGCGACCTCGGCGGTGAGCCGCTCGGTGAAGTACTTGCGGTTGTAGATCCGCGTCAGCGCGTCGCGCGTCGACGACTCGTAGAGCCGGCGCTGGAGCTCTTCTTCCGCGTCGTCGGTGATGGCGAAGCGCAGGATCACCTGCGGGCCGAGCTGGATGCGATCGCCGCCGCGGATCTCGCACGTCTCGATCCGCTGGCTGCCGAGGAACGTGCCGTTGGTCGATCCGAGATCTTCGACGAAGTAGCGCCCGTCCGATCGGCAGGCGATGCGCGCGTGGCGGCGGCTGACGCCGCCGTCTTCGATCCAGAGATCGGCCTCGGTGCCGCGGCCGATGACGTGCTCGGTGCCGTCGACGGCGAAGACCTGCCCGGCGTTGATGCCGGTCATGAGGGTGAGCGTCGCGCGATCTTTTCCGTCGGCGGAGGGGACGACGGTGAGGACCGGGTCGGTCGCCCGATCCGCAGCCATCTCGCCGGTGATCCAGTTGCTCTCCGAGGAAGGCGGGCCGATCGGGATCGAGGCGCGCGTGCCTCCCGACGAGCCCGACGAGACAGGCGTGCTCGGCGCCGGCTCGGGAGCGTGCGGCACCGGGATCGGCACCGTCTGCATCTTTCGGGTCTTGAAGGGATCCTTCATGGCGGCGCGTGCGTGGAGGAGGTTAGCGTACGACGCTTGCCGGCGCGCCGCGAATTGCCTAGCTGGAGGCCATGGCTCTCCTCGAAGGCAAGGTCGCGATCATCACGGGCTCGGGCAACGGCATCGGACGCGCGCACGCGCTCCTCTTCGCGCGCGAAGGCGCGAGCGTCGTGGTCAACGACGTGGGGGGCGCCCGCGACGGCAGCGGCGGCGGAGGCGAGAGCCCGGCCGACGCGGTCGTGAAGGAGATCGAGCAGGCCGGGGGCAAGGCGGTCGCGAGCCACGACTCGGTGGCGACCGCGGAAGGCGCGGCGGCGATCGTCGCGCGCGCGGTCTCTGCGTTCGGCAAGGTCGACGTCCTCGTCAACAACGCGGGCATCCTCCGCGACAAGACGTTCCTGAAGATGGACGAGGCGATGTGGGACTCGGTCGTCGCCGTCCACCTCAAGGGGACGTTCCTCTGCTCGCAGGCGTTCGTGAAGCAGGCGATCGCGCAGGGAGAAGATCGAGGCGGCGCGCGGGCGCGCATCGTCAACACGACGAGCGTGAGCGGCATGATGGGCAACTTCGGTCAGTCGAACTACGCGGCGGCGAAGGCGGGCATCTATGGGCTGACGCGCACGATGTCGATCGAGCTCCAGAAGCATCGCATCACCGTCAACGCGCTCGCGCCCATCGCGAAGACGCGCATGACGGAAGACCTGCCGATGATGCAGGGCGTGGAGACGATGACGCCGGAGCACATCTCGCCGGCGGCGCTCTTCCTCGCGAGCGATCTCTGCGCCGATCGGACGGGCCACGTGCTCGCCGTCGCCGGGGCGCGCATGTACGCCTTCAAGGTCATCGAGACGCCGGGCAAGTTCAAGGACGAGGCCCAAGGCGTCTGGACCCCGCAAGAGATCGCCGAGCACTGGGACGCGATCGTGAAGCCTTGACCCCGTGGCACCCCCGTAGAACAACTCCGCTCACATGATCTCGCTCGAGGGAACCTTCACCGCCATCGTCACGCCCTTCCGCGACGACGCGCAGAAATCGATCGACTGGAGCGCGTACGAGCGCCTGGTCGAGGCTCAGCTCGCTGGAGGGATCGACGGCATCGTTCCCTGCGGAACGACGGGCGAGAGCCCGGCGCTCGATCACGAGGAGCAGCTCGAGCTCGTGAAGCGAACGGTCAAGCTCGCGAAGGGCAAGGCGGTCGTGCTCGCGGGCACGGGATCGAACTCGACCAAGGCGACGATCGCCCACTCGCAGGCCGCCGAGCGCGCGGGCGCCGACGCGGTGATGGTCGTCGTGCCGTACTACAACAAGCCGACGCAGGAAGGGCTTCGCGAGCACTTCGTCGCCGTGGCGGCTTCGGTGAAGTGCCCCGTCGTCGTCTACAACATCCCCGGCCGCACGGGGATCGATCTGTCGGCCGACACGCTCGCGAAGATCGCCGAGAAGTCGCCCAACGTGATCGCGACGAAGGAAGCGACGGGCAACGTCCTCCGCTGCCAGGAGATCGCGCGCACGATGGGCGACCGCATGACGATCCTCTCGGGCGACGACGCGCTCACGCTGCCGATGATCTCGGTCGGAGCCCGAGGCGTGATCAGCGTGACGTCGAACGTGTATCCCGCCGAGGTCACGCGGGTGACGCGCCTCGCGCTCGACGGCAAGTGGGAAGAGGCGCGCCGCGCGCACTTCGCGCTCTGCCGCGTCCACGAGATCATGTTCGTCGAGGCGAACCCGAGCCCGGCGAAGGCCGCGCTCGTGCACAAGGGCCTGATCGCCGACGTCGTGCGCGGGCCGCTCGTGCGCGCGTCCGAAGGTGCGCGCGCGAAGGTGGTCGCGGTGCTCGACGCGTACGAGTCGAGCGCGCGATGAGCGTCGCGCTCGCGGTCCTCGGCGCCAACGGCCGCATGGGTCGCGCCGTGGTCCGCCTCGCGCACGACGCGGGGATGAGGGTCGTCTGCGCGCTCGGCGTCGGCGACGAAGGGCGCGACGTGGGAGAGCTCGCGGGCACCGGGCCGCTCGGCGCCAAGATCACGACCGATCCCGCGGAGATCGCGCGGTCGGGCGCGCAGGTCATGATCGACTTCTCCGCGCCGCACGCGCTCGTCCTCGCGGCCGCGGCGTGCGCGCACGCCGGCGTCGCGATCGTGAGCGGCACGACCGGCCTCGACGACGCGGCGAGGGAAGCGCTCGACGTCGCGGCTGCGCGCTCGGCCGTTCTGTGGGAGCCGAACATGAGCGTCGGGGTTCACGTCCTCGCGTCGCTCGTCGAGAAGGCGCTCGCCGCGCTCGGCCCGTCGTTCGACGTCGAGATCGTCGAGGTGCACCACCGGGCGAAGGTCGACGCGCCGAGCGGCACCGCGATCCGGCTCGGCGACGTGGTGAAGGGCGCGCGACGCGCGAACGGCGAGCCGCGCTACGTCCACGGGCGCGAGGGCCGGCCCGGCGCGCGCCAGCCGGAAGAGATCGGGATGCACGCGGTGCGCGGCGGCGACGTCGTCGGCGATCACACGGTCCATTTCTTCGGCGACGGCGAGCGCCTCGAGCTCACGCATCGGGCTTCGAGCCGCGATCTGTTCGCGCACGGGGCCGTGCGCGCCGCGCAGTGGATCGCCGGCAAGCCTCCGGGCCGCTATCGCCTCGCCGAGATGCTCGCGTAAGCGGCTAGAACGCGCCGACGACGACGAGGCCGGCGGAGTTAGGCCCGCCGGTCGGAACGACGCGCGTCTTCGACTTCGCGGCCTGCTCGGTCTGCGAGCTGCTGTCGCTGAAGAAGAGGTACGCGCCGACGCCGAGCGCGACGGCGCTGGCCGCGCCGAGGCCGATCGCGAGGGCCGACGCGCGCTTCGAGTCGGAGTCGAGCGTTCGACAGCGCTCGTCGGACGTGTCGCGGCACTGCGTGTCGGCGGGGAGGGGAGGAACGAGCGTATCCGGCCGCTGCACCTGGCCCTTCAACGCTTCGCCGTCGCTCTGGTAGCCGAGGTACGAGACGAGCTGCCAGATCGCCACGGCGCCGAGGATCGCGCCCGTGCCCATCACCACGCCGCCGATCACCTTCTTCGGAGGACCGCCGCCGCCGCCGCTCGACGGGCTCTCGACCGCGCTGGCCGCCGTGAGCTCCACGACCGTCTCGCGACCGGCGGTGACCACGACGTTGCGCTTCAGCGGCGAGCCCGACGACGACGCGATCTCGATCGCGTGACCGCCCGCGGCGAGCTCCACGCGCGCGGTGCCGTTCTGCAGCGGGACGCGCTTCTCGCCGTCGACGACCACCTCCGTCGCGCCGGGCTCGGTCGTCTTGACGACCACGACGCCCACGGCCGTCCCGCCGAGGCGTTCGACGATCCGCGCGGCGATCTTGCGCAGCGTGTCGTCGTTCGAGTCTTTGAGGTTGTCGGCGTAGCTCTCCTTGAGGACGGTGTCGGCCTTGCCCTTCTGGTAGAGGTGGATCTCCGCCGTGACCTGCCCTTGCGTCGGGCCCTTGGCGACGAAGCCCCAGATGTAGCGCTCCGCCTTGATCTGCTCGGCGATCTTCTGCTGGCACTCCGGCGGCGGTCGCGAGGGGCACTTGAGCGCCGCGGTCAGCATGCCGAGCGCCTGCGTCGTCTCGATGAGCGACCAGCCCTGCGCCGCGCGGATGCGCGACCGCAGCGCGCCCGTGAGCGCGTCGGCTTGCTCTTCCGAGTCTTCCGAGTCGAACGCGAGGACCGCCACCGGGACGGTGTGAGCGCCGGGCTGATCGGCGCGCGCTGCGCGCGGCAGCGTGATGATCAGCACAATCACGGCGATGAGGAGCCACGCGACACGTCTGGCCATCGCTCGCGATCGTAACGCGCTTTGGCCATGCGGATCAAAGGGGGTAAAAGGGCCGTACCGGAGGAACGGGAAGATGCGCATCACCGGCGGGGCATGGCGCTCTCGGACGCTCGACGCGCCACGTGGAACGGCCACGCGACCGACCTCCGATCGCGTGCGCGAGGCGCTCTTCTCGATGCTCGCGGCGGACGGCCTGCTCGACGTCGACGTCGTGCTCGATCTCTACGCAGGCAGCGGCGCCCTCGCGTTCGAGGCGCTCTCGCGCGGCGTGTCCGAGGCCGTCCTCGTCGAGCACGCGCGCGATGCGCTCGCCGCCATCCGCCAGAACGCGCGCGCGCTCGGCGCCGAGGGGCGGATCCGCGTGATCGCATCGAAGGTCGATCGGGCGCTCGGCAGCGACGCCGCGCAGTACGGTCTGGTGCTCGTGGATCCGCCGTACGCCGACGTGCGCGCGCCCGCGTTCGGCGCGACGTTCGCCGCGATGGCGGCCCGCGTGGCGCCTGGAGGGGCGCTCGTCCTCGAGCACGCGTCCGCCGACGACCCGCCGCCCAGCGCGAGCCTCACGCTCGATCGGAGCCGGCGCTACGGCGACACGACCCTCTCTTTGTATCGCAAACCGGAGCCCTGATAACGGGCGTTTGCGCAATTCGAAAGTCCCGTATACTCGCCGTCGGCTCCAAGATGGCTTCGAAAGCACCTCCCCCGTCCCTGGGCTCTCCCGCGGGCGTGCCCCCGAGCGGAAACGGGAAGTACATCGTGATCGCGCTGCTCCTGCTCGGGGTCATCGGCGGCGTCGCGTACTGGAAGCTGAGCCAGCAGCCTCCGCCGCCTCCGGTGACGATCAACGTTCCCGACGCGGGGCCGCCGCCTCCGCCGACGCGCAATCCGGACGACGAGGTGCCCCCGCCGCCGCCGGTCGAGGACGCAGGCTCCGACGCGGGCAAGAAGACCGTCGTCGTCGTGCAGGCCGGAAACCAGTGTGACGTGAAGAAGTGCGGCGGCTCCAACAGCTCCGATCTCGAGACCGCGCTCTCCTTCCGCGCCAAGCAGGCGCACCGCTGCTACGACAACGCGCTCGCGCAGGATCCGACGCTGCGGGGCAAGGTCGCCATCGCGGTTCGCGTCGGCGCGAACGGCCAGGCGTGCTCCGCGGCGGTCGCGGCGAACGACCTGGGCAACGGCAACGTCGCCAACTGCGTGGCGGGCTACTTCCGCGGTCAGTCCTTCCCCGCGCCGCGCGGCGGCTGCGTCGACGTCAACATCCCGATCAACTTCGTCCCGAGGCAGTAGGCCATGGGCCGTCGCACGCAGAGAACGGCTCTGGTGTGCGTCACGCTGGGGCTCATGACGTGCATAGCCGTCGTGAGCTGCGTCGACGGCACGACGCCCGACTGCTCGGACGCCGCGGCGCGGTGCGGTCCCGATCTCGACGGATCGTCCGATCGTCAAGACGCGAGCCTGACGGTGCCCGAGGCCGCGCCCGATGTGCGTCCCGACGTCGTCGACGCCGAACCCGACGCCGACGCCGGCGACGAGATCTGATCATGCGCCGTGTTTTCTGGGCGCTCGCCCTGGTCACGACGCTCGTCGCGGCGTGCGGCGAGACGCGGAGGCCCATCGGCGACGAATGTCTTCGGAGTGACGACTGTCTCTCCGGCGTGTGCTCGCTGCGCACGTGCGTCGCCGCGCCGACGCTGGTGACCGGGGCCGGCGGGTCGCCGCCCGACGAGACGCCGCGGATCCCGCCGGGCGACGCCTCCGCGGCCGATGCGCCCGCCGACGCGCCCGGAGACGGAGGATGACCGGCGTCCTCTTGACCGTCGCGTACGACGGCACCGAATTTTCGGGCTGGGCGACGCAGCGCGACGCGCGCACCGTCGAAGACGCGCTTCGCGGCGCGCTGCTCGCGGTCGATCCGAAGGCCGCGGGACCTCGCGGCTCGAGTCGCACCGACGCGGGCGTGCACGCCGAAGGTCAGCTCGCCGCGTTCGACGCCTCGCTGCCGCTGCCCGCGCGCGGCTGGGTGCTCGCGCTGAATCAGCACCTGCCCGACGACGTCTCCGTGCGCGCGGCGCAGATCGTGACCCCTGACTACAACCCGCGCTTCACCAGCAAGAAGAAGCGCTACCGCTATCGCCTGCTCCTCGACAAGGTGCGGGATCCGCTGCTGCGCCATCGCACGTGGCGCATCGGCTACGAGATGGACTTGGAGCGGCTCGCGCGCGAGGCGCGCGCCATCGTGGGGACGCACGACTTCAAGGCGTTTCGCTCGGCGGGTGACGAGCGCGACGTGACGACGCGCACCATCCACGACGTGACGGTTCGCCGTGACGGCGAAGACGCGCGGTGCTGGTCGATCACCATCGAGGGCAACGCCTTTCTCTACAACATGGTGAGGATCCTCGTCGGCACGCTCGTCGACGTCGCGCGCGGTCACCTCCCCGAGGGCACGATCGCCCGGGCGCTCGACGAAAAGGACCGCGCGCGCGCCGGCCAGACGGCGCCGGCGCACGGGCTGACGCTCGAGCACATCGACGTCGACCTCCCGGAGGAAGCAGGAGAGCGATGGCCGCCGTGAGGCAGGGCGTGGGCGGCGATCGCGTCGCGGTGCGCGCGGCGCGACCCGACGAAGGTCGCACGATCGCGGGCCTGTGGCGCGAGCTCTGGGACGCCCACGAGGCGTGGGGCGGCTACGCTGGCACGCGCGACGAGCGCATCTACGATCAGCTCGCGCAGCGCCTCTCGGACGACGCGCGCGTTCGCGGCGGTCAGCCCGTCCTCGGCCGTCACGTCCACCTCGTGGGCGAGGCCGAGGGGCTCGTCGTCGGTCAGGTCGAGGGATGGTTCGAGCGTCACGGCGTCGACGAGGCGACGCCCTTCACCTGCGAAGTGCGATCGCTCATCGTGTCGTCGCGCGCGCGCACGCGCGGCGTTGGTCGCGCGCTGCTCGAAGGGCTCGCCGGCGTCGCCAAGCAGCTCAGCCGAGGAACGCCGGTCGTGATGGCGGCGGAGGTGCTCGAGCCGAACCCGGCGCACGCGTTCTATGCGAACGTCGGCTACACCGCGGTGTCGTGGACGGCGCGCGTGCCCACCGAGGGCGCGGTCGAGCCCGGGGGCGGCCTCGAGCCCCTGACGGCGCGCCTCGCGACGCCGAACGACGCGCTCCCGATCGCGCTGCTCGATCCGTCGCTCGCCGCGCGTCGGCGCGCGCAAGGCGACATCCGCTTCGATCGACCGCGCGCGGTCGACGCGACGTTCGTCGGCGCGCTCGCGGCGCACCTCGCAGGGCCCTCGGCCTCTCACGATCAGAGCGAGCTCGTCGTGGTCGACGCGAGCGGGACGGTGCGCGCGAGCGCGAGCCTCACCGTGATGTCGCTCGATCCGCCGTTCTTGCCGGCGCGTCGCGGGCTGCTCGGTCGCTTCGCCACCGATCCCGCGCTCGATCCGCGCCCGCTCATGGCGCCGCTCGTCCGTCTCGGCCGCCGCCTCGCGCTCGTGCGCGGCGCGGCGACGTTGGAGCTCACCGATCTCGATCCTCCGGGCGGACCGCTCCACGAAGGCGCGGTCCTCGCGGGCGCGCGAGCGTGGTCGCGGATCGTCGAGCGCTTCGCCTGACGCGGCCGCTCAGGGGATCGCCGACTTGAGCTGCTGCTGAAGGATCGCGTCGACCGACGCGGGCTGCGCGGGCTTCGGCGCCTCGGCCGGCTTCGGCGGCTCCGGCGCCTTCTCGCTGCTCGCGGTCTTCTCCGGCGGCTTCGGCTTCTCCGGCTTCGGCGGCGGAGGCGCCGCTTCGGCCTTCGGCTTCGGCTCGGGCTTCGCCACCGGCTCCGCCTTCGCTTCGGGCTGCGCTTGCGGCTGCGGCGCGGCGGCCTTCTTCACCACGACCGGCTCGGCGACCTTCGCGGGCTCGGCGGGCTTCTCTTCGGGCTTGGCCTCGGCTTGCGCGGGCTTGGCCTCTTCCGTCTTCGCCGGCTCGGCGCTCGTGGCGCTCTCCGCGGGGCGCGCGGGCACGACGAAGCCCACGGTCGCTTCGCTCGCGGCCGGCTGCGCGGCGGGCGCCGTCGCTTCCGGCGCAGGCGTCGCCTTCGCCATCATCGCGGGCGAGCGCTTGTACGCGTAGAAGCCCGCACCGGCGGCGCCGATCGCGACGAGACCCATCGCGACCATCACGATCGTGCCCGCGCGGCTCTTCTTCGCGGGAGCCTCATCCTTCGCCTTCGCCGGCTTCACGGCGGCGGCGGTGGTCGCAGCGGGAGCGGCGGCTTGCGGCGCCGTCGCGGGCGCGACGGCGGCGGGCGCGGCCGGTTGCGGGCTCGCGGCCGCGGCCTGCGCGGCGGCCTTCGCGCGCGCCGCTTCGGCCTGCGCCTTCGCGACGACCTGCGCTTGCGGGCTCATCGCGAGCGGCAAGGTGCGCGGTTGATAGAGCGGCATGCGCCCGCTCTCGTGCTCGATCTTCTCGAGCTTCAGCGAGTCTTCGACCATCTTCTGCAGGTCGGGATGCTCGGACGCACGATCCCCGGAATCTTCTTTCATCGGCAAGACCTCGGACGAGGAGCGAGTCTCAATCGTGCCGTGACCGAGCGTCGACGTCGACGCATTTCGCGCGAGGTTCATACCGCACACATCTCCTTCCTGACGCTCCTAAGACGCTCCTCGGACGCCTCGTCACGAGTGAGGCACCGACCGATACTGCTGTCGCACCACGATCCCTTGCTCGCCGTAGTTCGTGGCGCTCACGTCCGCGGCGTAGTCGAGGAAGCGGTACTCCGATGCCGCACGGCTGAGGTATCCCTCGCCGAGGTGCGCCGCGGAGGCCTGACCCTGCACCGCCGACGGCGGCCCAGCTTCGCGCGTGATCGCGCCCGAGAGCGAGTCGAAGAGCGCCGCCGCCTGGTCGGGGCTCGCGCCCTCGTGCATCAGGTCGATGCCGACCAGGATGCCCCCGCCGGTTCCGGCCGACTTGGTGGTGTCGAACCGGAAGTACGCATCCTTGACGGTACCCGAGCCTCTGCCGATCCCTTCGCACCTCAGCGCGGCGCCTTGGAGCTCCTCGGTGCACGCGTGGCCGCCGCTCTTCGCCCACGCGTCGACGTCGGCGCGCGTCGAGCGATCGAGCTCGAAGCCGTAGGCAGGGCGAGCCGCCGCCTTGCGGCTGCCCTTCAGCGCGGTACCTGCGGCCTTCGCGCGGAGCGCCTCGAGCTGCTCCGCCGAGGGCGCCTTCTCGTTGCCCGCACCGACGGGGCACCCGCCTGCGGACGCGAGCACGGATCGTCCGATCGGCAAGTGGAGCACCGCGACCAGCGCGCACGCGCCGCCCGCGATCCCCAGCGTCCACCACACGCGCTTGCGCGAGAGCATCGCTCTTTCTCAGTCGTTGGCCGCGTCGGCCGCGTCGTTGACGTCGTTGCCCGCGTCGATGATCCCGGCTTCGGGGAGGCAAGGCTTGCCTTCGTAGAGGCCGTTCTCGCACGAGCAGTACGTGTTCCGATTCGGCTGGTTGTTCTGCTGGACGACGCCGCCCTTCGAGCCGTTGAACACGGCGACGATGGCGCGCACTTCGTCGGTGGTCAGCCCGCGCGCTTGAAGCTCGCCCGCGATCGCCTCGAGGAACGCGTTGAAGTCGGCCTCGCGGAGCTGCATCCCCTGGTGCGCGCGCGTCATGTCACGGCACTTGTGGCCGTCGGGTAGCGCGGTCGTGTTGGCGACGTAGGAGACGCCGGGACACTGGAAGGCACCGCCGACCATGATCTCGAAGCAGCCGGCGAGGTGCGCCATGTCCTGGCCGTTCGCGCGGGCGAAGCCCTGGCTGATGCGGCAGTCGGCTTGCGCGCGCGCGAGGATGCCCGCGGCCATCTCCTTCATCTGATCGTAGCCGCCGTACTTCCCGCAGATGGGCGCTCCCGTCGGGGCGTCGGGCAGATCGGTCGGGCTCGGCGTGCCCCCTTCGACCTGCGACTGCCGCCGCGGGTTCGCGGGGTTCTCGTCCTCGACCGCGCAGGCGTACGTGAACAGCCCCCAGATGCCGAGCATCGCCGTCACCACCGCTACACCGCGACGACCGCCATTGCTTCGCATAACAAGCCTCCGGTTCCCACTGAGCAAGCCGCGCGCCGAGCCTTCGAGCGCCGTGGCGGTACTTCTCCGACCGTAGGGTGCGCGGCGCGGCCCTCGCGGGCGATCATGCAACGGGCACGAAAGAAGCCGCCAAGATTCTGCAGGAACTTCCGAGGTGTCGGGTGTCTGTGTACCCTACACACACCTTTGGGTTCACGGGTCGTGGGGGATCCGGCCCCGCGGGAGTGAGGGCTGGCCCCCCTGATTTCCGGTTACATCAGGGCTCCAGGCTGTTTCACGGGTGTGACATCTCCTCTTTCTTTCCGTGGGCGTTCCGCGCGCCTTGTTTCTGGCTGCGCTTTCGATCGTCGGCTCGGTCCGACGCCGTCCACGTCGTTGTGCACGGCGTTGTGCACGACCTCTGAAAGCGCGCCCCCAATGAGGAAACGGCCGCGGCACATCACATGCAGCCTTCCGCTCTGATGCGAAACGTTCTGCCCTCCGCGATCGTCGCCATCGCCTTCGCGGTGATGCTCGGCGGATGTGCGCAGAAGCGAGCGCAGCCGGCGGCGCGGACGGCGGCCCCGACGCAGGCGACGCCTCCGGCGGCGCCTCCCTCCTCTAGTGAGGACGACGCCGACAAGGTGAAGCGCCCCCGCTTCGGCGAGGCGACGGTCTACGTCGACGGCCGCACGACGGGCGTGATGCGCGCTCCGGAGCTCCCCGCGTCGCTCAAGGCGCGCGTGATCGATCTCGGCGAAGGCTACAAGGCCACGCGCTACGGCTTCGTCGACTACGCGACCAGCCTCGGCATCGACGTCAAGCGCGTGAAGGGGATGCACCTCTACGGCGGCTCGCGCGTCGTCATCGTCGACGAGGCGGAGTTCAAGCGCGTCGGCGCGAAGATCTCGTTTTCGTTCGTGCAGGGCGATCGCGGCAAGCCGCGTGTTCACTGGCCGGCGGAGAAGATCAACGTCAACTCGACGATCGACATGCTCACGGCCGTCGCCTTCTACGTCGACAAGGTTCCGCCTCACCTCACGCCGGATCCGAACAACCGCGGCGAGCTCGTGATGCCGGACGGCTCCAAGATCGAGGGCAAGGTTCCGTACGCGCCCGCCGAGCAGGGGCACGGCACGCGCGTGTACGTCGACGGCGCGCTCGTCGGCGTGGTGAAGCGAAAGAAGCTCACCGACGACATCGTCGTGAAGACCGAGGGCGCGCCCGACAGTGAGCCGACGAAGTTCTCGCTGACGGGGTTCGCCGGGAAGCTCGGCAAAGGCGCCGAGCAGCCGAAGGCGATCCACCTCGTCGCGGGCGACGACGTGATCGCGAACCTCGCGCCGGAGACGGCGAAGAGCACGACGTTCTACGTGCCGGCGCGCAACCAGGGTCAGATCCTGGTCGACGTCGCCGTGGGCGACGGCAAGCGCGCCGCGAAGGTGAGCGCCGTGCAGATTTTCGTGAAGACCGCGCCCCCCGCGCGCGCGATCACGAGCCTCGACGAGGCGCCCGCGGCCCAGCCCAACTCGGGCCAGGGCCGCTCGAACGACGACAACGAGTAGGACCGCGAACCAGAAGGGGTTACTGCCATGAGGAATCGCCACGCACTCGGAATGGCCTTTGGCTCGATGCTCGTGCTCTCGAGCACTGTGGTCTTCGCCGACGTGGCGAACCCGGAGCAGCGCGAAGCGCAGCTCCAGAGCTCCGCGGCGCAGGTCGTCCACGTCGCGCACGGCAACAACCGCGGTCGCGAAGACGGCGAGATGCGCCTGCGCTACCCGGGCTTCGAGCAGAGCACGGTCGTCCACTCGCGCGGCCACATCGTCATCGTGACGATGGAAGCGGTCCGTGAGCCCGGTCTCGCGCCGGTCCAGGGCGCCTGCTTCAGCTACAAGCTGAACCCCGTGGGCGCGCCGACGCTGGTCGCGCAGAAGCGCGTCAGCCAGTACACCCGCGGCGAGCGCGCGTTCAACCACCCGCACGCGTCGGCGGACGAGAACGGCAACATCCTCGTGATGTACGGCTCGGAGTCGCTCAACAACGAGGAGAACCGCCCGGACACCTACGCCGGTATCCTCAACGAGAGCTGCGACTGGCTCGCCGCGCCGGTCATGGTGAGCATCCGTCGTAACGCGAACGACGGCGCGCCGCACACCTCGTACCTCGGCAACGGGATGTTCCTCGGCGGCTACTACTCCGACGGCGGCGACCCGACGACGGGCTTCCCGGCGCCCGGCGGCGACTACTCCGTCGCGATGGGTCTGCGCATCGTCAACGGCGGGCTGCTCCCGACGCTCGAGCGCACCTGGATCACGCCGGTCGTCACGCCGACGAACATCGGGCGCCCGACGCTCACCGCCGTCTCCAACGACCGCGGTCTGTTCTGCGCGCCGAAGGGCCCGCAGCGCCCGAGCGATCACATCGAGTGCGCGTTGCTCGACACGAACAGCGGCACGGTGCTCTGGAAGAGCGAGGTCGCGCGCGGCACCCGCGAAGGCGGCAAGCGCGTCTACTTCAACCAGCCGACGGTCGTGAAGGTCTCGGAGAACCGCTACGCGCTCCTCGCGATCGAATCGAACGGCATGGGCAAGATGCAGAACAACGTCAAGGGTTCGAACCTGACGCACATGTTCATGCTCGAGCGCAACGGCGACGCGATCTCGGTCGCCGGCGAGATCACCGGCGCGGCCGCGCACCAAACGCACGCGTCGATCTGCGCGGGCGGCTACGGCGAGCAGGGCACGCCCAGCCTCGCCGTCTTCAGCGCCTCGCCGACCGGCATCGGTCGCGCCGCGATGATGATGGTGAGCTACGAGGAGGCGAGCAAGTCGTTCAAGTACGACCCGAAGGCCGACCTCTGGCCGGCGGCGTGGTACGGCGACTCGGGCCACCTCTCCAACTGGTACGGCCGCAACCCGATGCAGCAGGGCCGCGACTACATGCGCTGCATCGGCGACGTGCCCAACCCGGGCTATCACCAGCCGGGCGGCTACATGGCGGACGTGAAGACGTTCTTCGTCGGCGCCGTCCACGGCCGCGTGCCGGGCGAGGCGAAGAACTCGCTCTTCTTGAGCCTCGTGCCCGGCACGATGGACAAGAAGGTCCTGCCGCAGAACCCGATCCCCGCCGGCGAGATGCCGAATACGGATCCGGATCTCTCGGCGAAGGAGCCCGCGCCGGCGGCTGACGAGGGCTGCGGCTGCTCGACGCCGGGTCACAGCACGACGAACGGCGGGCTCGCGCTGCTGGGCTTGGTGGCGTTCGGCGCGTTCGTTTCCTACCGCCGGCGTCGGGGATAAGCTCTCGGACGCGCGATGAGAACGACGGCTTTCTTGGGAGCCACCCTCGCCGCGGTCGTCGCCTGGGGCGCGACGGCCGCGTGTGGCGGTGAGGAAACGAAGAGCGAAGAGGAAACGCAGAAGGAGCGCGATCTACAGGCCGCGCGCGAGTACTACGTCGCGCGCGTCCACAACGTGATCAACAACTGCATCGGCTGTCACGCCGGAACGTCGGGGCCGCGCATCATGGCGGCGGACCCCGACGAGTCCTACGACACGCTGGAGAAGACCGCGGGGCTCATCGCGATCCCGAAGCAGAGCCCGCTCGTCCAGTACGTGCACAAGGACGCGGCCGTCGTCATCCTGCCGGCGCAGCGAAGCGTGCTCACGTTGTGGCTCAGCCTCGAGGCCACGGCGCGCGGCCTCGAGGGCGCGGTCGTGAAGCCGAAGACGCTGACGGAGGCGTACAAGCAGTTCTCCGACTGCATGAACTTCGACGTGTGGAGCTACTACCGCATGGGTGACGTCGCCTTCACCCAGACGGACTCGGAAGGTCCGTGCCTCGGGTGCCATAGCACCGGTCAAGGCACGGCGTGGCTCAGCGCGGGCTCGCGCGAGACCTTCGAGAAGATGAAGCAGTTTCCGTACATCCAGAAGATCGTCGTCGGCAAGCTCGACGAGCGCGGCGGCTTCGAGAGCCTCCAGCCTTCGTTCCGCCTCATCGAGAAGGCGAACGAGGTCTGTGCGCCCGAGGCGACGTCGTGTCATCCGCGATACGGTCTGCCGCCGGCGATCACCGAAGCGGTGAAGGGCTTCGTCGACACGACGCTTCAGAACCTGGCGACGGACACCTGCACGAGCGGCATCGTCGTTCCGCAAGACGCGGGGCCGAGGGACGCAGGAGACGGAGGCTGAGCATGGTTCAGACCGGCAAGGGGATGCGCGCGATGTTCCTGCTGCTCGTCGTCGGGGCGGCGTGCGCTTGGGCCTGCGGCTCCGACGACGAGAACAAGGGGTCTTCGGGCTCCGGCGGCGAGGGCGGCTCGGAGGCGAAGAAGTTCTACCTCGAGAAGGTGAACGGCACGATCGAGTCCACGTGCAAGGAGTGCCACGCGTCGGTGAAGAAGGGCGCGCCGGTGTTCTTCGGCGCGTCGGGCGAAGCGTCGTACACGGCGATGGAGGGCTTCCCCGGCCTCATCTCCGCGCCGAGCCTCTCTCCGCTCGTGCAGAAGGGCATCCACAGCGGCCCTGCGCTCACGCAGACCCAGACCGATCTGGTGACGCAGTGGCTGAAGCTCGAGGTCACCGCGCGCAAGCTGAGCGCCGATCCCGGCACGCCGAAGAACCTTCGCGCGGCGTTCAAGGCGTTCGGCGACTGTATGGACTACAACCGTTGGCTCGAGCTCAAGCTCGACGCCATCGCGGCGACCACCACCGAGAACAACCAGGGCAACTGCATCTCGTGCCACAACTACGGGCAGGCGAGCCTGTGGATGAGCCAGAGCAAGGAGGAGACCTTCCTCATGATGAAGGAGTTCCCCTACATCCAGCGGCTCATCATCGGTCGTGTGAGCCCCGACGGAGCGTTCGACGGGCTCGAAGCGTCGCGTCGCATCCTCGACAAGGGCACCGAGGCGCAGCAGCCGCAGTCGAACAGCCACCCGCGCTACTCGGTCAGCAGCGAGCTCGCCGGCAACCTCAACACGTACGTCCTCGAGACGATCAGCAACGTCGCCGCTCAGCGGTGCGTCAACGTCACGCTCCCCGAAGCCGGCCCCGACGCCCAGCCGCGCCCGTAGCATGCGCTGGCGCAAGTAGAGAGCGCGTGAGCACGCTGACGACTTCGTGAGCGGCGCGGTCGCGTTGCGCCCTCACGAGACATGAAGAACGTGTAACGTCGGTCCCCAGCGTCTCTTGCGCGCTGGAGGTGTTCGGTGAACGAATCGATGCGTGTCGTGGCGCTCGGTCTGGTGGTCGGTGGAGCGGCTTTGTTTGCGTGCGGGGGCGACGATCCCGCCTCGCCGGACAGCGTGGACGCCGGCACCGACACCGGGTCGTCGGGAAGCTCGGGAAGCTCGGGAAGCTCGGGGTCATCGGGCACCGACTCGGGGCCGGCAACGGATGCCGGGCCGCCGCCGACCTGCACCGACAAGACCAAGAACGGCACCGAGACGGACGTCGACTGCGGCGGCAGCTGTCCAGCCTGTGCGCTGGACCAGGCATGCACGACGGGCAACGACTGCGCGAGCAAGTACTGCTCGGCCGCCGGGAAGTGCGCGCTCCCGCGTGACTGCGCGGATCTCCTGACGCGCTCGCCGTCGTTGCCGAGCGGCAAGTACCAGGTCGACGTCGACGGCGCCGGCGCGCTCGCCCCGATGACCGTCGAGTGCGACATGGTCACCGAGGGCGGCGGCTGGATGCTCGTCCTCAACTACCTCCACCAGATCGGCACCAATCCCGACGTGACCGTCCTCACCACGAAGCTCCCGGTCGTGGGCGTCACCACGCTCGGCACCGACGAGAGCGCAGTCGCGGCGAGCTGGGGACACGCGGGCACGGCGCTCATGAGCGCGCTGACGTTCGACGAGATGCGGTGGGTCGGGCGCACGAGCGCGCACGCGCGGGTGATCGACTTCGTGACGAACGCGCCCGAGGTCCGCACGTACGTGCGCACGGGCGCCGGGACGGCGAAGGCCCAGATCTTCGACCCGCAGTACACGCGCGGCCTCGCCGGGCGCGTCAACGCGACGCTGCCCCTCCACATCGCGCCGAACGATCGCGATGGTTACGTCGATCAAGGCGACCTCGCGATGACGGAGTTCCCGTTCTACGGGAACTCCGCGATCGACAACCCGCGCGCGCACTGGGGCATCCACGGCGCCGGCGGTCGCTGGGAGGCCGACGACTACTTCGCCGAGATCGACAACGGCAATACCCATCATCAGGTCTGGGTCCGACCGGCGCCGTGCAACGACATGGTCAAGAACCTCGGAGAGTCCGACGTCGACTGCGGCGGCTCCTGCGGCGGCTGCGCGGCCACGAAGACGTGCGCCAAGGACGGTGACTGCAAGAGCGGAAGCTGCGTCGCCAACAAGTGCGCCGCGACGCTGCAGACCTCGTGCAAGACGTTGCTCGCCGCCCGCGCCGGCATCGCGAGCGGCGTCTACACGATCGACCCGGACGGCGCCGGCGCGATCGCTCCATTCGATGCCTACTGTGACATGAAGTTCGAAGGCGGCGGCTGGACGATGGTCCTCTCCACCGCGAACGGCTCCGACCCGGCGTCGAGCACGGAGGGGGTCGTGCTCACCGGAACGACGAGCCACATGCCGCCGGCGACCCTCACGGCGCTCGCGGGACTGTCCACGCAGACCCACGTGCGGACGCACGCGACCGAGGTCCTTCGCTCGGTGACGAGCAAGGCCGGAACGCCGGCGATCACGCGGCTCGGCATGCTCGTCATGCTCGAGATCGGAGGCGGCGGCCCGGGCGATCTGGCGGACTGGACGGGCCCCTTCGCCGACGCCACGCATCTGGAGTTCACGTGCCCCTCGTTCGACATCGCGTGGCCGAGCGTCTACCAGTCGTGCGGCACGAACGGCCTGCACCTCTGGACGGGTCAGGGCGGCCACTCGCGCTGGACCTGGCAGAGCGGCAACCGCGGGATGAACGAGCCGATGGAGCTCTACGTGCGCTGAGCCCGCGCGGCGCTCAAAGCTTCGGGAACGTCGCCGCCCGGCTGCACGCGCCGACGTCGACCGGGTTCTCTCGGTCTTCCTTGAGCCAGGAGACGATGCAGGTCTCGGCGTCGTCGCCCTTGCGGATGGCGGGGCCGCCCTTGTGCTTCTCGATCTCGAGAGGCTTCTTCACGACCAGCATGGTGTAGGGATCCTCGCCGTCGAGCACCGCGTTCGTGATCTCGGGCTCGAGCGTCAGGATCGACTGGTAGTTCGCGGTGATCTCGTCGAGCGACGTCTGCCCCGCGCCGGGGCCGATGCCCGCCTCGTTCGGCAGCCGGAGGCCGCGCGCCGAGTAGATGCGCATGTTGCGCGCAGGGTTGCCGTGGCAGTCGAGCGTGCCGCAGCGTCGCTCGAACACCGTCGTGACGCCCGCCGTGCGGAAGCTGCCGGGCGAAGCGCGCGACGAGACCTTGCGTTCGAGCTCGCCCTTCGGCGGGCCGGAGCACGAGATCATCAACCCGGCCACGACGGGCCCGAGGAACACGACGGCGGCCAGCGTGCGGACCTTCACGGCGACCCCGGGCGCACGGGGTTGACCTTGCAGTCGGCCGCGCCCTCGGGGCTGCCGGGCTCGTCGCCGCCGTACAGATAGATGTGACCGACGCGAGTGAACGGATCGGGGTTCGGCAGCTCGAGCTCGTGGCAACCCGCGCACGACTTGCTCTGGCCGATCGGCGTCTGCATGACGCGCCTGACGCTGCCCTTCGCGATCTCGACGAGGATCGGGAAGCGCGGGTTCCATTCCGAGGACTTCACGAAGAAATTGCCGACGCAGTTCGTCTTGGCGATGTGCTTGGTGCCCTCGGCGTCGGTCATGCGGATCTCGGCGGCCTCGACGCCGACCTGGCGGAGCGGCTGCGCGAAGACCGTCCCGGCGACGGTGAACGGGTAATCGGCCGCCGGGCCGCCGCTCTGGTGACACACGACGCACGCCTGGCCTGCGCGGTGGAACTCGCCCTTCTCGACGCCGGACGTCTCGTTGCCTTGCGCGGCGACCGCCCCGTCGAGCACGGGGTCGGAGCACGAGAGCACGAGCGCGGTGCCGAAGAGGGCGAAGGCGATCTGGCGCGTGGAGAGGCTCATTCGAAGTCCGCTTCGATCCCGAGGGTTCCGTAGAACGCGAGACGGTTCGTGACGTAGAGCGCGTTGAAGTACTGGTTGTAGAGCGCGTCGGCCGCGGTGAAGAGGGCCACTTGCGATTTGGAGCTCGGATCGGTGAGCACGTATCGCGCGCCGCCGCCGAGCGTGACGCCGAACATCGGCGACAGCTCGCGATCGGTCGTGCGGAACGCCGGGATCGTCGCGGACCCGTTCGAGTTGAGCGTAGCGCCGTAGATGCGGTTGTAGAAGCTCGTGGCCGTCTGGATGTGGAAGTGTGCGTGTGGCCAGACGCGCACGCGCGGCGAGACGTCGATCAGGTAGCGCGCGTCGGTCGTGGAGCCCTTCGTGCCCCAGCTGTCGAGGTAGAGGCGCTGCTCGAGGCGCAGCGTCGCGTTCTGCTTCACGCGCGAGACGTACCGCGCCGTCACCGAGTACCGCTGGCGATCGAGCGGGAGCTGCTCGAGCGGCTTGACCGGGAGGCGCTTCTCGTTGACCTCGCTGATCGAGCCGCCCACGGGCACGGAGACGCCGGGCTCGAAGAGCGGGATGTAGCGATAGGGCTTCGACTGGTCGCCGTTCTCGAGGGCGACGCCGCCGCCGAGCACGAACAGCGAGAGCGGCGACATGATGACCGTCGCGCTGCCCGTGAGCTCGAGGACGTCGAACGGCTTGCCGAAGACGTCGTAGTCGGTGCCGGTGCGGCCGATCGTGTCCCAGGTGTACGACGCGCCGATCTGCGGCGTGAACTGCTTGTCGATGAAGTCGCCCGAGAGGCTGAGGCCGATCGTGCGCGAGATGTAGTCGCGCTCGCGCGAGTAGCTCGCGTACGCCTGCGCGCCGTAGTTGCCGGGTTTGTAGCCGCCGTTGACGCCGATCACGTGGCGCACGTCGTGGAAGCGGCGCGACGCGCTCGCGACGACGTCGGGCGAGGCCGCGGTGAGCACGTCGACGAGGTAGTTGACGCCGACGTTCCAGCCTTGCGTCGGCGACACGAGCGTTCCGCGGACGGCCGGCGTGAGGACGTGCACGCTCATCGAGTCGGTGTACGCGCTGACGTCGAGCGCGGCGTGAACGACGAGGCTCTTACCCTCCTGCGGGAGGCACGCGAGGATCTCTTCCTGCGTCTTCGCGGCGACCATGCACTGGAGCTGCCCCTGGGTCAGCGCCGCGGGCTTGAGCGTGATCTTCACGAGGGCCGTCTCGCCCTCCTTGACGTCGAACTTCTCGTCGGACGAGACGCGCGCGCCGCGGAGGATGCCTTCGGCGTGGACGGTGTGCGTCCCCGGATCGATGGTGAAGCTCTCGGAGAGGCGCGCGGGCGGCACCGGGCGATCGTCGAAGCTGACCTTCAGCTCCTGGATGCCCGTCGGCACCTCGAACTTCACGTGCGAGAGGCGGGGCAAGAGCTCGGCGACGCGCTCCTGGATCAACTTGAGCGTCGCCGCGTCGCCCTTCGCGCGCGCCGTCTCGAGCGCCTTGGCGTTGTCGCGCAGGGCGTCGACGATCTTCCCCGACTTGCCCTCGCAGAGCGCGAGGTGCAGGCGCGCGCGCATGTTCTCTTCGAGCGTGAGCGCCGCCTTGTTCTTCTCGATGCACTCGGCGAAGTTGCCCGCGCCTTCGGCGGCGACGGCGGCCTTCGAGAGCTCGAACGCCTGCTTGTTGACCCAGCCCGCCTTCGCCGTGTCGTCTTGCGGGTTGGCCGCGAGCCATTGCTTCTGCACCGCTTCGAACTGCGCGCGCACGCCCTGGCTCACGCCGCTGGGGGGCAGCGCCGCGCTCGGATCGGCGTTGAGGGCGTCGAACCACGCCGTCTTGGCGTCTTCCGTTTGGCCGATCTGCGCCGAGACGATGCCGCTCGCGATGTTGACGCGCGCGACCGTCGACGGGCTGCACCCGCGCTTGCACTTGTCGAGGACGGCGCGGATCTTTCGCTTCGCTTCGCCGAAGTTCGCGTTGGCGACGTCGGTCGCGAGGATCTTGTCGACGGCGGCGATCGCCGCGGCGTCTTCTTTCTCGCCCGCGAACGCGACGCGCGGAAGGACGAGGCAGACGAGGGAGAGGAGGAGCAGCAGCCGTCCGAGGAAGGCCCACGGGCGCGTCTTCAGGGAGACGAGACGCGTCGGGCCCCGACACAGCGATCGCACCTCGCTAAGCTACACAAACTGACGCACTCATGGCGAAGAACTCACACGCGCGTGACAGCGTGGTTTCCGCGCGGGATGGGCTAGGGGGGCGCCCCACACTTGAGCCACGCCTCGATCTTGCAGAGGTCGGCCGTCGTCGGGTCGGCGCCCGGCGGCTTCGGCATCTTGCTCCCGCAACTTCCTTGCAGATTGCACAGAAGGCTCTGGGCGTTCGGATCCTTGCCCCCGTCGGAGGAGACATAGGGAATCTTCGCGACCTGAATCTGCTTCAAGGAGGCGAGGCACTCGGCGGCGCTCGTTTCGACGATCGGCGGCGCGGTCGCGCCCGGCGCGTGGCACGCGCCGTCGGCGCAGCGCCAGGTTCCGCCCGCGGTGAAGTAGGGGAAGATGTCGGTGGCGAACGAGGGGCAGCCGCCGTCGAAGCCGCCGCCTGCGCCGCCTTCGCCCTCGCCGGTGCACACGAGCGCCTCGACGCCGCCTTCACCCGGCAGGTTCTTGCGATCGAGCGTGTTCGGGTTGCCGAACGGAGAGAGCTCCGGCTCGGTGCACGAGACGGAGAGCGCCGTCACCGCGCCGATCGCGAGGCTCAGAGCACAACCGGCGAGCACCACGCGCCGCATCGCTTCGATTTTTGCGCGTCGCCGGGGTGGTTGGCCAAGGAAATCGCCAGCCTCTCCAAGTTTTCGCCCTCGGCCGGCGTTTGCTAGGGTTCGTCTGGCTCGCTGGTACGTAGAAGGGCGCACCCCCCAAGGTCGACGCCCTCGCGCCCGTCTCTTCTTCCGGAGGACTTCATGAAGTCGCGCTTTTTCGGTCTCGTGGTCCCTCTGGCCGTCCTCGCTCCGTCGATCGCTCTCGCCCAGGGCGCGCCGCCGCCGGCCGCGGCCGCGCCCGCCGCGGTAGCAGAAGCGCGCAAGTTGTCGGATGCCTTCGTCGCCGTCGCCGAGCGCGTCAGCCCCAGCGTCGTGCAGATCGACGTCACCGCCCGCGACGACAGCTCCGATCAGATCTCGCGCCTCTTCGGCAAGAACCAAGACTCGCCGGTCGCGCGCGGCACCGGCTCGGGCGTCGTCTTCACCGCCGACGGCGCGATCCTCACGAACAACCACGTGATCGATCACGCGCTCTCGATCAACGTGCGCTTCCGCGATGGGCGCTTCCTCCCGGCGAAGCTCCTCGGCCGCGATCCGGCGACCGATCTCGCGGTCATCAAGGTCGACGCCACCGGCCTCACGGCGGCGAAGTTCGGCGACTCCGACACCGCGCGCGTCGGCGAGTGGACGGTCGCGATCGGCTCGCCCTTCGGCCTCGGCTACACCGTCACGACCGGCGTGCTCAGCGCGAAGGGGCGCGGCGGCCTCGGCATGAACCAGATCGAGGACTACCTCCAGACCGACGCGAGCATCAACCCGGGCAACTCGGGCGGGCCGCTCTGCGATCTCGACGGGCGCGTGCTCGGGATCAACACGATGATCGTCGGTCGCGGCACGGGCATCGGCTTCGCCGTTCCGTCGAACCTCGCGCGCCGCGCCGCCGAGCAGATCCTGAAGACGGGGCGCGTGCAACGCGCGTGGATCGGCGTGGGCATCCAGGATCTCACGCCCGAGCTCGCGTCGGCGATGAAGGTCGATCCGCGCGCCGGCGTCCTCGTGAACTCGATCACCGACGGCGGTCCCGCGCAGAAGGCGAACATCAAGCCCGGCGACATCATCGCCGCGGTCGCCGGCAAGAAGGTCGTCGACGGCCGCGAGCTCGTGCGCGAGGTCATCGCCCACGAGGTCGGCCAGACGGTGCAGCTCGAGATCGTCCGCGACGGCAAGAAGTACGGGACGAGCACGCTCCTCACCGCGCGCCCCGAAGGTCAGGTTCCGCCGCTGCCCGTGCAGCAGCAGGGCGTTCCCCAGGCGGGGCTCGGGCTCAGCGTGCGCGACATCACCCGCGAGCAGGCCGCGCAGCTCGGGCTCAACGCGAAGCCGCTGCCGATCATCACCTCGATCACCCCCGGATCGGCCGCCGATCGCGCCGGCCTCAAGCCCGGCGACGTCATCGTCGAGGCCGACGGTGTCCAGGACCCGACGTCGGGTCAGCTCGCCGAGGCCGCCAAAGACGGCCAGCTCCTCGTGCGCGTCCGCCGGCGCGAGTCGAGCTTCTACGCCGCGATGAAGAAGTAGCGTTGACGGCGCGCCGGCCGGGAGGCAAAACGGCCGCAGCATGGTGGAAATCAAACAGACGGCGATGGGCGGCGACCTCCGCGACTTCCTCGGCTGCGTCGATCGGATCTACGCGGGCGACCCGCACTACATCCGCCCGCTCGACATGGAGCTCAAGGATCGGCTCGATCCGAAGAAGAACCCGTTCTTCGAGCACGCCGAGGGCACGATCTTCACCGCCTACGACGCCCGCGGGAAGTGCGTCGGCCGCATCACCGCGCAGATCGATCGCGAGCACCTCGATCGCCACAAGGACGACACCGGCTTCTTCGGCTTCTTCGACACCGTCGACGATCCCGAGGTCGCGCGCGAGCTGCTCGCACGCGCCGAGTCGTGGCTCCGCCAGCGCGGGATGAAGCGCTCGCGCGGTCCGGTCTCGCTCTCGATCAACGAGGAGCTCGGCTGCCTCGTCGAGGGGTTCGACGATCCGCCCGTGCTCATGAACCCTCACCACCGCTCGTATCAAGGCGGGCTCATCGAGCAGGCCGGCTACGCGAAGGAGAAGGACGTCTACGGCTGGCGCTACACGATCGGCGACATCAACGCGCGCGTGCGCAAGGCGCACGACGACATCGTCGCGATGCCCGAGGTCGTCTCCCGGCCGCTCTCGAAGAAGGACATGGAGCGCGACGTGAAGGTCGCCCTCGAGATCTTCAACGACGCGTGGAACGAGAACTGGGGCTTCGTCCCGATGACGAGGAGGGAGGGCGCGAAGCTCGCCGCCGACCTCAAGATGTTCCTCATCCCCGATCTCACGCGCATCGTCCTCATCGACGGCGAGCCCGCCGCGGTCGCGATCGCGATGCCGAACGTCAACGAGCTCATCGGCGATCTGCACGGCAAGCTCCTGCCGCTCGGGATCGTCAGGCTGCTCTATCGCCTCAAGGTCCAGGGCGCGAAGAGCGGTCGCCTCCTCATCCTCGGTATCCGGAAGAAGTTCCGCCTCCAGAGGAAGTACGCCGGCCTCTCCCTCTTCTTGTACGCCGAGATGAACGAAGGCGGCCGCCGCGCCGGCATGAGCTGGGGCGAGCTCGGTTGGACGCTCGAAGACAACTCCGCGGTCAACACCGGCATCAAGATGATGGGCGCCAAGCGGTACAAGACGTACCGCGTGTTCGCGAAGGATCTCGTCTCCTGAGCTCCTGAACGCGCGCGGGCGTTGACCTTCTGCCGAAATCTGGCAGATCACGCGCCCATGCGAGTCCTCGTCACGGGTGGAAGCGGATTTCTGGGGAGCCACGTCGCCGAGCAGCTTTCGAAGGCGGGGCACACCGTGCGCGCCCTCGTGCGCAAGAGCTCCAATCGCAAGTTCCTCTCGACGCTCGAGAACGTCGAGCTCGCCGAAGGCACCGTCGAGGATCGCAAGAGCGTCGACGAGGCGATGAAGGGCGTCGACGCGGTCGTGCACTCCGCGGGGCTCGTGAAGGCGAAGAACGAAGCGGAGTTCTTCCAGTGCAACGCCGCGGGAACGACGAACCTGCTCGACGCCGCGATCGAGCACGCGCCGAACCTCGTTCGCTTCGTGCACATCTCGAGCCTCGAGGCGTGCGGTCCGTCGCTCGACGGCAAGCCGGTGCCGCCCTCGCAGGAGCACCCCGTCACGACCTACGGGCGATCGAAGCTCGCCGCCGAGAAGGAGTGCCTCGCGCGCAAAGACAAGCTCCCGATCGTGATCCTCCGTCCCGCCGGGATCTACGGTCCTCGCGACGTCGAGTTCCTCGAGGCGTTCCGCGCCGTGCGTCGCCGCCAGTATCCGGTCATCGGCAAGGGCGAGATGCTCGGCTGCTACACCTACGCGCCCGACTGCGCGCGCGCCTGCATCCAGGCGATCCACGCCGATCTGCCGAGCGGCAGCGTCTACTTCGTCGACGACGGCGAGCCGAAGAGCATGGCGCGCGCGTGGGGCGAGCTCTTGCCCGAGGTCCTCGGCACGACGCCGTTCCTTCGCGTCGGCATCCCGTTCCCGCTCTTCCGCCTCGCGTGCGTGGGCGTCGAGGCGTACGGCAAGGTTCGCAACAAGGCCGTCATGCTGACGCGCGAGAAGATCACGATGCTGAGCCACCACTGGGTGTGCGAGAGCGCGAAGACGCGGAGCGATCTCCAGTGGGAGCCCGAGATGGGCTTCGTCGACGGCGCGCGCGCGACGGCGAAGTGGTACGAAGACAACGGCTGGCTCTGAGTCCGAGGCGCACCACCGAGGGAAAATCCCCGCGTCTGCGGGCAGGTCTCTGAGCCGTTCGCGACCCGGGATGAGGGCGGCCAGCCGCAACGCGCGTCACGGAATCGCTGGCGTTTCCACGGCGACGCGCGGGCACGGCCCATGCTCGAGCGAGGGCACCCAGCGCGCGTCCGCGCGCGCGTCCAGAAGAGCCGAGCGGATCGCTCGGCGCGGGAGCGAGCATGAGCGCAGCGTGTGATTCCTTCCAGAGCGAGACCGGGCTCTTGATCGAGGCATGCCTGAAGAGCGTCCGCGAGGCGGCGCACCTCGACGACGATCCGATCCTCCCGCCGCTGCCGCTTTCGGCGGCGCGCCGCGACGTCGTCGTCCTCACGCAGAGCGACGTCATCCCTTCGGCGAGCGCGATCGTCGCGACCGCCGCCAAGGTCGACGCGACGCCCGCGACGAAGGCGAAGGGCAAGGCGTACCCGCGCTGGCCGCTCTTCCTGTGTGCGTTCATCGCCTCGGCGGCCGCGAGCGCGTCGATCCTCGCGAGCCCGATCGGTCAGCGTCCGGCCGTCCAGCGCGTCACCCAGGAGGTGCGCGTGGAAGGGCTCGCGCTGGTCAGTGCGCTGACCAGCGCGCTCGCCGACGCGACGGACTGAGTCGCTCGCTTCGAAACGACGCGCGCCGTGTGCGCGGCCGTCCCACCGATTTTACGCCGTAAGAAGGCCGCCGTTGCGCCTCGCGGCGGCCCTTCGGTACGGTCGTATCGTCGGGGGCTAACCCACCCTGACGGTCGGTATGCCCGCTCGCACGTTCGTAGGGAAGTATCAACTCATCGCTCAGCTGGGCGGCGGCGGCATGGCCGACGTCTACCTCGCCAAGTCCGGCGACGGCGGCTTTCAGAAGCTCGCGGTCGTGAAGCGCCTGAAGAAGGAAGGCCAGCGCGACGTCGAGGTCGAGAAGATGTTCCAGGACGAGGCGCGCCTCTGCGCGCGCCTCAACCATCCGAACATCGTGCAGACGTTCGAGGTGGGCAAAGACGCGGGCGGGCCCTTCCTCGTCATGGAGTACATCGAGGGCCAGTCGTTCTCGCGCCTCCGGTCGCGCGCCGCGAAGACGGGGCAGCCGCTCGCGCGCCGCGTCGGGCTCCACGTCCTCTGCGAGGTCCTCTCCGCGCTGCACTACGCGCACACGCTCGAGGATCACGAGGGCAATCCGCTCTCGGTCATCCATCGTGACGTCTCGCCCCAGAACGTCGTCGTGACCTACGCGGGCGTCGCGAAGCTCGTCGACTTCGGCGTCGCCAAGCACGCGAGCTCGGAGGCGGAGACGCGCGCAGGGACGTTCAAGGGCAAGGTCGCGTACATGGCGCCGCAGCAGGTGCACGCGGGCGCGAAGCTCGACGGCCGCGCCGACGTCTTCTCCGCGGGCGTGATCCTCTGGGAGCTCCTGACGAACCAGAGACTGTGGGAGGGCGTCACCGAGGTGCAGGTGCTCACCTCGCTGCTCGGCACCGAGCGCTTGCCCGCGCCGCGATCGGTCGATCCCTCGGTGCCTCCGGAGCTCGACGCGATCTGCACGAAGGCGATGGAGCGCGATCCCGCCGATCGCTGGTCGTCGGCGGCTTCGATGCTCGAGGCGCTCGAGGTCGCGTGCGCGAAGCTCGATCTGCGCGCGTCTGCGCGCGAGGTGAGCCTCGTGGTGACCGCGCTCTTCAAAGACGATCGCGAGGAGCTGCGCGGCGTCCTCAGCAAGGCGGCGAGCCGCGACGAGTCGGAGTCGGCGCTGCCGAGCCTCGTTCCGCCGGACGGAGGCATGGAGACGGACAGCTCGCTCGAGCTGCCGCGCATCCAGCTCGGCAGCCTGCGCGCGCCGAAGGTCCCGAGCCTCAGCACGATCTCTGGGGCAGGAGGGGTCGTGGAGGTGGCCGGCGTACCGCCGCGCAATGCGGGGAGCCGCCGTGCGATCTACCTCGTCGCCGCGGCGCTCGCGGCCGTCGCGGGCGTGGCCGGCGTGGTCGCGACGAGGCCGGAGCCGGCGCCGGCGATCGCGACGACGCGCGTCGATCCTCCCGCGACGCCCGATCCGCCGGTCACGCCGCAGGCCTCCGCGAGCGCGGCGCGCGCCGCCGAAGAGATCGCGATCGACATCTCGGCGTCGCCGCCTTCGGCGAAGATCTTCATCGACGGTCAACCCGTCTCGGGCAACCCGCACCGCGTTCGGATCGCGCGCGAGTCGACGCTGCACGAGGTTCGCGCCGAGGCCGAAGGCTACGATCCGAAGTCGACGTCGGTCGCGTTCGATCGCGATCGCTCCCTCGAGCTCGCGCTCGCGAAGAAGAGCGCCGTC